>JBGASW010000006.1:0-267620 GCA_044229475.1 Thermoanaerobaculia bacterium | reverse complement strand
CCTTCGCGTGGCCGCTCCCTGAATCCAGCAACCTCATCGCCACCGTTTTCCACTTTTCCACCGCGCGACGACTACGACGGTTACAGAGGGGACATTTCTAACGAGCTATTTCAGGGGACATTTCTAAGGAGCGTTGACAGCCTTCGGGATTCAGCGGGTTAACCTCTTCACATGACCGCTGTTTCCAGCCCGCCGGCTCCTCCGCCCGTCGGGCGCTTCGCGCCCTCCCCCACGGGGCCGCTGCACCTCGGCAGCCTCGTCGCGGCGCTCGGGTCGTGGCTCTTCGCGCGCGCGAAGGGCGGGCGCTGGCTCGTGAGGATGGAGGACCTCGACACGCCGCGCGTCGTCCCCGGCGCGGCGGACGACATCCTGCGCACGCTCGAGCGCTTCGGGCTGACGTGGGACGGGGAAGTCGTCCTTCAATCGCGACGCCTCTCGCTTTATGAGACGGCGCTTGAAGAACTTCTTAGAAAGGGAATGGTCTACGGCTGTGCTTGTTCGAGGGCGGATCTCGCGCGGGCGGCGTCGGCGCCAGCCCGCGGCGATGAGGGCGGCACCATCTACCCCGGCACGTGCCGGTCGGGGCTGCCGCCCGGAAAGGCCGCCCGCGCCTTCCGCTTCCGCGTGCCCCCCGGCCTCGTCACCTTCGAAGATCTTCTCTTTGGCTCTCTCTCCGAGAACCTCGAAACCTCCGTCGGCGACTTTGTCGTGAAACGAGCCGACGGACCGTACGCCTACCAGCTCGCCGTCGTCGTGGACGACGCGGCGCAGGGCGTGACGGAGGTCGTGCGCGGCGCGGACCTCCTCGACTCGACGGCCCGGCAGATCGCGCTCCAGCGGGCGCTCGGCCTCCCGACGCCCTCGTACGCGCACCTGCCGCTCGTCGTCGGGCCGGACGGGAAGAAGCTCGGCAAGCGGGACGGGGCGCTCGCGCTCGAGACGCTCGACGAGGCGCGCCTCCGTGCCGCCTTCGCCTTCGCGCTCAACGCGCTGGGGCAGGAGCCGGCGGAGTCGCCCCGGGAAGCGGCTCTTCGTTTCGACCCGTCACGCATTCCGCGAGCGCCTCGGCCAGCGCCGGGATGAGGACCGCGAGCGGCACGACGAGGATGCGGTCCCACGACCACCGGACGTGCCACCCGGGGTCGAACCGGCTGAACGCGAACGAGCCGAGGAGAAGCGCCGAGTAGAGGGCGGCCCACGCGAGGACGGCGCGGCGCCGCCGGAGCGTCCGGGGCGCCAGCGCGAAGAGTCCCGCGGCCGCGAGGGCGAGGCCCGCGGCCGGAGCCGCTTCCGCGGCGAGCGCGGCGAGGGCCGCAGCGGCCTTCCCGAGCGAGAACGCCGGAAGCGCGAATGCCGTCGGCAGGGGCTGAGGCGCAAGCCGCCGGACGACGAGCGCCCAGGGAAGAGCGGCGAAGAGAAGCGCGGAGAGCCCGACGAGGAGCGCCGCGCGAAAGCGTCGCGTAAGGGCGAGGACGGCGGCGGCGGCCAGCGCCGCGACGAGGCCCTCGGGCTTCGTCCACGCCGCGAGCGTGAGGAAGATCGAGAGGCGTACGGTCGCAGCCGCGTCCGTGCCGGCGCTCCCGGCCTCGCCGGCAGCCGCGAGGACGAAGACGAGGAGGGGCCCCTCCGCGTAGCCCGGGTACGTCCGCCAGTACGGGAGCAGCGACACGGCGGCACCCGCGAGGAGCGCGAAGGGCGGCGCGACGTTTCCCTTCAACGCCGCGCGCACCGCGAGGAGCGACGCGGCGAGCGCGAGGAGCGGCCACATCGGCGTCGCGACGAGGTCGTCGTACGGGAGGCGCGCCCGCGTCGCCACCGTGAGGAGGAGCGGCCAGAGCGGCGGGTACTCGGGATGGGAAAACGCGCCGCCGGGATCCACGCGGAAGAGGGACGCGAGGGAGCCCGAACGGTGGAGAGCGCGCGCCTTGAGACCCCAGATCGCCGTGTAGTCGTTGAGGGCGAAGGGTTCGCGCATCGCGTAGACCCCCGCCGTGAAGACGCCGAGGACGAGGAGAAGGAGCGCCGCCGCACCGACGACGCGGGACGCGGAACGGCTCACGGCGCGCCCTCGGCGGGAGCCGCGGCGAGTGCGAACCCCTCGCGGCCCGTCTCCCCGCGGGCGAGCGTCACGCGCCGCGGCGCGAGGACGAAGGCCGCCTTGCGGCGCATCTCCTCGGCGGCGGCATCAGGCAGCGCCGGCGGCACGGTGAGGACGACGTCCGCGCCGAGCGGCAGGGACCGGTCGCGCCCGAGGAGCGCAACGCCGAAGTTCGGATCGCGCCGGAAGAGGCGCGAGTTCAGGAGCCGCGCCGGGGTGCCCGCGCGCCAGAATTTCCCCATCACGGACAGGGAGACCGGAAGCGGCGCGACGGCCTCCCACGCCCGCAGCGCCAGGACGAGGAGCACGGCCGCGGCGAGGAGAGACGCGGCCGCTCTCCGCAGCGCGGAGGTCATGGCGCTGGCGCGGAGCCTCTCGCGGGAGCGATAAGCGGGAGCAGGGCGTCCGCGAGGACGCGGGCCGCGAGCACGTGCCCCGCGGGATTCCAGTGCGTGTCGTTCATGTAGAGGCAGCGCGGATCGCGCCGGAAATCCGGCAGCAGGTCGACGACGGGCACGCCTTCCGCGGCGAACATCTCGCGCAGCATCGCCTGGGGCATCTCGAAATCGTACGCGCCCGCGTCCCGCCCGGCGAGGAGCCGCGCCCGGAGGGCCGCGTGGACCTGGCTCTCCTCGGCGAAGAGCGCCACGACGACGGGAACGCCCTTCGCCTGAGCGAAGAGCCGGATCCGCAGGACCTGGTCCACGTTCGGCCGTGCGCGCGCTTCGCGCTCGGGCGAGCGCTTCAGGTGGTTCTCGAGCCGATCGGTCTCGGCCTCGAGGAGCCACGGGGAGAAGTCCTCGCACGAGCGGCGCGGCGCGAAGCCGGGCGGGCGGCCCCGGAGCGCCCGCGCGAGATGGAAGTGCTCCTGCAGGAACACGGCGATGCGGATGGAAGGCCGCCGCGCCGCCTCCCGCGTGACGCGGCGCCCCCCGACGGCCGTCCACAGGGACTCGACCGTCAGGAAGCGGCTGTAGGCGTCGTTCCCCACGAAGAACCCCACGACGACGAGGTCGGGCTCGAGCGCGAGGCCGCGGCTCTCGAAGAACTGCGCGTACTGGAACGGGTCCCAGCCGCCGACGCCGGCGTTCACGACCTCGACGCGCCGCGGCCCGGAGCGGGCGAGAAGGCCCTCCACGACCTGCGGCCAGGCCTCCTCCGCCTCCACGCCCGCGCCCTCGGTGAAGGAGTCGCCGACGGCCAGGATGCGGAACGTGCCGGGGCCCTTCGGGCCGACCTCGCGGCTGCGGAACCCCTGCCCGCTCGCGACGCCCCGCGCGCCGTTTCCGAAGCGGGCAACTCCGCCCGGCCTCAGCCGGTAACCGGTGTCCGGATCGGGGTCGAAGACCATGTTGTGCTCGGGCGCGTACGGGACGGGACTCGCGAGCCGCAGCGCGAGCTCGACGGCGAGAAGCGCAATCACCGCGGCGCCCAGCGGAACGAGAACGAAGAAGCTTCGCGGCCAGCGCCGCGCGTCCGGTGCGCCGGCGCCGGCGGTCATCCGCGGCCGAGGGCGCGGCGCAGGGCGCCGATGCGCGCGGCGAGCGGGGCGGCGTCGGGCGCGAAGAGCGCGGCGCGGAACGCCTCCACCTCCTCGGCGAGGACTTCGGCGGCCCACGGCGCGTCCGGGTTCTGCGTCTGGATCGCCCGCGTCAGGGCCGGGTCCTGGTCGAGGAGCGACCCGACGAGGTCGAGCAGGCGGCGGAAGGACGTCGTCGCGCGGCCGTCGACGTCGAAGGCGTCCACCTTCAGGCGCACGAGAGCCCCCGCGCAGGCGAGCGCGACGACGTGCGCGAGGCCCATCGTGCGCGCGGCCCACGGGTCGTGCTCGGTCACGGGCATGCGCCGGACCCGGAGGCCCTCGCCCGAGAAGAGCCGCGACACGCGCGCCGCCGCGGCCGCGTCGCCGCAGTCGAGGACGAGGAAGTCGTTGCCCCGGAACTTCGCGGACGGCCCGAACATGGGGTGCGTGGACGCGATCGCGACGCCCGCCTTGCGGGCGCGCGCGTAGAGGGGGAGGAGCGGCGTCTTGAGGCTCGCGATGTCGAAGACGAGCCCGCGCGGCGCGCGCGAGAGGACGGCCTCGAGCGCCGCGGGCGACGCGTCGAGGGATGCGGCGACGCAGACGACGTCGGCCGTCGACGCCGCGTCGAGGTCCGCCGGGACGTAACCCGGGACGCGCCCCGCGGGATCGGCGATCAGGACGCGGAAGCCCTTCTTCCGGAAGTGCGGGGCGAGACGGCGCCCCATGCGCCCGGCCCCGCCGACGAGGAGGAGGGTCTGCTTCGGACCCGTGCGCTTCGTGCTGCGCTTCGGCGCGGGTTTGGGCATCGGAAGATTTCTTAGAAGGTGAAGAGGGGACGGGTCACTTCGTGACCCGCACGAATCGCTTTCCGAGGCGGAGGAAGATGCCGTCGGGAGCGTCGAAGCGGACGAGGTCGGCCGGCGATCCGACTTTCGTCCAGGCCTGCCCATCCAGCGATGTCGCGACCGCCCCTTCCTTGATCTTCTGGCGCGCGACGTTCTTGCTCGGCGCGAGAGCCACGGCGACGAGCACGTCCCCGATATTCCTTTCTAAGACATCTTCTCCCGGAAACAAGCTGGACAGAGTCTTCTCGTCCGCGCTCACCGCGCCCCCCGCCCCCGCGAAGCGGCGCTCGAACTCCTCTTGCGCGGCGAAGGCGGCGGCCTGGCCGTGGAAGTCCGACACGATCTGGAGCCCGAGGTCCATCTTCAGCTTCTTCGGATGCAGCGTCCCGGTCGCGACGGCGGCCCTCATCTCCTCGATCTCGGCGGGGCGGCGGTCCGTGAGGAGCGTCCAGTACGCCCACATCGCCGTATCTGAGACGGACATGACCTTGCCGAAGATCTCGTTCGGGGGCTCCGTGACGCCGATCGCGTTGTTCAGGGACTTCGACATCTTCTCGACGCCGTCCGTCCCGACGAGGAGCGGCAGCGTGAGGACGCACTGCGGCTCCTTGTCCCACGCACGCATGAGCTCGCGCCCGACGAGGAGGTTGAAGAGCTGGTCCGTGCCGCCGAGCTCGACGTCCGCGTCCAGCGCGACCGAGTCGTAGCCCTGGCAGAGCGGGTAGAGGAGCTCGTGGACCGCGATCGGCTTCTGCTCCCGGAACCTCTTCGCGAAGTCGTCGCGCTCGAGGAGCTGCGCGACCGTGTACTTCGCGCAGAGGCGGACGAGGCCCTCGGCCCCGAGCGCTGAGAGCCACTCGGAGTTGAACATCACCCGCGTCTTCACGGGGTCGAGGATCTTGAAGACCTGCGCCTTGTACGTCTCCGCGTTCGCGAGGATCTCGTCCTTCGTGAGCTGCGGGCGCGTGGCCTTCTTCCCCGTCGGGTCGCCGATCATCCCCGTGAAGTCGCCGATCAGGAAGATGACTTCGTGGCCGAGCTCCTGGAAGTGGCGCATCTTGCGGAAGACGACCGTGTGGCCGAGGTGGAGGTCGGGCGCGGACGGGTCGAAGCCGACCTTCACGCGCAGGGGCTTGCCCATCTTCGCGGAACGGGTCAGCTTCTTCTCGAGCTCCTCCCTCTTCTCGCAGGCCTCGACGCCCTTGAGGAGGAGGTCCATCTGTTCGGGGACGGGCGGAAAGGTGCTCACAGGGGCGCGATTGTAGGGGACGGAGTCGGAATCACTTCGAAACGCCGCGCTTCCCCGCGATCCAGTCCTCCCACTGCCCCATCGCCTTCATCTGCTCGTCGAGCTTCGTCTCCTTGAGGAGCTTGTCGACCTCGGCCCTCGACTGGCGCGGCGCGCGGGCGTCGGAGTTCGCGAGGCCCCACACGAGCGCCGACGCGATCGCGACGTTCGCGCGCGCCTCGCGCGCGTCCACCATGTCGAACGTGTCCGATTCCGCGTGGTAGTCGGGCAGATAGGGCGCCCAGTCCTGGTTCGCGACGAGGTTCGGGACGCCCGAGAGGAGGAAGTCGAAGTTGTCCGTCCCGTCCACGCCCTCGAGCGTGTGCGGCACGCCCACGAGGCCCGCGACCCCGGCGAGCGCCGCGTCGGCGGGCTTGCGCAGGTCCTCGCGGCCGTTCAGGTAGAAGTTCGTCGTGCGGCCCGAGCCGACGTCGAAGATCACGACCGCGGCGATGTCGCCCATTTCCTTTGCGTGCGCGCGGACGTACTCGGCCGAGCCCCACATCCCGAGCTCCTCGGCGTTGAAGGCGACGAAGCGGATCGTCCGCCTCGGCTTGAGGCCCAGCTCCTTGATTCCGCGCAGGGCGTCCACGAGGAGCGCGACGTTCACGCCGTTGTCGTTCGCGCCGGTCCCGAGGTCCCATGAGTCGAGGTGCGCGCCGAGGAGGACGACCTCGTCCGGCTTCTCCATTCCCTTGATCTCCGCGACGACGTTCTGCGCATCGTAGGTCGGGCCGGTCTTGTTCGACACGTTCAGGCGGACGGTCACGTCGCCCTGCTCGGCGAGGCGCAGGAGTCGCGCCGCGTGCTCGCGCGAGACCATCGCGGCCGGGAGCGGCGCGAGGTCGCGGCCGAGGCCGACCGGGTGGCGGTAGAGGAGGCCGCGCGGACGCGTGGACTGGAGCAGGACCGCCACGGCTCCCGCCTTCTTCGCGGCGTCGAACAGCGGGCCGTTGCGCATGTACTCGCCGAACAGGTCGTCGGCCGTCTTCATCTCCTTCGACCGGACGACGGCGATCGCGCCCTTCGCCTTCGCGCCGAGCCGGGCGTAGTCCGCGTCGGTCCCCTCGCCTGCGTCGACGACCTTCGCGGTGATCGCGCCGGGCGTGGAGGGCGCCGCGGGGCACGCGACGACGCGCAGCGGGACGTTCTCGGGTGCAACGATCGAGAGCTCCGCCGTTCCCGGCAGCCAGAGGAAGGGCACGGGGAACGCCTCCGTGCGGACGGCGTCGGCGCCGGCGGCCTTGAACTTCGCGGCGGCCCAGCTCACGGCGCGCGCGTTCGCGGCCGAGCCCACGGGCCGACCGCCGATCGTGTCGCACAGCTCCTTCGTGTCGGCGATCAGCGGCGTGTCTCCCACGGCGCGGCCGGCGAGACGGGCGGCGTCGTCGGGGGGCGCCGCGAGGGCGGACGTGGAGAGGCCGAAGGCGAGGAGGGAGGCGGCGAGACGTGATCTCATGCGCCCATTCTCCAACACGGGCGCTCCGGGCGCCCGGGACGCCCTCAGGCGAGGATCGCGTTCAGCCGGGCGAAGAGGAACTCGAGGGCGACGGCGTTCTCGCCGCCCTCCGGGATGATGAGGTCCGCGTACCGCTTCGAGGGCTCGACGAACTCGAGGTGCATCGGCCGCACCGTGCTCTCGTACTGCTTGACGACGCTGTCCACCGTGCGTCCGCGCTCGGCGATGTCGCGGCGGATGCGCCGGATGAGCCGGACGTCCGAGTCGGTGTCGACGAAGATCTTCACGTCGAAGAGCTTCCGGAGCTCGGGCTCGACGTAGATGAGGATGCCGTCCACGAGGATGACCTTGCGCGGCTCGACGCGACGGGTCTCGGCCGCCCGGCGGTGCACCTTGAAGTCGTAGACGGGCGTCTCGACGACCATGCCCTGCTTGAGAGCCTTGAGGTGCCTGACGAGAAGCTCGGTCTCGAGCGAGTCCGGGTGGTCGAAGTTCTTCCCGTCGAGGATGTCCTTCGGGAGGTCGACGAAGTCGCGGTAGTAGGCGTCGTGGGAGAGGAACGCGATGCGCTCCTCCCCCACCGTCTTCACGATGGCGTGCGCGACGGTCGTCTTGCCCGACCCGGTGCCCCCGGCGATCCCGATGACGAACGGCGTCACGCGGTCACTTGAACGCGTCGAGCATTTCCTTCGCGGCGGACGCGTCGGAGCCCTTCGGCTCGAGCTTCAGGTACTCCGAGAGGTGCTTCTTCATCTCCGGGATCTTGTTGAGGTTCACGTCGCACATCCCGAGGAGGTAGTGCGCCTTCGCGTGGTCGGGCTTGGCCTCCACGACCTTCACGAGGAGAGGCTCGGCTTCCTTGAACTTGCCCTTGTTGTAGAGGTCGACCGCCTGGTTGTAGATCACGTCGGGCTGGTCGGGGTTCGCCGCGATGTACTTCTTCTCGTACTCGGCGAACTTCACCTTGTCGCCCTTGGCGCGGTACGCCTCCATGAGCATGCCGATGAGCGGCGGGTTGTCGGCCTCGAGGGAGAGCGACTTCTCGCCCATCGCGACGACGCCGTCCCAGTCCTTCTTCTTGAGGGCGACCTTCGCGGCGAGGTCGTAGCCGGTCGCCTTCTCGGGCCCGGCCTTCACGGCCTCCTGCGCCTTCGTCCAGGCGAGGTCGAGGTTGTCGGCCTGGTAGGCCTCGACGCACGCGTTGTAGGCGGAGACGAACGGATCGTCGACGGCCTTCACGACGCCCGTCTCGATCGCCTGCTGCTGCGTGAGGAGCTGGACGTCCAGGACCTGGGATTCGCCGATCGGAACCTTTTTGTCCTGCTCGACGCCGATGTACCCCTGCTTCTCGAACTTGTAGTGGTACGGGATCGTCGAGTCGTTGAGGATCGTCCCCCACTTGCCGTCCTTGTCGGTCTTGAGCTCGACCTTGAAGTTCGAGAGGGACTTCGTCGTGATCGTGATCTTGACGTCGGCGAGCGGGACGCTCTTGCCGTCCGTCACCTTGCCCGTGATGCGGCCCTGCGCCCCGGCCCAGGCGCTGCCCGCGGCGAGAAGCAGCGCAAGCGCGGCGCCGGCGGCGATCTTGGAGAATTTCGTGGTCATGCGTCCTCCGAGTCCTTCCCGGACTGTCCTTGCATTTCGGGTGCCGATTCTAACCGCCTGCACGGCGGCGTCTTCGCCCGTCAGGGCGACGTTTTCGGGCCACTTTCGCACCAAACCGGGCCGGACGGGACTAGTCTTCCTGCTTCATGCGCCGACGCCTGATCCTCGGCCTCGCCGCCGCCCTCGCCGCGGCCGCCTTGCTCTTCGCCCTCGGCTTTTTCGCAGGGAAATCGGCCTCGCGCGGGCCGGGCTCCGCCCCCGTCGTGACCGCGGTGAAGAAGATCGCCCGCCTCGCGACCGTCCAGATGGAGATCTCGGACGTCCTCCGGGTCGAAGAGGTCAAGACCATCCTCGTCTTCGACGTTCCGAAGAACGCGACACTGCGCCTGAGGGGCCGCGTTATGGGCGGGTTCGACCTCGACAAGGGCTTCGACGTCTCGGCCGACGAGACGCGCCGGATCGTGAAGGTCCGCCTCCCGGCGGCGCAGGTGCTCTCCGTCGACGACCGGCTGGAATGGTTCGACGAGAAATCGGGCTTCCTCAACCCGATCACGCCCGACGACCGAACGCGCTGGACGACGTGGGCGCGCGCGGCCCTCGCGAAGTCCGCGAAGGACGCCGGGCTCTTCGACGCCGCCGCGCGCCACGCGGCGGGCCTCTTCTCGGACGCGGCCGCCGCGTTCGGCTGGACGGCCGAGGTCACGGTCGCGGGCGCGGCCGTGAAGCCCGCGCCCGCGCCGAAACCCTGAGCCCCTACATTCTCTTGACGGGCAGCCTTCCGTTGACGTCCCGGAGCGTGTTCGTCGCGATCAGGATCACGTCGATCAGCCACCAGATCCCGCAGCCGCCCAGCGTGAACAGCTTCAGGAGGCCGAGGCCGACCTGGCCCAGGTAGAAGCGGTCGACGCCGAACGTCCCGAGAAAGATCGAGAGCAGAAGCGCCACGAGCCAGTCGCGCTCGCCGGGCGCGAGCGGCGCCTGCTGCGCCGGATAGGGCGGAGGCGCGACGGGAGGTGCGCCCGCGGCAGGCGCGGCCGACGGAGTAGCGGCCGGCACCGCCACGAGAAGGTCGCGGAACTCGTCGCGCGTGGAAAGAGGCGCCCAGGACGCCTCGCCCGACTTGAACGAAAGGCTCGGCGCGCCCACGCGGCCCTCGGCGATCCAGGCGCGCAGCGTCGCCTCGTCGACCGGTCCGTACTGGCTGCCATTGGCCCCGATGACGTAGTACATCGCAGCTCCTCACCCCTAGAAACGGATTCCGGCCCCGAAGGTTCTCTCCGGGGCCGGGGCATGCTAACCCTCTGTCTCAGTTCCTCTTCTTGTCGCCCGAGTTCCTGCGCTCTCCGGAAGGCGGAGACGCCGGCCGCGACTGGGGAGCCGCCTGCGGCGCCGGACGCGCCTGCGGCGCCGACTGGGGCGCCGGGCGGGACACGCTCTGCTGGCGCGCGCCGGAATCCCGGCTGCGTTCGCGCACCCGTTCGTCTCCGCGCTGGCGCGCCGAGAAATCGCGGTCCAGGTCGGGCCTCGGCGCGGGCCGCGACACGTTCGGCGACGGCCTCGTCGTCACCGAGGGCGGCTGGCCGGCCGGCGGACGCGTCGCGGGGCCCGTGCCCCCGGGCCTCGCCGTCGCGCCGCCGCTGCTCGGCTTCCAGCGTCCGGACTCGCGCTGCTGCCACTGTCCTTCCTTCGTGCGGCGGTAGATCTCTCCGCTCGGGTCGGCGTAGACGTTGTTGGGCCGGCCCGTCGAGATCTTCGGCCGCTCGAACGTCGACGGCGGCCGCGGGACCTCGCGCGACCTGGCCGGGAGGCGGTTGTAGATGTTGGACTGCGCGGGAGGACGGATGTCCTTTGTCGGCGGGCGGAAACCGATGCCCGGGCGCACGCCGGGAAGGGGGCGCACCGCGGGGCGCACGGCGCCGGGCCGCGTGTTCGGGAGCGGCCGGTTCCACGTGCCGCCGCCGTGCGCGCCCCA
The DNA here is from genome assembly GCA_044229475.1 of Thermoanaerobaculia bacterium. Classification (GTDB taxonomy): domain Bacteria; phylum Acidobacteriota; class Thermoanaerobaculia; order UBA5066; family UBA5066; genus Fen-183. The sequence goes on along the minus strand of JBGASW010000006.1, from coordinate 256,828 downwards.
GTAGTGGCCCGCGATGACCGCGGGCGGGCGGTAGCCGCCCGGCCCGTACCAGCCCCAGCCGCCGGGCCGATGCCAGCCGCCGTGCGCCGGCCCGTACCAGCCGCGCGGCCGGAACCAGCCGCCCCAGCCGAAGCTCACGTTGAAGAACGGGTAGCTCCACGAGAAGCCGAAGCCCCATCCCGTCCACGGGTTGTAGCGGGCGCACAGGCCCCACGTGTACGGGCGCGGCCACCAGTACGTCGGCCCGACCCACGGCCGGTAAGTCCAGCCGGTTCCCCACACGACCGTGCCGTGCCATGGGTAGATGCCCGTGTAGCCGGGCGTGTAGCCGAAATAGACGAGGTCCGGCGTCGCGTCGTAGATGCGGACGTACTTGACGTTGTAGACGGGCTCGCTCGGGGGAATCGCGTCGATGTCGTCGGACGGAACGGAGTCGGCGACCGTCCACGGGCCTTCGGCCGAGTCCGACACGAACCACACGGCGTTCTCGCACGCGTAGTACCGGCCGCGGATCAGGAGCACGGACGTCGAGGCGTTCGCGGCGTACGACGTCGCCGTGCCGGTGATCGCGATGAACTTCGGCTCGCCGTCCCACTGGACCTGGAGGTTCGCCTCCGCGCGCTTCACGGCGGTCGTCTGCGGGATCTGGGCGTCGAGGACCGCGTCCTCCGCCTCGTCCGTGCCCGCGACGGCGGCGCGCACGTCGCCCGAGTCGGATTCCGGCGGGATCTTCGCGAAGTCGGCGGGGAGCGCGTCGGGCGCGACGTACGTCCACGCGCCGCCCGATGCGAGGCTCTTTCCCTTGAACCAGCGGCCCGAGAGGAGGACGTAGTAGTCCTGCGTACCCACGTCGAAGAGGACGTCGCCCTCGGTGTTGTCCACCGCGAGCAGGCTGCCGTCCGTGCCCGCGATCGGCTTGAGGGCCGGCTTGCCCTCCGTGACGACGATCTCGGTGGGCTCCGTCGCGACGACGATGCGCGGGGGGGCGGCGCCTTCCGTGCCGTCCTCGCCGGTCGTGTCGGCGTCATCTTTCTTCTGCTCGGCCTGGGCCTGTGCGGCGAACGCCGCGATGTCGGCCGGCGGGCCGCCGACCGTGCGCCACGGGCCGAGCGGGCTCGCGGCCTCGTACCACCACTTCCTGCCGCCGGAGAGGTAGTAGCGCCCGCTCCGCGTGTCGTTCACGACGAGGAGCGACGTGTTCACGGCGACCTTCACGGGCGCGCCCTCGACCTCGCGGAAGACGGGATCGCCGTCGTACGAGAGGAGGACGGACGGCTCGTCGGCGAAGACGATCTTCGGCGGGTCGTGCCGGAGGCCCTCGGCGCTCTTCTTCTCGCGCTGGGCGACCTTCACGTTCTCGAGGAGGCGGTCGTAGGAGAAGACGAGGTCCCACTTCGGCACCTCGGCCTCGAGGTTGTCCGTGAATTTCTTCTCGCCCTCCGGCGTGATCCCCGGGAACCGCACGCGGCTCACCTTCATGCCCAGGACGGAGACGAGGCGGGTGTCGCGGTCCACGGAGACGCGGGCGCTGAAGAAGATGACGCCGAACTTCGGCGCCGCCTCGCCCTTCTTCAGGAACGACACCGCCGCGCGGCCCGTCGCGCGGTCGCCCTGGAAGGTCTCGGCCTGGGGCTGGTACATGACGATCGTGTTGCCCTTCGGCGTCGTGAACTCGCGGGGCCACTCGGAGACGCCGCCCTGGGCCCGGGCGGGAGAAGCGAACGCCACGGCCGCGAGGACGACGCCGGCCGCGATAGTTGAGACTGAGACTCTAGATTTCATGTCGCGCTCCCCTCCTTATGATGCTCCCCCACGGGAGGTCGCACGTGATCCACGACAGCATCCTCGGCACCATCGGCAACACCCCGGTCGTCCGCATCAACCGCCTCGCGCCCGCCGGCACGACGATGTACGTGAAATGCGAGGCCTTCAACCCGATGAGCTCCGTCAAGGACCGCCTCGCGATCGCGATGATCGAGGACGCGGAGCGCCGCGGCGTCCTGAAACCGGGTCAGACCGTGATCGAGCCGACGTCCGGCAATACGGGAATCGCGCTCGCGATGGTCTGCGCCGTGAAGGGCTACCCGTTCGTCGCCATCATGGCCGACTCGTTCTCGGTCGAGCGCCGCAAGCTCATGAAGGGCCTCGGCGCCAAGGTGATCCTGAGCCCGGCCGCGAACCGGGGCTCCGGGATGGTGAAGCAGGCCAGGGAGCTGGCCGACAAGCACGGCTGGTTCCTGCCCCAGCAGTTCGAGAACCCCGCCAACCCCGAGTACCACCGGAACACGACGGGCCCCGAGATCCTGCGCGACTTCGCCGGGAAGAGGCTCGACTACTTCGTCTCGGGCCTCGGCACCGGCGGGACGATCACCGGCGCGGGCGAGATCCTGAAAGCGGCCCGGCCCGACATCAAGATCGTGTTCACGGAGCCTGCCGCCGCGCCGATGGTGACGGAGGGCAAGTGGGCGCCCCACAAGATCCAGGGCTGGACGACGGACTTCGTGCCGGCCGTCTTCAACCGGAAGGTCTACGACGAGGCGGTCCTCGTGACGGACGTGGAGTCCCGCGACGCGGCGCGCGAGCTCGCGCAGAAGGAAGGGATCTTCTGCGGCCTGTCCTCGGGCGCGACGTTCGCCGCCGCCCGGAAGGTGGCCGAGAAGGCGCCGAAGGGCTCGGTCCTCCTCGCGATGCTGCCGGATACCGGCGAGCGGTACCTCTCGACCATACTGTTCGAGGGGATCACGGAGGACAGTGACCCAATTCCGGCCTGACCGCCGCCGCACGCTGCTCGCCGCCGAGCGCTCGACGGAGAGCCTGTCCCGCCACGGGCGCACCCGCGTCGCGCTCGGCTTCCCGAACTCCTACGAGATCGGGATGTCGAACCTCGGGTTCCAGTGGGTCTACCGCCTCTTCAACCGGGAGGACGACGTCGCGTGCGACCGGTTCTTCGTGGAGGACGACGGCGACCTGCGCGGCCCGCGCACGCTCGAGACGGACACGCCGCTCGGCGACTTCCCGCTCGTCGCCTTCTCGATCTCGTGGGAGATGGACTACGTCAACTTCCTCCGCCTGCTGCCCGCGGCGCGCATCCCGCTCGACCGCGCCGAGCGCGGCGAGGGAGATCCGATCGTCCTCGTCGGCGGCGACTGCGCGCGCATCAACCCGGCGCCGCTCGCGCAGTGGGTGGACGCCTTCGCGATGGGCGACGGCGAGAAGATCGTCCCGGCGATCGCGGAGATCCTCCGGCGGGACCTCTCCCGCGAGGGGACGGTCGCGGCGCTGGCGGACGTCAAGGGGCTCTACGTGCCCGCGGTCCACGGCGCGCGCGCGGAGGGCGCCGACGAGGGAAAGATCGTCGTCCAGCAGTTCAAGGCGGGCGAGGGGCCGCTCCGCGAGCCGCCGCACACGACGATCCTCACGCCGCACACGGAGCTTTCCGACAAGCTCCTGATCGAGATCGCGCGCGGCTGCTCGGAGATGTGCCGCTTCTGCTGGGCGGCGTACGCCATGGCGCCGCAGGTGCGCGTCTCGGCCGAGCACGTCCTCGAGGTCGCGCGGCGGAACCGCCCGCTCACGTCGCGCGTCGGCCTCATCGCGACGGCCGTCGCGGACCACCCCGAGATCCTGCCGATCCTGCGCGGGCTCCAGGCGCTCGAGTACCACATCGCCCTTTCGTCCGTGAAGATCGACGCGATCTCCGAGGAGATCCTCGGGATCCTCACGGCCCAGGGCGAGCGCGCGCTCGCGATCGCGCCCGAGGCCGGGAACGAGCGCCTGCGCCGCGCGATCAACAAGAAGGTCTCCGACGAGATGCTCCTCGAGAAGGTCCGCCTCGTCGCGCGCTCCGGTATCACGCAGCTCAAGCTCTACCTCCAGGTCGGGCTGCCCGGCGAGACGGACGCGGACGTCGACGACATCGTCGGCCTCGTGGACCGCCTGCGCGGCGTGTTCCTCGAGGAGGGGCGGCTGCGCGGGCGGGTCGGGACGCTCGTCCCGACGGTGAACGCCTTCATCCCGAAGCCGCACACGCCGTTCGAGAACGAGAGCCTCGACGACCCCGCGGCCCTCGACGAGAAGATGAAGCGCCTGGACGCCGCGTTCCGGAAGATGCCGAACGTGTCGTTTCGCGGGATGCCCGTCGTGGAGGCGATCTGGGAGGCGTGGCTCGCGAAGATGGGACCCGAGGCGACGCCGATCCTCCTCGAGGCCGCCGCGGGCGCGCCCGTGCGCCGCCTCGTCAAGAACCACCGCGAGACTCTCCTCGCCGTCGTCCGCCCTTCCCGCGCGACGATGTCGGAAGCCGATCCCGCGCTCCCCCGCGGCGTCTTCGACGCGCACGCGCGCCAGAACGCGCCGTGGGGCTTCATCGCGAAGAGCTGATTTCGCCCCTACTCGCCCAGCCGCAGCAGCGCGTCCGCGAGGTCCGACGCCGAGGGCGGGCGCTTCTCGGGGCTCTTCGCGAGGCAGGCCGCGATGAGGCGCTCGAGGAGGGCGGGCAGGTCGGGCCGGAGGTCCGTGACCGGCTTCGGCTCGACCGAGAGGTGGCGGCGCATGACCTCGGCCGGCGTCGCGCCGCTGATCGGCCGCGCCCCCGTGAACATCTCGTACAGGACGACCCCGACCGCGTAGATGTCGCTGCGCTCGTCCACGGCGTCGCCGCGCGCCTGCTCCGGGCTCATGTAGTACGGCGTCCCCACCGTGGAGCCGTCGCCGGGGTCGTCGCCGCCCGCGGCGCGGGCGATGCCGAAGTCCATGAGCTTCACGACGCCGTTCGGGAGCACCATGATGTTCGGCGGCTTGATGTCGCGGTGGACGATGCCCGCCTCGTGGACGGCCGCGAGGCCGCGGCAGAGCTGCTTGGCGATCTGCAGCCCGGGCGCGAGCGCGACGACGCCGCGGCGGTCGAGGATGTCGCGCAGGGTCGTCCCCGGCACGTATTCCATCGTCAGGAACCTCACGCCCTCGGCCTCGCCGAGGTCGTGCGTGCGGACGACGTTGCGGTGCGTGATCTTGCGGGCGAGGCGGATCTCCTGCTTGAGCGTCTGCGCGGCGCCCGAGCCCTCGTCGAACGCGTCCGGGAGGAGGACCTTGAGGGCGATCTCGTCGTCCAGCTCGCGATCCACCGCGCGGTAGACGGTGCCCATCCCGCCCCTGCCGAGGAGCGCCGTGACCTCGTACCGCGACGCGAAGAGCGTGCCGATGCGCGGCCCCGCGAACGCGCGCGCCGCGGCGTCGGGCGCCGGCACGCGCGCCGCGAGCGTCTCGCCGCGCGTCGCGTCCCGGTCGCGGCGGATCCCGGCGACCATCTGCTCAAGCGCGGCCTTCTCCTTGAGCTCGCCCACCATCGCCGAGAAGGCGCGTGCGAGCGCGCCCACCTCGCCGCCGCCCGCCTCCGGGAGCGCGACGTCGAGGTTCCCCTCGCGGATGGCCGCGGCGCCCGTCGCGAGCTCCTCGAGAGGCCGCGCGATGCGCCGGCCGAGCGCGAACGAGACCGGCAGCGCGACGAGGAGCGCGAGCGCGCCTACCCCGAGGAGCGTGTCGCGGATCCGCTTGAACGCGGCCGTCTCCTCCTCGCGCGAGCGCGACACGACGAACGCGCCGAGGGTTTCCCCCGAGGCGCTCTTGAGCGGGACGGCCCCGACGATGCGCCGGTCGCCGGCGAGCGCGACGTCCAGCGGGCCGACGGGCCGGCCCTGCGCAAAGAGCGTGTCGACCGCGGACGGCTGGGCCGCGAGCGCGGGCACGAGAAGGTCGCCGCGGAATTCCCCGGTGGAGGCCGACAGCTCGAGGGCCGGGGGCTCGCCGCGCCGGCCCACGTTCGCGACGAAGCCGGCCTGGCCTTTCGTGATGCCCTGCAGCGTCTGCGCGCGGGCCGCGTCCAGCGGGACCGCGGCCGCGAGGACGCCCGCGAGGCGCCCTTCGCCGACGGAGGCGTCGCCCGACAGCACCGGGACCGAGGCGACGTACGACAGCTTCGCCTTCTCCCGGATGACGGCGGTCGACGGCACGCCCTTCAGCGCGTCGGCGACCCACTTCACGGACGCGAAGGACCGCCGGTTCTCGTCCGTGACCTCCTGGTCGCTCCGGTCGAGGAGGACGCCGCGCTCGTCGAAGAGGAACACCACCCCCGCGTCGAGCTTGCCCGGCCCCGCCTTGTCGGCCGTCCAGTCGTGGAGCGTCTTCTGGTCGCGCAGGGCGAAGAGCCCCTTCGTCCCGGGCTCGTCGGCGACGCTCGTCAGCTGGCGCCGCAGGCCCTCCTCGAGGCTGATCTGGTACGAGCCGACGACTCCCGGCAGGTCGCGCAGGCTCTCGCGGATGCTCTTCTCGGCGGCCTCGTTCGCGCGCCACGTCCCGACGGCGATCGCGGCGCCGAGCGTGGCGAGGACCAGGACGGCCGCGCCGGCGAAGAACTGCATCGCGAGCCCCGGGCCGCGCGGCGCCGGCCTCGCGCCCGCGGCGTGCCGCGGCGGCGCCACGAACGTCGGCTCCGCCGGCGCGCGGGTGACGCGCGTCGCCTCGTCGACGTCGAGCGTGACGCGCGTGGCCTCCCCGGAGGCCGCGCGGCGGGTGTCGTCAGTACCGGTTGCCATCGTCGTCGGGAGGAGGGTAGTCCTTTCCGTACTTGTTCTTGTGCGCGGTCTCGCGCCACCCGGAGCCGTCGAAGGAAACGGCGAGAGGCACCGTCCCCGTCTCCGGCACGTCCACGACGGCCGTGAACTCGCCGCCTTTCTCGTCCCACGCGCGGACCGTCGTCCGTCCCGCGGGCACGTGGGCGAGGACCGCCGTCCCGTCCTCCCCGGCCTGCGCCCAGATCCCGCCGTCGATCACGAGCAGGACGGCCGCCATCTGGGGGTGGATGTTGCAGTAGATCTTCACGACGCCCGGGTTCTCGAACGACATCGCACGCGAGGCGCCGTTGCGGTAGAGGCCGAGGTCGAACCGCGCCTTCTCGGAGAGGCTGAAGACGTTGTGGTAGATCCCGTCGAGGTTCGGGAACTGCACCGTGCCGCCGGCGGGAACGACCGCGACGTGCGGGTCGAAACGCTTGCTCTTCGACGCGATCTTCGGCTTCGCGGCCGGCGCGGCCTGCTTCGCCGCGGCCGCGTTGACGACCCAGACGACGGCGCCCGCTCCGGGCACGGTCTTCTTCTCGGGAGTCACGACCGAAACCGTCACGCGGACGTCGCCCGCGAGGGCCGGTCCGGCGAGGAGGGCGCCCGCGATCACGAGGCCCGCGGCGGGAGGAAGCGTCTGGCGCCGCACGGGTGAGATCGATTCTAGACGAGCGGGCCCGTCGTCCCGCGGGCGGCGCGCACGCGCCCGACGGCCGACGCGACGGCGTCGGAGGCCCAGTCGACGTCCTCCTCCGACGTGAACCGCCCGAGGCCGAAGCGGATCGACTCGTGCGCCTCCTCCTTCGTGAGCCCGATTCCGCGGAGGACGTGGCTCGGCTCGACGGACGCCGACGTGCAGGCCGACCCGGCGGAGACCGCGAGGTCGCGCGTCTCCATCATCACGGTGTCGGACGGCGCGCCCGGGAAGCGGACGTTCAGGTTGCCCGGCAGCGAGGCCGCCGGATCGCCGTTGCGCGAGGCGCCGGGGACGCCCGCGCGCAGCCGCTCCCAGAGCCGGTCGCGCAGCGCCGAGACCCGCGCGGCCTCGGCAGGCCCCTCGGCCTTCGCGATCGCCGCCGCCGCGCCGAAGCCGACGATGCCGGGGACGTCGAGCGTGCCCGGCCTCATCCCGCGCTCGTGCCCGCCGCCGAAGAGAAGTGGGTCGAGCGTGACGCGGGGGTTCGACGCGCGCACGAAGAGCGCGCCGACGCCCTTCGGACCGCAGAGCTTGTGGGCCGAGAGCGAGAGCAGGTCGATCCCGGCGGCGTGAACGTCGAGCGGGACCTTCCCCGCGGCCTGGACGGCGTCCGTGTGGAACAGGACGCCGCGCTCCTTGCAGAGGCCCGCGATCTCCGCGACGGGATTGAGCGTCCCGATCTCGTTGTTCGCCGCCATGACGGTCACGAGGATCGTCTCGGCGGAGAGCGCCCACGCGATGGCGGCCGCGCTCGTGCGGCCGAGCCGATCGGGGGCGACGCGCGTGACGCGGAAGCCCTCGGCCTCGAGGCGTGCGCAGGGGTCGAGGACGGCGCGGTGCTCGATCGCCGAGACGACGACGTGCGTTCCCCGCGCGCGCCGCGCCCGCGCGGCGCCGAGGACCGCGAGGTTGTCGGCCTCGGTCGCGCCGGACGTGAAGACGATCTCCTTCGCGTTGGCCCCGACGAGGTCCGCGACCTCCTCCCGCGCCTTCTCGACCGCGGAGGCGGCGCGCATCCCGAAGACGTGGCTGCGGGAGGCCGCGTTCCCGAAGTGCTCCGTGAAGTACGGGCGCATCGCCTCGAAGACGCGCGGGTCGACCGGCGTCGTCGCGTGATAATCGAGGTACACGGGAAGCTTCGGCGCCACGCCCCATCGTCGGCCCGCTGCGAACCGATTGCAAGACGGAGAGAAGACCGACCCCATGCGCCACGTCCTCGTCGCGACCAGCGAGCGCCACGATCTCCTCGACGCCTTGCGCGCACTCGCGCCGCCGTCGACGACGTTCCTCGGCGAGCAGGGGCTCGAGAACGTCCTCGAGCGCCTCGGCCGCTCCGCGCGCCTCGACGCCGTCGTGACGGACGACCCGGAAATGGTCACGGAGATCTTCCACGAGATCCCCGGCGCGATCCCCGTCTACCTCGCGCGGCCCGACGAGGAGGCGGCCGCAGTGCTCAGGGGCCTTGACGATCTCTTCGGCCCCTGAGCAGCTTCCGAAGGCGCTTACTTTCCGGCTTGAGCCTGTTCCGAGAGTTTCAGCTCTCGGAGAATCGCATCGTACGCAGCGCGCATAGGCGCCTGGGCCGTCAAGATTCTCGGCCCCTTCGGGCCAGGCTGAACGATGTTGCCCTGCCAGAGCGGCGCCGACTTGCTCCAGTCGAGCGCGGCAAGGCGGTCCGCGTACTTGGTCCAGTCCTTCTTGAGATCGGGTTTGCTGAACACAAGGTGTGCGACGCGGCCAATGAGATTGAGGCCGGTAGCGGTCAAGCAGATCCAGCCCTCATCCCGCTTAATGGGAATCTGGCTGGCTTCCATGGTGCCCGGCTTGACGGATGCGATTTCATTCCACACTGGGATCCGAGCCGTAAGGTAATCCACGAACTCCTTGAAGCAGTCGAATTCCTCTTTGAACCTGGCTTCATCGTCGAGCTTCAGTTCGTTGGCTCGCCGCTCGAATTCGATATCGGCGACCGCGTAGGAGCCGACCAGAAGTTCCTTGACGAGTTGCCGTACCTGGTTTGCCAGGAAGAGAAAGGTCGACTTCTTGCTGAGCGTGGAGCTCGTCGTGTCGATCCGACCCTTGAACAGTTTGCACCCCTCGGCCATCTCAATCACCATTCGATTGGCGGGGTTGCGGCGGTCGAAAACGGCGAGAAGACTCGGGGGCAGGGACTTGGTCTTCGAGCAGTCCGCGAAGTCCTGATGAATCTGAGAGAAATCCCGTTCACAGGTGACCATGACGGCCACGGCGTCCGCAGCGAAATCCCCTTCGGCGCCTGCGGCTTCCAGCGCTTCCATGGCCTTGACGATGCCGGACCGCCGATGTTGACCGTCAGTGATGGAAAGTTTGGCCGAACCGGGAATGACGAGATAGGCGAGACCGATCGTCGACGAGGAGTCCAGTGTGTAGAGGTTTACGGGGTGCTGAACGTTTAGCGTCATCGGGGGCAGGATGTAGCCCTTTTCGTGATTCTCGCGAAGGTACTTCGCGATGGCATCTGAATGCTCGGGGATTTCCGGTCGGTTCATCGCGTTGACCGTCTCGCTAAGGCGCCCACCCTTGGCAGCCGAGCGCGTCTCAAGGCGAGAACGAACCCAAGACATCAGCATCGCCCCGGACAGGTTGATCCTGTTGCCCTGTCGGAACATCACGACCGGCATCGGCAGCGAGCCCGTGCTGGCCGCCTCTTTCATCGCATTGATTTGCGCTTCCTCGGCGTTTTTGCAAGGCTGGATTCGGACGAGTCCGGCATCGATATTCATCTAAGAGATCTCCTTTCGGGTTTGGCAGTTGATACAGAGGGTCGCGTTTGGTTTTGCCGTCAGGCGTGTCGCCGCGATCGGCTCGTTGCACTCGCCACAACAAACCGGCCCGATGCGAAAGCCTTCTGGAATTGAGTACTGATTCCGAATCACCTCGAACGCTACCCAGGCCATGGCGCCGTCCGAGGACCACAATTCCCCTGAGATCAGGCGAACCGGGCGCTGAATGACGAGGAACCCGACGGGGGACCGGAGGCCCAGAACGACGTCCCAGGTCGTGTGCAGCCGACTGACGCCGAGCGGCCGTGCGACGCTCCTGCCAAGACCCACGTTTCTCGGGCGCTCGACGACGGCCTCTGGAAGCTGCCCTATCAGAAGAACGCGCGTACGGCGAAATTCGATCGCTCTCAGTTCCAGTGCGATTCCGCCGACGTTGAGCGCCTCGCCTTCGGCCGAATTTCGAGCGGCCTCAAGCGAATCGTAAAAAGAGGCCTTGATTTCCGTATCGTACGTGCTCATCGCTACGTAATCTAGTGCACAAGCCACGTTCTGTCAATGTTAATGCACGTACTACGTGAAGATTATTACGTACCACAATAAATCCAGCGCCGACAGTTAATTGCAAGTCGAGGAGTTGCCTAGGCGGTCTGCGCCCGCCGGTACTCCGTCCGCATCTCCGACTGCAGGCGGCCGAGGCGGTAGGTGTCGCGGTTCACGAACCTCCCCCACGGCGCGAGCGCCGGGTGGGCGGCCTCGATCCGCTTCCACATCTCCTGCACGAGGAGGCGGTAGTCCGGGTGGCCCTGCGGCATCGAGCGCAGCTCGCAGAGGTGGACCGCCTCGCGGAGGTTCAGCGTCACGCGCCAGCGCACCTTGAACGCGAACGGCACGACGTATTGCGCCTCGTGCGGGTGCTCCCGGGCGACGGACTCGTGCAGCTCGTGCGCTTCCTCCATCCGCGCGCGGAATTCGCTCTCGCAGCCGGACTCGACGATCTCGGGCGGCGTCTCGAAGCCGTTTGCCGTCGTGAACGGCTGCCGCTCCTGCGAGAGAAGGCGGTGCCGGTGGAGGTCGCGGTAGATCCCGAAGTTCCCCACGAGGTCGAACGCGTACGCCGTCTCCTCCAGCGCGCGCGGAGGCTTGTCGCGGCGGTTGCGGCGCGCGCCCGCGAGCTCCGCGTGCAGCGCGGCCCGCTCGGCCGCCGGCATCCCGGCGACGCGCGCGCGGGCTTCCTCGAGCGGCCGGTCGGCGTACGGGTAGAGGAGCGCCGCGAGGACCTTCGCCTCGCCTTCGGGGTCGAAGTCGAGGAGCGTGACGGAGCCGGCGGGCGCGGACCCGGGCGGCAGGATCCGCGCGGCGGCGTTCCGGGCGCGCGCGTCGAGGTCCACGAGCCAGTCGCTTCTCTTCGCGCGCTTCACGAACGACGGGATGAGCTTCTCGAGCTCTCCGTGCATCGCGGTCCCGAGGCCGCGGCACTCGGCGAGCGGGCTCGAGAAGAGGCGGTTCAGGAGGTGCTCGAACGCCTGCCCCGTCGCGAAGACGCCGAGGTTCGTGAGCGTGGCCCCCGGAAGGTAGCTCCGCATGACGTCGCACGCGTGCGCGCGCACCGTGGCGCCGTACGCGCGCCTCGCGGCCTTGAGGAGTTCCTCGTCCTTCTCGACATCCCTCCACGCGAGCGGCTCTCCCGTCTTCGGGTGGCGCACCTCGACGGTCTCGATCGGGAGGATCGTCTCGATGTGACGGATCATCGGGTCGATCTGCGCGGCGTACGTCCCGAAGAGCCGGTCCATGAGCGCCGCGAAGGCGGCGCCGTGCCGCGAAGCCATCAGCGTTCCCTCGCGGTGCCAGAGGAAGCTCCCGGAGGCGTCGCGCTGGTCGAACCGGACGTACCGGGTGGACTTCTCGAGGAACGAGATCCCGACGCGCGCGTCCTCGAGCGCCTGCGCCGCGACGTTGGAGGCGCGCTCGACCGCGACGTGCGCCGCGCCGAGCTGCGCGACGGAGTCGTCGCCGTAGCCCACGAGGACGCGGTCGTAGAAGGCGCGCGCGCGCCGGAGCGACTCGCCGTCGTCCGCGGCGGCCCCCGTGCCGAGAAGGCCCTCGGCGAGGCCTTCCCCGCCGACGAACTCGTCGAGGAAGACCCGGCGCAGGCTCTTCGCGGTCCGGCTGTAGCGCGAGAAGAGCGCGCCCGAGACCTCCTGCGGAAGCCGGAGACCGAACACGGGCGCGTCGACGTTCGTGAAGAAGCGCTGCAGTATCTCCGCTTCGTCCCGCGTGAACTCCGCCGTCATGTTCCCGCGATCTTAGACCGTCAGTCCGCGAGGATCCGCACCGCCGCGATCGGGCTCAGCGTCTTCCCGTCGACGGCGCCCGGCGCCGCGTAGACGAGGACCCAGTAGCTGCCCGGCCCCGAGGAGAGCGCGATCTTCGCGCGCGCCACGCCGTCGGCGACCACGACGTCCCCCTTCCCGCCGCTCGAGTACTGGAACCCGGGCGCGAGGAGCGGAAGGAGCGTCTGCGAGGCCTTCGGGTACGCGTACGAGCTGCGCTTCCGGATCTCCTTCGCCGTGAGCGGCCGCGGAAAGCGCTCGTGCGCCACCTCGACCGCCCCCAGCGACCATCCTTTCGGGAGCCGGACGTTCACGGACACGGTGCGGCCCGCACGCACGCGGGAGGCCGGAGCCTCGACCCACGTCGCCGCGTGGCGCGTGAACTCCTCGGTCATCCGGAACTCGCCGCCCTCGAGCGCGACGCCGATCCCGACGTGCGTCCAGAGGGGGTCGAGGATCGTCTTGCGGTGGCCGTCGTCGGGCGGCCTCTCGGCCATCATCCCGCCGTGCGCCTCGAGGAGGAGGCCCACGAGCTCGCCCTTGCGAATCGCCTCGCCCCGCCGCGACACGCCGCTGAAGTTCTCGGCGTGCCAGTCGATGCCGCCCGCGTCCGCGAAGCGGTCGTACGGCGCGCGCCCCGCGAGGTCCCAGTGGCCCATGACGCCCGTCCGCGCCGCGTCGAGGCAGAACGCGTCGCCTGCCTTCGTCGCGACGAGGTCGACCGCCACGGGCGGGACGCCCGCGGCCGCCCGGTCCGCGTTGATCCGGGCGAGGAGCGCCGCCTTCGCGTCGCCATGGGGCTCCGCGTAGGGCGCCGCCGCCCGGTCCGGGCCGAACCGCGCCATCGGGACGGGGCCCTCCGCCGGCGGCCGGGACGCGCAGCCCGCCGAGAGCAGGGCGAGGATCGCGGCGGCGCGCGACAGAGACCCGGCTGCAGGCCGGCGGGACGGAGGAGCCCTCACCGTAGAATCCTAACCGCCCCATGATCCGCTTCGGCACGTCCGGCTGGCGCTCGATCCTCGGCGAGGAGTTCACGTTCCCGAACGCGCGGCGCGTCGTCACCGCGATCGCCCGCGTCGCGAAGGCCACCGGCGACCCTCTCCGCGGCCTCGTCGTTGCCTCGGACACGCGGTTCCTCAACGAGCGCTTCGTGGACGAAGCCGCGCGCGTCCTCGCGCGCGAGGGCGTGAGGCCGCTCCGCGCGGACCGGGACGTCCCGACGCCGGTCGTGGCCTTCACGATCCGCGAGAAGAAGGCGCTCGGCGCGATCAACTTCACGGCCTCGCACAACCCGCCCGAGTACAACGGCATCAAGTTCTCGACCGCCGACGGCGCGCCCGCCCTGCCGGACGTGACGGCGAAGATCGAGGAGGAGATCGCGAAGACGACCGACGCGGACGCGTCGCCCGCTCCGGCCGCCGACACGCCCGTGTTCGACCCGAAGGAGCCCTACCTCGCCGAGCTCCGCCGCCGCGTGGACGGCGCCGCGATGAAGAAAGCGGGCCTGCGCGTCGCCGTCGACCCGCGCTTCGGGGTCGACGCCGGCGTCGACGTCCACTTGATCAACGGCCATCGCGACCCGTACTTCGGCGGCCTCTCGCCGCAGTGCGACGCCGCGAACCTCGCCGCGCTCGGCACGGTCGTCGTCTCCGAGAGGCGCGCGATCGGCCTCGCGACGGACGGCGACGCGGACCGATTCGGCGTCCTCGACGCCGACGGCACGTACGTGAACCCGAACCATTGCCTCATGCTCCTCGCCGACCGCCTGCTCCCCCGCCGCAAGGCCGGCGACAAGCGCGGCGTCGCGCGCTCGGTCGCGACGACGCACGGCCTCGACGCGGTCGCGAAGGCGTACGGCGCGCCCGTCTTCGAGACGGCCGTCGGCTTCAAGTACATCGGCGAGCTCCTGCTCCAGGACAGGATCGTCATGGGCGGCGAGGAATCGGCCGGCTTCACGATGGAAGGGCACGTCCCCGAGAAGGACGGCCCGCTCGCGTGCCTCCTCCTCGCCGAGCTCGTCGCGACGACCGGCAAGACGCTCGGGACGCTCCTGCAGGAGCTCTTCACCAAGGTCGGGCCGTTCTTCCCGGACCGCGCCGACGCGCGCCTCGACCCGAAGCTCGCGGAGACGATGAAGAAGCGGCTCGCGGAAAACCCGGACACGTTCGCGGGGCTGAAGGTGCAAGGCATCGACCGGACGGACGGCCAGAAGCTCCTCCTCGGCGACGGCCGCTGGATCCTCTTCCGCGCGTCGGGAACGGAACCCGTAGTTCGGATTTACGCGGAGTCTTCGGACAAACGAGAAACGAACAGGCTTTTGGAAGCTGCCAAAGAATATGTTCTTAGAAGTAAATAGGGCGGCGGGCGAGCCCAGCGCACCTCGAGCGGCGGCAGCCCGCACCAGCCTCCGGATATTCACCTTCTAAGAAGATCTTCTCTTCTTCTCTCTTCCTTTTAGGAGCCCACATGTACGCGATCGAAAGCATTCACGCCCGCGAGATCCTCGATTCCCGCGGCAACCCCACCGTCGAAGTCGAGTGCCTGCTCGAGGGCGGGGCGTCCGCCCGCGCGGGCGTGCCGTCCGGCGCGTCCACGGGCTCGCGCGAGGCGCTCGAGCTGCGCGACGGCGACAAGAAGCGCTACGGCGGCAAGGGCGTCCTCAAGGCCGTCAAGAACGTGAACGAGACGATCGCGCCCGAGGTCCTCGGGATGGACGCGCGCCAGCAGGCCGAGATCGACCGCCTCATGATCGAGCTCGACGGCACCGAGATGAAGACCGCGCTCGGCGCCAACGCGATGCTCGGGGTCTCGATGGCCGTCTGCCGCGCGGCGGCGGAGGCCTGCGGGCTCCCGCTCTTCCGTTACGTCGGCGGCACAGGCGCCGTGACGCTGCCCGTCCCCCTCATGAACGTCGTGAACGGCGGCGCGCACGCGGACAACCCGCTCGACATCCAGGAATTCATGCTCGTCCCCGCGGGCTTCGGCAGTTTCCGCGAGGCGCTGCGCGCCGGCTCGGAGGTCTTCCACGCGCTGAAGGGCCTCCTCAAGGCGAAGGGCCTCGCGACGGGCGTCGGCGACGAGGGCGGCTTCGCCCCGAACCTCGAGTCCACGCGCGCGACGCTCGACTTCCTCGTCGACGCGATCGGCAAGGCGGGCTACAAGGCCGGCAAGGACGTCTTCATCTCCCTCGACTGCGCCGCCTCGGAGTTCTTCGAAAAGGGCGTCTACACGCTCGAGGGCAAGAAGCTCTCCCCCGCCGAGATCGTGGCCTTCTACGAGGGGATCGTGAAGGACTACCCGATCCTCTCGATCGAGGACGGCTGCTCCGAGGGCGACAAGGCCGGCTGGAAGCTCATCACCGAACGGCTCGGCGGTGCGATCCACCTCATCGGCGACGACAACTTCGTGACGAACCCGAAGATCCTCAGGCAGGGCATCGCGGACGGCATCGCGAACGGCCTACTCGTGAAGGTGAACCAGATCGGGACGATCACGGAGACCCTCGAGGCCGTCCGCATGGCTCAGACCGCGGGCTACATCACGGTTCTCTCGCATCGCTCGGGCGAGACCGAGGACACGACGATCGCCGACCTCGCCGTCGCGACGAACGCCGGCTTCATCAAGACGGGCTCGCTCTGCCGCTCGGAGCGGATCGCGAAGTACAACCGCCTCCTGCGCATCGAGGAGGACCTCGGCGAGACGGGCGTCTACCCCGGCCTCGCCGCGAAGAAGGCTTAAGGCCCCGAAACACGCTCCGTCCCGGCGGAATTGAGCGAAAATGATCCGTGCGCTTCGAACGTATCGTCGGCGGTGAAGGTCCGCCCCGCCTCGTCGGCATCAAGCGCGTCCCCCAGGGCCCGCAGCGTCCGGCCCGGCCGGAGCGCGAGCGCGAGCCCGAGCCGTCGGCCCGGCGCGCGAGGACGGACCACGGCCCCGAGGCGCCCGCGGCGCGGCCCGACGCGCGCCACGTGCGCCCGGCGTCCGTCATCGTCGTGTCGGCGCTGCTCTCGGCCCTCGTGTTCGGCATCTTCCTCGTTAGTGATCGCGGCCTCCTGCAGGTGAGGAAGCAGCGCGTCCAGCTCGCGAAAGCCCAGGAGGAGGTCGCCCAGCTCGAGGCCGACACGAAGCGGCTCCAGGCCGAGGTCGCGGCGCTCAAGAGCGACCCGCACGCACTCGAGAAGGTCGCGCGCGAGGAGCTCAACCTCGTCCGGCCCGGCGAGATCGTTCTCGTCCTGCCGGATGGGTGGGAACAGCGCGTGAAGCCCGCGGCGCCTCCCGCTCCGTCGCCCGTGTCGCGCTAGGGAACTCCCTCGAGATCCCTCGCGACCTCGCCCGCGTGCTTCGCCGGCGAGACGGACTCGTAGACCTTCGCGATCTTTCCCTTGGAGTCGATCAGGAAGGATCTCCGCTTCGCGACGCCGAACGCGAGGCTGACGCCGTAGAGCGCGATGACCTCGCTGTCCTCGTCCGCGAGGAGGCGGAACGTCAGCTTGTTCTTCGCCGCGAACTTCTTCTGCGCCTCCACGGTGTCTTTCGAGACGCCGAGGACGACGACGTCGTTCGGGAGCTTCGGGCCTTCGTCACGGAAGGCCTGGGCTTCCACGGTTCAACCGGCGGTGTCGGCCTTCGGAAAGAAGTAGAGGACGACGCGCTTTCCGCGCAGCTTCGAGAGCCGCACGTCCTTTCCGGTCTGGTCCTTCAGGGTGAAATCCGGCGCGGGATCGCCGGGCTTGAGCGTCGATTCGGAGAAGAGAGCCATCGGGGCCTCCGTCCGGCCATTCTCGGCCATGTGGGGCCTCAGCGGCGCGCGAAGCCGCCCGGCGCCCTCCGCCACGCGACGGAGACGCTCATCGAGCGCGGGGCCGCGGCGCGGAGGGACTCGGCGCGGAGGAACGGAAGGACGTGCACCGGGGGATCGACCGTGAGAGACAGCCTCACGATGCTCCGCGGATCGAGGTTCGCGAGGGCGGCCTTGAGGCGCGCCTCGAGGTCGTCGGCCCGCGGGTCGAGAGCGACGTCGACCATCGGGCGGGCCGCGAGGTCACGGAACTCCCACGTCGCGCGTCCGCCTCCGCCGCCGGCAGCGACCTCGAGCACGAGAAAGCCCTTCGGCTCGTGCCTCTCCGCGAAGGAGGTCCGCTCCGTGGAGCCTGCGTAGAGGACGGGCGCCGCGAGAGGCCGCCCGGCGAGATCCGCCACGAGGGCCTGTGACCGGTGGATGTGGCCCGAGAGGACGGCCGCGAACCCGGAGGGGACGTCCCGGCCCTTGAGCACGTCGTCCCCGCTCCGGAAGACGAAGTCGGAAGGCCCCACCGTGGCGCCCTCGACGGCCTGGTGGAGGCACAGGAGCTTCACGTCGGCGGCGGTCTCGCGGTGACCGGTCGCCTCGAGGAGCGCGGCGAAGTCCGCCGCGACGCGCGGCGCGTACGGGAAGCCCGAGAGGGAGATCGTGAGGCCGCCGCGCTCCACGACGAACGTCCGCGGACGGTCGAAGACGCGGATCCCGGGATGCGTCAGGAGGAGGCCGCGGGGCACGCCGGAGCGCTCGTGGTTCCCGGGCACCCAGAAGACGTCGACACCCGAGTCCGCGAGCGCCGCGAGCCGCGCGAAGACCCGTTCGGCGAGCCAGGCGGGGATGCGGCTCCGGTAGAAGAGGTCGCCGCCGTGGACGACGACGTCGGCCTCCCCGGTCGTCGCGGGTGCGAGTGCCCTCTCGAAGCTCTCGAAGAGGTCGTCGCCGCGCCGCGGCCGCTCGATCCTCGGCCTCGCGGGAAGGTCGAGCCCGAGATGCGTGTCGGAGAGGAAGAGGATGCGAACCGGCACGAGGAAAGCGTAACTTGACTCGCGACCCTCCCGCGGCTATGTTCCCCCTCCCTGACGCGGGGTGGAGCAGCCTGGTAGCTCGTTGGGCTCATAACCCAAAGGTCGCAAGTTCAAATCTTGCCCCCGCAACCAATAGAATCAACGGGTTAGCTCGATCGGGCTAACCCGTTTTTCTTTTCGCGGGCCTCTTTGTCCGCCTTCTGTTCGTGTCCGATTTCCTGGAGGTGGCGGTCAGGACGAGCCCTGGCGCGAGAGACCCTCTGCGTTTGCCGTGCAGTAGTCGAGAAACAGCTCAATCATCCGTGAAGGATGACGCCGAGTGAGGTAATACGCGGACAGATCCACCTCGTCGAACTGCCATTTCGGCAAGACAGCCGCCAGGTGCCCTTGACGCAACTCCTGTTGGCACAGGATGGCAGGAATCTCTGCCACTCCCATTCCCGAGATGGCCGCCCGGACGACGCCGGCGTAGTCGTTCATGCCCAACCAGAGCTTCACCGGTATGCGCTCGGTGACGGTGCCCCTCGACAGCTTCCATCTGGCCTCGTCGAACCATTTGGTGAAACCGAGGAGCCGGTGGCGCGCGAGGTCAGCGGGTTTGTCCAGAGCATGCGCCCCGGCGAGATATGCCGGGGCGGCGACGAGGATGTGCCGGTATCGCAGGAGCGGTCGGAACACGAGGCTGCTCGGAGGTTGAGGTCCGACCCGTAACGAGATGTCCACCTCGTCCTGCACCAGGTCAAGGTGCCGGTCGGTGACCAGCACCTTGACGGAGACCTTCGGATGACTTCGAAGGAACCCGTGGACCAAAGGGACGAGCAGGACGTCCGACAGGCTCGGCGGCGCCGCGAGCCGGAGCGTTCCCGTCACATCGGCCTGCCGCTCCTTCAACGCAGCTTGCGCGCTCTCCATCGCATCGATGATCTGTTCGCAGTGCAGCAGGTACTCGCGGCCGGCTTCGGTTGGATTGACGGCCCTCGTCGTCCGTTCCAGCAGTCGGACACCAAGCTGGCGCTCCAGGTTGCTGATCTTCCGGCTGACCGTCGAGACAGGAACGCCTGCGCGCCGCGCAGCCGCCGAGAAGCTGCCGTGCTGAAGGACGCGCGCGAAGAGCACCATCGCATTGAGGTCGGGGCCCTGATTCATCCTTCCATTATCGCAATAATCCTTTCCAGACATGTCTATTGTCTCGAATACGCGAGGACGTTACGTTACGAGGCGAGCCGCCGGAAAGGCTGCAATAAGGAGCGAGCCCATGACCATCGAGAGCGTTCTCAAGTCCTACGAAACCGCACTCAACGCCAACGATATCGACGCGATTCTGGGGCTGTACGGCGGCGACCCCGTGTTCATGCCGCAGCATGCGCCCGCGCTCGTCGGTCGCGAAGCGGTGCGCGCCGGTTACGCGCAGGTATTCGACACGATCAAGCTGACCATTCGCTTCGATATTCACGAGATCCACGAGGCGGGGGACTGGGCCTGGGCCCGTACCAGCTCGGCTGGTCGGACACGGATCCTCGCGGCCGGCGTCGAGGTCGAGGAAGGCAACAACGAGCTGTTCGTGTTCCGTCGAGAGAATGGCGAGTGGAGGATCCACCGCTACCTGTTCTCGACCAGCCGTCCGCGCGGATGAACGGCTTCGCGTTCTCAGGGACTTGTACGATGCGAATCAGCCGCGTGCTCAGCGCGCTCGTCATCGCGATGAGCTTCAGTGCCCCGGCTTCTGCGCAAGACGGCGGCAAGCAAGCAAGCACTAGGTTCGTACCCGTCCTACCGGAGGTGAAGGCTCGCTTTCTTTCTGTGGATCCCGAGAAGGGGTATCTCGTCAAGCAGGTCAAGCCGGACGTGTTCGTGATCACAGACGGGGTGTATCAGTCCGCATTCGTAACGACCGGCAAGGGCGTCATCTTGTTTGACGCTCCGCCGTCGTTTGCACCGCACATTCAGCAAGCGGTCGCCGATGTGACCGGGGAGCCGATTCGCGAGCTCGTGTACTCGCACACGCACCTCGACCACATCGCCGGCGCCCAGCATCTGCTCACGAGACTCCCGATGCTGGAGATCATCGCCGAACGTGGTGTCACGGACTTCCTGAAGGAAAAGCAGGATCCGCGGCGGCCCATCCCAACGACCACGTTCGTCGGCAAGCGAACACTCGTGCTGGGTTCGGCCAAAATCGAGTTGAAGCGAGGGGGCTGGCACTCGGACGAGGGTGATCTGTTCATCTACATCCCTGACAAGAAGTTCCTGATGGCCATCGACACGATCGCATCTGGCTACACGCCCTTCATGGACTTCGACCTGACGTCGAATGTCCATCGACACCTGAAGGTGTTCGACGAACTCCTGGCCTACGACTTCGATGTGCTCGTGCCCGGGCACCTGACCTCCCTCGCCACGAAGGACGATGTGCGTGTTGGCAAGGAATATGCCGTCGACGTCTACAAGACCGTCAAGCGAATTCACGACGCGACCGATCAGAAGGCGGTGATGACGGCGGCGGCTGCGACCCACACCTGGGATAACAAGTTCGCGATCTTTAGAACTCTCCTCGACGGCGTGACCGACCAGTGCGAGGCTGAAATCAAAGGCCGTTGGATCGGTAAGCTCGCTGGCGTCGATGTGTGGGGATCGAGCCACTGCAGAACGATGCTGATTTACGCCCGGTGGGAGGACTAAGCGATCAGCGATGGAGTTGCGCCGTGCGACTGGTTTGGTCGCCATCATCGCGGTCAGCGTCTTCCAAGAAGGACACCGGGCCTTTTCGTTACCGCCAGATCGACGCCCGGCCCGCCGCACCGCGGTTGACAGCGCCCTCCGGCCGATCCCAGACTGGCGCCAGAGGACTTCCGTGAGAAAGCTTCTCCTGGCTCTCTTTCTGACACCTACGCTCCTCGTCGCGGACGTCGTGTACGTCAAGGGGGGCGGCAGTTTTTCCGGCCGGATCCTCGAACAGACGGCGGAGAAGGTCGTCATCGACTTCGGCGACGGCACCATCGGTCTCCAGATGGACCAGGTCGAGAGCATCGTGAAGGGCACCTCGCCGCTCGACGAGTTCGACGCGCGGGCGGCCAAGCTGGGCCCGCAGGACGTCAACGGCTGGCGCAGCCTCGGTCTGTGGGCTTCGACGAAGGGGCTTTCGGCCCAGTCGCGCGCGGCCTACAAGCGGGTCCTCGCGCTCGCTCCCGACGACAAGGAAGCCCGCGAGGCGCTGGGGTTCGTGCAGGTCGACGGCCGCTGGCTCACCGAAGAGGAGAGCTATCGGGCCCGGGGCTTCGTCAAGTACGACGGCGAGTGGATGACGCCCGCCGAGGCGCAGATGGCGCAGGCCGACGCCGCGCGCGAGCAGGCGAAGGACGCGGCCGCCAGGAGCGCCTCGGACGCGCAGTTCAAGGCGAGCATGAACGAGCTGCAGAAGCAGGAAGACGAGAAGCGCGCCCGGGACGAAGCGGACCGGATGAGAAACAACCCCGTTTACAACCCCGTCTACATCGGGGGGTGGGGCTATGGCGTGACGTCCTGGCCGAATCCCGCAGGAGTTTCGAGATGAGCCCGCAACGCGGATTTCCCTACATGCGCACCGCGTCGGCGGCCCTCGTCGCGGTCCTGCTGGCGGCGCCCGGCGCCCCGGCCGCCCCTCCCGCGCAAGGTGCGCCCGCCGCGAAACCCGCACCCGACCCGACGGCCGAAGAGATCGTCGCGCGCTACGTGACCGCACGGGGAGGGATGAAGAAGCTTGCGGCCCTGAAGACGCTGCGCCAGGAAGGGCGGATCAACGCCGGGGGCGGCCGCGACGGGCTCGTGATGCGCGAGATCAAGCGTCCCGGGAAGATCCGGTTCGAGTTCACCGTCCAGGGCATCACGAGCGTCTTCGCTTCCGACGGCGCGCGCGGCTGGAAGGTGAACCCGCTCGAAGGAGAGACGAGCCGCCAGCCCCTGCCGGAGGAGGCCCTGGTCGACGCGCGGGAGCAGGCCGACATCGACGGGCCGCTCGTCGACTGGAAGAGCAAGGGAAGCCGGATCGAGCTCGTCGGCCGCGAAACCGTCGGCGGCCACGACGCCTGGAAGCTGAAGGTCACCCTCAAGAGCGGCGGGATTCTCACCGCCTACGTCGACGTGAAATCCGCGAGCCTCGTCCGGACCGAGGCCACGCGGCTCGTGCGCGGGAAGCGGGTCCGGATCGAAACGACGTTGGGCGACTACCGGAAGACGGAAGGGATCCTCTTCCCCCACCTCGTCGAGGTCCAGGCCGCCGGCCGGCCGCAGCGGGTCCGGATCGTGGTGGACAAGGTCGAGGTGAATCCGCCGCTGAGCGACGCGCGCTTCTCCCCGCCGTCCTGACGCGAACGAGGGCTAGCGCGACGCGCCGATCGCGAAGGTCACGCCCGCGAGGATCTTCAGGTCCCGCGTGTTCACCGTTCCGCCCGCGGCTCCGGTGTTGAAGATGTTCACGAGGCCCACCGAGTAGCGGCCTTCGAGGACGAGCGCCGTCCCCGGATTCAGCCGATAGAGAAGGCCCGCACCCAGGTCGACGCCCAGATCCGTCGACCTCGTCGAGTCCTTGAAGTCACCGGAACTCGATCCGCTCTCCGCGGTAGCGGAGAGACGAAAGCCGACGACCGGCCCGGCGAAGAGATATGGCCGGAGCGGGCCCGACCCGAACGTCGCCTTCGCGGTGAGGGGCAGTTCCAGGTAGTCGAGGCGGTACGTCGCTTTGCCGGCGGCCGACGAGACCTCGAATCCCTTCTGCGTGTAGAAGGCCTCGAGCTGAACCGAGAACGTGTCCGAGAGCCGGGCCTCGGCAGACGCGCCCCCGATGAAGCCCGTCCGGGAGGATTTCGAGTATCCCGGCGGAAGGTCCGGGGCGAGCAGGACGTTCGCGAAATTGACGCCGCCCTTCAGGCCCCACGAAAACGCCGAGTCCGGAGCCGCCGGAGGCGGCGCCTGACCCAGCGCCGCGCCGCACGCGCCGATCGCCGAGATCGCCAGGGCCAGGAGCCGGATGGATTTTCGCACGCGAGTCCTCCACGTCCGACATGGACTGCGGGCACGATGGGGCGCGCCGGCGCCCCGCGCTGTCAGGATCCTGCTCGGGGCGCGCGCAGGTCCGCGACGTTCCGCCGGCTCCGCGCGGCTGCGCGCCGGAATTCCGTCGGCGTCATGCCGAACTCCCGCCGGAACGCGGCCGTGAAGTGGCTGTGGCTGGAGTAGCCGTAGTCGAGGGCGACGGCGCTCAGGTCGGCATCCGGTCGGGCCACCCGCTCGAGCGCGGCCCGCAGGCGAAGGGTGTGGCGGTAGCGGGCGATCGTCGTCCCGGTGACCGCCCGGAAGAGCCGGCAGAGATGGAAGGGCGAGACCCCGACCGCCCGGCCGACGTCCTGGAGAGTCACCGGCTCCCCGAGCCTGAAGGCGAGCAGGGCGCGCACCGAATGGACGGCGTCGCGGTGGCGTTCCCGGAGGGCCCGGAGCGGGGGCGTGCTTCCCTCCCATCGGCAGGCCGCCGCCGCGACGTCACCGACGAGCGCCAGCGCGGCTTCCTCGAGCTCGAGCGAGCTCCCGTCGCGCCTCCTCGAGACGCGGAGGTGGAGAAGCCGCTGGAGCAGGTACGTGCGCGAGGAGGTCGCGCCGATCGCGACGCGGAACGGCGCCGCCGGGCGGTCCGCCACCGTCGGGTCGAATCTCGCGAGCGCGTCGACGAGGACGTCCGGGCGGACGGCCATCGCCGCGCCGTGGTCGCCGCCCCCGCAGGGATGGCTCGTGCGATAGGGCTCGCCGTGGTTGAGGAAGAGGACCGTGCCC
The DNA here is from genome assembly GCA_044229475.1 of Thermoanaerobaculia bacterium. Lineage (GTDB taxonomy): Bacteria > Acidobacteriota > Thermoanaerobaculia > UBA5066 > UBA5066 > Fen-183. Next base: position 232,803 of record JBGASW010000006.1, on the reverse strand, counting down.
TGCTCGACCGTGAGGCGCTCACGGCCCCGGTGAAGCGCGAAGACGCCGTGGTGGGGAAAGCCGATGACGTGGGCCGGCTGTCGCTGCTCTCTTCCGACGGCACAACCTGTCGCGTGGCATCGGTATCGCGAGATCTGGACCATCGGCCCGGCGTAGAGCCAGTCGATCTCAACGTCGAGCATCACCCACGACTACGGGACGGGCGCCGTCGGGTTTCACGGCACGACGTGGGTGCCCGCCTTGCCGGCGAGCGCGAGGCCGACGTGGGCCGGGTCGGTGATGATCGCCTCGCGTCCGCCACCCTCCAGGAAGGCGATCACGGCCTCGATCTTCGGGAGCATGCTCCCCGCCTTGAAGTGGCCCTCGGCCATCCAGCGCCGCGCGTCCGCGACGGTCATCCGGTCGATCTCCTTCTGCTGCGGCGTTCCGAAGGCGAGCGAGACCTTCGCGACGCCCGTCGAGACGACGAAGAGCTCGGCGCCCAGCCGGCGCGCGAGGAGGCTCGACGCGTGGTCCTTGTCGATGACGGCGGCCGCGCCCCGGATCGCGCCCGCCGGGTCCTCGACCACCGCGATCCCGCCTCCGCCCGCCGCGACGACGACGAAGCCGGCGTCGAGCAGGCTCTTCACGGCGTCGAGCTGGAGGATCTCCTTCGGGGCCGGCGAGGCGACGACGCGCCTCCAGCCGCGCCCCGCGTCCTCGACCAGGTCCCACCCGTCCGTCGCGCGGCGGAGATCGGCCTCTTCCTTCGACAGGAACGACCCGATGGGCTTGTCCGGCTTCGTGAACGCGGGATCGGCCCGGTCCACGAGGCAGAGCGTGACCACCGTGACGGCCGCCTTCTCGAGGCCGAGGCGCCGGAACTCGTTCGAGAGCGCGAGCTGGAGGTGGTACCCGAGCGCGCCCTGGGTATCCGCGACACACGAGTCCAGGGGCACGGGGTGCAGCTCTTTCGACGCGAGCTCCGACCGCCGGAGTATGAATCCCACCTGCGGGCCGTTGCCGTGCGTGATCACGAGCCGGAGATCCGGGTCCCGGAGAAGCGGCGCGATGTGGCGGCAGGTCTCCGAGCACGCCTGGTACTGGTCGGGGACGCGCTGGTGCTCCTTGTCCGTGATGAGCGAGTTCCCGCCGATGGCAATGAGGACCGTCCTGCTCACGTGAGGCTTCCTCCCTCTCGGGTAGCCTATACGGGTCGTGCCCGGAGCCTTCCGCCGCGCTTCCACCCTTGCGGTCATCGTGTCGGCCGCCGCACTCGCACGCGCGGCGGACGCGGCCGAGGACCCGTCGGCGCTCGTTTCCCGTGCACTCCGCGCGCGCGAGGTGCGCGACGACGCGACCGCGATTCGCCTCCTCGAGGAGGCCGTCGCGCTCGACCGGCGGCCGGAGTGGCTCGGCGTCCTCGCCGAGACGCTGGCGTGGGAGAAGCAGTTCGCCCGCGCCGAGGCCCTCTACCGCGAGGCGCTCGCGGCCGCGCCCGGCTCGCGCGATCTTTCGCTGGGCCTCGGGCGCGTCCTCCTCTGGGAAGGCCGCAGCCTCGAGGCGCGCGCGGTTCTCGCGCCGCTCGCCGCGCGCGACCCGGCGGACGCCGACGCCCTCGAAGCGCACGCGCAGGCCGCGTACTGGAGCGGCGACTACCGTTCGGCGCGCCGCGACTTCGCGCGCGTTCTCGCCCTGCGCCCGGACAGCCCGGTCGCCCGGAAGAGCCTCGACGAGATCGCGAGCGCCTCGCGCGCCCGCTGGGAGGTCTCGGCAGCCGGCCTCTCGGACGACCAGCCGTATCGCACGGCGGGCCTCGCGGCGCGCGTCTCCGTCTTCTCCGACCCCCTCACGCGCTGGGACTTCTCGGCGGGCGGACAGGTTCTCCGCGCCCCGGACGCGGCGGACGACCGCACCGACGTGCCGTGGGGCCGCGTGGGGGTGGAAACCGTCTTCCCGTCGCTGCGCCTCACGGCGGCCGGGTGGCTCGAGGCGCGGCGCGCGCCGGACGCGACGACGCTGGGCCTCTGGAGCGTCTCCCTCCGGCGCGCGCTCGGCTCCGCGGGCGCCCTGTCGTTCGTCGCGGACCGGCGCGAGATCTTCGCGACGCGCGCGTCGCTCGCGGACCACCCGAACGTGACGCGCGCCGGCCTCGCGTGGAGCTGGGAGTCGCGCGCGCACGCGAGCGCCGGGGCGGAGGCGTTCCTCCTCCGGTACTTCGACGGCAACCGCGGGGTCGCGGCATCGGCCTGGGCGCTGTTTCCGGTCTTCACCGCCGGGGCGTTCCGGCTCAACGCGGGACCCGCGGTCTCGTACCGCGACACGGACGAGACGCGCTTCGTCGTCGCCGGCACGGCGTCGACGCCGGACGCGGGGTTCTTCCGCTACGCGTACACGGGCGCGTACGTCCCGTACTGGACGCCGCTCGCGCTCGCGGAGGGACGCGTCGCGGCCGTGCTCGAGGGCCCGATCGCCTCCGGCCTGACGGCGCGCTTCAGCGGAGACGCCGGCTGGGCGCACGACGACGCCGTCGGCTTCGGTCCCGACAGCGGACTCTCCCCCGCTCCGGGCGCCACGACCTCCTTCACGTACCGCCGGACCTTCCACCCGTGGCGCGCCTCGGTCACGCTCGGCCTGGACCTCGGCGGCGGGAGCCGGCTCGAGGCAGGCTACCGCCACGAAACCACCGTCTATTACAGGAGCGATGCCCTCCATGCATCCGTGGTCGGACGCTTCTGAGATCTTCCGCCACCGGCGCGCGAAGCCGGTGGAGACGTGGGAGCGCTGGGTCCTCGGCGTCCTCCTCTTCCTCGGGCTCCAGAGCGTCGCCTTCCTGGCGTGGTGGTGGTTCCGTCTCGAGCACGTCCACGACCCCGTCCTCTTCGTGCTCCTCTCGCTCGCGACGTGGTACGGGATCTTCCGGATGCTGGTCGGCTGGTACAACGCGTTTCACGTCGAGCAGCCGCCGGAGAAGCCGGCGCCTCCAGGCCTCTCGGTCGCGATCTTCACGACGTCGTCGCCCGGCGAGCCTTACGAGATGTTCGTGCGTACGCTCGCGGCCGCCCGCGACGTGAGGTACCCCCACACGACCTATCTCCTCGACGACACGGGCGACCCGCGCTTCGCGGCCCTCGCGAAGGAGATGGGCGCCGTGCCCCTCGAGCTCGTCGGCCTCCCCGGCGCGAAGGCCGGGAAGATCAACGCGGCGCTCGCGCGGACGACGGAGGAGTTCGTCCTCGTCCTCGACCCCGACCACGTGCCCCTTCCGGAGCTCCTCGACCGGGTTCTCGGCCACTTCGACGACCCGCGCGTCGGATTCGTCCAGGTCGCGCAGGCGTACCACAACGCCAGCGAGTCCTTCGTGGCGCGGGGCGCCGCCGAGCAGACGTTCGCGTACTACGGCCCGATCCTCCAGGGCATGCACGGCACGGGCACGGCCGTGGCGGTGGGCGCGAACTGCACGTTCCGGCGGAAGGCCCTCGAATCCATCGGCGGGCACGGGATCGGCCTCGCGGAGGACCTCGTGACGTCCATCCGGCTGCACGCGGCGGGCTGGACGTCCGTCTACGTTCCCGAAGTCGTGACGCGCGGGCTCGTCCCCGCCGACCTCGATTCCTATCTCAAGCAGCAGCTCAAGTGGTCGCGCGGCGTCCACGAGGTCCTCTTCCACGAGTACCCGAAGGCGTTCCGGCGGCTGACGGCGTTCCAGCGGATCTCGTACCTCATGATCGGGACGTACTACCTCGTCGGCCTCACGACGCCGGTCTACGTCGCGATCCCGCTCCTCTATCTCCTTCTCGGGCTCCAGCCGGCCGCCATGCTCCTCTCGGAGTACCTCCTGCACGCGCTCCCCGTCGGTCTCTGCGGCGTCGCGATCTACCTGTTCATCCAGCGCTGGCTCTGCGACCCCGTCCGCGAGCGGGGCGTGCATGGGCGCGGGACGCTCCTGAAGGTCGGCTCGTTCAGCGTCTACCTCAAGGGGCTCGTCCTCGCCGTCCTCGGCGTTGCGGTGCCCTACATCCCGACGGCGAAGGTCCGGCAGACCGGACGCTTCTGGGCTCTCGCGCGCCTCCCGCTCTTCGTGGTCGCCCTTTCGCTCGCCGCGACCGCCTGGACGATCACCCGGAGGCTCTTCGTCATCCCCGAGGCCGAAGTCAGGATCTCGACGGAAGTCACGCTCGGGATGCTAGGCTTTCTCGTGCTCAACGTCGTCTTCATGAGCGGCCGCATCTACGCCGCCTGGCAGGGCCGGCCGAGAGGAACTTCGTGACGCCGCGGCGCCGGTACCGTGTGGCGTTCTTCGCCCTCGGCTGGCTCCTCGCGCTCGGGGTCCTGTTCCAGTTCGGATTCACGAGCGTCTTTACGCGCCTCGCGGCGAAGGTCTCGGGCGCGCTGGCCGGAGTCCAGCAGGCCGTCTCGGACGCCGAGGGCCGCGCGCTCACGCGGGCGCGCCACGGGTCGCGCCGGGACTATCTCCAGCCCCTCGCCGCGTCGCTCGGTTCCGCCGACGCGCTTCGGGACCCGCGCCGCGTTCTCTTTGGCGCGTACGACGGAGCATTCCCACAGTCCTTCGAAGGGCTCGAGAAGCTCGAGCAGCAGCTCGACTTCCGCTTCCCGCTCGTCTCGTTCTACGTCGCGTGGGGCGACAAGCCCGATCAGCAGTTTCCGCTCCGCTTCGTCGAGACCGTGGACCGCATGGGCTCCGTCCCGATGATCACCTGGGAGCCGTGGGTCGTGGACTTCGACGCGAAACGGCGGACGAACCTTCTCTCCCGCGCGGAGCGCGAGTACGCCTCGCTCGCCGCGATCGCGCGCGGCGAGTACGACTTCTACGTCGTCCCGTGGGCGGAGGCGGCGGCGCGCTACGGCAAGCCGCTGTTCCTGAGGTTCGCCCACGAGATGAACGACCCCTATCGCTACCCGTGGGGCCCGCAAAACGGGAACCGCCCGGCGGACTTCATCGCGGCGTGGAAGCACGTCCACCAGGTCTTCCAGAAAATGAGCGCGACGAACGTCCTCTGGGTCTGGTCGCCGCACATCTCGATGCCGTGGTTCGAGTACTACTACCCGGGGCCCGAGTGGGTGGACTGGGTCGGCTTCGGCGTCCTCAACTACGGGTCCGTCGCGACGTGGTCGCGGTGGTGGAGCTTCCATCAGATCGTCGAGAAGTCCTACCCCGCGCTCCTCGCGCTCAAGAAGCCGCTCATGATCGGCGAATTCGGTACGCTTTCCTCCGGAGGCGACGCCGTCGAGTGGTACAAGCAGGCTTTCTACCACCTCGACCACACGTACCAGCGCGTCCGCGCCGTCGTATTCTTCAACCAGAGCGCGGACACGACGATGTCGACGGTCCCCCTCAACTGGAGCCCCCTCCAGGACCGGCGCGTCTCTTCCCTCGTCGCGCGCGAGATCGCGCGCAAGTCGGTTCTCGAGCCATGACGAGGTTCGAGCGCCTCCGCCCCGCGCTGATCCTGCTCGCCGGCGCGCTCGCCGCAGCGCCCGCTGCGGGCCAGACGGTCTTCGTGGACGGCGCCGTCACGATCTCTCCCGCCGGGTCGCCGCTCTCCGGGATCACGGTGGCGGCGTACACGCTCGGCGGCAGCGTGGCCGGGACGACGACGAGCGACTCTGGCGGACGCTACCGGCTCGCCCTCGTCGTCGGGACGTACCGGCTTCTCGCCTACGACCTGAGCGGCGTCTGGGCGACGAACTTCTACAGCAACGCGACGTCGTTCGACACGTCCGCCCAGGTCAACCTCACCGCGAGTCTCGCCGGGATCGACTTCCAGATGGCCCGCGGAACCTCCGTCTCGGGGCGCGTCGCGTCCTCGCAGGGGGGATCCCTCTCCGGGATGACCGTGGCGGCGTACAACACCGACGGCAGCCGCCGCGGCTTCGAGAAGACGAACGGGAGCGGGGTCTTCTCCATCCTCCTGCCTCCCGGCACCTACCGGTTCGCGGCGTACGACGACAACCTCAACTACGCGACGTCGTTCTACCTCGGCCGCGCCACGTACGACGCCGCGACTCCGGTGGCCGTTTCCTCCAGCCCGGTCACGGGCATCGACTTCGTCCTGTCCCCCGCCGCCCAGGTCTTCGGGAGCACGTCCGACCGGGCGACCCGGCTGGCCATCCCCGGCATCACCGCGAACGCCTACACGACGTCCGGCGTCCTCGTCGGCTCGGCGACGAGCGGCGCGAACGGACGCTTCTCGATGGCGATCCTCCCGGGGTCCGTCAAGTTCACCGCGTTCGATCCGGCCGGGCGCTACGCCGTCTCGTTCTTCGAGGACGCCGCCACGTTCGCGTCCGCGCCTTCGTTCCCGCTCACGGCCGGCCAGAGCATCGGCGCGGTGAACTTCTTCCTCGCGCCCGCCACACCGCCCTCCGCCCCCACGACGCTCTTCGTTCCTGCCGCCGTCAACGCGGGCGGCGCGGGCGGGGCCTACTTCCAGACGGACCTGTGGATCACGAACCCCTCCGACGCTGCTCTCGCCGTCACCGTCACCTTCCTCCCGGCCGGCCAGGACAACTCGGGCCGGACGGGGACGCCGGTGGCGGTCGCCCCGCACGGGCAGGTCGCGTTCACGAACGTGCTCCAGTCCCTCTTCGGGGCGTCCGGCGCCGGGGCCCTGAAGCTCTCGGCGAGCGCCTCGTTCCTCGCGACGAGCCGGACGTACAACAACGCCGCGCCGCCCGGAACGTACGGCGTCGGCGTCGCCGGGCGGCCCGCGTCGGCCTCCGTGAGCCGCGGGCTCATCCAGGGCCTCGCGAACACCGCCGCGTTCCGCTCGAACGTCGCGTTGATGAACCCGCAGACGATCCCCGTGACGGTCACGCTCGCGCTGTACCGCTCGGACGGCACGCTCCTCGGCCAGGCGCCGCGCACGCTCGCCCCGCTGGACTGGTTCCAGGCCAGCACGATCTTCTCGTTCCTCGGCGTCTCCACGATCGAGCCGAACGCCTACGTCCTCGTCGGCTCGCCGGACGGCTCCTTTTTCGCGTACGGCGCCGTCAACGACCAGACGACGGGCGACGGCACCGTCATCGAGGCCGTCGGCTACTGAGCGGCGCCCGGCGCGCTCACGCGCCGGCGCGACGCACGAGAAGCGGCTTGAGAAACCGCGCCTCCACCTCGGCGGCGGGGAGCGCCCGGCTCACGAGGTAGCCCTGCATCTCGAGGCAGCCGTGCTCCCTCAGGAACTCGAGCTGTCCCGCCGTCTCCACCCCCTCGGCCACGGTGCGGAGCGCGATCCGGTTCGCGAGGAGAAGGGTCGCGATCACGATGGAATCCACGTTCGCGTTCTGCGTGAGGTCCCGCACGAAGCTCTGGTCGATCTTCACGCTGTCGATCGGGAACCGGCGCAGGTAGCTCAGCGACGACTGGCCGGTCCCGAAGTCGTCGAGAGCGATCCCGACGCCCATCTCCTTGAGCTCGTCGAGGATCCTGTTCGACCAGTCCGACTTCTGGATCGCGAGGCTCTCCGTGATCTCGAGCTCGAGGCTGCCGGGCATGAGGCCCGTCTTTCTCAGCACGCGGCGGACCATGCCCATGAAGTCCCGCTGGTAGAACTGGCGGGCCGAGACGTTCACCGCGACGTTCAGCTCCGTGAGGCCGGAGTCCTGCCAGACCTTCATCTGCCGGCATGCCTCGTGGAGCACCCACTCGCCGATCGGGATGATCAGGCCGGAGTACTCGGCGAGGGAGATGAAGCCCTTCGGCTCGACGAGGACCTGCTCCGGGTGGTTCCAGCGGACGAGCGCCTCGAAGCCCACGATCGCGTTCGTCCGGATGTTCACCTGCGGCTGGTAATGGAGGACGAACTCGCCGCGCTCGAGTCCGCGGCGCAGCTCCTCCTCGAGCGAGAGCCGCCCGAGCGCCTTCTGGCTCGGCACCTGCTCGGCGAGCTCGAAGCCGTTGCCGCCGGCCACCTTCACCCGGTACATCGCGCTGTCGGCCGACCGGAGGAGGTCCTCCGGGGTCTCGCCGTTCCGCGGGTAGATCGCCACGCCGACGCTCGCGGTGACGTGCAGCTCGTCGTCGGCGACGAAGTAGGGCTCCGACACCTTCGCGAGGATCTTCCGTGCGACGTCCGCGGCCTCTTCTTCGCCGGGGACGCCCGGGAGGAGGACCGTGAACTCGTCGCCGCCGACGCGCGCAACCGTGTCCCCCTCGCGGAGGCACGCGCGCAGGCGGTCCGCGATCATGCGGAGCAGCAGGTCGCCCGTCGCGTGCCCGAGCGTATCGTTGACGACCTTCAGGTCGTCCACGTCGAGGAACAGGACCGCGGGCGTCGCCTGGGTGCGGCGGGCGAGCGAGAGCGCGAAGCCCATGCGGTCCGCGAACAGGTTCCGGTTCGGGAGGAGGGTGAGCTCGTCGTGCAGCGCGCGCCGCTCGATCTCCTGCGCCGCCTTCTTGCGGTCCGTGATGTCGAGGAGGATGCCCTCGAGGATCGCCTCCTCGCCGGGCCCGCCGTCGATGAGCCGGACGCTCTCGAGGGCCCAGACAACCTGTCCGTCGCGGCGGCGGAGCGCGACTTCGTGGTTCGAAATGGCGCCCTCGCGGCGCAGGCGGACGAGAAGGGCCTCGCGGTCCGCCGGGTCCTCCGTCGCGATCGTGCCGCCCTGCTCGAGAAACTGGCGCGCCGAGTCGAACCCGAAGAGTCGGGCGCAGGCGTCGTTGCAGTCGAGGGCGCGCCCACCCGCGGTCACGACGTAGACGCCCGCGAGGTTGCGCTCGACGAACAGCCGGTAGCGCTCCTCGAGGCCGCGGTTGCGCGACGCGAGCTCGCGCTGCGCCGCCTCGAGACGGTCGACCATCCCGTTGAAGGCGCTCGCGAGGCGCCCGACCTCGTCGTCGTGGCGCACCGGGGCCCGCGCGGAGAGGTCGCCGGCCGCGATGACCTGCGACGCCGCCACGATGCGTCCGAGAGGCTCCGTGAAGACGGTCGACAGACCGAAGACCGTGACGATGCCGGCCAGGAAGATGACGAGGCATACGAGCGCGATCGTCCGGCGCGTCCCGGCGATCTCTTCATTCAGGCGGTCGAGCGAGAGGCCCACGGTCACGCGTCCAATGTCGCGGCCGTTGTAGGACACGGGCGACGTCACCTGGTACACACGGTCGTCCGGAGAGAATCCCCCTTCGCTGCGCGGCCTCGGCGCCCCGGGCGGGATCGCTCCGAGGCGTCTCGGCGCCATCGAGATGGCGCGGGACCCGATGCGTTCGGCGAGGTCCGCGTTGAAACCGGCCGCGAGGCGTCCGCTCCTGTCCGTGACCATCACGTAGACGAGGTCCGCGTTCCGCCGCACGGCGCTGAGAGACTCCTCGAGGCCGGGCCCATCCTCGAAGTACAGCGCCGCGCCGAGGTCGAACGCCGTCATCTCCGTCATCGTGAAGGCGTTCTCCAGCGTCGCCGCGACCGCCTGGGTCCGCAGCCGCGAGGGCACCTCCACGTAGATCGCGAGCGAGATGACGCCGAGGAACGCGGAGAGCGCAGTGGCGAGCTTCGTACGGAGCGACCACTGCGAGAAACGCTTCACGGGACCGGCCTCGCGAGCTTCAGGAGCTTCGAGCCGAAGTCCGCGCCCTCGGCGCGCGACGCCTCCCGGTTGATCAGGATCCGCGGCGCGCCCCGGCCGGACTCGAAGCCGACGGCCAGCCCGTCCTCCACGAACGCCGGAACTCCGGTCGCCGTCCGGATCTTCAGGCTGCGGCTGAGCGTGACGATCCGGCCCACGTCGAAGCCGGCGAGCGGCGCGACGTAGAGGGCGCCCGGATCGAGCGCGGCGACGCCTTCCGCGAGCGCACCGGGAGCCGAGACGTCGATGAGGCCGGGCCGCGCGCGGAGCGCTCCGTCGTTCGCGGAGGCCCGTTCGACCTCGGCGGCGAACCGCTCCGCGACGTCGCGAGACGCGGGCGACGACCGCTGATACACGATTCCGATCACGAGCCCGGTTCGTTCCCGCGCTCCGAGGTTCCGGTCCGCCGCAAGGACTTTCAGGAGGAGCGAGGCCTGCGTCGCGAGGGGCACGGGCTCCGCGGGCGCCGCCGCGAGAGCGGCGCCGACGGCCCAGGTCGCGAGGGAAAGACACCCCATGGAACCGGCCCCTCCAGCGTCGACGAATCGTTCAGGACTTCTGCCCGGTATCCGTCCGCCTAGCTTACGCCCTTCGGCGGGGCCTTTCCGCCCTCCGGCCTGATCGGCGTCATACGGCCCGGCGCGCGCGTCTCCTATCGTCGTGCACCGAGGGAGGAAGACGATGCAGATCGAGACCGGCACGCCCACGAGCACGGATCCCGCCGGCCGCGCGTGGGCGAAAGAGCCCCTGACCGCGGTCGTGAAGTTCATCCTCGAGACGCACCACGTCGTCACCCGCAAGGCGATCGACGCCCTGCCTCCCCTCGCCGCCAGAGTGCGCGCCCGGCACGGCGAGCTGCACCCCGAGACGCGGAGCGTGGAAGGCCTCGTACGGCGGCTCGTCGAGGACCTCGGCCCGCACATGCTCAAGGAGGAGCGGATCCTCTTCCCGTACATCGAGGCGCTCGAGGCGCCGGGGCGTGGAGCGGACGCGTGCTTCCCCACCGTTCAGAACCCGATCCGCGTGATGCTGCGCGAGCACGAGGCCGTCGAGGAGATCCTCGGCGAGCTGCGCGCCGTCACGGCGAACTACGCCCTCCCCACGGACGCCTGCGAGTCCTATCACGCACTCTATGCCGGCCTCGAGGAACTCGAGGCCGACCTGAAACGGCACATCCGGATCGAGAACGACGTCCTGTTCCCCGGGGCGATTGCGCTGGAGGCGGCGGGCTGAACGGGCGGCGGCGGGCTTCGCCGGCCGGACCTACATTCGTCCGGCGCGTATGACGCTCGTCATACCAGGCCCCTCCGGAGCAGCCTAGCGTCCCCGGAGAGACCGCGGGAGCCAGAATGCGTGACGTCGCCGGGACCGCCGCCGATGGCGCTTTGCCGGTTGCCGGTGCGCCCGCCCCGCTCGCCGTCGAGATCCCCGGGGAGGGCTACCACCGGGGGCTCATCTCCTGCCAGGCCGCCTGTCCCGTGCACACCGACGCGCGCGGCTACGTGCGCGCAATCGCCGAAGGGCGCTTCGAGGAGGCCTACCTCATCGCCCGCGGGCCGAACCCGTTCGCGTCGATCTGCGGTCGCGTCTGCGGCGCGCCGTGCGAGGCCGCCTGCCGGCGCGGGAAGGTGCCGCGCGTGGACGACGACGGGACGTTCGTTGCGAACGACCGCCCGATCTCGATCCGCGCGCTCAAGCGCTTCGTCTGTTCCCTCGCGGGGCCCGAGGCCCGGATGCCGGCGGATGTCCTGGAGGCGGTCCAGGGCTACGTGCCGAGCGCCTGCTCGGACGCCGACGAGATGGCGGCGCTTCTCAGGGGCGCGATCGACGGGCGCATCCCGCGCACCTCCGGCCAGAAGGTCGCGATCATCGGCGCGGGCCCGGCCGGCCTCTCGGCCGCCCACGACCTCGCGCTCCTGGGCTTTTCGCCCGTCGTCTACGAGAGCGAGCCCGTCGCCGCCGGCATGCTCGCGGTCGGCGTGCCGGCCTACCGGCTTCCGCGCGAGCTCATCCGGCGCGAGATCGCGGTGATCGAGGCGCTCGGCGTCGAGATCCGCTGCAACGTCACGGTGGGAAAAGACGTCTCGTTCGAGGAGCTGCGCCGGACGCACGCCGCCGTCCTCGTCGCTGTCGGCGCGAAGAGCTCGCGCGCGCTCGGCCTGCCCGGCGAGAACGGACCCGGCGTCCTCGGCGGCGTGGACCTCCTGCGCGCGGTCTCCCTCGGCGAGCCTCTCGCGCTCGGAAAGGACGTCGTCGTGGTGGGAGGCGGCAACGTCGCGTACGACGTCGCGCGCTCGGTCGTGAGGCAGATCGCATGGGACGCCGCGCGCACGGCCGCGCGCCTCCCCGGCACGAGCCGCGTCCGTCTCGTCTCGCTCGAAGGGCTCGAGGAGATGCCCGCCGACACCGTCGAGATCCGCGAGGGCGACGAGGAAGGCGTCGAACGCCTGAACGGCTGGGGGCCCGTCGCGATCGAGCGCGACGCTTCCGGCGCGGTCACGGGCGTCACGTTCCGGCGCTGCGTGCGCGTCTACGACGAGAACCGGCGGTTCTCGCCCGTCTACGACGACGCGATCCGCCAGACCCTCGAAGCCGACAGCGTTCTCCTCTCCGTCGGCCAGGCGCCGAACCTCTCCTTCCTCGCCGAAGGCGGCAGGGACGTCGAGGAGATGCGCCCCGGCTGGCCGAAAGTCGACCCCGCGACGCTCGCGACGACGGCGCCCGGCGTCTTCGTCGCGGGCGACCTCGCGCACGGCACGCGCCTCCTGATCGACGCGGTCGCCTCGGGCAAGGCGGCGGCCCGCTCCATTTACCGCGCGCTCACGGGGAACGCGCTGGCCCCCGACACGCTCACGGCCTTCCTGACGCTCCCCGGCTACCGGCGCGAGCGCGGCTACGAGTCGATCCGCCGCGTCACCGTGCCGGTCGCCGAGCCCGAAGAACGCCTGAAGCACCCGGAGGCCGAAGTCGAAACCGGGTACACGGTCGAACAGGCGATGCGCGAGGCTTCCCGCTGTCTCGACTGCGGCGTCACCCCGATCTTCGACGGCTCGCGCTGCGTCCTCTGCGGCGGCTGCGTGGACGTCTGCCCGACGCTCTGCCTCAAGCTCGTCGACCTCGCGGGCCTCGCGCCGTCGCCGGAGCTCGCGGCCGCGATCGACCGCGACCTCGGCCCGGACCCCGGCGAGGCCACGGCGATCCTCAAGGACGAGGACCGCTGCATCCGCTGCGCGCTCTGCGTGATGCGCTGCCCGACCGACGCGATCGCGATGGACCGCGTCACCTTCGCCACGACGTGGAGGACCGCATGACGACGACCTCCGTTCCCACGCGCTCGCGGCTCGACCCCGAGCCCGTCGCGCGGCGCGACTTCCTCGGCCTCTCCGCGCTCTGGGCCGCCGGCTCGGCGCTCGCGTTCGCGATGCTCGGCGCGCTCCGCCTCCCGAAGGCCGCCGTCCTGCCGTCTCCCTCGCGCAAGTACAAGGTCACGCTCCCCGACACGCTCGCGCCCGGCGAAGCGTTCGTCCCGCCGGGCCGCAACGTGGCCGTCTTCCGCGACGCGGAAGGCGTCTTCGCAGTGTCCACGGTCTGCACGCACCTCGGCTGCATCGTGAAGCCCGGCCCCGAGGGCTTCGACTGTCCCTGCCACGGCTCGCGCTTCGCGAAGGACGGCTCCGTCACGAAGGGGCCCGCGCCGCGCGCTCTCGCCTGGCGCAAGGTTTCGGGAAGCGGCGGCGCGTACGTCGTGGACGAGGGCGAGGACGTCGCGCCCGGAACGAAGGTGAAGGCATGAGCGCCGCCGCCCCCGTTCCCATCCGCGAGACGGCCCTCCGCCGCCTCGTCCGCAACCTCAAGGGCGCGCCGCGCCTCGTAAAGGATTCCGCGTTCCGGGGCGGCGTGCCCTCGACCGACCGGACGCGCTCGACGTTCGTCTTCGGGAACGTCTTCCTCCACCTCCACCCCGTGCGCACGCACCGCTGGAGCCTCCGCTGGTCCACGACGTGGGGACTCGGGATCGCCGCGATGGCGGCGTTCCTCGTGACGCTCGCGACGGGCGTCCTCCTCATGTTTTATTACAAGCCCCACCCCCTCGCGGCGTACGACTCGATCAAGGACATCCACTTCGTCGTCCCGACGGGCCGGTTCATCCGGAACATTCACCGCTGGGCCGCGAACGCGATGGTCGTCGTCGTCCTCCTGCACATGGCGCGCGTCTTCTTCACGGCGGCGTACCGGCAGCGCCGCGAGTTCAACTGGCTCGTCGGCATGGCGCTCCTCGCGACGACGCTCGGCCTCTCGTTCACGGGCTACCTCCTCCCGTGGGACCAGCTCGCGTACTGGGCGATCACGATCGGCGCCAACATCGCGCAGTCCCCGCGCGAGGTCACGGACGCGCTCGCGATCACGGACCGCTTCGACCCGGGCGGCTTCCAGAAACTCCTCCTCCTCGGCTCCGACACCGTCGGCGAGGAGGCGCTCATCCGGTTCTACGTCCTCCACGTCATGCTCCTGCCGCTCGTCCTCGCCGCGCTCGCGGCCGTCCACTTCTGGCGGATCCGGAAGGACGGCGGCCTCGCGCGGCCGGCCGACGCGGATGCGCGCGTGGGGGCGCCGGGGATCGACTCGCTGCCCGTGTTCACCGATTCCCCCCGCAAGACGTATCAGCTCGCGGCGCTCGTGCGCGGCAAGTCGCCCGCGGTCGGGCGCGGGCCCGAGGCGACGGTTCCCTCCATGCCGCACCTCTTCTACGCCGAGCTCGCGGTCCTCATGCTCACCGTCGCGGGCTGCCTCGCGCTCGGGATCCTGTCCGATGCCCCGCTCAAGGAGCTCGCGAATCCCTCCGTGCCCGAGAACCCGGCGAAGGCGCCGTGGTACTTCCTCGGGCTGCAGGAGCTCGTCTCGTACTCGGCGTTCATGGGCGGCATCGGGATCCCGATGATCGTCCTCCTCGGGCTGGGCCTGATCCCGTTCCTCGATCGCGAGACGCAGGGGACCGGCGAGTGGTTCGGCGGGCCGGGCGGAAAAAAGCTCGTCGTCCAGGCAGCGGGCGTCGGCCTTCTCTCGACGCTCTCGATCGAGGCGCTCGCGATCCGATTCGGGTGGATCCGCGAGTGGTTCCCGCACGTGCCGCAGCTCGTCGTGACGTTCCTGAACCCCGGCACCGTCCTCACGGCCGTCTTCGCGGCGTACTCGATGTGGCTCGTGAGGCGCCACGACTCCACGCGCGCCGGTGCGCTCGGTCTCTTCACGTGCTTCCTCTGCGGCTTCGTCGTTCTGACCGTCATCGGGTCGTATTTCCGCGGTCCCAACTGGGCCTTCTACTGGTCCCACGCGGACTGGCCGGCGCACTGAGGCGGCCATGAGAAACAAGCACCTCCTGCTCTGGAGCAGCCTCCTGACGCTCGCGCTTCTCGGGGCCGCGGCGGTGCACGAGAACTTCTTCCGGGAGTGGCGACGCGTCCAGGCCGGCGCCTCGCGGCCCGGCGCCCCCACCGAGATGAGGCTGCGGCAGGTCTACGTCCCCGCGCTCGGCGCGGCCGACCGCTGCGTGAGCTGCCACGTCGGGATGGCGCCGGGCGAACAGGTGGTCGCGGGCCACAAGGTGCTCGGGCCCCACCCGAAGGTGGCGCACGAGCCGGCGGACATGGGCTGCACGATCTGTCACGGCGGCCAGGGTCGCGCGACGGATCGCGCCGACGCCCACGGCGAGGCTCCGCACTGGCCCGAGCCGATGCTCCCGCGCCGCTACGCGTATGCCGGGTGCGGCGGCTGCCACACGCCCGTCGGCGTCCCCGACGCCGCGCGCCTCGCCGCCGGCGCCGCCGTCTTCGAGCGGCACGACTGCCTCGCCTGCCACAAGCTCGACGGCCGCGGCGGAACGCTGCGGCCCGACGGCGGCGGCATGGAGGGTCCGGATCTCTCGGCCGCCGGCGCCCGGCCCGTCGCCTCCGGGTGGTACGAGTCGCACCTCGACAAGAGCGCGAAGGCGGCCGGACCCCCGTGGCGCGGCTCCGTTGCGGCGCTCTCCGCCGCGGACCGCGCGGCGCTCGCGACGTTCCTCGAAACGCGCGTCGGCGCTCCCGGCCTCACGGAGGCGAAGGCCCTCTTCCATTCGCTCGGCTGCCGCGGCTGTCACAAGGTGAACGGCGTCGGTGGCGCCGACGGGCCGGACCTCACGCGCGAGGGGCGCCTCGACCCCGGCCGGCTCGACTTCACGCACGTGCCGGGCGGCCGGAGCGTTCCTGCATGGCTCGCGGAGCACTTCCGCGCGCCCGCGACGCTCGTTGCGAACTCGCAGATGCCGGCGCTCGGGCTGACCGAGACCGAGATCGACCGCCTCGTCTTCTATCTCCTCTCGCTGCGCACCGAGAGCTCGGCCGCGAACACGCAGCCCCCCGACCGTCTCCGCGTCGAGCGCTTCGGCGCGCGCGAGTTCGCGACGGACGGCGCGACGCTCTACGGTGCGTTCTGCTCGGCGTGCCACGGGCCCGCGGGCGAAGGCATGCGCTACGCCGGGATGGCCGCCTTCCCCGCCATCGGCAACAGCGACTTCCTCGCGCTCGCCTCGGACGAGTTCCTCGCCGCGACGATCGACAAGGGCCGCCCCGGCCGGAGGATGCCGGGCTGGGCCGATCCCGCCTCGGGCCTCCGGCCCGAGGAGCGCAAGGCCGTCGTCGCGTACGTCCGCTCCTTCGCCGGCGGCATCGCGCCCGGCGCGCCGACCGAGCCGCGGCGCTTCGTCGCGCCCTCTCTCAAGGGCGGCGACACGGTCTACGCGCGCGCATGCGCCGGCTGCCACGGCGCGAAGGGCCAGGGGGCGGAAGGTCCCGCCCTCGCCAATCCGGTCCTGCTCGAATCCGCCTCCGACCGCTACCTCGTCGAAACGATCCGCCGCGGGCGCCGCGGCACGTCGATGGAGGGGTTCGCCACGCCCTCCTCGACGCGGGCCTCCCTCACGGACGCCGAGATCGAATCGGTCGTGGCCCTGCTCCGAACGTGGGAGAAGACGCGATGAACAACGACATCACCCGCCGGCGCTTCCTCGAGGCCGCCGCCGCCTCGGGCTTCGGCGCGCTCGTCGCCTCCGCCGGAAAAGCGTGGGGCCTCGACGCGATCGCGAACCCGCTCGCGGCCTACCCCGACCGCGGATGGGAGAAGGTCTACCGCGACCTCTTCAAGCCGGACTCCTCCTTCACGTTCCTCTGCGCGCCGAACGACACGCACAACTGCCTCCTGCGCGGCTTCGTGCGCTCCGGCGTCCTCACGCGCATCGGGCCGACGATGCGCTACGGCGAGGCGACGGACCTCGACGGAAACAAGGCGAGCCACCGCTGGGACCCGCGCGTCTGCCAGAAGGGCCTCGCGCTGACGCGCCGCTTCTACGGCGACAGGCGGCTCAGCCACTGCAAGGTGCGGACGGGCTACAAGGCGTGGATCGAGAAGGGCTTTCCGCGCGGCGCGGACGGGAAGCCTCCCGCCGAGTACTTCAACCGCGGGCGCGACACGTGGGTGCGCGTCACGCACGAGGAGGCCGCCGCGCTCGTCGCGAAGTGCCTCAAGAACATCGCCGAGACGTACGCGGGCGAGGAAGGGGCCAGGAAGCTCCGGGCCCAGCACTACGACGAGAAGATGATCGAGGCGACGGGCGGCGCCGGGACGCAGGTCCTGAAGTTCCGCGGCGGGATGCCGCTCCTCGGCGTCACGCGCGTCTTCGGCCTCTACCGGATGGCGAACTCGATGGCGCTCCTCGACGCCCAGATCCGGAAGCTCGGGCCCGACAAGGCGATCGGCGGCCGCGGTTTCGACAACTACTCGTGGCACACGGACCTTCCGCCCGGCCACCCGATGGTCACGGGCCAGCAGACGGTCGAGTTCGACCTCCACGCAGTCGAGCACGCGAAGACGCTCGTCGTCTGGGGCATGAACTGGATCACGACGAAGATGCCGGACGCGCACTGGCTCACCGAGGCGCGCGTCAAGGGGACGCGCGTCGTCGTGATCGCGTGCGAATACTCGGCGACCTCGACGAAGGCCGACGACGTCCTCGTCGTGAGGCCCGGCACGATGCCCGCCCTCGGGATCGGCCTCGCCCACGTCATCATGAAGGAGAAGCTGTACGACGCCGACTACGTGCGGCGCTTCACGGATCTCCCGCTCCTCGTCCGGATGGACTCGCTCACGTACCTCAAGGCGCAGGACGTCTTCGGCGGGACCGCGGCCGCCCTCTCGAACCAGACGCACGTCATGGCCGAGGGCGAGAAGGAGCCGCCGGCCGGCCAGCACCGCGACCAGCTCATCCCCGGGAAGCTCCGCGACGCCTGGGGCGACTACGTGTGGTGGGACCAGGCCGCAAAGGCGCCGCGGGCCGTCACCCGCGACGACGTGGGTGCCAAGTCGAAGATCGCCGACCCGCTGCTCCAGGGTGCGGTCGAGGTCGGGCTCAAGGACGGGACGAAGGTCCGCTGCCGGCCCGTCTACGACCTCGTCTACGAGTACGCCGCGCACTGGGACCCGAAGACCGTCGAGGAGGCCACGTGGGCCCCGGCGGCCGCGGTCGAAAGCCTCGCGCGCCAGCTCGCGAAGAGCCCGGGCACGACGCTCTTCGCGGTCGGCATGGGCCCGAACCAGTTCTTCAACAACGACAACAAGGATCGCGCGCTCTTCCTCCTCGCGTCCCTCACGGGCAACGTCGGGAAGCTCGCGGGGAACGTCGGCTCGTACGCGGGCAATTACCGCGTCGCGATCTTCAACGGGGCGCCGCAGTACATCAACGAGAACCCCTTCGACCTCGAGCTCGACCCCGCAAAGCCCGCGCGCGCGAAGCAGTACTGGAAGGCGGAGTCGGCGCACTACTACAACCACGAGGACCACTACCTGAAGGTCGGGAAGAAGACGCTCACGGGCTCGACGCACATCCCCTGCCCGACGAAGTCGCTCTGGTTCGCGAACGCGAACTCGATCCTCGGGAACGTGAAGTGGCACTACAACACGGTCGTCAACGTCCTCCCGAAGATCGAGATGATCGCGGTGAACGAGTGGTGGTGGTCGACGTCCTGCGAGTGGGCCGACGTCGTCTTCGCGGTGGACTCGTGGGCCGAGCTGAAGTACCCCGACATGACGGCCTCGGTCACGAACCCGTTCCTGAACGTCTTCCCGAAGACGCCCCTCCCGCGCATCTTCGAGACGCGCGGCGACATCGAGGTCCTCGCCCTCGTCGGCGACGCGATGGCGAAGGAGACGGGGGACAAGCGCTTTTCCGACACGTGGAAGTTCGTGAAGGAGAAGAAGGTCGAGGTCTACCTTCAGCGGGTCCTCGACGCCTCCGCGAACACGAGGGGCTACAAGTTCGAGGAGATCGAGGCGAAGGCGAAGGAAGGAATCCCGGCGATCGTCATGAGCCGCACGAACCCGAAGTGCGTCGGGTACGAGCAGGTCACGGACTCCCGGCCGTGGTACACGAAGTCCGGGCGCCTCGAGTTCTACCGCGAGGAGCCCGAGTTCATCGAGGCCGGCGAGAACCTGCCCGTCCACCGCGAGCCCATCGACTCGACGTTCTACGAGCCGAACGTCATCGTGGCGCCGAAGCACGAGGCGATCCGGCCCGTCGGGCCCGAAGCGTACGGCGTCGCGAAGGACGACCTCTCGTGCGAGGTGCGGCAGGGCCGCAACGTCGTGATGACGTGGGAGGAGACGAAGAAGACGGCGCACCCGCTCGCAAAGCAGGGTTACAAGTTCATCTTCCACACGCCGAAGTACCGGCACGGCTCGCACACGCTCCCGATCGACACGGACATGGTCGCGATGCTGTTCGGGCCGTTCGGCGACGTCCACCGCCACGACAAGCGGACGCCGTTCGTGACGGAGGGCTACGTCGACATCCACCCCTCCGACGCGAAGGAGCTCGGCGTCGAGGACGGCGACTACGTGTGGGTCGACTCCGACCCCGAGGACCGGCCGTTCAAGGGCTGGCAGAAGAACCCGAAGGACTACGCCTTCGCACGCCTCCTCTGCCGCGCGCGGTACTACCCGGGAACGCCCCGCGGCGTGACGCGCATGTGGTTCAACATGTACGGCGCGACGCCGGGCTCGAAGGAAGGCCACGAGACGCGGCCCGACGGCCTCGCGAAGAACCCGCGCACGAACTACCAGGCGCTCTTCCGCTCGGGCTCGCACCAGTCCGCGACGCGCGGCTGGCTCAAGCCGACGCTCATGACGGATTCGCTCGTGCGAAAGGGTCTCTTCGGGCAGGGAATCGGCAAGGGCTTCCTGCCCGACGTCCACTGCCCGACCGGGGCGCCGCGCGAGGCGATCGTGAAGATCACGAAGGCCGAGCCCGGAGGCCTCGAGGGCAAAGGCCTCTGGCGCCCCGCCGAGAAGGGCTTCAGGCCGCGCTACGAGAACGCCTCGATGCAGAAGTACCTCGCGGGCGGGTTCGTGTCCAAGAACGACGGGAAGAGGGGGTAAGCCATGGCGCGCGTGAAGAACTGGCAGATCCAGCGGGAGATGTCCTACTGGTACCCCGAGGCCCGCCCGAAGAAGCAGTTCGCGGCGATCTTCGACGTGAACAAGTGCATCGCGTGCCAGACGTGCACGCTGGCCTGCAAGACGACGTGGACGTCCGGCAAGGGCCAGGAGTACATGCTCTGGAACAACGTCGAGTCCAAACCCTACGGCTACTACCCGCTCGCGTGGGACGTCCAGATCCTCGAGAAGCTCGGCCCGCAGACCTGGGACGGCGCCCGCTACGAGGGCCAGACGATCTTCGAGGCGGCCCCCCCGGGCAAGCGCGTCCTCGGCTGGCGGCCCGAGGAGATCGACTACGCGCACCCGAACGTCGGCGAGGACGACTGCTCCGGCAGGATCGAGAAGGGCGCGGGCTTCTCGGGCCCGCACATGGCGTGGTTCTACTACCTCGCGCGCATCTGCAACCACTGCACGTACCCGGCGTGCCTCGCGTCCTGCCCGCGCGGCTCGATCTACAAGCGCCCCGAGGACGGGATCGTCCTCGTCGACCAGGGGCGCTGCCGCGGCTACCAGGAATGCGTGCAGGCCTGCCCGTACAAGAAGGTCTTCTTCAACCCGATGACGGGCACGTCCGAGAAGTGCATCGCCTGCTTCCCGAAGATCGAGGCGGGCAACCAGCCCCAGTGCTTCGTGAACTGCATCGGGAAGATCCGGATGGCGGGGTTCATCAACACGCCCGAGAAGGCAGACCCGTCGAACCCGATCGACTACCTCGTCCACGTTCGGAAGGTCGCGCTCCCGCTCTTCCCGCAGCTCGGACTCGAGCCGAACGTCTACTACATCCCGCCCGTCCACGGCGCCGAGCCGTACCTCGAACAGATGTTCGGGCCCGGCGCGCACAAGGCTATCGAGACGTACAGGACGGCGGACCAGGACCTCGCGGGCCTGCTCGCGCTCTTCGGCTGCAGCGAGGAGGTCATGCCGCGCTGGAAGCGCGCCGGCGACACGATCATCGGCCTCAAGGAGGACGGCAAGACGGAAATCGTCCGCGTCCCGTATCGCGAGCCCGCGCACGTGAGGGCCGCCGTCGACCTCCGCCACGGCGTCCAGCGCACGAACTGCCCGTGAGCGATGGGAAGAAGAAAAGAAAGACCGGGAGATTTCTATGAAGGTGAATAGGGCACTTCGGAATGGCGCTCTTCTCGCGGCGGCGTTGGTGGTCGTCGATACGGCGGCGTGCGCGAAGAAGCCGAATCTCTCTCCCGGCGAAGTGAAGGCGGTTCGCGCGGCCGCTCTTTCTGCGTCGCCCTCCGATGCCGCATGGGCCGCGCTCCCCGTGCACGTCGCGCCGCTCGTCCCGCAGGACATGGTCGAGCCGCGGCTCCTCAAGGCGACGACGCCGGAGGTCCGCGTCCGCGCGATGCACGATGGCACGAGCGTCGCGTTCCTCCTCGAGTGGGCGGACGCGACGAAGAACGACGTGCCCGGCCCCGCGCGTTTCACGGACGCGTGCGCGGTCCAGCTCCCCGCCGCGCCGCCCGCCCGCGATCTGCCCGCCCCGCAGATGGGCGAGAAGGGGCGCGGCGTCGAGATCACCTACTGGCGCGCGTCCTGGCAGGCCGTCGTGGACGGGCGCGGCGACACGCTGCGCGACCTCTATCCGAATTCGACGGTCGACCACTACCCGTTCGAGGCGAAGAGCCTCGCGGACGGCTCGCCCGAGAAGAAGGAGGCCGCGCTGCGCTACGCGCCGGCGCGCGCGCTCGGCAACGCCATGGCGGGCCCGCGCGCGAAGCCCGTCGAGGATCTCGTCGCCGAGGGTCCCGGCACGCTCGCACCCGGCCCGGCAGCCGGTTCCAACGGCAAGGGCGTGCGCACCGCCGCGGGCTGGTCCGTCGTTCTGTCGCGGCGGCTGCCCAACGGCGTGACCGCACCGGCCCGGTCGCAGGTCGCGTTCGCCGTGTGGGAGGGCGCGGACGAGGAGTCGGGCGCCCGGAAGATGCGCACCGTGTGGATCCCGCTCAACCTTGAGGGAAAGCCATGAGCGCGAACGCCGACGCCCCGCTCCTCCGCGAGTCCGCGGCCTGGAGGCTTCTCGGCCTCCTCTTCGAGCGCCCGCGCGAGGGCTGGCGCGACGAGGTCGATGCGCTCGAGCCCATCGCGGCCGATCCAACGCTCTCCCTCGCCGTCGCCGCGGCGCGGGAGGAGGCGTGCGAGGAGGCGTTCCTCGCGATCCTCGCGCCCGGCGTCGTCTCGCCGCGCGAGGTCACGTGGCAACGGGGCGCAGACGGAGGCCAGCTCCTCGCCGAGATCCGCGAGACGTACGACGCGTTCGCGTTCCGGCCCGTGACCGAGGAGCCCCCCGACCACGTCTCCGTCGAGGCCGGCTTCGTCGGCTGGCTTCTCCTGAAGGAGGCCTACGCGCGGGCCGCGGAGCTTCCCGACGCCGCGGCGCTGACCGCCGAGGCGCGGGCGCGCTTCCAGAAAGCGCACGTCGCGCGGCTCGCGGCGTCCCTCGCGGAGAACCTCGACCGCTGGGGCGTTTCCTATCTCACTCTCGCTGCCGCCGCGCTCGCGGCGCGGGCGGGCGAGCCCGAGGCGATGCCGTCCCTCGACGCGCCCCCGACCCCCTGCCCCGAGGGCTGCACGTTCGCGGGAGACGAAGAGGACGAGGAGGGCGAGGTCCTCGACGCCTGATCCGATGATCCGAGGGAAGTTCCGTATCCTCCCGGGGACATGAGCCCCGACGGCCCGGCGCCTTCGCCCTCGGATCTCGCCCCGCAGGACGTCGTCCTCCGCTTCCTCGAGAGCACGGGGCGCCCGTCCGAGGCGCGGCTCTACCTCGAGCTCTTCCGCGCGCGCCCGCGCGAGCAGTTCGCGGCGCTCGCGATCGACGCGAACGTCATGGCCGGCGCGGCCGACGCCGTCGTTCAGGACCTGCGCTTCCTCGCCGCGCTCGACCTGTTCCCGACCGTCGTCCTCGGGATCTTCCAGCCCGCCGACGCGGCGGCGCACGCCCGCGTCCTCACCCGCCACCTCGAGGCCGAGGGGGTCGCCGTCGAGACCCTGTCCGCGTCGGAGCCCGGGCTCGCCCGCCGCCTCACGGCGGCGGCTGCGGCGGGGCGCGTGCCGGCGGTCGTCTTCGAGCCGGCGGCGGGCGAGCAGCCCGGCGAGCGCCTGACGCGGCTCGGCGTCCTCCTCCGCGAGCTCCAGACGCGGAAGCTCCTGTTCCTCCACCGCCCGGGAGGAATCCGGCAGGGGGGCGTCCTCGTCCCGCTCGTGAACCTCACGACCGACGCGGCCGCGCTCGTCGCGAGCAAGGAGCTCTCGCGCAAGGAACGGCTCATCCTCGAAGGGGCGCGGCAGCTCTGCGAGGAGGCCGCGCCGCTCCCGTTCACCGTCGCGATCACGTCGCCGCTCAACGTCCTCCGGGAGCTGTTCACCGTGAAGGGCGCCGGCACGCTCCTGCGCCGCGGAGCGCGCATCGTGCGCCGCGAGGGCTGGGACGGCGTGGACGTCGGCCGCCTGCGGGAGCTGCTCGCGTCGAGCTTCGGCCGCGCGCCCCTCGACGCCTTCTTCGAGACGACGCCCGCGCACGTCTACCTGGAGGAGGCCTACCGCGGCTGCGCGATCCTCGTCGACACGCCGCTCGGCGCCTACCTCACGAAGTTCGCCGTGTCGCCGGAAGCGCAGGGCGAGGGCATCGCGCGCGACCTGTGGGAGGCCGTCGTCGCCGACGCGCCCGTCGTGTTCTGGCGCGCGCGCCGGACCAATCCGATCCGCGACTGGTACGACAAGCTCTGCGACGGCCTCGTGAGGACGCCGGACTGGACCGTCTACTGGAAAGGCCTTGCCCCCGGCGAGATCCCGCAGGCGATCGACTGGGCGATGCGGCAGCCGGTGGACATTCCGCGCGACGAGGAGTAGCCGCGCCCGCGGCCGTTTCAGGTCGGGATTTCGTCCTCGGCGGCGTCCGCGTAGAACTCCTCTTGCCGGCGGCGCGCCACGCGTTCCTCGACGATGTCGTACAGCGTCGGAAGGACGATGAGTGTCAGGAGCATCGAGGTGACGACGCCGCCGATCACGACGCTCGCGAGCGGCCGCTGGACCTCCGATCCGGCCCCGCTGGAGAGGGCCATCGGGATGAACCCGAGGGCCGCGACGAGGGCCGTCATGAGGACCGGCTTCAGGCGCGTTCCCGCGGCGCCCACGATCGCGGCGCGGAGCGACGCGCCTGCCTCTCGCCGGTGGTTGATTGCCGTCACGAGGACCACGCCGTTCAGGACCGCCACGCCGAAGAGCGCGATGAATCCGACGGCCGCCGACAGGCTCAGGTTGAGCCCGCGGAGCCACAGTGCGCCGATGCCGCCCACGAGGGCGAACGGGACGTTCACGAGGACGAGGAGCGCCTGCCGCACCATCCCGAAGGTTATGAAGAGAAGCAGGAAGATGATGACGAGCGACAGCGGGATCACGACGACGAGCCGCTTCATCGCACGCTCCTGGTTCTCGAACTGGCCGCCCCATTCGAAGTGATAGCCCGGAGGAGCCTTGACGGCCGCCGCGATGCGGACCTTTCCCTCGGCAACGAAACTCCCCATGTCGCGTCCGCGCACGTTCGTCTGCACGACGAGACGGCGCTGTCCCGACTCGTGGTTGATCGCCTCGGGACCCCGCACGGCCGCCACGCGCGCGACCGTTCCGAGGGGGACCTTCTCCCCGCCCGGCGCCGAGAGGAGGAGCGCCTCGAGCGCGGCCCGGTCGGCGCGCAGCGCGTCCGGGAACCTCACGAGGACGCCGAAGCGGCGCGGGCCGTCCAGGATTTCCGTCGCCACCGCCCCTCCGACCGCCGTCTCGACCACCTGCCGGAGGTCCGAGACGTTCAGGCCGTAGCGCGCCATCGCCTCGCGGTCCACGTCGACCTGGATCTGCGCGGCGCCCGTCAGGGCTTCGACCTGGAGGTCGGCGGCGCCGCGGATCGGCTCGAGCGCCTTGCGCACGTCCTCGCCGAGGGCCTCGAGGACGGCCGCGTCGGGACCGAAGATCTTCACGGCCACGTCCGCCTTGACACCGGAGACGACCTCGTCGAGGCGCATCGCCATCGGCTGTGTGAAGTTCGCGGAGAGCCCCGGCATCTCCGCGAGGGCCCGGGCCATCGCGTCCACGAGATGCTCCTTCGTCCGGCCGGTCTTCCAGGCCTCGCGCGGGTGCAGGACGACGTAGACGTCCCCCTGGTAGATGCCCATCGCCTCCGTCGCGACGTCGGGGCGCCCGATCTTCGTGACGACCTGCCGGACCTCCGGAAAGCGCATCAGGATCTGCTCGACGCGGCCCGAGATCGCGGCGGACTCGGGGAGCGAGACGGAAGGCAGCTTGCGCGTTTCGATGAGGATCGACCCCTCGTCGAGGCGCGGCATGAACTCGGTCCCGAGGAAGGGCACCGAAGCGATCGCGGCCGCGACGACGACGAGCGCCACCGTGAGCGTCCGCCGCCTGCGGCCCATCGCCGCGTCGAGGTGAGCGACGTACGTCCGGCGGAGTCTCCGGAACCACTCCTCGGGCTGCTCCGCTGCGTGCACGGGGAGGACGAGCGACGCGAGGACGGGCACGGCCGTCAGCGACACCGCGAGGGCCCCGACGAGGGCCGAGCAGACCGTGACCGCCATGGGCCGGAACATCTTTCCCTCGAGCCCCTCGAGGGCGAAGATCGGAATGTAGACCGCGATGATGATGAGGACGCCGAAGAGGATCGGGCGGGCGACCTCGGTGGCGGCCGACGTGAAGAAGGAGGTCGGGCTCTCCCGGCCGGGCCCGACCGGGTCCCCGCGTTCTTCGCGCCTGCGGATGATGTTCTCGACCATGACGACGGCTCCGTCCACGATGAGGCCGAAGTCGATCGCGCCGAGCGACATCAGGTTCGCCGAGACGCCGAAGACCTTCATCCCGAGGAAGGCCGCGAGCATCGCGACGGGAATGACGAAGGCGACGAGCAGCGCCGCACGAAGGTCGCGGAGGAAGAAGAAGAGGACGAGGACGACGAGGAGCGAGCCTTCGAGGAGGTTTTTCTGGACGGTGTGCGACGTCCGGTCGATCACCTCCGTCTGGTCGTAGAAGGGGACGATCGAGAGCCCCTTCGGCAGGCTCGACACGATCTCCTTCACGCGCGCCTTGACCCGCCCGGCCACGGTCTTCCCGTTCTCGCCCTTCAGCATGATGACCATGCCCGCAACCGACTCGCCGCGCCCGTCGCGCGTGACCGCGCCATGCCGCGGCATCGCGCCGACGCTCACCTGCGCGACGTCGCCGACGAAGACCGGCACGCCCTCCACGGACGCGACGACGAGCCGCCTCAGGTCCTCGACGCCGCGGACGAGACCGACGCCGCGGACCGTGAAGCGCTCCGAACGGTGCTCGATGAAGCCGCCGGAGAAGGAGACGTTGTTCTCCGCCACCGCGTCGAAGAGCTGCCTGAGCGACAGCCCGTACTTCTCCAGCTTCCGCGGGTCGACGACGACGTGGAACTGCCGCGTCAGCCCGCCCCAGGAGTTCAGTTCGGAGACGCCCGGCACCGAGCGAAGCCGCGGCCGTATCTCCCAGTCCTGAAGCGTCTTCTTCTCCATGAGGTCCGCGCCGTCCCCCTCGACGAGGTACTGGTAGATCTCGCCGAACGCCGTGGCGACCGGGCCAAGCGACGGCTCGAGGCCCTGCGGAATCCGGCCCCGCGCCTCGGCGAGCCGCTCGGTCACGAGCTGTCGCGCGAAGTAGACCGGGACGCTGTCCTCGAAGACGACCGTGACCATCGAAAGCCCGAACTTCGAGAGAGAGCGAACCTCCGTCGCGCCGGGCGCCCCCGTGAGCGCCGTCTCCACGGGATACGTGACCCGCTGCTCGACCTCGACGGCACCGAGCCCCGGCGCTTCGGTGACGACGATGACCTGGTTGTTCGTGAGGTCCGGAAACGCCTCCACGCCGATGGAGCGCCTGGCCCAGAGTCCTCCGCCGACGAGCGCGGCCAGGCAGAGCAGCACGAACACCTTCTGCCGGAGAGAGGCCGCGACGACCCGCTCGATCAATCCCATCTCAGTTCCCCGGGCGCTCCGTGCTCTTCAGAAGCTCCGACTTCAGGAGGAAGCTCCCGTCCGAGGCGACGGTCTCTCCCTCCTTGAGCCCCGAGGAGACCTCGACCCAGCCCTCGGCCTCGGTCCCGATCGTCACCTCCCGCTGCGTGAACCGTCCTGCGGCGCCGGGAACGAAGACGATGTCCTTCCCTTCCATCTCCTGAACGGCGCGAGCGGGGGCGGCGAGAATGGACCGCGGCGCCCCTTCTCCCATCGCGATGGAGGCGTACATCTCCGGCTTGAGGCGGCCACCCGCGTTCGAGACCTGGCAACGGACCATGACGCGCCGCGTCTTCGGATTGACCGCGTCGCCCACGAACGCAACGCGCCCGCGGAAGACCTCTCCCGGCCAGGCCGAGACTCGGATCTCCGCCGTCTCGCCCGCCTTCACGAGAGGAAGCTTCGTCTCGTCGATCTCGGCGAGGGCCCAAAGGCTGGCGAGATCGCTGACGACGAAGAGCGGCATGCCCGGCGTCACGGCCGTGCCCGTCGAGATCTTCCGCTCGAGGACGACGCCCGCCAGCGGCGCCTTTACCGGGATGTCTTCGCCTTTTTCGCCCGAGGGGTCCTCTCCGGACGTGATGCCGAGGTGCTCGAGAGCCTCCTCGGACCGCCGGACCTCGGTCTTCGCACGGTCCAGCTCCTCGGCCGCTGCGACGCGGTCGGCGTCGGCCCGTTGCCGCTCCTGGACCGAGATCGCCCGGGCCTCGAGGAGCCGGTCCGCCCGTCCGGCCGACGCCGACGCGTAGGCGAGCTCCGTCTCGCGCCGCCTGCGCTCGGCGATCGCCTTCCGGTAGTCGGCCCAGGCGTCGTGGATCACGCGGCTGTTGAGGTGTGCGAGCCTCTGTCCGGCCGTGACGCGGTCGCCGACTTCGGCGTTCACGGAGAGCACGACTCCCTCCACGAGCGAGCCGATGCGCGCCGTCCGGGCTTCGTCGAGCGCGAGAACGCCCGGGGCTTCGAGCCTGTCCGTGCGGGCCATGCGCTTGACCGTCTCCACGGCGATCCCGGCGTCGCGCCGCGCCGACTCGCCCAGGACGACGGCTCCGGCCTCGGCGGGCTTTTCGGGCCCCGTCTCCGGCGCCTTCCGCGTCAGCCATCTCACGAGGACCACGCACGGGACGAGAAGGACCAGGGCGAGGACCAGGAGGCGCGCGCGGCGGAACTGGGGACGGCCCAGCACCCTCTGCCACAGGGTCCGCTCCGGTCCGGGACTCTCGCTCATGGAATTGCCTCCTCTCCGAGCAGCAGGCGCACCTCGGCGGCTCGGAGCGCCGCCTCGGCGAACAGGTCCAGCGCCTCGCGGCGCGCGTCGAGATAGAGCCGGCGCGCGTCGACGAGGCGGAGGACGTCCGAGGCCCCTTCGCGGAAGGCCGCGGTCGCCGCGTCGCGCGCTCCCTCCGCCGGCCGGACGAGATCCTCCTCGACCGTGAGGGCGCGCGCGCGCAGCTCGCGCGCCGCGGCGATCTGCGCCGCACCACCGGCGAGGAGTCTCGATTCGAGGGCCGTCAGCCGCGACTGCGCCGCCTGTTCCTCCGCTTCGGCGCGGGCGACGTTGCCGGCGTTCGCGTCGAAGATCGGCAGCGGGATCGCGAGGCCCGCGATCCCCGTGTCGAGGCCGAACGTCCTCTTGTAACCGGCGGTGAGGGCCAGCGTCGGAACGCGCCGCGCCCGCTCGAGCCTGGACGCCTCGCGTGCCTGCTCGACGCGGGCCCGCGCCGCGGCGACCTCGGGCCGCCGCGCGAGCCCGAGGTGCGCGAGCGTGTCCGCGTCCCCTTCCGGAATCGGCGGAAGAACGGGCGCGACGAGCCGCGCCGGAGCGACGGCGGACGGCTCTCCGAGGAGCGCGGCGAGAAACCGGAGTTCGCGATCACGATCGAGCCGGACCCTCAGGAGCGCTTCTTCGGCGCGGGCCAGCTCGGCCCGGAACCTGAGAAGGTCCGCCTCGGCCGACCAGCCTTCCGAGACGCGGCGGTCCAGGATTTCGACGATCCGGGAGAGCGTCTCGCGGTTCGTTTGCTGCGCGTCCAGGAGGGACCGTGCGCGGATCGCCGCCAGGTACGTACGCGCGGTCTCGAGGATCACCTCGTGGCGCGTCTGCTCTGACTCGAAGGCGGCGGCGTCCCGCGCGGCCGCGGCCTCGGCGGTCCGCGCCGAGCGCTTCCCTCCGAGCTCGATCGGCTGCGCGAGCGTCGCGAAGAAGTCCACGTTGTCCCAGCGCGGCGTCGCGTGGTCGGCGTGGAAGTCCCAGCTTTCCACACGCACCTCGCCGAGGGGGTTCGGAAGACGGCCCGCCTGCCGAACGGCGCCGGCCGCGGCATCGACCCGGCCGCGCGCCGCGCCCATGAGGGGCGAGACCTCCACGGCGCGCCGAACGGCGTCGCCGAGGGTGAGGCGACCGGACTCAGAACCTTCGGCCCGCACCACGCCGGGCCCCGCGCTCACGATCGCGGCGAGCCCGACCATGAAGACACGTCGCACAAACCAGAATGTCAGGCCCGCCGCTCCCACTGTCAACGGGCGATGCCCCGACTTGGTTCATCCGCATCAGAGGCGACCCCTGCCGGGGTCGGGTAGTTTCCACGCTGGAGGAGACTCCGATGCCCGCGAAGCCAAAGACGGTGAAGAAGCCCGCCCCCGCGAAGAAGGACGTCTTCGTGTACGCGAACCCGTTCCCGAAGGGCCACGACGACACGAAGTACCGCCTCGTCGCCGGGCCGAAGGGCTACGTGAGGAAGGCGAAGTTCGCCGGCAAGACGATGCTCGTCGTCGAGCCGAAGGCGCTCACGGTTCTCGCGCACGAGGCCATGCGCGACGTCTCGTTCCTCCTCCGCCCGAAGCACCAGCAGCAGGTCGCGTCGATCCTGTCCGACCCCGGCGCGTCGCCGAATGACAGGTTCATGGCGACGACGCTCCTCAAGAACGCCGTCGTCTCGGCGCAGTTTGAGCTCCCGTTCTGCCAGGACACGGGCACGGCAACCGTCGTCGCATGGAAGGGCCAGCAGGTGTGGACGGGCGCCGACGACGCCGAGAAGATCTCGAAGGGCATCTGGCAGACGTACACGCAGGAGAACCTGCGCTACTCGCAGACGGCCGCGCTGAACATGTACGACGAGGTCAACACGGGCAACAACCTCCCCGCGCAGATCGACATCTACGCGGCGAAGGGCGACGCGTACAAGTTCCTGTTCGTCGCGAAGGGCGGCGGCTCGGCGAACAAGACGTACCTCTTCCAGGAGACGAAGGCGCTCCTGAACCCCGCGAGCCTCGAGACGTTCCTCGTCGAGAAGATGAAGACGCTCGGCACGGCCGCATGCCCGCCGTACCACATCGTGTTCGTCGTGGGCGGCACGTCCGCCGAGGGTTGCCTGAAGACCGTCAAGCTCGCCTCGACGGGCTACTACGACTCCCTGCCGACGTCCGGGGACAAGTACGGCCGGGCGTTCCGCGACCCCGAACTCGAGAAGAAGCTCCTCGAACGGGCGCAGGGCCTCGGCTTCGGCGCCCAGTTCGGCGGCAAGTATTTCGCGCACGACGTGCGCGTCATCCGCCTCCCGCGGCACGGCGCGTCCTGCCCGGTCGGGATGGGCGTCTCGTGCTCGGCCGACCGCAACGTCCTCGCGAAGATCGACGCGAAAGGGCTGTGGCTCGAGGAGCTCGAGCGCCACCCCGAGAACCTCCTCCCGGTTCACACCGGTGCGAAGGAGCACGCGGGAATCGTGAAGATCGACCTGAACAGGCCGATGAAGGAGATCCTCGCGGAGCTGAGCAAGCATCCCGTGTCGACCCCACTGGCCCTGACCGGCCGTTTGGTCGTCGCGCGCGACATCGCGCACGCGAAGCTCAAGGAGCGCCTCGACTCCGGGCAGGACCTCCCGCAGTACTTCAAGGACCACCCCGTCTACTACGCGGGGCCCGCGAAGACGCCGAAGGGCAAGCCGTCCGGATCGTTCGGGCCGACGACCGCCGGCCGCATGGACTCGTACGTCGACCTCTTCCAGAGCAAGGGCGGGTCGATGATCATGATCGCGAAGGGCAACCGCTCGCCACAAGTCACGGCGGCCTGCAAGAAGTGGGGCGGCTTCTACCTCGGGTCGCCCGGCGGCCCGGCGGCCATCCTCGCGCAGGAGAACATCAAGAAGGTCGAGGTCGTCGAATACCCCGAGCTCGGGATGGAGGCGGTCTGGGCGATCGACGTCGTCGACTTCCCCGCCTTCATCCTCGTGGACGACAAGGGAAACGACTTCTTCCAGAAACTCGGCTGAACGCCGGCGGCTCCGCGCGGCCTATTCCACCCGCGCGAGCGTGTGGAGCTCGGTGTGAAGGTAGTCGACGCGCCCGCCCGGACCGCGCGTCGCCGCGAGGACGAGGACGCTGTCCGTGTAGAGCCCGTCCTGCCGGCGCCGGAGCGGCGCCCGCATGAAGCCGTGCTTCACCTGCAGGACGCCCAGTCTGTAGAGCTCGAGCTTCAACGGCTTTCGGCACTCGAACGTGCCCTCGAAGTCCGCGGCTCCCTCCCGGAAGGGCTTCGACGACGGGGCAGTTGAAGCAGGACCGGGGGCCTCGACGGCCCCAAGCGCGGCGTTCGCCGTTCGGCCCATGACCGCGGACGTGCGGTTCGCGAAGACGATCACCGCGACCTTCTGATCCGGCGCCATCCGCACGATCGAGCCATATCCCGCCCGACCCCCGGTGTGGAAGGCCTGCCTGACACCGCGCCGCGTCTCGAAGATGAGTCCGTAGCCATAACGGCTTCCCGGCCGCTCGGGGATGTCCACGCGGGGGGTGAGGAGTGCGGCCACGACCTCCTCCGGCAGGACCTGGAGACCCTCGAGGCGGCCCCCGTTCATCAGCGCGATGGGAAGGCGCGCCATCTCGCGCACGTTGGAGTAGAGCGAACCCGAGGGGAACGTGCCGGCGTGGTTCGGAGCCGGAGAGATCTCGCGGCGGCGGCCGTCGAAGGGCGCCGCCACGGGAAGCCGGGCCGCGGCCTCGGGCCTGAACGTGGAATGCGCCATCCCGAGCGGCCTCAGGACGAGACGCTCCATCGCGTCGGCGAACGGCTCGCGTGCCACGGTCTCGATCACGTGCCCGACGAGCCAGTAGCCGGGATTCGAATAGGAGAGGAACCGGCCCG
This sequence comes from Thermoanaerobaculia bacterium, assembly GCA_044229475.1. Classification (GTDB taxonomy): domain Bacteria; phylum Acidobacteriota; class Thermoanaerobaculia; order UBA5066; family UBA5066; genus Fen-183. The sequence continues at coordinate 200,523 of JBGASW010000006.1, read as the reverse complement.
GCGGGAGGAAGACGTTCTCGTCCGTCCAGGAACGCACCTCGCGCCCGAGCGCGCCGTCGTCGCCGGGTCCCGCCATCGGCGCGTCGTCGAAGAGGCCCGCGGTATGCGTCAGGAGCTGGTTCGTCGTGAGCCGCCCGACTTTCGGGGCGAGCCCCGCGACGTAGTCGGAGACGGGCCGGTCCAGGTCGAGGCGTCCCTCGTGCGCGAGGAGAAGCGCCGCCGTCGCGACGAACATCTTCGTCGTCGAGCCGACGCGAAAGAACGTCCCCGCCGTGACCGGATGGAGATTCCGAGGGTCCGAATCGCCGAGGCCCGCCGTGAAGACGACGGAGTCGCCGCGGACCACCGCCATCGCGGCTCCGCGGATTTTCTTCGCCTCCATCTCCGACCGGAGCGCGCTCTCGAGGTCGCTGAAGTCCCCGGAGACCCGCGGGGATGCGGCGAAGAGCGCTACCGACAGGACCAGCGTCGCGGGCCGAATGTGGACTCTCATTCCCTCCCGAACGGCCCGAACGGAAAAAGGTTCGGCAAATCCGCGGCTGGTCTCGAAACGCAGATCGCTGGCCTCTCGACGCCAGATCGATCCGCGCGTGAGCAACGTCACGCCCCCCGGCGTGCTTTGCGCTCCCCCGTGCCGTAGATTCGTGTGCGAAGGAGGCTCCGTCCATGACGAAGACCGCAACCCTGCTTCTCGCCGCGCTCGTCGCTGCCCCCGCCCTGTCGCAGGTTCCGACGCCGACGAAGGGAGCAAGGCTGCCGATGACGATCAAGCTCGACGCGTCCGCATTAAAGGCCCTTCAGCTCCCGCCGCCGATGACCACGCTCCACCAGTTCGATGAGGCGGTCGCGGCCGTGAAGGCGCAGGCCGAGAACCTCAAGGCCGCGCAGAAGAACTTCGACGACGCGGAGCGCGCGTGCGCGACTCGCACCTACTCGGCGCAGGACATGCGCGAAGCGGGCTGCCTCGACACCGAGACCGTCGCGCAGTGCACGGTCAAGCTCTACGACCGGTGCACGCGTCCCTCGAGGCGTTCATACCGCCTCCATCACCGCAACTTCATCACAGCCGTCGACGCTCTCAATCAGAAGGCGCGCTCGCTCGCGATCCCGCCCGAGACACCCTGACCGCCGCGCCCCCGTATGACGCCGGTCATACGGGGGCTGTCTCCGAGGTGCTACCTTGTCGCGCATGTCGACTCCTGAACGCGTCCCCGCGACCGTCATCCCGGGCCATGACGTCCTGTCCCTCGTTGCCGCGCGCGGCGGGCACTGCACGGTCGCCGAGCTGAAGGCCGCCGCCGCCCTCACCTTCGGCGCGGACGCCGTCTTCGGCAACTGCCACGGCGACCTCTTCGACTTCCCCGCGCTGCTCACCTTCCTCGAGCACAAGGGCAAGATCGCCCGCGTCGGGGACGAGGTGACCGTGGGCCACGTCCCCGCCTGCTCGGGCCACTGACGAAGAGACGGACGCGGGGAGCACGGGCGCCCGGGGAATAATGCCGGTTCGACGCGGCATATACGCCCGGAGGCCACCGCCCGCATGTCCCTGTTCCGTCCACGCCCGGCCGACGCGGAGTCCCGCATGCGCGAGGACTTCGACCGCGAGGCCTGGCCGCACTTCCGGGAGATCACGCGGGCGGCGCTGCGCCTGACGCGGCGCCCCGCCGAAGCCGAGGACCTCGCCTCCGAGGTCTTCCTGCAGGCCTGGAAGTCGTTCGGGAAGTTCGAGCGCGGCACGAACTGCCGCGCATGGCTTTACAAGATCCTCTGGAACGTGAACCAGCAGAGGAGCCGCAAGAAAGTCCCCTTCACGCTCGGCGCCGAGGGGGAGGCTCTTCTCGCCGAGACGCTGGCCGCCGAGGAGCCGACCCCCACCGAGATCAAGGACGAGGAGGTTTCGGCCGCGCTCGACGCCCTCAGCCCCGAGCACCGGCAGATCCTTCTGATGTCCGACGTCGAGGAATTCACCTACAAGGAAATCGCCGCCATCCTCCGCGTGCCGATCGGCACGGTCATGTCGCGCCTGTCCCGGGCGCGCGCCGCGCTGCGGGAGAAGGTGCGCGGGACGGCCGCCGCGACGAGCGTCGCGGGGAACGCGGCCGCTCAAGGAGGGACCCCGTGAATGTCGCCCTGAACGTCCGGGACTACGCCTGCGCCAAGGTGCGCCGGCGGCTGGACTCGTACCTCGCCGGCGAGCTGTCCGTCGACCTCTCGCACGAGATCCTCGAGCATCTCGACCGCTGCCCCGCGTGCGCCGCCGAGCTGAAGGCCCGCGAGAACCTGCGCGGCGCCGTCCGCCGCATCGCCGCCGCCACGCCCGAGCCCCGCGAGGGCTTCGAGGCCGAGGTCCGCGCGCGCCTTGCGCGGACTCCGGCTCCCACGACCGGCAACGTCACCTCGCTTCTCCTCGCCGCGTCGCTCGTGGCGGCCGCCGGGGCGGGAACGCTCTTCCTGCTCTCCCGCACGTCGGGACCGCCGGCGACCAACCTCGCGGCCGCCCGCGACACGAAGGCGTTCCTCTTCGCCGCCCTCAACCACAAGAACTGCGCGCTGCTCTTCGACAAGTGGTCGAAGGTCCCCGCCGTCTCCGCCGCGGAGATCGGGCCGAAGCTCGACCCGGAGCTGAAGGCCGCCGCCGCCCGGGCGGCGGACCGCCTGCCCGGCTACGAGGCGGTCACCGCGCACGAATGCAATCACGCCGGCGAGAAGGTGTTTCACATCATCTATCGCAAGAGCGGCTCCAATTCCAGGAACGACCTCGTCTCGGTAATCGCGACGCGGCCGGGATCGACGCTGGCCTCGGGCGTGAGGCTCGCCGGCCTCGTCAGCGGCGGCGACCGCGACGGCCTCGCCGTCGTCGGGACGAGTGCACGGGACGGCCGCCTCGTCTTCCTCGTCACGGACGGGAACGACGCGGAGGCCATGCGGCTCGGCAAGCTCGTCCTGCCCGCGCTCGCGACGGCGTTCGCCGCGCCGTGATCCTCGCGGTGCTCCTGGCCGCGGCATCCGCGCCGGCGCCCGCGCCGGCCGCGACGCCGGTCCTCGTGGAGCTCTTCACGTCGGAGGGCTGCTCGAGCTGCCCGCCCGCGGACCGGCTGCTCGCACGACTGGCCTCCGGGCCGGCCGTGCCCGGCGCCCTCGTCGTCGCGCTCTCCCTTCACGTCGACTACTGGAACCGCCTCGGATGGGAGGATCCCTTCTCCTCGCACGCGTTCACGGAGCGCCAGGGCGCCTACGCGATCCGCTTCGGCTCCTCCGGGCGCGTCTATACACCGCAGATGGTCGTGGACGGGCGGACGGAATTCGTCGGAAGCGACGAGCGCGCCGCACGGCGCGCGATCGAGGCTGCGGCGAAGGAGCCGCGCGCCTTCGTCCGCGCCGTTCCCGCGGGAGCGCGGGCCGTGCGCGTGACCGTCGCGGGCGCCGGGGCCGGGGCCGACGTCTTCCTCGCCGTCGTGGAGGACGGCCTCTCCTCTGACGTCACGCGAGGTGAGAACGCGGGGCGGACGCTTCCCCATGCCGCCGTCGCCCGGACGCTGGCCTCCGTGGGTCGGGTGGATCCCCGCGGGCGGTTCGATGCCGAGGTCCCCGTTCCGCCGGGCTCGGGCGCGCGCCGCGCGTTCGCGTTCGCGCAGGAGCGCGGGAACGGGCACGTTCTCGGCGTTTCCGCCCCGCTCACGCTCGCCGCCGCGCCCTGAAGCTTCTTCGGAATCTTCTTCGGTCGCTCCGACATCTATCGTCGTGATGCGACGCGCTCTCACCCTCTCGTTCCTCGCCTTCGCCTTCCTGGGCGGAGCTCTTTGCGCCCGCGCGGACAACCCCGGGGCGATCTCGGGCGTGCACGGCCACTCGGACAACCTCGTGTCCCTGAGCCTCGGCGTCGCGCCCGAAATCTTCCCGCGCTACGAGGGCTCGGACCAGAGCCGCACGTACTGGTTCCCGCTCGTGGACCTCCAGATCGGGCGCCCGAACGGCCCGTGGCTCGTCTACGCAGGAGCGAGCCGCAATTACGTCCCGCTCGGCCAGGGCGTGGGCGTCTACCCCGTCCACACGGGGACGTTCAACTGGAACGTGGAGATCGCGCGGACGGACACGCGCCCCGAGGACCGCGGCGACGCGCTCGCGGGCCTCGGCGACCGGCGTGCGAACTGGTTCGTCTCGACGCGCGCCTCGTGGCGGTTCTGGCACGGCCACGTCCAGACCGACGTCGCGCTCCTGCACGGCCTCCTCGACGACGCGGGGACGCTCGGCTACGTCCGCGCCGAGCTGCAGGGAAGGACCGGGCCGTGGTTCGGCGCGGTCGCCTCCAAGGTCTACGTCTCGGACGCCTCGAACCTGCGCTACGACTTCGGCGTCACGCCGGAGCAGGCCGTGACGCGCGCCGGGCTCGTCGCCTCGGGCGACCCGAGGCTGACGCCGTCGGAGATCGGGCCGTACCTGCCCGGCGCGGGCTTCCGCAGCGCGGACGCGACGGCGAGCGGCGGGTATGCGTTCGCAGGGCGCGCCCGCCTCTTCGCCTACGGCCAGCTCGGCGTCCTTCTCGGACCCACGGTCGACAGCCCGCTCGTGAAGACGCGCCGCCTCTACCTCGTCGGCGCCGGCGTGAGCGTCGCGGTGTTCTGAGAAACCGATGCCGCTCACGACGGTAGAGGTCACGTACCCGCGCGCGCTCGGCCCCGTCGGCCTGCGCGGCGCTTCGCCGCTCTCGTGGAGCGAGACGGCGCCGCCGTCGTCCACGCGGGGCTCGACGCGGATCTTCACGCTGGACGTGCCGGACGGGACGACCCTGGACGTCAAGCCGGTGCGCGGGGACGGTCGTTTCGCGAGCGGTCGCAACGCGACCGTCCTCGCGGGCGAGACGCTGCGCCTCTCGCCGTACTTCGAGGAGGCGGGCGTCCTCGACGCGGCGCCGCGGACGCTCTTCTCGCCGCAGCTCGGCCGGCCGGTCGCGTTCCGCGTCTTCCTCCCGCCCGGTTACGGCGAGCTCGACGCGCGCCGCTATCCCGTCCTCTACGCGCAGGACGGGCAGTCGCTCTTCGGCGCGGAGAGCTGGAGGCTCGACGAGACGCTCGACACCCTCTGGGGCCTCGGGGCCGTGGAGGAGGCGATCGTCGTCGCCGTCCACACGGACGAAGGGCGCCTCGACATGCTCTCCCCGACCCCGGATCCCGGTCACGGCGGCGGCGCCGGGCCACGCTATCGGTCCTTTCTGACGGATACCCTCAAGCCCTACGTGGACACGTTCTTCCGGACGCGCCGCGGCCGCGAGGACACGGCCCTCCTCGGCTCCTCGATGGGCGGGCTCTTCTCGTTCTTCGCCGCGTGGACGCGCCCCGACGTCTTCGGGAAGGCGGCATGTCTCTCGAGCTCCTTCTGGTGGGACCGGCGCGCGCTCGTGAAGGACGTCGCGGCGGGCGCCTGCCCGCTTCCGCGGCCGTTCCTCTACATCGACAGCGGGGCGGCGCGGGACCCGCTCGCCGAGGACGCGAACCTCCGGGACGGCTATCACCACACGATGGCGCTCCGCGCGGCCCTCACGGGGCACTGCTACGAGCCCGGCCGGAACCTTCACGTCCTCGCATTTCCGGGGCACGCGCACGACGCCGCGTCGTGGGGCGCGCGGCTCTCCGTCCCCCTCCAGCTCCTCTTCCCGCCGCGCTGAAACGCCCGTCGCGCTGCGGCATCGAAAAGACAGATGTCCACGAACTTCTCCCCTGTCGCGACCCTCCCGCCGCGCGCCCCGGCGCCCACGGCCGATCCCGAGAGCCTTCGCCTCGAGGAAGACCGGTCCCGCAAGGTCAACTGGAAGCGCTGGGGTCCTTACCTCTCCGAGCGCCAGTGGGGCACGGTCCGCGAGGACTACAGCCCGGACGGCTCGGCCTGGGCGTACTTCCCTCACGAGCACGCGCGCTCGCGGGCGTACCGATGGGGCGAGGACGGGCTCGCGGGAATCTCGGACCGGCGCGGCCTGATCTGCTTCGCCCTCGCGCTCTGGAACGGGAAGGACCCGATCCTCAAGGAACGCCTCTTCGGTCTCGCGGGTCCCGAGGGAAACCACGGCGAGGACGTCAAGGAGCAGTACTACTACCTCGACGCGACGCCGACGCACTCCTTCATGCGGATGCTCTACAAGTACCCGCAGGCCGAATATCCGTACACGCGACTCGTGGAGGAGAACGCGCGCCGCGGCAAGGGCGCTCCGGAGTTCGAGCTCGTCGACGCGGGGGCGTTCGACGGCGGCCGGTACTGGGACGTCTCCGTGGCGTACGCCAAGGGAGGCCCGGACGACGTTCTGATCACCGTCGAGATCGCGAACCGCGGGCCCGAGGCCGCGACGCTCGACGTCCTCCCGACCGTCTGGTTCCGGAACACGTGGTCCTGGGGAACGGACGCGCGCAAGCCCCGCCTCAGGCGGGCAAACGCACCGGAAGGCGTCCGGGCCGTCGGGCTCCAACACGCGTACTACGGGGCGCGCACGTTCTATGCCGAGGGGGCGCCCGAGCTTCTCTTCACGGAGAACGAGACGAACGCGCGCCGTCTCTTCGGTGTGCCGAACGAGAGCCCGTTCGTCAAGGACGCGTTCCACGAATACGTCGTCCACGGCGTGACCGAGGCGGTGAACCCGGACGGCTTCGGGACGAAAGCCGCCGCGCGCTACCGCATCGAGGTCCCGGCGGGAGGGTCGCGGACGATCCGCCTGCGCCTCACGGACAGGACTTTCACCGAGCCGTTCGGCGCGGAGTTCGACCGCGTCTTTCGGACCCGCCGGAGCGAGGCCGATCTCTTCTATGCCCGCATCGTCCCGGAGAAGCTCTCGGACGACGCCCGGAGCGTGATGCGGCAGGCGCTGGCGGGCATGCTCTGGTCCAAGCAGTTCTACGCGTACGACGTCGGCCGCTGGCTCAAGGGCGATCCCGAGCATCCGGCGCCGCCGAAGGAGCGCCGCGCCGGGCGGAACGCCGAGTGGGGACACCTCTACAACGCGGACGTCATCTCGATGCCCGACAAGTGGGAGTACCCGTGGTACGCCGCCTGGGACCTCGCGTTCCACGCCGTGCCGCTCGCGCTCGTGGACCCGGACTTCGCGAAACAGCAGCTCGTCCTCCTCCTGCGCGAGTGGTACATGCACCCGAACGGCCAGCTCCCGGCCTACGAGTGGAAGCTCTCGGACGTGAACCCGCCCGTCCACGCGTGGGCCGCCTGGCGCGTCTACAAGATCGACGCCAAGCGCACCGGCAAGCCCGACCGTGTCTTCCTCGAGAGGGTCTTCCAGAAGCTCCTCCTGAATTTCACGTGGTGGGTGAATCGCAAGGACGAGGAGGGCCGCAACGTATTCCAGGGCGGTTTCCTCGGCCTCGACAACATCGGCGTCTTCGACCGCTCCGCGCCGCTGCCGACGGGCGGGCACATCGAGCAGTCCGACGGCACGAGCTGGATGGGCATGTACTGCCTCAACATGCTCGCGATCGCGCTCGAGCTCTCGAAGGACAACCCGGCCTACGAGGACGTCGCGTCGAAGTTCTTCGAGCACTTCGTCTACATCGCCCGCGCCCTGAACGACCTCGGCGGCGAGGGGATCGAGCTGTGGGACAAGGTGGACGGGTTCTACTACGACGTCCTGCACCTGCCCGACGGCCGCCACTTTCCGATGCGCGTGCGCTCGATGGTCGGCCTGATCCCGCTCTTCGCCGTCGAGACGCTCGAGCCCGAGACGCTCGACCGCCTGCCGGGCTTCAAGCGCCGTCTCCAGTGGTTCCTCGACAATCGCCCCGACTTCCGCCAGCACGTCGAGACGGTCGCGACGGACGACGGCCCGCGCCGCTTCCTCTCGCTCGTGAACCGCGACCGGCTGCGCTCCGTCTGCCGCTATCTCCTCGACCCCGAGGAGTTCCTCTCCGACTATGGGATCCGCGCGCTCTCGCGCGTTCACCGCGAGAAGCCGTATTCCCTCACGGTCCAGGGGATGGAGCACCGCGTCGACTACGAGCCCGCCGAGTCGTCCACCGGCCTCTTCGGCGGCAACTCCAACTGGCGCGGCCCGATCTGGTTTCCCGTGAACTTCCTCCTCATCGAGGCCCTCCAGAAGTTTCACCACTTCCTCGGCGACGGCTTCACCGTCGAGTTCCCGACGGGCTCGGGCCGGCGCGCGCACCTCTGGGACGTCGCGGCCGACCTCTCGCGCCGGCTCGTGCGGATCTTCCTGAAGGACGAGAGAGGCCGGAGACCGGTCTTCGGCGGGACCGAGATCTTCCAGGCCGACCCGAACTTCTCGGACCACGTCCTCTTCTACGAATACTTCCATGGCGACGAGGGCGCGGGCATCGGCGCGTCCCACCAGACGGGTTGGACCGGCCTCGTCGCGAAGCTCATCCAGCAGTCCGGAGAATGAGAATGACCACGCTCACCGAAACGTCTCCCGCCCGCCCGGCCGCGGACCGCGCCACGATGAAGGCGATCGCCGTCCGCCCGGGCGTCCCCGATTCGGTCCACCTCGCGACGCTGCCCGTGCCGTCCCTCGCCGACGTGCCCGGCGGCCGCGGCGTCCTCGTGAGGGTATTGCGCGTCGGCGTGGACGGGACGGACAAGGAGATCAACGCGGCCGAATACGGCGCCGCCCCCGAGGGCTCGGACGTCCTCGTGATCGGCCACGAGGGCTTCGGCGTCGTCGAGGCGGTCGGCGAGAACGTGACGGAAGTCGTCCCCGGCGACTACGTCGTCGCGACCGTGCGGCGCCCGGGATCCAGCCCCTACGACGCGATCGGCCTGCAGGACATGACGACCGACGACACGTACTTCGAGCGCGGGATCAACCTCCGCCACGGGTTCCTGTCCGAGAGGTACGTCGACTCGGCCGACTACATCGTCAAGGTTCCGCCGCGCCTCGCGGACGTCGGCGTCCTGCTCGAGCCCGCGAGCGTCGCCCAGAAGGCGATCTTCCAGGCCTGGGAGATCCAGCGCCGCCTGCGGGTCTGGCAGCCGAGGCGCGCGCTCGTTCTGGGCGCGGGCACGCTCGGCCTCCTGGCCTCGCTCTTCCTGCGCCTGCGCGGCCTCTCCGTCGTCGCGATGGGCCGGTCGGAGCGCCCGTACCGCAACGCGAGCCTCCTCGACGCGATCGGCGTCGCGTACGCGAGCGCACGGGAAACCACGCTCCAGGACGTGGCCGCCCAGCACGGCCCCTTCGACTTCATTCTCGAGGGGACGGGCCAGTCCTCCCTCGTCTTCGAAGCCATGGACGTCCTCGGCAAGAACGGCGTTCTCGCGATGGTGAGCGTCACGGGCGGCGGAAAGACGGCCACGGTCCCGACGGACCGCATCAACCAGGGCTTCGTCCTCGGGAACAAGCTCGCCTTCGGCAGCGTGAACGCCCATCGCGACGACTTCGAGCGCGGGGCGCAGGACTTCGCGCGCGCCGAGCTCACGTGGCCGGGCTGGCTCTCGCGCCTCCTCACGCATCCCGTGAAGGGCCTCGAGAGCTACCGGACCCTCATCGACACGCTCACGAAGGAGAAGGGCGCGATCAAGGTCTACTGCGACGTGGCTCCTCTTCCCGGAATCCCCGCGGCGTGAAAGGCGGCGGGACGGTGGCGGACGTGACGTCGGCGGAGCGCGGCGCCGAAGAGGGCGCGGGCGAGCGGCTCATGGCCGGGGCGGCGCTCGGCGTGCCCGCGTGGGCGATCGTCAGCCTCGTCCTTCTTCCCCTCCTTTCGGGCGGCGCGCCGCAGTGGGACGCCGACGCCATGCGCGCCCGCCTTCCGCAACTCACCCTCTGGGTCCTCGCGGGCGGCGCCGCCGGTCTCCTCGCCCACGCCGCCGCCCTCCTTGCACCGCGGATCTCCGCGGGCGCACGCGTACCGGCGCCCGCGGCGGCCCCGAAGAGGCGCGTCGTCATCCTCGGCGGGGGGTTCGCGGGCCTGCAGACCGCGGCGACGCTGGAGCATCTTCTGCGGGGTGATCCGTCGGTGTCGATCACGCTCGTCAGCGAGACGAACGCGCTCCTCTTCACGCCCATGCTCGCCGAGGTGGCCGGCTCGAGCCTCGAGGCGAGCCACATCTCGACGCCGCTCCGCACGAGCCTCGGCTCGGCCGAGTTCGTGCGGGCGCGCGTCGCCTCGATCGACGTCGAGGGGCGCCGCGTGCTCCTCGCGTCCGACGCCGCCGATGCGGCCAAGGGCATGCCCGTCCGCGAGCTTCCCTTCGATCACCTCGTCCTCGCGCTCGGATCGGTCTCGAACTACTTCGGACAGAGGAACGTCGAGGAAGCCGCCTTCGACTTCAAGAGCCTCCTCGACGCGATCCGGATCCGCAACCACGTCATCGAGATGTTCGAGCGGGCCGACCGCGAGAGCGACGCCGCTTCCCGTCGCGCGCTCCTCACGTTCGTCGTCGCGGGCGGCGGGTTCGCCGGGGTCGAGCTCGCCGGGGCGCTGAACGACTTCTGCCGCGGAATCCTCGCGGACTATCCGGGCCTCCCGCCCGAGGAGCTCTCCGTCGTGCTCGTCCACTCGCGCGACCGGATCCTCCCGGAGCTCTCCGAGTCGCTCGGCCGCTACGCGCGGGAGAGCATGGAGGCGCGCGGCGTGACGTTCCGACTGAAGACGCGCCTCGTGGACGCGCGCCCCGGCGTGGTCGTCCTCTCCGACGGCGAGCTTCCGGCCGAGACGCTCGTCTGGACGGCCGGCGTCGCCCCGAGCCCGCTCCTGGCGACCCTCCCGTTCGCGCGCGACAAGCGCGGCGCCGTCGTCGTGGAGTCGACGATGGCCGTCCCCGGGCAGGCCGGGATCTGGGCCGTCGGCGACGCAGCCGCGCTGATGGACGGCCGGACCGGCAAGCCCTGCCCCCCGACGGCGCAGTTCGCGATCCGCGAGGGGGCGCACCTCGCCCGGAACATCCAGGCGGCTCTCTCGGGAAAGGCCGCAAGCCCCTTCCACTTCGAATCGCTCGGCGCGCTCTGCGTCGTCGGCCACCAGACGGCCTGCGCCGAGCTCGCGGTGCCCTTTTTCCCCGGAAGGTCCGTGCGCTTCTCGGGCCTCCTCGCCTGGCTCATGTGGAGGGGCATCTACCTTTCGAAGCTCCCCGGGCTCGAACGGAAGGTCCGCGTTCTCGTGGACTGGACGATCGAGCTCTTCTTTCCGCGAGACATCGTCCAGACGATCGAGCTTTCATGACGGACAACAAGCGCTCCCTCCCGGTCCTCGCCGCCGCTCTCGTGGGGGCCGTCGGCGCGGCCGTCGCCGCGGCCGCGCTCGGCGCCTCCCTCGCGCCCGCCGCGCTCCTCGGGGCCGCCGCGGGCGTCGCCTTCGCGCTCCTCTTCGCGCGCTTCTGCACGAGTCCCGGAGCGGGCCTCGTCTGGGGCCTCGCGTGGGCCTTCCTGCTCTGGTTGCTCTCCTCAGGGGCGGGCTACATGCGACGCGGCGGGGCTTCGATGGTCGATGCGGCGCGCGCGGACTTTCCGGCGCTCGCCGCGGCCCTCGTCCTCGTCGGCGCGCCCCTCGGCCTCGTCCTCGGCCTGCCCGGGGTCGGGCGGCCCGGGACGCCGGCCGGCGTCTCGCCGCTCCGCGCCGTCGGCGTCGGCTCCCTCGCGGGCGTCCTCGCGGCGACCGTCTTCGAGATCTGGATGGCGAGCGGCGAGTTCTTCCCGCTCCTCGCCGGCCTCGGTGAAGCGGGCCGCTCTCCGGCCGGCCTCAGCGTGCACTTCCTCTTCGCCGTCGCGATCGGCTCGCTCTTCGGCCTCCTCTTCCAGCGGGACCTCTACGGGCTCGGCTCGAGCATGGGCTGGGGCGTGGGCTACGGGATCCTCTGCTGGTTCGTCTTTCCGCTGACCCTCTTCCCGCTCCTCTCCGGCATGCCCCTCGACTGGTCCGCCGACCACGCGGGCGATCTCTTCGGGCCGCTCGTCGGGTACGTTCTCTACGGCGTCATCGTCGGCATCGTGTTCGCGGTCGTCGAGAGGCTCCGCGTGAGACTCTTCGTCGAGACCGATCCGATCCGCCGCGAGCCCGAGGGCCCCGGCGTTCAGACGCTCCGCACGGCCGGCTGGGGCGCTCTCGCCGGCCTCGGCGGCGGGATCGTCGCCGCGCCGATTCTCGTCGCGACCGGCGTCCTCTCGAAGATCGCCGGCGTCGAGGGCGGCCTCTCCCTTTCGCGCGGCCTCGTCCTGCACCTTTTCGCGAGCGCCCTCCTCGGGGTGCTCTGGGGCTTCCTCTTCCGCCGCGAGGGGCTGGGCCTTGGTCGCGGTCTCTCGTGGGGACTCGTGTTCGGAGTCGTCTGGTGGTACGCCGGACCTCTGACGCTGCTGCCGCTCCTCGCGACCGGCGAGATCGACTGGCGCCCGTCCGCGGCTTCAGCTCTCCTCCCGAGCCTCGTCGGGCACCTCGTCTTCGGAGCCCTGACGGCGGTCATCTTCGTGGCCCAGCAGGCCCGGCAGTCCCGCTGGCTCCTCCTCGATCCACGCCACGCCGCCCGTGAAAAGCGCCGCACGCGCCCCTCGGGCACGCCCGCTCCCGCGCTCTGGCTCTTCGTCCTGGGCCTCGGCGTCCTCCTGCCGATCCTCCTCGGCTGACGGGGGAAGCCGCATGACCGCAGAGACACGCGATTCGGGCGAGTGGCTCGAGACGAACGGCCTCGGCGGCTACGCGATGTCGACCGCGACCGGCGAGAACACGCGGCGCTACCACGGCCTCCTCGTGGCGGCGACGCGGCCGCCCGCGGGCCGTTCGGTTCTCCTCTCGAAGCTCGAGGAGACGCTCGTCCTCGCCGGGAGGCGCGTCGACCTCTCGACGAACCGCTTCCCGGGCACCCTCCACCCGGAGGGCTGGCGCCTTCTCACGGGCTTCCGGATGGAGCCGTTTCCGACGTTCACGTGGGAGGTGGACGGCGTCGTCGTGGAGAAGGAAGTCTTCCTTCCGCACGGCGAGAACACCGTCTGCGTGACGTGGCGGATCGTGAGCGCCCCGAAGGACGCCGGAGCGATCGGCCTCGAGGTCCGGCCGCTCGTCGCCTTCCGCGACTTCCACGCGCTGACGCACGAGAACGCGGAGCTCGATCGGAGAGTCGAGATCGAGGAGGGGAGAATCCGGGTTGCTCCATACAGAAACCTCCCCGAACTCTTCGTGGCGCACGGCGGGGCAGCCACGCGGGCGGGCGACTGGTACAGATCCTTCGAATATGAGGAAGAGCAGGCGCGCGGCTTCGACTACGTGGAAGACCTGTGGCACCCCGCCACGCTGCTCTTCACCTTCGAAGAAATCCCCTCCTCCTCCGGTCCTCGGGCGCGCCGCGAGGCGACCGTCATCGCCTCGACCTCGCCCCGCTCCGCGTCCGATCTTCACCTTCTAAGAAAGAACGAGCTCACCCGCCGCGAGAAGCTCACCGGAAACGCCGCGACCGATCCCTTTGTCCGCGCGCTCTCGCGCGCCTCGGACCGGTTCCTGGTCGCCCGGGGGGGCGGGAGCAGCGTCATCGCCGGCTACCCGTGGTTCTCGGACTGGGGCCGCGACACGATGATCGCCCTGCCGGGCCTTGCGCTCGCGACGCGTCGTCCCGCGATCGCGCGGGACATCCTCCTCGAGTTCGCCAGGCACGTGAGCGAGGGCATGCTGCCCAACCGGTTTCCGGACACGCGCGGAGGAGACCAGGCCCCCGAGTACAACACCGTCGACGCGACGCTCTGGTACTTCGAGGCCATCCGGGCCCATGTGGCGGCCACGGGTGACGTCGCCCTCGTCGAGAGCCTCTACCCCGTCCTCGCCGACATCGTCGCGTGGCACGTCCGGGGCACGCGCTACGGCATCCGCGTGGATGAAGACGGCCTCCTCGAGTGGCGCGCGGCCGGCGAGGCGCTCACGTGGATGGATGCGAGGGTCGACGGCCGCCCCGTCACGCCCCGGCAGGGCAAACCGGTCGAGATCCAGGCGCTCTGGTTCAACGCGCTCTGCACGATGCAGGAATTTGCGAGGAAGATCGGAGACCAGATTTCTTCGAATGAATGTGCGGCCAGAGCTGCGGCGTGCCGCGCGAGCTTTCTGAATCTCTTTTCCGACGGCGCAGGGGGCCTGGCAGACGTCGTCGATGACCATTCGAAGGACTCTTCGATCCGCCCGAATCAGATCCTCGCCGTGAGCCTCCACTACTCGATGGTCGGCAAGCCGCTCGCGCGCCGCATCCTCGCAACCGTCGAGGAGCACCTCCTGACGCCGATGGGTCTCCGGACGCTCTCCCCCCGCGACCCCGCGTACCGCGGCCGGTACGAGGGGGGGCCCGCCGAGCGCGACGCGGCCTACCACCAGGGCACCGTCTGGCCGTGGCTCCTCGGCCCGTACGTCGAGGCGCTCCTGAAGACGCACGGGCGCGGTCCGGCGTCGCGCGCACGGCGACGAGCCGCGCCTCCCGCGGGGCTGCCCCGCGCAGGCGTGGAGCGTGTCCGAGGTCCTCCGCGCGGCTCTCCTCGCGGCCTGAAACGGAGAAGCGTCCGCCGGCATCGAACCGGCGATGCGCGACGCGCTGAAAGCCCGCTGGCCGGAGCTCCTCATCGAAGGGACGCTCCTCGGTCTCTTCATGCTGTCGGCGTCGGTCTTCTGCGTCCTCCTCGAGCACCCCTCCTCGGCGGTGCGCGCCGCGCTGCCGGACGCGAACGTCCGCCGCGCGCTGATGGGCCTCGCGATGGGGGCGACCGCGGTTTCGCTCATCTACTCCCCGTGGGGAAAGAGATCGGGCGCGCACATGAACCCGGCCGTCACGCTGACGTTCTGGCGGCTGGGGAAGGTGAAGACGCCCGACGCGGTCCTTTACGCGGCGGCGCAGCTCGCAGGCGGGCTCGTCGGTATGGGCGTGGCCGTCCTTCTTCTGAATGAAAGAGTCGCGAATCCGGCCGTCCATTTCGTCGTGACCGCGCCGGGGGCCCGAGGGCCCCTCCCCGCCTTCCTGGCAGAAGTCTTCATCTCCTTCGTCCTCATGACGACCGTCCTCGCGAGCTCCGCACGGCCCCGTCTCGCCCCTTTCACAGGAATCTTCTGTTCGTCTCTCATCTTCGTCTTCATCACGTTCGAGGCTCCCGTCTCCGGGATGTCGATGAATCCCGCGCGCACGCTCGCCTCGGCCGTGCCCGCCCGCGATTTCATGTCTCTCTGGGTCTACCTCGTCGCGCCGCCCCTCGGGATGCTGATGGCCGTCGAGGCCCGCCGGGCCGGCGGGGCGGCGGCAGCGGCGTTCTGCGCCCGCCTCTCCCCTCACGGCCGCGCCCGCTGCCCCTTCTGCGGCTGAAACCTCCGGGCCCTGCCGGCATCCAAGGAGGGTCCGAACGCCATCGAAGGGAGTGAGGAATGCCGGGGACGCGCTACGACGTGATCATCATCGGGACGGGGGCCGGAGGGGGCACGCTCCTCTCGGCCCTCGCTCCCTCCGGCAAGAAGATCCTCGTCCTCGAGCGCGGCGACTTCGTGAAGCGCGAGCGGGAAAACTGGGACCCGCGCGCCGTGAACGTCGAGGGCCGCTACGCCGCGAAGGACGTCTGGAAGGACAAGACCGGCGCCGACCTGCATCCGCACACGAACTACGCCGTCGGCGGGAACACCAAGTTCTACGGCGCGGCGCTCTTCCGCCTCCGCAGGGAGGACTTCGGCGTCCTCCCCCACCACGGAGGCGTCTCGCCCGCGTGGCCGATCTCGTACGACGACCTCGAGCCGTACTACACGCGCGCCGAGCGCCAGTACTTCGTCCACGGCACACGCGGGGAAGACCCGACCGAGCCGCCCGCGTCCGCACCGTACCCGCACCCGGCGGTCTCGCACGAGCCGCGTCTTCAGGCCCTCGCCGAGGACTTCGCGGCGCAGGGCGCCCGACCGTTCCACACGCCCCTCGGGATCCGCCTCGACGAGGGGAGCCGGAGGAGCCTCTGCATCCGCTGCGCGACGTGCGACGGCTTCCCGTGCCTCGTGAACGCCAAGTCCGACGCCCACACGTGCGCCGTCGAGCCCGCGCTCGAGCGGCCGAACGTGACGCTCCTCGTGAACGCGAAGGTCGTGAAGCTCGAGACGAGCCCGTCGGGGCGCGAGGTCACGGCGGTCCACGTCGAACGCGAGGGCGTCCGCGAAACGTACGCCGCCGACGTCGTCGTGCTCTCCGCCGGCGCGATCAACTCCGCGGCGCTCCTCCTCGCCTCGGCGAACGCCCAGCACCCGCGCGGTCTGGCGAACGGCTCGGACGTCGTCGGACGCCACTACATGGGACACGTGAACTCGGTCCTCATGGCGGTCTCGAAGTGCCCGAACCCGACGGTCTTCCAGAAGAGCCTGTCCCTCAACGACTACTACTTCGGCGACGCGGACTTCCGCTTCCCGATGGGCCACATCTCGTTCGTCGGCAAGCTGGACGGCGTGACGCTGTCGGCGGGAGCGCCCGCGCTCGCGCCGGGCTTCACGCTCGACCTCATGGCGAAGCACTCGCTCGACTTCTGGCTCACGTCCGAGGACCTCCCGGATCCCGAGAACCGCGTCACGCTCGACCGGGACGGGAAGATCGTCCTCACGTACCTCCCGAACAACCAGGAAGGGCACCGGCAGCTGCACAAGCGGCTCAAGGCGCTCGTCCAGGGCCAGCGCGCGTGCGTGGTGCACGGGAAGGAATGCCACGCCGGGCTCTTCGGGCGCAGCCTCTTCGTCGGCCAGCAGATCCCGCTCGCGGGCGTCGCGCACCAGAACGGGACGATCCGGTTCGGGACGAGTCCGAAGTCGTCGGCCCTGGACGTGAACTGCAAGGCCCACGAGCTCGACAACCTCTACGTCGTCGACGGCAGCTTCTTCCCGTCGAGCGCCGCGGTGAATCCCGCGCTCACGATCATGGCGAATGCGCTCCGGGTGGGCGACCACCTTCTCGAGCGGCTCGGTGCGAAGGCCGGCGTCGAGGCGGGGGTCGCGGCGTGAAGACAATCTCTCTGTTTCGGACCCGAGCAGGAATGCAGGCGCCGGAGCACAGGCGCCGGTCTGCAAATTTCTTCGAAGGGTTGATTGCCGCCGTCGTTCTGGGCGCCGCCATCGCCCTCGACATCGCCGCAATGGCGCAGGCACCACCTGCCGCGTCGCCCCTCCGCTCTTCCCCTTCTAAGAAATCTTCCTCTTCGGTCTCTTCGGACGTCGCGGCGCCGCTCGTCTCGGCCGTCGTCTCCGTCGGCATGACGGTCTCCGATCTCGACCGGTCCGTCGACTGGTTCACGCGCGTCCTGACGTTCTCGAAGGTCTCCGAAGCGGAGGCGTCCGGCCCCGAGGTCGAGCGGCTGTACGGCGTCTTCGGGGCGCGTGTGCGCGTCGCGACTCTGCGCCTCGGCGGCGAGACGCTCGAGCTCACGGAGTTCGTCGCGCCGAAGGGACGGCCCGTGCCGCCCGACGCCCGGTCGAACGACCGCTCGTTCCAGCACGTGGCGATCGTCGTCTCCGACATGGCGAAGGCATACGCGCGCCTGCGCGCCGCGGGCGCGGTCCACGCCTCGACGTCGCCGCAGAAGCTCCCGGCCTGGAACCCGAACGCGGGCGGCATCGAGGCTTTCTACTTCCGGGACCCCGACGGCCACGCCCTCGAGATCATCCGGTTCCCCGAGGGTAAGGGCGATCCGAGGTGGCAGAGCGCGCCGTCGGGTGCGCTCTTCCTCGGCATCGACCACACAGCGATCGTCGTCGCCGACACGGACGCGAGCCGCCGCTTCTATGCCGGCCTTCTCGGGCTGAAGGTCGCCGGGGAGAGCGAGAACTGGGGCGAGGAGCAGGAGCACCTCAACGCCGTCTTCGGCGCGCGCCTCCGGATCACCGGCCTCAGGGCGGCCTCCGGGCCCGGCGTCGAGTTCCTCGAGTACCTCGTGCCAGCCGACGGCCGCCCCGCTCCCTCGGACAGCCGCGCGAACGACCTCTGGCACTGGCAGACGCGCGTGGCCGTCGCCGACGCGGCCGCCGCCGAACGGGTGCTCTTCGCCGCCCGCGCGCGCTTCGTCTCGACGGGCGCCCGCTCCTTCCCCGACCGCCCTCTCGACTTCACCCGTGCGCTCCTCGTCCGCGATCCGGACGGCCACGCGCTCGAGCTGACGGAGAATTCATCTCAAGGAGACCGCCCATGATCGCCGACCTCTACCTCAAGCTCACCGCGCGGGCCGAGAAGACGTTCGCGCCCTTCGGAAGCCTCGTCCTCCTCGTCCTCAGGCTCGTCTGGGGATGGCAGTTCCTCACGACGGGCCTCGGCAAACTCCAGAATCACGCGCGCGTGACGGACTTCTTCACGTCGCTCGGGATTCCCTTGCCCGGCCTGAACGCCTGGTTCGTCGGCGGCCTCGAGATGGTGGGAGGGGCGCTCCTCCTCCTCGGCCTCTTTTCGCGCCCGATCGCGCTCCTCCTCACGGGGAACATGTTCGTGGCGTACCTGACCGGAGACCGCCCGGCCCTCCTCGGCGTCTTCCACGACCTCGACGCCTTCCTGAAGGCCGACCCGTTCTGGTTCCTCTTCGTCTCGGTCGTCGTCCTGACCCTGGGCCCCGGCGCGATCTCGCTCGATCGCCTCCTGGCGAAGGTCATCAGCGGAAAGCGCGAGCGCGACGCCCAGGCCGTGCGGCTCGGAGCCGCGGTCGCGTGACCTGTCACGACGTCCACGCCTTCCTGTCGGACTGGCTGACGGGCGACCTCCCGCGCGCGACGCGGGAGGTCTTCGCGCGCCATCTCGGCGCATGCGCGAGCTGCCGTGCGTACGTGGACTCGTACGAGAGAACCCGAGACCTCGCGAAGCTCGCCGAGCGCGAGGCCGAGGGCCGCGTCCCGGAGGCGCTGGTGCGCGCCATCCTCGCGGCCCGCGCCGGCGCGATCTAGGATCTCCCTCTCGAAACCCCCGCGCCGAGGGAGGCATCGAATCCACCGATGGAGGATTCGATGTCCCGCAGCAAACGCTTCCTGTTTTCTCTCGCTCTCGCCCTCGCCGCCGCCGCCGGCTCCGCGCGCGCCGCGACGCTCGCCGAGCGGAAGTCCCTCACGCTCGACGGCGCGCGCGTCGTCGTCGCCGCCGCCCAGGCCGAGGCGCGGCGCCTGAACGCCCCGGGCGGCGTCGTCGCCGTCGTGGACGCGGGCGGCGACCTCGTGGCCCTCGAGCGCCTCGACGGCACGTTCGCGGCCGGCGCGCGCATCTCGGTCGGCAAGGCGAAGACGGCCGTCGCGTTCAAGAAGCCGACGAGGTTCTTCGAAGAGGTCATCAAGAACGGGCGCACCGCGATGGTCGCGCTCGACGAGTTCACGCCTCTCCAGGGCGGCGTCCCGATCCTCGTGGACGGCCAGCTCGTCGGCGGCGTCGGCGTGAGCGGCGCCGCGAGCGCCGCGCAGGACGAGGAACTCGCGCTCGCGGGAGCGAAGGCCCTGGAGTCTCCCGCCGCGCCCGTCGTCACGTTCCTCGACGCGGCGCGCGTCGGCGCGGCCTTCGCGAGGGGCGAGCCGCTCCTCGAGACGGCCGATTACAAGATCCACGCAAGCCGGCGCGAGAAGGCCGGCCTCGCCGAGGTCCACGAGCACGAGACGGACATCCTCCGTGTCGTGGCCGGCACCGCGCGCCTCGTCACGGGCGGCAGGCTCGTCGACGCGAAAGCGACCGGCCCCGGAGAGCTGCGCGGCGCGTCCATCGCGAACGGCTCCGCGCAGGACCTCGCGCCCGGGGACGTCGTCGTCGTGCCGGCCGGCGTGCCGCACTGGTTCGAGCGCGTGAGCGACCCCTTCACGTATTACGTCGTCAAGTCGGTCCGGTGACGGACATGGACTCCCGCCCCGCCTCCCGCCCCCTCGCCCTCCTCGCCTCCCTCCTCCTGTCCCTCGGGGCCGGCGCACCGCTCGCGGCCGCCGGCCCCGGGGACCCGCCCGAAGGAACGCCCGCGGCGACGCTCGACCTCGCGAGCGCGGAGGGCGCGGCGGCGGTGAACGCCGTCTGGCGGGTCGCGGACGCGAGACCCGTCGAGACAGGGTTCCGGCTCGCGGGGCCGGACGGGCAGCCCGGCCCGGAGCCTTCCCGCACCTGGGACATCGCTCCCCATGCGGGAGCCGCCGACTTCGACGATTCGGCCTGGGAAACCGTCGCGCCCGCCGCCCTCGGGCTCAGGCGCGGCGGGGGCCGGCTCTCCTTCGCGTGGTACCGCGTGCGCTTCACGCTGCCCGACCGGGTCGGCGGCTTCGCGGTCGCGGGCTCGACGGTCGTCTTCGAGACGTCGATCGACGACTACGCCGAGGTCTGGGTCGACGGCGAGCTGCCGCGCCGCGCCGGCCAGGCGGGCGGATCGGTCGTCGCCGGGTGGAACGCAGGCAACCGCGTCGTCGCCCTCCGGAACGCGAAGCCCGGCCGCACCGTCTCGATCGCCGTCTTCGGCGCGAACGGCCCGCTCTCGAACCCGCCGACGAACTACGTCTGGATGCGCTTCGCGCGCCTCCTCTTCTACGCCGAGCGCTCGAAGGAACCCTTCGCGGTGATCCCGGAGGAGGTGAACGTCGAGGTCCTGCGGAACGACCCCTCGCTCGACGCGATCGTTCCGCTCAATCCCAAGATCTTCCGCGTCGCCGACAACTTTCTCTTCACGGAGGGCCCGGTCTGGGACGCGCGCTCGACCTCCCTGCTTTTCTCGGATCCCAACCGCAATCGCATCTACCGCTACACCCCCGACGCCGGCGCCGCAGGCCGTCTCGAGGTCTTCCGCGAGAAGAGCGGGTACGCGGGCGCCGACGTCGCGGAATACGGCCAGCCCGGTTCGAACGGCCTCACGCTCGACCGGGAAGGGCGGCTCACGTTCGACCAGCACGGCAACCATGCCGTCGTCCGGCTCGAAAGGGACGGCGCGCTGACCGTCCTCGCCGACCGCTACGAGGGCAAGCGCCTCAACAGCCCGAACGACCTCGTCGTCCGTTCGAACGGCGACGTCTACTTCACCGACCCGCCCTTCGGCCTCCCGCGGTTCTTCGAGGACCCGCGCAAGGAGCTTCCCTTCTCGGGCATCTTCGGAATCCTCGGCGGCAGGCTGACGCTGCTCACGAAGGAGCTCTCCGGCCCGAACGGCATCGCGTTCTCGCCGGACGAGCGCGTCCTCTACGTCGGAAACTGGGACGACAAGAGGAAGGTCGTGATGCGCTACCCCGTCCGGGACGACGGCACCCTCGGAGCCGGGACCGTCTTCTTCGACATGACCTCGGCGAAGGGCGAGGACGCGATCGACGGGATCAAGGTGGACGCCCGCGGCAACCTCTACGTCTCCGGGCCCGGCGGACTCTGGATCCTGTCGCCCGACGGCCGGCACCTCGGGACGATCACGGGGCCGAAGCACGTCCACAACATGGCGTGGGGCGACCCCGACGGCCGGACGCTCTACCTCTGCGCACGCTCGTCGCTCTACCGGATCCGGCTGAACGTGCCGGGAGCGAGGCCCGAGTGAGCCGGGACGGTTCGCTCCGCCGCTGGCTGACGGCCCTTCCCGCCGCGCTCCCCCTCCTCGGCGGATTCGTCGCCCTTCTCGTCGCGCGGCTCCTCGCCGCCGGAACGGACGCTCCGCAGGTCGTCCGGAAGGACGCGCGCCTCGACGCGCTCGTTCCGCCCGGCGCCGCCGTCGAGAAAGTCGCCGATGGCTTCACGTGGCTCGAGGGCCCTCTCTGGGACGCGCGCGCGAAGGGCCTCCTCTTCTCGGACATTCCCGCCAACGCGATCCACCTCTGGCGCCCCGGCGCCGGCACCACGCGCGTCCTGTCGCCGAGCGGGTACACGGGCAGGGAGCCGTTCGCGGGCAAGGAGCCCGGCTCCAATGGCCTCGCCTTCGACGCGGAGGGCCGGCTCGTCCTCTGCGCGCACGGGGACCGCGCCATCGTGCGAATCGAGCACGACGGCAAGAGGAGCGTCCTCGCCGGGCGATTCCACGCCTCGCGCCTGAACTCGCCGAACGACCTCGCCTTCTCGGCGAACGGAGACCTCTACTTCACCGATCCGCCATTCGGCCTCCCGGGGGGCTTCGACGATCCGGGCCGGGAGCTGCCGTTCAGCGGCGTGTACCGCCTCGCGCCCGACGGCCGCCTCACGCTTCTCACGCAGGAACTCGACGCGCCGAACGGCCTCGCGTTCTCGCCGGACGGCAGGACGCTCTACGTGTCGAACGCGAGCGCGCGGCGCGCCGTCTGGATGGCCTTCCCGGTCCGCAGCGACGGGACGCTCGCGGCCGGCCGCGTTTTCTTCGACGCGACGTCCTGGACGCGCCCCGGGACGGGGAATCCCGACGGCCTGAAGGTCGACGCAGCCGGCAACCTCTTCGCGGCGGGCCCGGGCGGCGTCCACGTCTTCACGAAGGACGGCTCCCACCTCGGCACGATCGCATTCCCCGTGCCCGTCTCGAACGTGGCCTTCGGCGAGGACGGCCGCACGCTCTACGTGACGGCGTCGTCCGCCGTCTGGCGCGTCCGGCTCGCGGCCCGCGGCGCGGGCTTCTGACGAAACCCCGCGGCGGCCCGGGCATCCAAGACGGCGAGGAAGGACACGATGAACGGAGCACGACAGCTGACGGGTTGCGGGATCGGCCTTCGCAAGGAGCACCACGACCGCGTCCTCGCCGAGAAACCGGACGTCCCGTTCTTCGAGGTCATCTCCGAGAACTTCATGGTCGAAGGCGGCCGGCCCGCGCATGTTCTCGAGCGGGTGCGGCGGGACTACCCGGTCGCGCTGCACGGCGTCTCGATGAACCTCGGCTCGGCGGACCCTCTCGACGCCGCGTACCTCGCGCGCCTCAAGGCGCTCGTCGACCGCATCGAACCCGCCGTCGTGTCGGATCATCTCTGCTGGACCGCGCTCGCGGGACAGAACAGCCACGATCTCCTGCCCCTGCCCTTCACGGAGGAAGCCGTCCGGCACGTCGCCGCGAAGATCCACCGGGCGCAGGACGTCCTCGGCCGGCGTCTCCTCGTCGAAAACGTCTCGTCCTACGTCACCTTCCGCTCGTCCGCGATGAGCGAGGCCGAGTTCCTCGCCGCCGTCGCGAACGAGGCGGACTGCCACCTCCTGCTGGACGTGAACAACCTGTGGGTGAACGGCCGGAACCACGGTTTCGACGCCTCAGAGGCGCTCCGCTCGATTCCGGCAGGCCGGGTGCGGCAGTTCCACCTCGCCGGCCACGCGGACTACGGGGAAGTCGTCATCGACACGCACGACCGTCCCGTGCGCGACGAGGTCTGGGCGCTCTACCGGCAGGCCGTCCGCCGCTTCGGCGCGCAGCCCACGCTCCTCGAGTGGGACGCGAACGTCCCCGAGCTCGAGGTGCTGCTGGAGGAAACCCGCCTGGCCTCGGTCGTTCAGCGTTCCTGGGCCGTCCCCGAAAGGCTGGCGGCGTGAACGGCCTGCGCACTCTCCAGCGCGACGTCCTGCAGGACCTCAACGGCGTCCGCGGGCGCGAGGCCGCCGAGCGCGCGTTCGATTTCTCGCGTCCGCCCGCGGGCGGCGTCGAGGACCGCTGGCACGTGTACGCACACGGCTACGTCGCGCGCCTCGCCGAGGCGCTCGAAGCGGACTACGCCGCCGTGCGGCGGGTTCTCGGTCCGGGGCCGTTCGCAGCGCTCGCCGAGCGTTACGTGCGTGCGTTCCCACCCCGCTCCTACGACCTCGGACGCGCGGGGGACCTCCTGCCCGAGCACCTGTCCGTCGACCCGATCGCCGTGGCGCTTCCCTTTCTCCCGGACCTCGCGCGCCTCGAGCGGGCCGTCTCGGAGGCCTTCGTCGCCCCCGACGCCGAGCCGCTGACCTGGGAGGCGCTCCTCGAGGAACGCCCGGAGACCGTCGCCGCGCTCCCGCTCGTCCTCACCCCCGGCGTGACGCTCCTGCCGTCGCGCTGGCCGGTCGTGTCCCTCTGGAAGACGCGGACCGAGCCCGACGAAGAGGTCGAAGTCGAGCTCGAGAGGAACCCCGAGACGGCGCTCGTCTTCCGGAGCGGGCTCTCGGTGACGTGCGCACGCCTCGACGCGAAGGAAACCGCCTTCGTCGCGGCCCTGACGGACGGCGCCGCCACGCTCACGATGCTCGAAGCGCGCCTTGCGCCCGGGGGCGGAGCGGCCGAGATCGCATCCCTCCTCGCCGTCTTCCGCTCGCTCGTCGAGCGTAGTGTCTTTTCCAGCGTCGGCTCAACCGCCACCAACCGGAGCGCCTGAAAGCCTCCGCAACCTGAAAGGAAGTGTTCATGAACATCGGAAGAAAGTCGCTTCTCGTCGCCACCCTCGCGGGCGTTCTCGCGGCGCCCGCCGTCGCCCGCGCCGAAGACGAGAAGGGGGGCGGCAAAGGGGACGAAGGGGTCCCGTGCTGGGGCGTCAACAAGTGCAAGGGCGTCGGAGACTGCGGCGCCGGCGGCTGCCGCACGACCGGGTGCCACGGCTCGAACGCCTGCCGGGGCCAGGGCTTCCTGCGCCTCGACAAGGAGACCTGCCTCAAGATCCAGGGCGGCCGACTGACGCAGGCCGCCGCCAAGAAGCCCGCCAAGAAGGCCGAGTCGAACAAGAGCTGAGGAATAAACGCGCGGCCGTCCCGCATCCAATCGGCAGAACATGCCGACGATCGAGACGGTCGCCCCTCCCTCCGAAGACGCGGCACTCCTCGCGCGCCTGCGAGAAGGCAGCGACGACGCCTTCACCGATCTCGTTCGCGCCAACACGGGCCGCCTCCTCGCCGTCGCCCGCCGCATGCTCCGCCAGGAACAGGAAGCCCAGGACGCGGTGCAGGAGGCGTTCGTCTGCGCGTTCAAGGCGCTCCCCACCTTCGAGGGGCAGTGCCGGATCTCGACGTGGCTGCACCGCATCGCCGTGAACGCGTGCCTCATGCGCCTGCGCCGGCGCGAGCGCAAGCCCGAGGAGTCGATCGACGACTTCCTCCCGGCGTACGAGGCCGACGGTCACACCGTGGAGAAGTTCCGGCCGTGGGACGACTCGGCGATCGAGCGCCTCGAGAAAGAGGAGGCACGCGCGCTCGTCCGCGCCGCGATCGACCGCCTCCCCGAGAGCTTCCGCACGGCGCTGATCCTGCGCGACATCGAGGAGATGAGCTCCGAGGAGGCCGCTGCCGTCCTCGGGATCACGCCGAACGCCGTCAAGATCCGCGTCCACCGCGCCCGCCAGGCGCTCCGGACGCTCCTCGACCCGCACTTCGGAGGAATCGGAGAGAATCGACGCGCCGCATGCTGACTTGCCGCGAACTCATCGAGTTCCTCGACGACTACTGGGCCGGAGAACTCCGCCCCGAGGAGAAGGCTCGTTTCGACGAGCATCTCGCGGTTTGTCCGAGCTGCGTGGCGTACCTCGCGCAGTACGGTCGCGCCGCGGAACTCGGCCGGGCCGCATTCGTCGAAGACGGCCCCGACGACGCACCGCCGGCGCTTCTCGACGCCATCCTGAAGGCGCGCACGGGTCGCTGATCCGGGGCGGGAATGTTTCGTCCCGCCCGCGGCATTCATCGTCGCCCGTTGAAGAACGCGCACAAAGGAGAAACGATGAAGAAGAACGCTCCCCGCAATCGCACCATGGCCGCCGCAATCGCCGGTATCCTCGCCGGCTCGGCCCTGCTCGCCTCGCCGGCGCGCGGCGACGACAAGCCCGACGCCTCGAAGACGCCCGCCGCCGGCCAGAAGGACAAGGCGTCCTGCGGCGGCAAGGACGGCTGCGGCGGTAAGAAGACGGATGCCAAGGACGCCGACAAGCACGCCTGCAAGGGCCAGAACGCGTGCAAGGGCCATGGCGGCTGCAAGAGCGGCGACAACGGCTGCGCGGGCAAGAACTCGTGCAAGGGCCATGGCGGCTGCGCCACGGCCGCGAAGCCCAAGCCGACGCCCGCTCCCCCCGCCGCCTGAGGCCGGCCCTCGACGATCTGCTGGCGGCCGCCGCATCCGCGGCGGCCGTCAGCCTTTTTCGCGCTCCTCGAGCGTGACGGCCGCTGCGACTTCGAGGGCGAAGCGGCCGCGCCGGACCGGGACGATGCGCACGCCGAAGCATCGCTCCTCGAGCCTCTTCTTGAGGAGGATGAGCCGGCTCTCGAGGTTGTCCTTGACCGCCGGCAGTCCGAGCGACGGGTCGAGGCGGAGCTCGCGGTTCGTGAACTCGCGCCGCCCCGTCCTGACGTGCTCGCCGAGGAGCTTCCAGAGGATCTTCGCGGGGACGTTGCGGATGAGGTACTCGCCGTCCACGAAGACGCAGTCGTCGTTCCGGAAGTAGACGAAGGCGCGCGACGGGCCCGCCGCCGGAGCCGGAGCCGGGCCGGGCTCGGCGGTCGCGGGCTCCTCGTCGGCCTCGGAGAGCCTGTCGATCCCGATCGCGATCTGGTTCGCGAGGACGGAGAGGAAGGCCTCGTGCCACTCGGCGCACGCGAGCGGGTTGCGGCTCTCGATCGCGAGAACGCCGAGGAGCCGGTCCTCGACGACGAGCGGGAGCGCGAGCTGGCTCTCGGCGTCCGGGAGGCCGGGCAGGGGAATCTCGGCGGAGAGGCCGGACGCGTCGCCCGCGACCTGCACACGGCCGCGCACGGCCCGCCCGTAGCGCAGGAGCTGGTCCATGCCCGACAGCCGGATGGGCACGCGCTTGGCCGCGACGTACCCGACGAGCCCGGCGCCCATGGGAACCTCGGCACCGACGCCGCTCTCGCCGTACCCGTGGCTCGCGATCGCCGTGAGCGTCTCCGCCTTCTCGTCTGCGAGAAAGACGATCGAGTGCCGGAAGCGGAAGACCTCCTCGAGCGCGTCGAGGACGTCCCTGTAGAGACTCTCGAGATCGTGCGCCCTGTTGATGCGTCCGGACACGAGCGACAGCGCGCGGAACTCGGTCATCGGGCCGTCCGTGATCGGCTCCTCGGGCAGATCGGCGTTTTCGTCGAGGAACCCCTCGACCTCCGAGAGCGCGAGGACGTCGCAGACGTCCGCCGAGCGCAGTTTGAAGACGCCCGCCATCCCGGTGTGCGAACCGATGACCTCGATCCGGTGCGCCATCGTCTCGAAGAGGGCCCCGGACGTCTCGGAGCGCACGTAGCGCAGGTCGGCGCGATACGCGCGGAACGTCACCGGGTCCCAGAACTCGACGGAGGCGTACGGATTGTCCTCGAGGTTCCTCTTCGTCTTGTTGAAGAACTGGCACGAGATCGCGAGCTGGGTCGGGCCCACGTAGTGGAGCTGGCTGATGTACGTCACGTTCGGGACGCCGTCCGCCGAGCACGTCGCGAGCGCCGTCGGGATGATTCCCTGGAAGCAGCGCATGAGGTCCGGCAATCGGGGCGTCATCGGGCGCCGTCCGCGACGAACGGCGTGCCCGCCTTCGGCCCCGGCGTCTGCTCGAAGACATCCGCGACGGCGAACGTGACGGCGCGGCAGGGCCACCGTCTCTTGCGCCGCACGACGGCCGGGGGCCCGCCCACCGCCTCCACCTGCGCGAAGAACCCGCCGATCGAACGCTCCACGAGCTCCCGCTCGCGCTCGCCGGCCGGGCGGATCTCCGTCACGCGACCCTTCAGCTGCACCGTGTGATGCGTCGGGATCTCCTCGAAGACGACCGCGATCGCCCCGTTCGCCTCGAGGTCCGCGAGCGTCCGGGCGCCGGTCGCCTCCGGGACGTAGACCGTCACGCGGCCCTCCCCCGGGAACGCGACGCCCACCGCCATCGAGCACGCGGGCCGCATCGCGGCGTCGCGCGTTCCGACGGCGATCGCGTCGTGTCCCGCGAGGATTCGCGGAAGGTTTTCGAGAATCGATCTCACGCTCAAAGATTATCGCAGCGCTTAGGAAACGTTTAGGAAGCGTAGGAAGTTCTCAAGGCGCGCCTAGCAACTTCTTAGGTGGCGACCTCCCCGTGACCGCTGCACGTTTGCGGCGTCACAAGGAGACCGACATGAACACGACCACCACACAACGCCTCCAGCCCGATCTCGTCGTCCTGACGCAGGCCGCTCCCGTGCCGGGCCGCGGCTTCCTGCCGATCGCGTCGTACCTTCTCCTCGGAAAGCAGCCGGTCCTCGTCGACACCGGCGCGGCGCGCCACCGCGCCGGCTTCGTCGAGGCGCTCGAGAGCGTTCTCGACCCGAAGGACCTCGCGTGGATCGTCGTCTCGCACGCGGACGAGGACCACACGGGCGCCCTCGAGCTCCTCCTCGATCGCGCCCCGAAGGCGCGGATCGCGATGAACTGGCTCTCGACGGGAAAGCTCTCGGCGCACTTCGACCCGCCGATGCCGCGCGTGACGTGGGTGAACCCCGGCGAGGCGCTCGTCGCCGGCGACCGCGTCCTCCACGCGCTCCGCCCCCCGATGTACGACTGCCCGTCCACGACGACGTTCTTCGACTCGAAGAGCCGCGCGCTCTTCACGTCCGACGCGTTCGGAGCCTTCGTGCCGGCGATGGCCGAGACGTTTGCCGATGTGGACGAGAAGGCCGTCCTCGAGGGCATGTCCGTCTTCTGCCGCGCGAACTCCCCGTGGATCGCGGACGTGCGGCCCGACCGCTACGAGGCGTCCCTGAAGGCGTACGCGGACCTCGAGATCTCGTGGCTCCTGAGCGGCCACCTGCCGCCCGTCGCGGCGCCCGCCGCGAGCCGCGTGATCGCCCGGGCCGCCTCGTTCCCGCTCGAGGGACGCGTTCCCGCCCCCGGCCAGCAGGCGCTCGCCGCCGCGCTCGCCCACGCCGCCGCCGCTGCCTGAACGAACGAAACGCCACGCGAATTCGAAAGGAAGGAAGACCATGAACCGCACGACCTCCCGCTCCGTAATCGCCGTTGCGGCGGGCGCCGGCCTCGCCTCCGCCGTCGCCATCCTGTTCGCCGCTCCCGCCGCCGAGGCCGCCCGCAAGGACGCGCAGACGACGCGCGTCGAGCGCGGCCGCTACCTCGTCACCGCGATGATGTGCAACGACTGCCATACGCCGTGGCACGTCGGCCCGAAGGGGCCCGAGCCGGACATGACGAAAATGCTCTCGGGCCACCCGCAAGGCCTGAAGATGCCTCCCGCGCCCGCCGCGAAGGGGCCGTGGATCGTGTCGATGGCCGCGACGAACACCGCGTTCGCCGGTCCCTGGGGCGTCAGCTACGCCGCGAACCTCACGCCGGACCAGAACACGGGCCTCGGGATCTGGCGCGAAGAGGACTTCGTGAAGGCAATCCGGACCGGCAAACACTTCGGGGTGTCGCGCGAGATCCTGCCGCCGATGCCCTGGCCGTTCATCCGCACGCTCACGGACGAGGACCTGAAGTCGATGTACGCCTACCTCCGGACTATTCCGCCCGTCTCGAACCTCGTCCCCGACCCCGACCCGCCCGCCGCCGTGCCCCCGTCGATCGCATCGAAGAAGTGACGGCCTGATGCACCCGCTTCAGGCCGGTCCTCGGTCCGGCCCTTAAGATCTCTCCGGGGCGCGTGCGGACGCACGGCCCCGGAGGTTCTTCATGACGACTCCGGTTCGTGTCGGAATCAACGGCTTCGGCCGCATCGGCCGCTGCCTCTTCAAGCACCTGCTCCAGCGCGGCGCCACCGTTGCCGGAATCAACGACCTCGCGGATCTCGGGGACCTCGCCTATCTCCTCAAGTACGACTCGGTCCACGGCTGGTGGGACCACCGCGTCTCGGTGACGGACCACGAGCTCGTCGTGGACGGCATGAAGATTCCCTTCTTCTCCTCGAAGGACCCCTCGACGATTCCCTGGGGCGCCTCCGGCGCCGACGTCGTCGTCGAGTGCTCCGGCGCGTTCCGCAAGCGGGCGGACGCCGCCAAGCACCTCGCGGGCGGCGCGAAGAAGGTCGTGATCTCGGCGCCGGCCGACGACCCGGACGGCACGTTCGTCCTCGGCGTGAACGCTCACACGTACGACCCGGGCAAGCACCACGTCGTTTCGATGGCCTCCTGCACGACGAACTCGCTCGCGCCCGTCGCGAAGGTCCTGAACGACTCGTTCGGCGTCGAGCACCTCATGATCACGACGGTCCACGCCTACACGTCCAGCCAGTCCCTGATGGACGCCCCCACGCGCAAGCGCCGGCGGGGCCGTGCGGCCGCCCTCTCCATCGTGCCGACGTCGACGGGCGCCGCGAAGGCGACCGCCCTCGTCATCCCCGAGCTGAAGGGGAAGATGGACGGGATGGCGCTCCGCGTGCCGATTCCCGACGGCTCGATCACGGACATCGTCGTGACGCTCAAGAAGGACGTCACGCCGGACGCGATCAACGCGGCGCTCGCGACCGCGGCCGAGACGCCCGCGCTGAAAGGCATCCTCCGCGTCGCCGACGAGGCGCTCGTGTCCCGCGACATCCTCGGCGACACGCACTCGGCGATCGTCGACAAGGACTCGACGATGGTGCTCGACAAGCGCGTCGCCAAGGTCCTCGTGTGGTACGACAACGAGTGGGGCTACGCCGCGCGCCTCGCCGACTTCGCCGCGCTCCTCGCCACGAAGGGCTTCTGATCGGCCGTCCTCCCGGGTGCTAGTCTTTCCCGTCCGATCCGGGAAAGGAGCACCCCTGTGAAGGCGTTCGCCCGCGTCGCGCCCCTCGCCCTGATCCTCGCGGCGGGCGCGTGCGGCCGCGCCGTGTCCGTGACGCACCTCGTGCCCGCGCCCTACAACTTGGGGCCGGCGAAGCGCCTCGTCCTCGTCGAAGTGAGCGGCGATTTCCTGTCGCGGTCGGACGCGGCTTCCATCTTCATGACCGAGGTCGCCCGAGGCGGCGTCTTCGAGGCCCGGGACGCCACGCGGGCATGGACGTCTCTCTCGGACCTGGGGGCGGGCGCCGCCGCGCGCAAGGCGAAGGAGTTCCGACTCGCCTGGCCGGCCGACGTCTACGTCGGGCTCGACGTCGCCGAGTTCGAGACGTCCGACCGCCGCGAGAAGACGACGGAGAAACGCGAGGGACAGGACGTCGAGGTCGTCCGCTACTTCGCGGTCGCGGACTGCCGGATCCGCGTGCGCATCCTCGACGCGAAGGACGGGCGCGTTCTCGCGGACTACGAGGTCGCGCGCCGGCGCCGGTCGTACAAGAGCGCGCATCCCGAGGCCGGACAGCCCGTCGACGCGAAGAAGCGCGCGCTCGAGGCCGCGGTCGTCGAGAGCGTCGCGGGATTCACACCGTCGCGCGTGGACGAGTGGGTGCTGCTGGACGACGAGGCCCCGCTCGCAAAGGAAGGCATCGCGCTCTACGACAAGAAGGACCTCGCCGGAGCCCGGCTCCTCTGGGAAAAAGGCCTCGCGACGTACCCGAAGGACGCGCGCCTGCGCTACAACCTCGGGGCGGTGTCCGAAGCGCTCGGCGACCCGCGCGCGGCGCGCGAGTACTACGAAGACGCCATCGCCCTCGCACCGGGCGACGCCCGCTACCAGAGAGCCCTCGACACGCTCGACGACCGCATGCGCGACGCCGAGGCCCTGCGGACGAAGCCGTGAAGCCGGCGCGGGCCGCACTCGCCGCGGCGTTTGCGATCGGCGTCCTCGCGCGCCTCGGGGCCGCGCTCGCACGGCCCCTCTGGGCCGACGAAATCTTCACGCTGACGGTCGCGCGCCGGAGCGTGCCGGAGATCCTTGCGGCCCTGCGGGTCGACTCCGGACCGCCGCTTCACTACCTCGCCGCCCACGTTCTCCTCCTGCCCTTCCCGGCGCCGGGCGCGGGCGACGTCGTCGTGAGGCTCCTCTCGCTCGTCTCCTCGCTTCTCCACCTCCCGCTGCTCTTCTTCGTGGGCAAACGCCTCGGCCGCCCGACGGCGGGGCTCGCCGCGGCGGCCCTCTACGCGGTCTTCCCGCTCGCGGTTCTCTACGGCGTCGAGGGCCGCGGCTACGCGCTCGCCTCGCTCCTCGCGCTGCTCGCGTTCGAGCGCGCGCTCGCCCTGCGCGAGCGGCCGCGCTTCGGGACGGGCGCCGCCCTGGCGCTCGCCGCCGCCGGGGCCGCCCTCACGCACTACCTCGCGGTCTTTCCCGTGGCGGCCCTCGCGCTCCTCGCGATCGGCGCCCGGCCGGCGGCGCGCCGCGCGCTTGCGCTCTCGGGCGCGGGCGCGGCCCTGCTCGTCGCGCCGTGGATCCCCGTCGCGCTCCGCCAGCCCGCCGCGTCCATGGCGTGGGCGCGCGGCGCCGCGTTCGCCGGCGCGCTGCGCGACTTCCCCGCGAACCTCGCGTTCGGCGTCGAGCCCTCCGGCGTCTTCGCCCTTCCGCTCGCCGTCCTCGGCGCCGTCCTCGTCGGTGCGCTCCTCCTGCGCGAGCGGCGCGGCGTGCTCTCCCCCGTCGCGTTGGTTCTCGGCGGCTCGCTCGTCCTTCTCGCGCTCGCCCAGGTGTCCACGGGCGCGCTCGTGCTCCCCGGGAGGACCGCCGTCGTGTTCCTGCCGTTCGTGGCGCTCCTCGTCGCATCCGCGCCGCCTGCCGTGCCGCTGGCCGCCGGGACGCTCGCCGTCGCATTCCTCGTCCGCGTGCTGCCCGACCTTCCGGGTCCTTCGCCCGGAGAGACGGTCGCGCGGCTCCTCGAGGGGCCCGCGCGCGCCGGAAAGACGATCGCGGCGGCCGGCTACTGGGGCCCGGAGCTCGATTACCGTCTCGCGCGCCTCGGCGCAGGAGGGCGTGTCGTTCTCTTCCCGTCCGCCGTCGCGGCCCACCGGGGCTGGTATCGCGAGGAGGAGATCTCTCCCGAGGCGCTCTCAGGTGAAGCCGAGTCTCTGCTCGCCTCGCCGTCGCGCCCCGTGATCTTCGTCCTGCCGCGCGGCTCGCGCGCGTCGGCGGCGCTCGCCTCGCGCCTCGGGCCCGCGCGGCGCCTCTTCGCGAGCCCGCTCGTCGACGTCGTCGAGACGCGGCCGACGCCCGCGCGCTGACGGGGCCGCGTCAGCCCGTCACGGGCACGGGGCCGAGCGTCCGGTCCAGCCAGTCGAGGATTTCCTTGATGAGGGACTGGATCTTCGGAGGGATGTGGCCGCCCTCGAACGTGACGTGTTTCTTGTCCTTCTCGGGCGTTCCGAGGGCACGGAAGAGCGGAACCTGCATCGTCTCGTAGGGATGCCCGAAGTCATACCGCCCGGCGATGAGGAGGACCGGGATCCGGATGCGCGGCGCGAAGTTGTAGGGCTCGACTTCGGGCGGGACCCGCATGAACCGGAGCCCTCCCGCCGCCAGGACCGCCGTCCTGATCCGCGGCTCGAGCGCGACGAAGGTCACGCCGTCAATCGCGCCAAGGCTCAGCCCGTAGAACGCGAGCGCACCCTTGTCGAGGTCGGGCCGCGTTTCGATGAAGTCGATCGAGCGTCCCAGCTCCTTGGACCACTGGATCCTCAGGTCGCGGAAGGACGCGGGCCCCGCGGGCCGCACCGCGAGGCGCCGCTCGTACGTGTCGTTGTAGATCGGGTGGAGCAGCGCCCGGCCGCTCCGGATCACGAAGTCGAGAAACCGAATGTCGAGGTCCGCGCTCGACGGCGTGACGCGCGCCTGGCTGCTCGGGAAGTACACGACGGTCTGGTACGGCGGGCGCGCGTTCCTCGGGAGGAAGAGGAACGCGGGGATCCTCTCGCCGGAGGCCGCAAGATAGCTGACTTTCTCCGTCCGCCAGTACGGAGAGGCGTCGTCTACACCCTCGCTCTTCACGTCGAGCGGCCCCTTGTCGTACGCGTAGAAGCCCTGAAAGACGCGGAAGACGTCGTCCGGCACGGGCTTTTCCATCGAGAAGTCTCGCGCGAGGACGGGGACCTCGCGGAGCTGCTCCTCGGGGAGCGGCGCCTCGTACCGGGCGCAGCGGAACCCGTACAGCGGGGAACGCTCGAACGGAGCCTGCGCGTCTGGCTCGGAGTACGCGTAGACCGCGTCGGAAAACGCGCCGCCGAGGAGGTACCGGCGGCCCCCGGACTCGTTCCAGCACCACTCCTTGACGTTCCCCGCCATGTCGTACGTTCCGTAAGGGCCCATGCCCTTGAGGCTCGCGACGGCCGCGGGTCCCTTTCCCCCGAAGTTGGACAGGCGGAGGATGTCCGAGAAATTTCCGTTCCCGGTCGCTTGGTACCAGTGGTAGACCGTCGGCAGGGCTTTGCCGGCAAACTCGGCGTAGGCCGCGGCCTCGTACCAGGAGACGCCGCTCACCGGGAAGTCCTCGCGGCCCTCCAGGTACGTTCCGAGCTCCCACGTCGCAGGGCCCGGGCGGCCCGTCGCGTCGCGGAAGGCCGCGACCGCCTCCTCGAACGAGAGCGTCCGGCCGTCCTTGACGAAGGGCGGCCTCCAGTACTCTCGCTTCGTGTATCCCCCGGCGTCTACGAACGCCTTGTACTGGCGGTTCGTGACCTCGGTCCGGTCCAGGAAGAACTCGCCGAGCGTCACGGCCGGGAGGCTGCGCAGGGAGAAAGGCCCGCCCGGCACGCGCACCATCCCCGGCGGCGCGGCCGCGACGGGGTCGAGCCGCAACACCTTCGACCAGGACTCCGTCGTGCCCTCCACCGTCTGGTAGCCGGGCAGCGTGAAGCGCCACCGGTAGTGCGCGATCGGGAGACGGTACCCCTCGAGCGGCGTCTTCCCCGCCGGTATCCAGGCTGAGTCGCCCTCGGGATAGTGCGCGAAAAAGGCCTCGGCGCCCGGCGGGTCGGTCCGGACCGTTAACGCGAACCAGCTCGTCTTGAGCCGCGCGACTTCCTCGGGCAGCGTCTTTTCGGCCTCCCGCGCGAGGCGGATGGCCTCCGTGAATCTCTGCTGCTCCACGAGCCGCGCGATCTCGGGCAACGTCTTCTCGCGAACGCGGCGCACGCGCGCTGTCTCTGCTAGCCGCCATGCGCCGACACCGACCACGGCCAGAAGAACGCAGGCGGTCAGGACGGAGGCCGGGCGTTTCCAGAGAGGCCGGGGCGATCCGGCCGCGGTCGATGCGCCGCCACCGAGCGCGAGGAGTTCCTTTTCGACGTCTCCGGCGTTGGAAAACCGGTCTTCCGGACGCTTCGCGAGCGCGCGCGTGACGATCTTCTCGAGCCCAGACGGCACGTCGGGCCGCACGGCCGCGAGCGCCGGCGGCGGGTCGCGGAGGATCGCCGTGAGCGTCCGGAGGTACGAGTCGCCCTGGAACGGCCGCCGGCCCGTGAGCATCTCGTGTATCACGGCGCCGAGCGAGAAGACGTCCGAGCGCGCGTCGAGGGGCTTCCCCTCAGCCTGCTCGGGAGACATGTACGCCACCGTCCCGAGGATCACGCCCTCGCGCGTGCGTTCGATGATCGACGCGGCGGTCGCGGTCGAGTCGCTCGTCATGTCGTCCGGGCCGGGGCCCCTCTCGACGAGCTTCGCGAGGCCGAAGTCGAGCACCTTCACGCGCCCGCCCGGACCCACGACGACGTTCGCGGGCTTCACGTCGCGGTGGACGATGCCCGCCGCGTGCGCCGCACCGAGAGCCGACGCGATCCGGACGGCGATGTCGACGGCCTCGCGGACGGGCAGGCCGCCGGGCAGGATCAGCCGGTTGAGCGGCGTCCCCTCGACGTATTCCATGACCATGAAGTCGACGCCCTGGTCCGCGTCGACGTCGTGGATCGTGACGATGTGCGGGTGGTTCAGGGCCGACGCGGCCTTCGCCTCCCGGATGAAGCGCCACTTGCGCTCGGGGTCGCCGACGGTTTCCGGCCGGAGGACCTTGAGAGCGACCGTCCGGTCGAGGCGCGTGTCGACGGCGCGGTAGACGACGCCCATCCCGCCCTCGCCGATCTTCTCGAGGATGCGGTAGTGCGAGAGCGTGGTCCCGATCATGAGTTTGAGAACGTGTTTCCTTTCGCGCGACTTTACCGCTTCGGCTCCGCGTTTGACGGATCGGGCCCTCCGTGAGACCCTGACGTCCGGCTGACGGGCGCGAACGCGTCCCGGCCCCGAACCCCACAGGACCCGCCGCCGCCCTCCGCACGGGAAACGGCCGCCCCGGTCCGCTCGATGGCCCGCCGGCGATCCATCGTTCCCCGCCCCGCCGGACCCCACACGGGAACGGTGCGCCTCGGCGGCCGGGCCCGGAAAGCGATCCCTCACCACATGGCCTTCACCTCGTTCGGTCTCCACCCCGACCTTCTCCGCGGCGTCAAGGAGATGGGCTTCACCCGTCCCACGCCCATCCAGAGCGATTCCATCCCGCCCGCGATGGCGGGCCGCGATCTCCTCGCCTGCGCGATGACGGGCAGCGGCAAGACGGCCGCGTTCGTCCTCCCGATCCTTCACCGTCTCATGGGCAAGCCGCGGGGCACGACGCGCGCGCTGATCCTCACCCCCACGCGCGAGCTCGCCGCGCAGATCGACGAGCACTTGAAGCAGCTCGCCGTCCACACGGCGATGTCGGGCGCGGCCGTCTTCGGCGGCGTCGGCATGGGCCCGCAGGAGCACGCGTTCCGGAGCGGCGTCGACGTCATCGTCGCGACCCCCGGGCGCCTTCTCGACCACTTCCGCTTCCCGTACGCGAAGCTCGCCGGCCTCGAGGTCCTCGTCCTCGACGAGGCGGACCGGATGCTCGACATGGGGTTCCTCCCGGACATCCGCCGCGTCCTCAAGCACCTGCCCCCGCGCAGCCAGACTCTGTTCTTCTCGGCCACGATGCCGCCACCGATCGCGCAGCTCTCGAAGGAGATGCTCAAGGACCCGGTCCTGGTGAACATCGAGCGGCAGTCGCTGCCGGCCGTCGGGATCACGCAGGCGGTCTACCCGGTCCCGCAGGACCTCAAGTTCGCGCTCCTCCTCGCGCTCATGAAGCGCGGCGACTTCAAGAGCGTCCTCACGTTCACGCGCACGAAGCACCGCGCGAACCGCCTCGCGGACCAGCTCACGCGCCACGGCGTCGCGTGCGAGCGCATCCACGGCAACCGCAGCCAGGCGCAGCGCACGGCCGCGCTCGCGGGCTTCAAGGACGGGAAGTTCAAGGTCCTCGTCGCGACGGACATCGCGGCGCGCGGCATCGACGTCGAGGCGCTCTCGCACGTCGTGAACTTCGACGTCCCGCACGTCCCCGAGGACTACATCCACCGCGTCGGCCGCACGGCGCGCGCCGAGATGACGGGCGACGCGTTCACGTTCGTCGCGCCGGACGAGGAGGCGGACCTCCGCCAGATCGAGCGCGCGATCGGCAAGCGCCTGCCGCGCGTGACGGTGCCGGACTTCGACTACACGACGCGTCCCGTGGAGCGCTTCGAGGTTCCGATCGCCGAACGCATCGCCGCGATCCGCGCCCGCAAGGCCGAGGAGCGGAAGAGGGCCAAGGAGAAGGCCGAGAGGCGCTTGCAGCACGAGGCCGCGATGGCCGGCCGCGGCCGTCCCGCCGCGCCGCGCCCAGGGGCGCAGCCGGTATCCTCGCGGCATGGCGCGCCTCGTGGACCTCAGCCACACGGTCCGCGCCGGGATGGCCACGTACAAGGGCCTGCCCGGCCCGGTCATCACAGACCACCTCAGTCGTGAGG
This sequence comes from Thermoanaerobaculia bacterium, assembly GCA_044229475.1. GTDB lineage: Bacteria > Acidobacteriota > Thermoanaerobaculia > UBA5066 > UBA5066 > Fen-183. The sequence goes on along the minus strand of JBGASW010000006.1, from coordinate 163,146 downwards.
CCTCCCGCCCGCTCTACGCGGGCGGGACGACGTTCCAGATCGGGAAGATCGAGATGGTCGCGAACACGGGCACGTACGTGGACGCGCCCTCTCACCGATGGGAAGACGGGGTGGATCTCTCCGGGCTCTCGCTCGATTTGCTCGCGGGCCGCGAGGGGATCTGCATCGCGGCGCCGCATGCGCGGGGGCTCGCCATCGGAGAAGATTTCTTAGAAGGTAAAGAGGTCGGGGGCAAGGCCGTGCTGCTTTGCACGGGCTGGGCGTCTCGCTGGGGCACTCCCGGATACCAGGAGCGCTCGCCCCATCTGACCCTCGAAGCATCTTCTCTCCTGGTCTCCCGCGGGGCCGCCATCGTCGGGATCGACTCGCACAACATCGACGACACGGAGGACCTCACGCGGCCGGCGCACTCGATCCTGCTGCGGGCCGGGATCCCCGTCGTCGAGCACCTCACGAACCTCGAGGCGCTGCCGCCGTCCGGTTTCCGGTTTTTCGCGGTGCCCGTGAAGGTGGCCGGGATGGGGACGTTCCCCGTGCGCGCGTTCGCCGAGGTCCCGTAACTCCTTCGCCCGCAACGGTGAACCCGGAGGGGCCCCCGTTCGTATATTTGGATAGACTGTAGCGTCCACTTTTCAATCGCCGAAGGAGGTTCCTCGTGGGCCTGCTCGACAATCTCAAGAATCAGATCGGCAACCAGCTCGGCTCGCAGTTCATCGAGATCATCCAGTGGCTGGACGACTCGAACGACGCGATGGTCTACCGGTTCCCGGTCTACAACCAGGAAATCAAGATGGGCGCGCAGCTCACGGTTCGCGAGAACCAGGCCGCACTCTTCATCAACGAGGGCAAGGCGGCGGACCTGTTCGGCCCGGGCCGCCACGAGCTCTCGACGCAGAACCTTCCGATCCTGACCACGCTGCGCGGGTGGAAGTACGGCTTCCAGTCGCCCTTCAAGGCCGAGGTCTACTTCTTCAACACGCGTCTCTTCACGGACCTCAAGTGGGGCACGACGAACCCCGTGATGATGCGCGACGCCGAGTTCGGAATGATCCGCCTGCGCGCGTTCGGAACGTACGCGATGAAGATCGCGGACCCGAAGACGTTCTTCGCGACGATCGTCGGGACCCAGGGCCTCACGACGACGGAGGAGATCACCGGCCAGCTTCGCTCGACGATCCTGTCGAGGCTGTCGGACGCGATCGCCGAGGCGAAGGTCTCCGCGCTCGACATCGCCTCGAAGTACGACGAGCTCTCGGGCAACGGCAAGCAGATCCTCGCGCCCGAGTTCTCGAGCTTCGGGCTCGACCTCTCGAAGTTCTTCATCGAGAACGTCTCGCTCCCCGAGGAGGTCGAGGCCGCGATCGACCAGCGGACGAAGCTGGGCGTCCTCGGCGACAAGATGGGGCAGTACACGCAGCTCCAGGCCGCGGACGCGATGAAGATCGCCGCCGCGAACCCGGGCGGCGCCGCGGGCGCGGGCGTCGGGATCGGCGCCGGCATCGCGATGGGCGGCATGATGGGCGGGGCGCTCGCGAACGCGGGCCAGGCGATGGGAGGCGGCATGGCGCCGCCACCCCCGCCTCCGGCTCCGGGCTTCGCCGCGCCGCGCTGGTCGCTCACCGTGGACGGCAAGACGTACGGGCCGTACTCGGACGACGCCGTGAAGGGCATGATCGCGTCCGGCCAGGTCGCGCCGGGCACGCTCGCCTGGAAGCCCGGCGCCGCGGGCTGGGCGCCGATCTCGAGCTTCGAGGAGCTCGCGGGCCCGGGTTCGGCCCAGGCTCCGCCGCCTCCCGCCGCCCGCCCGCTGACGCGCCGCCGACCATGAACGCCGCCCCGACCGTGGCTCCCGCCGCGCCGGCGAAGCTCCGCAAGTTTCCGTGTGCCGCGTGCGGCGCGGACGTCGTGTGGAGTCCCGGCGCGGCGGCCCTGACGTGCCCGTACTGCGGCGCGAAGAAGGAGGTCCCGAAGACTCCCGGTGAGGTCGCGGAGCGCCCGATCGAGGAAGCGCTCAAGGGCGCGACGGACCTCGGGTGGGGCCTGGCGCGCAAGGCCGTGAGCTGCCGGGGCTGCGGCGCGACCACGACGTTCGACGCCGGCGTCGCGGCCTCGCGCTGCGCGTTCTGCGGCGCCCCGTCCGTCGTCGAGGCGCCGCCCTCGACGACGATGGTCCGTCCCGCGGGCGTCCTGCCGTTCAAGGTCGATCGCAACGCGGCCACGGGTCGCTTCCGGCAGTGGCTGTCGTCGCTGTGGTTCCGGCCGGACGACCTCCAGCAGAAGTCCGCGCTCTCGGAGCTGAAGGGCGTCTACGTCCCGTTCTGGACGTTCGACGCGGCCACGCACTCCGCCTGGACCGCCGACGCGGGCTACGACTACCAGGTCGAGGTGCAGGTCGAGGAGAACGGGCAGTGGCACACGCGCTACGAAACCCGGACGCGCTGGGAGCCGGCGAGCGGCGTTCTCGAGCATTTCTTCGACGACCTGCCCGTCGCCGCCTCGCGCGGACTTCCGCCGGACCTCGCGCGCGCCATCGAGCCGTTCCCCACGGCGGACCTCCTCGCGTACGAACCGTCGTATCTCTCGGGTTTCCTGGCGGAGGAGTACGCGGTCGGTCCGAAGGAAGCGCTCGCTTCCGGGCAGCAGCGCATGACGCAGGAGCTCTACGCCCTCTGCGGGCGCGAGGTGCCGGGCGACCGCTTCCGGAACCTCCAGGTGCGGACGGCCTGGTCCGGCCTCGCGTTCAAGAGCGGGCTCTTCCCGGTCTGGATCGCGGCCTACCAGTACGGCGGGAAGCCCTTCCGCTTCCTCGTCAACGGCGTCACGGGCAAGACCGATGGTCACGCACCGTGGTCGTGGGTCAAGATCGGCCTCGCCGTCCTCGCGGCAATCCTCCTCTTCATCATCCTCGCCGCGATCGCGGGCTGAGGCGGTCCGCGCCGCCCCGTCAGCGCCCCGCGGCCTTGCGGAACGCCTCCGACTTGAGCCGACGGACAACCTCCGTCGTCCACTTGTAGTCGACGCTCGTGCTGAAGCTCGCGTCAACGTAGTTCACGTTCTTCGGGTCGAGGTCCCCGAGCGTGCCTTTGACCACGAACGAGTCCTCCCAGAGGATCCGCCCGCCGTCGTCCTTGAGCGAGAGCCGCGTCGTCACCCTGTAGCCGATCACGTTGCCCGTTTTCGCGTTCTTCTCATAAACAGAGACGTACCGAACCGCGACCTCCGGGAAGGAGCCTCGCTTTTCCGTCAGGCCCGCCTGCTTCAGGGCGTCCCGCGACTTGATCTCAAACGTGACCTTCTGGCGGTCGTCGACGTTGAATTCCGACGCGACCGAGAGGCCGACGGGTCCCAAGGTTCCCAACCCTTGCGCCCCGGCCGGGGCGACGGCCGCCGGCGGCTTCACGCCGAGCGCCGCAAGGGCGCCCGGTTCCGCCATCGCGCGCGCAACCTCGTCCCTCCATTTGTCGAGCGCCCAGCCCCAGACCCGATTGAACATCTCGGACGGAGAGCCGGGCTGCTCCCCCGTCGCGTTGACCTTCAGGTCGCGGCTCCAGACGTCCTGGCCGTCTCTTCTCGCCCGGAGCGTCCCCCACAACTCGGCCGTGTACGAGGAATAGCCGTCCATCCAGAACTTCGAGATCGCCACCTCGAGCGTCGGTCCGGCGTCGGCCGTGCCGACACCGGCCTTCGCGAGGCCGCTCTTCGTGGCCGCCTCCACGAGGCGGCGAACCGCGTCCGGCGACTGCTCGCGCATGCCGGCGCTGTTCCCGGCGAGAGCGCGGATCGATCCGACCCGGCTCGGGTCGTCGCCCCCTTCCTTCGGGGGCCGCCGGTCGCTGACGACGAGCGTCACCGCGGGGGCGCCGGCCGGCGGCGCGGGCACGCTCCCGGGAGTCGCGATCGCCGTCGTGTACATCCCCGAGCAGCCCGTGAGGGCGGTGAGGAGAGATCCGAGCGCGAGCGGGAAGAGACGGGCCATGGGCTTCAAGGGGCACCTCCGTCGTTCCTGGGGTCCAAGAGATAAGCGGAGAAACGGGCCTCCTTCCCTCACGAGGCCGTGAAGAACTTCTCCGCCGACCGGTAAACTCGAGCACGTGGGTTCGATGACCGAGGCGAGACCGCCCGCGTCGAGGCTGGCCCGGGCCGACTCGCGCCCGATTCTCGTGACGGCGCTCGTCGTGGGCTGGATCCTCCTCTGCGGTCTCGGGGCCCTGCGCGTCCTCGTCGTCCTCGGGAGCTCGGCCGCATCGTCCGCCCTCGGAACCTCCGACCCGCTGGCGCGCGCGGCGGCCGCCGCTCCGGATCTCGTGTCCGACGAAACACGGCAGGTTCTCGCCCAGCGCGAGCAGCGCGCGTCCCTGGATCGGGCCCTCGCCGTTCCGCTCCTTCTCGTTTCGACGCTCGGCATCGTGGGCGCCGTCGCGCTGCTGCGCCGCAGGACGTGGTCCCGCGCGCTCCTCCTGACCGTCGGCCTGCTCGCCATCGGCATCTCCGCCTTCCACGCGTACCGGTCGGTCGGAATCGCGGCCGCTCCGGCCGCCGGACTCGAGGCGGAGCCGGACGCCCAGAACGCCCTCGCCCTTCTTCGGGCCGCGGCCGGGATCGGTCTTGCCCTTCAGTCGATTCCGCTGGTCGTCGCGATGAGCCTGCTGAGGCATCCCATCGTCCGCGACTACCTGGGCGTGGAGACGCGCCCGCGATCGGGTCCCGATCCGCTCCTCGTCGTCGCCGCGTGCGCGGTGCTCGTCGCCGCCGGCGCCGTTCTCTTCTCGAAGAGCCGCGCCCCGGCGCCGGCGCCGGCGAAGAGCGCGCCGGCCTTCCATCCCCCCGAGCCCGCAGAGACGTTCCGCTGGAGCGATCAGCCGATCACGTTCTCGCCGCCCGCGGGACCCTGGACGCGCGAGCGCCATGCCGAGGGCGGCCGCAAGGGCGTGTCGTTCACGCGCTACGCGACGCCCCCGAGCCGCATCATCGTCGCGGAGGCCTTCGTGGAAATCCCGCCGCGAACGGTCGACGAGGTCCTTCCCCGGTTCCGGCTGACCAAAGAGAAGTTCCCCTCCGTCGATTCGATCACCGTCGGCGAGCCGGCGCCCGCGGCCGTCGCGGGCCATGCCGCCTTCCAGACGGACTACACGATGCGCGAACGGTCCATGCAGCACCGGGGGCGCGAGTTCCTGACGGTCGTCTCGGGGCACGTGTTCGTCTTCACTCTCCTCGGCCCGGAAGCGGACATCCGCACCTTCGAGAACCTCGTCGCGTCCGTTCGATTCACGGGCGCGGACGAGGCCGGCGGCGCCGCGGCCTCTCCGGCGGCAGCCGCCGCGGCCTCTCCCGACGAGCCGCCCGGCGGCGACGTCACCGTCGTCCGCGTCGGCGAACGGCGGGTGATCGTCCGGATCCCGGCAGGCTGGGAGCGCGTCGACTACGACAAACGCCAGGAGTTTCAGCGCGGCGAGGCGCGCTTCGCCCTGTTCGACGCGGGTCCCGCCCAGCCCGGGCCCGCGGGCGAGGTCGACGACCCGGACCTCGTCAGACGCGCCCTCAACACCATCGGACACGATCCGGCCCGGCGGGAAGTCGCATCCCGGACGCCCACCCAGATCGGCGGCCGGGACGCCCTCGCCGTCGACACGTGGGAACCGCTGAGCCACGCCTACCGCGAACGCTTCTACTTCGTCCTGAACGCGGGGAGGCTGCTGGTCGCGGCCCCCGTCATGGGCCGCCACGAGGACACGAAGGCTCCCCTCGAAGCGCTCGTCCGGTCGATCCGTTTCGTCGACTAGCCCGGGCGCCCCGCGCGCCGGAGCATCCGCTGCGGCTCCGTCCTCACGCGGTCGCCGACGGCCCATGCCGTGTCGGCGTCGAGAGCCTGGATCGCGCGCAGCTCCTCGCCGTCGAGCGTGCGCTCGAGCGCCCACGTCGCCCCGCCGTCCCGCGTGCGGGTGACGACGGATCGGGCGGCGTTGTTCGGGAGGAACCCCACGATCCAGCCGTCGGCACCCGCGAACGCGATGCCCGTGAGGAACGCGTCGCGGGTGCCGGCGTCCACGAGGGTCCACGTGTCGCCGCCGTCCGTCGTGCGAAGAACGGTTCCGTACTCCCCGACGATCCAGCCGTGTGACGCATCGGGCCACGTGCCGCCCCAGAGGTCCGGCGGGTGTTCCGTGTTCGCCGGTGCGGGAATCGGGACGCGGGCCCACGTCGCGCCGCCGTCGCGCGTGCGCAGGAGAACGCCGTCCTTGCCTGCGAGCCAGCCGCTCCGCCCGTCCGTGAAGTGGAGGACGCGCCCGTTCGCGCGGCGCGCGGGGGAGTCTTTCCCGTCGACCACCGTCCAGGTCAGGCCCGCGTCCGCCGTGTGGATGACGCCCGTCGCGCCCGCGGCCCAACCCTCGTTCCCGTCCCGGAAGTCGAGAGCACTGAGGAATCGCGCCCCGGGAGCCGTCGCGCGCTGCCAGCTCGCGCCGCCGTCGAACGTGAGGAACACGCCGTCGCCCACGGCGCACGCGCGCATCCGGTCGAACCCGTGGACCGCCCCGAGCCCGGACGTCCGCCCGCCCCTCGTCACGCCCGTGACGTACCGCCACGTCCTGCCGCCGTCCTCCGTCCGGCCGACGATCCCGCCGTCGACGAACGGGCTCCCGCCGACGATCCAGCCGACGCTCGGGTCGACGAAGTGAAGGCCGCTGAAGACGGCGTCCGTTCCGATCCGGACTTCCTCCCAGCCGCCGGAGGCGTCCCGGACGGCGGCGCGCTCCGTGCTACGCCCGCAACGAACGGAAGCCATGAGGATCACGCCCGCGACCGCCGCTCGGAGAACCCACGCCCGGGAACGTCTCTTCGCTGTCATCCGGCCAAGGATAGAACGGGCTTCAGCCGTTCAGCCGCCAGATCGCAAACGTCAGCGCCGTGGCGAAGGTGACCCACGCGAGGTAGGGCGCGAGGAGCCATGCAGCCGGCCTCGAGACACGGCCGAACGCGAGCAGCGTCGCGAGGATCGCGAGCCACAGCAGCGCGATCTCGACGAGCGCGGCGCCGATCGCGTGCCGTCCGAAGAAGATCCACGACCACGCGCCGTTCAGGGCGAGCTGGACGAGGAAGAGCCCCAGGGCCGCACGGCGCCCGGGGGTCCCGGCGCTCCGCCACACGAGCCATGCCGCGATCCCCATGAGCGCGTAGAGGAGGATCCATACGGGCGCGAAAAGTCCGTTCGGCGGATTCCACGCGGGCTTCACGAGCGCCGCGTGCCACGCCCCCGGCTTCCACTGCGACGCGATGAAGCCCGTGCCCTCGCAGAGGAGGATCCACAGGACGAGCCCGAGCCACTCTCTTGACCTGTTCATTCACCGCTCCTGAGCCGGAGTATCTCGCACGGACTCATGGACTTTCCTAGCGCGAGAAGAGGTAGGCGAGGGCGAAGACGCCGAGCATCGCGAAGACGATCGCGATCTTGACGGCCGTGCCGACGGCGAGGCCGATCCACGTCGCGACGCCGGCCTTGCCGGCCTGCCGCCAGTCGCGCCGGACGGCGAACTCGCCGATCAGGGCTCCCACGAACGGCCCGGCGAGGACGCCCACGAGGCCGAGGAAGAGACCCACGACGGTTCCGATCGCCGCGCCGACGAGCGCGCCCTTGCTCGCGCCCGCCCTCTTCGCGCCGAGCGCCGTCGAGAGAACGTCGACCGCGATGGTGGCCGCCGTGAGGACGCCGAGCACGGCGAGCGTCCACGGCCCGACGCGCGCGAACCCGTCGATCCACGCGGCGACGAGGAGGCCGGCGAAGACGAGCGGCGCCCCGGGCAGCGCAGGAACGACCGTGCCCGCGAGGCCGGCGAGAACGAGAAGAACCGCGAGGATCCAGAGTGCGGCGGTCAAGACGGAGCGGAATGCTACCGCTTCGTCAGCGTGACGACCGCCGCGCCGTCCGCCGGCGCGATCCCGAGCGTGATTCCCTTGCTCATGAGGTTGGCGCCGGTGTCCGTCGGGAGAGCCTGAGGCGCGCGCACGGCCGGAAGGCTCGTGCTCACGGCCACGTCGTAAAGCGCGCTCGCCGTGAGGCCGACCGGGAGAACGCGCAGGGCCGCATTCGTGCCCGGAGCCGGCGCCGTGCCCGGCGTGCTCCAAACCACGATCGTCCCCGCGCCCGACTTCGACTCGTAGCTCTCGACGGCCGCGATCGGGCCCTCTCCGGGCTGGGCCGTCAGGTGGTAGATCGCGCCGTCGCGGTGAACGACGCGCTTCTGCTTGAAGAGGGCGATCGCCGCTTTCGCCGCCTCCTCGGTCTCCTGGGTCCAGTCGGCGATCCGGCCCATGAGGAGGAACGGCCCGCCCGGGAGCGCCGACAGGAAGCGATACGTGTCGGGCGAGCCGTCGTCACCGACGTACTTGTCGAGGTAGCGCGGCGGCACGAGGTAGGTGCCCCCGTAGATCGCGCGCTGGTTCCCGTACGCGTCGTTGCGGTCGCTCGTGGCCGACGTGTCGTGGCGTGCGACCATCCCGAAGTCGAAAAGGGCCCCGCCGTCCCAGCAGTTCTCGAGGACGAGCTTCGGGTGCCTCTTGCGGATCTCGTCGAGCACGGCGTAGTAGCCGGCGGTCGACGCCCACCAGCCGTCGCCGGCCTGGTGGGAGTGGCCCGGCGCGTCGCAGCCCGTGATGACCGTGAAATCGTGGACGAGCCAGTCGAGCGACCCCTCGGTGGCGAGGCGGTCCACCTGCGCGAGGATCCAGGCCCTGACCCGCGGGTCCGCGAGGCACAGGGCGACGCCGTCCATGTCCGTGGCGACCGTCTCGCCGCCGACGCGCGCGAGCCAGTCCGGGTGCTCGAGCACCACCTGCGAGAGCGGGTCCGCCGCGCCGAGTGCGATCCAGAGGCCGAAGCGCATCCCCTTCCCGTGGGCGCGCGCCGCGAGGTTCTTCAGCCCGCCGGGGAACTTCAGGGCGTCCGCTACCCAGTCGCCCATGCGGGGGTACCAGCCCGCGTCGACCGTGAAGACTTCGACGCCCAGCCACGCCGCCCGGTCGATGAGGTCCTCGACCTGCGGCTCGACGATCCCGTAGCTGTAGCCCCACGTGTCGAAGCCGGCCCACGGAAAGTCCGGCGCCGGCAGCGGCGGGGCGATGCGGCGCGTCACGAACGCGCGCGTCGCGGCGCCGGCCGCGTCGAGATTCCCGGAGAACGTGCCGAGGAACGCGGTCGGCGAGGAGAACGTCTCCGCAGGCGCGAGAACGTGACCAAACGTCGCGGGCGCGAATCCGACGCCGAGGCTCGTGCTCCCGTCGGCCGCGGTGGCGGCCGCGAGGCGGCCGGGGCCGCTCCACTCCCACCCGGCGAAGACGCCGGCGTTCCACTTCGCGGAGCGGAGCGCGAGCCACGCCGCCTGGTTTCCGAACGGGCCGGTGCGCGCCTGCACGACGGATCCGGGCTTGAGCGTCGCCTGCGAGGTGTGGAACGGCGTCGCCGGATGCCCCCAGTTGAAGTTGTTCACGGTCAGGGACGTGAGCGTGCCGCCGGCCGCGGTGAGTCCGGCGTCGAGGCCGTCGACGGCCTCGAGAAGAACGGGCTGCGTCCCGGTGTTCGTCACGGCCACCGACGAGCGGAAGACGGGCGACTCGGTGTAGGAAACGAGAGACCACGTGACCGAGACCGGCGCCTCGCGCGAGGCGAGGACGAGGTCGAAGCGAACGGCCCCGTCCGACGAAGGTTTCGACGTCGCGCGCACGAGGTCCCACGTCGACGCTTCCGTGAGCGTGACGGGGTCGAAGCCGGCGGGGTCGGCTCCGGCCGGCGCGTCGGGCGACGGGACGCGCAGGACGACGCGGAAGCCGAGGCCGCCTTCGGAGGACGCCCAGTCCAGCCCGCGCGAACGGTCCCTCAGGCCCATCGTGACGATGCGGCCTTCGTTCGTGTACCTCAGGCTGGTCGACAGCAGGGTGTTTCCGACGGTCCACGTGCGGCTGTCGGCATCCTGCTCCCCGGAGGTCGCGGCAGCCGCCCGCCCGGCCGCAAGCGCGGTCACGAGGACGAACAGGGCGCCTCCCGCCACTTTTTTCAACCGCGTCGTCATTCGATCGCCACTTTCTTGCCGCCCGCGGGCCGGAGTTGAGACGCAGGCGCTTCGAAGCGGGATTACGCAAGGAACAGACCGAACGCGAGCCCGGACACAAATGTGTGCCTCGTGACACACAATTTCGTGACGCGAGTTGCCTCTCGGGAGTGTCGGACGAAGGACCGCGCCTAACGCGCCCGGTTTCCGCCGCGCCGGGAAAAGAAAAAGGCCGCCCGAAGGCGGCCTCGAAAATGGCATTTTGGCTTCCGAAGGGTCAGTGGGCCGCTTTCACGTCGAGGCTCGGAGCCTCGCCGATTTCCTTGAGCAGGTTCGTCGCGCCGTCCACCTCGGCCATGGTCCAGAGCATGTATCGGCTGTCGACGTGGATGGAACGCGTCCGCGCGGTGTCGAAGAGGTAGTCCGACGCCACCGTGTCGAACGTTCCGTCGAACAGGAGGCCGCAGAGCTCGCCGCGCGCGTTCAGCGTGGCCGAGCCCGAGTTGCCGCCCGTCGTGTCGACCGTCGAGAGGAAGTTCACGGGCACGTCGTTCAGCTTCGGGTCCACGTACGGGCTCGCCTTGCCCGCGCGCAGCGCCTTGATCGCGTCGAGCTGGGCCTTCGGGGCGTTGAACTCGCCCTTGCCCGTCGCCTTCTCGGCGACGCCCGCGAGCGTCGTCTGCGGCGCGTAGAGGAGTCCGTCGCGCGCCGGGACGCCGAGGACCCTGCCGTACGTGACGCGGAGCGTGGAGTTCGCGTCGGGCGAGACGAGTCCGCCGTTCTTCGCGAGAAGGGCTTCGGCGTAGCGCGGCCCGAGCCGGTACATCGCGCCCTCGCGCTCCTTGCTCTTCTCGCGGTTCGCCTCCTGCAGCGGGTAGAGCGCGGCGGCGAGCGTCACCATCGAGTCCTTCGTCGCGACGAGGTCCGAGGCGGACTTCTCGAAGAGCGACATCCGGAAGTCCTTGTCGTAGATCTTCGTGCCCGCGATCGTCCTGTCGAGCCACGCGTCGATCGCCTTGCCGGCGTCCGCCTCCGGCATGCCGGGCTTCAGGCCGATCTCCTTGTCGAGGACGTCGATCCGCTGTTCCGCCGGCAGCTTCGCGACGTCGGCGAGCGCGTACGCCATGAGGGCGCGGTCGGCCTTCGGGGAGAGCGTGCGCTGGGCGCGCTCCTGCGACTCGCGCAGGCGGGTCCAGTTGCGCTCCTGGTATGCCGGATCACGGTCTGCGTCCTTCTTCGCCTTCTCGATCGAATACCGGTAGAGGATCTGCGAGGCGCCGAGCGCCGAGCCGACCATCATGCCGCCCGATCCGCCGAGTTCCGTGAGGAGCGCGTTGCGCTCGCGCGTCTTCACGCGCTCGGCGGTCAGGGCGTTGATCGCGGGGATCACGTCGCCGTACTTCGCCTTGCGGGCGGCGTCGGCGTCGATCCACTTCACGAAGTCCTTCTCCATCCGCTCCTTGTCCGCGAGGAGGCCTCCCTTGACCATGCCCTGAAGGACGCCCTTGTTCTTCGTGAGGCCGTTGTTGAGGCCTCGGATCGCCTGGGCGACGCGCAGCGCCGTCTCCTTGTCGTCCTTGCCGAGCTTCTCGAGGATCGCGATCCGGTCGGTGGAGCGCCGGATCGAGCGCGGGAGCGTCCACTCGACTGTCTCCTTGACGTCCTCGTAGGGGTTCAGGCGCGCCGTGCGCCCCGGGTACCCGGCGACGAAGACGAGGTCGCCCGGGTTCGCCCCCGCGGGAGACACCTTGAGCCAGTGCTTCGGCTTGAAGGGAACGTTGTCCTTCGAGAAGGGCACGGCCTTCCCGTCCTTCGAGACGTAGGCGCGGTAGAAGGACCAGTCGCCCGTGTGGCGGGGCCACTGCCAGTTGTCCGTCTCGCCGCCGAAATTGCCGATGCCGGCCGGCGGCGCGTAGACGAGCCGCACGTCCTGGATCTCCATCTGCGCGAGCTCGAACCACTTGAGCCCCTCGAAGAACGGCGAGACCGAGCAACGCAGGCCGCCCTTCTCGCACTCGGCCGTCTTCGCCTTGACGCGCTGCTCGATCGCGTCGAAGCGCTTGCGGTCCGTGAGCTTCGCGTCGACCCTGCCGGCGATCTCATCCGTGACCTCCTTCACGGAGACGGTCACGTAGACGCGCGAGCCGGGCCCGTTCCAGAGCTCGTCGGCGCGGGTCTTCGCGAGGTAGCCGTCGACCATCAGGTTGCGGTCGGGCTTCGAGTTGTACTGGAGCGCTCCCTGCACGCAGTGGTTGTTCGTGACGATGAGCCCGTCGGGCGACACGAACGAGGCGCTGCAGCCGCCGAGGGAGACGATGGCGCCCATCGGCTGGCCCGTGAGGTCCGCAAAGGCCTGTGGGTCGCCCTGGAAGCCCATCTCCTTCAGGCGGGGGGCGAGCTGCGGGATTTGCTGGGGCATCCACATGCCTTCGTCGGCCAGGGCGCCGGCGGCGAGGAGCACGAGGACGCTCACGAGGACGAGGCGTCCGGAACGTACGTTCACGAGTTTCTCCTTCGGAATCGACGTGGCGCGCCCGCCGGGCGCGCAAAGCGCTCGATTATGCCCCGCAGAACGGGCGCCGACATCCCTATCATTTGCATCGGTGCTGCCCGCCGCCCGGCCCGGCCTCAAGTATTCTGTGCGGGCGTGACGAAGCTCTCCCGGGACCTCGCGGACGACCTCGACGACCTCCTCTCCCGCGCTTTTGCCGAGGACGGCGAGGACGTGACTTCGCTCGCCGTCTTCGGGCCGGCCGCCCGGCTCTCGGCCCGGATCGTCTGCCGGGAGCGCGCCGTCGTCGCCGGAGCGGCGTTCCTCCCCCGCCTCTTCGCCTTTCTCTCGCCGCCAGCGCGCGTGACCGTCCTCGTCGAGGACGGGACGCTCGTCGCCCCCGGGACGACCCTCGCCGAGATCGAGGGGCCGGCGATCACGGTCCTCGCGGCCGAACGCACCGCGCTCAACCTCCTCCAGCGCCTGAGCGGCGTGGCCACGAAGACCCGCGAATACGTGGACGCGCTCAAGGGGACGAAGGCCGTCCTCCTCGACACGAGGAAGACGACCGCAGGGCTGCGCCGGCTCGAGCGGTACGCCGTGCGGTGCGGCGGCGGCACGAACCACCGCTACGGCCTCGCGTGGGGCTTCCTCGTGAAGGACAACCACGCCGACGGCGCGGGAAGCGTGTGGGAGGCGACGCGCCGCGCGAAGGACTTCCGCGCGCTCAACCGGCGGCTCGCGCCGCTGCTCCTCGAGGCCGAGGCCCGCACGCGCGACGAGGTGCACCAGGCCCTCGACGCCGGCGCCGAGCGCATCCTGCTCGACAACATGTCGGCCGCCGCGACGGCTGACGCCGCCGAGGATGTCCACCTCTACAACGAGGCGACGGGCTCCCGGGTCACGACGGAAGCGTCCGGGCGCATGACGCCCGAGACGGCGCGGAGGGCCGCCGAGGCCGGCGTCGACTTCGTCTCCGCGGGCGCCATCACGCACTCCATCCGCGCGATCGACATCGCCCTCGACGTCGACACGACCGCCCCGAAGAACAGGAAGAAGAAGATTTCTCTGAAGGTGAAAGGGGCAGGGCGACCGGCGCGGCACAGCCGGCGGACCACGCGCAGTTCCCGCACGCGCATTCGAAGAAGTCCCCGTTCTTCTCCCCCTAAATGAAGTCCTTCCCCTCCCGGCTCCACGTCCCCGTCCTCGTCCTCGGGTCGGGAATTGCGGGTCTCTCCACGGCCTACCGCCTCGCGCGCCGCGGCGTGAAGGTCCTCGTCCTCACGAAGGCCGCGGATCCGGCCGAGTGCAACACGGCGTGGGCGCAGGGCGGGATCATCTACTTCGGCAAGGGCGACTCGCAGGCCTCTCTCGCGAAGGACATCCTCCGCGCGGGCGCCGGCCTCTGCCGGCCCGAGGCCGTCGAGCTCCTCGCGCGGCGCGGGCCCGAGGTCGTGAAGAGCATCCTCCTCCGCGACGCCGGCGTGCCGTTCTCGCGCACGCCCCGGGGCGACCTCGACTTCACGCGCGAGGGCGCCCACTCGATCGCCCGGATCGTCCATTCGGCCGACGCGACCGGAAGGGCGATCGAGACCGCGATGCTCGCGCGCCTGAAGAGCGAGAAGAACGTCACCGTCTGGACCGAGGCCACGGCGATCGACCTCATCACGGCCCGCCACCACTCGACGGACGTCGCGCAGCGCTACGCGCTCCAGGACCCCTGCCTCGGCGCCTACGTCCTCGACGCGGAAGCCCGGGTCCACACGGTCCTCGCGGACTTCACGGTCCTCGCGACCGGCGGCGTCGGGCGGCTCTTCCTCCACACGACGAACACACGGCACGCCATCGGCGACGGCCTCGCGATGGCCGAGCGCGCGGGCGCCGCGACGCTGAACCTCGAGTACGTCCAGTTCCACCCGACGGCGCTCTACCACGAGGACGCCGAGGGCTTCCTGATCTCCGAGTCGCTGCGCGGCGAGGGCGCCGTCCTCGTGAATCGCGCGGGCCAGGCGTTCATGTCGCGCTACGACCGCCGCAGGGACCTCGCGCCCCGCGACATCGTGACGCGCGCGATCGTCACGGAGATGACGGAGCGCGGGGACCCCTGCGTCTACCTCGATCTCGCGCGGCACTTCAAGTCGCACGACGGGCTCGGAATCCGCGAGCGCTTCCCGACGATCGCCGCGCGCTGCGCGGAGCTCGGTGTCGACATCGCGAGCGAGCCGATCCCGGTCGTTCCGGCCGCGCATTACCACTGCGGCGGTGTCCTCGTGGACCTCGACGGGCGCACGACGATCCGCCGCCTCTACGCCGTCGGCGAGGTGAGCTGCACGGGCGTCCACGGGGCGAACCGGCTCGCCTCGACGTCGCTCCTCGAGGGGCTCGTCTGGGGCGACGCGGCCGCGACGGCGATCGCGGCGCGCCTGAAGAAGGAAGGGCGCCAGAGCGCGGGCGCGTTCCGCGCGATCCCGGACTGGAAGTCGCCCGGCGACGCGGCGAACGAGGACCCGGCGCTCCTCCAGCAGGACTGGGCGACGATCCGGAACACGATGTGGAACTACGTGGGGATCGTGCGGACGACCGCGCGTCTCGCGCGCGCCGTCGCGGACCTGCGCGATCTCGAGAAGCGGATCCTGCGCTTCTACCAGGTCACGAAGATCAGCAAGGAGATCGTCGACCTCTTCCACGGCGTCCGCGCCGCCCACGCGATCGCGACGGCGGCTTTCAAGAACCCCGTCTCGAAGGGCTGCCACTACCGGAAGAACTAGAGGTCCGGGCCGGCCTCCGGGACCAGGATCTCGACGCGGCCGGCCGCCGGGCCGACCGTGACGGGCGTCTTGCCGGCCGCGTCGCCGTCCACCTGCACCTCGAGCTCGTAGCCCGCTTTCGAGCGCGCCGTGAACGAGCGCACGGCCATCCGCGAGACGCCCTCGTCCAAAAGGTGCGCGGCCTTCCCACCGGAGAGGTGGTGGTAGAAGAGCATCAGCGTCTTGCGCGAGCGCGAGGTGAAGAGAACGAGGTCGAGGAGATCGTCCGTCGGGTCCGCATGGGGCGAGAGGATCGGATCGCCGCCGTAGCGTGCCGTGTTCGCCGAGACGACGAACGTCGCCTCGCGGCGGAACGGCCTCCCCTCCGCGTCCACGCCCTCGATCTCGATCACGGGGAACTCGTACTTGATCCACTCCAGCGTCGCCGTCCAGCCGATGCCGGCGCGGCCGAAGAGCCTCTTGAGGACCGGGACGGTGTACGTCATGACGCGCGCATCGAACCCGACGCCCGCGCCGACGAGGCAGGCGCGTCCCGCCGCGTGGAACACCGTGAGGGGGCGCGTCCGGGACGAGAAGAGCGCCGCCTCCGCCACGCCGGCGTCCGCGACGCCGAACTCGCGCGCGACGACGTTCGTCGTCCCGGCGGGCAGGATCGCGATCGGGACGTTCCCCCCGAGCAGGGCCTCGGCCGCCTCGCCGAGAGTCCCGTCGCCGCCCGCGACCGCCACGAGGTCGAGAGCGTCCTGGAGCCGCGCGGCGACGAGCTCGGTCGCATGGCGCGGCCGCTCCGTCGGGACCGCGTCGAGCGCGAGGCCGCGTGCGGCCGCGCGTCTCACGACGCCGGGCACGTCGATCCGCCGCGCGGCGCCGCCCGCCTTCGGGTTGTAAACGAGGATCCCGCGCCGCGGGCGTCCGTCAGCCAAACAGCGTTCCCGGACCCGAGGCCGGCTTGAGGCCGAGGTGCCGGTAGGCGAGCGCCGACGCGACGCGCCCCTTCGGGGTGCGCTGGAGAAACCCCGACTGCAGGAGGAACGGCTCGTAGAGGTCCTCGAGCGTGCCCTTGTCCTCTCCGAGCGAATGTGCGAGCGCCGACAGGCCCACCGGACCGCCTCCGAACCGCTCGATCATCGTCGAGAGGATCCGGCGGTCGACCTCGTCGAGGCCGTGGTGGTCCACCTCGAGCTTGTCGAGCGCGGTCTCGGCGGCGCGCGCGGAGATGCGCGTCTCCCCCGCGACCTCGGCGTAGTCGCGCACGCGGCGCAGGAGGCGGTTCGCGATACGCGGCGTGCCGCGGCTGCGTTTGGCGATCTCGCGCGCGGCGTCGGCGTCCACCGGGCATCCGAGGATCTCGGAGGAGCGCGTCACGATCGTCCCCAGGGCGTCGGCGTCGTAGTAGTCGAGGCGATGCGTGATCCCGAAGCGGGAGGTGAACGGCTGCGAGAGGAGCCCTGCGCGCGTCGTCGCCCCGACGAGCGTGAACGGGGGGAGCCTCAGCTCCACCGTCCGCGCGCCGGGGCCCGAGCCGATCACGAGGTCGAGTTTTCCGTCCTCCATCGCGGGGTAGAGGATCTCCTCGACGGCGGGCGGCATCCGGTGGATCTCATCCACGAACAGGACGTCGCCGGGCGCGAGGTTCGTCAGGAGCGCCGCGAGGTCGCCCGCCTTCTCGAGGACAGGGCCGGACGTCACGCGGATCTGCGCCCCCATCTCGCGGGCGATGATGTGCGCGAGCGTCGTCTTGCCGAGGCCCGGGGGGCCCGACAGGAGGACGTGGTCGAGCGGCTCCTGCCGCTGCCGCGCCGCCTGCAGGAAGACGCCGAGCGTCTCCTTCAGCTTCGGCTGCCCGATGAACTCCGGCAGCGCGCGCGGCCTGAGCGTGATCTCCGGATCGGCCTCCTCCGTCTGGAGGACGCCCGAGAGAATCCGTTCGTCCATGCGCCGATTATGGCGCGACGAGGCGGGCCGAGGAGCTCCTCATCGGGCCAGCGACTTCAGCGCGGCCGACAGGATCTTGTTGAGGTCGCCCGTCCCGACGAGGCGCACCGCGCTTTCGACGGCCTGTTCGGCCTGGAGGGCCTTGTAGCCGAGGTTCTGGAGCGCGCCGATCGCGTCCTCCACGACGGACGTCTTGCCGCCCGGCGCGCCGGGCGCGCCGCCGGGGCCGAACCCCGCGAGTTTCTCCTTCAGCTCGAGGCCGAGGCGTTCGGCCAGCTTCTTGCCGACCCCCGGGATCGTCGCGAGGACCCGCGCGTTCTGCGAGGCGATCGCCCCGACGAGCTCCGGCAGCGGCAGACCCGAGAGCACCGTGAGGGCGACCTTCGGCCCGATGCCCGAGACGGAAAGGAGCCGCTCGAAGACGTACTTTTCCTGCGGCGTCGCGAACCCGAAGAGCTGGAGTGCGTCCTCGCGGACGTGCGTGTGGACGTGGAGCACGGCCTTCTCGCCGGCGGCCGGCAGCGCCGAGAAGGTCCCGAGGGGGATCGCGAGCTCGTAGCCGACGCCGTGGACGTCGAGGACGATCCGGTCCGTCTTGAGGTCGAGGATCGTCCCCGTCAGGCGCGCGATCACGTCCCTATGTTACGTGCCCCGCTCTACGTGCGCGCTCCGGACATTCTCGAGAGAAGCTCCTTGTTGAACTCCACCTTGAGGTCGGCCCGCTGCCGCTGGATGAGGGCCTGGAGAACGCGGGAGGCCTTCTGGCCGCGCAGCTGCTCTCTCAGGGCGGCCTTTTCCTTCTCGAACGCCGCCGCGTCGAACGGCGTGACGCTCTCGACGCGGAACACGACGGCGCCGCGCGCGTCCACCGCGACCGGCCCCTTCGTCTCGCCCGCCTTCGCGGCGAACACGGCGTCGAGGATGGCCTTCGGCGCGCCGAGGCCCGGGACGGGCCCGGACTTCGGGAACGCCTCGGGCGTCTCGATCTTGAGGTTCGCCTTCTTCGCGAACGCCTCGAGCGACCCGGCGGAGTCGAGGGCCTGCTTCACGCTCGCGAGCGTCGCCTCGTCCTGCTTCTTCTTCTGGATGTCGGCGAGGACGCGCGCCTTGATCTCGGCGAACGCCGGGAGCCCGGGCTTCCGGATCTCGACGCACTTCACGATCGCCTCGCCGCGTGCCGTCGAGACGCCGGCGGGCGCCGTCTCACCCTCCTTGAGGCCGAAGAGCTTCTCCGTGAACTGAGGGTTGAACCCGATCCCCGCGGGCGCATCCGTCCGCGCGAGGAAGTCCGTCTCGTTGAACGTGACGCCGGCGGAGGCGAGCTTCCGGAGGTCGTCGTCCGAGGGCTTCCCGAGCTTCGCGACTTTCTCGGACAGCGAGACCGCGAGCCTCTTGGCTTCCTCGCGCGCGCGGTCCTCCTGGAGACGCTGGCGAATGCCGGGCGCGACCTCGAAGAACGGCTGGACGCGCTCTCCGGTCCGCTCGAGAACCTGGATCACGTGGTACCCGAAGCTCGACCGGACCGGCCCGACGATCTCCTTCTCCTTCGCGCCGAACGCGGCCTCCTCGAACTCCTTGACCATCCGTCCCCTCGGGAAGGACCCGAGGTCGCCGCCGTTGGCCTTCGAGCCGGCGTCGTCGGACTCGGCCTTCGCGAGCGCGGCGAAGTCCGCGCCCCCCTTCAGCTTCCGGACGGCGGCGTCGGCCTTCGCCTTCTGGGCGGCGTCGCTGGCGCCGTCGACCTTGTAGAGGATGTGACGCGCGTGGACCTCTTCGCCCTTGCGGTAGGCCTCGGTGTTCGCGGTGTAGTCGGCCTGCACGTCGGCGTCCGTCACCGAAATCGAGGGGCGGATCTTCGAGGTCTCGACGAGAAGGTACTTCGCCTTGCGTTTCTCGGGCTGCATGTAGGGCGTCGGGTTCGACTTGAACCACGCCTCGGCTTCCTGGTCGGAGACGGCCACGGGCGCCGCGGCGGCCGGCGGCGCGAGCACGTAAGCAATCTTCGCCTTCACGTTGCGGCCTTCGTACTCGGCCTTCACGTCGTCGTCGCCGACGACCATCGACTGCGTGTAGAACCGGTTGAGTTTCTCGAGGACGAGCGCGTCGCGCGAGTCGGCCTCGAAGCTCTCGGGCGAGAGGCGGTTCGCGGCGAGGATCCGCTTGTACGCGGCGTCGCCCACGAAAACGCCGTCCTTCATGAACAGCGGCCGGCCCGACTGCGGGTCCTTTATGCCGAGGAGGTGCTGCGTGAGCTCCTCGTCCGTCACCTTGATTCCCAGTTTTTCCGCCTCGCCGCGCAGGAGCCGCCGGTCGATCATCCCGTTCAGGACCTGCTCGGGCAGGTTCATCGCGCGCGCGAGCTCGGGACTGAAGTTCTTGCCGTAGGCCTGGCGGTAGCGCTCCTCGGCGAAGGCGTATTCCTTCTGGAACTCCGCCGTCGTCACGCGGATGCCGCCCGCCTTCGCGGCGAGCGTCGTGTCGGTCCCGGCGCCGGGCGTGTTGCCCATTCCCCAGTCGACGAAGACGAACAGGACGAAGACGGCGATGACCCCCCAGAGGATCCACTTGAGGTGCTTGAAGTTCTCGCGCAGCTGTTTGAGCATTTCTTCTCCGGAACCGGGCGCGGCCCGCATCGCGCGGTGCCGCCACCCGAAAGAACGGGCGACGATACCTTACCGACAGGCGGCGGTAAAGTTGGCGGCTGCGGCCCGGCCCGGTGCACCCGGCAAGGCCTTCGCGTGCTATAACATCCGTTTCTAGAAGGGTTTCCGGAAAACGAAGGCGCCATGATGGACAACAAGAAGGGTCGAGACCTCGAGTCGCAGCTCGAGTGGTACTACGTCTCGACGCAGACGCTCGTCCGGATCGTCGTGGGGTTCCTCGTGATCGCGGGCCTCGTCGCGGGCGGTGTCTTCTTCTTCGTGAAGCGGGACGACTCCGCGCGCCGCGCCGCGCAGGAGATCGCCGACGCCGCCGACGTCCTCGCACGCGCCAAGAAACAGCAGGACGCTCCGCTCCTCCAGCGCGAGATCTCCGCGGCCGACGAGAAGCTCCTCGACGCGCGCAAGGACCTCGCGGCCGGGCAGAACGAGCGCGCGACGAGGACGGCGCTCGACGTGAAGTCCACCGCGCTGAAGATCATGGCGGGCGCCGTCATCAAGAGCGAGGCGCACGTCGCGGACGTCGCGGGCACCGTGCAGGTCCAGCGCGCGAACCGCACGACCTGGGAGACGCTCCGCCAGAGCATGCCTCTCCACGAGGGCGACTTCGTCAAGACCGGCCCGAACGGCACGGCCGAGGTCCTCTGGAACGACGGGACGATGTACCGCATCCGGCCCGAGACCCTGTTCGAGGTGCACGCGAACGCGGGCGGCTCGAACCCGAAGCTCGTCGTCGGCACGACCGACGTCTCGACCGGCGACAAGAGCCGCTCGAAGGTGTCGACCGACGTCGCGACGGCGAGCATCGAGTCGAACTCGTCCGTCGGGATGCAGCAGGACGCGACCTCCACGTCCGTGTCGTCCTACCGCGGTTCGACCGTCCTCTCGAACGCCGCGGGCCAGAGCGTCACGCTCGGCGCTCGCGAGCGGGTCGTCGCCGCACGCGGCGGCCCCATCGGCCCCAAGACGTCCCTTCCGGATGCGCCCGCCCTCCTGGCGCCGGACGACAACCTCCTCGTCGACCTCCGCAAGACCGAGCCCCTGCGCCTCCGTTGGTCCCCGGTCAAGGACGCGAGCGGCTACCAGGTGGAGATCGCCGCGAGCCGGCTCTTCGTGAAGGATTCCGTCCTTCCCGGCTTCCCGTCCGAGCGCCCCCAGCCGGACACGCTCATCCAGGTGCACGACCCGGGCCTCTACTTCTGGCACGTGCGCACCGTGAAGAAGGGCTCCCCGACGCTCTACTCGGAGTGGACGGCCGAGCGACGCTTCAAGGCCGTCGGCGGCGACCAGGCGGCGGTCCAGGGGGACGCGCTCCCGCCCGACCTCGTGATCACGCAGCGCCCGAACGTCGTCGGTTCCTCCGTCGTCCTCGTGGGACGGACGGTCCCCGGAGCACTTGTCACCGTGAACGGCGAGATGACCGACGTGAATGCCGACGGAAGCTTCCGGAAGATCGTCACGATCGGCGGCGAGGGCATGCAGACGATCGTGATCAAGGCCCGCACCGCGGGCGGCGAGACGGTCAAACGAGAAACGGTCCTCATCAGCAACTGACCACGGCGGCCTTCCGCCGACCCCCGAAAGGAATCGTCCCTTGGCCCTGCGCTCTTTCTTCTCGATCTTCTCGTCCGACCTCGCGATCGACCTCGGCACGGCGAACACGCTCGTGTTCGCGGAAGGTCGCGGCATCGTCGTCCGCGAACCCTCCATCGTGGCCGTCAACAAGATCTCCAACAAGGTCGAGGCCGTCGGGAGCGCCGCCAAGGAGATGCTCGGCCGCACGCCCGGAAACATCGTCGCGATCCGGCCCATGAAGGACGGCGTCATCGCCGACTTCGAGGTCACGGAACGGATGCTCGACTACTTCATCAAGAAGGCGCACGGCCGCTCGCTCTTCGTGCGCCCCAAGATCGTCATCTCCGTCCCGTCCGACATCACGCAGGTCGAGAAGCGCGCCGTGAAGGACTCCGCCCTGCAGGCGGGGGCGAGCGAAGTCTTCATCGTGGAGCAGGCGATGGCGGCCGCCATCGGCGCGGGCCTCCCGATCACCGAGCCGACGGGCAACATGATCGTCGACATCGGGGGCGGCACGACGGACGTCGCCGTCATCTCGCTCGCGGGAATCGTCTACTCGAAGTCCGTGCGCGTCGCGTCGAACGAGATGGACGAGGCGATCATCCAGTACATCAAGAGGAAGTACAACCTCCTCATCGGCGAGCGCACGGCCGAGCAGATCAAGATCGAGATCGGCTCCGCCTACCCGCTCGACGAGCCGATCTCGATGGAGATCAAGGGCCGCGACCTCGTCGAGGGCGTGCCGAAGACGCTCACGCTGACGGACGCGGAAGTCCGCGAGGCGCTCGCCGAGACCGTCGGGATCATCCTCGACGCGGTCCGCGTCGCCCTCGAGAAGACGCCGCCCGAGCTCTCGGCCGACATCATGGACAAGGGCATCGTCCTCACGGGCGGCGGCTCGATGCTGAAGAACCTCGACCGGCGCCTGCGGGAGGAAACGGGGCTCCCGATCGCCACGGCGGAGGAGCCGCTCTCTTCCGTCGCCCTCGGGACGGGCGCGATGCTCGCGGACGTCGACCTCCTGCGGAAGATCAGCCTCGACTAGACGCGCGTGGCTTCGCCGTCACTCGCCGCCCGCCGACCCGAGATCCTGCTGGCGGTGCTGCTCTCGCTGTGCATCGTCGGACTGTCTCTCCAGGTGAGACGGCCCGGCGGGCGGACCGCCGGCCAGGCGTGGCTTCTCGCCGCGGTGTCCCCGTTCGTCGAGGGCGTGACGGCTCTGCGCGCGGGGGTCGCCGACGTCGGAACATGGGCCTCGTCGCGGCGGCGTCTTCTCGGCGCGAATCGCGCCCTCTCGGACGAGATCGAGCGCCTCGAGGGCGAGCTCCTGAAGCTTCGCGACGCCGAGCGCGACAAGACACGCCTGCTCGAGCTCTTCGGCACGCAGCCGTCGCCGCCGGCGGGCACCGTACCCGCCCGCCTCATCGCGGTCGAATCCTCCGGCCCGTTCCGCACGGGCCTCCTCGACCGCGGCTCCGAAAGCGGCGTCCGCGTCGACGGCGTCGTCGTCGCGCCGGGAGGCCTCGTGGGCCGCGTGATCGCGATCGGACCGCGCACCGCCCGCCTGCAGCTGCTCTCCGACAAGACCGCCGCCGTGGGCGTCCTCCTTCCGCGCGGGGCGCGGGCGGGCGTCGCCAAGGGGGACGGAAAGGGCGGGATCGGCGTCGAGTATGTCCCCACGATCGAGCCCGTCGAGAAGAACGATCTCGTCGTCTCCTCGGGAACGGACGGCGTCTACCCGAACGGCCTTCCCGTCGGCCGCGTTTCGGCGACGACGCGCAAGAGCACGCTCTTCTGGGACATCCAGCTCGAGCCGGCGACCGACCCGCGGCGGGAGTCGATGGTGTTCGTCCTCCCGCCCGTCAAGCGCGCGGACGTACAGGGCGGTCCCGTGCCCGGAGAGCGCCGGTGAAGACCCTTCGCGTCGCAATCGGCCTCGCCCTCGCGATCCTCGCGACGCTCGTGCTCGGCGCCCTTCGCTTCCCCACGCCTCCCGATCTCTTCCTCCTCGTCGTGGCGTACATGGCGCGCGGCGGCGCCGTCGTGCCTGCGATGCTCGCGGGCCTGCCCGCGGGCCTCATCGAGGACGCACTCCAGGGGCCGCAGGGACTCCTCGGGCTGCACGCCTTCTCGAAGATCCTGACGGGCTATCTCCTCGCGACGATCGGAGCGCGGACGATCGTCGAGAAGCCCCTCGCGGTCGGCGGGCTGCTCGCGGGCGCCGTCCTGGCCGAGGCCCTCACGATCACGTTTCTCCTCTGGGTCCTGCGCGGCGAGCTTCTCGCCCCTGCGCCGTGGCTCCTCCTCGGCCGCGCGGCGACGACCGGCCTGCTCGGGGGCGCCCTTCACGCGGCCTCGCGCGTTCCGTGGCGCCAGCGCCGCGACGCGCGGCGCCGGATGCGGTTGAACTGATGCCGGCGAGCGCCCGGGAAGACCGCCGCCCCGTCCTCACGCGCATCGACCTCGCGATGCGGATCCTGTGGGCTCTCCTCGGCCTCATCGCGGGCGTCTACTGGGTCCACCAGGTCCTGCGCGGCGAGGACTACGAGCGCCAGGCCGAGAACAACCGGCTCCGGAAGGTCCCCGTCACGGCCCCGCGCGGCTTCATCCTGGACCGCAACGGCGTCGTCCTCGCCGAGAACGAGCCCTCCTTCACGCTTCTCCTCTACCGGCGGGAGACGAAGGACCTGGACGCCTCGATCCGGTTTGTCGCCGGGCTCTTCAACCGGCCTTTCGACGAGATGAAGAGGCGCGTCGAGCGAGACCGCTCGTACTACGACTTCGTGCCCGTCGTCCTCCAGGAGAACCTGACCGTCTCGGAGGTCGGCGCCGTGCAGGCGCGCGCGCTCGAGCACCCCGAGCTCGTCGTCCAGAAGACGGAGCGCCGCGTCTACACGCAGGGGACCGTCGCCGCGCACCTTCTCGGCCAGCTCGGCGAGGCGACGGCCGAGCAGGTGGCCGCGCGCGCGAAGGCGCGCCCGGGAGACGAGGCGCTGCCCCGCCCGGGCGAGGCGATCGGGCAGCAGGGCGTCGAGGCCTCGTATCAGGATCTCCTCGCGGGCGTCTCGGGCTCGCGCTCGTACGTCATCGACTCGTTCGGCCGCGAGGTCGGCGAGTCCGGTCACGTCGACCCCATGCCCGGCAACACGCTCCAGCTCACGATCGACGCCGGGCTCCAGCACCTCGCGGAGGACTACTTCGCCGGAAAGGTCGGAGCGGCCGTCGCGCTCGACCCGAAGACGGGCGAAGTCCTCGCGCTCGTCTCGGCGCCCGCGTACGACCCGAACCTCTTCACGCGGCGCGTGACGCGCGCCGAGTGGGACGAGATCCTGACGGACCCGAAGCGCCCCCTGAACAACCGCGTCCTTCAGAACCTCTACTCGCCGGGCTCGACGTGGAAGCCGTTCATGGCGTACGCGATCCTCAAGCACGGGATCGACCCGAAGGAGCGCGTGTTCTGTCCGGGCGGGCTCACGTTCTACGGCCGCCCGTTCCGCTGCCACGGGACGCACGGGAGTGTCGACCTCGCGACCGCGCTCCAGGTCTCCTGCGACTCGTACTTCTACACGATGGGCAAGCGCCTCGGCATCGACGCGATCGCGGACGCGGGGAAGCACTTCGGCTTCGGCCGCCTCAGCGGGATCGACCTCGCGCACGAGAAGGCCGGCATCGTCCCGTCGTCGGAATGGAGCGCCGCGGTGCGCAAGCATCCCTGGTACGCGGGCGAGACGATCTCCGTTTCGATCGGCCAGGGACCGGTCCTCGTCTCGGCACTCCAGCAGGCCCGCGCGCTGGCCGGGATCGCGAACGCGGACGGCGCGCTTCCGACGCCGCACCTCTTTCACATCGGCGAAAACGTCCGCACCGGAGAGCGCTTCGTCTACCGGCCCGCCGTGAAGGAGTCCGTCTCGTGGGCCGGCCTCCCGCGCGATGTCGTCCTCGACGGGCTCTGGCGCGTCGTGAACCAGCCGGGCGGGACCGCGTACGGCTCGCGCGTCGCCGGCATCGACATGTGCGGCAAGACGGGCTCCGTCCAGGTCGTCGGCCAGAAGGAGGCGAAGAAGGGCCACCTCCTTCCGGAGCAGCTGCGCGACCACGGGTGGTTCATCGGCTTCGCGCCGAAGGACGACGCGCAGATCGTCGTCGCGGTCTTCGCCGAGCACGGCGAGCACGGGGCGAGCGCCGCGGCACCTCTCGCCGCGAAGATGTGCGCCTACTGGGTCACGAAGCGCCGGGCCGGCCCGCCGCCGGCCGTCGCGCAGGCGGGAAGCGCGGCCTCGCGAGGGGCGAACTGAGTGTCGCGGCTCGCCGAGATCCTCCCCCACCGGATCGACCTGCGGCTGCTCTTCCTCGCGATCCTCCTCACCGCGGCCGGCGTCGTCATGGTCGTCTCGACGACCGCCGGCTCGCCGCGCGCCGACCTCGCGGGCAAGCAGGTCCTGTTCGCCGTCCTCGGCCTGATCGCGGCGGGCGTCTTCCTCGCCGTCGACTACCGGATCCTCCTCCAGTACGCGCCGGGGCTCTACGGCCTCACGCTCCTCGTGCTCCTGTACCTGCCGATCTTCGGGAAGCGCATCGCGGGGGCGAAGTCGTGGATCAAGATCGGCGGCGGCTTTCAGCTCCAGCCGTCCGAGTTCGCCCGGATCTCGATCGCGCTCCTCCTCGCCTGGATCCTCGAGAACGACGACCGGCCGATCCTCCGGACGCGGACGATCGTCCTCCTCACCGCGGCCGTCGCCGCCCCGGTCCTTCTCGTCCTCGCCCAGCCCGACCTCGGCGTCGCGCTGACGTACGTGCCGTTCCTCGTCGCCGCGCTCTTCTTCGGGGGGCTGAAGGGACGCTGGTGGGCCGCGCTCCTCGTCGCGGGAGCGCTCGCGGTCGGCGGCTCGTGGTTCCTCCTGAAGGACTACCAGAAGGACCGCATCCGGACGTTCCTCGACCCGAACCTCGCGGCGCGCGGCGCCGGCTACCAGGTGCGGCAGGCCCGGATCGCGATCGGCTCGGGCGGGATCCTCGGGAAGGGCTGGAAGCAGGGCACGCAGAGCCGGCTCGGGTTCCTGCCGGTGCGCCACACGGACTTCATCTTCGCGGCGCTCGCGGAGGAATGGGGGTTCGCGGGCGTCGCGGTCCTCCTCGGCGCGTACGGGTTCCTGATCGCGCGGGCGCTCGCCATCGCACGGGACGCGCGCGACCGCGGCGGGTCGATGCTCGTCCTGCTCCTCATCGTGAACATCGCGGGGCAGTTCCTCGTGAACGTCGCGATGAACGTCGGCATCCTCCCGACGACGGGCATCACGCTGCCGTTCCTGTCGTACGGCGGCTCGTCGCTCATCGCGACGTGGTGCATGGTCGGCCTCATCCTTTCCGTCGCGTACCGGCGGTACGTGAACGTCTGACGGCCCTCGCGCGTACACTGCGCCGGTGCTGAAGGAACTCCTCGTCTCGGCCTCCGACCGCGAAACGCGCATCTCCGTCCTCGAGGAGGGGCGCGTGGCCGAGGTGCAGATCGAGCGCCGGAAGCAGCGCGGGACCGTCGGGAACATCTACAAGGGGCGCGTGACGCGCGTCCTGCCCGGGATGCAGTCCGCGTTCGTGGACGTCGGCCTCGAGAAGGACGCGTTCCTCTACGTCGCAGACGTCGGCGAGGAGGTCGACGACTTCGACGCCTTCGGGACGGGCGGCGCCGCCGAGGCGATCTCGGCGGTGGCGGCGAGCGTCGCCGCCCTTCCCCACGACGCCGCCGCCTCGCCCGCGTCCGAGACCGGCTCGGCGGTGCCGGACGAGAGCCTCCCGAAGCCCGTTCTCCCGTCGATCGACGAGCTGCTCCGCGAGGGCCAGGAGCTCGTCGTCCAGGTCACGAAGGACCAGATCGCCCACAAGGGCGTTCGCGTCACGACGCACGTGACCCTCCCGGGCCGGACGCTCGTCTACATGCCGACGATCGACCACGTCGGCGTCTCGCGGCGCATCGAGAACGAGGAGGAGCGCGCCCGTCTCAAGGACATCCTGACCGCGCTCAAGAAGGGCCCGGGCGGCTACATCGTGCGCACGGCCGGCGAGGGCCGCGCCGCCGAGGAGTTCGCCGCCGACCGGCGCTACCTCACGAAGCTCTGGGAGCAGATCCGCAAGAAGGGCGAGCGCTCCGGCGCGCCGACGCTCCTGCACCGCGACCTCGATCTCACCCTTCGCGCCGCCCGCGACGTCTTCGGCTCGGACTTCGCGACCCTCTGGGTGGACGACGACGAGGAGTACCAGCGGATCGTGGAGTTCCTCGACCAGGTCCAGCCGTCCCTCGTCTCGAAGGTGAAGCTGTACCGCAAGTCGACGCCGCTCTTCGAGGAGTACGGCGTCGAGAGCGAGATCGAGAACGCGCTCAAGTCGAAGGTCTGGCTCAAGTCCGGCGGCTACATCGTGATCAACCAGACCGAGGCGCTCGTCGCGATCGACGTGAACACGGGCAAGTTCGTCGGGAAGAAGAGGCTCGAGGAAACCGTCGTGAAGACGAACCTCGAGGCCGTCCAGGAGATCGTCCGGCAGATCCGCCTCCGCGACCTCGGCGGCCTCCTCGTCGTGGACTTCATCGACATGGAGGAAGAAGGGCACCGGCAGGAGCTCTTCACGGTTCTCGAGACCGAGCTGAAGAAGGACCGCTCGAAGAACCGGATGCTGCCGGTGTCCGAATTCGGCCTCGTCGAGATCACGCGCAAGCGCCAGCGGCAGAGCCTCGAACGCGCCCTCACGATGCCCTGCCCCTACTGCGCGGGCTCCGGCCGCACGAAGAGCGTGCCGACGATCGTCCTCGAGATCCGGCGCGAGATCGCCAAGCGCGTCGAGGAGGGCGAGGCGCACTCCCTCATGCTCCGCGTCCATCCCGAGGTCTACCGGTCGCTCGTCGGGGAGGAGCGCCGGCTCGTCGAGGAGCTCGAGGAGCGGATCGGCATGCCGATCCACGTCCAGAGCGACGAGCACCTCCACCACGAACGTTTCGACATCGTTCTGGAGGCCTAGAGGGCTCCCGGGAGGCCGATTCGCGCCGTTTCGGCGCGAATCGGCTGGCACGGGGCGTGCGATAGCGCGGTTGCGCACATCCAACCTCCTGCCAAGGCCGCCCCACGGGCGGCCTCTTTTTTTATCCCGCCGGCTCTCCCCCTAGACTCCGCCCGTGACCGCCGAACGCCTCTTCACGCGCAAGTTCTTCCTGATGTGCGGGTTCACGTTCACGGTCTTCCTGTCGCTCTTCCAGCTCCTCCCGACGGCGCCGTTCCGGATCCTCGAGCTCGGCGGGTCCACGACCGCCGCCGGCCTCTTCCTCGGCCTTCTCACGTACGCCTCGGCGCTCTCGGCACCGCTCACGGGCGCCCTCGCGGACCGGATCGGGCGGCGCCGGATGCTCCTCGTCTCGAGCGTCGCGATCGCCTTCTTCGCGCTCGCCTACGCGCTGGCGCCGCGCTGGGAGGTCCTCGTCTTTCTGGTTTTCTTCCACGGCCTCTTCTGGTCGGGCCTCCTCTCGGCGTCCGCCGCGTACATGACGGGCCTGATCCCGAACGAGCGGCGCGCCGAGGGAATCGGCTACTGGGGAATGGCGACCGTGCTCGCGACCGCGTTCGCGCCGGCCCTCGGCCTCGCCGTCTACGGGCTCGGCTGGACGTCGCTCTGCGCCTCGGTCGGCGTCCTGAATCTCGCGATGGCCGCGATCGCGTGGAACCTCGAGCCGGATCCGCCGCGCGCAGCGCCGCACGGGCCGTTCTTCACGCGGGACCTCGTGGAGTGGCGGGTCCTCGCCCCGTCGCTCGCGCTCTTCCTCTGCAGCTTCGGTTACGGAGGCGTGACGAGCTTCGTCGCGATGTGGACGGAGAAGAACGGCCTCGCGCCGCGCGGCCTCTTCTTCACCGTCTTCTCGCTCACCGTGCTCGTCCTCAGGCCGTTCCTCGGGCGGTTCGCCGACCGCGTCGGGCCGCGGCGCGTGATGTTTCCTCTCCTCGGCACCACGGCGGCGGCGTTCGCGCTCCTCGCCGTCGCGACGACGCGGCCGCTCCTCGCGCTCGCGGCGTTCCTCTTCGGCGCCGGGTTCGGCAACGTCTACCCGGTCTTCGCCGCCCACGTGACGCGGCACGTCCTCCCGGAGCGGCGCGGCGCCGCGTTCGGGGCGATCCTCGCGGCGTTCGACGTCGGCATCGGGACGGGTTCGATCGCGCTCGGCGCCGTCATCGGGCGCGCGGGCTTTTCCGCGGCCTACGGGACGGCCGCCGTCCTCGCGGCCCTGTCCGTGCCCGCGTTCCTCCTGCTGGACCGGCGTGCTTTCCCCCCCGGAGCCGCGCTATCCTCCACGCCATGAATACCGCTCCGCGCCTCTCCCGCTTCGCCTGGAAGGAGTTCCTCCGCGGGCCGCTCGGGACGCCGATCGTCCTCGCGCGCGGCATCCGTCCCGTCGGCCGGCTGATGCCGATCCGCACGTCGGCGCTCCGGACGTGGAGGCGCGTCTCGGCTCTCCCCCTGCCCGCGAGCATCCGCAAGGCGCTCTACCGCGCCGTCTACGTCCTGCCGCTCGGGCCCGGCGATCCCGCGACGCTCACGCGCGTCGTCGCGCGGCACCGGGCGTTCTTCGCCGCGCGCGCCTGAGGCGCGGCTCTCCGCAGCGCCCCGCCCCCTCAGTGCGCCGGCGTCCCCGCGCTTGGCACGGCGCCGTCCCGGAGAACGAAGTGCCCGCCGCGGAAGCTCGCGCCGCGCAGCGTCACTGCGAGCGCCTCGCCGAGCCCGTCCACCGGGTGCACCTCGATCGCGTCCCGGACTTCCTTCGGGAGGTCCGCGAGGTCCGGCTCGTTGTCCTTCGGCAGGACGATCGTCCGGATGCCCGCGCGCACGGCGCCGAGGACCTTCTCCTTCAGGCCGCCGATCGGGAGGACGCGGCCCGAGAGCGTGATCTCGCCGGTCATCGCGATGTCGTGGCGCGCGGGCACCCGTGAGAGCGCCGACACGATGGCCGTCGCCATCGCGATGCCCGCGGAGGGCCCGTCCTTCGGGATCGCGCCGGCGGGCACGTGGATGTGGAGGTCGCGCTCGAAGGCCTCGTCGGGGATCCCGAGCTCGGCCGCGTGCGAGCGCGCGTACGTCCACGCGGCGCGCGCCGACTCCTTCATGACGTCGCCGAGCTGCCCCGTGAGGACGACCTCGCCCTTGCCCTTCATGAGCATCGCCTCGATGAACATGATGTCGCCGCCCGCGGGCGTGTAGTACATCCCCGTCGCCAGCCCGACCTGGTCCGTGACGATCTTTTTCTCGGGGTGGACCCGCTTCTTGCCCAGGAGCGGAAAGACGTCCCCGGCCTCGACCGCGACCGCCGCGACGTCGCCCGCCGCGATCCGGCGCGCGACCTTGCGCGCGAGCTTGCCGATCTCGCGCTCGAGCTGGCGGACGCCCGCCTCGCGCGTGTAGCTCGTGACGATCTCGGCGATCGCGGCGTCGGTGAGCACCAACTGCGCGGCGGTCAGGCCGTTCTCGGCGAGCTGCCGGGGCAGGAGGTACTGCCGTGCGATCGCGAGCTTCTCGCGCTCCGTGTAGCCCGAGAACTCGACGACTTCGAGACGGTCGAGGAGCGGCCCGGGGATGTTCTGAATGAAATTCGCGGTCGCGATGAAGAGGACCTCGGAGAGGTCGAACGGGACGCCGAGGTAGTGGTCCGTGAACGAGTCGTTCTGGGCCGGGTCGAGCACCTCGAGAAGGGCGCTCGCGGGGTCGCCCTGGAACGACACGCCGAGCTTGTCGAGCTCGTCGAGGAGGAACACCGGGTTCTTCGTGCCCGCCTGCTTGAGGCCCTGCACGATGCGGCCCGGCATCGCGCCGACGTACGTCCGCCGGTGGCCGCGGATGTCCGCCTCGTCGCGCGCGCCGCCGAGCGAGATCCGGACGTACTTCCGCCCCATCGCCCGCGCGATGGACTTCGCGATGGAGGTCTTGCCGACGCCGGGAGGGCCGACGAAGAGGAGGATGCGGCCCTTGCCCGTCGACATGTCCTTCTTCAGCGCGTTCTCGGCGCCCTCGGCCGCCTGGGCCTCGGTCTTCTCGGCCTTCGCGCGCATCTGGCGCACGGCGAGGAACTCCAGGATCCGGTCCTTCACGTCGCCGAGCGCGTAGTGGTCCTCGTCGAGGATGCGCGCGGCCTCGTTGACGTCGAGCTTGTCCTCGCTGCGGACGCCCCAGGGCAGCTCCGCCACGTTCTCGAGGAACGTCCGGATGACCTGCGACTCCATCGACTCGCGTCCGATGCGCTCGAGGCGGGCGAGCTCGCGGTCGACTTCCTTGCGCACCTCCTCGGTGAGCGGGTGCGCTGCGAGCTTCTTCTTCAGCTCCTCGAGGTCGGCGGCGTCCTTGCCCTCGCCCTCGCCGAGCTCCTTCTGGATCGCCCGGAGCTGCTCGCGCAGGAGCATCTCCCGCTGGCGGTCGCCGATCTGCTCCTTCACCTTCGACTGGATGTCCTCCTGCGCGGAAAGGACGCCGATCTGCCGCTGCACGGCGACGAGCACGCGGCGCAGGCGGTCCTCGACCGAGAGCGTCTCGAGAAGCTGCTGGCGGTCGGCCATGGGGATGTCGATGTACCCCGCGACGAGGTCCGCGAGGCGGCCCGGCTCTTCGGCCTGCTCGAGGAACTGCGCGACCGCTTCTTCCGGAAGGCCCATCTTCTCGCCGAGCTCGGCGGCGCGCTCGCGCGCCTCCTTGTGGAGCGCGAGGAAGACCGGGTCCTTCGCGTCGGCCGGCGCCATCTCGGCCGCGGGCACGACGACGGCCTCGAGCATCCCGCCCTTCTTCTCCGTCACGCGCATCGCGATTCCGCGGCGCTGCCCCTCGAGGAGGAGGCGCATGCCGCCGAGGCCGCGCTGGACCGAACTCACTTTCGCGATCGTCCCGATCGTGTAGAGGCCCTCGGGGGTCACCTTCTCGACGTCCTCGCGCTGCGAGAGCGCGAAGACGAGCGCGTCCCCGCGCAGCGCGGCCTCGATCGCCCGCACCGTGCCGCCGCGCCCGGCGGAGATCGGCGTCGACACGCCCGGGAAGAGGACGGCGTTGCGAAGGGGGAGAACGGGCAGGGTCAGGGTTTCCGTCATGAGCACCTCAACGCCGCGCATTCGCCGACTATTCCCCAATGTGAGTCGGCTCCGCGCAGATCGCCAGAAGAGAATTTCTTAGAGTGGTTTAGGAGTCGGTCCTTCTTCAGCGGCCGAGCCGCCGCGCGAGGATGTCGACGCCCCGCAGCGCGGCGTCCGGCGGGACGGCCGTGTAGCAGAGGCGGACGTGCGTCGGGTACGGGCCGAAGCTGGGGCCGGGGGCGACGAAGAGACCCTCCCCCGCGACGTCTTCGAGAAGCCCCAGGAGGCCGCGCTCGTCGAGCGCCGCGGCCACGTCGAGGAAGAGGAACATCCCGCCCTCGGGAGCGGGCTGAGAGAGCCGGCGCGCGGCCTCGCGCCCCGTCGCCGCGTACTCGGCGCGCGCCTCGGCGACCCAGGCGTCGCCCGCACCCGCGAGGATGCGGAGCGCCGCGTGCTGCGACGCCGTGGGCGCCGAGTAGATCGTGTGCGCCCCGACCTTCACGATCTCCGCGAGCGCGGCCTCCGGCCCGACGAGCCAGCCGCAGCGCGCCCCGGAGAGGCCCCATGCCTTGGAGAGCGAGTGTGCCGCGATCGTCCGCTCGGGCGCCGCCGCGTACGCGGGCCGGTGGGCGCCGCCGTACGCGTAGAGCTCGTAGACCTCGTCCGCGAGGAGCCAGAGATTCCCCTCGCGCGCGACGTGCGCGAGGGCGTCGACGGAGCCGGGCGGCAGGACCCGGCCCGTCGGGTTGCTCGGCGTGTTGACGTAGATCGCGGCCGTCCTCTCCGTGACGCGTACGCGAACGGCGGCGGCGACGGCTTCGGGCGACAGGTCGCCCAGGAAGAGCGGCACCTCGACCGGGACCGCGCCCGCGAGCCGGACGTGCCCCTCGATGAGCGGCCAGCGCGGGCCGAGGAGGAGGACCTCTTCCTCCGGCGCGACGAGCGCGGCAACCGCCGCCATGAGACCCGCGGTCGCACCGCCCGTCACGAGGACGTTTGCGCGCGCGACCGGCGCTCCCGTCTGCGCGGACGCGCGCGTCGCGATCGCGTCCCGCAGTTCGGGCAGCCCCCAGACGTCCGTGTAGCGGTTGATCCCGGGCAGGCCGGGCCCGAGCTCCTCCGGCCGGCAGCCCGCGGGGGCCTTCCGCCACGTATCCCCGACGTGGAGGGGGAAGACCTCCCCCTCGTGCGTCGCCAGGCGCGCGAGGAGGCTCGAATACGGGTTCCCGTGGAGCGCGGCGACGGCGGGAGAGGTGCGGGGCGGGCGGGGCATCGGTCCATCCTAGCCCGGCGCCTGAAACCCTTCGCGCCCGGATCCGTCCTTCTCTCCGCCATGGGCGCGCTCGCCGACCTCCCGGCCTACCTCCGCCGCATCGGTCTCGGCGCGCCTCCTCCCGCGAACGCCGAAGGCCTCGCCGCGCTTCACCGCGCGCACGCCGGCGCGATCCCTTTCGAGAACCTCGACATCCTTCTCGGGCGCGAGATCCGCCTCGACCTCCCGTCGCTCGAGGCCAAGCTCGTTGCGGCGCGGCGCGGCGGCTACTGCTTCGAGCAGAACACCCTGTTTGCCGCCGTCCTCGCCGACGCCGGCTTTCGGGTGACGCCCCTCGCGGCGCGGGTGAGGCTCGGCGGGCGCACGGACGGGCCGCGCACGCACATGCTGCTCGCCGTGCGCGCCGAGGGCCGCGACTGGCTCTGCGACGTGGGCTTCGGCGGCGGCGGGCCGTGGGAACCGCTGCCGCTCGAGCCTTGCGGCGAGATCGCCCAGGGGCTCTGGCGCTTCCGGCTCGTCGAGGACGGCGGCGAACGCGTCCTCCAGAACCGGGACCCGTCCGGCTGGCGGGACCTCTACGGATTCACGCTCGAACCGCAGCGGCCGGCGGACTACGCCGTCGCAAACCACTACACGTCGACGCATCGGGATTCGTCGTTTACGAAGGTCGCCGTCGCGCAGCGCACGTCGGCGACTGGCGCCCTCGTGCTGCGCGGCGACGTTCTCCAGACGATGCGCCCCGGCGAGGCGCCGGCCGAGACGCCGGCGCCGGAGGGCGACGCGCTCCTCGACCTCCTCCGCGAGCGCTTCGGGCTCGACTTTCCAGCGGGCACGCGGTTCCGGCCGCTCTGAGCGCGGCGCCCGTTGCGGCACAATCGTCCCCCCGGGGTCGTACGCCCGGCCCGAGGAGGTCCCGTGGTCCGAACCGATCCCCATCCGCCCGAAGTTTTCGAGCTCCTGCGCCGGAAGACGGCTGCGACGCGCATCGCCGTCGTCGGCGCGAGCAACGTCCCCTACAAGTACGGCAACGTGATCGTGAAGAACCTCGCCGCCAAGGGCTACACAGTCCTGCCCGTGAACCCGAGGGAGAAGGAGATCGCGGGCCTGCCCGCGTACCCCGATCTCGCGTCGGTCCCGGGGCCCGTGCACATCGTCGACGTCGTCACGCCGCCGGCGGTCACGCACGGCATCCTTCGGGAGGCTGCACGCCTCGGGCTTCCGGCCGTGTGGCTCCAGGACGGGAGCTATGACGACGAGGCGCTCGCCATCGCAGCCGCGGCGCCCTACAAGACGGTGTACGAGGCCTGCATCATGGTGGCCAGCAACTTCGGCTGACCCCTCCCGCGCGGGGCTCCGGCCCCCTATGATCCCGTCTTCACCCCGTTTCCCTCGTCCATGGTCACGCGCCCCTCCCGGAGGTTCTCGTGAAGAAGAAGACGTTTGCCGCCGCGCTGCTTCTGAGTCTCGTTTCACGCCCCGCTCCCGCACTGGACAAGGTTCGCGTCGAGACTCGAGTCGACGCCGCGTTCGCGAAGTACGGCCTCACGGGCCGGGGCGTGATCGTCGCCCTCCTCGACCGCGGGATCGACTGGAAGAACAACGACTTCCGGAACGCGGACGGGACGACACGCATCGCCTACATGCTCGACTTCACGGACAACACCGGCGCGGCCACGAGCGGGTACGGCCGGGGGACGCTCTACACGCGCGCCCAGATCGACGCCGCGCTCTCCGGCGGGCCGACGATCCCGTTCCGGGACGCCGTCGGCCACGGCACTCCGACGGCCGGGACGCCGACCGGCAACGGGCGCAACGTCGCGAAGTACCGTGGCATCGCGCCGGAGGCCACGATCATCTCCGTGAAGGTCACGTCCGACGGCGCGCCCGCGCACGACGGCGAGGCGGCCGAGGCCGGGTTCAACGACGCCACGGTGTTTCCTCTGGCGATCGACTTCGTGAAAGCCAAGGCGCAGGAGCTCGGGATGCCGGCCGTCATGCTTCTCAACCTGGGGAGCCAGGGCGGTCCGACGGACGGCACGAGCAGCCTCGCGCGCAAGATCGACGCGACCGTCGGGCCCGGCATTCCGGGCCTCGTCTTCGTCTCGGGGCCGGGCGACGAGGGCGGAAGCGCGAACCGCGCGGGCGGCAACGTCGCGAGCGGCTCGACGCAGTCGATCAGGATCCACAAGGGCCAGGCGGGCGGCCTGCTCTTCGATCTCTGGTACCCCGGCGCCGACCGTTTCGACGTCACGGTCCAGACCCCGACGGCGACGTACGGGCCCTACGTCTCCCCGGCGACGAACGCGGATTCCGCGACGGTCACGAACTCCGAGTTCACCTACTACCAGCAAGGCTCGAGCCGCGTCTTCTACGGCGCCCAGAACGGCAAGCGCGAGATCTTCCTGAACATCTCGGGCCCGGTCGGCGACTACACGATCACGCTGAAGGGAACGGCCGTGACGACGGGCCGCTTCGACGCGACGATCAACCCCTCCGGTCACGGGGGATCGAACTACTTCCTCGACCACGTCGCGCCCGGAAGCATCTGGGACGGCGCGACGGCACGCTACAACATCTGTCCCGGCGACTACGTCATCCGGACGAGCTACGTGGACATCGACGGGATCACGCGAACGATCACGGGCAACGGCAGCGTCGGCGAGATCTGGCCCGGGAGCAGCATCGGTCCGACGTTCGACGGCCGTCTCGGCATCGACGTCGTGGCTCCGGGCGACAGCCTCTTCAGCGTCTACAACCCGAAGTCGTACTGGGCCACCTCGCGCTTCAACCTGATCCAGGACGGCCTCGGCTTCTACGGCCGCGCGAACGCCGTGAGCGCGGCGGCCCCGATCGTCACGGGGATCATCGCCCTCATGCTCCAGGCGAACCCGACGCTCGACGCGCCGACCGTGAAGTCCATCCTCCAGCGGACGGCCCGCGGCGACTCGTTCACGGGCGCGGTCCCGAACACGACGTGGGGGTACGGGAAGGTGGACGCTCTCGCGGCGCTCGACGCCGTGAATACGACGACGCTCTTCGTCCCGATCGCGCTCTCCTCCTCGGGCGCGAACGGGTCCTTCTACACGACGGAGCTGGCGCTCACGAACCGCGGGACGACGGACGCGACGATCACATACGCCTACACGGCCGCGTTCGGCGGGGCGAGCGGCGCCGCGACGGAGACGCTCGGGGCGGGCCGGCAGAAGACGTACGCCGACACGATCACGAGCCTCCGCGCCCTCGGGATCCCGCTCGGCGACGCGGGAAACCGCGGCGGGACGCTTCAGGTCACGTTCGGCGGCCTCTCGTCCCCGTCCGCGGCCGCGGCGACCGTCCGCACGGCGACACCCGTCGCCGACGGGCGGGCCGGCCTCGCGTACGCCGGCTTGCCGTCGTCGCGCCTCCTGTCCACCCCCGTCTGGCTCTGCGGCCTCAGGCAGAACGCGACGGACCGTTCGAACGTCGCGGTCCAGCACGCGGGCGGCCCCTCGGACGGCAACGTGACGCTGCGCCTCACGGTCGTGTCGGGCGACCCGGCGAACCCGGGCTCGCTCGCGCTGCCGGACGTCACGCTGTCTCCGGGCGGTTTCAGCCAGATCTCCGGGATCCTCGCATCGAACGGGCTGAGCTTCTCCAACGGGTTCGTGAAGGTCGAGCGCGTCTCGGGCACCGCGCCCTTCTATGCGTACGGCGTCATCAACGATCAGGCGAACTCCGACGGCTCGTTCGTCGAGCCCGTGCCCGCGAGTCCCGCGTCGGCGATCGGGGGCGTCACGCTGCCCGTCGTCGTCGAGACGAGCACGTTCTCGACCGAGCTCGTTCTGACGAACTTCTCGGGGAGTTCCCGGACCCTACAGTGCACGTACGTCGCCGCGCCGCTGCCGGGCGGGCAGGTGACGTTCAATCTCCCTCTCCTCCCGAACGAGCAGCAGATCCTCCCGGCCTTCGTGCAGGTTCTGCGCTCGCGCGGCGTCGTCCCCGGCGGGCCCGGCGCGACGTTTGCGGGAGCGCTCTTCGTGCGGGATGCTTCGGGCGACCTCCGCGGCGTGTCGATCGGGGCGCGGACGTCGTCCGCCGGCGGCGGCGGGCGTTACGGGCTTTTCTACTCCGCGGTCCCGAACGGCGCCGAGGCGACGACCGTCGCGTGGCTGTACGGCCTCCAGCAGAACGCGGACAACCGCACGAACCTCGCGCTCGTGAACGTCGGGTCCACCGACGCCTCGACGGACACGTTTCACATCGACCTCTACGACGGCGCGACGGGCCTGAAGGCCGGCGAGACCGACGCGACGGTGGCCGCAAAGGGCTTCTTCCAGATCGGGACGATCCTCGCGGCGTACGCGCCGGGCGTCACGAGCGGCTACGCGAAGGTCACGCGCACGTCCGGCAACAACCCGTTCGTCGCGTACGCGGTCATCAACGACGGCGGCCAGCCGAACCAGAGGAGCGGCGACGGCGCGTTCGTGTCGGCGGTGGTGGGGCCGTGACCGCCGCCCGCCTCAGGCCCGAAGCGCCGCCGTGATCCTCGCGATGAGCGCTTCTTCCTCGGCCGAGATGGCGTTCGCGCGCCCGAACACGCGGCCAAGCCCCCCTCCCGACGCCTCGGCCACCCGCCGGAAGGAATCGGCGTACGCGTCGACCCGCTGCTTTTTCTCCTCTTCGGGAAGAACCGAAATCCCGACCTTGAGGACCTCGACCGCCGCGTCGTAGAGCGCCGCCGACGGCTGCTTCTTCAGCCATTCGAGGACCTGGGTGTGGGCGGGCGAGCCGGGCCCGGTTCCGCGCGCGGCCGCCATGCCGAGTATGGTCTCCCGCTCGCGTTCGGTCACGTCGCCGTCGGCCCACGCGATCTGGACGAGCGGAGCCAGGAACAGGGCCGGGCCCGTGTCGTGCGTGATGCCGAGATCGATGATCCGCTGCCGCAGCGCGGGATCGTCCACGCGCAGCTTTCGCGCGAGGGCGGCGGAGACTTCCTCGAGCTTCGCGCGCTCGCGCAGCTTCATGAGGAGCTCCTCGTCCCGCTGCCGGGCCCACTGGGCTTCCATCGCCTGGCCACGCTCTCGAAGGATGTCGCTTGCCATCGGCCCTCCCTCCCGAACCTACCCTCAAAGCCCGAATGGGCGCAACGCCGGCGTCGTTAGAATTGGTGCGCCCGAGGCGATTCGAACGCCTGGCCTTCAGATCCGGAGTCTGACGCTCTATCCAGCTGAGCTACGGGCGCATCCGGGGCGGGAAAAACTGGGGTGGAAGACGGGGGTCGAACCCGCGACATTCGGAACCACAATCCGACGCTCTGCCGACTGAGCTACTCCCACCGCACTCGATCGGACCGCGGAGGATAGCAGATCGGGCCCCCGCGTGAGCCGCCCCGGCCGCCGTTCCCGTAACATCGGCGGTTACCCCATGGACGCGCTCGACGAACTGAGACGGCGGATCGACGAAACGGACCGGCAGCTGCTGGAGACGCTCGCGCTGCGCCTGAAGTTCGTCGCCGAGGTGGGACGCCTCAAGAGCAAGGGAGTTCCGTTCCTGCGCGACCACGCCCGCGAGAGCGCCCTCCTCGCGAAAGTCGAGGCGCAGGCGAAGGAACTCGGCCTCGACGCGTTCCGCACGACCGAGATCTTCCGCGAGGTCATCGCGATGTCCGTGAAGGCCCAGGAAGAAGCCCTTCTCGACCGCAAGGCCGCCGAGCGCTCGCTCGGGAATGCTCACCGCGTCGCCTTCCAGGGCGCCGAGGGCGCCTACAGCCACATCGCGGCGCGCAAGTACTTCGGCGCCTCTGCGACGGAGTTCGCGGGATTCCCGACGTTCGCGGCGGCGCTCGCCGAGGCCGAGCGCGGCGACGCCGGCTACGCGTTCCTTCCGATCGAGAACACGACCGCGGGCTCGATCAACGAGACGTACGACCTCATCCGCCACACGGACCTGAAGATCGTGGGCGAGGAGATCCTGGAGGTGCGCCACTGCCTCCTCGCGCTGCCCGGTGCGACGCTCGAGGGCATCCGCCGCGTCGCCTCGCACCCGCAGGCCCTCGCGCAGTGTGGGCGCTTTCTCGCGCAGCTGGCCGGCGCGTCTGCCGTTCCGTACATCGACACGGCCGAGGCCGCCCGGTTCGTGAAGGAGTCCGGCGACCGCTCGCTCGCCGCGATCGCTTCCGAGGAGGCGGGCGCTCTCCACGGCCTCGCGATCCTCGCGCGCGACCTCGCGGACCAGGAGGAGAACTGGACACGGTTCGTCGTCGTCTCCGCGATCCCGATCGTGCTCGACCCGCGTATCCCGGCCAAGACGTCGCTCGTCTTCTCGACGCCGCACCGGCACGGCGCGCTCGCGCACTGCCTGAACGTCCTCGACGCGCACGGCCTGAACCTCACGAAACTCGAGTCGCGACCCGTGCCGCGCCACCCGTGGGAATACCTCTTCTACGTG
This sequence comes from Thermoanaerobaculia bacterium, assembly GCA_044229475.1. Taxonomy (GTDB): domain Bacteria; phylum Acidobacteriota; class Thermoanaerobaculia; order UBA5066; family UBA5066; genus Fen-183. The sequence continues at coordinate 122,900 of JBGASW010000006.1, read as the reverse complement.
GACTTCGAGGGCGCCGCTGGCGAGGATGCGGCTTCGCGCGCGGTCGCGGCGCTGTCCGCAGAGTGCCCGTACCTGAAGGTCCTCGGCTCGTACCCCGCACGGACCACGAAGAAGGGGCGGGTCGACCGCCTCCCGGAGGCCCCCCCGTGATCGTCCTCGTCGACGAGACCACCGCGAAGAACGCCGCCGCCGAGAAGGAGCTCCTGGACGCCCTCGGCCGGCTGCCCGGCATCGAGGTCCGCGTCCACAAGGTCCGCGGCGCCGAGAAGACCGTCACGGAGGTCTACCTGATCGGCGACACGCACCGGCTCGCCGTAGAGGACGTCGCCGTTCTCCCCGGCGTCGAGCGCGTCGTCCGCGTCTCGCAGGAATACCGCGTCATCGGGCGCCACAAGGACGACCGGCGCGCGAGCGGCTTCACGTACAACGGCGTCGAGTTCTCGCAGGACAACCTCCACGTCTTCGCCGGGCTCTGCGCCGTCGACACGCCGGAGAACGCCGACGCGATGTTCGCGGCGCTCGCGTCGTTCGGGCAGACCACGACGCGCATGGGCGCGTACAAGCCGCGGACGAACCCGTACGCGTTCCAGGGCCACGGAAAAGGCTGCCTCCCGTGGGTCTTCGAGAAGGCGGGCCTGCACGGCATCCGCGTCATCGCCATGGAGATCACGCACGAGAGCCACATCGACGAGATCGCCGAGTGCCTCGAGAAGACGGGCCAGCCGACGGGCGTCATGCTCCAGATCGGCACGCGCAACATCCAGAACTTCGAGCTCCTGAAGACGGTCGGCCGGCAGACCGTGTTTCCCGTCCTCGTGAAGCGCGGCTTCGGGATCACGCTCAACGAGTCGCTGAACGCCGCCGAGTACCTCGCCTCGGAGGGCAACTCGCAGATCGTCTTCGGCCTGCGCGGCGTCAAGACGAACCTCGGCGACCCGCACCGCAACCTCGTGGACTTCGCGCACGTTCCCGTCGTCAAGCGGCTCACGCGCCTCCCCGTGTGCATCGACCCGTCGCACTCCGTCGGGAGCCGCGAGAAGGCGCCGGACGGGATCCCGGACCTCATGCACGTCACGGCGCAGGGCGTCGCGGCCGGCGCGAACATGGTCCTCGTGGACTTCCACCCGCACCCCGCCCACGCCCTCGTGGACGGGCCGCAGGCGCTCCTCCTCTCGGAGCTCGGCTGGTTCCTCGAGGACGTGGCCGTCGCACGGGCGGCCTACGAGAAGCGACGCACGCTCGCGCTCTCGCACGCCGCGGGCGCACCCGTCTCCGCCGCGACGGCATGACCGCGGTCTTCCGCGAGGCGGCGCGCGTCCGGGCGAGCGAAATCGGCCCGGCCGGGACGATGCGTCTGCCCGCGCTCCTCGACCTCTTCCAGGAGGCCGCGGGAAACAGCGCGACGTCGCTCGGCTTCGCGTCGGACACGCTTCTCGCCGAAGGGAAAACGTGGGTCCTCTCCCGTTTCCACCTGCGGCTCCTCGCGCTGCCCGCGTGGCGGGACGAGATCGTGGTCGAGACGTGGCCCTCGGGCGTGGCGCGTGTGTTCGCGCTGCGCGAGTTCCGCGCGACGGGAACGGACGGCCGGCTCCTCGCCGAGGCCACGTCCGCGTGGCTCCTCGTCGCGGTGCCGTCCAAGAAACCGCTCCGCCCGCCGGCGGAAATCGCCGCGGCCGCGGCCGGCACCCCGCCGCGCGTGATCGGCGACGCGTTCGAGCCGCTCGCCGGGCCGGGGCCCGACGCCGCAAAAGGGCCGCAGACGCGCATCGGCCGCTTCGACCTCGACCTCAACGCCCACGCGAACAACGTCGCGATCTTCCGCGCGCTCCTCGAGGCGCTGCCGCACGCGGACCCGCCCTTCGATCTCGAGGTCGAGTTCAGAGGGGAAGCGTTCGAGGGGGATTTCTTAGAAGGGAGAACCGACGAAGGCGGAGGTGCGCGACGCGTAGCGCTCGTTCGGCCGGCCGACGGCCGTGAGATCGCGCGCGCCGTCCTCACCGTGCGCGGCTGAAAAGCCCCGCGAAGTCCTTTTCGACCTCGTCCACGGCCGCGAGGAGCTGCGGCGTCGGGGCGTCGTCCGACTCCTGGACCATCCCGTAGAGGCGCGTGAGCTTCCCCTCGAGGGACTCGGCCTTCCCGGCGTCCGCGCCCTTCTTCCGCGCTTCGGCGAGGCGCGCGAGGTCCGCGGCGAGGCGTTTCGCGGCCGCATGCTGCGCCGCGAGGTCCCCCGGGGAGGCCTTGACGCGCGGGTCCATCCCGACCGTCAGCGTCCGCGTGAGCGTCCTCCCGTCCACCGTGAGCGCGGCGGTGTACGTGCCGGGCAGAACGAGCGGGCCCTCCGGCTCCGGCGGCGTGCGAGAGGGAACCGCGGAGATCGGGTACTCGCGCGATGAGACCGGCGGCGGCGCGTACCGGAGGTCCCACACCCAGCGGTGGTGTCCCGCGCTCCGGGGCAGCGTGAGCGCAGGCCGCGCCCAGTCCGCCGTGACGACGAGCGGCTCGACCTTCGCCTCGGGCGCGTCGTCGCTCGCGTACCGGCGCACGACGCCGCCGGCGGCGTCCCGGATCTCGAGCACGACGGGGGTGGCGGACGAAACGCCGAGGACGTAGCCGAGGATCGCGCCGTCGGGCGGGTTCTCGCCGGCGGGCTCCTCGATGGGCACGGGCGTGTCCGTCCAGCGGCTCCTGCGGATGCGCGTCGCCTTCTGCGGCTCGAAGAGGTGCGCCCGCGCCGCGGCGACGGCCGGCGTCAACTGCCGGAGCGGCGTCACGTCGTCGAGGATCCAGAACGAGCGGCCGTGCGTCCCGACCACGAGGTCGTCGCCCTTGACGACGAGGTCGCGCACCGACGTCGCGGGCATGTTCAGCCGCAGCGGCTGCCAGTTCGCGCCGTCGTCGAACGAAACGCACACCATGCGCTCCGTCGCCGCGTAGAGCAGCCCCTTCCTCACGGGGTCTTCCCTGACGGCGTTGACGGGGTCGTCGGGGAGGCCGTGCACGACCTCCTCCCACGTCTTCCCGCCGTCGTGGGTCCGAAGGACGTGCGGCTTCATGTCGTCGAGGCGGATGCGGTTGATCGCGGCCCAGGCCGTGAGGTCGTCGTGCGGCGAGGCCGCGAGCATGGACACCTTGCTCCACGCCGTGAGCCCGGGAGGCGTGACGTCGGCCCACGTCTTCCCGCCGTCGGCGGTGCGGTGGATGAGGCCGTCGTCCGTCCCCGCCCAGAGCACGTCGGCGCTCTTGTACGCCGGCGCGAGCGTGTAGACGACGCCGCGGCGCTTCATCGTCTCGAGGTCCTTCGTCCGGAAGACGCCGATCGAGGCCGGGACGGCCGTCCTCTCGCGCGAGAGGTCGGGGCTGATCACGTCCCAGTGGCGGCCGCCGTCCGCCGTCCGGAACACGACGTTCCCCGCGTAGAAGAGGAGGCGCGGGTCGGCCGGCGAGAAGATCACCGGCGCCGTGCGCAAGAAGCGGTACGTGCCGCGCAGGGGCGCGGGCGAGACGTCCTGGACCTCCTTGGTCGAGTGGCGGTAGCGCGTGAGCTTGCCCCCGTAGACGACGTCGGGGTCCTTCGGGTCCGGCGCGACGTAGCCGTACTCCTCGGCCGCGACGGGATGCCAGTCGCGGGACGTGATCGCGCCGTCGTCGCCGCGGCTCGCGATCCCCACCGAGCCGCTCTCCTGCTGCCCGCCGTAGACCCAGTACGGGAAGCGGTCGTCCGTCGACACGTGGTAGAGCTGCGCGGTCGGCTGGTTGTACCAGCTGCTCCACGTGGCGCCGCCGTTCACCGAGACGATCGCGCCCTGGTCCGCCGCGAGAAGGATCACGTCGGGGTTTTCCGGATGGAACCAGATCGTGTGGAAGTCGTCGCCGCCCGGGGCGCCGCGCACCGGCTCGAACGTCTTTCCGCCGTCCTTCGACCGGTACGCGGACGTGTTCGCGACCCACACGACGTCCTTCGAGCCCGGGTGGACCTTGATCTCGGCGGAGTCCGAGCCGCGGCCCCAGAGACGCTTCTCGCCGCTCACCTTCACGAACGTCTCGCCCGCGTCGTCCGAGACGAAGATCCCGCCGCCCGACTCCTTCTCCTCGTCGAGAGCGTCGACGGTCGCGTAGACGCGCTTCGGTTCCGACGGCGCGATCCCGAATCCGATGCGGCCGCCGCCCTGGGCGTGCGCGGGCAGGCCCTTGCCGATCGCCCGCCACGTCGTCCCGCCGTCCGTGGACTTGAAGAGGCCCGTGCCCGGCCCCTGCCACTGCCCGTTCTCCCACGGCCCGAGCCGCGAGGACCAGAGCGCCGCGTACACGACGTTCGGGTCCTTCGGGTCGAGCGCGACCGCCGCGCCGCCGGTGTCCGCGTCCCTGTAGAGGACCTTCTCCCAAGTCTTACCCGCGTCCCTCGTCCTGAAGATCCCGCGGGTCTCGTTCGCGCCGTACGGGTGGCCGAGGACCGCGACGAACGCGCGGTCGGCGTCCTTCGGGTCGGCGGCGATCGCCGCGATCTGCTGGCCGTCCGCGAGACCGAGGCGGACCCACGATTTCCCGCCGTCGTCCGAACGGTACATGCCGTTCCCCACGGAGAGGTCCGGGCGCTGCAGGCCCTCTCCGCTCCCCACCCACACGCGGTCGGGGCGCGACCACGAGACCGCGAGCGCGCCGATCGAGCCCGAGGGCTGCGCGTCGAAGATCGGGACCCACGTGCGCCCGGCATCCGTCGTCTTCCAGACGCCGCCGTTGTTCGGCGCCATGTAGAAGACGTTCGTGTTTCCCGGGACGCCGGTGGCGGCGACCGTGCGGCCGCCGCGGAAGGGCCCGATCATCCGCCAGCGCATCTCCCCGAACAGGCCCTGGGGGAAGGGCTGCGCGACGGCCGGGAGCGCGGCGAGGAAGGCGAGCGCGAGAAGGCGCGACGGCGTGCGGTCGTGCGTCATGGTCACTTCGCGGGCGGCGTGACCGCCTCGAGGCCGTGGCGGCGGGGTCCCCTCTCGCTCCGCCAGAGGAGGAACGAGAAGACGAACCCGACGGAGGCGAGCACCCCGAGCGTCACGACGACGGGCGTCCAGCCTTCCGGGCGTTCGGCGCTCGCGTGCGAGGCGTCCTTGAGGAGGCCGAGGCCCCAGCTCATCCCGGCCCAGCCCACCTGCTGGCAGAACGTCATGAGCGCGTATGCCGAGCCGAGCCGGGCCTCGGGGACGAGGTACGTGACGGCGGGCCAGAGGACCGCCGGGACGAGGGCGAACGCGAGGCCGAGCATTCCCATCAGGAACGTCGGAGAAACGCCGGTGAAGGGCAACAGGAAGAACGGCGGGACGAGGAGCGCCGAGCCCACCGCCATCAGGAGCGCCCGCTTCCCGATCCGGTCGGCGAGCAGGCCGAAGAGCGGCATCCCGATCATCGACAGGAGCGGGAGGATCGACTTAAGGTTCCCGGCGGCCTCGGGCGACAGGCCCTTGGCCTCGATGAAGTACAGGTTCGCGAACGTCCGGAACGGGAAGATCGTCGCGTAGAAGGCGACGCAGAGGCCGACGACCCACCAGTAGCCGAGGTCGAACCTCACGAGGTCCGACCACACGAGCTTGTCCGTCATGCCGGGCCTCGACACCGCGTAGACACGCGCGGCCCGGCGCTCGAGCCCCGAGTAGACGATCGCGAAGACGAGCCACACGACGCCGAGAGCGGCCGCGAGGAGCAGCGGCGGCTGCCAGGTCGCGAAGAGGGGCTTGAAGAGGTCGGGCGACTTGTCCGCGGCCCAGGAGCCGAGACGCGCGACGAGGAGCTGGATCGCGAGCGCGAACGAGATCTCCTTGCCCTTGAACCAGCGCCCGATCACGGTCGTCGCCGCGACGATGAAAAGCTCCGAGCCGATCCCGAGGAGGAAGCGCCCGGCCATCATCCCGGCCCACGGGGCGCCCGGGACGAGGACCGGAAGGACCGCGATCAGGATGCCCCCCGCGGCACCGATGGCGCCGAAGAGAATGGCCGAGGCCGCGACGCCGATCCGGTCGATCAGGACGCCGCCCGCGATGAGCGTCAGGAGCGCCGCGACGTTGTAGGCCGTGTCGAGGAGTCCGATCTGGGCTCCCGTGAAGCCGAAGGCCTTTTCGAGGAGCGGCGTCACCGGGTACAGCGCGTCGAAGACGTAGTACACCCCGAACATCGCGAGGCTGCACGTGAGAAGAACCGCCCACCGGTAGGCGGGCGGCGGCGGCGCGAGGGCGGAGCCCGGGGCGGAACTGTCCGGCATCCGTGCAGTCTAGCCTCTCCGCGCGGGTGCCGGGCCGCCTCCACGCGCCCGGGGAAGGTTCACGGAATCATGTCGAATCGCTCGACGGAGCGCGCCGGGCGGTCGACGGTCACCCTCACGACGAGACCGGCGTGATCGGACGGCCAGAGGCCGGCCGGGGCGACGTCGCCGCGTGTGTTCCCGACGACGTTGGCGCTCACGAGATCGAAGCCGTCTCCCTTGAGGAACACGAAGTCGATCCGCTGCGTGAAAGCCGGGAACGGGGCGAGGAGATCCGGGTTCGGGCCCCACGTCAGGCCGGCGTCCTTCGGGTGCAGCGCGAGCCACGCGTCCTTCAGTCCGGGTCCGGCCGGCGCGGGCGCCGTCAGGAACCGATAGGTCGGCCAGCCCGTCGCGGCGTCCGTGTTGAAGTCGCCCGCGAGCACGACCCTCAGGTCGGTTGCGAACGGCCCTGTCTCGCCGAGCGTGAGCTCGGCCGCCTGCGCGAGCTGGAGCTGCTCGAGAGGCGAGGGCTCCTCGTTCGCGACGGGCGCCGGCACATCCTCGAGGTGCGCGACGACGAAACGGAACCTCGAGCCGGTGTCTTCGACGTCGACCGAGGCCCAGCCGCGCTTGATCACGAGCGGGACCTCGCACGAGCCGTCCGCCGCGGGCACGATGCAGAGCTCGGCGAGGAGGGCGAACGTCCCGCTCTTCGGGTTCGAGACGGAGAGGCGCGGCTTTCCGGGAGACGGCTCGCCGCGAACGAGGATCGCGCTCCGGTCGAGGAGCATCACGACGTGGCCCTCCGCGTCCGGGAGCATGACGTTCGTGTCCTCGACGACGGACTGCACCTCGTAGAACATCCCCTCGGCCGCGAGGGCCTCGACGAGGATCGCGAGGTGGTCGATCACCTCCATCGGCTCGAAGGTCGTCCCGTCGAGACGGACGTACTGGACGGCCTCCTGGACCGCGAAGAGGTCGGGCCTGGCGGCCTTCACCTTCTTCGCGATCGCCGCGGCGCGCACGCGGAAGTCGGCCGCGTGGACCTGAGCCCACACGTCGCTCACCGCGGCGGCGATCAGCTCCGGGTCTCCCGACGCGGCGGCACCGAAGAGCGGCCCCTCGTCGAAGCCGAAGTACGTGTTCCAGGTCATGACGGTGATGGGCGCTCCGCTGGCCGCGGACGCTGGGGGGCTGAGTGCGAGGCCCGCGGCGATCGCGACGGCCGCGAGCAGGGGGACGAGACGCGCGTGCGAGTTCATGGGGACCTTCCTTTCCGTCCGCGCGAGTCCTTGCTCACGGGACGAGGGTCACGACGACGCCGGCGTGGTCGGACGGCCACATGCCGGCCGGAAGGCGGTCGAGGAGCCTGGCGCCGACGACGTCGGCGTCCGTCACGTCGAACCGGCCCGAGAGGAGGACGAGGTCGATGCGCTGCGTGAGGCGCGGGAAGGGGTTCAGGAGGTCCGGCGACTGGCCCCACGTGAGGCCGGGCGCGTTGTGGTTCACGGCTTTCCACGCATCCGTCAGGTGGAGCGGACCGGTCAGGAGCTTGTACGTGGGCCACTTGCGGAAGCCGTCCGTGTTGAAGTCGCCCGCGAAGACGACGGGAAGGCCGTCGGCGGCGTGACGGTTCACGAGCTCGACCGCCTGCGCCTCCTGGATCGGCAGCACCGCGGGATCCGCGGACGCGTCCTCGAGGTGCGTCGTGACGAAGCGGAAGCGATGTCCCGAGGCTTCGACGTCGACGGACGCCCAGCCCTGCGGCAACGGGAACGGGAAGCCGACTTCCGGCCCGAGGATGACCTGGTAGATGCCGCTCTGCGGGTTCGAGACCGCGACCTTGGCGTTTCTCGAGCGCGCGAGAACGGCGACCCGATCCTGGACGGAGACCATCGTGAGCTCCCCGGCCGCGTCGAGGACCGGCAGTCCGATGGCCAGCGTGTCGACCGAGGACACGACCTCGTACGGAATGCCCGCGTCGTGCAGCGCCGCGACGAGGATCTCGAGATGGTCGAGCTCCTCCACGATGCCCGTCGAGCCGGCCTGGGTGTACTTGACGGCTTCCTGGACGCCGATGAGGTCCGGCGCCTCGAGGCGGACGCGCAGCGCGATGTCGCGGACGCGCCTGTGGAAGTCCGTCGCGTGGATCTGGCGCCAGGCCTCCGTGGCCGCCGGCACGATGAGCGCCGGATCGCCCGACATCGCCGCGGCGATCACCGGTCCGTCGTCAAATCCGTAGAAGAGGTTCCACGTCATGACCTTGACGGGCTTCGGACCGTCCGCCGAGGCGGCCGGGGCGGCCGCGACGCCCAGCGTCGCCGCCGCGGCAGCGAAGAAAGCGATCAGTCTCGGGCGGCTCTTCATGGGGTTCCTGCCTTTCCGTCCGTTGTGTCGGACGCTCCCCAACGTAGGCGCAGCGGAACCCGCAATCTCAGCCGAATTTCAGGGGTTTTACGGAACGCGGCCGGTCAGGCCGGGCGCGCTCCGGCGCGGCCCGGACCGAGCCGCTCGATGAGCGCCTCGAGGTAGCGGGACTTCACCTGCTCCGAGGCGAGGCCGCGCTGGACGAGCGGCAGCTTCACGATCGCGCCGAGGACGGCGCCCAGGATGCGGTGGCTCGCGAGCGTCCGGTCGTCGAAGAGGACCTCCGCGAGCCGGCCGCGCTCGATCGCCATGACGACCGTGCGGTGGACCGTGTCGAGCGGCGGGATCACGCGTTTCTCCCGGCGCACGAGACGGAGGCCCCCCGTACGGCATGCCGGGACGCAGACGCCGCAGCCCAGGCAGATCCGCTCGTCGAGCCGCGCGAGGCGCTTCTTCGGAAGCTTCGGGTCGTTCGCGGAGACGGAGCCCATCGCCTCCACGGGGCAGGCCTCGACGCACCTGCCGCAGCCCGTGCAGCGCTCCGCGTCGACCTCCGGGACGAAGCCGGTCGTGTGGACCGGCTTGAGAAACCCGAACCGCCGCTGGGCGATGAGCGCCTCGCAGCAGCACCCGCAGCAGTTGCAGATGAAGGCGGGCTGCCGGCGCACGTTCTCGCCGAACTGGACGAGGCCCTGCCCCCGGGCCTGTGCGAGCAGGTCCAGCGCCTCGGCGGAATCCGACTTGCGCGCGTGGCCGTGGCGCACGAGCGCCGCCGCCGTGCCGCCGAACGTCAGGCAGATCTCCATCGGCGCGCCGCACGCCCGGCCGAGATGGCTCATCTTGTGCCGGCAGTAGCAGAGGCCGACCCCCACGTCGCGGCTCGTCCGCGCGACCTCGCTCGCGCGCTCCCAGTCGAGAACCTCCAGGGGCTCGTCCTCGGGAAGCGCGTCCTCGTTCACGAAGGCGCGCCCGAGCTGCGTCTCGCCGCGCGCGAAGAGCTCGCGTGCGAAGTCCTCTTCGACGTTGAGGTACCCGTAGAAGAGCTCCGCGAGCGTCTTCTGATCGATGTCGCCGCGCAGCCGCATCATCGAGAACTCGAAGAAGCCCGCCATCGGCGGCGGGAGGACCCAGCGCGTCACGCCGCCGTGCGTCGCATCGAGGAGGAGCGCGCGGGACGCGAGCGCGTCGAGTGTGTTCTGCGCCTCAGCGGGCGTCGTCTTCCAGATGCGCGCGGCCGTCTCGAGCGTGAACGGCTTGATCGGAAGCGCCGAAACGAGACTCGCCTCGCGCTCCGTGAAGAGGATCTGCAGGATCCGGTCGAGGAGCTGCGAGGGGGGCGCGCCCTGCGGGAACCGGTTCAGCCGGTCGACGAGGTCCCGGTATCCGGTGCGCGCCGTCGCGTGGGCCATCGACGCCTCGGGAGGCGGGAACACCTCCCCCTGTCTCAAACGTGTGCCCGCAGCCGCCCGACGCCCATGAAGCAGCTGCTTCAATGGCGGCCTGCCGGGGGCCGAACGCACCTTGTAAGAGGAGGGATCTCCCCATGAGGAAAGCTCCGGTCGCCGTGGCGCTCGCGATCCTCCTCGCCGCGGCCCTGCCCCTCACCGGCGCCGGCCGTGATTGCAGCAAGCTCACCGAAATCCAGATCCAGGCGAAGTCCGACAAGACGATCTACACCGGCACCTCTCCCGCGACCTACCGCGTCTGCGTGTGCGACGCCGAGCCCGTCGTCGAGCTCGTCGCCGACGGAAAAGTCGTCGCCACCGTCACGGGCGGGCAGTGCGGGGACGTCACCGGCAGGAAGATCGAGGTTCACGCTTCCGACGACCGGGGCGTCACGGTGGGCTACACCGTGGTGACGCCGGCGCGCTGAACCGCGCCCCCTTTTCGGTCCGGCCCGACGGGCCGCAGGCGCGTTATCCTGCGGGCACGATGCCTTTCCGCACGATCATCGAGCCGTTCCGCATCAAGTCCGTCGAGACCGTCAAGGAGACGACGCCCGAGTACCGGCGCCGCGCGATCGCCGAGGCCGGATACAACGTCTTCCTCCTTCCCGCCGCGGACGTCCTCATCGACCTCCTGACCGACTCGGGCACGGGCGCGATGTCGGCCGCGCAGTGGGGCGCGCTCATCCAGGGCGACGAGTCCTACGCGGGCAGCCGGTCGTTCTACCGCTTCCGCGACGTCATCCAGGACCTCACGGGCTTCAAGCACGTCATCCCGACCCACCAGGGCCGCGCGGCCGAGCGCATCCTGTTCCACACCGTCCTCAAGAAGGGCGACGTCGTCCCGAACAACAACCACTTCGACACGACGCGCGCGAACATCGAGGTCGAGGGCGCCGAGGCGCGCGACCTCGTGATCGCCGAGGGCCGCGTCCCGTCGCTCATCCACCCCTTCAAGGGGAACATCGACCTCGCCGCTCTCGAGAAGACGCTCGTCGAGGACGGCGACCGCGTGCCGCTCGTCATGGTGACGGTCACGAACAACTCGGGCGGCGGCCAGCCCGTCTCGCTCGAGAACCTCCGGGGTGTGCGGGCGCTCTGCGACAAGTACCGGAAGCCGTTCTTTCTCGACGCGTGCCGGTTCGCCGAGAACGCGTACTTCGTGAAGCGCCGCGAGAAGGGGCAGGAGGGCCGGACGCCCAAGGCCATCGCGCAGGAGATGTTCTCCCTCGCGGACGGCTGCACGATGTCGGCGAAGAAGGACGGCCTCGCGAACATCGGCGGCTTCCTCGCGATGAACGACGACGCGTGGGCCGAGAACGCGCGGAACCTCACGATCCTCACGGAAGGCTTCCCGACGTACGGCGGCCTCGCGGGCTACGACCTCGAGGCCATTGCGCAGGGGCTCGTGGAAGTGGTCGAGGAGCACTACCTCCAGTACCGCATCCGCTCCATCGAGTATCTCGCCGAGAAGCTCGAGGCGGGAGGCGTCCCGATGATCCGCCCCTCCGGCGGACACGCCGTCTACCTCGACGCGCGCGCTCTTCTCCCGCACATCCCGCCCGCGAGGTACCCCGGGATCGCGCTCGTCAACGCCCTCTACGAGGCCGGAGGGATCCGCGGAGTCGAGATCGGGACGGTCATGTTCGGGATGAAGCCCGACGGGCGCGAGGAGCCGGGGCCGATGGACCTCGTGCGGCTCGCGTTCCCGCGGCGCGTCTACACGCAGTCGCACGTCGACTACGTGTCCGAGGTCGTGCTCGCCGTTGCACGTGATGCCGCGAGCCTGCCCGGCTATCGCATCACGTCCGCCCCGCGCGTCCTTCGGCACTTTACCGCGCGCTTCGAGCCGATCGCGCCTTGAGAGCGATCCTGTCCCTCGCCGCCCTACTCGTGGCCGCCGCACCGCTCGCGCGCGCGTCCGCCGACGTCCCGCCGGCCGCGTTCGCGGATCCCGGACGCCGGGCGAAGCTCCTCGCGGCGCTGCCCGCGGTCGAGAAGGCCGTCGCCGCGGCCGTCGAGAAGAAGAAGTTTCCGGCCGCCGCGTTTGGCGTCGTCGTGGACGGCGATCTCGTCCTCGCGAAGGGTTGGGGCGCGCAGGGCCCGTCGGGCGGCGCCGTGGATGCGGACACGGTCTTCCGGATCGCGTCGATGACGAAGAGCTTCACGGCCCTCGCGATCCTCCGGCTCCGCGACGAGGGGAAGCTCTCCCTCGACGACCCCGTCTCGAAGTGGGTGCCCGAGCTCGCCGGGATGCCGAAGGCGACGGCGGACTCCCCGGAGATCACGATCCGCCACCTGCTGACTCATTCCGCGGGGTTTCCCGAGGACAACCCGTGGGGCGACCGGCAGCTCGCGCAGAGCGACGCGTTCCTCGCCGCGATGGCGCGCGCCGGGATTCCGTTCTCGAACGCGCCGGGCGTCGCGTTCGAGTACTCGAACACGGGCTACGCGCTCCTCGGTCGCGTCGTGGCTCGCGCGTCGAAGATGCGTTACCGCGACTATGTCGACGCGAACATCCTGAAGCCGCTCGGGATGACCTCGACCTTCTGGGAGGCGTCGGCCGTGCCGCCCGGCCGCCTCGTGACGGGAATGCGGCTCGAGGGCGAGACCCCTGTCGACGAGCCGCTCCTCGGCGACGGGGCGTTCGGCGCGATGGGCGGGCTCTTCTCCACCGTGCGCGACCTCGCGCGGTACACGGCGTTCTTCCTTTCGGCGTGGCCGCCGCGCGACGACCCCGACGCGGGCCCGGTCTCGCGCGCGTCGCGCCGCGAGATGCAGCAGGCCGCGCGCACCACCGGGGCCTCCGTGAAGATCGCGGCCGACGGCAAGCCGCGCCTCACCGCGGGCGGGTACGGCTACGGGCTCAACGACCGCGCGACCTGCCAGTTCCGCCACGTCGTGTCACACGGAGGCGGCCTGCCCGGCTACGGGTCGCTCATGCTCTGGCTGCCCGAGCACGGTGTCGCGCTCGTGGCGCTCGCGAACCTCCGGTACGCCGGCTGGAGCGGCATCTTCAACGACGCCCTCGACGCCCTCGCAGGGGGCGGCGGCCTCAAGGCGCGCGTTCCGCAGGCGGCTCCGGCTCTGAGGGCCGCCTACGGCGCCGTGAATCGGCTCTACACCGCCTGGGACGATCGGGCCTTCGACGCCCTCGCCGCGGACAACCTCGTCCTGGACACGCCCTTGGAGAAACGACGCCGTGAGTTCGCGGATCTGAGGGCGAAGCACGGCGCATGCGTGCCCCGCGCACTCGAGGCCGAGAACGCGCTGCGCGGGGAGTGGACCCTCGCCTGCGAGCGCGGTGAGATCGCCCTGAAGATCACGCTCTCGCCGACGCAACCGCCGAAGGTTCAGCTGCTCGAGGCGAAGTCGGACCCGGCGCGGGCCGCCGACGAGCCCTGCGCGCCCTGACGAAAGAAAAACGCCTCCGGGCGGAGGCCCGGAGGCGTGAAAACGGCCGCGCGGCGGCCGGATTGGAACGACGTTACTTCTTGGCCTCGACGACCGGGACCTTCGTCCAGTCGATCTTCCCGTCCTTGCCCTTGGCGGCCTTGACCTTGTCGCCGAGCTCGTTGAGGGCGGCCGTCTCCTTCTTGGGCATCTTCTCCCTGTGGCAGCTGGCGCAGGACGCGTTCGGGTCCTTGATGTCCTTGCCGTCGGCGCCCTTCTTGTAGCGGTTCATGATGTCCATGGTCGCGAAGGCGGAGCTGCCCATCACGAGCGCGGCGATGGCGGCGACGGCGGTGGTGGTCTTCTTCATGTTCTTTCTCCTCCGTTTTGTCCCGTCATCGGGACTCGGTTCGTGTTGTCTCAAGTCCGGTGCCAGCCGCGCGGCGAACGGACTGTGTTGCATCGACGGGGGTTGCGCGGCCGGACCCGATTGGATCCGCGAATGATCGCCCTGCCCGGGCGGCAGATCACACGAAATCGTGCTGATTCAGATGCTTCATTGAACCGGCGAACCGGCTCCGTCAAAGGACCATCGTCTCGTGGATCAGGGCGCCGCGGCGGAAGCGGTCGAGCGCGAGCGGCGCGACGTCCACCGTCTCGCACCGCCCCCGGAGGATCAGCTCGGCGATCGCCCGCCCCGCCGCGGGGGCGTGCATGACGCCGTGGCCCGAGAAGCCCGACGCGACGAAGAGGCCCGCCATTTCCGGCACGGCGCCCACGACGGCGTGGTGGTCCGGCGTGACTTCGTAGAGGCCGGACCAGCTCCTGCGCATGTCGAGCCCGGCCGCCGCGATGGACGGGAACCGGGCTTCGAGGGGCTCGGCGAAGCGCAGGAAGAAGTCCGGGTCGAACGCCGCATTGAAGCCGGGCGGCTCGTCCGCGTTCGACCATGCGATCGCAACGCGGTTACCCTCGCGGCGCACGAGGACGCCGCTGTCCGCGTCGATCGTCATGGGAATCACGGGCGGCAGGTGCGGGCAGGGGCCGCTCACGAAGATGTGCCGGCGGACGGGCTCGACGGGGACGTCGAGGCCGGCGAGAGCCGCGACCCGGCCGGTCCAGGGTCCCGCCGCGATCACGACGGCGCCCGCCTCGACCGCGCCGGCTTCGGTCTCGAGGCGGTAGTCGGCGCCCGCGCGCGCAATGGCCCTGACTCCCGCGCCGTAAAGTGTCCTCACGCCCGCGCGCGCGGCCTCGCGCAGGAAGAAGTTCGTCAGTCCGCCGGGGTCGATGAAGCCGTCCCGCGGGCCGAACGTCCCGCCGGCGATCGGGCCTTCCGCGTACGGCGCCCGCGCGCGCACCGCCGCCGGGTCGAGGACCTCGACCGCGACGCCGCGGGCGCGCTGGAACGCGGCCGCCGATTCCATCGCGGCGAGCTTCCCCGCGTCGCCCGTCAGGAAGAGGTAGCCCGCCTTGTTGTACATCGGCGGCTGGCCGATCTCGCCCGCGAGCGCGTCGAGGATCTCCATCGAGGCGAGCGACATCGCGACGTTGACGTCCGTCGTGAACTGCGCACGGATGCCGCCGTTCGCCTTCGACGTCGAGCCGGTGCCGGGCAGCGATTCCTTTTCGAGAAGGACGACCCGCGTCGCCCCGAGCCGCGCGAGCTGAAACGCGACGCTCGTTCCGATGACCCCCGCGCCGATGATCGCGACGTCCGCTCGCTCCGGCATCGTGTCGAGAGGCTATCAGGCCGGACGGGGCGCCGGCCCGCGGTCGGGCCGGCGCCGCGGGGGACCGCTAGACCAGCGCGGGGACGAAATCCTCCGCGTGCACGTCCGAGCGCAGCGGCACGGCCACGGTCGGCAGGTACGCGGGGTTCCACATCGTGGCGGCGACGGCCTTCGGGATCTCGGCGTCCGGGATGGCCTTGCCGAGCCCGGAGTCGCGCGCCACCTTGACGACCGCGACCGCGACGGCGGCGCTGACGCGCCGGATCTCCGCCGTGGAGGGGAAGAGGCTGCCGGACGCGAGATCCGACGCCTTCACCTCGTCGGCGAGGGCCTTGGCGGCCGCGGCGAACATGGCCTCGGTCACCTCCTTCGCCTCCGAGACGAGGACCCCGAGCCCGACGCCCGGGAAGATGAATGCGTTGTTGCCCTGGCCGATGACGATCTTCTTCCCCGCGTGCGGCACGGGGTCGAACGGGCTGCCGGTCGCAATGAGCGCGCGGCCGTCGGTCCACTTCGTGATGTCGACCGGCTTCGCCTCGGTCTTGCTCGTCGGGTTCGACATCGGGAAGATGACGGGCCTTTCGACGTGCTTGGCCATCTCCCGGACGATCGCCTCGGTGAACGTGCCGGGCTCGCCGGACGTCCCGACGAGCATCGTCGGCTTGACGGCCTTCACGACGGCGAGGAGGTCGCGCGGCGCGCCGGTGCCGAGGCCGTACTTCGCGGCGAGGGCCGCGGGCCACGCGAACGGGCGCTTGTGGACGTCCTTGATTTCGACGTCGTCCACGACGAGACCCTGGCTGTCGAGGTTCGCGGTCGCGAGCGTGAGCGCCTCGCCCGAGACGCCGGCGCGGGAGAACGTGTCGCGCAGGAGGCGCGCGATGCCGATTCCCGCGGCGCCCGCGCCGAGGATGACGACGCGCTGCTCCTTGACCGGGATCCCCGTCACGCGGCAGCCGGCCATCATCCCGGCGACGGCGACGGCGGCCGTGCCCTGGATGTCGTCGTTGAAGCAGGTGATCGACTTCTGGTAGCGGTCGAGCAGGCGGAACGCGTTGACCTTCTTGAAGTCCTCCCACTGGAGGAGGACCTTCGGGAAGCGGCGCTTGACGGCCTGCACGAACTCCTCGACGAGCGAGTCGTACTCGGCGCCGCGCAGGCGCGGGAAGCGCCAGCCGAGGTAGAGCTCGTCGTTCAGGAGCGACTCGTTGTCCGTCCCGACGTCGAGGCTGATCGGGAGCGTCTGCGCCGGGTGGATGCCCGCGGCGGCCGTGTACAGGGCGAGCTTCCCGATGGGGATGCCCATGCCGCCCGCGCCCTGGTCGCCGAGGCCGAGGATGCGCTCGTTGTCCGTGACGACGATCAGGCGGACGTCGGCGAACGGCGCGTTCCCGAGAACCTCGTAGATCCGGCCGCGGTGGCCGGGCGTGATCCACAGGCCGCGCGCGCGCCGGAAGATGTGGCTGAACTCCTGGCACGCCCGCCCGACCACCGGCGTGTAGACGATCGGGAGGAACTCCTCGATGTGGTCCACGAGCGTCCGGTAGAACAGGTGCTCGTTGCGGTCCTGCAGGGACGCGAGCCCGATGAACTTCTCGAGCTCGTCCGCCTTGCGCGAGATGTTCGCGTAGACGCGGCGCTCCTGCTGCTCCATGGTGCTGACGGCGTGGGGCAGGAGTCCCTCGAGGCCGAACGCTTCGCGCTCTTCCTCCGTGAAAGCCGTGCCCTTCGTGTACATGGGGTGGCGGAGCAGCCGTGTGCCGCGGTAGGGCACCTCCAGCCGGGCCGCGCCCTTGGAATCGTGCCGAACCGAATACTTCTCCATCGTCGGAAGCCTCCACTCACAACGTGGGCCTCCGGCGTGCCCCGGGCATGAGGCATTTGCTTCAGTTGGGCAGCATCACGACCAGGACCTTGCTCGCCTTCCAGAAGCGGGCGGCGTCCGTGACGGTGAGCGTGCTCGCCTTCTCCCCCGCGGCCGTGAGCGTGTAGCTGTCCTTCGGGTGGTCCGAGAGGACCCGGGCCTTGTCCGCCGCGGCCGGGATGTCGAACGTCGTGACCTTTCGCGTGTCGACCGGCTTGAACAGGTTTTCGTCGAACTGGCCCGTCTGCTTGTAGTTGCCGCCGAGGCCCAGGACCGCCCCTTTCTTCTCGACGATGCCCGCCTTCTTCAGGGTCTCTTTCGGCGCGATGAGGACGTAGGCGGTCGCCATCTGCGCCTCCCGGTCCGCGATCACGGCTTCCTTCTGCTGAACGGTCTCTTCCTTCTCCTTGACCGTTCCCCGCAGCTCCTCGGCCGTCTTCGTGAGTTCCTTCGTCTTTTCCTCGAGGGCGGCGATGGTGGCTTCCTTTTCCTCGAGCTGCTTCCGGAGCTCGCCGACGAGCCTTTCGAGCGACGTCACCTTCGCATCCGAGGCCTTCAGCGATTTCTGGAGGGTCGCGAGCTTCGCGAGGTTCGCGGCGACGGCCTTGCGGATGTCCGCGATCTCGGCCTTCAGCTCCTCGCGCTGCGCCGTGTTCGTCTTGCCTTCCTGCGCGACGGCGATCGACGTCTTGACCGCCTTGAGCTCCTTGACGCGCAGCTCCTCGAGGCCCTTCTGCACCTCGTCGAGCGTCGCCTGCATCTCCGCGGTGGCGGCGCCGGCGGCGCTGAGCTCCCGCTGGGCGCGCGCCTTCTCCTCGGTCAGCGCCTTGTTCTCGGCCTGCGCCTTCTCGAGGTCTTTCTTCCATGCGCAACTCGTCAGGACGAGCGCGGCGAGGAACAGGGCGGGAATGCGGGCGAAAAGCATCGGTCGTTTCATGGCGTCACCTCGTTGCGCCCATCGTACCTCCGGGGCCCGCGCAGCGGTCCGCGGTGAGAAGATTCGCACGTCACGATTGAGAAGGAGAACGGTATGAAGCGGATCTTCGTGGGTTTCGCGGCGCTCTGGCTCCTCGCGGCCTCTCCCGGCCTCGCGCAGGACGCGGAGGGCTGCAAGGATCACCCGCTGTTCACGCGGTTCCCGAACACGCACATCATCGACTGCCAGAGCAGCCAGTTCGACCTGCGAAAGTTCCCCGTCGGCCAGCAGGGAAAGGGTGACGAGACCCTCAAGTCGGTCGAGGTGGAGGGTCCGGTGCGCTGGCTCGGCTACGAGCTCAACGAAGGGGCGACGCCGCCCAGCGGTCTCCAGATCATGCGCAACTTCGAGAACGCGGCGAAGAAGGCCGGCGGCACCGTCGAGGGGCAGTACCCCGGCTGGTGCAAGGCCATGTACGACCCCGAGGGAATGCCGCGGATGGGGAACGGCTGCACGAGCTACGCCCTGACGCTCAAGTTCCTGCGCGGCGGCAAGGAGACCTGGGTCTTCCTCCAGGCCGGCGAAAACGACGGGTCGTACGTGATGACGGTTTCCGAGCGCGAGGCGATGAAGCAGGACGTCACCGTGAACGAGCTCGCCGACAAGCTCACCAAGGACGGGTTCGTCACGCTCTACGTCAACTTCGACACCGGCAAGTCGACGATCAAGCCCGACTCGGCCAAGACGCTCGACGACGCGGCGGCTGCGCTCAAGGTGGCCGCGACTCTTCGTGTCGAGGTCGCCGGGCATACCGACAACGTCGGCGCGCCCGAGGCGAACCAGCGCCTCTCGCAGGAGCGCGCGCAGGCCGTGATGGCCGCGCTCGTGGGGCGCGGCATCAAGGCGGACCGGCTGACTGCGAAGGGCTACGGGCAGACGACGCCCGTCGCCGACAACCGTACGGAGGAAGGACGCGCCAGGAACCGGCGCGTGGAGCTCGTCAAGAAGTAACGGCTCCGACGAACGCTAGGACGCGCCGCGCCTGGACGCGACGTAGAGCTTCCGGACCGGCCGTCCCTTCATCCGCTGGATCACGCGGATCGTCTCGAGGCGAAGCCCCGAGACGCGGAGCATCCGTCGAACCTCCGCATCTTCGAACGAGCGCTCCTTCACGGTCACGAGGATCTTCCGGTAGAGCCTCCCCTGCTTCACGAACCAGAGCTGGTTGAAGGTCGCGATGCCCGTCTTCCGGTCGAACGCGTTGGTGGCCATGAAGACGTCGGGGCCGGCCTCGAACAGCTTCTCGCTCGTGCTCAGCCACTCGAGCCAGGACCGTGTGGTCAGGTCGAACAGGAACAGGCCGCCGGGGCGCAGGAGCCGAGCCGTGTTCGCGAAGATCCGCTGCACGTCTTTCGCGTCGAGAATGTGGTTCAGGGCGTCGAAGTGGCAGGTCGCGACGTCGGCCGTCACGTCCAGCGAGAGTCTGGTCAGGTCCTGCCTGACCCACCGGACGCGTCGCGACTTTCTCCGTGCGACGCGGAGCATCGCTTCCGACACGTCGACGCCGATGACCGTGCGCCCGCGCGCGCCGGCCCAGGGAATGGCCGTGTTTCCGGTTCCGCACGCGAGGTCGACGATCACGCGCGGGCGCAGGCGATGCGCGGCCGCCGCCGTCGTCAGGGCTCGCCGGAACTCCCGGTAGATCGCCTGGATGCCGGGATCGGCGGCCATCCGGTCGTATCGCGGCGCCAGCGGAACATAGGGGTCGCGCATGCGGCCATTCTGATCCGAAGGCCGGGCGCCGATGAACTCCTTCGAAACCGGCGTCAGCCGGGGACGACGTCGAGGCTGGCCGTGTGCCCGGCCATCACCTGCCAGCCGGGCGGCCTCTTCATCCACACGTTGGTGGTTCGATAGCCGCGCTTGATCTCCTGACCCTGGCTCTGGATCGTGACGACGAAGCGGTAGCTCGTGACGGCAGTGTCCCCGTGCGCGACGACCTTGACGTCGTCCTTCGCGTACGACGCCACGAACGGCTTGGCCCCGCCGGCGGCCGCCTGGCGCTCGGCGGCGCCCCGCCGCGCCTCGTCCATGAGACTCGACTTGCCGCAGGTGGCGCCGGTCAAACCCGTGAACAGGATGTCGTCGGCATAGATTCGGTCGAGAGCGTCGAGATCGATCTCGCGCGTGGCCCGCGTCAGTCGTTCCTCCTGTGCCAGGATTTCCTGCTCGAGCGTGCCGGTCATGGGTCCCTCCTAGATGGTGATTTCGCCTGCTCTCATGAGTACGCCCGGTGCACGCCGGCGTCCCGAAGGTTCGCCTAAGATTCGCCTAAGATTGAGTCTCATGGCCGAGCGGGAGTCGTACCGGTTCGGAGACATGACCCTCGACGTGGCCGAGCGCCGCCTCTCGAGAGGCGGGCGAAGTGTCCCCCTGGCCCCGAAGGGGCACGACCTCCTCGTTCACCTGGTCCGCAATGCGGGGCGGCTCGTCACGAAGGGCGAGCTGCTCGAGCACGTGTGGGCGGGGTCCTTCGTGGAGGAGGGGATCCTGTCGGTCCACGTCTCCGCGCTGCGCAGGGCGCTCGGCGACGACAGGCGATCGCGGCGGTACATCGAAACGGTTTCGCGCGCGGGGTATCGCTTCATCGCACCCGTCCAAGACGACGGAGCGAGGGACGGCCGCTCGCTTGCCGTTCTCCCGGCGTGGCCGGCCGGTCCCGGGACCTCCGATGCCGAACAGTCGGTGGGCCTGGCCCTCGCGGACGCCGTGATCGCCCGTCTCGGGAGCCTGACGCGGATCTCGGTTCGACCCACCCGGGCGGTCCGCTCCTACGCGGATCTCCAGCCGGACCCGGCCGCGGTCGGCCGCTCGCTGGGCGTCGACGCGGTGATCGTCTGCAAGTTCGAGAAGACACCGGAGCGGATCCGCGTCGCCGCCGAGCTCCTCCGCTCTCGCGACGGCGTCCGCCTATGGAGCGGCGCGTACGACGAGCTCCCGGGCGACGGGACTTCCATTCCTGATGCGATGGCCGAAGCCCTCGCGGCCCATTTCGCCGCAACGCCCCTGCGCGGCGGTTCCGCCGGCGTGTTCGGGAACTGGGCCGACGTCCGGCGCAGCGTTTCACGCCCTCCGTGTCGCCTCGAGGTGTACGAGCTGATCGGACGCGGACGGGCCCATCTGCTGGCCTTCTCGAGAACCGAGACGCCGAAGGCCATCGCGGCGTACGAGGCCGCCATCGGACTGGATCCGGCCTTCGCGGCCGCTCATGCGGGTCTCGCCATGGCCTTCTGCCAGCAGGCCGAGCTTCGACTCGTCCCGCAGGCGGAAGCGTATGCGCGCGCGAAAGACGCCGCGCTTCGGGCGCTCGCGGTGGACGATGCGTGCGCGGACGCACAGGTCGCGCTGGCCGCGGTCTCTTTTCTCGGCCAATGGGACTGGGTCGGCGCCGAGCGGGCCCTGCAGAGGGCCCTCGAGATCAATCCCAACCACACCGAGGCCACCGTGCTGTACGGACGGCTTCTGGACACGCTCGGCAGGCTCGAGGAAGGCCTCGAGATGAAGATGCGCGCTCTCGAGCGCGATCCGCTCTCGCCTCTCGTGCACCAGGCGATCTCGATGTCGTACTGGCATCAACGCCGATACGAGGATTCCATCCGTTGGGCGAACAAAACCCTCGAGCTCGACGCGGGACACCTCGTCGCGCGCGAGCATCTCGCCGGCGCCTACTGGGCCCTCGGCGACTTCGATCGGCACATGGCGGAGAACGTCAAACATGCGGAGTCCTTCGGTGTGGCGGCCGAGGCCCTCGAACCGATCAAGCAGGCCTACGCCCGCGGCGGACGCACGGGACTCGTCCGGTGGCTCCTCGAGACCCAGGGCACCCATCTGCCCGCGATCCAGCTCGCTCTGCTCCACGGCGAGTTGGGCGATCTGGAGGCCGCCATGCGGCATCTGGCTCGGGCCATCGACGGCCATGAGTCCTGTCTCGTGGATCTCGCCGTCGCTCCGCAGTGGGACCGCCTGCGTGAAAGTCCGGACTTTCAAGTCTGTCTGGCGCGGATGGGCTTGCTTGCGCGGGACCCCGGATCGACTTCGCGTCAGAACCGACCGTGACCGGCCTGGCCTGCGCGCCCTCTTCACGGAGAGGACCTGAGCGGTGCGGGACGGGGTTCCGGGCCGACCGCGTGCTCAGCCGCCTCCATGGAGCCGCCTGAGGGCGGCCTGCTTCAGGGCCATGCTCGTCGCCGCGCCGCGCGCGATCGCCTTGATCTCGGCCTCGGGAAGGCCCGGCAGGATCCGGAGCGCGAAGACCTGTGGCGTCTTCGGGTTGTGGACGAGCGCGGCCTTCACCTCGGCGTTCGCCGCCCATTGGCTCGTCTTGAGGAGCAGCTCGGCGGTCTGATACGTGAGAGTCGCCGACTTCGCGACGCGCACGACTTCGTCCACGGTGAGGCGCGGGTTCTTCAGGAGCGCGTAGAGGACCTGCGGGTCGCCGTCCTGGACGAGGATGAGCCGGTCGTTGCGGTCGGCGCGAGCGGCGTGGAGGAGCTTCTCCGTCCGCGACATTCCGCGCAGGCGGTCCCAGTCGCTCACGTTGCCGGGCGCAGCCGGCGGAGGGGCCGGGGACGCGAGCAGCGCCTCGAGGAGCCCGCCCGCGTCCCCCTCGACGTGGAGCGCCACGCCGTCGGGCAGCGGCGCGACGACCGTCCCCTTCACCTTCGCCTCGCCGCCGGACGGGCCGCGGAGCGTCACCTCCACGGGCGTGAAGGGCGCGGGCCGCTCCGAAACCGGCAGCCTCAGCCCGCGCTGCGAGAGGTTCGTCCGGTGCTCCTCGCGGAGCTCCTCCTCGGTTTCAAACTCCAGCGTGAACGCGTTCGGCCCGATGCGATCGGCCTTCACCGACCCAGTGTAGGCGAGGAGGCCACGAGCTTGGATGAAGGGCTGGTAAAGTCCCGCGCCTCGTACACCGGACGAGGCACGCGTCGAGCGGCCGGGGAGAAGTCGAGTCCTGCGGAAGACGGCGCGAGCCGCGTCGGGGAAGAGGTTGGGGAGTGACGGAGAAGAGGACGGCGCCAGGCAGAACCGTTTCGGGGGACAGCTTCTTCGGGAGGGTCCTCGGCCTTGTCGAGCGCACCGGGAATGCGCTCCCGCACCCTGCGACGATATTCCTCGTCCTCTCGCTGGGCGTTCTCGCCGCCTCGGCCCTCGCGTCCTGGGCGCAAATCTCGGCCGTCCACCCCGGGACCGGCAAGACGATCACCCCCGTCAATCTCCTGACCGTCGAGGGACTCCACCAGATCCTGAACAAGACGGTGTCCAACTTCACGAGCTTCGCCCCGCTCGGGACCGTGCTCGTCGCCCTCCTCGGTATCGGGGTCGCAGAGGGGAGCGGCCTCCTCGGTACGCTGCTGCGGCTCCTCGTCCTCTCCTCGCCGCGCCGCCTCCTGACCTTCGTCGTCGTCTTCGCCGGAGCGATGTCGAACGCGGCGAGCGAGGTTGGCTACGTCCTCCTCATCCCCCTGGCGGGCGTGATCTTCCTCGCCGCAGGAAGGCATCCCATTGCGGGGATGGCGGCCGCCTTCGCCGGCGTCTCGGGCGGCTACAGCGCGAACCTCGTCCTCGGAACGATCGACCCTCTCCTGGCGGGCCTCACGCAGGAGGCGGCGCACATCGTCGACCCGACGTACGCCGTCAGTCCCGCGGCCAACTACTACTTCCTCGCCGCCTCCACGTTCGCCATCTCGTTTGCGGGGACCTGGGTCACCGAGAAGCTCGTCGCCCCGCGCCTCGGCACTTACACCGGCTCCGAGAAGGGCGAAGGCGAGATGCGGCCCCTCACCCCCACCGAGCGGAAGGGGCTCCGCAACGCCGTCGGCGTCCTCGCCGTCCTTGCCGTCGTGATTCTCTGGGGCATCGTTCCCGAAGGGGGCTTCCTGCGCGATCTGAAGTCGGGAGGAGTCCTCCACTCCCCGCTCCTGACCGCGATCGTTCCCTTCATCTTCCTCGGGGGAGCCCTGGCCGGCGTCGCCTACGGCCTCGGCGCCGGGACGATGAAGAGCGACACCGACGTCATGAAGGCGATGACGAGATCGATGGAGACGCTCGGGAGCTACATGGTCCTGGTCTTCTTCGCGGCGTAGTTCGTCGCGTTCTTCAACTGGTCGCACCTCGGCCTCATCGGTGCGGTCAAGGGAGCCGAGGTCCTGAAGGCAACCGGTTTCGGCGGCATCCCGCTGATGCTCGGCTTCGTTCTCCTCTCGGCCGGCGTCAACCTCCTGATCGGGAGCGCCTCGGCCAAGTGGGCGGTCATGGCCCCGGTCTTCGTCCCGATGCTGATGCTCCTCGGCTACACCCCCGAGCTCACGCAGGCGGCCTACCGCGTTGGCGACAGCGTCACGAACGTCATCTCGCCGACGATGTCGTACTTCGCCCTCATCCTCGCCACAGTCCAACGTTACGACTCGAAGGCCGGCCTCGGCACCCTCATCGCAACGATGCTGCCGTACTCCCTCGTCTTCCTCGTCGTTTGGAGCGTCCTTCTCGTCGCCTGGATCGCCCTCGGCCTGCCCCTGGGCCCCGGCGCCGGCCTGCGGCTCTAGGGCCTGAATCGGAGGCGGCCGCGACCCGCTGAGCGGCCTAGCCGTTCCCGGACACGGGCTTCCGGAGCTCGGCCTCGATCGCTTCGAGCTCTGCCCTCATTCCGGCGAGGCGCCGCGCGAGAGGCTCCCGCTCCGAACCGGCCGCCAGCTTCTGCTCGCCATTTGCCGTCTCGAGGTTGTTGATCACGATGGCGATGAAGAGATTGATGACGACGAAGACGGCGAGCACCACGAAGCTCACGTAGAAGAGCCAGGCCCACCGGGTGGCCGCGAGTGAGGCGTCCATGAGGTCGACCCAGCCCTCGAGGGTGAGGATCTCGAAAAGGGTCAGCCCGGCCCGGGGGAGCGTCCCCCAGTGGCCAGGATCGGCCCCCCCGAAGAAGTGCACGCCCAGGACCGCGTACACGTAAAGGATGATGCCGAGGAGCGCAACGACGTTGGCGAGCGAAGGGATCGAGCGGAGCATCGTGGCCACGATCAGGCGCATTTCGGGCAGGGCGGAGACGACCCGCAGCGCGCGCAGCAGGCGCGCGAGCCGGGCGACCGTGGCGAAGGGTCCCGCGACGGGAAGAAGCGAGAGCGCGACGATCGTGAAATCGAAAACATTCCAGCCGTCGAGGAAAAAGCGGTGGATTCGCGGAGCCTGAGCGAAGAGGCGCGCCGCGATCTCGCCGACGAAGACGACCTGAACCGCCAGGTTGAGGGTCTCGAACAAACGTGGCCGGGGCCCGTCTCCGTGTTCCGCGCGCCGTACGATGAGCGCCAGGGAGGCAGCCCGATGACGCGATCCGCGAACGCCCGAGTCGCCGGCTTCACGTTCCTCTTCTACATCGTGGCGGGTATCACCTCCATGATCCTGAACGGCCGGGCCAGCGGCGGACCGGATCCCGCCGCCAGGCTCCAGGCAATCTCGCGCCACCCGACCGAGATGGCCGTCGTCGTCATCCTCCTGCTCTTCCAGTGCTTCTCGGCCCTGGTCCTGGCCGTCACGCTGCACGCCCTCACGCGCGAGACGGACCGCGATCTCGCGATGATGGGCCTGCTCTGTCGCGCGGCCGAGGGCATCCTCAGCGGCGCCGGCATTGCCAGCACGCTGGCCGTCGTCGACCTCGCGCGAACCACGGGAGTCGGCGGTTCCGATCTTCCGGCCAGGCATCTGCTCGGCGCCCACCTGCTTCGCGAGGACATCGCCCTCACCGCGACCTTCTTCGCCGTGGGCAGCCTGCTCTTCTCGCTCCTTTTCCTCCGCGGCCGGCTGATCCCCGCGCCCCTCGCCTGGCTGGGAGTCGCGGCGTCGGTCCTCCTCGTGGTCGAGCTTCCGCTTCAGCTCGCGGGATTCGTCCACGGCCCCGTCACCCGGCTCGTGTGGCTCCCCATGCTTGCCTTCGAGGTCCCCCTCGGCGTTCTGCTCCTCGTCAAGGGTGTGAGGGCCCCGGCGACCCCGGCCACGGCGCCGCTCGGACTCGCAGGTTCCGCAGGCCCCCCGGCACGACCGTAGAACTGGCCTGCCCGGGGAGATTCGAACTCCCGACCCTCGGCTTAGAAGGCCGATGCTCTTATCCAGCTGAGCTACGGGCAGGCACGGACGTCAGCCGAACGCGAAATCACTGTAGCACCGCCGTCGGGCCGTGCGCGCCCCTGCGGGGCGGCCGCGTGTGAAAATCACATCGTGAGGCGAGCGTTGCCGATTCTCGCCGCCCTGCTCCTCGCCTCGCCGCCCGCGGGGGCGCAGGACCAGGCGGGCCGTGCTCCCTCCGACTACGGGCTGCGTTCCAGCCGCTTCACGATCGGAGGGGGGATCGGGTTCGGCTTCGGGTCCGTGAACTGGGTGTCGGTCTCCGGCGAGCTCGGCTACCTCCCGGCGGATCGCGTCTGGGTCGGAACGAATGGCATGTTCCGTTACACGAACGACACGCGTTACGAGCCGAGCTTCAACGCGACCGACTACGGCGTTGGCGTCTTCGGACGGTACTTCGTCTTCGACCGCTTCTTCGCGGACACCGAGTGGGCCTGGACGAGTTACGAGTCCAGGACCTACGGCGCCTCCCGGAGCAACATCACGAGCTTCCTCGTCGGCGGCGGGTACGGCGCGCCGCTCGGCGGCAGCAGCAGCGCGATGCTGGAGGTCCTGTACGACGTCACGGGAAACGCGAACGGTGTCTACGGTACCCCCTGGGTCGTCCGCGCCGGCTTCGCGACCGGATTCTGAGCGGCCGCGTCCTGCCACGTCGGGCCGGACCCGCTTGCGCGAACGCGGCTCCCGAACCATCTTGAGGTCAAGGAGTCGTACATGAAGAAGGCGATCCTCCTCCTGTCGATGCTTGGCCTGCTGCCCCTCCGCGCCGCCGTGGTGCAGAAGGACGCCGTGAACTGCGCGGACCACCCGCTCTTCACGCGGATGCCGGAGAGCTGGATCCACAGCTGCTCTCAGAAGACGTTCGACGCCCACGCCTTCCCCGTCGCCAAGGACAAGACGGAGCGGGTCGAGGGCCGGAAGTGGACGATCAACTACTACCCGCAGGCGGCGGCGAAGGAGAAGCCCAGCGAGCTCCAGATCCTCCGCAACTTCGAGAACGCCGTCCGGAAGATCGGGGGCACGGTCGTCTTCGCCGACAAGGCCAAGGAGACCTTCCGGATCGCGCGCGACGGGAAGGAGTTCTGGGTCGACCTCCGGGCCGAGTTCACGGGCAAGTACTTCCTGACGATCGTCGAGAAGGAGGCGATGGCGCAGGACATCGTCGGCAACGCCGACGCCTTCTCGAACGACATCCGCGCGACCGGGCACGCCGCGGTCTACGGCATCCACTTCGACACGGCGAAGACCGAGATCAAGCCGGAGTCGGCGCGGGCGATCGCGGAGATTGCGAAGCTCCTGAACGGGGACGCCGCCCTCAAGCTCTTCGTCGTCGGACACACCGACCTCGTGGGCGGAGTCGACGGCAACCTCAAGCTCTCGCAGGGGCGGGCGGATGCCGTCGTGAAGGCGCTCGTCGAGGGGCACGGAATCGCCGCGGCCCGGCTCAGGGCCTTCGGGGTGGGCCCGTTCGCGCCGGTCGCCTCGAACGACTCCGAGGACGGACGGGCGAAGAACCGCCGCGTCGAGCTCGTCAAGCAGTAGGAGGGCTTCCACCCGGGGCGTTCAGGGCGCCATCGTCTCGGCGGTGACCTCCCAGCCCGCCTCCACGCCGCCGGGGAGCATCTGCCCCCGGTCTTCGCCCACCTCCCGGTCGATCAGGAGGTTGAGTTTTTCGTTCATGGCGAGGACGAGGTCCCGGTGCTTCCGGTCGCCCGCGGCGAGGTTCGTCATCTCGAGGGGGTCCGCGGTCGTGTCGAAGAGCTCGACGTCGTTGTTCCGGTAGATGTCCTCGAGGGTCGTCGGGCGGTTGTGCTGCTTCGGCGAGAAGTAGCGCGCGAAGACGTAGCGCCCGTCGTGGACGGACCGCACCGCCCCTCGCTTCATCATGTCCGGGACGAGCCCGGCGGCCTTCAGCTCCTTGGGATTCCCTCCCTTTTGCACGTAGTCGACGGCCTTGTTGAGGTACTCGCCGTCCAGATAGGCGAACATGTTGTAGTTGAAGAGCGTCCCCGCGTGGACGGCGTCGACCGCCGCGGTTTCGGGCGCCGCGAGGAGGCCGGAGAGATCCTTGCCGGGGAGTCCGTCGACGAGGCTCGGCTTCTGATCCGCGGCGGGTCCGGCCAGGGCGACGAGCGTGGGCGCGAGGTCGAGGTGAGAGGTGATGGCGCGGCACTCCCGGCCGCCCGGGTGGGCCGGGTGCGCGACGAGGAGCGGGACCTGGTTCTGCTCCCGGTACACCACCGCCCCTTTCGCATGGAGCTTGTGCGCCCCGTCCATGTCGCCGTGGTCCGCCGTGAGGACGACGATCGTCCGGTCCGCGAGGCCCGACGCGTCTAGCTCGTCCAGCAGCATCACGATGTTGCGATCCACGTCGCGCAGGCAGTTGAGGTAGTAGTTGTGCCGCCGGCGCCAGCGGGCCTCCTCGTCGGGGATGGCGCCGACGAGCGCGTCGTGCGACCGGAGGAAATCGAGGTGCGCGCGCGGCCGGCCCGGCGCGTCGAGGGGCTGCGCGTGGCTCGCCGGGAGCCGGAAGTCCCACTGCGTCGCGTAGAGCGGGTCGGCGGGATCGCGCGCCACGTGCGTGATGCCGCGCTTCGACTGCACCGGCGTCCCCGGCGCGTCCGTGTCGTAGAACATCACGTCGTGGGGGTTCACGAGGTTGACCGCGAGGAACCAGGGCTTTCCCTCCGCGGCCAGGTCGCGTCCCTTCCCGCGCAGCCAGCTCACCCCCATCGAGGCGATGACCCCGTCGTGCAGGTAACCGCCGCGCGTGTGGGCGATGATGTCCCCCACGCCGAAGTAGTCGGAGAAGCCGTACTCCTCCATTTCCTTCGTGAAGATCTTCGTCGGCGTGCCGAGCGTGTTGACGGTTTCGAACTCCTTGGTCAGGTGCCACTTCCCCTTGTAGGCCGTGTAGTACCCCGCCCGCCGGAGCCGGTGGCCCACCGTCGGGATCTCCGGCGACAGGCTCTTCGTCCACGGGAAGTTCGTGTTGTCGAACATCCGGGTCTGCTGGATGTGCCGGCCGGTGTAGATCACCGAGCGCGACGGCGTGCAGACGCAGGAGTTGATGCGGTGATTCACGAACGACACGCCGCGCGAGCGCAGGCGCTCGTGGCCGGGGAGGCGGAACCCCGCCGGCAGCTCTCCCGGGCGGAAGAAGCGTTCCTGGTCGGTCAGCAGGAAGAGAATGTTGTACCGGCCGGAGCGGGAGGCCTCCGCAGCCGGCGCTCCGGAGACGCCGGGGCCCGGGGGTTCGGCGCCGCTCGCGGCCCCCACCCCGAAGGTGAGCGCGGTCGCCCCGGTGCCGGCCATGCGAAGAAAGTCACGCCGCGAAGTCTCGGCGGTAGACGAACGACCAACCGCCATCGCTGGCCCTCCCTCGTTCCGAAAAATTTCGAGGGATCTTAGCAATGCCCTGCCCCCCGGACCGGGTGCGGCCGGAGACGCGGAATCACCGTGGCGCCGCCCATCGGCTAAGCTCTCGCGCCATGCCGACAAGACGCGCCTCCCTCGCGACCCTCGCCGCCCTCGCTTCGCTCGCGCTCTCCTCGTCCGCCCGCGCCGGCACGAAGGTCAAGGAGAGCTGGGCCGACCCGCAGTTCGGCAAGATGAAGTTCAAGAACGTCCTCGCGATCGTCGCGACGAAGGACGCG
Source organism: Thermoanaerobaculia bacterium (assembly GCA_044229475.1). Taxonomy (GTDB): domain Bacteria; phylum Acidobacteriota; class Thermoanaerobaculia; order UBA5066; family UBA5066; genus Fen-183. Next base: position 93,122 of record JBGASW010000006.1, on the reverse strand, counting down.
TCCCTCCGCCGCACGGCCGAGGACGAGATCTGCAGGAACGTCGTGAAGACCGCGTGCACGCGCGGCTACACGATCCTCTCCGAGGCCGACGCGGTCGACAAGGAGAAGGCGGTCGCGGCGATCAAGGCGGGCGGCTTCGACGGCGTCGTCCTCCTCCGCGCGCTCGGCGGGGACGGCGGCATGACCCGCGAGGCCGGCGCCGCCCGCCCGACGTACTACTGGACGTTCTACACGTACTACGGCTACTGGGGCACGAGCTGGGGCGTCCCGTACGTCGCCGCGAACACGAGCTACACGAAGACGCAGACCTACGTCACGCTCGAAACGAACATCTACGACATGGCGACCGACAAGCTCGTCTGGGGGGGCTCGACCGAGACCAAGAACCCCGACTCGGCCCGGGAGCTCGTCCGGGACGTCACAAAGGCCGTCCGCAAGGACCTGAAGGCCAAGGGCCTCGTCGACTAGCGACGCCCCTCCGGCCGATTCCTACGTCCGGATCGCGAGGGACGTCCCGCCCCACACGTCGAGCACGGCACCCGAGATGGTGGTCGCGGCGGGCGAGACGAGGAAGAGGACCGCCTCGGCCACGTCGCGCGCGTGGAGCTTTTCCTTCAGGGGCTCGGCGTGGGCGGGCGGGTCGAGGTCGAGGCTCTTGTTGTCCGTCGCGCCCGGGCTGACGGCGTTGACCGTGACGCCGACGGTCCGTAGCTCGGCCGCGAGGGCCTTCGTGAGCCCGATGAGCCCGAATTTCGCCGCGCAGTGCGCGACGACACTCGCCTCGCCGACGGAGCCGTGGATCGACGCGACGTTCACGATGCGGCCGTGCCCCGACGCCGAGAGCGCCGGGAGCGCGGCCCGCGCGAGCAGGTAACTCGCCTTGAGGTTCGTGTCGAGGATCCGGTCCCAGTCGTCCTCTTCGAGCTTCGCGAACGCCCGCCACACGAAGACGCCCGCGTTGTTCACGACGACGTCGAGGCGCTGCGTCTCCTCCAGCGTCTGCGCCACGAGGGCCTCGACGGCCGCCCGGGACGTCACGTCCGTGGGGATCGCCAGCGCCCGCCCGGCGCGCGCACGGATCTCGGCCGCCGTCCGTTCGACTTCGTCGGCGGAACGCGACGCGACGGCGACCGTCGCCCCCTCGCGCGCGAGCGCGAGCGCGATCGCGCGCCCGATCCCGCGCCCGCCGCCCGTCACGATCGCCGTCTGGCCTTCGAGGAAGCGAGGCATGGAGAAAGGTTAGCAGGCCCCTAGAATCCCGTCATGGGACGTCGTATCGCGTGCGTGCTCCTCGCGCTGCTCGCCGCCGCCGCGCCGGCAAGGGCGGCGCGGCGCGACGAGCGCGTGCCCACGCGCAACATGCCGGGGCCGGTTCCCGTCGCCGTCGCGACGCCGCCTTCTTACGACGCAACGCCGCTCCGGCGGTACCCGGTCCTCTACTTCCTGCACGACGGGCAGGGCGACGAGGCGGTGCTCTTCCGGCAGGGCGTGATCGACGCGCTCGACGCGGCGATGCGCGCCGGGCGTCTCCCCGAGATGATCATCGTCTGTCCGCGGGGAAAGGGCACGTGGTGGGTGGACGCGCAGGGCGGCGCGCGCCGGATGGCCGCGTTCCTCACGGACGACCTCGTCCCGTTCGTGGACCGGACTTTCCGCACCCGCCCCTCGCGTGACGGCCGCGTCGCCGCAGGCATCTCGATGGGCGGCTACGGCGCCCTGCGCTGGGCCCTCGCCCGGCCGGACCTCTTCACCGCGGCGGGCGGCCTTTCGCCCGCGATCCAGCAGCTGTGCGTTCCCTCCGTCGCCGCGCTCCCGTTCTTCCTCAGGCCGTCTCTCGAAGCCGTCTTCGGCGCCGATCCGGTCGCGAACGTCCTGCGCCGGAACGATCTTTACCAGATGCTCCTCGACGACCCCTCCCTGGCGGCACGGGCGCCGTTTCTGCTCGTGCGCTGCGGCACGGAGGACAAGTACCGCCTCGCGGAGATCGCCGGATTCTTCGGCCGCTTCGCCTCGGCCGTCGGCGCGGCCCACGAGGTCCGGCTCGAAACCGGCGTGCACGACTGGCCGTACTGGAGACGCGTGTTTCCCGACTTCGCCGCCTCCCTCGCCGCGCGCCTCCCGTCCGGGGAGACCCCGTGAGCGCCGCCCGCGCGCCGCGCCCGCGGCTCGTCCTGTTCGACATCGACGGGACGCTCCTCTCGGGCGGCCGGGCCGCGCGCACGGTCTTCGCCGGCGCGCTCACGGAAGTCTTCGGGACGTGCGGCGACGTCGACACGTTCGCGTTCGAAGGCAAGCTCGATCCGATGATCGTGAGAGAGCTCCTCCTCGCCGCGGGCGTCCCCGAGGAGACCGTCCTCCGACGCCGTGCCGACGCCCTGGCGCTCTACCTCGACCGCCTGGAGGCCGCGCTCGCCGCCGAGCGACCGGTCCTCAAGCCGGGCGTCGCGGCGGTTCTCGACGGCGTCGCCCGCTCCGGCGGCACGGTCCAGGCTCTCCTCACGGGGAACGTCGAGCGCGGTGCGCGCATCAAGCTCTCCGCCGTCGGCCTCTGGGACCGGTTCGCGTTCGGCGCGTTCGGCGACGAAGCGCCGCGCCGCGAGGACCTCGGCCCGGTGGCTCTCGAGAAGGCCCGCCGCCTGGGCCACGCGTTCCGCGGACCAGACTGCGTCGTGGTCGGCGACGCGCCGCAGGACGTCGCCTGCGCCCTCGCGCTCGGCGCTCGCATCGTCGCCGTCGCCACGGGCCGGACGCCCGCGGGACGGCTCGCCGAGGCGGGCGCCACCGTCGTCCTCCCCGACCTCTCCGATACGTCCCGCGCTCTGGAGGCCATCCTTGGTTGACGCCCGCGTTCGCCCTGTTTTCTCGGCGAGCCTCGTCCTCGCGGCGCTCGCCGCGGCCCGCCCCGCGCCCGCCGCCAGCGTCACGTCCGGCCCGCCGTTCGACCTCGCCGCGAAGACGCCGCACGAGATCGTCTTCACCATCGACACGCAGCCGGCGCGGGACGTGCTCGGGCTCCTCGCCGGCGCGCCCGGGCCGACGGCCGCGCTCCGGCGCCTGAAGGCGTCGACGCACGCCACCGCGGCGATTCGCGCGCAGAACCTCTCGCCCGACGACTACTACGGCAAGCTCGTCTCGGCGATCGCGGGGACCCCGGATCCTCTCTTCACGTCGTTCATCGGGACGAGCCCGACCTTCACGGCGCTTCTGGACGAGATGGACGCCACGGGCTCCGCCGACGCCGCGCTCCTGGCGCGGCGGCTCGCATCGCTTATCCCCGCGGGCATGCCGGTGAAAGTGCACGTCGTCCTCGTGCCGTTCCTCGCGATCTCGGGTTTCGCCGAGATCGTCTCCGTGAGCGGCGACGGCGAGATCGTCATCTCGGCCGACCTTCCCCGCATCGTCGGCAGCCCCGCCACGGCGCCGCAGCCTCGTGAGGCCCTCCTGAAAGTCCTGCGGGGCGCGGCGGCCGAGGCGTGGCGCACCCTGTTCGAGGCGCAGGTGCGGAGGGCGCCCGCCTGGCCGCCCGCGGGCGACAAGGGGCTCGACTTCGACGCGCTGCTCGCGCGCACCGTCGCCGAGGGCCCCGGCACGCTCTTCCTCGTGCCGGACGAGTTCTTCCCGCTTTCGCCATTCCTCGAGGAGCCCATCGTGCGCAGCTTCGGGCGCTGGAACACGGCGGCGGAACTCCTCCTCGAAGGCAAGGTGAAGGAGGACCGAAGGCTGGATCTCTTTCTGAACGCCGGCAAGGGCGACTTCTGGCAGCGCTACCCCGCGATCGTCGGCGCCCAGATGACGGACGGCGTCCTGCGCCTCGCGGGGCGCGAGAAGTTCCTCGAGGCCCTCGCGGCGGGCCCCCGCGCGGTCGCTGCGCTCTACGTCTCGGCGACGAAGGGCAAGGGCTACCCCGAGTTTTCGAAGCTGGTGAAGAAGGCTCTCGAGGAGAAGGTCAGACCGTCGGGAGCAGGGGAAAAGCGCTGACGGGCGGCAGGTCCGGGGGGTTTTCGCCCCAGGCCTTCAGCCGCGCGTACGTGTACAGCCCGTCGGCGTGCCCGTCGCCCCAGAAGATCTGGAGCGCGTAGCCGCCTACGGGCGATGTGCCTTTGACGACATACGACTCCCGCGTGAGCGGTTTGGCGGGCGGCTTCGAGATCCTTCCGAGGAGATCCCCCTCTCCCTGGCACGAGGCGCACGGGCAGAGGCGCCGGAGGTCGGCGAGTTTCAGGTACGTCTCGGCTCCGTCGGCCCACACGATCGCGAGCTCGTCGCCGAGGACCTGCACGTCTTTCGGGATCACGGCCACGGGCGGATCCTAACCGGAACGCCGCGCTCCGCGGCTACTCGTAGCGCAGGGCGTCGATCGGATTCAGGCGCGCGGCTTTCATCGCAGGGTAGATCCCGAAGAAGAGGCCGATCGACACCGAGACCCCGAGGCCGAGGAGGATGCTCCAGAGCGGCGTCTCCGTCCTGAGGCTCGAGACGTTCTTGACGACGAGCGACGTCAGAAGGCCGAGGAGGACGCCGACGGCGCCCCCGAGGGCCGTGAGCGTCATCGCCTCCGTGAGGAACTGGAGAGTGATGTCCCTCCGGAGCGCGCCGACGGACTTCCTCAGGCCGATCTCCTTCGTCCGCTCCGTGACGGAGACGAGCATGATGTTCATGACGCCGACGCCGCCCACGAGGAGCGCGATCGCCGCGATGAGGACCATGACGCCGGAGATCGCGTTCGTCACGGCCTGCATCTGGGCGAGCATCTTCTCGGCGGTGAAGATCGCGAAGTCGTTCGGGGCGTTGAACGGCACCTTGCGCCGCGCCCGAAGGACGGCTGTGCCCTCCTCGATGACGCGATCCACGAGCTCGGGCGAGCGCGGAATCGTCGCGATGTGGATCGTGTCGTCGTGGGAGTTCTTCGTCTGCGGGAAATGGCGGTCGAACGTCGAGATCGGGATCACGACGATGTTGTCGGGCTGCCCGCCGAAGCCCGACGAGCCCTTCTTCTCGAACGTCCCGACGACCTGCACGCGCTTGCCGTTGATCGTGAGGATCTGCCCGAGCGGGTCCTTGCCCTTGAAGAGCGACTCGATGACGTCCTGACCGATGACGGCGACGTCCGTCGCGTGGAGGACGTCCGTCTCCGTGATGTTGCGGCCGTCCTTGATCTCCCAGTTGTTGCAGATCGCGTAGCTCTGGTTCACGCCGCCGATCTGCGGGGAGTTCGCCTCGACGCCGTTCGCCTTCACCTTGGACGGGGTCCACATGTACCGCTCGGGCGACACAGCGAGGATCGAGGGGCACAGGTCGAGGAGCGCCTGCGCGTCCTCGATCGTGAGGTCGCGCCTTTTGCGCTCCTCCTCGGAGCGGTGGCCGGGGCCGAAACGCGGCTCGAACTTCTGGAACTGGACGAGCGTCGTCCCGAACGACGAGAAAGCCTCGGTCTGCGAGCGGTCGAATCCCGTCACGAGCGAAACCATTCCGATGACGGTCCAGACGCCGATCACGATGCCGACCATCGTGAGAAATGCGCGCAGCTTGTGGGCGCGCAGCGCGATCAGCGCGAACCGAAGGTTCTCCGCGAGGACGCGCCGGAACCCGTCGAGGACGCGCGCGATCATTCGAACCTCAGGGCTTCGATCGGCGTCAGGCGCGAGGCCTTGATCGCCGGAAAGACGCCCGCGATGACGCCCGTGAGCGTGGCGAGAACGAGGCCCGAGATGACGAGGCCGGGCGTCACGAGCGTCGGGAGCGGCGTGAAGGCGTCCACGCAGATCGCGATGACCCAGCCGAAGAACACCCCGAGGACCCCGCCGCCCAGTGCGAGGACCGCCGCCTCGAGAAGGAACTGGAAGAGAACGTCGCGCTTGCGCGCTCCGACCGCGAGCCTCAGCCCGATCTCCTTCGTCCGCTCGATGACCGAGACGAGCATGATGTTCGCGATCACGATCGCGCCGACGACGAGCGAGATCCCGCTGATGAAGACGAGGAGCGCGAACGCGGCGGCCGTGATCGCCTTCCAGACGACCTGGATCGCGTCCGCGTTCACGAACGAAATCGGGTCCGGGGCCTTCGGGTCCGTGTGCCTCAGCGCGCGGAAGATCGCCCTCATCTCGTCCATGGACGCGGGCACGCCCGGAACGCCGCCCTTCGCCTGGACGAGGATGTTGATGTTCCGGTTCGAGCCCCAGGCTTTGCAGAGCGTCTCGCGCGGGATGTAGACGATCGTGTCCTGGCTCTGGCCGAGCACGGAGCCCTGCTTGACGAGGACGCCGATGACCTGAAACGGAATCCCGTTCAGCGTGAACGTGCGGCCGAGCGGGTCGAGGCGCGGGAAGAGCTCGTCCTTGACGTCGGAGCCGATCACGGCCACGAACGAGCGGTGCTCGTTCTCGAGTTCCGTGAAGAACCGGCCCGACTCGAGGTCCAGGTTCCGAATCTCCGCCATGTTCGCGGTCGTGCCGGAGATCTGAACGTCCGAGAGCTTGCGGCCCTCGTAGCGCGCGAGCCGCGTCGTCCCGGAGGAGGCCCCGATCCGCTCCGCACTCTTCGCGAGGCGCATGACCTGCTCGACCTCGGACTTGTTGATCGGCTTGCGCTTGAGCGCGGCGAGAAACTCCTCGCGCGACGTGATGATCCCCCAGCGCGTGACCGCGTAGACGTCCGGCGAGAGGGAGAAGATCTTCGTCGCGACGTAGTTGTTGAGCCCCGAGATGACCGCCACGACGGCGATGACGGTCATGACGCCGATGATGACGCCGAGGAGCGTCAGGAACGATCGGAGCTTCTGCGCCGTGACCGCCTTCCAGGCGACGCGCAGGAGCTCCCCGAACAGCATCGGAGCCTCAGGATTTCTTCGCGGCGTCGGCCGCGGGCGCGGAGTTGTCGACCTTCACCTTGTCGCCGATCTTGAGCTGCCGCAGCGCCTTGAACGGCCCCGTGACGATCTCGTCGCCCTCGGCGAGGCCCTCGACGACTTCGGTCTGGAGATCGGCGCTGATGCCCGTCTTGATCTTCTTGAACTCGACCGTGCCCGCCTTCGAGACGACGAAGACTCCCTCGACGTCCTTCTTCTTCTCGCCGGGGCCGGCGGTCGCCGGCGCGGGCGCCGCGACGGCCGCGCCGGCGGCCGGCTTCGCCTTGTCGTCCTTCTTGCCGGGCTTTGGGCGCTCGAGCGAGGCCGGATCCGCGACGACGAGCGCCGGGATCGGGATCGCGAGGGCGGCCTCGCGGCGGTCCGTCTCGATCTTGCCGGACACGGAGAAACCGGGCCGGATGTTTCCGGGCGGGTTCGTGACCTGGACCTTGACCTTGAAGTTCACGGCGGACGAGTCCGTGCCGAGGGCCGACTTCGTGATCGGGCTGCCGCCGATCTCCGTGACCTTGCCTTCGTATTTCTTGTCCGGGTACGCGTCGAAGGTGAGCGTCGCCTTCTGGCCGAGCTTCACGTGCGGGATGTCGGTCTCGTCGACCTCCATCTCGCCCTCGACGATCGACATGTCCGAAACGGTCAGGAGGACGGTGCCGGGGTTGTTCATCGTCCCGATGATCGCGTTCTCGCCCTGCTCGACCGGGCGCGCCGTCACGACGCCGTCGATCGGCGACGTGAGCGTCGTCTTCCGGAGGCTGTCCTTGTTTCCCATGAGGTTCGCGCGCGCCTGCTCGATGCGCCGCTCGGTGGCCCGCTCGTTCGCGGCGGCCGCGTCGAGCGAGAGCTTCGCCTTCTGGAGCGCCTGCTCGGACGTGATCTTCGCATCGAAGTTTTTCTGCTCGCGCGCGTAGTCGCGCTGGGCCTGCTCGCGCGTCGCGCGGTCGGACTCGCGCTGTGCGAAGAGGGCGTCGAGGCCGGCCTGCGTCGCCTGGGCGCCGGCGTCGTACTGGGCCTTGTCGATCTGGAGGAGGAGGTCGCCCTTCTTGACGTGGTCGCCTTCCCGCACCGCCAGCGTCACGATCTGTCCCATCACCTGCGACGAGATGTCGACCTTCGTCTTGGCGCGGACGCGGCCGTTGCAGCTCACGGTCGAGACGAGCGGCACCTTCCCGACCTTCGCGGTCGTGACCCGCACGGTGTTCTTGTCCTTGCGGGCGACCGACGCCCAGACGACGACGGCCAGGACCGCGACGACCGCGATTCCGATCGCCGCCTTGATCCGCGTGCTCATGGAACGGCTCCCTTCCGGTGCAAATGCTGACTCCAGCCGCTGTTACGAGGTTTCCGGCCGCGAAGTTTCACGGCCGGGGACGAAGGGCTGGCGGACAGGGGGGGATTCGAACCCCCGGTAAGGTTTTAAAGCCCTACGGCGGTTTAGCAAACCGCTGGTTTAAGCCACTCACCCACCTGTCCGTGGCGGCGCCGGGCCGCGAAGTCTAGCAGGGAGAGGAGATAATGGCTTTCCGCGCGTTTCCGGAGGAGTGGCCGAGTGGTTTAAGGCGGCGGTCTTGAAAACCGTTGTACCGAAAGGTACCGGGGGTTCGAATCCCTCCTCCTCCGCCAGCCTCCCTCAGAGCGTTCCCTGCACGTACCTGAGGTTCGTGAGCGCGACGAGGTAGTCACGCTTCGCCCGGGCGAGGTTTCCCTCGGCCTGGCGCACGTTCACGAGGGCGTCGTCGACCTCGAGGCGCGTCTTCACGCCGAACTCCTGCCCCTTCTCGGACATCTCGAGAAAGCGCCGGGCCTGGTCCACGTTTCCCGAGAGGGCGGCGACGATCTCGCCGGCGACCTTCGCCTGGTCGAGGACCGTCCGGACCTCGACGTTGATCCTGTCGCGCGCCGCGGAGAGGTCGAGCTCCGCGCGCGTGAGGTCGCTCTTCGCCTGGAGGACCCTGCCGCGCGTGGCGAGGCCGTCGAAGAACGGGAACGAGAACGCGACGCCGATTCCCCATTTCTTTCCGTCGACCGCGATCGGATCCGCCTCGAGCCACGTCCAACCGGCGTTCGCACGCAGGTCCAGCCGGGGCTTGTCGTCCGCGTTCCGGATCTTCACGAATTCCCGGTAGACCCCGACGCCGTGCTCGAGCCCCCTCACGTCCGGCCGGCGCTCGAGGGCCGTCCGGACCGCGGTGTCGAACGACGGGATCTCCTCCGGTCCGGACTCGAGCGTCCCGGTCACGTCGAGCGCGGCGGTCTCCTCCGCGAGGACGAGCCTCAGGCGGTCGAGGGCGATCAGGACGAGGTTCGCGGTGCGTAGCACCTCGGGTTTCTGGTTGTCGAGCGCGACGCGCGCCGCGAGGACGTCGTAGTCCGTCGCCGTGCCGAGCGCGTGTCGCTGCTCGGCCTGCGTGAGCTGCTGCTCTCTCAACCGCAGTGTCTCCTTCGAGATTTCCGCGAGCCGCCGCGCGAGCAGGACGTCATAGAAGGACTCGGTGACGTCGCGCACGGCGGCCTGACGGAAGTGCTCGAGCTGATCGTCCGCCGCCGCGATCCCCTGCTTGGCGGCGCGGACGGCCGCACCCACCTTTCCCCACGCGAAGAGCGTCTGGGACAGCGTGAGCCCTGCGGCCTGCGTCGTCTGGCCCGACGGAAACAGGCCGCCCGTGAGCGCCGCGAACGTCCCGTCCCACGAGCGCGCCCAGCCGGCCTCGGCCGAGACGATCGGGAGGGCCGCGGCGCGTTCCTCGACGTACTTGCCGCGGACCCAGTCCTGGTAGCTGCGCGCCTTTTCGACGTCGCGGTTCTTGTCCATGGCGATCGCCACGGCGTCCGCGAGCGTCAGGACCCGGGCCGCCGCCGGCGCGGTCGTCTCCCCCGCGCCCGCGGCGAGGCTCCCGGCCGGGACGAGCAGCGCGGCGGTGAGCAGCGCCGACACCACCGTCTTCACGGCCGCCGGCGCAACGTGCGCATCCGCCTCTTGGGCGTTCGCCTTCGCCCAGCGCCGGTGGAGCCACGTGGCGAAGTCGTCGAAGAGCGTGTACACGACGGGGACGACGAGGAGCGTGAGGACCGTCGACGTGATCAGGCCGCCGATGACGGCCCGCCCCATCGGGGACCGCAGCTCGGCCCCCTGCCCGAGGCCGAGCGCGAGCGGGAGCATTCCGAAGATCATGGCGAGCGTCGTCATCATGATCGGGCGAAGCCGCGTCCTCCCCGCGGTGACGAGCGCGGTCCGGCGGTCCATCCCCCGCGCGCGGAGCACCTTCGTGTAGTCGACGAGGAGGATCGCGTTCTTCGTGACGAGGCCCATCAGGAGGATGAGCCCGATGAGCGACATGATGTTCACGGTGTCGCCCGTCGCCGCGAGCATCCCGGCCATCCCGACGATCGAAAGCGGGAGCGACAGCATGATGGAAAGCGGCTCGATGAAGGACTCGAACTGGGCCGCGAGGATGAGGTAGACGAAGACGATCGCGAGGAGAAGCGCCTCGGCCATGTACCCGAAGCTCTCCTCCATCCGCTCGGCCTCGCCCGGAAAGTAGATCTTGTAGCCGGGAGCCATCGGGATCTTCGCGGAAGCCTCCCGGATCTTCTGGACCGCCGTTCCGAGCGGGACCCCGTCGAGGTTCGCCGTGAGGAGGACCTCGCGCGAGAGGTCGCGGCGCGAGATCTCCGAGGGCGTCGTCGCCCGCTCGGCCCGGACGAGCTCCGAGAGGGGGACGAGCGCGTGCCCCTTCTTCCCGCCCGGGACCGCGATCCTCAGGTCGCCGATCTGCGAGACGTCGCGGCGCATCTGGAGCGGGAGGCGGACCCTCACGTCGACCGCCTCGCCCTCCTCGTCCTCGTACGTCGTCACGGCCTGCCCGCCGACGAGGGCGCCGATCGTCCGGGCGATCGCGGGCGTGGAGAGGCCGGCATCCGAGGCGCGCTCTCGGTCCACGACGAGCCGGTACTCGGGCAGGTCGAGCTCGAGCGTCATCTCGAGGTCGACGATGCCGGGGATCCCGTACACGGCGTCCTTGAGCTCCGCGGCATATTTCTTGAGGAGCGGGATCTCCTCGCCGCGGATCGACACCATGATCGGCTTCTCGGCGAACTCGTCGGTCTGGATCTCGACCGACGGAATGATCCCGGCGATCGGGGCGATCCGCCGGCGGGCCTCGGCGGCGAGGACCGTCGCGTGCTTCTTCCGCTCCTTCGCCTCGACGAGCTTGACGTAGACACGCGCGTCGCGGACGGTGCCGGTCTCGCCCGCGCCGATCGAGGCGTATGTGTGCTTCACCTCGGGCATCTTCTTCAGCTCGGCGAGCACGGCGCCCATCCGGCCGCGCGTCTCCTCGAACGACGCGTCCGGGGCCGTCTTGAACCGGATCTGGAACTCTGCCTGGTCCGCGTTGACCATGAACTCGCTCTGGAGCGTCCCGAACAGGAGCAGCCCGCCGAAGAACGCGGCCGCCGCGAGGCCGAGGACGATCCGGCGGTGGTCGAGGGCCCAGCCGACGAGGGCCCGGTACCGGTCGGCCGTGCGGTCGAACCAGCCGTTGAAGCGGTCGAGGACGCGCGCGACCGCGCTGCGCTTCCCTTTCCGCTCGACGTCGGGGTCCACCCAGCGCGAGGAGAGCATCGGGTCGAGCGTGAAGGAGACGAAGAGGGAGACGAGCACCGCGAAGGCGACGGTCATCCCGAACTGGAAGAAGAAGCGGCCCATGATGCCCTTCATGAAGGCGACGGGGACGAACACCGCGATGATCGACAGGCTCGTCGCGAGGACCGCGAGGCCGATCTCCGCCGTGCCGTCGCGGGCGGCCGACATGTGGTCCTGCCCCTTCTCGAGGTGCCGGACGATGTTCTCGCGGACGACGATCGCGTCGTCGATCAGGAGGCCGATGGCGAGCGACAGCGCCATCAGGGTCATGACGTTGAGCGTCATCCCGAGGAAGTACATCGCGATGAACGACGAGATGACGGAGATCGGGAGCGTGAGGCCCGTGATGACGGTCGACCGCCACGAGTTGAGGAAGCAGAAGACGATGAGCACGGTGAGGACGCCGCCGAGAATCAGCGTGTTCGTGACGTCGTGCACGGACTCCTTGATCATCACGGAGCCGTCCCGGACGAGCTGGATCTCGACGGACGGGGGCAGCTCGGTCTGGAGGCGCTCGATCTCCTTCGTGACGGCTTCGACGACGCCGACCGTGTTCGCCTTGCTCTGCTTGAAGACGTCGAGCGCGACGGCCGGCACGCCGTTGACGAGCGCCAGCTTGCGCCGCTCCTCGACGCCGTCCTTCACGTCGGCGACCTCCCCGAGCGTCACGGCGACGCCGCCGCGCGTCGCGACGACCATGGACCGGAAGCCCGGCACCTCTTTCGGCTTGCCCGAGACGCGCACCGGCAGCTCCTGGCCGCCGCCGTCGAGCCGGCCGAGGGGCGTGTTCACGTTCTCGCCGGAGAGCCCGGCGACGACTTCGTCCACGCCGAGGCCGAGAGCGTCGAGCCGCGCCCGGTCGACGTCGACGGTCACCTCGCGCTTGCTCCCGCCCACGAGGTCGACCTTGCCCACGCCCGGGAGGTTCTCGAGGCGGCGCTTGACCTTGCGGTCGACCAGCGTCGTCAGCTCGCGCGGGGTCATCGCGTCGGAACGGACGGCGAGCGCCACCACCGCCATCCCGCCGATGTCGAGCTTCTGGATGACGGGTTCTTCGATCCCCTGAGGGAGGTCGTTCCGGATCGCCGAGATCTTCGCGCGCGCGTCCTGCGCCGCGTCGTTGATCTTCACTTCGAGGTTGAACTCGATGATGACCGTCGAGAGCCCCTCGCGCGAGGTCGAGAAGACGTGCTTGACGCCCGAGATCGGGTTGACCGCCTGCTCGAGCTTCTTCGTGACCTCGCGCTCGACCGTCTCGGGCGACGCGCCCGGGAACCGCGTGAAGATGGAGAGAACCGGGATCTCGACGTCCGGGAACATGTCGATCGCGAGGCGCCGGTACGAAAAGACGCCGAGCGTCACGAGGGCGAGCATGAGCACGGTCGCGAAGACCGGTTTCTTGATGGAGAGATTCGACAGGAACATGGCTCACGCCTTCGCGGAGGTCTGCACGCGGTCGCCGTCGCGCAGGCTGAAGCCGCCCCGCGTCACGACGTCCTGACCGGCGGCGAGGCCCTTCACGATTTCCACGCGGTCGCCGCTCGCCGCGCCCGTCTCGACGAGGAGGCGTTTCGCGGCGCCTCCCTCCACGACGAAAACGCCCGCCGAGCGCGCCGCCGTGTCCCAGGAGACGAGCGCCGAGCGGGGGACGACGAGGATCGAACTCCTCCTGCCGGTCACGATCCGCCCCTTGACGAAGAGCCCGGCCTTGAGCGATTCGTCCGGGTTCGGCACCTCGGTCTTCACCTTCACGGTCCGGCTCGCCTCGTCCGCCGCCGGGTTGATGAAGGAGACCCGGCCCGCGAACTCCCGGCCCGGGAACGCGTCGCTCGAGAAGGCGAACGGCTGGCCCGGCCTCAGCTCCGCCATCCGCGCCGACGGCACGCTCGCCGTCAGCTCGAGAAGCCGGTTGTCGACGATGCGGAACATCGGGGGAGGGTTCCCCATGTTCTCGACGAAGTCCCCGACGTTGACGTTCCGCGTCGCGACGACGCCGTCGATCGGAGCGCGGAGGACGGCCTTCGTCCTCCGCGTCTCGGCCATCGCGAGCTGGGCCTTCGCGGCCGCTTCGCCCGCCCGCGCGGCCTCGTCGGCCGTCCTCGCCTCGTCGAGCCCCTGCTGCGTCGCGAGGCCCGCCTGCTTGAGCTTGGCGCTCCGTTCCAGCTCCCGTGCGGCACGCTGCACGGCCACCTCGGCCTGGAGCGCGGCGGCACGCGCGGCGGCCACGGCCGCGTCCGCCTCGCGCGTGTCGAGCCGCGCGAGGGGCGTGCCGGCCTTCACGCGCACCCACTGCGTGACGTATACCTCGGCGACGGTTCCGCTGTACTCCGTCCGTACGTCGGCCTCGCTGCGCGCCGCGAGCGTGCCGACGACGTCGACCGTCTGCTCGAGATCGGCCGTCGCGACCTTCACGGTTTCGACCGCGACGGGCGGCCGGCCCGCCCCGGGAGCGGCTCTTCCCGCGACGGGCTTGCTGCAGCCGGCGGCCGCGAGAGCGAGAACACTGGAGAGGAGGGCGGCGTTCGAACGCGTCATCGGGGGGTCTCCTTGAAGGCGGGGCCCGGCGCGGCCAGGCCCGCGAAGAGCAGGTCGAGCGCACGGCGGAGGCCGTCCTTGCCGACGCCGAGCTCCGGCCGCGCGAGCGTGAGGTCCATCGTGAACGAGAGAACGCCCATGAGGGCGAGCGTCATGTCCGCGGGGTTCGCGGCCCGGAGCTCGCCGGCGGCGATCCCCTCGTCGACGATCTCCCTGAGGACGACGAGGAGCTTGTTGTGAAATGTCGCGAAGTCGAACGGCGGAGCGCCCTGCGCGGGCCCCCAGAAGACCGCGTTGATGAGGCGCACGGCCGACTTCTTCTCCTCGAAGGCCTCGAACATCGCGACGAGGAACTTCTCCAGGCGTTCCCGGACCGGGCCGCTCCGCACGCGGCTCCTCGCGATCACCTCGTCGGCGTAGCGAGCGAGGTCGCTCAGAATCGCGAGGTAGAGGTCCTCCTTGCTCGCGAAGTGGTAGTAGAGGGCTGGCTTCGTCACCCCGGCCCGCTCGACGAGCTCCCGCACGGAAGTCGCGGTGTACCCGCGTTCCGTGAAGAGTTGGATGGCTGCGTCCAGAAGTCGTTGTTCTACAGAGTGTTCAGTGACTTCCGGGCACATCCTGACGGCCTCCAGACCCAGGTCTGCTCGTTCCCGAGAGGAACTACCGACCGGTAAGTAAAACTGGAGTCGGCACCCGGAGGCGTCAAGTGATCAAGGTGCTCTATGCCCACCGACCGCCAGCCGCACACCGTTCTGATCTTCACGTTCGATCGGACATATCTCGTCGGCCCCTTCCTCACCGGGCGCTAGACTGAACTCATGGCTTCCGCCGCGTCCGAGACGACACACCGGCTGCCCGACGACGCTCCCGATCCGGAGCAGATGCGGCGCTTCGCCGCGATGACGCCGGACGAGCGCTGGGCGGTTGCACAGGCGCTCCAGCGGACGGCGCGCGAGGTCAAGCGCGCCGGTTTGCGCGCCGAGCATCCCGACTGGACCGACGAGCAGGTCCTCGAAGAAGTGCGCCGGCAGTTCCTGCGTGCCTGACGCCGACCTGATCGACCTCTTCGTCGCGCCGCTGAACCGGGCGGGACTCACGTACATGGTTACGGGTTCGGTCGCGAGCATGCTCTATGCCGAACCGCGCTTCACGGCGGACGTGGACGTCGTGGTGCGCGTGACCTCTCCAGGAGAGCTTCGAAAGGCGTTCTCGGGCCCGGAGTACTACTGTCCGCCCGCCGAGGAGGGCGGATCCTCGAAGCACGTGCGCGACGTCCGCGCCCTCATCGCCGCGCAGGGCGAGAAGCTGGACTACGCAACACTCGAGCGGTTCGCGGAGGAGCGAGGTGTCGCGGATCTCCTCGCCGAGATCCGCAGCGCGCGGGCTTGACCCCTCAAGCCTTGACGATCTCCGTCTTCCCGCCGCAGTAGGGCTGGAGGGCTTTCGGGATCGCGACGGAGCCGTCCTTGCGCTGGAAGTTCTCGAGAATCGCGACGAGCGTCCGCCCGACCGCGAGACCCGAGCCGTTCAGCGTGTGGACGAGCTCGTTTCGGGGCTTGCCGCCGGACTCCACGCGCACGCGGATCGCGGCGCGGCGCGCCTGGAAGTCCTCGAAGTTCGAACAGGAGGAGATCTCCTTGTAGGCGTCCTGCCCCGGGAGCCACACCTCGAGGTCGAACGTCTTCGCGGACGCAAACCCGAGGTCGCCCCGGCAGAGCGCGATCCGCCGGTACGGGAGCTCGAGCTTCTCGAGGATCGACTCGGCGTCTCGCGTGAGCGTCTCGAGCGCCTCGTACGAATGCTCGGCCTTCGCGAACTTCACGAGCTCGACCTTGTCGAACTGGTGCTGGCGGATCATCCCGCGCGTGTCCTTGCCGGCGGCCCCCGCCTCGGCGCGGAAGCACGGCGTGTACGCGCAGTACGAGATCGGGAGCGCGCTCTCGGGGAGGATCTCGTCGCGGTGCATGTTCGTGACGGGCACCTCCGCCGTCGGCGCGAGATACCAGTCCGTGCCCTCGAGCCGGAACAGGTCCGCTTCGAACTTCGGGAGCTGACCCGTGCCGAAGAGCGACGCCGCGTTCACGATGAACGGCGGCAGGAGCTCCGTGTAGCCGTGCTCGCGCGTGTGGACGTCGAGGAAGAACTGGATGAGCGCGCGCGACAGCAGCGACGCGCCGCCCCTGAGCACCGTGAACCGCGAGCCCGTGATCTTCGCCGCGCGCTCGAAGTCGAGGATGCCGAGCGCCGGGCCGAGGTCCCAGTGGGCCTGCGGCGCGAAGTCGAACGTCGTCGGCGTACCCCACGTCTTCACGACGACGTTCGCGGTCTCGTCGGCGCCCTCGGGGACGGACGCGTGCGGGACGTTCGGGAGCGTCTCCTCGATAGGAGCGAACCGCGCATCCAGGGCCTTCAAGGATTCTTCGAAGGAGAGAATGGCGGCCGCGAGTTCCTTGGAACGTTCCTGCAGCTCCGTGGCGTCCTGCTTGGCCCGGCGGAGCGCGCCCACCTTCTCGGAAACCGCGTTCTTTTCGGCCCGCGCGGCCTCCAGCTTCGTGATCGCCTCGCGACGCTCGACGTCGATGGCGCGCCACGCCTCCAGCGCGCCGGGCGGCAGGTTGCGGCCGCGGTACAGCTCGGGCAGCCGCTCGAATTCCCTTCTAAGAAAATCTCTCGAGATCATTCAGCCCTGCATTCTGTCGGGCGCGCCGCCGGGATTCAAGCAGCACGCCCCGCGCACTATCATCGAACCGCTTTGACCGCCCCCCGCGTCCTCGTCGCGATCGTGTCGTGGAACTCCGCCGCGCACCTGCCGGCGGCGATCCGCTCCGTCCCGTCCGGCGTGCCCGTCGTCGTCGTCGACAACGCGTCCACGGACGGGTCGGCGGAGGCCGCCCGGGCCGCGGGCGCGCGCGTCGTCGAGGCCGGAGCGAATCTCGGGTTCGGCCCGGCCTGCAACCTCGCGGCGAAGGAGGGCGGCCCCTCCGAGACGATCTTCTTCCTGAACCCGGACGCGGCGCTCGTCGACGGCACTTCCGCGCTCGCGGCTCTCCTCGAGGCCCTCGACGTCGACCCGGGCGTCGCAGCCGTGGCGCCGCGCCTCGAGGGCGCCGGGCAGGAGCTCTTCCAGCTCCGGCGCCTCCCGCACGCGGGCTCGATCGTCCGCGAGGCGTTCCTGTTCGACCGTCTCTTTCCCTCGAACCCCTGGCGGCTTCGCGACCGGTACCTCGACCGGCCGCGGAACGAGGGTTTCGACGTCGAGCAGCCGGCCGCCGCCGCCCTCCTCGTGCGGCGCGCGGACTTCGAAGCCGTGGGCGGCTTCGACCCGGCGTTCGCTCCCGCGTGGTTCGAGGACGTGGACCTCTGCGCCAAGCTCCTCGAGCGCCGCCACCGCATCCGCTACGTCCCGTCCGCCGTCGCGACGCACGTCGGCGGCGTCGCGATGGACTCCCTCGCGTGGAGCGACTTCCGGCCGCTCTACGTCCGCAACGAGCGGCGTTACCTCGCGCGGCACGCGTCCCTTCCTCTCCGCGCCCTCGCGTGGGCCGCGACGTTCTCGGGCGCGCTCCTGAGGCTCGTGCTCATTCCCTTCGTCGGCGGCGACCACCCGCGCGCGGAGAGTGCGCGCGCCCAGGTCCGGGTGATCCGCGGCCTCCTCGGTCTCGGCTGGCGCTCCGCCCTTCTCCCGGGGGCCGCATGACGGCGCGCGTCCTCGTCTCGCTCGTGACGCACAACGAGTCCCGCGACGCCGAGCGGCTCGTCCCCTCGCTCTTCGCGCAGTCGTTCCGCGATCTCGCCGTCTCCGCCGTCGACAATGCGTCCGAGGACGGGACGCGCGCGACGTTCGCGGCGTTCGAGAAGATCGCGCCCGTTCCGCTCGAGGTCTTCCCGTCGCGCGAGAACCTCGGGTACACGGGCGGCCACAACCGGTCGATCGCGAAGGCCGTCGAGCGGGGGATTCCGTGGGTCCTCGTCCTCAACACCGACGTCGTCCTCGCGCCCGGTTTCGTCGCGACGCTTCTCGCGGAGGCCGGGCGTCCGGAGCACGCCCGCGTCGCGGCGTTCACCGGGAAGATCCTCCGGGCGGAGGGGCCCGACCTCACGCCGACGTCCGTGATCGACAGCGTCGGAATCCGCATGACGCCCAACGGGCGCCACTTCGACGTCGGCGCGGGCGAGCCCGACGACGGGAGGTTCGACCGGCCCGCCGAGATCTTCGGCGCCTCGGGCTGCGCCGTGCTGTTCCGGACGGAGGCGCTCGCCGACGTGCGGATCTCCACGGGCTTCTTCGACGACGACTTCTTCGTCTACCGCGAGGACGTCGACCTCGCGTGGCGCCTGCGTGGACGGGGCTGGGCCGCGCGCTGCGTCCCCTCCGCGGTGGCGTGGCACCGGCGCCGCAACCTCCCGGAGCGGCGCCGGGAAATGTCCCCCCTCGCGAACCTCCACTCCGTCAAGAACCGCTTCCTCCTCCGGATCAACAACGCCGGGAAGGCGCACCTCCGCGCGACGTTCTTCCGGACCTTCCTCCGCGACGCCCTCGTCGTCGGGGGCTGCCTGACGGTGGAGCGCACGTCCTTCGAGGCGCTCCGGTGGCTCGCCGAGAACCGCGCGCGCCTCCTCGAAAAGCGCGCCGAGATCCAGGGCCGCCGCACGGTGTCCGACGCGGACCTCGCGCGCTGGTTCACGGACGACCCGCGCGGCGCGAGGATCGAGGCGTGAGGATCGCGATTCTCGGGACGCGCGGCGTTCCGGCCGCCTACGGCGGCTTCGAGACGTTCGCCGAGGAGCTCTCCGCGCGCCTCGCCGCGCGCGGGCACGACGTGACCGTCTACGCGCGGCACGGCGGGACGGCCGGCGAGGTCGCCCTCCACCGCGGCGCCCGCGTCGTGTTCCTGCCGACGGTGCGGCACAAGTACTTCGAGACCGTCGTCCACACGGCCCTCTCGGGCCTCCATGCCGCCGCGCAGGGCTACGACGCCGTCCTCGTGTGCAACGGCGTCAACGCGCTCGCGTGCCGCTTCGCGCGCCTCCTCGGGGCCGGAACGCGCGTCGTCCTGAACGTGGACGGGCTCGAGCGCAACCGCCGGAAGTGGAACGCCGCCGGCCGCCTCGCGTACGCCGTGTCCGAGCGCCTGAGCTGCGTGCTGCCGGACGTGCTCGTGACGGACGCGCGCGCCATCCAGGCGTACTACCGCGACACGTACGGCCAGGACTCGCTCTACGTCCCGTACGGCTCCGACCTCGCCGAGCCCTCCGGCACGGCGGCGCTCAGGGGCCTGGGCCTTTCACCGGGCGGCTACGTCCTCTACGTCTCGCGCTTCGAGCCCGAGAACAACGCCGACGCCGTCGTGCGCGCGTACCGCGGAGTGCCGGGCGCGGCTCCCCTCGTGATGCTCGGCGGGGCGCCGTACGCCGACGCGTTCGTCGCGGCCGTGAAGGCCGAGGCCGCGGGGGACCCGCGCGTCCTCCTGCCCGGCGCCCTGTACGGAGAGGGCTACCGCGAGCTCCTCGCGAACGCCGCCGTCTACGTCCACGCGACCGAGGTCGGCGGGACGCATCCCGCGCTCCTCGAGGCCATGGGCTTCGGCCGGCCTCTGGTCGTCCACGACACCGCCGAGAACCGTGAAACGGCCGGGACCGCAGCCCTTTACGCCGACGCCGTGCGCCCGGAGACGCTGACCCGGGCGATCCAGGCCCTGCTCGCCGACCCCGAGCTCCGCCGGCACTCCGGGGAGGCCGCCCGCCGGCGGGCCCGGAAGCATTACCGGTGGGACGAAGTCACGGACGCCTACGAAAAGGCCCTCTCGGACGCGTGAGGAAGCGCGTTTTCGCGGCACTTGCTAGCATCCCCATGACCCCTCGCCGGGGTCCGCCCCGATGCTGAAGCAACAGGCCCGGACGATTGCGGCCCTCCTGTACGCCGCCGACATCAGCGTCACCCTCGCGACGCTGCCGGTGGCGTATCTCCTTCGGAGCGAGATCGTTCCGCATTTCGTGAAGAGCCTGACCGCCCTTTACGACTTCAACATGTACCTCGTCCTCGTTGGGCCGATCGTCCTGATCTGGACGGCCCTGTTCTTCCTGGGCGGGGCGTACCGCAGCCGCCGAACGGAGGCGCTCAAGGACGAGGTCGCGCTCGTCGCGCGGACGGCCCTCTTCGGATCGGTGCTCCTCGCGCTCGTCGTCTTCGGCGCGCGCTGGGACTTCATCTCGCGCCCCTTCCTCGCCGCGTTCTTCGTCGTGAACCTCCTCCTCCTCGTCGCCGAGCGCGTCACGGTGCGCCTCGTCGCGCGGCGCGTGCGCGCCCTCGGCTTCAACTTCCGGACGGTGGTCCTCGTGGGCGACACGCCGGGCGCGGCCTCGATGGCGAAACTCATCCGCGACCACCCGTGGTGGGGCCTCAAGCTCCTCGGCCTCATCCGCGAGAAGCCCCTCGAGCCCGGCGAGACGACGACGTCGAACGGCGTGCCCTACCTCGGGACGCTCGCGGACTTCCCCCGCGTCTTCACGGAGTTCAGCGTCGACGAGGTCCTCCTCGCCGTGGACCGGGGCGACCTCCCGAAGATGGAGGACCTCTTCCTCCTGTGCGAGGAGATGGGCGTCAAGACGCGGCTCGTCCTCGACTTCTTCCCGCACGTCCTCGCGCGCGTCGAGCTCGAGGAGCTGGACGGGACGCCGCTCCTCACGTTCTCGACGACGCCCGACGACAGCGCCGCGATGATGGCCAAGCGCACCGTCGACGTCCTTCTGTCGCTCGTCCTCGGAGCGGTCGCCGTCGTCCCCGTCACGCTCGCGGCGCTCCTCATCAAGCTCACGTCGAAGGGCCCCGCGCTCTTCCGGCAGACGCGCGTCGGCCTGAACGGGCGGCCGTTCACGCTCGTGAAGCTCCGGACGATGGTCGAGGACGCCGAGCAGCGCCTCGCGGAGGTCGCGCACCTCAACGAGCACGAGGGCCCCGTCTTCAAGTCCGCACACGACCCGCGCCTCACGCCGTTCGGCCGGCTCATCCGCCGCTTCTCGCTCGACGAGATCCCGCAGCTCTGGAACGTCCTGCGCGGCGAGATGTCGCTCGTCGGGCCGCGCCCGCCGCTCCCCGAGGAGGTCGCGCGCTACGAGAGATGGCAGCGCCGCCGGCTCTCCATGAAGCCGGGCGTCACGGGCCTGTGGCAGGTCTCCGGCCGGAACGAGATTCCCCGCTTCGAGGAGTGGACGAACCTCGACCTCGCCTACATCGACAACTGGAGCCTCGCCCTCGACGCGAAGATCCTGCTGCGCACGATCCCGACGGTCCTCTCCGGCCGCGGCGCGCGCTAGGCGGACGGCGGTGGCCGCGGCCTGGGCCGAGGCCTGGCGGGACCCGCGCTTCCGGCTGCGTCTCGCCCTCACCGTTCCCGCGCTCGTCGCCGTCCTCGCGCTCCTCGCGCGCTTCCTCACGTTCGTCGAGGCGCGGCCGGGCGCCGTCCTGACCGACCCGGTGCTCGCGCTCCTCGCACCGCGCGACCTGACGTGGCTGACGTTCTCGCTGATCTACCTCGGCCTCGCGTTCGGCGTCGCGCGCCTCGCGGCCGATCCGCGAGCGCTCGTCGTCGCGCTCCAGGCCTACGTCCTCATGGTGATCTTCCGGATGGCCGCCATGTGGGTCACGCCGCTCGAGGCGCCGCCCGGAATGATCCCGCTCCACGACCCGCTCGTGCGCCTCTTCGGGCCGGGGAAGCTCCTCACGAAGGACCTCTTCTTCTCGGGCCACACGTCCACGCTGTTCCTGCTGGCCCTCGCCGTGCCGGGCCGGCGGTCGAAGGCGCTCTTTCTCTTCTGCACGGCCGCGGTGGGGATCTCCGTCCTCGCGCAGCACGTTCACTACACGATCGACGTCCTCGCGGCCCCGTTCTTCGCGTACGCGAGCTTCAGGATCGCCCGGCTTTTCGACGGGCCCCGGTCACAAGGACCGGCCTGACCGGGTCCAAACCTTTGCGAGGCGCGACCGCGCCCCGCGAAGGAGGACCCCATGCCGAGCCCCCGCGCCGCGACCCTTCTGACTGCCGGCCTGGCACTCTCCGTCGCTGCCCCTGCCCGGCCGTCCCCGGCGCCAGCCGAAACCGCTGCGACTCCGGTCGTCACGATCGTCCGGGTGAAGAAGCCCTGGTACGCGCCGCGCTCGGCCGTCGTCCGGAAGATGCGGGAGACCATTCCCCAGTACCAGTCGATCCCGGGTCTCGCCTACAAGATCTACTCCCTCACCGCCGACGGCCGTTACGGGGGCCTGTACCTCTGGACCGATCGCGCGAGCGCCGAGGCGTGGTTCAGCCCCGAGTGGTTCGTGCGGGTCCAGCGCGAGCGAAAGACGCCCGGAGAAGTGCGCTTCTTCGACGCACCCATCGTCCTCGACAACACGCCGGGAGGGACTCCGGCGAACGCTTCGTCCACGGCCGTCGCCTCGCTCGTGCTTCTCCCGGTTCCGGCCGGGGCGTCTCGCGAGAAGATGATCCAGAACTTCGAGGCCGCGGTCCCCACGTATCGAAAGGTGCCCGGCCTGTTGCGCAAGGCCTTCGTCCTAGACGGGGCTGGCCGCTTCGGCGGCGTGGACCTCTGGGTGAGCCGCGTGGACGCGGAACGTCACTACAGCCGCGCCTGGCACGACGAGGCGCGCCAGCGGTACGGCCAGGATGCGGAGATCGAGTGGTTCGACGCGCCGATCCTGGCCCCCTCCACGCTCGCGACGAATCGCGTCGCGCTCGCCGAATAGACTCCGTCGATGCGCATCCCCGACATCGAACCCGAGCTCCTTGCGAAGGCCTGCGACGGGGACCTGGCGGCGCTCGACGAGGTCGTCGTCGCCGTGCAGCCTGGTGTCTTCAACCTCGCCGTGCGCATCCTTGGAAACCGCGAGGACGCGCGCGACGCGTGTCAGGAGATTCTCCTCAAGATTGTCACGCGTCTCTCCAGCTTCCGCGGGGAGTCCGCGTTCGGCACGTGGGTCTGGCGCGTCGCGCACAACCACCTCATGACGGCGGCCACCCGGACGCGGGAGACCGTGTCGCTCGAGGAGATCGGCACGCGTCTCGAGGCGGGTCTCGCCTTCGGCGCTGCGGCGGGACGCGGCACCCTCCTGACCCCCGAGGAGAAAGCGGAGGCGCGCGACGTCGCCGTGAACTGCACTCAGGGGATGCTGATGGCACTCGACCGCGACCAGCGGCTCGCCTATGTTCTCGACGTCGTGTTCGGACTCTCGTCGGAGGAGGCCGCCGCGGTCGCGGAGATAGAGCCCGCGGCGCACCGCAAGCGGCTGTCCCGCGCGCGTGCACGGCTCGAGGGCTTCCTGAAGAGCACGTGCGGCCTCGTGAGCCCGGACGTGCCTTGCCGCTGCGACCGGCAACTCGCCGCTCTCCGCGCCCACGCGCGCGCCGAGCCCCTCGCTCCACGCGTCACGCGCCAGGAAGCGTCGGCCGCCTACGACGCGCTGCGGACCCTGTACGAGACAACGGGCGTCTTCCGGGCGCACCCGACCTACGCGCCTCCGGGAGCTCTCGTCGAGGCGATCCGCGCCGCCCTCGGAGCGGTCCGGCCGGCGCCGGAGAGCTAGGCCGTCTTCGCGCCGCCGCAGCGCAGGACCTTGGGCCCCGCGAGGACGCGCCGGATCTGGCCGAGGTGCTTTCCCTCGTGCCTCGCGAGGAACGTGAACCAGTCGACGCCGCTGAAGCGCCCGAGGAGGAAGTGCGGGAAGACCATCTCCGCGAAGCGCTCCTCGCCCATCCGATCCGCGATCGCGAGGAGGGCGGCGCGGCTCTCCTTGAGGCCTGCGACGACTTCGCGCGGGTTCACCTCGGAGCGCGGGCGCGGCCGCACGAGCTTCGGCGCGCGGAACTTGATCTTCCAGAACACCGGCGACATCGGGAGGCGGTACCACCACGCGTACTTCGGCACGCGCGTGGGCTCGCCCTTCTCGTGCTTCGTGAGCGCCTTGACGAGCGTGCGCTCGGCCGTGCCGATGTGGTCCAGCACTTCCGCGGCCGACCAGCCGCCGTCCGCGGGCGGGCAGAGGAGCTCGGCGTCGGACCGCCCTTCGACGGCCTCGTAGATCCCGGCGCGCACCGCCTCCATGCGCTCGCGGGCCTGACGAAGTTCCTCCGCGCGGCTCATAATCCCCCCTCATCCTGCTCGGGAAGGGGGCCTCCGTCAAATGCGAATCCGCCTCGCGCTCTTCGCCGCCGTGCTGAGCCTGCCGCTCGCCGCAGCCGAATCCGGCTTGACGGTGAAATGCGGGACCCTTCTCGATCCGGGCAGCCGTGTCTCGAAGACGAATGTGGAGATTTTCTTCGAAGGTGGAAAGGTGGCGAGGGTCGAGGCCGCGAGCGCCGCCGCTGCGCATCCGCCCTCTTCACCTTCTAAGAAATCTTCCTCCGAATCTCCCTCCCCCTCGTCCGTTCTCGATCTCTCCTCCTACACCTGTCTCCCCGGGCTCATCGACGCGCACACGCACCTCCTGCTGCAGGGCGACGCGACCTCGGAGGAATACGACGAGCAGGTCCTCAAGGAGTCGACGCCCTACCGCGCGCTCCGCGCCGCGGCGGCCGGGCGCATCGCGCTCGACCACGGGTTCACGACCGTGCGCGACCTCGGCTCGGAGGGCGCGGGCTTCACGGACGTCGACCTCAGGAAGGCGTTCGACCGCGGCGTCGTGCCCGGGCCGCGCGTCTTCGCCGCCGGGCCGGCCATGACGCCGACCGGCCGTTACCCGCTCCTCGGCTTCTCGTGGGAGCGCAAGATGCCCGACGGCGTCCTCAAGTGCGACGGCGCCGACGAATGCCGCAAGGCCGTGCGCTATCAGGCGCAGTACGGCGTCGACTGGATCAAGGTCTACGCCGACGGCTCGTACTACCGGACGCCGGACGGCGGCTGGGCCTCGATCCCGAACTTCACGCAGGACGAGATGAACGCGATCGTGGACGAGACGCACCGCCTCCGGAAGAAGGTCGCGGCGCACTCGATGACGCCGACCGGCCATCGCATCGCGCTCCAGGCGGGCGTCGACTCGCTCGAGCACGGCGACGTGCTCGACGACGAGACCGTCAAGACGATGGTCGCGAAGAAGGTCGCCTACTGCCCGACGATCACCGTCGCGGACTTCGTGAAGGGCCCGCGCAGCAAGACGAACCCGATCTGGGACCAGCTCTGGGCCGCGTCGCAGGACTCGTTCCGGCGCGCGTACAAGGCCGGAGCCCCGATCGCGTTCGGAACGGACGCCGGCGGCTTCGCCTGGGACAAGCGCAACCAGGCCGAGGAGTTCTCGTTCATGGTCGCGTGGGGAATGACGCCGTGGGACGCGCTGCGCACGGCGACGACCGTGGCCGCGGACCTCCTCGGACCGCACAAGGACGGCAAGCTCGGCTGCCTCGCCGACGGCTGCGTCGCGGACCTCGTCGCGGTGAAGGGCGACCCGCTCACGGACATCAAGGTGATGGAGAAGACGGTCGCGGTGATCTCGCGCGGCAAGGTCGTCAAGAAACCGGATTGAGGGGGACAAAGACCCGACCGCTGCGAGCCGCCATTCAGCTGGCCGCAACGCTGGTTTTCTTCTTAGAAGGTAAAACGGCCCGGGCTGCCGCGCCGCCGGCGCCCGAGGCGCCCGCCTCGCAATCTGCCTCCGGCTCCTTGCCACTCGAAGAAAATCTTCAAACGCCATCGCCCGCCGCGCCGCCCGCGCCGCCCGTGTGGCACGTGATCTCGTCCTACGGCCAGGCGTCCGCGCCGACGTCTCAGGGCTTCGCGGAGTTCGGGTCGCTCTCCGTCGCGCGCGACTTCCCGCTCACTTCGGGCTTCGCCTGGGGCGTGGAGCTGACGCCGCTCTTTCTCGTGAGCCTCACGCGAGTCGACCTGCCCGACCGGCCGCGGGAGAGCCGCGCGGCGGTGGCCGCCGCGCCGTTCCTCGCGTGGGACGCGTTCCCCCGCGCCGCGGTCGGCCTTCGCCTCGAGGCCTCGGTGGGCCTCCTCTGGGCGTTCTCGCCCGTGCCCGCGGAGGGCTCGCGCTTCAATTTCCTCGACATCCTCGGGGGACGCGTGCGCGTCCGTCTCGGCGGCGGCGCCGCGCTGTCGGTCGGCGTCCGCCGGACGCACGTCTCCAACCTCGGCACGGTCGGTCCCGACAACCCGGGCCTGAGCTTCTACGCGGGGGCGCTCTCTCTCGATCTCGCGCGCTGACTTATCCTTCCCGTGTTGACCATCGAGGCCGGGACCATGATCGGGCCGTTCGAGGTCGTGTCGCTCCTCGGCTCGGGGGGCATGGGCGACGTTTACCGCGGCCGCGACACGCGCCTCGGGCGCGAGGTCGCCCTGAAGGTCCTCCCGGCGCACCTCGCCGACGACAAGGAGGGCCTCGTCCGCTTCGCCCACGAGGCCCGCGCGGCCTCCGCGCTCAACCACCCGAACATCGTCACGATCTACGACATCGGGAGGACCGACGGCGCGCCCTTCCTCGCGATGGAGTTCATCACCGGCCGGACGATGCGCGAGATCCTCAAGGACGGCCCCCTTCCGCTGCGCCGGCTGCTCGACGTCGCCGCGCAGCTCACGGACGGGCTCGCGAGCGCGCACGGCGCCGGTATCGTCCATCGGGACCTCAAGCCCGAGAACCTCATGCTCTCCTCGGACGGGTTCCTCAAGATCCTCGACTTCGGGATCGCGAAGCTCTCTCCGGCGGCCGCGGGCGGCGCCGCGACGCCGGCGCTCACGAGCACGGGACTCGTCGTCGGGACGCCGGGCTACATGTCGCCCGAGCAGGCGTCGGGCCGCGCCGTGGATTTCCGCTCCGACCAGTTCTCCGTCGGGCTCCTCCTCTACGAGATGGCGACGGGCCGGCGCGCCTTCGAGCGCCCGACGCCCGTCGAGACGCTCACGGCGATCATCCGGGAGGAGCCCGAGCCCCTCGCCGTCGCCGCGCCGCGGCTCGCGGCCCCCGTGCGGTGGGTCATCGAGCGCTGCCTCGCGAAGGACCCCGAGGAGCGTTACGCGTCGACGCGCGACCTCGCGCGCGAGTGGCAGCAGCTCGAGCGCAACGCCGACATACTCGCGACGGACACGTCCCTCCAGACGGCCCAGACCGCGCGCCACGAGCCCGTCGCGACGACGCGCACGCGCGCGGGGGCCGGGCCGTCCGTCACTCTCGGCACGCCCGCTGCCGCCGCGGCTCCGGCCCCGCCCGAATCCGCCGCGCGCCGCGTCGGGCGCGTCCTTCTCGTCACGCTCGGCGCGCTCGCGCTCGTCGCGGCAGGCGGCGGCCTCGGCTACTGGCTGAGGCGCACGTCCGCGGACGCGCCCGCTCCGTCGTGGTCGGGCTCGCTCGTCATGGGCGGGTCCACGCGTGTCCTCTCCCCGCGCAGCGGCCCGGACGGCCGGCGCGTCGCGTTCCTGACGCCGGTCGGCGGCCTCGCACAGGTCGCCGCCATGGAGCCCGAGTCGGGGGACTGGACCGTTCTCACGAAGCGGCGCGACGCGGGCGCGGTCCACCGCGTCGAGTGGTCTCCGGACGGGACGCGCCTCTTCTTCGACCGCGTGACGGACGTCCCGCTGGGCGTCTCGAGCGTCCCCGCGATCGGCGGCGAGGAGCGTCTCGTCGTCGAGGGCGCGCAGAGCCCCGACCCGCTTCCCGACGGCAGCCTCCTCGTCGTGAAGCTCGACGCCGAGCGGCGGTTCCAGCTCGTGCACGTCTGGCCCGACAGCGGCAAGCAGAAGAACGTCGGGCCGCCCGTCCTCGCGGACTCGAGCGACCTCGTCTCGCGCGCGTTCCCCGACGGCAAGTCGGTCCTCGTCTGGGGGCGCCTCGCGGGCGCCAAGGACGCGGGCGGGCGGCGCCTGCACGTCCTCGACGTCGAGACCGGCGCCGCGACCCCGTTCCTGCCCGAGCTGCCGCTCCTCCCGCCGTTCCTCCCGACGCGCGACGGGACGCGCGTTCTGGCGCGCCTCGCCGCCGGCGACCTGCACCGCATCGTCGCGGCCCGGCGCGACGGCACCGGCGTCGAGACGCTCCTCTCCTTCTCGAGCCGGCCGCGGTACCTCGCGGAGGGGCCCGCGGGGACGCTCTACGTCGGGTTCTCCGACGGCGTCGCCGAGATCCTCCGGCTCGCGGTCGCGGGCGGCCTGCCCGAACGCCTCGGGAGCGCGCCCGCGGGCCTCGTCATGACGCCCGTCGAGTTCGAGGACGGACGCCTCCTCGTGCCCGGGCTCGTCGCGGGCCGGCGCCAGATCCTCGTGACGGGAGAAGGCGGCGACCTCCGGCCCTTCACCGGGCTCTCGGAGCCGACGTTCGGCCCCGTGACGCTCGCAGGGCGGGACGCCGTCGCGTTCCTCACCGGTTCGTCGTCGGCGCCGCCGCTCCTCGCGGTCGCGGCGCGCGCCGACGGGCGCCTCGTCAAGAAGCACGCGCTGCCCAAGGGCGCGATCCCGTCGTCCCTCGCGGCGTCCCGCGACGGCCGGACGATCTTCTTCGCGGACGGCGGGACGATCTGGTCCGTGGACGCCGCGAGCGGCGCCTCGAAGGCGTTCTGCGCCGGACACGGCGTCGCGGGCGACCCGGGCGCGGACGACGTCCTCGTCCAGCGCAACGCGGCGTCGGGCGTGCAGCTCGTCCGCGTTCCGTTCGCGACGCGCGCGGAGACTCCCGTCCTCACGGCCGGGCCGCTCCGCCTCGCGACCGCTCCGCTCTCGGGCGGCGCGGTGGGGCCCGACGGGAGGATCCTCGTCTCGGCCGTGTCGCCGGAGACCTGGCTGCCCGTTCCCGCGGTGCTCGACCCCGCGACCGGCGCGCTCACGCTCATCCCCGTGCGCGCCCCGGGCGAGATCCTGACGGCCTCGTGGGGCCGAGGCGGCACCGTCCTCGCGATGGCGCTCGGCACGAACGGCGAGTTCTGGAGCTTCCGCCCGAGAGAAGAGAGTCCCGGAACGGGACGGTGATCGAGGGTCTTGGCGGGGGGAGCTTCCCCGCTCCCCCCGCACCCCCCATGGGCTACGGCCGGTAGCCCTTCGCGCCGACCTTGCCGAGCGCGCCGACCTCCTGGAAGTACTTCGCGAACGCGATCATGCCGCCCGAGGCCTGCTCCCAGTCGTAGTTCTCGTTCGGGGCGTGGTAGCCGTGCTCGGGCAGAGAGAGCCCGAGGAAGAGGACCGGCGCCTTGAGCGTCTGCTCCATCGTGAGCACCGCGCCGATCGAGCCGCCCTCGCGCACGAAGACGGGCGTCCTTCCGAACGCGAACTTCACGCTCGAGCGCACCGCGTCCGCGAGCGGACCCGTCGTCACGCCCTGGTACGGGTCGAGGCGCCCCTCGAGGTGGACCTTCACGTCCTTGTTCTTCTTCTTCACGAAGTCCGTCACGAGCTTCGCGATCTTCGCGCCCGTCTGGTTCGGGACGAGGCGGCAGGAGACCTTGACCTCGGCGCGCGGCGGGATGACCGTCTTCACGCCCGGGCCCGTGTAGCCGCCGACGCAGCCGTGGATCTCGAACGTCGGCTGCGCCCAGATGCGCTTCATGACGTCCAGCGCGTCGTTCGTGCGGATCGACTTGAACAGGTGGTCCTTCTTGAAGCCGGCGACCGTGAAGCCGGACTTCCGGAAGTCCTCGAGCTCGGCCTTCGTCGGCGGGACCACGTCCTTGTAGAAGCCGGGGATCTTGACCTTGCCCGTCTTCGCGTCGAAGCACTCCGAGACGACCTGCATGAGTTCGGCCATCGGGTTGCGCGCCGCGCCGCCCGTCACGCCCGAGTGCTGGTCCGTCGTGCCCGTCTCGAGCGTGAAGAGCATGCCCTGCAGGCCGCGCAGGCCGGCCGGCGCCGCGGGCTTGCCGCGGGCGATCCAGATCGTGTCCGAGACGATGATCGAGTCGGTCGCGAGCCTGTCCTTGGCGGCGCCGATGCCCTTCGCGAAGCTCGGCGAGCCGATCTCCTCCTCGAACTCCCACAGGACGCGGACGTTCACCGGGACGCCGGCGTCCATCGCGGCCTTCGCGCCGAACAGCGCCGAGAGCGCGGGGCCCTTGTCGTCCGTCGTGCCGCGGCCGAAGTAGCGGTCGCCCTTCTTCGTGAACACGAACGGCTCCGTCTCCCACGGCTCCGTCTGCTTGGAGGCGGGCTGGACGTCGAGGTGGTTGTAGACCGTGACGGTCGGGCGGGACGGGTCGTCGCCGAACACGCCGTGGACGATCGGGTGGCCGCTCGTCTCGAGAACGGACGGAACGCCTCCGAACGCCTTGATCGTGTCGCACGCGAGCGTCACGCACTCGGCGATGGCGGGCTTCTTCGAAGGGTCGACGGAGACCGTCGGGCGCTCGACGAAGTCCTTGAGGAGGGATTCGAAGCGATCGCGGTTCTGGGCCGCGAACGCCGTGAGGGCTTCCTTGGTGAGTTTGCTGTCGTTCATGCGGGCGAGTGTATGCCCGCCGCGCGGCGCGCCGTCAATCCCGCAGGGACGTCATCTAGGCGCCGTCGACCCCGGGGCCCGCGCCGGGCAGCGGCCGCCGCCTCTTCTTGTGCATGCGCTCCTCTTCCTCCTTGTAGAGGTACTTGATGGAGCGCTTCGGGATCAGGAGGTTCGGTGCGTGGTCCCGGTTGAGCTTGATGACGTCCTTGTCGTACCACTCGATCCAGCCGCGGAGCTCCTCGCCGTCCACGAGGCGGACGACGATCGGCGTCTTGGACTGCATCTGCTTGAGGTAGTAGTAGGCCTCCGCGTTCGTCTGCTCGGGGGGGACGACGCGCCGGGCGCCGCCGCCGGCCGGCCGGGGCGAGCCCTGGTCGCGCATGACGCCGGCCAGCGAGGGCCGGATGAGCTTGCGCGGGCCCAGCTCCTCGGGCGGACCTCCCCCCTCGCCGGGGGCAGGGGCGCCTGGAACGGGCCTTTTCGCGGAAGCCATGTGGGGACTCCTCAAGGGGTGTCTACGCGGCAGGGGGAACGGATGTTGCCCGGAGTCTATTCCGGGCATCCCCGGAGGGCGAAACCGGCCTCAGGCGGAAGGAGGCGGGGGAGCCGCCGGGGTCGGCGGAGCCGGGACGTTCTTTTCACGGCGATCGCGGTCGCCGCCGTGGCCCATCCGGCGGGCCGCCTCGATGCCGCCCTCGAGCTCGTAGGCCACGCAGCACTTCAGGCGGCCGCACTGACCCGTGAGCTTGGCGGGGTTCGGCGTGAGCCCCTGCATCTTCGCCATCCGGATCGCGACGGGGTGGAAGCCCTTGAGCCACGTCGAGCAGCACAGCGTCAGGCCGCACGAGCCGATGCCGCCGAGGAGCTTCGTCTCGTCGCGGACGCCGATCATCTTCATGTCGACCCGGAGGTCGAACTTGTCCGAGATCGCCCGCGAGAGGTCGCGCACCTCGGGCTTCTTCTCCGACGTGTAGAGGACGGTCAGCTTGCGGCGGTCGAAGCCGACGGCGCACTTGACGACGTGGATGTCGAGGCGCATCGCGGCGACCTTCTCGTCCGCGAACGCGAGGGCGGCCTGCTGCAGCTCGAGGCGCTCGGCGTAGTCGGCGTACTCGGAATCGGAGGCGAGCCGCAGGAACCGGCGCGCCTTCTTCGCCGAGCAGGACCGCGCGAGGGTCGGCGACGTCGTCGTGACCTCCGCGAACTCGGGGCCGTTCTCGGTCTCGACGATGACGCGCTCGCCGGGCTTGACCTGGACCTCGCCCGTGAAGACGAGCGTCGTCTTGCCGTCCTCGGCGTCGGCGAGGCGCGCCCCGACGTAGTTCCCGCCGGGGTTCGTGGAGGTGCCGAGGGAACAGCCCGTACAGCTCATGGGAGTCCGATTGTGCCAGATGAGCCGGGCGGGACTCAGTCGCGCGAGTAGAGCGCCGCCCCGAGGAGCCCGGAGTCGTCCCCGAGGCCGGCCGGCTCCACCCGGAGCGTGCCGAGGTCCTGCGTGAACGCGAAGGCGTCCGCCCACTTGCGGACCTCCGCCAGGTAGGCCGGACCCACGTCGGTCGCGACGCCTCCCCCGAGGACGAAGACGTCGGGCGAGAGGATGTTCCAGACGTTCGCGATCGTGATCCCGACGGCGCGGGCCGAGCGCTGGAGCGCGCGGCGCGCGAGCTCGTCGCCCTCCTCCCACGCGTCGCGCAGCTGCGAGCCCTTGAGGCGGACGTCCTTCTTCGAGACCGCTTTCTCGAGCTCGGTCTTGTCGCCGCGGTCGATCCGACGCTTGAGGTAAGCCGCGATCCCGACCTTGGCGGCCGTGCCCTCGAGCGTCCCGTCGATGGTGCCGGGGGCCGCCCGGCGGAAGTCGATCTGCGTGTGCCCGATCTCCCCCGCGTTGCGGTTGTGCCCCGAGTGGATCTTCCCGTTCATGATCACGGCGCCGCCGACGCCCGTTCCGACCCACACGGCGACCATGAGGTTCGAGCCGCGGCCGGCGCCGAGGCGGGCCTCCGCGAGCGCCGCGAGGCGCACGTCGTTCTCGACGCGGCCCGCCGCGCCGGGGAACGCCGACCCGACGGCCTTCACGACGTTCCAGTTCGAGGCGTTGAGGTTCGCGGCCTTGAGCAGCGTCCCCTTGATCGTGTCCACGGCGCCCGGCGCCGCGATCGCGAAGGAGGAGACGTCGCCGCGCGCGGCGCCGGCTTCCTTCAAGGCGAGGTCGCAGGCCTCGACGAGCGCGGCGCCGATCGCGTCGGGGCCGTCGGCGAAGGGAGTCTTGAGCTTGCCGCGCCCGAGGATGCGGTTCGACGGGTCGACGATCCCCGCGAGGATCTTCGTGCCGCCGAGGTCGATCCCGAGGGCGAGGCCCTTGCCGTTCGTTTTCGCCATGAGGCGCGCAGTTTACGCGGCCCCCGCCCGGATCGGAGATCATGGAGGGGGGAGGCTCCCGATGTCCGCTCACGACTGGCCCCGCGTCCAGGCCCTGTCGCTCCACGTGCCCGCGCTCGGCCTCCTCGTCGACCTCTCGAAGACGGGCCTCGCGGACGACGCGCTGCGGAAGCACCCGCTCGTGACGGGCGCCTTCCCCGCCGCCTTCGCCGCGATGGACGCGCTCGAGAAGGGCGCGATCGCGAATCCGGACGAGAAGCGCCGCGTGGGCCACTACTGGCTGCGGGCCCCGGAGCGCGCGCCGGACGCCGAGACCGCCGAGGCGATCCGCGGGACGCTCGCGCGCCTCGAGGCCTTCGCGGCCGCGGTCCACGCGGGACGCATTGCGCCCGAGAAGGCCGAACACTTCACGAACCTCCTCGTCGTCGGGATCGGCGGCTCGGCGCTCGGGCCGCAGTTCGTCGCCGACGCGCTCGGCTCGCCGCGCGACCCGCTGAAGCCGTTCTTTTTCGACAACACGGACCCCGACGGCATGGCGCGCGAGATCTCGCGCATCGCGGCGACGGAGGGCGGCCTCCCCGCGACGCTCACCGTCGTGATCTCGAAGTCGGGCGGAACGAAGGAGACGCGCAACGGGATGCTCGTCGCCGCGGACGCGTACCGCCGGGCCGGCCTCGACTTCGCGAAGCACGCCGTCGCCGTCACGGGCTCCCACAGCGAGCTCGACGAGGTGGCGGCCCGCGACGGCTGGCTGGAGCGCTTCCCGATGTGGGACTGGGTGGGCGGGCGGACGTCCGAGCTCTCGGCCGTCGGCCTCCTGCCCGCGGCCCTCCAGGGCCTCGACATCAACGCGATGCTCTCCGGCGCGGCGGCCTGCGACGTGGCGACGCGCGTCCCCGACGTCGCACAGAACCCCGCGGCGATGCTCGCGCTCGCGTGGCACCACGAGACGGGCGGCCGCGGCGCGAAAGACATGGTCGTCCTCCCGTACAAGGACCGGCTCCTTCTTTTCTCGCGCTATCTCCAGCAGCTCGTCATGGAGTCGCTCGGCAAGGAGAGGGACCTCGAGGGCCGCGTCGTGAACCAGGGGATCGCCGTCTACGGCAACAAGGGCTCGACCGACCAGCACGCGTACGTCCAGCAGCTGCGCGAGGGCGTCCCGAACTTCTTCGCGACCTTCCTCGAGGTCGAGAAGGACCGCGCGGACGGCGAGCGCTCGCTCGAGGTGGAGCCCGACGTGACGCCCGGCGACTACCTCAACGGCTTCCTCCTCGGGACACGCAAGGCGCTCGCCGAGAACGGCCGCGGGTCGATCACGCTCACCGTGCCGGACGTGTCGGCGCGGACGATCGGAATCCTGATCGCGCTCTACGAGCGGGCCGTCGGCCTCTACGCCGGGCTCGTCGGCATCAACGCGTACCACCAGCCGGGCGTCGAGGCGGGCAAGAAGGCCGCCATCGCCGTCCTCGCGCTGCAGGCCCGGATCCTCGCGGACCTCCGGGCGAGGAAGGGCGAGTTCCGCACCGCCGAGAAGATCGCGGGCGCGCTCTCCGAGTCGGACGTCGAGACCGTCTTCGCCGTCCTCCGCCACCTCGCCGCGAACCCCGACCACGGCGTCGCGAAGAAGGACGGCCCGACGTTCTTCCTCGCGACGTTCGGGATCAGATGAACAGCCGGTCGCGCTGAAGGATGGCCCGGAGGTCCTCCTTCGGGTCGCGGCAGATCCAGATCGGCCGCCCGTTCTCGTAGGGCATCGCGAGCGGGTGGCCGGTCTTCCCGGCCTCCTCGACGCGGCCGAAGACCGTCTCGAGATCCGGGCGCGTCCCGCCGATCACGATCAGCGGGCCCTTGAACGGCGCGTTCTTCTCCGCGTCGGCGACGCTCCAGAACCAGAAGCTGTTGTGCGGGCAGAGGACGCGCGGGACGCCGAGCGGCGCGCCGTACTTCTCCAGCGCCGCCGCCTCGCCGTAGTTGCGCGCCCAGACGCGGGCCGTCCCGCGCTCCCCGGCCGTCAGCATCGAGGCGACGCGCGCGACCTCGGCGGCCATCTCCGGCCAGCCGAAGCGGTCCGCGAAGTGCTGGGGAAGCGGTCCCAGCTCGTTGCGCTCGGTCGTCGTCGGGCCCATCCCGAGCTTCTTCGCATATGCGAGGTACTCGGGGACGGGCAGGAGCGGCAGCGCGAACGGCGCGATCGCGACGCCCCCGAGAACGAGGAGCGTCCCGTAGACCCATGCGCCCGCCGCGCTGCGCCCGCGGTGGAGAAGGCGCTCGAGGGCGACGCCGCCCGCCGCGAGGAGCGGCGCGAACGCCGCCGCGAGGTACTCGGCCTTGCTCGTGCGGTTCGCGAGGAGGATTGCGAACGTCGTGACGAACACGACGCCGAGGAGGCGGAAGCGCCGGCCGTCCCGCGCCGCGAGCAGCCAGACGAGCCCCGCGATCCACAGCGGCGCCGCGAGCGGCTGGAAGAGAAGGAGGAGCTCTCCGCCGAACGCGAGCGGCGACGTCGCGCGGTACTTCTCGCCCGTCGCACGCCGCATGAACTCCAGCGTCGGCCAGCGGTGGAGGGCGTTCCACGCGAGGTACGGGAGGAGCCCGAGGAACGCGATTCCGCCCGCGAGCCACGGGCCGAGCGTCGTCAGCCAGCGCCGCGCGGGCGTGAGGAGGAGCCCGGCGAAGATCCCCGCGCCGAGCCAGAGGACGCTGATCTTGTTCAGGAGGCCGAGCGCGAGAGTGAGACCGAGCGTGAGCCAGAGCCGCCCCGCGCGCGGGCCGGGCTCGTCGCCGAGAAGGGCCGCGAGGACGGTCGCCGCGAGCGTCCAGAGCAGGATGTCGAAGGAGTTCATCGAGTAGTACCCGGTCATCCCGACCCAGATCGGCGCGACGGCCGCCGCCGCGGACGCGAGGCCCTGCGCCGCCGGGCCGCCGCCGAAACGCCGCGCGAGGAGGCCCGTGAGCACCACGACGGCGACCCCGCAGAGCGCGGGCGGGACCATCAGCGACGCAGCCGAATCGCCGAAGAGGAACCGCCACGCGGAAAGGAAGAGGATCGAGAACGGCGGCTGGTCGACGTAGCCCGCCGCCGGGCGGCTCGCGCACGAGAGGTAGTAGAGCTCGTCGCGGAAGATCCCGTACCGGCCGACGGACGCGGCGTGGAGCGCGGCCTGCACGAGCGCGGCGGCGCCGATCAGCCGCCAGGCGGGCCCGCTGCGCCCCGACTCGATCCGCGTCACGAGCGTCCTACGCGCCGCGGGCGCACGGGTTTCGCACGGAGGGGGATACTCGTCGCGTGGCGACGCTTTCGGACCTCTCCATCAGGAACCGCCTCTTCATGGCGACGTACCGGTACCGGACGGTCGACCCGATCCCGTTCGCACGGCCGCGGAGGCCGCTCCGCGAGGCGCGCGTCGCGCTCGTGACGACCGGCGCCGTCTACGCGCCGGGACAGGCGGCGTTCGACGAGGAGATGAAGGGCGGCGACTTCTCGTTCCGCGTGATCCCGCGGGACGTCGACGTCGGGTCGCTCGGCGTCGCGCACAAGTCCGATGCGTTCGACCAGGCCGGGTTCCTCGCCGACCGAAACCTCGGCTTCCCGCTCGACCGGCTGCGCGAGATGGAGGCGGAGGGCCTGATCGGGAGCCTCGCCCCGAACGCCCTCTCGTTCATGGGGTCGATCTCGGCGCCGGGCCGGCTCGTGAAGGAGACCGCACCCGCGGCCGCCGCGCTCCTCGAGGCCGACGGCGTCGACGTCGCGCTCCTCGTCCCGCTTTGACCGCTCTGCCATCAGACCGTGTGTCTGATCGCCGCGGAGCTGGAAGGACGAGGGATCGCGACGACGTCCGTCACGGCGCTGCCCGAGGTCACGCGCAAGGTCGGCATCCCGCGCGCGCTCGCGGTTCCGTACGCGCTCGGCTATCCGCTCGGGCTGCCCCATGACGCCGTGCTCCAGACGAAGATCCTGGTGTCGGCCTTTGGGCTGCTGCGCAAGGCCGGCCCTCCGCCGGTCGTCCGCGACTTCTAGCGCAGGAGCGAGCCCGACCGCTCCATCAGGATCTCCATGGCCTTCTTGCCGATGTCGCGGCGGAAGTGCCGCCCGTCGAAGTGGATCTTCTCGCACGCCTCGCGCGCTTTCTTCAGCGCCTGGGAGAGCCCGCGCGAGCGCGCGCAGACGTTCAGGACGCGCCCGCCGGCCGTCACGAGCTGCCCGTCGGGGGTCGTCGCGGTGCCGCCGTGGAAGACGAACACGCCCTCCTCCTTCTCGGCCTCCTCGATGCCCGTGATCGGGCGGCCCTTCTCGTACGGGCCGGGGTAGCCCTCGGCCGTCAGGACCAGGCAGGCCGTGGCCTCGCGCCGCCAGGCGGGCGTGGCGCCCTCCTCGAACTTCCCGCGGGCGGAGGCGAAGAGGAACGGCAGGAGGTCGCCGTCCATACGGAGCATCACCGCCTGCGTCTCGGGATCGCCGAAGCGCACGTTGTACTCGAGGACGTACGGGTTGAGGCCCTTCTCGAGGATGACGCCGACGAAGAGGACGCCGCGGAACGGCCGCCCCTCGTCCTTCATCCCCTTCAGCGTCGGCTGGACGACGAACGCGAGGATGTCGGAGGCGGTGGACGCGTCGAGCAGGACGGACGGACTGTGCGAGCCCATGCCGCCCGTGTTCGGGCCGCGGTCGCCGTCGTAGATCTTCTTGTAGTCCTTCACGGTCGCGAGCGGGAGCGCGCGCTCGCCGTCGCAGAGGACCATGAAGCTGACCTCGTCCCCCTCGATGAACCGCTCCACGAGGACGCGGTCGCCCGCCGAGCCGAACACGCGGTCCTCGAAGAAGAGCTTGAGCGCCTGCTCGGCCTCGGCCGGCTCCTGCGCGATGACGACGCCCTTGCCGGCCGCGAGGCCGTCGGCCTTGAAGACGACGGGCAGGCCGAACGACTTCAGGGCGCGCTCGGCCTCGGCGCGGTTCGTGACGATCTCGGCGTCGGCCGTCGGGATCGCGTACTTCTTCATGAACGTCTTCGAGAACGCCTTCGAGCCCTCGAGCTCGGCCGCGAGGCGGTTGGGGCCGAAGGCGAGGAGCCCGCGGTGCATCAGCTCGTCCACGAGGCCGAGCGTGAGCGGAAGCTCGGGCCCGACGATCGTCAGGTCGATCTTCATCGACTCGGCGAAATCGGCCAGCTCGACGACGTTGTCGACGGAGATCGGAATGCACGTCGCGAGCTTCGCGATGCCGGGGTTGCCCGGCGCGCAGAAGATGTCCGTGACGCCCGGGGACTGGGCGAGCTTCCAGACGAGTGCGTGCTCTCGCCCGCCGGAGCCGACCACGAGAAGTCTCATGTGACGGGTGGAATCTTACCGCGCCCCGCCTTGACGCGTCCCGGCGCGCGCCGTACTCTGGATGCTCGTTCTTTGACCGGGTTTCATCCAGAGCGGCGGAGGGACGGGCCCTGCGATGCCGCGGCAACCGGTCCGGAGCGCCCCGCGGCGCCCCGGACGCAGGTGCCAAATCCCGCTCCGGGCCTCCGGCCCGGAGACAGATGAGATCGAGGCCGAGTCGGCGGAACGTCCCACGCCCCTTCGTCCTCGAAGGGGCGTTTTCATGAAGAAAGACATCCGCGAGCGCCTGAAGACCGAGGTCCTGCTCGGCGACGGCGCCATGGGCACGCTCCTCGTGTCGCGCGGCGCCCCCGCGGACGGACCCCGTTCGCCGGTCTGCCTGACGACGCCGGACCTCGTCACGGAGATCCACGACGACTACGTGTCGGCCGGCGCGCAGATCGTCTCGACGAACACGTGGGACGCGAACCGCTCCAAGCTCACGAAGTTCGACTGGGCGGACTCGCTCGAGAAGATCAACCGGGCCGCGGTCCGCCTCGCGCACGCCTCGGCCGAGGGCGAGTACGTCTACGTCGGCGGCGTCGTCGGGCCGCTCGGCCAGCTCGTGAAGCCGTACGGCCCGCTCACGCGCCCGCACGTCCGCGAGATCTTCACGGAGCAGCTCCGGATCCTCCTCGAGGAGAAGGTCGACCTCCTCGTCTTCGAGACGTTCTCGTCGCTCCTCGAGATCCTCGAGGCCGTGCGCGCCGCGCGCGCCCTCTCGGCGGAGATTCCAGTCGTCGCGTCCATGACCTTCCTCGCGGACGGCAAGACGAGCTTCGGCGACGAGGCGGCCGAGAGTCTCCGCGCGCTCGCGGACGCGGGCGCGGACGTCGTCGGCCTGAACTGCGCGATCGGTCCGCAGGAATCCCTCGACATCCTGACGCGCGCCACGTCCTCGGTCTCCCGTCCCGTCTCGCTCATGCCGAACGCGGGCTACCCGTGGATCGTCGGCGGCCGCACCGTCTACCCCGCGACCGCGGACTACTTCCGCGAGACGGCGCGCGAGGCCGTGCAGGCCGGCGCCGCGTACCTCGGAGGCTGCTGCGGCACCGGCCCCGAGCACGTCGCGGCGATGGCGCGCGAGACCGTCGGCAAGGCCCGCCGCGCCGCGCACGCGGCCCCGTCCGTCTTCGTCTCGTCCGAGCGCGCGCGGCCCGAGGCCGCCCCGCTCGAGACGTCCGCGTTCAAGCGCAAGCTCGCCGACCCCGCTGCCCGCGTCGTGACGGTCGAGGTCGAGCCGCCGAAGGGCTTCGACTCCTCGGTGGCGCTGGACGGCGCGCGCACGCTCCGGACGCTCGGCGTAGACGCCGTGAACGTCACGGACAACCCGATGGCGCGCCTGAGGATGTCCTCGATCGCCGTCGCCCACCTCATCCGCCACGAGACGGGCGCCGAGACCGTCTTCCACTTCTCGCCGCGCGACCGAAACGTGCTCGGCATCCAGTCGGATCTCCTCGGGGCCGCCGGCCTCGGGATCAAGGCGCTCCTCGTCGTGGGCGGCGACCCGCTGAAGATCGGCGACTACCCGCAGGCCAAGCCCGTCGGCGAGGTGGACACGCTCGGCCTCCTGCGCATCGTGAAGGGCCTGAACGCCGGCGTCGACCTCGCGGGAGGGGCGATCGGCGCCGCGACGTCGTTCGCGATCGGCTGCGCCGCGAACCCGGCCGCGCGGGACCTCGACGTCGAGATCTCCAAGCTCGCCGCGAAGATCGACGCCGGGGCGACCTTTGCCCAGACGCAGCCCGTCTGGGACCTGGCCGCGCTGGATCGGTTCTGCGCGCGCGCCGAGTCCCGCACGATCCCCGTCCTCGTCGGGCTCATTCCGCCGAAGAGCCTCAAGCAGGCCCTCTACTTCGCGAACGAGGTCCCGGGGATGGTCGTCCCCGAGTCCCTGATCGAGCGGATGCGCAAGGCCGCCGACAAGGGGGCCGAGTTCGAGGAGGAGGAGGGCATCGCGCTCGCTCTCGAGCTCGCGAAGGAGATGGCGGCGCGCGTCCGCGGCCTGCACGTGATGCCGATGGGTCGCTACGGCGTCGTCAAGCGGCTCATGGAGGCTCTCGGATGAGCGCCGAAGCGCGCCTGAGGGCGCTTCTCGCCCGCCGCGTCGCCGTGATCGACGGCGCGATGGGGACGATGATCCAGCGCGAGGGGCTGGACGAAGCCGCGTACCGCGGGGAGCGTTTCCGAGATCACGCGAAGGACCTCAAGGGCGCGAACGACCTCCTCGTTCTGACGCAGCCCGGAATCGTCGAGAAGATCCACCGCCAGTATCTCGAGGCCGGCGCGGACATCGTCGAGACGAACACGTTCAACGCGCAGGCGATCTCGCTCGCCGACTACGGTCTCGAGCCGCTCGCGTACGAGCTGAACGTCGCCGCGGCGCGCCTCGCGCGGAGCGCCGTCGACGCCCACCGCGTGGCCACAGGTAAGGACGCCTTCGTCGCGGGCGCGCTCGGGCCCACGAACCGGACGCTCTCCCTCGCCGTGGACGTGAACGACCCCGGGAAGCGCACGCACGTCTTCGCGGACATGGTCGCGGCCTACCGGGAGCAGGTGCGCGGCCACCTCGACGGCGGCGTCGACGCACTCCTCTTCGAGACGGTCTTCGACACGCTCGTCCTCAAGGCGGCCCTCTTCGCGGCGCAGCAGCTCTTCGACGAGGGCGCGCGGCGCGTGCCCCTCATGGTTTCCGTCACGATCACCGACAAATCCGGCCGGACGCTCTCGGGCCAGATGGTCGAGGCGTTCTGGAACTCGATCGCGCACGTCCCTCTCCTTTCCGTCGGGATCAACTGCGCGCTCGGGGCGAAGGAGATGCGCCCGTACGTCGAGGAGCTCTCGGGCCTCGCGCCCGTCTTCACGAGCGCGTACCCGAACGCGGGCCTCCCGAACGCGTTTGGCGGCTTCGACGAGACGCCCGCGATCATGTGCGCCGACCTCGCGGGGTTCGCGCGCGAGGGCTGGGTGAACGTCGTGGGCGGCTGCTGCGGGACGACGCCGGAGCACATCCGCGCGATCGCGGACGCCGTCCACGGCATCCCGCCGCGGCGGGTCCCGGAGATCCCGCGCGCGACGCGCCTCTCCGGCCTCGAGCCGTACACCCTGCGCGACGGCGTCTTCACCGTCGTCGGCGAACGCACGAACGTGACGGGCTCGCCGAAGTTCGCGAAGCTCGTCCTCGCGGGCGACTACGAGGGCGCGCTCGCCGTCGCGCGCCAGCAGGTGGAGGGCGGCGCGAACGTCCTCGACGTCTGCATGGACGAGGGGATGCTCGACGGCGTCGCGGCGATGACGCGCTTCTTGAATCTCGTCTCGGCCGAGCCCGACATCGCGAAGCTGCCGATCATGCTCGACAGCTCGAAGTGGGACGTGATCGAGGCCGGGCTCCGCTGCCTGCAGGGCAAGGCCGTCGTGAACTCGATCAGCCTGAAGGAAGGCGAGGACGCGTTCCGCGCCCACGCGCGGCTCGTCCGCCGCTACGGGGCCGCCGTGATCGTCATGGCGTTCGACGAGGACGGCCAGGCGACGACCGTGGAGCGCAAGCTCGCGATCGCGCGGCGCGCCTACCGGCTCCTCGCCGAGGAGGTCGGCTTCCCGCCCGAGGACGTGATCTTCGACCCGAACGTCCTGACGGTCGCGACGGGGATCGAGGAGCACGATTCGTACGCGGTCGACTTCTTCGAGGCGACGCGCCGCATCAAGGAGGCCTTGCCGCATTCCAAGGTCTCCGGAGGAATCTCGAACGTGTCGTTCTCGTTCCGCGGCAACAACACCGTCCGCGAGGCGATGCACGCGGCGTTCCTGTACCACGCGATCCGGGCCGGCCTCGACATGGGGATCGTGAACGCGGGCCAGCTCGCCGTCTACGAGGACGTCCCGAAGGACCTCCTCGAACGGGTCGAGGACGTCCTCCTGAACCGGCGACCCGACGCGACGGAGCGGCTCCTCGCATTCGCCGAGTCCGTCAAGCAGGCCGGCCCGGCCGAGGCGAAAGCCGACGCGTGGCGGAGCGGAACCGTCGGGGAGCGCCTCACGCACGCGCTCGTCCACGGCATCACGGACTTCGTGGAGACGGACACCGAGGAGGCGCGCAAGGCGCTCGCCCGGCCGCTGGACGTGATCGAAGGGCCGCTCATGGCCGGCATGAACGTCGTCGGCGACCTCTTCGGAGCCGGGAAGATGTTCCTTCCGCAGGTCGTGAAGAGCGCCCGCGTCATGAAGCGCGCCGTGGCGTACCTCGAGCCGTACCTCCAGGCCGACAAGGCCGCCGGGGCCTCGACGTCGCAGGGCCGGGTCCTCCTCGCGACCGTCAAGGGCGACGTCCACGACATCGGGAAGAACATCGTCGGCGTCGTCCTCGCGTGCAACGGCTACGAGGTGGTCGACCTCGGCGTCATGGTGCCGGCGGACCGCATCCTGAAGGCCGCGAAGGAGCGCTCTGCCGACGTCGTCGGCCTCTCGGGCCTCATCACGCCGTCGCTCGAGGAGATGGCGCACGTCGCGCGCGAGATGGAGCGCGCGGGATTCACCGTGCCGCTCCTCATCGGCGGCGCGACGACGAGCCCCGTCCACACCGCAGTGAAGATCGCCCCCGCGTACGGGCGGCCCGTCGTCCACGTGCACGACGCGTCACGCGCCGTGGGCGTCGTCTCCGGCCTGCTCGGCGCGGAGAAGGCCGTGTTCGCCGAGACGAACCGGAAGAAGCAGGCGCTCCTCGCCGGCGAGCACGAGGCGCGGGCGAAGAAGCCCCTCGTCCCGCTCGCGGCGGCGCGCGCCCGCCGCCCGAAGATCGACTGGGCGGCGGCGGACCTCCCCGTCCCGTCGTTCACCGGGGTGCGCGTCCTCCACGACGTGCCGCTCGAGACGCTCGTCCCGTTCATCGACTGGTCGCCGTTCTTCCACGCGTGGGAGATGCGCGGGCGCCACCCGCAGATCCTCGACGACGCCGTCCTCGGCCCGCGGGCCCGCGACCTCTTCGCGGACGCGCAGGCGCTGCTCGCGCGGATCGTGAAGGAGCGGCTCCTGACCGCCCGCGGCGTCCACGCGTTCTTCCCCGCCGCGTCCGAGGGCGACGACGTCGCCGTCTTTGCCGACGAGGCGCGGACGAAGAGGCTCGCGACGCTCCACACGCTGCGGCAGCAGATGGAGAAGCCCGAGGGCCAGCCGCTCGAGGCGCTGGCGGACTTCGTCGCGCCCGCCGCGAGCGGCCGGAGAGACCATGTCGGCCTCTTCGCCGTGACGGCCGGGATCGGCGCCGACGAGCTCGCCCGGTCCTTCGAGGCCGCGCACGACGACTACTCCGGGATCCTCGTGAAGGCGCTCGCGGACCGTCTCGCCGAGGCGTTCGCCGAGATGCTGCACCAGCGCGCCCGCGCGGACTGGGGCTACGGGAGGAACGAGGCCCTTTCGCACGAGGAGCTTCTCAAGGAGAGGTACCGCGGCATCCGCCCGGCGCCGGGCTATCCCGCCTGCCCGGACCACACCGAGAAGCGCACGCTCTTCGGCCTCCTCGGCGCGGAGGAATCCGCCGGCATCCGCCTAACCGAGAGCTTCGCGATGACGCCCGCTGCGTCGGTTTCGGGCTTCTACTTCGCACACCCGGAGGCCCACTACTTCGCGGTCGGCCGGATCGGGAAGGACCAGGTCGAGGACTACGCGCGCCGGAAGGGGATCTCCGTCGAGGAGGCCGAGCGCTGGCTCGCGCCGAACCTCGGGTACGAGCCCGCGCGGGCCGCCATCCCCGCCGCCGCGGCCCGCTGAACGCGCATGAGAGGCCTCCTTCGCGCCCTC
Organism: Thermoanaerobaculia bacterium; assembly: GCA_044229475.1. Taxonomy (GTDB): domain Bacteria; phylum Acidobacteriota; class Thermoanaerobaculia; order UBA5066; family UBA5066; genus Fen-183. The sequence continues at coordinate 49,145 of JBGASW010000006.1, read as the reverse complement.
GCCGCTCTCGCGATTGCCGTCTTCCTGCTCGCGTTGTTCGTCAAGAAGCGCTACGGCGGGCCGACGTCCCCCTTCCCGGACGTGTCGACGCCGCCTGTCCTGCCCGCCTCGGCCGTCGAGAAGGTCGCCGAGCTGGCCGAGGCTCCCGGCAACATCGCCGTTTCGAAGGACGGGCGCGTCTTCTTCAACTTTCACCCCGAGGGACGTCCGAAGATCGCCGTCGCCGAGCTCGTCGGCGGAAAGCCGGTTCCCTTTCCGGACGCCTCCTTCGATCTGTGGGACTTCGTCTTCTCCGTGAGGATCGACGCCCAGGGGCTTCTCTGGACGCTCGGGACCGGTTTCCACGGCCTTCGCCACCCGCGCCTCCTCGCCTTCGATCTCGGGACCCGCAAGCTCGTTCACCGCTGGGATCTGCCGCGCGACGTCGCGGGGCCCGGCTCGTACGTGCAGGACTTTCAGGTCAGCCCGGACGGGAAGACGGTCTACCTCGCGGACACGGCCGCGTTCTCGAAGAGGCCCGCGCTCATCGTCTACGAGGTCGGTACGGGAATCGGGCGGCGCGTTCTCGAGCGCGACGCTTCGGTGACGGCGCGCCCGTACCTCATCGACGCGAAGGGAACGAAGATGCTCCTCCTCGGGGGCCTCTACGCGATGCACCCGGACGTCGACTCGATCGCGCTCGACGACGACGGAACGTGGCTGTACTACGGGCCGATGTCGCACGAGACGCTCTTCCGCGTCCGGACGGCCGACCTGCGGGACGCCTCGCTCCCCCCGGCCGCGCTCTCCGCGAGAGTCGAGGTCTTCGGTCCGAAGCCCCAGACGGACGGCGCGAGCATGGACCGGAGCGGGAACGTCTACCTGACCGACGTCGAGCACGGCGCGATCGCCCGGCTCTCGCCGGACCGCACGCTCGTGACGCTCGTTCGGGACCCTCGGTGGCGCTGGCCCGACGGGCTCTCCTTCGGCCCGGAGGACTGGCTCTACGTGACGGACAGCGCGATCCCGGACATCCTCATGCGGACGCCCGGACACGTGAGGAAGAGCGCCCCGTTCTTCATCTGGCGCTTCCGGACCGGCGTCCCCGGCACTCCCGGCCGCTGAGGCTCCCGTTCGCCGATCCCGGCCGTTCGTTGGCCGATTTTCACGGGCCGGAGTCCCCTCGGGTGCGTACCTTTCCCGTGGAGGCAGCCATGGACCCGACCCTTCCGACCCCCCGATACGGCTCAGGCGGACGCCTGCTCGTCGGGCTTCTCTTCATCGCGGGCGGCATCCTCTTCACGCTCGCGAACTTTGGCGTCGTCCACGTCCGCGACGTCACGAGGTTCTGGCCGCTCATCCTCGTCGCGGTGGGCCTCCTCCGCCTCGCGTCGCGGAGCGTCTTCGCCGGCCTCATCCTCGTGGGTCTCGGCGTCCTCTTCCAGCTCCGCGAGCTCGACCTCATCTGGTTCCGGCTCTCGATGCTCCTGCCGCTCATCTTCGTGATCGTCGGCCTGAGGATCGCGACGGAGGGGTTCCGGCGCCGCTGGCCGCCGCCGCAGAACCAGGCCGGGGCGGGCGGCGTCGTGAACGAGTGGGCCGTCTTCGGCGGCGGCGACCGGAGGATCTCCTCCGAGTTCGCGGGCGGGCAGGCGAACGCCGTCTTCGGCGGATTCAACCTCGACCTGAGGAAGTCCACGATGGTGGGCGACGCGGCCACGATCGACGTCTTCTGCTTCTGCGGCGGCGGCGAGATCCGCGTGCCGGAAGGCTGGAACGTCGTCCTGAAGGTCGTCGCGATCTTCGGCGGCACGGACGACAAGACGCGCCACGAACTGTCTCCGGCCGGCGCCGCACCCCCGAGAACCCTCTACGTCACGGGATTCATCGTCTTCGGCGGTCTCGGCGTCAAGAACTGAAGGCGCGCCGTGCATCCGCTTCTCGCGCGGTCGGGCGCCTTCGCGGTCTACCTGATCGCGTGGGTCCCGCTCACGGCCATCCTCGGCGTTCTCCTCGCACTCGCGGGCGGGATGACGGCTCTCGAGGCCGCCGTCGTCGCGCCGCTCCTGACGGGCGTCTATGCCTTCGTCTGCCTCTCCTCGTGGTATCTCTGCGTCGCGTTCCCGATCCGGACCTCCCGGCTCCTCCCGCTCGCCGTCACGATCACCGTCGCGTCCCTCGTCGCCGCGTCGCTCTGGGTGCTCTGGGGCGCGACGCTCGGCGGCCTCCTCGCGCTCGCGCCGCCGTTCGAGACGATCCCCGAGGCGCTCCGCCGCTCGACGCCGGTCGTCCTTCTCCTCGGCATCCTCCTGTACCTCCTCGCCGTCGCGCTCCACTACCTCCTCGCGGCCGCGCGCGACGCGAAAGAACGCGAGGAGCGCGAGGCGGAGCTCAAGTCCCTCGCCCGCGAGGCCGAGCTCCAGGCGCTCAAGGAGCGCCTGAACCCTCACTTCCTCTTCAACGCGCTCAACTCGATCGGCTCGCTCGCTGCGACGCGCCCCGAGGAGGCGCGCCGCATGTGCGCACTCCTCTCGGACTTCCTGCGCACGACGCTCGGCCTCTCGGGCAAGGCCGAGATCCCGTTGTCCGAGGAGATCGCGCTCGCGCGGCGCTACCTCGCCGTCGAGCGCGTGCGGTTCGGCGACCGCCTCGGCTTCACCGAGGATCTCGATCCGGCCGCGGCGGACTCCCTCGTGCCGCCGCTTCTCCTGCAGCCGCTCGTCGAGAACGCCGTCAAGCACGGCATCGCGGGCCGGGTCGACGGCGGGACGCTCACGCTCGTCACGAAGCGCTTCGGCGACCGCGTGTCGATCGTCGTCGAGAACCCCGCCGGCGAGGACGCGCCGCGCGCCGCGGGAACCGGCCTCGGTCTCGCGAACGTCTCCCGGCGCGTCGCGGCGTCCTGGGGGGACTCGGGCCATTTCTCCGCGCGCCGCGTGGACGCGATGTTCCGCGCCGAGATCGAGCTGCCCGCGCGCCTCTGACGCGCCGCCGCGCGATTCCTGTGCCGGAAGCTGGCACTTGTGATTCCGCGTACAAGTGCGGCGTGCATCGCGCGTGCCGGAGAGGCATTTGACGGCGCGCGGTTCCGGACGCACATTGGGATCAGGTGGCAAACATGTCACGCAGCAAACGCCCCAGGGCCTGACGGCTCCCCGCAGGGGCGTTTCCCACACCGTCTGAGAAGGGATTCGCGGCGCGGCTCCGCCGCCTGAGCGGCCCGTCACCCGCGCGATCCCGGAAGGAGCTCCCGTGTTGAAGCTGCTCCTGGCCTTCGTGTCGGCTCACGCGTTCCTCGCCCTCGTGAGCCTCGTCGTCATCCTCGGCGCGCTGGGGGCGGCGCTCCTCTTTCGCTGGATCCCGAACAACCGCGTCGGGATCGTGGAGAAGCTCGTCAGCGCGAAGGGGTCGGTCGCGTCCGGCCTCATCGCGCTCCATGGTGAGGCAGGCTTCCAGCCCGGCCTCCTGCGCGGCGGCTGGCACGCCCTGCCGCGTTTCTGGTACCGAGTCCACCGCGTGCCGCTCGTGACGATCCCGCAGGGAAAGATCGGCTACGTCTTCGCGCGCGACGGCCAGCCGCTCTCGCCGACGCAGACGCTCGCCTCGGCGGGCAAGGCCCCCGACTACCAGGACGCGGCCGCGTTCCTCGCCGGCGGCGGCCAGCGCGGGCCGCAGCGGATGGTCCTGCGCGAGGGCACGTGGGCGATCAACCTCGCGCTCTTCGCCGTCGTGACGGAGGCCGGCGTCCTCCAGCTGGCTCTCGACAGGCAGGATGAGGAGGTCCTCCGCCGGATGGCGCAGCTCATCGCCGAGCGCCAGGGCTTCACGCCCGTCGTCATCAAGGGAACCGACGACCTCGTCGGGGTCGTGACCGTTCACGACGGCCCGTCGCTCGCGGAGGGCGAGATCATCGCGCCCGTCGTGGGCGACGACCCCGCCCAGCGCGCGACGTACCACAACAAGTTTCAGGATCCGGAGAAGTTCCTCGCGGCCGGCGGCCTGCGCGGCCGTCAGCTCGAGGTGCTCGTGGAGGGCACGTACATCCTGAACCGCCTCTTCGCGACGGTCGAGATGATCCCGAAGACCGTCGTGGACGTGGGCTCGGTCGGCGTCGTCGTCTCCTACACGGGCCGCGCGGGCGTCGACCTCTCGGGCCCCGAGTACGCGCACGGCGAGACCGTGACCACGGGCTGCCGCGGCGTCTGGAGCGTCCCGCTCGGGCCGGGCAAGTACGCGTTCAACACGTACGCGGGCCGCGTCGTGACCGTGCCGACGACGAACATCATCCTGAAGTGGATCCGGAGCGAGACGGGCTCGCACCGCCTCGACGAGAACCTCTCCGAGATCGGACTCATCACGAAGGACGCGTTCGAGCCGACCCTGCCTCTCTCGGTGGTGATCCACATCGACTACCGCAAGGCGCCGCTCGTCATCCAGCGCTTCGGCGACATCAAAAAGCTCGTCGAGCAGACGCTCGACCCGATGGTCTCGGCCTACTTCAAGAACGTCGGCCAGACGCGCACGCTCCTCCAGCTCATCCAGGACCGCAGCGCGATCCAGGACGCGGCCTCCCGCGAGATGAAGGAGAAGTTCCTGCGTTACAACCTCGAGCTCGAGGAGGTCCTCATCGGGACGCCGGGCGCGGCGCCGGGAGGCTCGATCGAGCAGATCCTGAACCAGCTCCGCGCGCGGCAGGTGGCCGCCGAGCAGGTCGAGACGTACACGCGCCAGCAGACGGCCGCCGTCAAGGAGCGCGAGCTCCGCGAAGCCGAGGCGCGCGCGAAGCAGCAGTCCGTCCTGACCGAGTCGGAGGTCTCGATCACGGTCCAGTCCAACCAGGGCAAGGCCGAATACCAGCGCTCGCTCCAGCAGGCGGCGCAGATCCAGGCGCTCGCGGACGCGGAAGGCAAGAAAGTGCGCATCCTCGCGGACGCGGACGCCGCGCGCATCCAGGCCGTCGGCGGCGCCGAGGCCGACCGCGCGGCGCGCGTCGGCGTCGCCCAGGCCGTCGCGGCCGAGGAGCAGGTCCGCGCCTACGGCGGGCCGCGCTACCAGGTCGCGCAGGCCGTCCTCTCCCGGTTCGCCGAGGCGATCGAGAAGTCGAAGGTCGACATCGTCCCGCGCGTGATGGTGGGCGGCGGCGGGGCCGACGGCTCGAAGACGGGCAACGCCCTCGAGGCTCTCTTCGCGCTCTTTCTCGCGAACCAGGCCGACGGCGGGGCCGCCGGCGCCGCGGCGCGGCCGGAGGTCGAGGCCATGAAGGAGAACGTCCGCAAGGCCGTGTTCGGGAAGATGGGCTGAGGCTTCCTCCTCTCCCGGCGGGAGGCCGCGGAGCTATCCTCGCTCCGTGGCCTCCCGCCCGCTCGGTGTCGTGATCGTGGACGACGAGGAGCTCGCCCGCGAGCTCGTCCGGGAGTTCCTCGCCCCCCACGCCGACGTCGCCGTCCTCGCGACGTGCGCGAACGGCTTCGAGGCCGTGAAGGCCGTCGCCGAGAAGAAGCCCGACGTCCTCTTCCTCGACGTCCAGATGCCGGGGCTCGACGGCTTCGAGGTCCTCGAGCTCGTCGAGCGCGACGCCGAGGGCCGGCCCGCCGTCGTCTTCGTCACGGCGTACGACCAGTACGCCCTCCGCGCGTTCGACGCGAACGCCGTGGACTACCTTTTGAAGCCGTTCGACCGCGCCCGCTTCGACACGGCGCTCGAGCGGGCCCGGAGCCGCATCGGCGCGGCCCGCCCGGCGGCAGCGGCCGCGCCGCTCCGCGAGGGGCCGCTCCGGCGCGTCGTCGTGAAGTCCGGCACGACGGTGACCATCCTTCCCGTCGAGACGATCGACTTCGTGAAGGCCGAGGACGACTACGTGCTCCTCTCCGCGGGAGGGAGGAAACACCTCAAGCAGCAGACGCTCGCGAGCCTCGAGGACGCGCTTCCGAAGGAGCGCTTCGTCCGTGTCCACCGCTCGTACCTCCTGAACCTCGACCGGCTCAAGAGGGTCGAGCCCTCGGAGACGGGCTCACCCACGGCGGTCCTCGCCGACGGCACGCGCCTGCCCGTGAGCCGCGCGGGCGCCCAGCGCCTGAGCGAAATCCTCGGGCGTTGAGGAGCGGGAGTCCGTTAGAGTCCCCGGGATGATCTGGCCGTTCGGGAAGAAGGCGCGGGAGGGCTGGCGCGACAAGCCGCAGGCGATCACGAGCGCGATCCCGCGCGACGACGACCGCGCCGGCCCCGTCCCGCCTCCGCCGCGCACGGCGCACGCGCCGGGCGTGGCGATCCATGGTTATTCCGAAGTTCCCTCTCAGCACCTGTTGCGTCTCGACACGGGCCATGCTGGGTTCTTCTTAGAAGGTGAAGAGGGGAAGGATCGTTCGTCGGCGCTGCTGGTGCTCGAACCCGGCGGCGCGACCACCCCCGGCGACGTCCTGCTCTGGTCTTCTCCTCTTTCTCTTTCACTCGAAGAAATTTCCAGAACATCCCCCCGTCCGAGCCATCACATCAGGCGCGACGACCTCTCGGGTCGCGGGGTCTCCGGCATCACCGGCCTGCGCTCGCGGCACGAGGGCGGCGGAATCACGGTCCTGCGCTTCGGTCCGCCGCCCGGGGCGCGCTGGGTGTTCGTCGGCCTCCGCGCGATCGCCGTCTTCGCCGGCAAGGTCACGCTCGTCGACGGCGAGGAGTCGAAGGTCGTGCCCGCCGGGCGCATCGCCCTCGTCGGCGACCCGACGGCCACGCTCTACGTCGAAGCCGGCAACGACTCGGCGCTCGCCGTCGCACTCGGCGGGGCTCGCGTCGTCTCGGCGCTCGGCTGACGTCGCGTAAACACGGCGCGGCTTCTGTCCAACCGGCGCGCGTCTAGAATGGTCCCCCCTTCCGGAGGACCCGCCCATGTCACCGTCGAAACCCGCCGCCGAGCCGCCCATGTCCGCCAAGCGCGGAGCCGACCTCATGCCGACCGTCAACCCCAAGGGCGAGATGGCGTGGGAGAGCTCTCCGTCGCGTTACATCGCCAAGGTGAGCCTCTCGACGGGCAAGGAGATCCTCCGCCCGATCGACCCCGACGAGCTCCTCGTCTCGGCGCACCGCGACAAGAACCCGATCGAGGTGACCGCGCAGTTCTTCGCGAGCCGCGCGATCTCGTGGACCGGCAACGAGCAGACGGTCAAGGACGGCCTGCGAAAGGTGAACCTCCTCGGGCTGAAGATCGCCGAGGCGCTCGGACAGGCCACGGGCAGCCGCGCCGTCGAAACGCAGGCCAAGAAGCTCATCGGAGTCTCCGAGCGCAACGTGTTCTTCAAGTTCCGCGAGGCCTCCCACCTCACCGAGAAGGAGGTCAAGGCGCGGGTCGAGAAGCTGCAGAAGGACGCGCGGGCCCTCCTGCGCGCCCGCGGGCGCAGCCCGAAGCTCCACGTCCTCCTGACGGGCGCCACGGGCTTCCTCGGCAAGGAGATCCTCTACCAGGCCGCGACCGACCGCCGGATCGAGCGCGTCGTGTGCGTCGTCAGGCCCGAGAAGATCCGCGACCCGAAGACCCGGGAGGTCGTGAAGGTCCTCTCGCCGAAGCAGCGCGGAGCGGTCCTCCTCAGGCGCATCGGGATCACCGGCGCGAAGGCGAAGAAATTCGTCTTCCTCGACGGCGACATCGAGCAGCCGCGGCTCGGCATCGCGGACGGCGAGCTCAGGCGCCTCGAGCGCTCGATCACGCACGTGATCCACTGCGCCGCGAGCGTCTCGTTCGACGACGCGTACGAAAACTCCTTCCGCGCGAACGTGCAGGGCGCGCGCAACGCGCTGGAGTTTGCGCTTTCGCTCCAGAACGCGAAGGGCTCGAAGTTCATCCAGCACATCGCGATCGAGACCTCCTACATCCACGGGCGCAAGAAGCGCACGACGGCGCAGGAGTCGGCGCTCGTCTTCCCGCGGAACTTCTACAACAACTTCTACGAGCTCACGAAGGCGATGGCCTCGCTCGAGACGGACTACACGCTCATCGAGAAAGGGCTGCGCGTCTCGCAGCTCCTGCCGTCGATCGTGATCGGCCACAGCAAGACGGGCAACAACCGCGGCGACACGAAGGTCGTGAACGCGCCGATCAACGCGTTCGGCCGGAGCAAGGAGGCGATGGACGCCCTCGGGGCCGACACCGTCGGGCGCGGGAAGGCCTGGCTCATCGGGTCGATCGCGGCCGCGTTCCCGGGCGACCGCTCCGCCGAGCTCAACATCGTCCCCGTGGATCGCGTCGTCGAGGGCATCCTCGCGGCGCTCACCGTGCCCGAGTCCATCGGCGAGCGGATCCACCTCGCGACGGACAACCGCATCCGCTCGGAGGACATCGCGCGGATCACGCGCGAGGAGATCGGGATCGACGTCCACCTCGCGGACCCGACGCTCTTCCGCAACGTCACGCTGCCCGTCGTCAAGGCGGTCCTCGAACGGAGCGGCGAGCCGAAGCTCGCGAACGCGCTCGACAAGCTCGGGACGATCTTCGGCGGCTACGGCGAGTGGGGCCAGCCGATCCACGACGTCGGAAACGACGTCCGCATCCTCGGCCTCCCGCTCCGGCGCCCGAACACGGAGAACGCGTTCCGGATGCTCTGCCGCCACAACAAGTACGTGCAGGAATTCGGCAAGGTCCGCGACCTCGACGAGATCGCGCGCCGCGAGCACCTGTGGGAGAAGACGCTCAAGGAGATCGAGCACAAGACCGGCCGCCAGGTCGCGTCCATCCCGCCCGACGAGTTCCGCCGCTTACTCTCCCAGCGCCTCGAGCTGAAGGGGTTCCGGGAGAGGGAGAAGTAACGATTCCGGCTAGACGGGCCTGAAGCGCTTCGCGAGAAGCCCCGTTGCGAGCGAGAGGTCGAGGTCGGCGACGAGGAGCCCTTCCTTGCCGTACGGCTGGAACGCGAGGAGCGTCCCGTCGGGCCTCACGAACGCCGACGTCGTCGCGGATCCCTCCGCCGCGTAGTTCACCGACGCGATCCAGATCGTGTTCTCCGCCGCGCGGCAGAGCAGCGCCTTCTCGTGGAACGTGTTCTTTGGGTCGCCGAACTCCTTCGGCGCGTAGCCGCCCGGCCCGCCCAGCTCGAGGTGCGGGTGGAAGACGACCTGCGCGCCGCCTCGCGCGGCTGCGCGCACCGTCTCGGGATACCGCCAGCCCTCGTGGCAGATGGCGACGCCGAACGTGAGCGCGCCGACCGTGAAGACGCGGCGGCCCGCGCCCGGCGTGTACGTCGCGTCCTCGGACGGATCGAGCTGCACCTTGTCCTGCCGCCCGAGGACGGAGCCGTCGGGCCCGAAGACCAGAGCGGTCGCGTAGAGCGTGCGGCCCTGGAGCCTCTCCGTGCCGAGGACGACTCCGATGTTCGACCGGCGCGCCGCCGCGGCGACGCGCGCGTGAGCGTCGTCGAGAAATGCGGCGTCTGGCGGCCCGGGATCCCTTCCGAGGCCCCGATACCCGGGGACGTAACACTCGGGAAAGCAGACGACCTTCGCGCCGTCCTTCGACGCGCCTTCGATGAGCTCTTCGACGATCCGGATGGATTGCTCCGGGGTCGCCGGGTACGGCGGCTGCGCGAGCGCGATCCGAATCGTCACGGCAGCGCGAGGAGGTACTCCGCCATCGCGGCGAGCTCGTCCTCGGAGAGGTAGGCGTACTTCGGCATCTTCGAGCCCTCGACGAGCTTCTTCGGGTCCTTGAAGTGCTCGACGAGCCAGGCCTTGTCGCGCTTGCCGAGGAGGTGCTGCAGCGCGGGGCCGCGGCGGCCCCCGTCGCCGTAGACCTGGTGGCACTGGCGGCAATCCTCGCGGTCGATCACGGCGCCGCCGAGACGGATCGGCGCAGGGAGCGCCGCGAACGCCGCGCCTTCCCTCAGCGCGCCGAGATACTCGAGGAGAGAGGGGACGTCCTTGTCGGGATCCTCTCCGCCCTCTTCCGCGTTCGCGGGCTTCGGCGTCTTGTCCTTCACGTGCGCGACCAGCGCGTCGCCGGCGAGCGCGTGCGAACGCATCGCGAGCGGGACCGACCCGGCCGGCGCGGCGGGGGCGAGCACGCCTTCGACGCCGTGGCAGGACGCGCACTGGCGACGCTCGTAGGACGCGAGGCCGCCGAGAAGGCGCGGGTCCGGAACGTCGGAGGCGCCGAGGCCGGAGCGCGGCTTGACCTTCGGCGCGTCGAGAGCGCCGAAGACGAGGAGCGCGAGGATCCCCGCGGCGACGAGCGCGCCGAGAACGAGGACGGGCTTTCGGTCGCCCGGGCGGCGCGACGCACCACGGTCGAGCCACGGGACGAGGGCGAGAAGAAGCATCGAGACCCCGGGGAGGACCGCCGTGCCGATCGGCTCGAGCGGCCCCTGGAAGAACTTCAGGAGCTGGAAGAGCGGGAGGAAATACCACTCCGGCCGCGGCACGTACGACGTGTCCGCCGGGTCGGCGAGCCGCTCGAGCGGCGCGGGCGACGCCGCGGCGAGGGCGAAGAGGAGCAGCACGACCGCGAGGCCGACGACCGCGTCCCGCGCCGCCTGGTACGGGAAGAACGGCTGCCGCGGGTCGGGCTCCGCCGTCGGCCCCGCGTGGCCGTGCTTACGGAGGAGAAGGAGGTGCAGGGCGACGAGGCCGAGCGTCAGGATCGGGAGGAGGATCACGTGCACGGCGTAGAAGCGCGTGAGCGTCGCGGCGCCGACGACGTTTCCACCCGCCATGACCCGCGAGGCCGCCGGGCCCACGACGGGCAGCGCCGCGGGAACTTTCGTCCCGACCACCGTGGCCCAGTACGCCTTCTGGTCCCACGGGAGGAGATACCCCGTGAAGCCGAAGGCGAGGATCAGGAGGAGGAGCGCGACGCCGACGAGCCAGTTCAGCTCGCGCGGCTTCCGGTACGCGCCGAAGAGGAACGTCCGCGCGAGATGGAGCGCGGCGAGGACGACCATCGCGGACGCGCCCCAGTGGTGGAGGCCGCGCACGACGGCGCCTGCGGGGAGCTTCGTCTGGATCGCCTTCACGCTCTCCCACGCGTGGTCCGGCGTCGGCGCGTACGAGAGCGCGAGCGCGAGGCCCGTGACGACCTGGACGACGAGCGCGAAGAGCGCGGCCGAGCCGAGCGTGAACAGCCACGCCCGGCGGACCGACACGGGTTCGTCGGCGAAGGCGCGCCAGAGCGACGACGCTCCCGCGCGCGACTCGAGGAACTCGAGAAGCCGCTTCATGCTTCGAACGCCGCCGGATCGACCGTGACGCGTCCGCCCGCGACCTTCAGCGCCGCCTTCGGGAGCGGCCGCGGCGGCGGCCCCGCGAGGACGCGCCCGTCGGCGCCGTAGACGCCGCCGTGGCACGGGCAGAGGAACGCCTTCTTCTCGGGGTTCCACGCGACACCGCACCCGAGGTGCGTGCACGTCGTCGACACGGCCGCGAGACCCGAAGGGGAGGACGCGTCCCGCACGACCGCGAGGCGCTCCTTGACCCGGCGCGTCATGTAGCCGTCCTCGACCGTGCGGAGGACGACGACCTCTGCCGCGCCCGCCGCGCCGGCCTTCACGGCCTCGAAGTCCTTCGCGGCGCCGAGATCGAGCGCCGCGCCCCCGGCGGAAGCGCGGCGCACGAGCGGCGACAGTGCGAAGGAAAGCGCGGCGCCGGCGACCGACGCGAACGCGGCGGCGCCCGCGGCGAGAGCGGTGAAGGTGAACGCGCGCCTCGACGGCATCGCGGGAAGGATATTCCGGCCTAGGTCCGTCCGGGACCGTAAATCAGCGCCGCGCAAACCGTGCCCCAGATCACAACGGTCGCGAGCAGTCCGGCGTCCGTGAAGAGGTCCTTCGTCGCGTCCTCGCCGGCTCCGCGCGCCTCGAGAAGACGCCAGCGGAAGAGGCCGAAGAGGACGATCGGCACCGTGACGAGGAGGCGGTCCGTCCGGAACCACGCGATCGTCTCGGGGGAGACGGTGTAGAGCGCGTAGCAGACGATGGTCGTTCCGAGCGTGATGTTCTCGAACGCCTCGAGGAGGCCGACCGGCACCTCCTTGAGCGACGGGCGTGCGGCCGCTCCACGCGCGGCGAGCTCGCTGCGCCGCTTGGAGAGCGCGAGAAAGAGCGCGAGGAAGAACGTGCAGAGGAGGAGCCAGTGCGACGGCTTCACTTGCGCCGCCGCCGAGCCCGCGAGGACCCGCAGGACGTATCCGGACGCGACGATGAAGACGTCGAGGAGCGCGACCTTCTTCAGGCCGAGCGAGTAGAGGACCGTGACGCCCGCGTACACGAGCGTCGCCGGGAGGGCCGCAGGCGCCGCGAAGAGGACGGCGAGGAGCGCGAGCGGTCCGAGGACGGCCGCCAGGACGAGGGCCGTCCCGGGGGGGAGCGCGCCCGACGCGACCGGCCGGTCCTTCTTCACGGGATGCTGGCGGTCGGCCTCCGCGTCGCGCACGTCGTTCAGGAGGTAGAGCGCCGAGGCGAGCGCGCAGAAGGCCACGGCGACGGCGAACGTGCGTCCCGCGAGCTCCCCGCGGTCCGCGACCTTTCCGAAGAGGACCGGCGCGAGGACGAAGAGGTTCTTGACCCACTGGGCGGGCCGAAGCGCGCGGAGAGTCGGCGTGGCGGACAGGAATCCAGTTTACGCGACCTTGGTATTCTGGCCGAGCCCCGATGCCCGCGCCGGACGCGCCCCTTCGTCTGGAATCCTGCGCCTGTCCGCTCTGCGGGGAGGCGCCTCCCGCGCGCGCGCGCGTTTCCTTCCCGCCGTACCGGGTCGTGGAGTGCCCGCGCTGCACGCTGCGCTACCTCTCGCCGCGCGTCGCGCGAGAGGATCTCGGGCGCCTCTACGAGGGCGGCTACTGGGAGGGCGGCGGGACGGAGGGCGGCTACGCGTCCTACGCGGAGATGGAGGCGCTCCTCGCGAAGACGTTCGCCCGGCGCCTCCGCTGGCTCGGGCCGCCTCCTCCCGGAGGGCGGCTCCTCGACGTCGGATGCGGGCCCGGCGCGGGCCTCGACGCCGCCCGTGCCGCCGGGTGGGAGGCCTGGGGCCTCGACCTCTCCTCGGAGGCCGTTGCGCGAGCTTCGGCACGGCACCCGGGGCGCGTCGCACAAGGAACGCTCGAAGACTCTCCGTTTCCCGCCGCCTCCTTCGACGCGATCACGGCGTTCGACCTCGTCGAGCACGTCTACGAGCCCCGGCGTTTCGCAACGGCGCTCGCGGCGGCCCTGAAGCCCGGCGGCAGCGTCCTGATCGCCACCCCGAACGTCGAGAGCCTCCTCGCGCGCGCGACCGGCCGCCGGTGGGTGTCCTATAAGATTCCCGAACACGTGACGTTTTTCTCGAGGAGAACGCTCGCCGACGCCCTCGCGCCGCCGCTGACGCTCGTGCGCGCGGCGCCCTGCGGGCAGCACGTCTCCCTTCCGTTCCTCCTCGAGCGCGTCGGCGCGGCGCTGCCGGCAGGCGGCGGGCTCCTCCGCACGGCTGCGCGCGGGAGGACGCTCTCGGGCCTGACCCTCTACGCGAACTCGGGCTCCATGCTCGTCCGCGCCGTCCGCACGACGTGAACGCCGTGGACGTCTCTGTCGTTCTGCCCGTCTACAACGGCGCGGCCTTCGTGGCGGAGAGCGTCTCGGGCCTCGCGGCCTTCCTCGAACGCCAGGCGTTCTCCTGGGAGATCGTCGTCGTGGACGACGGCTCGCGCGACGCGACGGCCCACGAGGTCCCGGATGGGACCGGGATCCATCTCCTGCGTCTCGCCGAGAACCGAGGAAAGTTCGGCGCGCTGAAGGCCGGCATGGCCGCGGCGACGGGACGCTGCCGCGTCTTCACGGACGCCGACGTGCCGTACGACCTCGAGGCGCTGCCGTACGTGGCCTCGCTCGTGAACGACCGCGGCTTCCACGTCGTCGTCGGGGACCGCTCGCTGACGGACTCGATCTACGGCTCGCGCCTCCCGCGCTCCCGCGCCGCGGCGAGCCGCGCGTTCTCGCTCCTCGTGCGGCTCCTCGTCACGGGCGGCCTCTTCGACACGCAGTGCGGCCTCAAGGGCTTCCGCGGCGACGTCGCGGACGCGCTCTTCCCGCTGCTCACCGTGGAGGGTTTCGCGGGCGACGTCGAGGTCCTCTACGTGGCGCTGAAGTACAACCTTTCGATCCGGCGGATCCCCGTGCGGCTCAGGCGGCACGAACGGTCCACGATCCGCTTCGGCGCGCACGCGCCCGCGATGCTCCGCGACGCGCTCCTCCTGCGGGGCAAGTGGGACCGCGGGCTCTACGCGTCGGCGGCGCTCGCGAGGATCGCGGCGCAGGACTACTGGGTCCCGCCGGCGCCGGAGACGGCCGCGTGACGACGCGCGCCGCGGCGGCGCTCCTCGCGGCGGCGCTCGCCGCCGCCGCGCCGCCCGCGACGGGCCAAGCGGACCGCCCGTTCACGATAGCCGTTCCCGGAGCCGGCGCCCCTGCGGGAGAGGTCGGATTCTTCGACGCGTCGGGCCGGCGGGTGGGCCGCCTCACCGGCCTCGGCGAGCCCGCGCACCTCGCGTCCGCGCCCGGCGGCCGCTTCCTCGTCCTCGACCGCGCCACGGGGCGGATCCTCGAGCTGGACGCCGAGGGGCGGGTGACCCGCGATCAGCGATGCCCGCCGACGAACCCGCATCCGGACCGCGCCGCCCTCCTCGCGAACGGCGGCGTCCTCCTCACGACCGAGGGGCTCGTGACGGAGATCGACGCGTCGGGCGCCGTCGTCGCCGAGTTCGAGCCGCCTCCGAACGTCCGCTTCCTCGGCGCCGCGCGTCTCGCCGACGGGAGCACGGTGTTTTCGACCACCGAGCAGCCGGAGCCCATCCTCCGCCGCGCGCCGGGCTCGAAGGCGTTCGAGCGTCTGTCGCTCTACGACGGATGGGCGAACGCGCGCTTCGCGCTCCGCCTCGAGCCCGAAGCGCCCGCGTCGTCCGCCTTCCTCCTGTGGCACCACGATCTCGCCGGCGTGAACCGGGTGACCATCGAGAACGGCCGGGTCGTCTTCAAGAGCGCCTTCCCGCTCCCGCTCACCTGGAAGCTGACGCAGGACGACACGGGCGCGGTCGTGGCGATCACGGACTCCTTCGAGATCCGGCGCGCGGTCCCCGGCGGCCCGGTCACGCGTTTCCAGGTGCCGTTCGCCCCGCTCGGCGCGGTCTACCTTCCCGCGCGCGGCCTCTTCGCCGTGTCGTACGTCCGCATCCCGAACGCGGCGTGGCCGGAGAGCTGGCGCGCCGGGGCGTCCGCGAGCCGCTTTCCGTGGAGGCGCTTCGCGCTCTTCCTCCTCGCGGGCGCCGCGGCGGGCGCCGCGGTCATCTTCGCGCGCGGTCGCCCGCAGGCCCCTGCGCCGCCTCCGCCGGCCGCGCCTCCGCCTCCCGCTCCCGCGTCCGGCCTCTCGCGCGCGCGCCGCGTCTGGGCGACGGCCGCCGCGTTCGTGCCGCTCGCGCTCTACGCCGCGGCCCTCGTCCTCACACGGCGCGGCATTCTCCTCCTCGAGCCGTACTTTCACCCGGAGCGCGACGTGCCGCTCCTCGCCGGCTTCGGCCTCGCGCTCGCCGCCGCCATCTGGGACCGGGTCGCGACCGGGCGCAAGGACCCTTACTGGGAGGCCGTTCTCACGGCGCCCATGGAGGACCGGCGCCTGCTCCTCGCGCTGCTCGGGGGCAGCCTCGCGCTCGCCGGGGGAATGGCGCTGCTCTACCGCTGGCGCGCCGCCAAGCTCGAGACGGACTCGGCGTCGCTCTGGGCCGCCCTCCACGTCCTCGTCTTCGGCATGGTGGCGGCTTCTTTCCGCGGGCGGGTCCGCCTGCGCGAGACGTTCCGCACGCATTGGGTCGTCCTCGTGCCGCTCGCCGCCGCATGTGTGACCCACTTCTACCGGCTCCTCGACGTCCCGACGAACGTCCACTTCGACTTCGTCTACTGCTCGGTCTCCGCCCTCGAGCTGATGGACGGCCGGCTCGCGAGCATCTTCCAGACGGGCTTCGTCCCCGTGCCCGTCGTCGGCCTCCTCCCCGAGATGGCCGGCTTCCTCCTCGCGGGCCCCACCGAGCTCGGGTTCCGGCTCGGCCCCGCCCTCGCCGGCATCTCCGGAGTCCTCGCGGTGTACGTCCTCGGCACCACGTGGCGCTCCCGGGCCGCCGGACTCCTCGGCGCGATCTTCCTCGCGGGCGCGGTGCCCTGGATCCACTTCAGTCGCATGTCCACCACGGGCGTCTCCGCGGTCGCGGGACTCTGGCTGCTCGTCTTCTTCGCGCTCGCGCTGAAGACGAACCGCGCGGGCTGGTGGCTCCTCGGCGGATGGGTCGCGGGCTGGTGCTTCTACCTCTGGCCGGCCTCGCGCGTCGCGCCCGTCGCTTGCTTCCTCGCGGGGCTCGTCCTCGCCCTCCGGTCGCCGCGCGCGACCGCCCGCCGCTGGGCCGGGCCGCCGCTCATGGCGCTCGTCTTCCTCGTGTGGCTCGTTCCGCTCCTTCCCGCGTGGGTGGCGTCGCCGAACCTCGCGCTGCCGCGCGCGCAGGAGTCGCTCGAGGTCTACAAGCCCCAGGGCGGCCTCGACCACGATCGGCTGCGCGCGTCCTTCGGAAGGCCGCTCGCGATGAGTGCGGGCTGGTTCTTCACGACGCCGGACCAGAGCAGCCAGGGCTCGATGTCGCCCGCACTGAACACGGCCGAGGCGATGCTGTTCACGCTCGGCGTCGCGGTCGCGCTCGCCGCCGGGTTCTCGCTGAACGTCCTCCTGCTCCTCCACGTCGCGCTCGTCCTGCTCGTGCTCGGCGCGTTCGCGGGCTCGCCGCCGTGGTACACGCGAATGCTCCCGAGCCTGCCGGTCGCGTGCGTGTTCATGGGAGCGGCCGTCGCCGCTCTGCTCGAAAGCCTGCGCCTTCCGAACGTGCGATGGCGCGCGGCCGTCCTCGCCGCCGCCGCCGCCGCGGCTCTCGCGCTCTCCCCCGCCGCCAACCTGCGCCGCTACGTCGAGTACGAGGGCGAGCGGCGCACGATGTGGGAGGCGACGGCGCTCGGCCGCAGGCTCCGGACGATCGGCCCCGGCCGAACCGTCTACATCGTCACGACGGGGCGCTCGGACTGGTCGCTCAACGTGAACGGCGAGCGTCCGGCGCGCCTCGGGGAGATGCTGCCGCTCGTCTGGAACCTCCACCTCGTCGAGATCCGCGAGCTGGAGGAGGCGGGCGCGCTCGCCGCCGGTCCGAAGGCGATCGTCGTACCGAAGGAGCGCATCGCGGCGGACCTCCCGCGTCTCCTCGCGGCGTGGCCGTCGGCGCGCGTGGAGGACCTGCCGGGCGTCGACGGCCCGTGGGCGCGGATCCTCCTGATCGACTGAAGGGGCGGCGGGCTACTTGCCGCGGCTCGCGCCGACCGTGAGCGTCGCCGCGCCGAGGCGGCGCGGCTCGGCCGAGGGCTCGACGACCCAGATCTCGACGGCGTACTCGCCGTTCGACCAGCTCGCCGTGTCCGCGACGAAGCCGACCGTCCCCGGGTCGGGAGGCAGCGGCTTCGACTCCTCGCTCAGCTTCGTGCCGGCCGGGCTCTTCACCCACACGACCTTCGTGGACGAGCCGGCCTTCGCGTCCCGGATGCCGTAGGAGAGAAAGATCTTGTCGCCCTTGGCGAACGTGTTGCCTTCGCCGCGCACCTGGCCGTCGGGCCCGAATGCGTAACCGAGACGGTACGCGTCGATGTGCATCTGCGCCTTGCCGGAGGCGGCCCCGGCGGGCGCTGCGGCCTCCGCGGCCGGAGTCGCGGCGGCGGCCGCACTGCCCGCGGCGGGCTTGGGCGCTTCTTTCTTGCCGCCGCAGGCCGAAAGCACGAGGACCGCGGCGCAGGCCAGGACCCAGACGTTCGTTCGCGTGAGCTTCATGTCCAAGACTCCGTCCGGCAGGTTGTACCCGGACCGGAAGGACCGGTCGGGAGTTCGCGCCGGCAGTGGCCGAAGAATAGCGCCCCCGCCTCCGGATTTCCAACGCTCATGGCACGAAGAGGAACGGCGTGCCGCGCCGCCTCTCGCGCAGCGCCGCGAGATCGGCTCCCGAGAGGGGCGGCCGCGGCCCCGCGCCGGCGGGAGGCCGGAGGACGGACGGCGGGACGACGGACTCTTCCCCGCCGGGAGGCGTCCAGACCCAGTCGATCGCCGCCGGCCTGTGGACGATCCGGTAGGTGATCTCCACCGCGTGCCGGCCGCGCGCGAGGGTCACGGGCGGAAAGCGGCTGAGCTTCTCGCCGTCGCCGTCCGTGCGAAGAGGGCGGCCGCCGTCGAGCGACATCTCGACCGTCCCGCCGTGCGTGAAGAAACCGAACGTGTACGCGCCGTCCGCGGGCGCGAGGAGCGTGCCGCTCCAGTGCGCGGTCCACGCGTCGTCGAGGCCGAAATCCGAGCCGAGCGACATCGCCGCGAGGGTGCCGTCGAGGCGCAGCTGTACCGCCGCCTTCGGATGGTTGTAGGTTCCGAGCAGGCCCTGCGCGGGGCCGTCCACGGCCTGGAGCTCGGTCACACGCGTCCGCCGGAGAGCGCGCTCTCCCTCCGGCTGCCAGAGGAACGTCGCGGGACCGCCTCCGAGGGGCGCGACCAGCTCGACGCGGTGGTCCCCTTCCGGCAGCGCGACCAGGACTTCGCGAGCTCCGGCGCGCGCGCGGAGGATCTCGCGGCCGTCCACGGCGAGGACGCCGGCCGCGATCGAGAAGAGGACGTTTCCGTAGCGCGGCACGCGCAGGGCCGCGCTCCAGCGCGCCGGGCGCGGCGCGCCGGCGCTCCCCGGCGGCGCATCACCGATCGCGTCCACGCGCACCGGCGTCCCGCCGTCGACCGACACGAGGGCCCCGCGCCGCGCCGCCCACGCGGCGAGCGGGACGCGGTATTCCGTGACGACGAGCTCGTTCGGGAAGTGCCGCGCCTCGCGAAGGGCCCCGCCCGGATACACGCTCGCGAGGTACGGAAGGTAGTAGCGCTGACGCGCGTAGACGAGGAACGAGAGGTCGCGCACCGCCGGGATCGCGAGGGGAAGGGCGATGCCCGGCGTCGCGACGCCCATGCGGCGCGCGCGCGGCGCGAGGAGGCGCACCCATCCGGAGTTCACCATGTGGGCGTCGTTTCCGACGGTCAGCGCCCACCCCCCGGCGCCGGCCTCCGCGGTGGCCACGCCCTCGGTGCGCGTGTACGGCCAGCGGTCCAGCTTCGCGTAGGGACCGAAGTAGTACGTCAGCTCGGCCGCCGCGCAGAAGGCGACGACCGCCGCAGCCGCGGCCGTCGCCGCGACCTTCGCCCGCCCCGGCGCGGGGCCGAAACGCCGCACGGTTTCGTCGAGAACGAGCGCCGCGAAGAGCGGCAGGACGGGGAGCGCCGTCGCCGAGCGGTGCATGTTCGGCGTTTCGACGGTGACGATCACGCCGATGTAGCCCGCCCAGAACCAGAGCGCCGCGAGGAGGAGCCGCGTGTCGCGCGCGCGAAGCATCGCCGCGAGAAGGCCGAGGAACACGAGCGCCGCGAAGACGGGAGGGAAGAGCGGGCGGTCGGTCGGCCAGACGATGTTCTGGTCCACGTAGCGGTTGAAGAAGCCGATCCCGTGCTCGACCTGCGCGACGAGAAGCCGCGGCAGGCCCCACTCGGGACGGACGTACGCGAGGCGCTCGGCGTTCTCGCGGATGAAGACCGTCGTCTCCTGCGCGCGAACCGTGAACTCGCCCGGGTTCTTCGCGGCCGAGGAAAGGAACGGCCCGGCGGACACGACCGCCGCGAGGGCCGCGAACGCCACGCCGGCGGCGGTCCGCGCGCGCGTCTCGCGCGACGCGCGCAGGAACACGGCGATCGAGAACGGAATCGCGAGGAGGCACCAGAGCCTCCCGGTGGGATAGAAGAAGATCGACAGCCCGCCGGCGGCGCCCGCGAGCCCCCACGCCCACGCGCGGCCCCGGCGCGCCGCCTCGAGGAACCCCGCCGCGCTGAGCGCCCAGAGCGTCTGCGTGGGCGCGGCGACGGTCGTGACGCGCGAGAACTGGATCGCGCCGCCCATGAACGAGAGCAGCGTCCCCGCGAGGAGCCCGGCGCGCCACCCGAAGTGCCGGATCGCGAGGACCGTCACGACGGCGACCGTCGCGAGGCCGCAGAGGGCGCCGAACACGCGCGCACCCGCGACGTCCATCCCGGCCACCGACATGACGGCCGCGAGCAGCTTGAAGTACACCATGCTGAGGTGGTACCAGCCGTACGCGAACCACCCGTCCGTGTTGAAGCCTCCCGCGACCTGCATCGCGAGCGCGGCCTGGTCGCCCTCGTCGGGGTTCACGCCGAAGGGAACGCCCGCGAGGTTCCAAAGCCTCACACCCGCCGCCGCGGCGAGGAGCACGGCGCCGAACCCGAGGAGCGCGAGCCGCGAGCTCCGGCCGGCCGGAAGACGTGCCGCGTCCCAGCGCTCCGGGACGTCGAGACCGCGCCCCGCAGCGACGGACGCCGCAAAGAGGGCCGCGAGCGAGAGACGCCAGAGCGTGAATGACGGCCCTTCGGACTCGCGCCAGAGAAGGACGGCGGCCGCGACACCGAAAGCGGCCGCGAGAGCCGCAAACGCCGCAAGGATTCTCCCGCCCCGGGAGGCCGGAACGGGCGCGCCTCCAGGTTCGGGCGCGGGCCACGCGCCCGGTGCGAGGAGGAGGGCGCCGGCGAGCGTCAGCGCCGCGCCCGCGTACCAGGCGTGGCCCGTCCGCACGACCGCCTCGCCCGCGGCCGCCAGCCCGAGGGCTGCGGCGCACGCGAAGCGCGGCCGGGACTTCAGCGCCGCCGCCGGTCGGATCACGGGGAATCAAGGTAGCACAGGCTTTCGCCGGCGCGGCGCCTCGCCGATAATCGGCCCCAGTCTCCATGTCGACACGAGGACCCGCCCTGAGCTTCCGACGCGGGCTCGCCGTCGTCTTCCTCCTCGCCGCCGCCGTGAGGATCGTGGGGCTCGACTTCGACCAGAACCACTTCTTCCATCCCGACGAGCGCGCGATCGGCGAGGCGATCGTTCATCTCTCGTTCGTCCCGCCCCAGCTCAACCCGCACTTCTTCGCGTACGGCTCGTTCCCCTTCTACGTGACGCGCGCCGCGGCCTCGGCGCTCGCGGCGGTGACGCGGCGCGAATGGTTCGCGTCCTACGACGGCATCATCCACGTCGGGCGATTCCTGTCCGCGCTCTGGGGCGCGGCGACATGCGTCCTCGTCGCGCTGCTCGGCAGGCGCTGGTACGGCGAGGCCGCCGGCCTCCTCGCGGGAGGGCTCCTCGCGTGTTCGGTCCTGCACGTCCAGACCTCCCACTTCGCCGCGACCGACGTCGCCCTCACGTTCATGGTCCTCCTCGCACTCGTCTGCGATTCGCGGCTCGCGAACCGCGGACGGGTACGCGACGCCCTCGTCGCGGGCGCCGCAACGGGTCTCGCGCTCGCGACGAAAGCGAGCGCCGCGCCGCTCCTGCTGCCTCTGGCTCTCGCGGCCCTCCTGTCCGTCGTCGCCTCGCGGCGCTGGGGCCGCGGCGCCGCCCTCGCGGCCCTCGCGTTCGCCGCGGCCCTCGCCGGGTTCGC
This sequence comes from Thermoanaerobaculia bacterium, assembly GCA_044229475.1. GTDB lineage: Bacteria > Acidobacteriota > Thermoanaerobaculia > UBA5066 > UBA5066 > Fen-183. The sequence goes on along the minus strand of JBGASW010000006.1, from coordinate 27,636 downwards.
CCTGGGCGAGCCGTACGCGTTCCTCGATTTCCGGGAATTCTGGCGCTCGCTGTCCGAGCAGGGCGCGATGGTCCGCAACGCGGGCCTCCTGCCGTACACGAACCAGTACATCGGCGTCCCGAACTTCCTCTACGAGGGCAAGGAGCTCGTCCTCTGGACGCTCGGGCCGCTCCTGGGAATCGCCGCCCTCTGGGCCGCCGGGGCGAAGCTCGCGGCGTTCCGCCGCTTCCGCCCGGGCGAGTGGGTGCTCGCGTCGTTCTTCGTGCCGTACGTCGTCATCACGTGCACGTTCGCGGTGAAGTTCCCGCGCTACCTCCTGCCCGTCTACCCGATCCTCGCGCTCTGGACGGCCGCGTGGCTGACCGAGAGGGCCGCGGCGTCGCGCGTCGGCCGCGTTCTGCGGGCCGCCGTCGCCGCGGGAGCCGCCGTCTGGACGCTCGCGTTCCTCGCGATCTACACGCGCCCGCACACCGCGGTCACGGCCTCCCGATGGTTCCACGAGAACGTGCCCGCAGGGACGCGCGTCCTCGAGCAGGACTGGGACGAGGGCTTCCCGTTCTCGTTTCCCGGATCACCCGCCGAGCGTTATCCGATCGTGATGTTCGGGTTCTACGAGCCGGACTCGCCCGCGAAGATGGCGAAGCTCGCGAAGGAGCTGGCGGCCGCGGACCGCATCGTCCTCCAGACGAAGCGGCTCTACGGAGCCGTCACGCGGGCTCCGGACAAGTTCCCGCTCACGAATCGCGCGTTCCGCCTCCTGTTCGCCGGCGACCTCGGGTTCACGCTCACGCGTTCGTTCGCGTCGCGCCCGTCGCTCTTCGGCCTCGAGCTTCCGGACGAGCTCGCGGACGAATCCCTGAGCGTGTACGACCACCCGAAGATCCTCGTCTTCGAGAACCGCGAGAAACTCGCGGCGGGCGAGATCGAGGCGCGGCTCCTCACGCGAACGCCGTCGCGCGCGCTCTCGCGCCGCGACCTCCTCCTCGCCGAGCCCGCGGCCCCCGCGCGCCCCGCGGCGGACGCCGGCCCGGGCCCGGGCCTGCCCGGCCTGAGATCCGGGCCCGCCGCGCTCCTCCTCTTCGCCGGCTTCCTCGAGCTTCTCGGTCTCGCCGGCTACGCGCTCCTCGCCGCCGTCCTGCCCGAACGCCCCGGTCTCTACGCGCTCGGGAAGTCGTGCGGCGTCCTCTTCTTCGCGTTCGGGTCGTGGCTCCTCGTGTCGTGGCGCTGGGCGCCGTTCGGGCGACCGCTGCTCCTCGCGTGGGCCGCGGCTCTCGGCGCGGCCGCCTGGGCACTCGCGCGCCGCCGGCCCTTTGCGGCGCCGGCCGCCGAGCGGTGGAAGACGGAGCTCGTCGCGTGGGGGACGTTCCTCTTCTTCCTCGCGTTCCGCGCCGCGAGCCCCGAGATCTACTCGGGCGAGAAGCCGATGGACTTCGCGTTCCTCAACGCGCTCCTCCGGTCGACCGCCCTGCCGCCGCCCGAGCCGTGGCTCGCGGGCTCGACGCTCTCCTACACGTACTTCGGGCACTACGCTCTCGCCGCGATCGGCAAGCTCCTCGGCATTCACCCCGGCGTCCTCTTCAATCTCGGGATCGCGGCCGTCGCGAGCCTCACGGCCTGCGGCGTCCTCGCGGCCGGCGCGGCGCTCGGCGGGCGTCTCCGGGCCGGAGCGGTCGCCGTGCTCCTCGCGATGTTCGCGGCACCGCCGTCCGGCGTGCGCGAGGCCGTCCTCCGGTGGAAGGCCGGCCAGCCGCTCGACTGGCATTACTTCTGGGCCACGTCGCGCGTCATCGCCCCGAACGGGATCAGCGAGTACCCGCTCTGGACCTTCCTCTTCGCCGACCTCCACGCGCACGCCCTCGCGATGCCGTTCACGACCGCGTTCCTCGCGCTCCTCATCGTCCTCGCGACGCGCGACGCCCTCCCGACGCCGCGCGAGGAGGCCGCGACCATCGGCCTCCTCGGCCTCCTCCTCGCCGCCATCCAGATCACGAACGGGTGGGCCGTCCCGACGTACGCCTGCGCGCTCGTCTTCGTCCCGCTCGCCGCGTACGTCGTGGCGCGTCCCGGCGGAGCCGCCGCGTCGATCCCCGGCTTCCTGCGCGGCGCCGCGCTCCCCGCCGCGGGAGCCGCGGCCGTCGCGTACGTCCTCGCCCGCCCGTTCTGGGTGCACTTCACGCCGCCGCCGCGCAACTGGGGACGCGAGGTCGGGCCGTTCGCCTCGCCGTGGGACTTCTTCAACGTGTGGGCGTTCTTTCTCGCGCTCCTCGTGCCGTTCGCGTTCACGGCCCTCCGGCAGGGCGATCCGCCTCCCGGCCGCGCCGCGCGCGCCGCCCGCGGGATCCTCGCGATCCTGCTCCCGCTGTCCCTCCTCTCTCTCGCGCTGAAGCCCTGGCACCTCGACCAGGCGCAGTCCATCCGCGGTTTCACGGCGCTCGCGGGCCTCGCCGCGGCGTGGGCGGCGGCGAGGCGAGGCGCGAGCCGCGAGGTCCGCCTCGCCTGCGCGCTCGCCGCGTTCGGGTTCGCGGTCCTCACGGGATGCGAGGTCGTCTACGTGTGGGACCGGATGAACACGATCTTCAAGTTCCACCTCGAGGTCTGGTTCTTCTTCGCGGTCGCGGGCGCGGCCGCGTGGCGGCTCCTTCGGACGGCCGGCGGGCTGCTGTGGAAATCGGCGGCCGCGATCGCGTTCGCGGCGGTCCTGTTCACGACGGTGACGGCCGTGCCCGGTTACCTCCGCAACGGCCGCGAGGACTGGCCGCGGGCGACGCTCGACGGGACCGCCTATCTCGAGGTGAAGGCGCCCGGGGACCGGGGCGCCTACGAGTGGATCAACGCGAACGTGCGCGGCGTCCCCGTCGTCCTCGAGGCGCAGGGCGACGCGTACCAGGACTTCTCGCGCTACTCGATGATGACGGGGCTCCCGACCGTCCTCGGCTGGGAATACCACACGTTCCAGCGCGGCCACAGCCAGCCCGAGATCGACCGCCGGAAGGCCGACGTGAAGGCGGCGTACACGGCGCTCGCGCCCGACGAGGTCGCGGCCGTCCTCCGGCGCTACCACGTCGCGCTCGTGGCCGTGGGGCCGCTCGAGAGAAAGACATACGGGGCCGGGATCCTCGCGCGCTTCCGCGGCTTCCCGGACATCCTGACGCCCGTCTACCAGAACCCCGAGGTGACCCTCTTCGCCGTGAAGGGCGCGTTCGCGCCCGGCGCCGCGACGCCGCCGCTCCGGGTGGAGGAACTGCCGGCGCGTGCGGCGGGCGCTCCGGCCGCCGCTCCCGCGCAGCAGCCTGCCGGGCAGGTCCGCCAGCCGCGCGGCCTCGCGTCGGATGCGAAGGGGCGCCTCTACGTCGCCGACTTCGGCAACGTGCGCGTGCAGGCGTTCAAGCCCGACCTGTCGCCCCTCTTCTCCGTCGGGTCGCTCGGCTCCGGCCCCGCCGAGTTCCGGGACCCGTGCGGCGTCGCCGTCGGCGCGAACGGCCTGATCTACGTCGCGGACACGTGGAACGGCCGCATCCAGGTGCTCGACGAAAAAGGCGCGTTCCAGCGCGAGTTCTCCGCGGACTTCTTCGGGCCGCGCGGCGTCGCGGTGGACGCGAAGGGCACGGTCTTCGTGGCCGACACGGGGAACAGCCGCATCGTGCGGTTCGACGGCGAGGGGCGCAAGGAAGCCGCGTGGGGCCGGGAGCCGGGCCCGGGCAAGCTCGCCGAGCCGCAGGGCCTCGCGCTCGGCAGGGACGGCCTCCTCTACGTCGCCGACAACGGCAACGGGCGCGTGGCCGTCTTCACGCGCGACGGCGCCTTCGTCCGCGCGTGGGACGTGCCCGGCTGGCGCCGGCAGGTCATGAGCGAGCCGTACCTCGCCGTCGATGCGTCGGGCCGCGTCTGGGTCTCGGTGCCGCTCGAAGGAGAGGTCCGGGGGTATGCGCCGGACGGAAGGCTCCTCGCGACCGCACGCGGGAAGGACCAGCCCGAGGGCCGGCGCTTCGAGCACCCCTCCGGAGTCGCGCTGCTCCCGGACGGGCGGCTCGCCGTCGCGGACTTCGAGGGCCGCCTCGTCGTGATCTCGCTGCCGAAGTGAAAAAGCGGGGCCGGCCCCCGGCCGGCCCCGTGGTTCAGGAGGTCGTGGGCCCGCTTCAGAACGAGAGGCGCGCGCCCACGCGCACGACTCTCGGCGACTGCCAGTTGATGTCCTTGCCGTACGTCGGGTTCGAGGCGCATGCCGCGTTCGAAAGGCTCGCGTTCTGCGCCGTGCAGCCCGGCTGCCCGATGCCGCTCCGCGGGTCGTTCCCGGCGAGGCCGCTCGTGTTGTTGAAGAGCTCCTCGCGGCTCGTCACGCCCTGGCGGTTGATGAGGTTGAAGACGTCCAGGAGCGGCGTGACGGTGAGCCCTCCGATGCGGAAGCCGTATTCGAGGTGGAGGTCCGCCTCGAACGTGGACGGGAGGTCTCCCGCCGAGCCGCGCGGCACGAGGTAGCCCTCCTGGTTGTAGCCGGCGCCGCACGCCGTGACGTCCGCGGCGCAGCCGCGGATCGAGTAGGGCCGCCCCGTCGCGAAGTTCGCGTTCGCGCCGACCGTGAGGCCGAACGGGAACGCGTAGTAGCCGGAGACCTTCACCTGGTGTGCGCGGTCGTTCCGGAGCCGTCCGTAGGCGTTCACGAGAAGGCCGGGGTAGTCGAAGTCGGCGTTGATGTTCGGGTCCTGCTGGCCGCCCTCGCGCGTCTGCGAGAGATTTCCGGAGTAGTTGCCTTCCAGCTGTGAGTAGAGGTAGCTCGCGAGAAGGTAGAAGTTGTTCGAGAAACGATGGGACGCCGTGACCTCGAGACCGCGGAAGTAGCGGCGGGCCTCCGTCGAGTCGCACGGGGCGCTCGCGACGAGGTTGCCCGCCGCGTCGGTCGAGCCGTTCGGGTAGCAGCGCGGGTCGCTCGGGTCCTTGATCGCGCCGAGGGAGTCGCCCTGGCCCGGGTTGATGAGCGCGCACGTCGCCGGGCTCGCCGGGTTGAAATAGCCCGCGAGGTCCGGGTTGATCGCGAGGTCGCAACGGTCCTCGACGACGCGCCCGAGCGCCCGGTAGATGCCCTTGACGCCGATCGCCCAGTTCTTCGCGACCTCGTACTCGAAGCCGAGGATGACCTCGTCCTGGTACATGCCCTTGAGGCCGTTCTGCGTCAGCTCGCCGCCCTGCACGACCGGGCCGCCGAGGAACAGGTCGACGGGATTCGGCGTCGAGCTCGAGTTGCGGGTGATGATGATGTACTCGTTGCCGAGCGCGCGCGTCTGGATGTCCTGAGGGATGACCTCGTAGAAGCGCCCCGCGTTCGCGTAGAGCTTGGATCGGCCGTTGTTCATGAAGTCCCACACGAGGCCGAGGCGCGGGGCCCACTCGTCCGTGACCTTGACGAGCGTCGTTCCCGTGTAGTCCTTGAGGGACTGCTGCTCGTATCGGAGGCCGGCGTTGATCGTGAGGTTCTTCAGGGGCTTGAACGAGTCCTGGACGAAGAGGGCCGCGTTGTCCGTGATCGGGTTGTTGTCGACCGTCGGGGCGATCGTGTAGCCCGTGCAGTTCGGGAACGCGGCCGGCCCCGTCGGGTCGATCTTGCCGACGCAGTTCGCGCCGGAGAGCGGCGTCTGCGCGAAGTAGCGGTGCTGGTAGTTGCGGAGCGAGCCGTCGGCCGCGAGGCGCGTGCGGATGCGGTCCGTGCCTCCGTAGGACTCCGTGAAGTCTGAGTTCAGGTGCTCCCAGTCGATCCCGGCCTTGATCTCGTGGCTGCCGGCAAAGACGGAGCCCGCGAGCTTGTAGACGTAGCGCTGGTACTTCTCGTTCAGGAGGAGGATCGGCCCGCTGCCCGGCAGCGCCTCCGTCGAGAAGCCGGCCTGCTGGACCTCGCGGTACGGGCTCCCCGCGACGGGGCTCGAGTCGTCGCGCTTCTCCGTGTGATAGCCGATCTGGCCCTGCAGGAGGAAGGACGTGCCGAGGATGCCGTCGTACTTCAGCGACCCGTCCGTGCCGCCCACGTTGCGGTCCACGACGAACGCCCCGCTGTCGCCGATCATGTTCGGGATCTGCGTCAGGTCGTACCGGCCGTGGAACGTGCCCGGATCCCCGAACACGGACGCGGCGATCGTGTGCGACTCGCCGAGGCGGAACGTGAACTTACCGGAATACAGGTTGTTCCGGTTCGTGTCCGTGTCGGACGTCAGGACCGTGCCTCCCGCACCGGTCCGGATCTGGGCGAGCGTGCGCGTGTAGTCCTGGTCCTGCGTCACGCGGTCGAACGCCCCGAAGAACCAGACGCGGTCCTTGACGAAGTAGCCGCCGAGGTCCGCGCCGAAGTCCACGCGCTTCGGCGTGTAGTACTGCCCCTGGTTCGCCGCGGCGCGATCGGCGGAGCGTTTGTCGCTCGACGCGAGCGACGAGCCGTCGTAGTACCCGAACGCGTCGCCGTGGAACTCGTTGCCCCCGGACTTGGTCACGACGTTGATCGTTCCTCCGAGGACGCGGCCGTACTCGGCCTCGTAGCCGCCGGTCTTGACCTCGACCTCCTGGACGAACTCGTTGTTGAGGGACTTCGCCTGCGTGCCGGTCTTGACGCCCGTCGTGTTGACGCCGTCGATGATGTACGCGTTCTCGAGCCCGGTCGCCCCGTAGACCGTGACGTTGCCCGTCACGTCCGTGCCCGTCCCGGAGACGGTGTTCGCGATCGAGACGAAGTTCCGCCCGATCGGGAGGCGCTGCATCGTGTCGAGCGTCGCGTTCGTCCCGATCGTCGTCCGCGTCGTGTCGATCGCGGGCGCCTCGGCCGTGACGACGAGGCTCTCCTTCACGGACACCGCGAGCTGCAGCGAGGCCGTCGTCGTCGCGCCGAGCGAGACCTTCAGGCCCGTGCGCTCGGCCGACGAGAAGCCCGCGAGCTTCGCCGTCACCGCGTAAACACCGGGGGCGAGCGCCGGGAACCGGTACCGTCCGGCGGCGTCCGTCGTGACGGTCCGGGCTCCCTGCAGGCTCGGCGACCTCAGCTCGACGCTCGCGCCCGGCAGAGGCCCTCCGTTCTGGTCGGAGACGGTCCCGTCCAGATCGCCCGTGGTCTGCGCAAGCGCGGAGCCTGCGGCGAACGCCGCGAGGAAAAGGAACAACACGACGCGACATCGATGACGCATAAAACTCCTCCCGCGGATCGGCGAAGGGCCGATTCCTGCCGGGCAGAGTGCGTCCGGGCTCGTCCCCTCACATCTGGTTTGGGACGGGCGGGAGGGACGCGGGGGCGGGATTTCCCGGGCGCGGGACCGCCGCCCCCCTCATTCAAGACTTTGGTGCGGGCGCGGCGCGCCTCAGGCGGGCAGCGCGCGGCCGCGGAGCTCGTCGAGCTTCTCGCGGTACGTCGCGCTCATCGTGAGCTGGCGGTCGTCGCGGAGGATCACGACGTAGTCGCCGTGGAACCAGGGCTGGAGCTCCTTGATCCGCTCGATGTTCACCATCGTGGAGCGGTGGATCCGGATGAAGCGCTCCGGGTCCAGCTTGGTCTCGAGGCCGTTCATCGTCTCGCGCAGGAGGTGGGACTCGGCGCCGACGTGGAGGCGCACGTAGTTGCCCGCCGCCTCGACCCAGTCCACGTCGGCTGTCCGCAGGAAGTACAGGCGCCCGCCGGACTTGATCATGATCCGCTTGAGGTAGCTCTTCTGGGGGCGGATCTCCTCGAGGAGGGCGACGAGCTGCCCGGAGATGTCCGTCGACTTCTCGCGCGTGATCTGGGAGCGCGCGTGCTCGAGCGCCTTCTGGAGTCGCTCGCGGCCGAACGGCTTGAGGATGTAGTCGACGGCGCGCACGTCGAAGGCCCGCAGCGCGTAATGGTCGTAGGCGGTCACGAAGACGATGGCGGGGATGCGGTCCGCGCCGACGCTCTCGAGGATGCGGAAGCCGTCGAGGTTCGGGACCTGGACGTCGAGGAAGACGAGGTCCGGCTTGAGCTCCTCGATGGCGACGACGGCCTGACAGCCGTCGCCGCATTCCCCGACGACCTCGACGCCCGGCTCGTCCGCGAGGAGCGTGCGCAGGCGCTCGCGGGCGAGAGGCTCGTCGTCGACGATGAGCGTGCGGACGTTCGGGCGCATCACTCCGTGATACGCAGCGGGCGCGCCGCGGTTTCCACGGGCGCGGGAAATTCTTGGGAAGCCCGTACGACCCCGGCCGGCGCCCCTTCACGGCAGGCTTCCCCGGTCTCGCACCCCGACCACCAGGTTTCGTCCCCGACGCGCGTCACGGCTCCGCCGGGCTCGGCCTTCCAGATCCCTCTCCGGGACACCGTGTAGACGGGGACTCCGAGTCGGTTCGCCGTGGCGCGGTCCGTGTCCGACGGCCGCGGGTCGACGACCGCGGGATGCGTGTGGACGATGGCCATCGCCCCGACGGGCGCCGGACCGAGCCAGCGCGACGCGAGGTACCTGCGGTCCCAGGGCCAGTCCAGCCACGCCACGCCCGCTGCGGCCTGCACGACCCACGCGGCGCGCTCGGAGCGGTCCCCGCCGTACCCTCCCGCCTTCCAGAGGCGGAACGCCTCTCCGCGAAGCCCGGCTTCGACGACGCGTTCGGCTTCCCCGCGCGCGCGGCCGCGCACCACGGCCTCGAACTCAAGCCGGCCGGTGACGCCGGGCGCCGCTGCCGCGAGCGCGCTCCATCCGGCGAGCGCGGCGGCGGCGAGGTGCAGGACCGTGCGGGAGCGCGTCATCGCACCCGAATCTCGGTCTCGGTCGCGGCCGCGTCACGGGAGCGGGGACCGCGGCCGCGCCTCGCGGGACGGCGCCGCGCGGGATCGGGAGGAACGCGCGGCTAGAAGCCGTACGCGGCCGGCACTTCGTCCGGTTCGCCCGCGGCGGTCTCGGCCTCGGAGACGAGCGGGAACGCGAGCGCGATCGCGAAACCTCCCCCGGGCACGTTCGCGTAAGACAGCGAGAAGTCGTCGCCGAACAGGTGGCGGAGGCGTTCACGCGTGTTCGTGAGACCGATCCCCTCGACGACCGGCGAGGGCCCGAGCCCCGGCCCGTCGTCCGCCACGCGCAGGAGGAGGCGGCCGCCTTCGTGCGTCGCGCTCACCTCGAGACGGCCGGCGCCCGCGTCGCGCGCGATGCCGTGGCGGATCGCGTTCTCGACGAGCGGCTGCAGGAGGAGGTTCGGCACGCGTGCGTCAAGGACCTCCGAACGGATGCGGAAGCGCGTCGAGAGGCGCTCGCCGAAACGCGTCTTCTCGATCGCAAGGTACCGCTCGAGGAAGTCCAGCTCCTCGCGGAGCGTGACCTCGGCACGTCCCGTGTTGCGGAGCGTGAGCCGGAGGAACTCGGCCAGTTGCAGGACCATGCTCTCGGCCGCGTCGGGCTTCGGCTTCAGGAGCGCCGCGATCGCGTTGAGCGTGTTGAAGAGGAAGTGGGGCTGCAGCTGCATCTTGAGCGCGCCGAGCTCGGCGCTCACGAGCTGCGTCTGGAGCCGCGAGGCCGCGAGCTCGCGGTCGCGGTACTTCGCGTACGTCTCGGTGGCCCACGCGAGCGCGACGATCGCCGCGTACGTGAGGATGTTCGCGTGGAAATTCAGGCGGAAGAAGCTCCCGAGCGCCCACGAGAGCGAGCTCGTGCCGCCCGACTGCACGACCGCGTAGAGGAGCGCCCCCGCGACGAGGAGCTGGACCGCCGAGAGGGCGACGCTGGCCCCGGCGTGCACCGCGAGGCTCCGCTTCCAGTGCGCCCGTTCAAGCGGGAAGCGCCGCGCGAGGCCGAGGATCGCCGGGGTCAGGAGCGCCCAGAGCCAGTAGAACGGCAGGTTGACGAGGAGCGCGCGGCCGAAGGAGATCTCGCGTCCGCCGGACGTGATGGGGTAGAGGAAGTAGAGCTGGCTCGCGAAGAAGACGCCCGCGGCCGTCCAGACTCCGAAGATGAACGCGGGTTTCCTCCCGAGGGCGACGGTCATGGGGACGGATACGCACCGGCCGGGGCCGGGGTTGCCGGCCGGTGCGTCGGGCGCCGTCGCCGTGGGCTCAGAACCTCACGCCGGCCGCGAGCGTGAAGGTGCGCGGCAGCTGGTAGTCGAGGTTGTTGCGGGCCGTGCCGAACGCGGCCGGGTAGTTCCAGTTGACGCCCTGCACGGGCTGCGTCTTGAACGGGTCGAACGCCTGGCAGCGGATTCCGCTGCCAGGAACGCAGGACGCCGACGAGGTCGACGTCCGGACGGTCGTGCTGAGCGCGACGAGGCCGTGGTTGTTGAAGACGTTCAGGACCTGCGGCTGGACGAAGATCTCCACGACGCCTCCGATCCGCGTCGAGAAGTTCAGCGAGAGGTCGGTGCGGCTGATCGTGTCCGTCCGGAACGCGTCGCGGGCGGTGAAGTAGTAGTTCACGGACGTCGGCGGCGTGACGTAGTTCGGGGCGTTCGTCACGTACGGACGCGTGGGGATGGGTCCGACCGCTCCGTAGGGCACGCCCGTGTCGAAGGACTGGATGGCGCTGACGTTCAGCGAGCCGACCTTCGCCGGGATGAACGGGAGGGTGTAGGACGCAAAGAGCTTCACCCGGTGGCGCTCGTCCGTCGCGAGAGAGCCGTACGGGTTGTTCCACGCCGGGTCCCTGTACTCGGGGTAGGTGTCGCCCGTGTTCGGTACGGGCCCGCTCGCCGCCGTCTCGCCGTTCAGGTTGCCGAGCGTGTGGGACCACGTCCAGTTCACGCCGCCGTTGAAGCCGCCGCTGCGGTACGAGAGGCTCGTGTGGAGGCCCGTGTAGTTGCGCTCCACGGTGTTCGAGTTGTTGATGTAGCCGATGTCGAACGTGTTCCCGAACTCGTCCTGGCCCGTGCCGGTCGACCCGTTGATCACGTTGTTGTAGAAGTCGCGGCCTTCGCGCCGCACGAGGTCGACGCGGTAGGCGAGCGAGGACCCCACGTTGCCGGAGACCGTCGCGGCGTACTCGATCGTCGACGGCGAGGACAGCGAGCCCTGGATGAGGGTCGTGAGGCCGGGGATGTTCGCGTAGCCGAGCGGCAGCCGGCACGTCGTGAGGTCCGGGCAGCCCTGCGCGAAGAACCAGTTGAAGACCTGCTGGAGCGCCTGCGCGCGCGTCACGAGCGGCGCGCCGGGGGCCGGGTTCACGTTGATGGGCGTCGCGCCCGCGCCCTGGTAATACCAGATGAAGGTGGACGGCGAGCCGCCGTCGGACGCCGAGTCCACGAGGCTGTCCTGGATCGCGCCGACGTACCGCGCGTAGCTCGCGCCGACGCGGAGCGTGCCCTTGCCGGTCACGTCGTACGACGCCGCAAGGCGCGGGCTGAACGCGCTGTCGTCCGCGCGGACGACCCCGTTGCTGTCCTGGGCGTGGTTCTTGTCCCAGCGGACGCCGAGGTTCACCGAGAGCCGGTCGCTCACGCGCCAGGAGTCGTTCAGGAAGACGGAATGCGTGAGCGCGTCCGTGCCCTTGCTCAGGTTCGTGATCGGCGTGTAGTAGATGTAGGAGTTCCCGTCCATCACGGGATAGATGTCGTTGTTCGCGAAGATCGTGGAGGTCGTGAAGACCCGGTAGTTGCTGCCCGACTGGTAGTTGTTCGCCTTGCGCTGCCCGGCGTAGTTGTCGTAGCCGGCGACGATGTTGTGCGAGCCGAGAGCGCCCGTGGAGAGGAACCACGTGCCCTTCACGAGGAAGTCCCGGTTGTCGCGGGACTCGGGATCGCAGACGCCGCAGAACGTCGGCGAGTTGTAACGGGCCCGGCCGCGCGAAAGATCGCGCATGAGCGTCCCCTGGATCAGGTCCTTGTACGGGGAGCCCGCGTTCTGGAACGTGAACTTCCGGCGCGAGTAGAGGCCTTCGACGAAGAACGTGTTCGACAGGACGCCGTTGTAGTTGACGGTGAGGATCTCCTGCGGAAGCTGGCGCGCGGGCACCAGGCTGAGGAGATCCATGATCGTCCCGAACGACGAGTTCGTCTGCTCTTCGTCGACGTGGAGGTAGTTGCCCGTGAGCGTGTGGTTCGCGACCGGGGTCAGCGTGAGCTTGGCCTGGTAGCGTTTCTCCGTGTCCCCGATCGGGTACGACAGGCTCGTGAAGCTCGTCTGGCCCGACGTCGTCTGGTCGAAGTACCGGCCGGAGCCGAAGAACCAGACGTGGTCCTTCCAGATGGGCCCGCCGAGCGTCGCCTCGTACTGGGGATTCACCTTCTGCGGCGTCGCCTCGTTCGCGGGCGTCGTCGCCGACCACGCGGCGTTCGTGAACGTCGTCCGGAAAGAGCCCGAGAACGCGTTGCCGCCCGACTTCGTGACGGTGTTCACGACGCCGCCCGTGAAGCGGCCGAACTCGGCGGACACCGACGAGGTGGACGTCGTCGTCTCCGCGATCGCGTCCTCGATGAAGAGGTTGTTCGGCGTGCCGCGAATGTTGTCGGTCACGACGGCGCCGTCCACCGTGAAGAGGTTGTCGAAGGACTGGCCGCCCGAGATCGTCACGACGGGGTTCGTCCCGTTCCCGATCCGGTCGCTCGAACCCGGGCCGTTCGTGTTCACGCCGGCGGCGAGCGCGACGGACGAGAGCAGCGTGCGCGTGACCGGTAGGTTGTCCGTGAGCTCCTTCGTGAACGTCTGCGCCGCCTGCGGCGTGGACGTCGCGACGGTCTCGGACTTCGCGACGACGGTCGTCGCCGTCTCGACGCCCGCGAGGCTGAGCACGACGTCGAGCCGCGCCTCCTGCCCGACGGTGACCGGCTGCGTGCGACTCTCCGCCCGGAACCCCTGCAGCGCGAAACCCACCGTGTATTCGCCGGGCGGCAGGCCCGGGAACACGTAGTCGCCGTTCGCAGACGTCGAGGCCGTGCGGGCCCCCTGCAGGGTGCCCGATTTCACCGTCACGAGGACGCCGGGGAGTCCCTGTCCTTCGTTCGTGACGCGTCCGCGAAGCGTCGCGGTCGTCACGCTCTGGGCGAGGGCGGACGCGACGGAGAGGAGCAGGGCGAGGGAGAGAGAGACGCGGAGTCCGAATCGGCGCATGCACATCCTCCTTGGCGGCGCGAAGACCCCGCAAAAACGGGACTCGCGCCTCGACGGCCAAGGTGGGGCGAGCCGGAGAGTCTTTCGACGACTCTGGGACGGGCGCCCGTGGGCCGTGCCCGGCGTCGCGCCCCCGGGGACGGAGCCGGCCCGCGGCCTGCGGGTCCGGGAACCCGGAGCCTCACGAGGCCGCGCCGGATCGGCGCCGCTGCCGCCGCGGAATCTCCTCCGTGACCGAGCGGCCGGAGCCCTCGGCCCCTTCCGTCCACACCCAGCGTTCGTGGAGCCGGTACCGCCCGTCCGGGAGGATCTCCGTTCGCGCCTTGCACCGGCCCGCGCGAAAGTCGCCGTTCCGGTTGAGATGCTGGTAGACCATCTCGAGCCGCCCTTCCGCGGCCGCCCGCGCGAGAAGCGTCCCGAACGAGACGTCACCGCCGTGATACGTCGCCCAGACGACGGCGCCCTTCTGCCGGTAGTTGAAGACGGTCTCGGAACCGGACTCGCCGGCGGCGGAATTGCGGACGGTCCGGAAGCGCCGGCCGTCGAAGTCGACATCGCTCATGCCCCGGACAATAGAATCCCCGCTCCGCGGACGGCGCTCGGCGGGGACGAACGCAGGATCCGGCGGGACGAAAGGCTCGGCTCGATGGACGGGAGAAACGACACGGGCTTTTCGCCCGCGTGGTGGCTCAAGGGCGCGCACGCGCAGACGGTCTGGGGCCGGCTCGCCCGCTCCCGGCGGCGGGTGCCGCTCCGGCGCGAGGCGCTCCGGGCGCCCGACGGCGACACGCTGTTCCTCGATCACGCGGAGGCGCCCGTCCCCGACGGCGCGCCGCCGCTTCTGATCCTCCACGGGCTCGAGGGGAGCTCGCATTCCGTCTACGCGCAGGGCCTCCTCGCGCTCGGTCTCGCCGCCGGGCTCCGGCCGTCGGTCCTGAACTTCCGCTTCTGCGCGCGCGACCTCCTCGACCTCTCGAGGACGCTCCCGAACGAACGGCCGCGGCTCTATCACTCCGGCGAGACGACGGATTTCGACTTCGTCCTCCGGACGCTCGCCGCGCGCCACGGGACGCCCGTCCTCGCGGCGGGGGTGTCGCTCGGCGGGAACGTCCTCCTCAAGTGGCTCGGTGAGCATCCCGGCGAGCGGCTCGTCGCCGCGGCGGCGACCCTCTCCGTCCCGTACGACCTCGCGGCGGGAGACCGCCACATGGCGTCCTTTCCGTCCGCGCTCTACGTGCGTGCGTTCGTGAAGACGCTCATGCCGAAGGCCGCGTCGATCGCGCGGCGCTTCCCGGAGGCCGCGGCCCGGATCGACCTCCCGCGCGCGGCGCGCGCCTGGACGTTCCGCGAGTTCGACGACGCGGCGACTGCGCCGCTGCACGGCTTCGCGGGCGCGGACGACTACTACGCCCGGTCGAGCTCCCTCCGCGTCCTCGGCGCGATCACCGCGCCGACCCTCTGCCTCTCGGCCCTCGACGACCCGTTCGTGCCGCCGGAGTCCGTCGACGCCGCCCGCGCGGCGGCGTCCCCCTCGGTGCGCTTTCGCGTCACGGAACGCGGCGGACACGCGGGTTGGGTGGCCGCCGACGGGCTCCGGCCCGTCTACTGGGGAGAGGACGAGGCCATTTCCTTTCTCGCCCGACGCTCCGGCGCGGTTAGTCTCGGGAGCTGATGCAGGCCGCCGACCTCGGGCCCGTCCCGGACGCCGAGAAGACGCAGTCCCCCGTCGACCTCTTCCTCATCATCGCGGGCGCGAATCTCGTCGCGACGACGCTCCAGACGGGCGCGAGCCTCGCGCCCGCGTTCGGCCTCGGACAGGCCGCGCTCCTCGCGGGCGGCGGGATCGTCCTCGGCACGGCGCTCGTCGCCGCGCTCACGCCGCTCGGGCCGCGCCTCGGCGTCCCGTCCGTCGTCGCCTGCCGCGCGGCGCTCGGCCTGCGCGGCGGGGCGCTCGTCTCGCTGATCCTCTACGTCACGAACTTCGCGTGGATCGCCGTGAACAACGTGATCGCGGCGTCCGCGTGTGCGCGCGTCCTCGGCGGACCCGCGAGCGTTCGGTACTGGGCGTTCGGCCTCGGCCTCCTCGCGACCGCGGTCGTCGCGGGCGGGCCGCGGGCCGTCCGTCATGCGGACCGCGCGGCGGTGCCGCTCCTCCTCCTCGTCGGCGCCGTCCTCACGTTCGCGTTCTGGCGGCTCCCCTCGGCCGCCGCGGCGGCGCCCGGGAACGGCTCGATGACGGCGGTGCGGGGCCTCGACGTCGTGATCGGCTACCAGGTCTCGTGGCTCCTCGTCTTCGGGGACTACCCGCGCTACACGCGCTCGCCGGGGAAGGCCGCGGCGGCCGTCTTCCTCGGGCTCGCGCTGACGAGCCTGTGGTTCGTGCCCCTCGGGTTCGTCGCCGCGCGGGCGGCGGGCTCGACGAACCCCGGCGCGATGATCGCGGCCGCGGGCTTCGGCGCCCTCGGCGCCCTCCTCCTCGCCCTCGCGACGCTCACGACGAACTTCGTGAACATCTACATGTCGGCGCTCGCGTGGAAGAGCCTCGTTCCGGCCGCGAAGGACCGCGCGTCCGTGTGGACGATCGGCGTCGTCGGGGCGATCCTCTCGCTGTTCTCGGGCTGGCTCGACCGCTATGCGGACTTCATGCTCCTCCTCGGCGGTCTTCTCGTTCCCGTCGGCGGCGTCCTCCTCGCCCACTTCTTCCTGACCAAGAAGCCCGTCTCGGTGCCGGACCTGTACGACGAGAAGGGGCCGGCGAGCCGCCATGGCGGCTTCGCGATCCCGGGGATGTGCGGATGGGCCGCCGGCGCGGCCGCGTACGTCCTCGCCGGCTCGACCGGCGGAACGCTGCCCGCGCTGGCGACGGCGCTCGTCGTGACCTGGGGGCTCGAGCGCGTCCTCCGCGCCACCTGAGCGGCGCAGAATCGGCCGCGTGGCCGCACCTCCCCGCCGCATCCTCCACCTCGACATGGACGCCTTCTACACGTCCGTCGAGCAGCGGGACGATCCTGCGCTCAGGGGCAGGCCCGTCGCCGTGGGCGGCGACCCGAAGGGCCGCGGCGTCGTCGCCGCCGCGAGCTACGAGGCGCGGAAGTTCGGCGTGCGCTCCGCGATCCCGATGGCGCGCGCGGTGCGCCTGTGTCCTGCGCTCGTGATCGTCAAGCCCGACTTCCGGAAGTACTCCGCCGTGTCGAAGGAGATCTTCGCGCTCTACCGCGCGGTGACACCGCTCGTCGAGCCCCTCTCCCTCGACGAGGCCTACCTCGACGTCACCGAGAACGCGTGGGGCGAGCCGCTCGGGATGGAGGTCGCGAGGCGCCTCAAGGCCGAGGTGCGGGAGGCGACGCGCCTGACGGTGTCGGCCGGCGTCGCGCCGAACAAGTTCCTCGCGAAGATCGCCTCGGGATGGAAGAAGCCCGACGGGCTGACCGTGATCGCGCCGGAGCGCATGGAGGCCTTCCTCGCGAAGCTCCCCGTGGACGCCCTCTGGGGCGTCGGGCCGAAGACCGCCGAGCGGCTGCGGGCCATCGGCTGCGCGAAGCTCGTGGACGTCCGAGCCGCGGATCCTGCCGCGCTCCGCCGCGTCGTGGGGAGCTGGGCGGAGTCTCTCGTCCGCCTCGCGCACGGCGACGACGCGCGCCCGGTCGTTCCCGACCGCACCCGGAAGTCCGTCAGCACGGAGGACACGTTCCGCGAGGACCTGACGGACACGCGCGAGATGCGGACGATCGTCGAGTCGATGGCGCGCCACGATGCTTCGTTCCTCGCCGAGAAGCGGCTCCTCGCGCGCACCGTCACGCTCAAGGTGCGCTACGCGGACTTCACGACCGTGACGCGCAGCGACAGCGCGCGGCCGACGCGCGACGCCGACGAGCTCGCGGCGCGCGCGGCGGCGCTGCTGGGGCGGACGGAGGCGGGCGCGCGGCCCGTCCGGCTCCTCGGCGTCGGCGTCCACGGCCTCGTCTCGCCCGGCGCGCCGGGCCCCGACGGCCAGCTGCCGCTCTGGGTCGACTAGCCGCGCAGCGTCTTCAGGATCGCGTCCGCCGCGTCGCGCCCGATGCGGACGGCGTAGTTCTGGCCGCGGTCCTCGGGGTAGATCTGCGCCATGCACGCGGACCATAGCCCGGGCACGGGCGTCTCGAGCGGCGGCAGGAGCCTCGAGTAGCCCGGCACGACGATCGGCTGCGCGTACTCCGCGCGGCCGATCTGCTTCTTCAGGATCCAGCTCTCGTCGAACGCCGGGTTGATGCGCTTGAGCGCGGGCAGGTACTCGGCCCAGAGCGCGTCGTCCGGCTTCCGCCATTTGGGATCGTCCGGAAGGACGTAATTGGAGATGTAGACGACGTGCCGGCCGCCGTACTCCTCTTTCGGGATGAAGTTCGTGTGCTCGATGACGCCGCCGAACGGCATCGACGCGTCGCCGACGTTCAGCCAGTAGTACGGCGACAGCGAGCGGTCGAGTTCGAGGATCGGGCAGAGCGCATGGCAGTAGGAGATCGCGCTCCACGTTTTCCGCACGTCCTCGGGAAGGTCCGGCGCGAGCCGTAGGAGTTCGGGGATCGCGACCGTCGAGAGGACGAGGTCGAACGTCTCCGTCCCGCCCGCGAACTCCACGTCGAAGCCGCCGCCGGCCTTCCGGACGATCTTCACGGGGCGCGAGGTGCGGACGTCCCCGCCCCGAGCCTTCACGCGCCCGAGCACGGCCGCGACGCCGCGCCCGAACGAGCCCTTCAGGTACCCGAGGCGTTCGCCGAGCCCGGTCTTGTCGCGCGAGCGCGTGCGGAGCGCGATCTTTCCCCAGAGCCACACGAGCCCGACCTCCTCGGCGCGGCGGCCGTACTTCTGGAAGAGCAGCGGGCCCCAGACGGCGTCGAGCGCACGCGCGTACCCGTTTCGGCGCATCCACGCGACCGCCGTGTCGCCCTCGAGGCTCCGCCAGTCCTTGCTGTGCCGGAGCCTGAGGGTCGAGAGGACGAACTCGAGCCGGCCGAGGATCCCGAGCGGCGCGAAGGCGAGGAGCGACGCGGGCGTGCCGAAGTCCCACAGCGTCCCGCCCGAGAAGAACCCCATCCGCGACCTGAGCCACTGGAGGTCCCCGCCGAGGCCGAACTCCTCGGCGAAGGACACGTAGTCGACGTCGCTCGTGAAGAGGTGGTGGTAGTAGCGCTCGAGAGCCGTGCCGCCCACGTCCACGACGCCGACGAGGCCGCCCGCCTCCGGGTACTTCTCGAAAACGGTCACGGGGAGGCCCGCCCCGAGCAGGCGGTCCGCCGCGACGAGCCCCGCGAGGCCTCCGCCGATCACGGCGACACGTGGAGAGGCGGCGCTCACGGGCCCAGTCTAGCCCGGCGCGGACCGCGCTTTGTGTTACCTTGATTCGTTCCGTGACGGCCCTGTCCGCGTTCCTCTTCGCCTCGGTCCTCCTCCTGGCGAGCGCGTCGGGAATGGCCCTGCTCGCCCGCCTCTTCCGGGGCGACGCGGACGGCGACGCGCCCGCGGAGGCCGTCTTTGCGTTCTCCCTTCCCGTCGGCCTCGTGGCGGCCGCCCTGCCCGGCTGGCTCGTCTCGGGTTTCCTGCCGGCCACGCCGATCCGCTCGCTCGCGCTGCCGCTCGCGGGCCTCGCGCTCCTCGCGCTCCTCCTCTGGGGCGGGCGCGACCTGGCGGGCGTCCTCGCGCGCGGCCGCGCGCTCGCGGCGCCGCTCGTCCTCTTCCTCGCCATCTTCGCCGTCTTCCTCTGGATCCGGGCGACGTACGGCGAGATCCGCCAGACCGAGAAGCCGATGGACTTCGCCGTCCTGTCGGGCCTGATGGCGACGCCGCGCCTGCCGTTCATGGACCCGTGGCTCTCCGGCTCGCGCTTCCCGTACTACCACTTCGGGACGTACCTCTTCGCGCTGCCGGCGCGCGCGGCGCGCGTGCCGTCCGAGTACGCGTACAACCTGATCGCCGCGCTCCTGCCCGCGATCGCCGCCCTCGCGGCTTACGGGGTCGTGCGGATCCGCGGGGGCGGGCGGCGCCTCGCGCTCCTCGCGGGCTCGGTCCTCGTCCTCGGCGGGACGTTCGACGGCGCGCGGCAGGCTCTCGGCGACAGGCCTCTCCAGGACCTCGACTGGTGGGCGTCCTCGCGGCGCGTCGCGAACGCGATCACGGAATGGCCGCTCTTCACCTTCCGGCTCGGGGATCTCCACCCGCACGCCGTCACGTTCCCGTTCCTCCTCGCGTTCGCCGGCCTGGCCGGCAAGGTCGGAACGGCCTGGGGCACGCTCCTCGACGGGGTCCTCCTCGCGGCCGTCCTCTCGGCGAACCCTTGGGACCTCCCGGCGTGCCTCCTCGTCCTCGCCGCGGGCAACCTCGCCGAGCGTCCGTTCCGTCCCGCCGTCATCCGGAGCGTCTTCTCAATCCTTCTCGCCGTCCCGTTCCTCCTGCCCTTCCTCCGTTCGCCGCGGCCGGCGCTGCACGGCCTGACGTTCTGGAAGGAGGCGACGACCGCGGGAGAGGCGTTCCTCCACTTCGGCGTGCTCGCCGTCGTCCCCGCGCTCGCGTTCGGCGTCGCGCTCGTCCGCTCGCAGTCGCGCGAGGACCGCGCGCTCGTCGCCGCGACGGCATTCCCCGCGCTCGGCCTCGCGCTCGCCGTCCTGACGAAGCGCCCCGTGTTCGGCCTCGCGGCGGCATTCGCCGCGGGCGTCCTGTGGCTGCTCTTCCGGGAGCCCGCCGCGGACGAGGCGCCCGCTCCCACGGGCGCGCTCCGGGCCGGGTTCCTCTACGCGGCCGCAGGCGCCGTCCTCGCCTCCGTGCCCGACGTCGTCCTCGTCTCGGACTCGTACGGCGACCAGATGCGCCGCATGAACACGGTGTTCAAGACGTTCATGGGCGCATGGCCCCTCCTCGTGATCGGCGGGGCCCTCCTCCTGCCGCTCGCGCTCTCGACGCGACGCGCGCGCGGCCTGATCCGCGCCGCCCTTCTCGTCACGGCCGGCGGCCTCCTCGCGCACCCGCTCGCGGCCGCGGTCCTCCGCTGGAAATGGACGGGCCCGATCGACGGGCTGAACGGCCTCGCCTGGATGGAGCGCGAGGCCCCGGGCGACCGCGCGGCCATCCAGTGGCTGCGCGCCCACGCCGTCGAGGGCGCCGTCGTCGCGGAGGCGACGGGCAACGCGTACTCGGACTACAGCCGCATCGGCGGCGCGGCGGGGCTGCCGATCGTCCTCGGCTGGGACAACCACGAGGGTCTCTGGCGCGGCGCCGCCGCCGGCCCCGAGCTCGAGGGCCGCCGACGGGACCTGCGCCTCCTCTACACCTCCGAGGAACCGGACGCCGTGTTCGCCACGCTCCACCGCTACGGCGTGCGTTACGTCGTCGTCGGGTCGTTCGAGCGCCGGGACTTCGGCGTGAACGCCTTCCCGCTTCGCGCGAACTTCCGGCGCGTCTTCGAGACGAAGGACACCGCCGTTTACGAGATCCTGAAATGACGGCCGCGACCGCTCCCGCCGCTCCCCCGCTCTCGGCGTTCGAGAAAAGGGCCTGGATCGGCCTGATCGCCCTCTCGCTGTTCCTGCATCTCGCCCGGCTCGGAACGCACGCGTTCCACCACGACGAGTCGATCCACGCGTACGCGTCGGTCAGGCTCCTCAAGGAAGGCGCGTACAAATACGACCCCGTCTATCACGGGCCCGTCCAGTACTTCGCCGTCACGGCCGTGTTCGCGGTGTCGTCGGTCGTCGGCAAGGCCGTCGGATTCCTGACCGGGTTCGCCGCGGCCAAGACCTGGGACGGAACGTCCGACTTCACCGCCCGCCTCGCGCCCGCGCTCGGAGGCGTGGCCCTCACGGCGATGGCCCTCCTCTTGCGCCGGCGGTTCGGAGCGCGCGCCGCCTTCGCGGCCGGGGCGCTCGCCGCGCTCTCGCCGAACATCCTCTACTACACGCGCTTCGTGAGGGACGACGTCTGGAGCCTCCTCGGGACCGCGGGGCTCTTCCTGTGGCTCGACGAGTACCTTGCGACGCGGCGCGTGAAAGACCTCGCGATCGCGGCGCTCTGGGCCGCCGTCGCCTTCGCGTCGAAGGAGAACTTCTACGTCCTCCTCGCGCTCATGGTCCCGTCCGTCGCGGCCGCGTGGCTGGAGCCCGGGCGCGGCCTCGACGTCTGGAACCGCCTGCGCCAGCTCATCGACTGGCTCGAGGAGAACGCGACGGCCGTCCTGGGCGCGCTCCTCCTCTTCTTCGTCACGTCCGAGGTCCTCTACACGGTCTTCCTCGTCCACCCGGAGTCGGGGAACCCCGCGTTCGACGCGATCTCCTACTGGTGGGGCCAGCACAAGATGGAGCGCGTCGGCGGGCCGAAGACGTTCTACCTCCCGCGGCTGCTCCAGTACGAATTCGCCGTCCTGATCCCGGCGCTCGCGTACGTCGTCGCCCGCTGGAAGAAGCTCTCGTTCGCCGAGCGCTTCGTCGCGGGCTGGGCCGTGTCCTCGGTCGCGATGTACGCGTATCTCGGCGAGAAGGCCGGCTGGCTCCTCGTGCACCAGGTCCTTCCGTTCCTCCCGCTCGCGGGCGCGGCGTGGGCGCTCCTCGCGGAGAAGGGGTCCGGCTGGCGGCTGGCCGGCGCCGCGACCGCATTCGCTTCGGTGGCCACGGCGCTCACGCTCTCGTTCATCTACCCGGACCTGACCCCGAACTCCCGCAAGGCCGAGTCCACGATCCAGGTCCAGACGTGCCCCGAGGTGCTCGGAATCGTCGACGAGATCCTCCGGTCCGGCCGCGCCGGCGAGGTGCCCGCGGCCATCGTCTCGGGCGAGGCCGGCTGGCCGCTGAGCTGGTACGTCCGGCCCGCGCCGGTCAACTGGCAACCGCCGACGGGCGAGCTGCACCCGCCGATCGTCGTGTGCGACGACGCCGACGCCGACAAGCAAGCGCAGATCCTCGGTCCCGGCTACACGCGCGATCACGTGCCGTTCCGCGCCTGGTGGATTCCCGACACCGCGATCTCGCCGCTCCGCCCGAGCCCGGGCCAGCTCCTGCGCTACCTCTTCACGCGCGACGCGTGGGACCGCGCGGACGGCAACAACCCGATCGGCGCCGTCTACGTGACCGTGTTCCGCCGGCAGTATCCCAAGGGGGCGCCTCCGCCCGCGCTTCCTCCTCCGCCGCAGGAGCCGCCGGCCGCGGAGCCGAAGGCCGCCGAGCCGAAGGCCACGTCGTGACCGCGAGCGCGCCCGAGATCTCCGTCGCCCTGCCCGTCTTCAACGAGGCCGACAACCTCGACGAGCTCAGGGACCGGCTCGTGAAGGCGCTCGACGCCGCGGGCCGGACATGGGAGATCGTCTTCGTCGACGACGGCAGCCGGGACGGCTCGTTCGAGAAGATGGCCGAGTTCGCGCGGGCCGACCGCCGCATCCGCGCCCTGCGTTTCTCCCGCAACTTCGGCCACCAGATGGCGCTCACGGCGGGCGTCGACGCGGCGCGCGGGCGCGTCGTCGCCGTGATGGACGCCGACCTGCAGGACCCGCCCGAGCTCCTCGTCGACATGCTGAAGAAGATCGACGAGGGCTACGAGGTCGTCTACGCGCAGCGCACGAAGCGCGAGGGCGAGAGCGCCTTCAAGCTCTGGACCGCGCACGTTTTCTACCGGCTTCTCAAGCGCTGGACGAACGTGGACATCCCCGTCGACGTCGGCGACTTCCGGCTCATGGGGCCGAAGGCCGTCGCCGCGTTCCGGCGGCTGCGCGAGCGGCACCGGTTCATCCGCGGGATGACGGCCTGGATCGGGTTCCGCCAGATCGGCGTCCCGTACGTGCGCCCCCCGCGGACGCGCGGCGAGACGAAATTTCCGCTGCGCAAGATGCTGCGTTTCGCGCTGGACGGCCTCACGTCCTTCAGCCACGTTCCGCTCCAGCTCGCGACGTGGCTCGGCTTCCTCGTGTCCGCCTTCGCGTTCCTCTACATCCTCGTCGTCCTCGCGCTCTGGATCCTGAAGATCAACGTCCCCGGCTGGACGACGCTCATGGTCTTCGTCCTCCTCCTCGGCGGCGTCCAGCTCATGGTCATCGGCGTCCTCGGCGAGTACCTCGGCCGGATCTACGACGAGGTCAAGGGCCGGCCGCTCTACCTCGTGGCGGAAGAGGTCGGGGGGGACGAGTCCTGAGACGGAATCTCCGGCGGGGGAATTCTGTTCTAACCTGAGGGCGGATGAAGTCGGGCTACTACCACCACGCGATCGGGGATCTCAGGGCGCGCCTCTCGGCCGCGGTCCCGAACGAGGTCCTGAAGGCGCTGCACCGGAAGACGCCGTGGCGGCACTTCGCCGTCGCGCTGCGCCAGGCCGTTCTCTTCGCGGGCGCGTTCACGCTCGCGTGGAACTTCGAGAGCCTCTGGGTCCGGATCCCGTGCGCGCTCGTCCTCGGGTTCGTCGTCTTCGACGGGACGGTCCTCCTCCACGAGGTCGTCCACAAGGCCGTCTTCGACGGGGACCGCCCCGCCGCCTACCGCGCGCTCGGCCTCCTCTACGCGCTCCCGTCCGGGATCTCGCCGACGCAGTTCACACGCTGGCACCTCGACCATCACGCCGAGCTCGGCTCCTCGACGGACGACCCGAAGCGCGCGCACCTCTCGCCGAAGATCAACGCGCGCTGGCTCAAGCTCCTCTACGCGACGCCGGCGCTCTTTCCGATCTACTTCCGGGCCGCGCGGAAGGAGACCGCGACGTATCCCGAGACGCTCCGCCGCCGCATTGCCGGCGAGCGCCTCGCCGCGATCGCGCTCCACCTCGTGGCGGCCGCCGCGATCGCCCGGTTCGGCGGCGCCGCGCGCCTCGTGTGGCTCTACCTCGTCCCCGTCTTCCTCGTCTTCCCGCCGGCCTTCGCCCTGAACCGGCTCGGCCAGCACTACGACATCGTCCCCTCCCAGCCCGCGAAGTGGGGCACGCGCATGGCGCGCTCGCCGCTCTGGGAGTTCGCCTACCTGTGGTCAAACCTCCACCTCGAGCACCACTACTACCCCGCCGTGCCGTTCTACCGCCTGCCCGCGCTGAACACCGCGCTCGTCCCGTTCTTCGAGAAGGAGGGCATTCCCGCGCGCCGGTACCGCGACCTCCTCCGGGGCTGGATCGTCGAGAACCGCGC
Source organism: Thermoanaerobaculia bacterium (assembly GCA_044229475.1). Taxonomy (GTDB): domain Bacteria; phylum Acidobacteriota; class Thermoanaerobaculia; order UBA5066; family UBA5066; genus Fen-183. Next base: position 3,517 of record JBGASW010000006.1, on the reverse strand, counting down.
GCCCCATTCGGACTGGAGCGCGCCGGCCGCCCCGGCGACGCCGCCCGCGTAAGGTAAAGTCCGGCAGAGATGGCTTCCGAAGCCGCCGCGCCCCGGGTGGACAAGTACGAGGGGCTGACGCGGGACGAACTCCTCCGCGCCTTCCGCAACATGGTCACGTCCCGGCGGATCGACGACCGGGAGATCCAGCTCAAGCGGCAGAACCGCATCTTCTTCCAGATCTCCGGCGCCGGCCACGAGGCTCTCCAGACCGCGATCGCGGCGCACATGAAGAAGGGCGTCGACTGGCTCTTCCCGTACTACCGCGACCGCGCGCTCTGCCTCGGACTCGGCGTGACGCCCCGGGAGATGTTCCTCCAGGCCGTCGGCGCCGCCCTCGACCCTGCGTCCGCCGGCCGCCAGATGCCGTCGCACTGGGGCTCGGCGCGGCTGAACGTCTTCACGACGTCCTCCCCGACGGGCTCCGAGTGCCTGCCGGGCGTCGGCGCCGCCGAGGCCGGCCGGTACCTTCTCCGCCCCGACGCCGCCGCGATCCGCGACCAGGCGTCGCACGCGTCGCCGGACGAGGTCGTCGTCGTCACGATCGGCGAGGGGGCGACGTCGGAGGGCGAGTTCTGGGAAGCGCTCAACTCCGCGGCCACGCTCAAGCTTCCCGTCGTCTTCGTCGTCGAGGACAACGGCTACGCGATCTCCGTCCCCGTCGAGGTGAACACCCCCGGCGGCTCGATCTCGCGCCTCGTGCGCTCGTACCCGGGACTCTTCGTCGTCGAGGTGGACGGCTGCGACTACCTCGCGTCGTACGACGCGTTCCGCTACGCGTTCGCGTACGCCCGCGAGCGGAAGGGCCCCGCGCTCGTCCACGGGCACGTCGTGAGGCCGTACTCGCACTCGCTGTCGGACGACGAGAAGCTCTACCGCCCCGAGAACGAGCGCCAGAAGGACGCCGAGCGCGACCCGATCGTCCTCTTCGGGAAGTTCCTCGAGAGCGAGGGCCTCGCGACGGCGGACGAGATCAAGGCCCTCCGCGACGAGGTGGACGCCGAGGTCGCCCGCGCCGCGGACGAGGCGCTCGCGAGCCCTCAGCCGGCGGCGGAATCCGTCTACGAGAACGTGTACTCCCCCGACGTCGACCCGACGTCGCCCGCGTTCGACACGGAAGACGCCCCGGCGTTTTCCGGCGAGCCGACGACGATGGTCGACCTCGTGAACGCGGCGCTCCGGGACGAGATGGCGCGCGACGGGCGGATCGCGGTGTGGGGCGAAGACGTCGCGGACGCGAGCCGCGCGGACGTCCTCGGAGAGGTCAAGGGCAAGGGCGGTGTCTTCAAGGCCACGGCGGGCCTCCAGAAGGCCTACGGGAGCGCGCGCATCTTCAACGCGCCCCTCGCCGAGGCGAGCATCGTCGGGCGCGCTCTCGGCTGGGCGGCGCGAGGCCTCAAGCCCGTCGTCGAGATCCAGTTCTTCGACTACATCTGGCCCGCGATGCAGCAGCTGCGCGACGAGCTCGCGACGGTGCGCTGGCGCTCGGGCGGCGCCTGGAAGGCGCCCGTCGTCGTGCGGGTCGCGATCGGCGGCTACCTCACCGGCGGCGGGCCGTACCACTCGCAGTCCGGCGAGGTGACGTTCGCGCACATCCCCGGCCTGAGGGTCGTGATGCCGTCGAGCGCGCTCGACGCCAACGGCCTCCTGCGCACCGCGATCCGCTGCGACGACCCCGTCCTGTTCCTCGAGCACAAGCACCTCTACCGCCAGACGCACAACAAGGGCCGCTACCCGGGCCGCGACTTCATGATCCCGTTCGGGAAGGCGAAGGTCGTCCGCCCCGGCCATGACGTGACGGTCGTGACGTACGGGGCCACGGTCTACCGCAGCACGGTCGCCGCCGCGGCGCTCGCCGAGGAGGCGGGCCGCGAGGCCGAGGTGGTCGACCTCCGGACGCTCGCGCCGTACGACTGGGACGCGATCGCGGCGAGCGTGAAGAGGACGAACCGGCTCCTCGTCGTCCACGAAGACTGGAAGACGCACGGTTTCGGCGCCGAGATCGCGGCGCGCGCGGCCGACGAGCTCTTCGAGTGGCTGGACGCCCCGGTGCGCCGCGTCGCGGCGAAGGACGTCTTCTGCGGCTACGCGCCGCAGCTCGAGGACGCGACGCTCCCGCAGAGCGACGACATCCTCGACGCCCTCCGCGACCTCGTCGCGTATTGAGAAGAAAGAGAAGAGAAGATTTTCTTTGAAGGGTGTGGGTGCTCACCGCGCTCGAGGGGCGTCGGGGCCAGACCCGGCGCGGGGACGCCACCAGACCTTCTAGGAAATCCTGATAGCGTGCCCAGGTGATGAGCAAGCGGCCTGCGCTCCTGCGCTCCGGTCTGGCAGCAATAGCATTTCTCTTCTTCTTCCTCTTCGGCGCGCTCGCCGTCGATCCGTTCCCGGCCTACCGCGCCGTCATGGAGGAGTGGCTCGCGGTCTCCGGCGGGCACCGCGAGGTCTTCGCGGCCGACGACGGCACCCGCCTGTCCGTCTGGGTGCTCGGGCCGCTCTCGGCCGAGCGGCCCGTCGTCCTCCTGCACGGCCTCGGCGCCGACGCGTCGTACTGGGCCGGCACGGCGCGCTTCCTCGTCCACGCCGGGCGCACGGTCCTCCTTCCGGACGGGCCCGGCTCCGGCCGGAGCGAGCGGCCGCGCGACGTGTCCGGCTACCGGATCCCGGGCCGCGTGGCCGCGCTCGACGCGCTCTTCCGCGCGCTCGCGCTCGACAAGGCCGATCTCGTCGGACATTCGCTCGGCGGCTGGACGGTCGCGGCCTTCGCGCTCCGGCACCCGGAAAAGACCGGCCGGCTCGTCCTCGTCGACGCCGGCGGCTTCGAACTGCCCGCCGACATCGAAGCCGAGCGCCGCCGCGTCCTCCCCGAGGATCGCCCCGGCGCGCGCCGCGTCCTCGACCTTCTCTTCTTCCGGCCGCCGTTTCCCGCCGCGGGTTTCGTCGTGAACGCGTTCGGCCGAAACTACGGCGGCGATCCCGCGGCCGCAACGGTCCACGCGCTGGACGTGACCGACGGACTCGAGGGCCGCGCGAAGGATCTTCCTCCGGGGACCGCCGTGATCTGGGGCGCGGAGGAGACGCTCTTTCCCCTCCCGGTCGGGAAGAAGCTTGCCGCCGAGATTCCCGGCGGCCGCCTGTTCGTCCTGCCGGGCGCGGGGCACGACGGCCCGCTCGAGACGCCGCGCGCCTTCCGCGCGGCCCTTGCGGACGCGCTGACGTCCGCCTCTCAGTCCGGCGACAGCCGGTAGACCGTGAACGTGGGCCGCCCCCAGGGGTCGCGCCCCCGCGCGGCGACGGTTCCCCGCCGTCCCGCGAGGCCCGCGGCCTCGAGCGCGCCGCCGTCCGCGTAGAGCACGTTTTCGCCGAGGCGGATGCGTGCGTCCGTGAGATCCCGGAAGGCCAGGACGGGTCCTCGCCGGGCGCCCGGCGGGGCGAGGAGCTCCTCGACGACGTACGGGTTTCGCGCGGCGCCGCGCGC
>JBGASW010000002.1:415000-874979 GCA_044229475.1 Thermoanaerobaculia bacterium | reverse complement strand
TCGGTCCTCGCGCCCGTGGCCGTCTCCTGCACGGTGACGCGGCCATTGGCGTCGTACTGGAACGTGGAGAGGGTGTCCAGCGAGGCGCCGTCGTTCTGGAGGCGGACGACCTATAGTAGAAAACAGAGACCTGACCCCAAAGGCCACGCGACGCGTGCCCGCGCGCGTGGGTCGAGAACCGCAGCCACGTCGGGGACCGCAGACGTACGTGCGCGGGAGACGAGCACGCCGACGTGCCAGGCCTTTACTTCCGAGAGCCCGCGCGATCTTCGTCGCGCGCACCGCACGCCCGCCGCGGTTTAACGTAGCGTGCGACGTTACGTTGAAGGCGAGCTACCGCGAGCCCGGAGGCGAGAGGGCTGCCACGCGGCGCGAGAGCGACGCGGAAAAAAAAGCAAGCGCCGGGGACGATATTTGCGCGAAATATCGGCCAGCGGGCTCCGCAGCGCCCGGCACCTTCAGCCCTCTCGCCGGAGCCGCGGCGGGCGCCATCTCCCTGGTCGTGCTCTTCGAGCGGCGCCGTCGCGATCAGGTCACCGTCGCGCGAGTCGGGAGCGGGCACGGCGCGTGCGCGAGGGTGCGCTCACCGCACGCCCGCCTTCGTCACGCGACGTGCCCAGCGGGCCGAAGTCGAGCGGCTCGTCTTGCCGCATCTTCCGTCGCCTAGTCTACCCTTAGCCCTTGTATCTGGCCCCTTTAGCCCCTCCTTTGGCGATGGCGATAGGCGGCAACTTCTGACCAGATAAGCGCACCCGCAGCGGCTACCACAACGTGACCCACGAACGTGGCGACAACGATCGGCGCGCTCGGCTCGGGCGACGCGACCACGAGCCGCGCGAGAAGCTGCCCCGGGAAGGTAACAACCTGAAGAACCAGGAAGAGGAGAAACCAGGAGCTATGAACACCACCCCAAGTGGCGACGACAAGCTGTAGGGCCTGTGCCATCCACAAGGCCAGGAGCAGGCGCGTGAAGAGCCGCACGGTCCCTACCTGCAATCGCAATGAAGCCACCTCAGACCAGTTTCAAAGGGTGAACCAGTCAAGAAACTCTGGTAGTACGAGAGCATGAGTCCCTTCGTGACCGCATAAGTATCCTCGTTCCACAGGAACCCGATTTCGTCGGCGATGTAATGCTGGATGTACTGGCCCGGCTGCATCAAAGCGCTTCCAGCCGTCAATTCGTCCCAAGCCGCAAAGCCGCCGTGTGAAGGAGAAGTCAGGTCCGTAAGCGCGTGGAGACCAAGACCCAGTTCATAAAGGGCAAGACCGCGATCGGAGGTTGCGCGGGCCGACCGTAGCCTCTTGCAGACGAAGGAAACGAACTGTTTACGCGCCCATTCGGGATCCTGCCCACGGCCGCGCATCGCGTGCTTGTACTGCCCCTGAAGGCTCTGATCCTTGTCCGCGTCAGCGCTGGCCTGCTGGAGAACGTAAACCTCCCATGGCGCTAAGGTGTTTGCAAATGTGCTGTGGATGAACGCGTTGTGGACACGAGTGGTCCACAAACCGAGTGGATCAGTGCCACGAAGTGGATCGAGGCGCGCGTACCCGTAGGCGTAGGGATCTAGCATCCCACGGGTTGCGTCTTCCTGAGTGAACAGCCCCGCTCCCGGCTGCATCATCCTGGCCCTGTAAAAATGCAGCCCCGCTTCCCCGACCTCTCTGCCCGTGTACGTAAACGAGTGGGTTCGCGTCCCCGTCTCGCTCTTCACTACACCCCAGGCGTCGAAGATTGAGCTGTGACTCACCGTTCCAGCCGTGCTATTCGTGGCCACGATGCTCCCCAGCCCGTCCGCGTTTAGGTAGCTGACGGCGCCAGAGGCGTAGAGCGCCAGCGGCTCATCGATTGAGGGCCCAAACGCGTACCTCGTCGTCGCTCCGGCCGTCGTCTCGGACACGAGATTCAGGCCGTCGTACAGGTACTTCGTCGTGACGCCGGCGACTGTCTTGCTCGTCCTTCTGCCCTGGTAGTCGTACGTGTACGTCGCCGTCGTGCCGCCCGTGATCGAGCTGAGGCGGTTGTCCGCATCGTTCACGAACCCAAACCCCGTTCTGCTCGTCTGACTCCCGTTGAAGTCGTAGGCGTACCCGTTGACGCCGTCGTTGAGCAGCTTCTGCGCGTTCTTCGGGTTCGCGCCGATCTTCTCGTACGTGTAGGACTGGATCGCGGCGTTCACCTGGTTCGTCAGCCTATTCCCGATGGCGTCGTAGGTCCACTGGTGGACCTCATTGTTGAAGGGAGCCACGTTCGGGTACTCGGCCTTCTTGAGCTGGTAGAGGGGGTCGTAGGAGTACTTCGTCTGGGCGTTCGTGAAGCCCTGGGAGGGGACGTTGGCCGTCATCGAGACCCTCTGGCCGAGCATCGTGTTCAAGCCCGTCGCCCAGTCTACGTCGTAGCCGTAGGCGTACGTCGCGATGTTTTGTGCCGTCGGCCCGATGTTTCCGAGCGAGAGCAGCCTTCCCTGGTCGTCGTAGGCGTAGTCGCGGTGCTGCCCGTTCGGGAACGTCACGGTCTGGTACTGCCCCCTCGGGGTGTAGTCGTACTTGAACTGCCCCGCCTGCGGGCTCCAGACGATGGTCTTGAGCGAGCCGTCGGCGTAGTACGTGTGGGCGGTCGTGACGTTGGGGGTGCCGGCAATCGTCATGGTGTCGACGCGGTCGTCGGGGGTGTACGTGTATGTGAGCGTGCCACGGGTCGACTGGACGTTCTGCTGGACGCGGTAGCTGGCGTCGTAGCCGAACGTGTGCGTTTCGGCCGGGCTCGCGTAGAGGTCGTCCACCTGCTTGAGCTTCTGGCCTTCGTACGTGTACGTGATCGTCTGAGCGGTGTTGGGGTAGGTCTTCTTCTTCAGCCGCTTGAAGGCGTCGTACTCGTACGTGAGCGTCTGGGCCATCCGGTCGGTCTTCGTCTTCAGGAGGCCGTCGGCGTAGTAGGTGTACGTCTCGAACTTCCCGTCCGGGAAGGTCGTCTTGGCGAGGCGCTTCAAGGGGTCGTAGTCGTAGGTGGTTACGTTGTCGTTGGCGTCGGTGATGGAGGTGAGGACGTCACGGGTGTAGCCGTAGCTGGTGGTGTTGTTTGCGGCGTCGACGGATTTCAGGAGCCGCCCGTGCTCGTCGTAATGGAGCTTCGTGATCCGGCCGTTCGGGTCGGTGATCTGGGTGTAGACGAGGCCGGTGCCGGAATCGAAGTTGTCGTAGGAGTAGGTCGTCGTGAAGTTGCCCGCGAAGGCCGGCGTGGGCTTGGGCAGGGTGACGGTGAGGACGCGCCCGAGGGCGTCGTAGGTGTAGGTCGTGTCCTTGCCGGCCGGGTCGGTGATGGTGCGCGGGCGGCCGACGCCGTCGTAGTTTCCGTAGGTCGTGACGGGGCGGGAGCCGGAGTCGTTTTCTGGAGGCGGACGACCTATAGTAGAAAACAGAGACCTGACCCCAACAGCCCCGCGCAGACCTGACCCCGAAGAGCTCCCTTTACTTGTCGACGGCCCTAACGAAATAGTACGAAGTGCGAGCGTCCGGATCCCCCAGACCGCGTCGAAGACGCCAGCCGTCATGTGCTGAGACAACTTCAAAAACAACAACGGTTTCGAGCGGTTGCTCCCCCAGAGTCTGAACATGTAGGCTCAGCTCTGGCCCGGCCAGTGCCCACGTACCCGTGCCTTTCAAACCGCGCCCTAGCGTTGCATCGTGACCGCCGAGCGCAATCGGCAGTGCTTGAAAGTCCAGCGCCCCGCCCTCTCTCAAGTTGATCGTTGGTACGCCCCCACTCAGGGCAGAGACGCGGCCAAACAGTGCACCGTCGTCACTCGAAAGGCGCCATCGGCCGATAAGGTCACCAGTTCGCGCCGCCGGCCGACAAGAGATGCTCCAGGGTATCAAGAGCGCGCTCACCGCCAGTGCGCGCCAAGATGCCGAGCGCCAACCTGAGCTTACTTCTCGCAGCACGGTAAGTACTCAACCCAGGAGAAAACCTCGTGGACGTCGGTGAGGGGTTGCGCCCTAGAAAGGGGCCCAGACGGCCCGTTCCGCGGGAAGTTCTCGGGAATGTCGACATGGTAGAGCAACGACTTGGCCGTCAGGCTATTAGTAACCGTGAATTTCGCGTATCCGTGCTGAAGCGGCGTGACCCACACCCAATAGCCGCCGACCTGTTGACGAACGGCGTTGAGCCCGGACGACAGGAGACCCGACAGTCCAAACTTGTACTCGAACTCGCTGAGGCCCACGCAGCCATCCTTGCGGTATTTTTCTCTAGCGGCCTCGACTCCGGGAGAGTTCTTGATCGCGAGAGTCCGGGAATTCGTGGGTTCGTAGCCATAGTAGTTCGGCCCGGTTCCGAGCAAGAACCGTCCGAGCAGCTTGAAGCTGTGTGCCCATTCCGTCGTGTAGACGCCAATCGGTACTTCGCTCGCCGCACCAAGTGGGTCGCGGTATGTAGTCGGGGTACCGTCAACATAGGCGTACGACGACCTCGTTCCGGGCTGATACGCCAGGCCATCCTCGGAACCGAACCGTCCCGCTCCAGGCTGCATCGACCTTGTCCTATAGAAGTGCAGGCCCGCCTCGCCGACTTCTCTCCCCGTGTAGGTGAATGAGTGCGCCCTCGTACCCGTCTCCGTCTTCGCGACGCCCCAGGCGTCGAAGACCGAGCCGTGCGTGACCGTCCCTGCGGTAGAGTTCGTCGCGACGATCGACCCCAGCCCATCGGCATTCAGGTAACTGATCGCTCCCGACGCGTAGAGGGCCAGTGGTTCATCGATTGACGGCCCAAAGGCATACCGTGTCGTCGCTCCCGCCGTCGTCTCCGAAACTAAGTTCAGGCCGTCGTACAGGTACTTCGTCGTGACGCTGCCGACGGTCTTGCCAGTGCGCCGCCCCTGGTAGTCGTACGTGTAGCTCGCCGTCTCGTTCCCAGTGATCGCAGCAAGCCGGTTGTCGGCGTCGTTCACGAAGCCGAAGCCCGTCCTGCTCGTCTGGCTGCCGTTGAAGTCGTACGTGTAAGCGTTGACGCCATCGTTCATCAGCTTCTGCGCGTTCTTTGGGTTCGTGCCGATCTTCTCGTACGTGTAGGTCTGGATCGAGGCGTTCACCTGGTTCGTCAGCCTATTCCCGATGGCGTCGTAGGTCCACTGATGGACCTCGCCGTTGAAGGGTGTGACGTTGGGGTATTCGGCCTTCTTCAGCTGGTAGAGGGGGTCGTAGGAGTACTTCGTCTGGGCGTTCGTGAAGCCTTGGCTCGGCACGTTGGCGGTCATCGAGACCCGCTGGCCGAGCATGGTGTTCAGTCCCGTGGCCCAGTCTACGTCGTAGCCGTAGGCGTACGTCGCGATGTTGGTGGCCGTGGGTCCGATGTTTCCGAGCGAGAGCAGCCTTCCCTGGTCGTCGTAGGCGTAGCTTCTCGTCTGCCCGTTCGGGAACGTCACGGTCTGGTACTGGCCCCTCGGGGTGTAGGCGTACTTGAACTGTCCGGCCTGCGGGCTCCAGGCGATGGTGTTGAGCGAGCCGTCGGGGTAGTAGGTGTGGGCGGTCGTGACGTTTGGGGTGCCGGCGATCGTCATGGTGTCGACGCGGTCGTCGGCCTTGTAGGTGTAATTGAGCGTCCCGCGCGTCGACTGGACGTTCTGCTGGACGCGGTAGCTGGGGTCGTACGCGAACATGTGCGTCTCGGCCGGGCTCGCGTAGAAGTCGTCCACCTGCTTGAGCTTCTGGCCTTCGTACGTGTACGTGATCGTCTGGGCGGGGTTGGGGTAGATCTTCTTCTTCAGGCGCTTGAAGGCGTCGTACTCGTACGTGAGGGTCTGGCCCATCCGGTCGGTCTTCGTCTTCAGGAGGCCGTCGGCGTAGTAGGTGTACGTCTCGAACTTCCCGTCCGGGAAGGTCGTCTTGTCGAGGCGCTTCAGGGGGTCGTAGTGGTAGGTGGTGACGTTGTCGTTCGCGTCGGTGATGGAGGTGAGGACGTCACGGGTGTAGCCGTAGTTGGTGGTGTTGTTGGCGGCGTCGACGGATTTCAGGAGCCGCCCGTGCTCGTCGTAGCCGAGCTTCGTGAGGCGGCCGTTGGGGTCGGTGATGTGGGTGAAGGCGAGGCCAGAGGGCGAGTCGAAGTTGTCGTAGGAGTAGGTCGTCGTGAAGTTGCCCGCGAAAGCCGGCGTGGGCTTGGGCAGGGTGACGGTGAGGACGCGACCGAGGGCGTCGTAGGTGTAGGTCGTGTCCTTGCCGGCCGGATCGGTGATGGTGCGCGGGCGGCCGACGCCGTCGTAGTTTCCGTACGTCGTGACGGGCCGGGAGCCGGAGTCGTTGTTGGTGGGATGGGTGACGGTGAAGAGGTCGGCGCCCGAGTAGACGTAGTCGGTCACGGCACCCGTCGCCGAGGTCTGCGAGAGGACGCGGCCGTGCGTGTCGTACTGGAACGTGGAGAGGGTGTCCAGCGAGGCGCCGTCGTTCTGGAGGCGTTTGACGTGGTAGAGGGTGCCCGAGCCTGCGAAGTAGTCGTACTTCCAGCCCTGCCAGTTCGGGTCGAAGGAGCCGGTGGTCGGGTTCTTCGGCGTGACGGAGACGACCTTGTCCGGGAAGGACGGGTCGTACGCGTATTCGAAGCGCACGGGTGACGTGCCCGTCGCGTCGCGCGTGACGGTCTCGACGCGGCCGTTCGTGTCGTAGGTGTAATTGGTCCTCACGCCCATCTCGTCGGTCGTGCCCGCCACGGAGCCGTCGGGGTAGTAGTCGGTGTGCGCGGTGCCCGAGCCGTCCCCGGGCGGCGGCGTGCGGTTCGTGATCTGGCCGCTGGGCGCCGTCGTGAACGTCGACGTCTGTCCGGAGGAGTTCGTCTTCGTGGTCGTCGTCGGGCCGACGTACGTGTAGGTGTACGTCTCGAGGTTCTCCGAGTAGCTCTTGGTCCGGTCGCCCGCGTCGTACGTGACGACGGTGAGGACGCGGTTCCAGTTGTCGGAGATCTGGGTCAGGAGCGGGCCGTAGCTGCCGTTCGTGTACCCGTAGTGCGTGACGCGGCTGGCGGGGTCGGTGACGGTGGTGAGCGTGCCGTCGGCGGCGTAGCCGTAGGTGACGCGCCGGCCGGCCGAGTCCTGGATCCAGTCGATCTTCCCGTCCCCTCTCCACCAGACGTTGATGTACCGGCCCGAGCCGGCCTGGTCGGCCAGAGCCGGGATCGGCTAACATCCTTACCGATGGATGCTGGCCTGATCGTCTCCGACCCCGCCGTGATGATGGGCAAGCCCGTCGTCGTCGGCACGCGCATCACCGTGGAGCTGATCCTCGAGAAGCTGGCGGCGGGTGAAACGATGGACCAGATCCTGGCCGCCCACCCGCGATTGACTCGGGAGGCTCTCCAGGCGGCCCTCGACTTCGCCGCGAGAGCCCTGAAGGCCGACGTGGTCTACCCGCCGCCCTCCGAGGGATGATCTTCCTCGCCGACGAGAGCGTGGACCGTGTCGTCGTCAGCGCACTCCGGGCGGCAGACTACGATACGACGTACGTTGCCGAGGAGCGCCCTGGCATCACGGACAGCGCCGTCCTCGACGCCGCGATCGCAGAGAATCGGATCCTGATTACTGCGGACAAGGACTTCGGCGATCTCGTCTTTCGCCAGGCTCGCCCGTCTCCCGGCGTTCTCCTCTTGCGGCTCGCGGGTCTCTCGCCAGCTCGAAAAGGCGCGCTGGTCGTCGCCTATGTGCGGGCGCACACCCGCCAGCTCCGGGGTGCCTTCTCGGTGCTTTTGCCCGGGGGAATCCGCATTCGGCCGAGCCTTATTCCCTGATACCGGCGCAGGAGCCCCCATGCGCACTTCTCAGCCGCCCATCGGCGGCAGTTCTGGTTTCGCCTACAGCCGGCCTGTCGATTCGGCGGCCCTCCCCGCCCTCCTCCACGCCACGCACCTTCTCGGCCTCGCCCTCGGGTCAGCGCTAGGAAAGCTGCGCGAGTCGGGCGCGACGGCCGCGAAGATGTTCGAGAAAGCCGAGGAGAACGCCCTTCTTCTCAGGATGATGCGCGAGGCAGTGGGAATCCTCGGCGAGCGCTGGGACAAGGTGCCGGACCGCAATCGCCCGCATTACGAGCCCGAGCAGCGGTTCAGGATTCTCCGCATCAGGAGCTTTCTCGGGCTCTCGCAGCGCGAGACCGCGGAGATGTTTCGCGTGTCGAAAGAGACGATCGCGCGGTGGGAGTCGGAGGCGACGAGTTCTCCGGAAGACGCGGCTCGTTCGCTCGTTTCGCCGAATCCGCCCGTCCGCCGTTTCGCGGACGTGGTGAGGATGCTCGTCAAGACGATGGAGCTGGCCGGCTTCGGAGGCAACGACCTGATCGCGCGGACGCTGGCGCGCGCCGGCTGGAAGCTGTCGTCGAGGACGGTGGGACGGATCCGCAAAGAGCGGCGGCCGAGACCGAGAGTTCCGGAGGTTTCGTCGGCGGCCGGGAGGGCCGTCCGGGCGCGGCGTCCGAATCACGTCTGGATGGTGGATCTGACGGACGTGAGAGGGCTGTTCGAAATCGTGACGTTCAAGATCGGGGTCGTGTTCGACGTCTTCTCGCGGATGCCGCTCTCGGAATTGGTCTTCTCTAAGGAGCCTTCGTCGGCCGAGATTGCCCGGTTCGTTTCGAAGGCCGCGAAGCGGCACGGCCGGCCAAAGCATTTCGTGTCGGATCGAGGGCCGTGCTTCATCGGCCGGGTATTCCGCCAAACGCTCAAGCGGCTCGGAGTGAGGCCGAGGTATGGGGCGATCGGGAAGAAGGGCTCGATCGCGCTGATCGAGAGGCTGTGGCGGACGCTGAAGGACGCCGTGCATCTTCGCGGACTGCGGCCGCTCGTCGCCGAAGACCTCGCGGCGACGATTGAGCTGGGCCTACTGCACTACGCGTACTTCCGTCCGCATCAGGGGCTGAACGGGGCGACGCCGGCCGAGATCTACTTCGGACGAACGCCCGCGCATCTCTCAGCCATCCCACCTCCACGCGGCAGGCCGGGCGAAGGCCCGATGGACTCCCCGCTTCGCATCGAGTATCTCGACGCGGAGCGGCTGCTGCCGGTGCTCGTTCGAAACGCGGCCTGAAGGGCGACACGGCGTTCGGCAAGCGACGCTGAACCGGGAAGAGATGTGCGCTCGCCGCTTCCGACGGCGGCGAAACCGCTGGCCCGTACGCGCCAGGAGGCGCCGCAATTGCCATTGCGCCCCTACAGCAGTCACCGTATGCCGGCGCGGAGACAATACGATCAGCGACAGGACACGTCGCAACACGACCTGCTTCGCAACAGCGCGGCACTATTTCGTTTCTAGGAGATTTGTGATCGCGCCATCGCACTTCGCACCCGGTACGCTCATGCTCTCTTGCCCGCGCGTTACTTCTCGGTCTCTTTCTTGAGCTCTGCGACCCACATCTTCACGAACGCCTGCGCTACCTTGTCCTCCCTATCGCAGCCCGACAATGCGAGGAACACATTGTCCATTGCGACTCTGTATGACCTGCATGTGCGAGCCGTAGAACTGCCACCGGCTAACGTCAGACATTGCTCCGTGATGTCTTTGCATTTCGTTACCGCACGCATTTGGCTGCTGTCATTCATCTTCTCCAAATACGCACTCGCCTCCTCAGCCGAAGCAAATGCACGCGCCAGCACCTGCGCCTGCTCGCCACGTGCGTCGCCCTCCTCGATCCTCCAGGCATATTGCGATTCGGGGCCGTATGTTTGGCCTGGGTGAACAGTCCATGGGCCGCCCGGCGGGAGCACCCGCGCGGCGATGCTTGCAATACGCTGCTGGGTCTTGGCGATCTTGTCGGCGCCGGTCGGTTCCGTGGCTGCGCCGCGGTCGCTCGCAATGCAAACCAGTAACGCACCAATGATAACCCTCATTTGACGCTCCTCCTAGTGATGCGGACACACGATCCTTTTGTCGTTGGCGTCTTTCAGGATGTGCGGCGTCGGCTTGACCGTATCAATAGACTTGACCGCCTTACTGCCGTCGGAGCTCAAGCCAGGGATCAATACATCCCACCACTCGAGAATGGCCAGATCGTCAAACAGTCGGCCGTGCATATCGTACGTCGGATCATATTGCTGTCCTGCTTCTACTAGGACATGGTAGATATAGTGAGGTTGCGCCCTAGATTCACCCATACTCGGAAGGTCACACTGGAAACTCGCGTCTATGGCACCTCGCTGAGTGTCATCAAATTCGTAAACCCACGCGGTTGCCGGAGTTCCCATCCAGACGAACTTTGTCTCCGCCTGTATACCGATACTGCGCAGGAGGCCTCTTAAGAGTTCGGCCTCCGCCTCAGCAGGGTATTGTGTTGCAACTGCCGAGAGCCATACTCGCAGGGGATTGCCATCGGGCATAGGGAGTTGTGGATTGAACTGGATCTGCCTGTGCACCAAGTTGTTCACCCGCAACGCCATGTCGCTGCGATCGGGTAGGTCGTTGTAGCCATGGTTATCAAGCGCGATCTGCAATGCTGCCTCGTACACATGGTCGGGGGCGTTCTTGAACGGGGTGTTCACGGGGGCCCCCGGTAACCAGTAGAATTTGTGGCCCCCACTTTCGCCTGCTGCCTCCCACACACCGTTGCCCCAATAGTCGACCTCCCAGCGGAACGTCGAGGTTGTGATGACTTTATTGTACGACCAGGGTGCCGAGAACCGCAGATCGCGAATTTGAGCCACATCGTTCAGAAGGAACAGATCTCCGGAAGCGACGACTGCGGCTGGGGTTGGGTCAGATGAAGTCGGAGGTCGAAGGTCGGTCACGCGGATGCGTGCATAACACCCCTCTGTTGGTGCGACCGGAGGTACCAGATTGAATGAGGCAAAGATAGCAGGCGACGTATTTGCGAGATACGCCGCACCTTTCGCGCCGTCGAGGGATCCGCAGTAGGCACCGCACGACGTGCCCGCCTGCCAGAGAGGATCGGTATCTAGTGGGTCAATCGGAGTGTCTACCGGATAGTTATAGAGCTTGAAATCATTCATAAAGCCGACCGACGCCACTGAGACGCTGACCGTGCGAACCAGGTGGCTCACGTTCGGGCCACCCGTAATCGCGCCGACGAAGAGAGCCTTGGGGTAAGCCACGGATAGCGAAGCGAAACCCGCCTGCGGTGCCGGCCCTCGTACCTGTGCCTGGGGCCTTGAGAGAGTGAACCCCGCGACGTAGCGGTTAGAGGCTCCTGCCTTTGTAAGTGTGATCGCCTGCGGCCCCCCGCCTGTTAAGTCAAGCCTTTCGATATCGATGGTGCCCTGCAAAGCAGCGGCTGTTGACGATGGCGCCACGTAGGACAAATAGAGCGGGACTGAGGCATTGACATAGATCGCCGGATCCATGGCTCGAAGTCTCATGAAGGATGCGTCCAAGAGTTCGAGAGAGTTCACCCGTACGAACGGGAACGCTCCCTTGAACTGCCCCGCCGGCGTCGCATCCACCGTCAACCCTGGCAATTGCTTGATCCGGTAGATCGAGTCGATCGACTCGATCTTGATGTAGTAGTTCCCCGGATTCGTCGGCGCCTGGAGTAGCTCCACTCCCATGTATCCGCGACTCGAGCCTGCGGGGTTGACGCTGTAGCTCGCGATGGCGCCGCCAGTCGACTGCACCGGCGTGTCCGAGCAAGCACGGACGTTCGTCATGTCCGTCGGCTGCCTCGGCGAGCCCTCGTGGTCGTAGCGCGGGCAGTTATGAACCTTGAACGCCACGTCCGTGACGGCGGCCCCGGTGCTCTCGATGACCGACAGTTTCATCCTGCCGGGTTCAGACGTCTCGAGGTGGGGATCGGGATACTGCACCTGAGCGAAGTTCCCTAGGGCGTCGTAGGCATTATGCGGCGTCTCGTAGATCTCTCCGGCCCACGGGACATTAGTGCCGGTGACGATCTGGAAGGTCAAGCGCTTCGGCACCGTGCTGAGAGTTGGGTCCGTGTTTCGTGTGTCCTGCGTCGTCGGCAATGCGCTGCCCGTGGCGCCCGGGGGAACAGTCACGGGCCAGCCCGTGTCGTCGACTCCAAACCGCAGCTCGTAGTCTTGCTGGCTCGTGAGGGCGTGCTGCGTTCCCGAGATGAAGTTCAGTCTGACACTCCGCGGTGGGGCGATGTCGCCTGTCCCGTACGTGGGATCGCCCGAGTAGTGCAGTCCGAATGAGAGATCAGCGCCCGTCGGCATCGAGCCGCCGGCGTTGCTCCACGAAAGGTCCACTTCGTAGCCCGGGAACGTGATGTCGTAGCCGGGCTGGTTGACGCCGGCGAGCTGGTCCTTGAACGTGACGGAGAGGTTCTGCTGGCCGAAGACGGTCGTGTGCGCAGGGTCCACCGGGTAGCCGAACGTCACGTTGTTCCAGCGGTCGACGAGGTAGAAGGAGTTGGGGATGGAGTATCGAGGGCTCTGTTTGACCCCCGCCACGGTCGTGGTGAGGTAGTCGGCCCAGTACTGCCATGCGGCGTCCGGAGGCCCGCCGACGAGCTCGAAGGGCGAGACGAAGCTCTTCGGTCGCCCCGGCTCGGGATGAACCGGGAACGACGCATCGTAGGTCGTGAGCGGAGTCGCGTTGCCCGTGCCGTCGACGGTTGAAATGGTGACGGTCAGGTTTTCCGCGACGCCCCAGACCGGGAGGACCTGGCCGCTGTGAGCGGGGTCGGGCACGGCTCCGGCGTAGATCGAGAGGGTGCCGAGTCTGTACTCGAACTCTTCGTTGGGAGCGATGATGGTGCCCTGGGCGTCTTGCTCGTGCCAGATGAAGGAGGCTTGCGCGCACTCGATCTTCGCGCCGGTGGGATCGAGGATGAGCGTGCCGTGCTTCGCGCCACCCACAGCGAGGTTTACGAGTACCGGGTGCGTCGGGGCGTTTCCGGTCGAGTCCTTGACGTCGAGGTGGAACCTCATCACCTTGGAAGTGCCGTCGGCTTTCTCGATCTTGTGACCGTGGATTCCCGCGGCCGTGTCGACGACGCCCTGGGCCTCTCCCACCGTGACGTCCGTGAGAACGACCGAGAAGGGCGCGTTGAGGGTCGCGGGCGTGACGCCCGACTGCGTGAAGACTTCGAGCTCGCCGGAGCAGGCCGTGATGACGAGGGGCGTGCGGACGTAGGCGAGGGGCGTCGTGGCGGACCTTAGTGGCACGCCAGGAGAGTGCTCGTTGGCAGAGGCGGCGCCCTGAGCAACGCGCGCTCCCTTGACCGACAGCGACTCGACCCGGCCGCGGAGCTGTTCCTGCGGAAGACTCTGGATGCCACCCGCACTCAGCTGCGCTCCCTTGTCCGAGAGGCTGAGAAGCCGCGCCGAGGAGAACCCGGTCGCCTGGTAGACGGGGATCTTCAGGTCGCCCGAGGCTTCGTCGAAGACCCCGCCCATGGCCGCCGCGGCTTCCCCGCTCGGCAGGTAGACGAGCTGAGAAAGCTGTGGGCTGCTCAGGGCCGCCTTGAAGCGCGCCTTGCCCTGGGTTGTCATCCTGACCGTGGCGTCGGCCGTACCGTTGAGCGACGTTGAACCGGAGGCGCCAGACTGGAAGGTAGCCGTTCCGGTGTCGCCCGTTCCGTTCTGGCCCGAGAACGAGTACTGGGCGCCTGCAACCGGCCAGCCGCGGGAATCCAGCATCATGGCCTGGGCGCCCGCGTTGGTGTTGAGCGGCAGCGTGTTGTGGTTGCCCGTGACCGGGATGGCCCTGTTTCCGGCCGGAGCAGGCGCCATCGAGTCGACGTTGAACGAGAGCTGGTACTGACCGCTCCCGCGGGTCGTCTCCGCCACGATGAAGTAGACGCCGGTCTGCGGAAGGACGGCGTGCGAGAGAGAGGCGTTGAGGTCGACGCCCGGCTGGTTGTCGAACGCCTGCAGGTTCGAATAGATGAAGCCGTCCGGCGCGATGATCTGGATCTGCGGGTCGAGGCTGGCCGGGTTCTCCCACGTCATCGACGTGTCGACGCGGTTCATCGACGCGCTGATCTGGCTGCCGGCCGTGGCGACGAAGTAGTAGTAGTTGTAGTCCGAGACGGAGCCCTGCGGGTTGTCGCCCGTGAGGGTCCCGGTGACGGTCTGGCCCGGGTAGATGCGCTGCGCGAACGTGTGCTGGCCGGGCGCCACGACGCCGCGGGTCTGCTGCGCGGAGTCGACGGCAATCCATTCGTTGTTGGTGGAGTCGACGCCAACGGGGCTTCGCGTCTTCAGGTGGTAGAAACCCGGCGCCGCTCCCGGCGGGATCGCGAAGGCCGCGTAGGCGCCGCCGACGTCGACCGTGGCGGCAAGGGCTGCCGACGGGCAGTTCGAGCCGAGCGTGCAAAGAGGTGTCGTCGGGGCCGCAAGCGCATACACCGGCCCCGTGAACGTCACCGTGCTGCCCGGCTGGATGCTCGATCCGTAAAGGACGGGCGTCATGTCTCCGGGCAGCGTCCAGCCCGGCGCGACGCCGATGAGCGAGGCCTGGGCAGGGGGAGTGATCGTTAGGGTCGCGGTTCGCGTGTAACCGTAGGTAGCCGTGAGGTTCGCGGTGCGCGTGAGGCCGACGAGAGAGGTCGCCATCGTGAAGGCCGCCGTCGTCGCGCCCGCCGGGACGAAGACGCCGGAGGGGACGATGGCCGCCCCGTCGTCGGACGAGAGGCCGACGGTGACGCCGCCCGCCGGCGCGGGGCCGTTGAGGGTGACGGTGCCTACGGACGTGCTTCCACCCACGACGCTCGACGGATTCACCGTGAACGACGAGAGGACGCCGGTGGCCGGGATCACGGTCAGCGTCGTCGAAAGCTGAACGCCGCCGTAGAAGGCCGTGATCACGGTTGGCGTCGGGACCGTGACGGTGTTGACCTGCAGGACGAAGCCGCCCGTCGCGCTGCCCGCGGAAATGTCTGCGCTCGTATAGGGCGGTGTGGCGTTTGGATCCGACATCACGAGACTGACCGTCGCCCCACCGGGAGCCGGCGACGAGGGGGCCGGAGCGGATAGCGTCAAGTTCAGCGTCGTATTCGCGCCACCGCCGACGACGGGATTGGGGCTGACAGAGACGGCCGAAAGGACTGGCCGGGACGTTGAGTCGAGGACGAAGTCATAGAGCCCACTGGTCGTGGCAGTCGACACGAAGACGAACGTGTCGTCCGTGCGTGTTGGAGTCGCTGGAGCCGAGAACGTGAGCCTGTAGCGCCCGAGATTCGGGCCGTTGAACGAGAAGTAGCCGCTGCCATCCGTGGTGAAGCTGCCCTGATAGCCCTCGAGCGAGCCCGTCGCGCCCGCCACGGGGCTTCCGCCTGCGTTAACCACGCGGCCGCTCACGAGAGTGGATCCCCCGAGGACGTACTTGAGCCGGATCACGCCCTCGTCGATCGCGCCGTTCAAAGCGGCCGTGAAGTTCGGAAGGGTTGTCGTGGCGAAGCCCGGCGATGAAAGCGTGAGTGCCGTCGCACCGGGATCCGTGAAGAGGCTGAAGGCCCCGAACGCATCGGTCGTCGTCGCGTTTGCGGCGTCCGTCGAGAACGCGAGGGAGACCCCCGGGAGCGGCTGGTCGTGGTCGTAGACGCGGGCATCGACGACCGTGCCGAAGACATGGGCGGCGCCGTCCGCGAGGATCTTCAGCGACACGTTCCGCTTATCCGGGCCGTACGTGCCCGAGAGCGTGATGGGCGTCGTCGCACCCACGCTCTGCGGGATGGCGTTGAGGGAAGCAGTCTGCTGGCCTGGCGCAATCGAAAGCGTCGCGGGCACCGGGAAGAGCGAGAGGCTCGAGCTGGTGAGCGAGATGAGGGCCCCTTCGGGGGGCGCCGGACTGTCGAGGTTGGCCGTGATCGGCACAGACGCGCCGCCGGGGAAGGCCGTTGGACGCGCCGTGAGCGAAGTGAGGACTGACGGGTTCACCGCTAGCGCGGCGGTCTGACTGAGGCCCGAGAATGTCGCGGTGACGGTTGTCGCGCCCGTCGACGAGCCCGCCGTAACTCCAATCGGCATGTACCACGGATAGCCGGCTTGAATCGACCCGATGGCGCCGCAGGGAAGAACCGGGCACGCCTGAACGGACGTCGCCGCCAGTACCACGCCCGAGTTGCTCGACGAGAGTGTCACCGGAATCGAGTTGGTGATGGGCGGGTAGCCGTCGAACAGGATCGAGCCGAGTGTGCTTCCGCCCCGGGACAGCGTGGATGGCGCGATACTGAAAGTCGCAGTCCCGGCGGTGACGGTCACGGACGTCGATTTGGAGACACTGTTGAGCGTTGCCGTGAGCGTTCCCGAGCCCGCGGACGATGTCCATGGGGCGATGACGTTGAAGTACTCACTGGTCTGGCCGGCCGGGACCGTCACCGTGGTGTTCGCGGACGCGAGGTACCCCGTCTGGGTCGACACGAAGTAGCGGACCGCTCCGATCGCGGTCAAAGAGACGATGGATCCGCCTGGAGGCGCCGGTGAATTGAGCGTCACGGTACCGGAGACGCCGAAGTCACCGGCCTTCATGTTCGCGGGCGCCGTAATGGACGCGACACCGAACGGATCGACGCTGAGTGGCGCCGTCAGTGTCACGCCCGAGTAGACGGCCGTGATCGTGATCGGCTTCGAGACGGACACAGTCGTGGTCGTGACGGTGAAGGCCGCACCCCACGCTCCGGAAGCAACCGTGACGCTTGCCGGCACGGAGGCGGTCGTCGCGTCGGAAGACGACAGAGCCACGACCGCCCCGGCAGGAGGCGCAGGCCCGCTCAGGTTGACGACACCTGAGGCACTGGCTCCGCCCGCCACGGCCGCCGGCGTGACGGTGACCTGCGAAAGAACGGCGGGCGTGACTGTGAGGGCCGCCGGAAGGGTCGCGCCGTTGAACGTCGCGGAGATCGTCACGGGAGACGAGGCGCCGACGCCCTTTGTGGTGACACTCGCCGTGGCCGAGGTCGCGCCTGCAGAGACGACGACCCCGGATGGAACCGTTGCGACCGTGGTGTCGGAGCTGGCCAGTAAGACGACGACCCCGCCGACCGGGGCCGCTTGGTTCAGCAGTACCGTGGCGGTGACGACCTGGCCAGACACAGCGGTAGGCGCGCTCAGCGTCAGCTGAGACAGTGCGATGGGACTCGGCGTGACGGTGAGCAACGCGGAGACCGTCAAGCCCTGATAACCGCCGTTCGCGGTGATCGTGGAGGTCCCGCTCGAGATCGACCCGTTGGTCGTAACCGGAAACGTGACGGTGCTCGCACCCGATGGGACCGTCACCGTCGACTGGACGGTGGCGACGCCGGGGTTCGAAGACGCGAGCGAAATCACGAGGCCAGCGGGCGGCGCCTTCCCGACGAGCGAAAGGGTGCCGGTCGAAGACGACCCGGCCGTCAGCGCAAACGGCACGAGGCTCACCGAGCTCAGCGACGCCGGGTTGACCGTGATGGTGCCGTTCTGCGTGACACCCGCGTACGTGGCCGAGATGACGACCGGCGTGGACACGGCAACGCCCGTCGTCGTGATCGTGAAGTTTGCCGACAAGGCTCCAGCGGGAACCGTGACTGAGGTGGACACGGCCGCGACGGCCGGGAGCGCACTCGTCAGTGCAACCGGTAGTCCTCCCACCGGCGCAGCCGTCGACAGGTAGACGGTGCCCGTGGCGTTGAGACCGCCCGAGACGGCAGGAGGCACGTAGATCGAGGACAGCGTCGACGGGAGCTGCGTGACGACGAGGCTCCCGGGCTGAGTGAAGCCCTGGTAGGTCGCGGTGATTACAGCCGTCGTGTTTGACGCAACCGCGCTCGTCGTGACCGTAAAGGTCCCGCTGGCGTTACCGGCCGTGATCGTCACGCTGGCGGGCACGACCGCTGAACCTTGATTGCTCGAGAGGGAGACGACGGCTCCCCCGGCCGGGGCGAGGCCATTGAGGACGACGGTCCCGGTTGACGGCGAGCCCCCCTGAACCGTGCTCGGGCTGAACGTGACACTCAGGAGGGAGGTCTTCGTGATCTGAAGGGACGTCGTCTGCGTCGAGAACCCGTCGGACGCCGTGAGGGTGGCGCTCGTCGTACTCGCCGTCGCCCCGGCCGTCGGAATCGGGAAGGTCATCGCTGTCGCTCCGCCGGGCACCGTCACCGTCGGGGGCGGCAGCGCAAGGCCGGAATTCGACGAGATATTGACGACGTAGCCTTCCGGGGGAGCTGGCCCGGTGAGAGTCAGTGTCCCGGCAACCGTATTCCCACCTGGAGTGCTTGTCGGCGCCACGCTGACGCTCGCGACCCTTGGCGGGAGAACCGTAACCGAGCTGACCTGAGTATCCCCGCCCGAGGTCGCGAAAACCCTCGCACTCGTCGAAACAGGTACCACGCTGGCGCTGAAGGTGAATGTGGCCGAGCTCGAGCCCGCATCGACCGTGACGCTCGGCGGCATCGAAAGGACGCTTGGCTGGTCGCTTGCGAGTGCGACCAAGACTCCGCCTGCCGGCGCTGGATAAGTCAGCGCCACGGAACCCGTGCCGGAGAACCCGCCCTGGACACTCGTACCGACGGAGACGCCGGACGGTGAGGTCGCCGAGGGCACGTCTACGGTGATCTGTTGGTCGCGGGACCCGTACGAGCCCGTCAGGACGACTTGAGTGCCATAGGTCGTCGGCAAATACGTGCCCGTCGGGTACGCCTCGTTGTCACCACTCGCGATCGGGGAACTGGTGGGGAGGCTGAACACCGAGGGATTGGAATTCTGGAATGTGGCGGTGCCCCCGCTGGGAAGAGGCTCGGACACTTCCAGGTACACGTAGGTCGACACGCCGAGAGGCGCGCCGAGGAACATCTTCTGCGCGGTAATGGGGGCCGTCACGGTCACCGAGGTCGTGCGCGAGATCCCCGCATAATTGGCCGTGATGACGACCGGTGAACTCGTAGTGGCGCCAAGGACCGGTGCTGTGACGACGGACGAGCAGCACGAACTGACCGTGACACTCGCCGGGACGGGTATGGCTGTCGGATTCGAGCTCGTCAGAGACACGACGGCTCCCCCTGCCGGAGCCCGGTCGTTGAGATAGACCGCGATGCTCACCGTCTTCGGGGGTGAGGCCGTATATCGCGCATATGCCGGAGCGGATACCGCTGTAAGAGCTGGCGCCGTGCTGACGAAAACAGGCTGCGTCACGCTGCCACTTGGCAAGGACGCGGTGATCTGCGTCGTGGCATTTGCCGCAACGGCGAGCGTTTGCCCGTAGAACAATCCCCTGTATGCGCCCTCGGGAATGAAGATCGAAGCGGGCACCGTAGCCGCGGTCGTAACCGAGGATCTGAGACCAACGGTCACACCACCCGCCGGGGCTGGTGCCGTCAGCTGGACAACACCTGAGAACGCAGTTGGCAGATGCACACTCGAAGCGCTCAGCGACATGGAGGCGACAGCCAGGGTCGGCGTCAACATCACCCGGGCCTGGTTCGTGACGCTTCCAGACGTGGCTGACACCGTCACCCAGGTCGGCGACGAGACCGGCGCGTAGGTCACCGGGAAGCTCAGGGCCCGCTTTCCGGTCGCGATCGTGACACTCGCGGGAGGTGAGAGGTTGGCGCTGTCGCTTGTCAGGGTGAAGACAGTCGTACTGGCAGCGGCCGTATTGAGGTTGATCGTCGCTGTCGCCGTTCCGTTGCCCGAGGCGATGGCCGGTTTGATGCCGAAGGCGAAGGTCTGTGCGGCGCCGAGCGCGATCGTCCCCGCGTTCGTCGACCAGCCGGCCGAAACGACCAGACTGCCGGTCGTCGCCGGCTGCAGATTCGGAGCCGTGATGATCAGTGAGTAGGTTCCGGGCGGGACCGGGATCTCGAAGGCACCCGAGCCGTCCGTCGTCGCGGACATCGCCGTACCAATCGCGGTCACCAGCGCTCCCGCGACCGGCCCCGAGAGGGCCCCGTTCGTTACGGTCCCCGTTATCGAAGAGACCGGCGTCGCCGTCGGAGTGGGAGTGGCGGTCGGTGTCTGCGTAGGCGTGGGCGTGGGTGTCTGGGTCGGTGTCTGGGTCGGGGTAGCGGTAGCCGATTGCGTCGGGGTCTGCGTGGGCGTTTGAGTCGGTGTCTGAGTAGGCGTTTGCGTGGACGTCTGGGTCGAGGTTGACGTAGGCGTGATCGTCGGGGTTGACGTCGGCGTCATCGTTCGGGTGACCGTCACGGTGGACGTCGGAGTCATCGTCGGGGTCTGCGTTGCAGTCACGGTGGGTGTCTGCGTCGCAGTCGGCGTCACGGTCGACGTGTTCGTCGGCGTCACTGTCGGGATCGAAGTCGGCGTCCACGTCTGAGTCGGGGTCACCGTCGGCGTCGCTGTCGAGGTCGGTGTCACCGTCGGAGTGACTGTCGGAGTCGGGGTCGAAGTGGGCGTCCCGGTCGGCGTCGGAGTCGGAGTCGAGGTCGGTGTCACCGTGGGTGTGACGGTCGGCGAGGGCGTGTAGGTAAACGTCCACGTCGGCGTGGGGGTGACGGTCGGCGTCGGCGTCACCGTCGGCGTGACCGTGGACGTCGGGGTCTGCGTCGGCGTCCTGGTCGCCGTCGGGGTCGGCGTGTTCGTCGGGGTGACGGTGCGGGTCGGCGTGGTCGTCGGCGTCGACGTCGGCGTAGGGGTGCGCGTCGCGGTGGACGTGAACGTGGCCGTCCGCGTGGGAGTCGGCGTCCTCGTGGGGGTGGGCGTCCGCGTCGGGGTCGGAGTGGGCGCGAGAACCGACAGGGATGCAGCAGCGGAAGCCTGCTGCTTGACGGCCGTGATGGAGACGCTGGTCGTCGGAGCCGTGAGCGGCGTCGAGACCGTGAACGTGGCGGTCGCCGTACCGGCAGCCACGGTCACGCTCGAAGGGACGGTCGCCGCGGCCGTGTTGGAGCTGGCGAGATACACGATCTCCCCGCCCGCGGGCGCGGGGCCGCTCAGGGTCACGGTCCCTGTCGAGGTGGTGCCCCCGACCACGGTCGTCGGGTTGAGCGACACGCTGGAGGGCCGGATCGACGTCGTGGTGAGGACGGCCGTCTTCGTCGCCCCGGAAACCGCGGTCACCGTGGTGTCGAGGTCGTCCGCGACGGCCACGGTCGTGGCCGAGAATGTCGCGAACTCGTCAGCGTCACGCTCGCCCCGCCTGTCGGAGCCTGGCCGTTGAGCTGTACCGTCGCAATCGGGCTCTGCCCCCTCGTCACGCTCGTGCGGTCGAGGGTGACCGAGAAGGGTTGCAGGGCCGCCGCGATCGTCTGCGTCGCGGTCCTGGACGTGCCGCCGGCCGCGGCCGTGATGACGGCACTTCCGCTCCCCGTGAGCGTCGAGACCGTGAAGGTTGCCGAGGGCGCCCCTCCCGACACGACGATGCTCGAGGGGACGGTGGCGAGGGCGGTATTCGAGCTCGTCAGGGTGACTGTCGTCCCGCCGGTCGGCGCCGCGCCGTTGAGAGTCACGGTGCCCGTGGAGGTCGAGGACCCGAACACGGTCGTGGGGTTGAGGGTCAGGGTGTACGGGATCGCGCTTGCCGAGGTCGTCAGCGCTACGGTCTTGTTCGTGCCGGCGTTCGAAGCCGTGATCGTGGACGAGCCCGTGGTCGCCGCCGTGAGAGTCGCCGCGACGAACGTCGCCAACGTGGCGCCGGCCGGCACGGTCACGCTGGACGGGACAGTGGCCCTGGTCGTGGCCGAGCTCGTGAGCGTGACGACGGTGCCGCCCGAAGGCGCGGGGGCGTAGAGGTTCACGGCCCCCGTGACCGCCATTCCGCCGACGACGCTGCTGCGGGCGAGAGTGACCGACGAGATGAGCGTTGTGACCGTGAGGTTCGCGGTCTTGTTCACGGCGTTGTAAGTGGCCGTGATCGTCGCCGTCTGGTTGGTGATGGGGGCGGAAGTCGTGACGGTGAAGGTGGCGGTCCTCGAACCCGCGAGGACGGTGACCGACAAAGGGACCGAAGCGTATGCGCTGTTGCTAGAGAGGCCGACGACTACGTCTCCGGCTGGGGCGACCACGTCGAGCGTCACGGTCCCCGTGGCGTTCGCCATCCCGCCGACGACGCTCGTCGGCGCCACGGAGACCGAGGAGAGGTTCGCGGCCGATGCCTGAGGGGCGGCAAGGAAAAACGACCACGACGGCCCCGAACAGACCAAGCCTCGAAACACTTCTCATGTGACTCCCGTTCCTGTCGCCGTAGTGCCCTGGAGCGCCGCTTCTTGACCCTCGCCTGTTGCGATTCCCTGCAACGGAAGCGCAATAGCGCCCGGACGAACAGACTTCCACCGAGCCGGGGCCGCCGAAGTGCCGATCAAGCGCGCCCCATCCACGCCAGGTTCAACCGGCGACTTCCGTGGGCGGGATCGCTCCGGGCAAACTGCCATCGGGGGCCCTGGCTCTAATTCAATGGACCGGAGAAAAGGGGAACGCGGGGCTGACTTCCGTGAACCTACACCCCAAACCATGGGCGTGCAAGGTCAGTGGGTGACCGTATCAGCCGCGCATTCCCGCCATGGCCTTCGCGATGCGACCGCCGCACGGCCGCGTCGTCAACGTCCTGAACGCGCCGTCGCCACGCCTACATGAACGCCTGAATCACCGAGTAGGGCGCCTTCGCATTCACCTTGTGGCGGAACTGCTGCGCCGTCAGGTACTGGCTCTCCGCGTCGAGACCGTTGGTGCTCCAGGGATTCAGGATGTGAATCAGACCGCCGCCCGGGTCCGCGCCCACCAGCACCACGACATGAGCGCTCGGCCGGCTGACGGCGCACCACAGCGGCCCGTACCCCTTGATCCGGTGCGCCATGTCGTCCAGGTCGCCGGCCAGCGCCGCCGCATGGCCTCCGCCCCAACCGACCAGGCCCAGGGCCGCGCGCGTCTTCGGAAAGGCCTCCACCGGCAAGCCTTTGCCGTAGTAGTCGTCGAAATCCAATCCGGCCTTCGTGATCCGCTCGCGGATCGACCCGAGCGGTCTGTTCTTCCACGACCACAGGATCGCGTAGGCCGCAAACCAGCAACTTTCGGCGGTCTGCTGACCAAACCCCGACCCGTCCAGATTCCAGTCAAAGCTGGCCACGGCGCGAATTGTATGCCCGCAGCCGTCCCCGAGAGGCGCGCTCAGCTCCGCATCGCCGCCACCGCCTCCGCGATGCGGCCGCCGATCGCCAGGGAGGCCGTCGCGGCGGGTGACGGCGCGTTCAGGACGTGGACGATGCGGCCGTGGGGCGCGAGGACGAAGTCGTCCTCGAGCGTGCCGTCCCTGCGGAGCGCCTGCGCGCGCACGCCCGCGCCGCCGGGGACGAGGTCCTCGCTCCGGATGGCCGGCATGAGCTTCTGCAGCGCCCTCACGAACGCCGGCTTCCAGAACGAGCGGTAGAGCTCCCCCGCCGCCATGCCGCCGTACTTCACGAGGAGCTTCCAGACGCCGGGATTCGCGGCCTCCTCGAGCGCGTCGAAGAGGTTGCACGACGTCTTCGTGTAGCCCTCGCGCGCGAGCGCGGGAACGGCGTTCGGGCCCGCCTCGGCGCCTCCGCCCACGAGCCGCGTGAAGTGGACGCCCAGGAACGGAAAGCGCGGGTCGGGCACGGGATAGAGGAGGCCCTTCACGAGCCCCTCGCGCCCCGGCGCGAGCTCGTAGTACTCGCCGCGGAACGGGACGATCTTCACGCCAGCGTCGACGCCGTCGAGGCGCGCGACGCGGTCGGCCTGCAGGCCCGCGCACGCAACGGCGTGCCGCGCGGCGACGTGCTCGCCGCCCGCGACGATCCGCACCTCGGAGCCGTTCGACGCGAGCGTCGTGACCTTCGAGCGGAAGCGCACGTCGACGCCCTTCTTCGTGAGCTCGGCCGCCAGCGTCCTGGCGACGACGCCGTAGTCGGTGATGCCGGTCGGCGGGACGTGAAGGGCCTTCACGCCCGCGGCCTCGGGCTCGATCTTCCGGAACTCGGCGGGCTCCATCTCGCGGACGCCCGCGACGCCGTTCTCGCGGCCGCGGCGGGCGAGCTCGTCGAGGCGCGGCAGCTCCTCCGCGCTCGTCGCGACCACGAGCTTGCCGCAGATCTCGTGCGGGACGCCGTACGTCCGGCAGAAGTCGACGAGCAGGCGCCCGCCCTCGACGCACGTCTTCGCCTTCTCCGAGCCGGGCTTGTAGTACAGGCCCGAGTGGATGACGCCGCTGTTGTGGCCGGTCTGATGGGCGCCGGCCTCGCCCTCCTTCTCGAGGAGGACGACGGAGAGCCGCGGGTCCTTCTCGAGCAGGCGCCACGCGGTCGCGAGGCCCACGATGCCGCCTCCGACGACGGCCACGTCGTACGTCTTCATGCCGTTCCCCTCAGCGCAGGAGCCCCCGCTCGTGGAACGAGACCCACCGGCCGCGCCCCACGATCACGTGGTCCTTCACCTCGATGCCGATCTCGCGGCCCGCCGCGAGGAAGCGCTTCGTCGTCGCGAGGTCCTCCGGCGAAGGCTCGGGATCTCCCGAGGGATGGTTGTGATACAGGATGACGCCCGCCGCGCCGGCGAGGATCGCCTGGCGGAAGAGCGGCGCGGGCGCGACGGCCGCGTGCGTCACGGTGCCGCGGAAGAGCGCCGCGTCCTTCACGAGGCGGTTCTTCGCGTCGAGGAGGAGCCCGCCCATGACCTCCTGCGTCTCGCTCGCGAGGCGTTCCATGAGGTAACGCCCCACGGTTGCAGGGTCCGAAAGAAGATTTTTCTTCGAAAGTGAATCGAGCGAGAGCCTTCGCCCGATCTCGAGGGCCGCCTCGATTCGGGTGGCCTTTGCGGGACCCACACCCGAGGCGAGTTTCTCGAGGTCGCGCGCCCCGCGCGCGAAGAGTCCCGGAAACCCGCCGTCCTTCAGGAGGTCGCGCGCGGTCTCGAGCACGGGCCTCGCGGCGGTTCCCGTGCCGAGAAGGATCGCCAGAAGCTCTTCGTCGTCCAGAGCCTCTGGACCCTTTCTAAGCATCTTCTCCCTGGGTCTTTCCTCCTTGGACCTCTCCGCGAGGCGGCCGCCTCGCGGCCCGCGCCCCGCGCTCACGCCGCCCCCCGCTCCAGCGCGTCCGCCAGCACCGGCAGCACCGCCGACGCGCTCGCGCGGAAGGAGCCGTCTACTCCGGACGCGAGTTGCGTCAGCGCGGGGTTTATCTCGTACACCTTCGCCCCGGCGCGCGCCGCGATCGTCGCGAGGGACGATGCGGGCGCGACGACCGAGGACGTCCCGACGACGAGGAAGACGGCGCTCCCGCTCGCAGCCTCGGCCGCGGCCTCGAAGACTCCCTCGGGCAGCATTTCGCCGAACCAGGTGACGTCTGGCCTGAGGAGGCTTCCGCACGCGCAGCGCGGAGGAATCTCCGGGAACGGCGCGCCGGGCGCGGACTCGATCACGCCGCAGCCCGTGCAGCGCGTCTTGAGGATCGTGCCGTGCAGCTCGATCACGTTGCGGCTGCCGGCCGCGCGGTGGAGACCGTCCACGTTCTGCGTCATGAGCGTCATCCTCGGAAGGACGTTCTCGATGCGCGCAAGCGCGAGGTGGCCCGCGTTCGGCCGCGCTTCGCGCAGCTTCGCGCGCCTCCATTCGTAGAACCGCCAGACCTCCTTCGGGTCCGCCGCGAACGCCTCCGGCGTCGTGAGCTCCACCGCTCGCCGGCCCTCCCACATTCCGTCGGGTCCGCGGAACGTCGGGAGGCCGCTCTCGGCCGAGACCCCCGCGCCCGTGAGCACCGCAAGCGGCCGGCCGAGGAGGAGCTCGGGGACGAGCTCCTCGAGACCGCCGAGACCTCCGCCGCTCACGGCGCGTCCCCGGGCGCGATGCGGTCGAGGCCGCGGGAGTGAAAGTCCGGGGGAATCGCGAAGAGCGCGTCGTCGGACGCCGCGCCCTTCCGCACGGCGAGGTTCGAGACGCGCCGCGTGATCGTCTGTCGCGTCTCGGCCGGCCTCGGCGGAGGCTCCGTCCCCGACGGCATGCCGGCCTGCTCGGACACGACCTCCGAGGTCACGTCGAGCGCGGCCGATACCGGCAGGCCCGGGAGCTTCGCGAGCTCGGCGTCCAGCGCCTCGGCGGCCGCGCCGCGGGCCGGGACGAGGCGGCCGAGGCCGTCGAACGGCGACCGCGCGGCCGGCTCGTCGACGGTTTCGACGACGCCCTTGATCTCCGTCGTCACGCGGGAGACGCGCCCGGTCGTCGTCACGACGAGCGTCCAGCCCGCGTCGAGGAGGAACCTCGACGTCGGCCGGCCGTCGAAAGCGCGCCCCTTCCCGCCCGGGGTCAGCCGGACCGAGACGTCGCGCAGCGCCGTCGCGGCGCTGCCCTCCGTCGCGGGCCGCCCGCGGAACAGCGCCGTGAAGTCGTCCGCGGTCGCGGCGGCCGCGAGCCGCTCCTTCGGGTCGAGGAGCGTCACGACGGGACCGTCGGAGATGGCCACGGACGCGCTCGAGCGCGGGAACGTCCCGTGCGGAAGTTCCCAGCGCGCCCGCCCGGCCGAGACGCGCACGGAGCCCGCGGTGCCGCCGTTCCTCTCGCCCGCGGGCGTGACGGTGCGCGTGGCCTCGACGACGTCGTAGGAGACGAGAACGGGCAGGACCGGGGCGGCCGCGGGCGCGGAGCCGGTGAAGAGAGCGGCGGCGAGGACGAGGCCGGCCGGCACGGAGCGATCATCGCACGGGGACCGGTGGACGCCGGGTCGCGCCCGCGGCGAGAATGCGTCCGTGGAGCCCAAGGCCGACGCGATGGCGCGCCCGCTGCGCGACGGGGTTCTGAGGACCGTCCGGCTCGTGGGAGAACCCGAGGCGATGGACTGGGTCGCGCGCACGCTGGCCGGCTCCGGCCTCCTCGTCGAGCGGCACGACGAACGTGACGTCCACGACCCGAAGTTCTTCCTTCACTGGCCGGTCGTGTGGGTCACGCGCCCCGAAGCGTTCGGGCGCGGCTTCGCGCTCGCCCGCCCGCCGCTCCTCGACGTCGCGAAGGCGCCGCCGCCGTGCCTCGTCGTCGTGCCGCCCGGCGTCGAGATCACGGATCCTCTCGTGCGCCGCATCCCCGTCGAGTCGTTCGAGGTCGTGCGCGAGCGCGACGAGGCCCCGCTGCTCGCGATGCGCCTCGAGCGCCTGCTGCTCCTCCACCGGCGGCGCTCGGCGAGCGAGGAGAACGCGTTCAAGGAGCGCCTGCGCGTCGAGGCGAAGCGCAACGAGATCCTCGCCTCGATCGCGCTGGCCGCGCGCGACTCGCTCGACCTCGAGGAGATCCTTGACGCGGCGACCGAGCTCCTCGGCACGCGCTTCAGCGCGAACTCCGTCGAAATCTGGTTCCTGAACGACGACGGCGAGTCGTGCACGGTCCTGATGGACTGGAGGCCCGGCGACGTCCCGACCTCGTTCGTCGGATACGAGCGGCCCCTGCCCGACAGCGAGCCGTTCCGCGCCCTGGTGACGTCGACGGACCCGTACGTGGTCGCCGACCGCGGCGAGCTGGCCCAGACCGATCCGCTCGCGGCGGAGGCCCTCGAGGCGCTCGGGGCCGAGAGTTTCCTCGGCATCCCGATCCACCGCGAGGGCGAGGCGATCGGCGTCCTCGGGATGTCGTGGGAGTCTCCGCGCGCGTTCCCGCAGGACGAGCTCGTCTTCTTCGGCCGCGTCGCGGACCAGCTCGCGCTCGCGATTCGCGCCGCGCGGCTCTACGGCAACCTGCAGAGCCAGGTCGAGGAGCTCGCGCTCGAGCAGCGCCGGCGCGCGCTCGCCGACCGGGACCGCTCGCGGCTGACGGCGATGCTCGTGCACGACATGAAGAACCCGCTCTCGGCGATCTCGGCCGCGCTCGAGCTCACGCGCGACAAGGAACGCCGCGCGGGCGACGAGCGGCTCGCGAAGCTGCTCGACGGCTCGCTCGCTTCGGCGCGCGGCCTGCAGGGTCTCATCGAGGACGCGCTCCTCGTCTACCGCCCCGGGGACGCGCCCGAAACCGAGAGGAGGCCCGCGTCCGTCGCCGAGGCGCTCGCGCTGCCTCTCGAGGAGGCGCGGTGGATGGCCGTCCCGCGCGGCGTGGCGGTTGCCGTGGACGTCCCCGCGAGCCTCCCGCACGTGCGCCTGGACTCGAAGATGTTCCGGCGCGCAGCGGCGAACCTGCTGGGCAACGCCGTGAAGTTCAGCCCGAAGGGCGGGACCGTCCGCATCGCGGCGCGCGTCGTGGACGAGGACGGAAAGGCGTTCCTCCGCCTCGACGTCTCGGACGAAGGCCCGGGCTTCCCTCCCGCGGAGAAGTCCCGACTCGCGACGCCCTACCTGAGATTCCAGGGGTCCGAGACCGTGCCCGGCACGGGCCTCGGCCTCACGGTCGTCCAGAAGGTCCTGCAGGCGCACCGCGGGCGGCTGGACGTCGCGAACAACGACGGCCCCGGCGCGACGTTCACGCTCTGGATCCCGGCATAGGTCAGTCGAACTCGCGCTTCGGCGGCGACTGCGCGAGCCCGACGCGGCCGGCGGCGACGTCGGCGACGAAGTAGTTCTCGCCCTTCATCTTCGCCCCCGACATCCGGCGCAGCATCGCGAGCTGCCCCGTGTGCGTGAGCGCGTCCGCGACGGGGCCCTGGAAGATCTTCGGCGCGGGCTGCGCGAGCGGCGCTCCGGTCGCGAGCCGGGCGTCGAAGCGCTCGAGCGCCGCGAAGAAGCGCGTGACCTCCTCGCTCCACGGGAGAGGCGGCGCGTCGTGCCAGACGGCCTTCCCGTCCGCCATCGTGAGCGCCCAGTCGAAGAGGTCTCCCATGTGCGCGAGGATCTCGACCGCCGTCTTCCCGCCCTCCCCCGCCCGGAAAGAGCCGAACGCGGGCGGCGCGTCGCGCAGCACCTTGCCCGCGCGGTACGCGAGCGTCGCGACGGTGTGGCGCAACATCGGGAGATCGGGGTCCGGCGCGGTCATCCGGCCACCTCCACGACGATCTTGCCGAGGCCCTGGGACGACTGCATCCGCTCGTAAGCCTTCCGCCCCTCGGCGAGCGGGACGACCGAGTCCACCACCGGAACGATCCGGCCCGCGGAGACGGCGGCGAGGAGGGACGCGAACTCGGCGTCGGTCCCCATCGTCGAGCCGAGGATCGAGAGCTGCTTCCAGAAGATGTGCCGGATCTCCTCCTCCGGGTTCGGGCCCGAGGTCGCGCCGGGGGTCACGATCCGGCCGCCCTTGGCCGCCGCGACGAGGGAGTGTTTCCACGTGGCCGCACCGACCGAGTCGACGACGACGTCGACGCCGCGCTTCTTCGTCAGCTCCCTCACGCGCTTGCCGACGTCCTCCCTCGAGTCGAGGACGTCGTCGGCGCCCATGTCCTTTGCGCGGGCGCGCTTCTCCTCGGACGACGACGTGACGATCACGCGGGAGGCGCCGCAGAGCTTCGCGATCTGGAGCGCAAACGTGGAGACGCCGCCGCCGATGCCGTGGATGAGGACCGTCTCGCCCGGCCTCAGCGCCGCGCGCGTCACGAGAAGGCGCCAGGCCGTGAGCGCGGCGAGCGGGAACGCCGCCGCCTGCTCGTCCGTGAGGCCGGCGGGCGCCGGGGAGACGTTCACGGCCGGCACGGAGACGAGCTCCGCGAAGGTGCCGGGGACGTGCTCGCCGAGGATCCGGAACGAGATGCACAGGCTCTGCTGGCCCGCCCGGCAGAACTCGCAGGCGCCGCACGAGAGCCCGGGCTGGATCACGACGCGCGTGCCCGGCGCGGGCCCCTTGACGCCGGCGCCGAGCGCCTCGACGACGCCGCAGCCGTCCGCGCCCGGGACGTGCGGCAGGGCGATCGGGACGCCGGGGATCCGGGCCAGGACGAAGAGGTCGAGCCGGTTCAGGGCGGCGGCGCGGACGCGCACGAGGATCTCGCCGGGACCGGCCGCGGGATCGGGCCGGTCGCCGTACTGGAGCACGTCGAGGCCGCCGTGCGCGGCGAGGAAGAGTGCCTTCATCGATGCCTCCGAAGCGGACGATACCGCCCGGCGGGTATCATGCCCGCGGACGGCGCCACGGGCGCCCCGGAAGGAGCCGAATGCGGGCCTGGGAAATCAGACAGAAGAGAGCGCAGAAGAGGGCGCGCGAGCTCGCGCGCAAGGAAAAGAACAAGCACGCCAAGGAAACGTCCACGTTCCGCCTCGTCGTCGCGGGCCGCGAGCCAGCCGTCGTGGAGTCCGTCATCGTGAAGAACCCGGACGAGTCCGTCCTGGAGGCCACGTTCGACGAGATCGAGACGGGTATGACGCTCATCGTCGAGGGCGACCGCGGGCTCATCCAGCGCGCCGCCGTCGAGGAAAAGGTCGAGATCACGGAGCCCGAGCTGGTCCGCGAGGTGCGGGTCCGGATCCTCTAGCTCCGCGACATCCCATTCCGGCGCCGGTGCGTAGGGGCTACCGGAGACTCCATGAACACGCCGACGGCCCGACGCCTGATCCTGCTGACCGGCGCCACGGGTTACGTGGGCGGGAGGCTGCACGCGGAGCTCGAGAGGCGGGGCGAGGCCCTTCGATGCTTCGTCCGCCGGCCGGAGGAGCTGCGCGGCCGGGCGGCCGCCTCGACCGAGCTCGCCGCCGGAGACGCGCTCGACGCCCCGGCCGTTGCGCGCGCCCTCGCGGGCGTCGACGTCGCCTACTACCTGATCCACTCGATGGGCGGCGAGGATTTCGCCGCGCGCGACCGGGAGGCCGCCCGCATCTTCGGCACCGCCGCACGGGAAGCCGGCGTCAGGCGCATCGTCTACCTGGGCGGTCTGGGCGAGGCCGGGGGCGGGCTCTCCGAGCATCTCCTGAGCCGCCACGAAACGGGCGCGATCCTGCGGGAGTCGGGCGTCCCGGTCGTCGAGCTCAGGGCCTCGATCGTGATCGGCTCCGGAAGCCTCTCCTTCGAGATGATCCGCGCGCTGGTCGAGCGGCTTCCCGTGATGATCTGCCCACGCTGGGTCGGGGTGGAAGCCCAGCCCATCGCCGTCGAGGACGTGATCGCCTTCCTGGCTGCGGCGCTCGATCTCCCGCAAGGCGCCGAGCGCGTCTACGAAATCGGCGGCCCCGATCGCGTGACCTACGGAGACCTGATGCGCGAGTACGCGCGCCAGCGCGGCCTCAAGCGGCTCCTGATTCCCGTTCCGCTCCTGACACCCCGGCTGTCGAGCCTCTGGCTCGGCCTCGTGACGCCGCTCTACGCCCGCGTCGGACGCAAGCTCGTGGACAGCATGCGCAATCCCACCGTCGTCCGCGACTTCGCCGCCGCCGCCGCCTTCCCCGTCAGGCCGCGCGGCGTCACCGAGGCGATCGGGCGGGCTCTCGTGAACGAGGACGACGCGTTCGCCCGGACGCGCTGGTCGGACGCCGTCTCCGCCTCCGGGCTGAGCGAGCGCTACGGAGGCGACCGGATCGGCACGCGCTTCGTCGACAGCCGGAAGGCCGTCGTCGGGGTGCCCCCTTCCGCGGCATTCGCCCCGATCCGGCGCATCGGAGGCGACACCGGCTGGTACTACGGCAACGCCCTCTGGAGGCTCCGAGGGTTCCTCGACCTGCTCGCCGGAGGCGTCGGCCTGCGCCGCGGCCGCCGCCATCCGGACGAGCTCCGGGAGGGCGACGCTCTCGACTTCTGGCGCGTCGACGCCGTCGAGCCGAACCGCCTGCTGCGCCTGCGGGCCGAGATGAGGGTTCCGGGCCGGGCCTGGCTGCAGTTCGAGGTCACGCCCGTTGCGGACGGCTCCGAGATCCGCCAGACCGCCGTCTTCGACGCCTCCGGTCTCCTCGGCCTCGCGTACTGGTACGCCCTCTATCCGCTTCATCGCTTCGTCTTCGGCGGCATGCTCCGCGGCATCGCGGCCTCCGCGCTCGGCTCCCCGCAGACCCCGACGTCTCCGCGGAAGGCGGCATGAGCGCGGCCGCGGGACGCAGGCACCGGCTCGTGCGCACGCAGAGCATCCCTCGGCACCGGGAGGCCGTTTTCGGGTTCTTCGCCGACGCATCGAACCTGGAAGAGATCACGCCGCCCTTCCTTCGCTTCCGCATCCTCACGCCGGCGCCCGTCGAGATGCGCACGGGAGCGCGCATCGATTACGCGCTCTCCCTCTTCGGAATCCCGCTCCGGTGGCGCACCCGGATCACCGAGTGGGAGCCCGGCGTGCGCTTCGTGGACGAGCAGGAATCCGGCCCCTACGCCGTCTGGCGCCACGCCCACGAGTTCGAGTCCGACGGGGCGACGACGCTCGTGCGCGACGTCGTCGACTATTCCCTGCCGATGGGACCGCTCGGGTCGCTGGCCCACGTCCTCTTCGTCGAACGCACCCTCGGCCGGATCTTCGACTTCCGGCGCGAGGCGATCCGGCGGCGGTTCGGCCCCGGAGAATCCGCGTGAAGATGCGAGGCGTATCCCTTATCGTGCCTTCCGTGCCTGCCCGAAAACGCCCGGTTTCAGCCCGCCCGGACCGGCCCGACTGGGGTCCCCTTCTCGTGGCGCTCCTCGCGGGCGACGAGTCGGCCGTGCAGGACGCCTTCGAGCGCGCCCGCGCGCACCGGATGGATCTCGCGGCCGTGGCGCGGGACCTCGTCGAGCCGGCCCTCGAGCAGATCGGGGTGATGTGGCAGCGCGGCGAGATTTCCATCGGAGAAGAGCACCTCGCCACGGCGCTCGTCGCGCGCGCCTTCCAGCTCGGCGCGCGGGACGTCCCCCTGCCCGGCCTCGGCGCGCCCCGCCTCGTGCTCGTCTGTCCCGCCGGGGAGTTCCACGACCTCGGGGCGCGCATCGTTGCCGAGATCGGGCGCCAGGAAGGGTGGCAGGTCGAGTTCCTCGGCGCGAACCTGCCGCGCGAGGCGGCGATCCACTTCGTCTCGATGCGCCAGCCGGACGCCGTGGGACTCTCGATCGCCCTCGCGGCGCACGTCGCCGGCTGCGCGCCGCTCGTGAAGGAGATCCGGAGGGTCGCCCCCGGCGCCAGGGTGCTCGCGGGAGGGCTCGCGTTCCGCCTGGACCCGGCGCTCGTTCCGCTCGCCGGCGCCGACGCCTGCGTGAGCGACGCCGTCGCGCTGCGCGACTGGCTCCGCGCGAACCGACCGCCCGCGCGCAAGGCCCCGCGGCTCCCGAAGAAGCTGCTCCGCAAGGCGTCGCGCACCGCCCCCTGAGCGGGCACGTCCGCACACGCTCATCCGGATTCCGTCGACAGACGTATTCCAGTCCGTGGAGGTGCGCTCCTGGACATCGCGGTGATCGGGACGGGGATTTCCGGCCTGTCGGCGGCCTGGCTGCTGTCGCGCCGCCACACCGTCCGCGTCTTCGACCGCGAGGCCCGCCCGGGCGGGCACGCCCACACGCAGGACGCGCCGGCCCGCGGGGGCGCCGTTCCCGTGGATACCGGCTTCCTCGTGTTCAACCGCGAGACGTATCCGAACCTCTGCCGGCTGTTCGAGGCGCTCGGCACGCCACACCACGAGAGCGACATGTCGTTCTCGGTCCGCTGCGAGGCCTGCTCTCTCGAGTGGTGCGGCACGGGCCTCTCGGGCCTCTTCGCACAGCCCTCGAACCTCGTCTCGCCGTCCTTCCTCGGAATGCTCCGGGACATCGCCCGCTTCAACCGCGAGGCCCCGCGCCTCCTCGAGCGCGCAGACGCCGACCGGATCACGCTGGGGGCCTTTCTTCGCGAGGGCCGCTACGGCGACGCGATGAAGCGGCACTACCTCGCGCCCATGGCGGCGGCCGTGTGGTCGTCCGGCACGCTCGGTATCGAGGACTTCCCGGCCGGGCTCCTCGTGCGTTTCTTCCGGAACCACGGCTTCCTCGGCGTGACGACGCAGTACCGGTGGCGGACGGTCACGGGCGGCAGCCGGCGGTACGTGGAGGCGCTCACGGCGCCCTTCCGCGAACGGCTGCATCTCGCCACGCCGGTGCGTTCCCTTTCCCGCGACGCGGCGGGCGTGACTCTGGGTTTCGCGGACGGCGGGACGCAGCGCTTCGACGCCGCCGTCGTCGCCACGCACGCGGACGAGGCTCTCGCCCTCCTGGCCGACCCCTCGGGCGACGAGGCGCGCCTCCTCGGCGCGTGGACGTACTCCGCGAACGACACCCTGCTGCATTCGGACGCGTCGTTCCTGCCTTCGCGGGAGAAGGCGCGGGCCTCGTGGAACTACCGTCTCGCCGACTGCCGGGAGCCCGGGCAGCAGGCCACGGTGACGTACGACCTGAACCGCCTCCAGGGCGTGCCGGGGCCGGAAAAGTACCTCGTGACCCTGAACCCCGGGCCGCGCGTGGCCGAAGGCGCGCGGATCGCGACGATGCTCTACACCCATCCCGTCTACACGACGCAGAGCCTCGCGACGCATGCGGAGCTTCCGCGTCTCTCCGGGACGCGGCGCACGTACTTCGCCGGCGCGTACTTCGGAAACGGCTTCCACGAGGACGGACTCAATTCCGGAATCGCCGTCGCGGCGGCCCTCGGCGTGGCGTTTCCATGAGCCTGCCCGCCCCTTCCCTCTACACCGGCGTCGTGCGGCACGAGCGCTTCACGCCGAAGCCGCACCGCTTCCAGTACCGCGTGTACGAAGCGCTCGTGGACGTGGACGACCTCGACTCCCTCGCGAGGAAGATCCCGTTCTTCTCGCACGGGCGGCCGAACCTCACGAGCCTCCACGACGGCGACTACATGGGGAAGGGCGAGGGCTCGATCCGCGAAAAGGCGAACCGCTGGCTCGCGGCGCGCGGCGTGCCTCCGCCGGCCCGGCTTTTCCTGCTGACGCACCTCCGCGTCCTCGGGTACGCGTTCAACCCGGTCAACTACTACTACGCCTTCGACGAGGCCGGGCGCTTCGCGTTCGCGATCGCCGAGAT
This sequence comes from Thermoanaerobaculia bacterium, assembly GCA_044229475.1. Classification (GTDB taxonomy): domain Bacteria; phylum Acidobacteriota; class Thermoanaerobaculia; order UBA5066; family UBA5066; genus Fen-183. The sequence goes on along the minus strand of JBGASW010000002.1, from coordinate 840,315 downwards.
CCACAACACGTTCGGCGAGGGGTACGCCTACCTCCTCGAGCGCCCGGACGGCGAGAATGCCGAGACGATCTCGGCCCGCTTCCCGAAGGCGTTTCACATTTCGCCGTTCATCGGAATGGACACGACGTACACGTTCGTCGTGACGCCTCCCGGGGAAACCCTGCGCACGCACGTCGACGAGTTCGAAGCCGGACCCGGAGGCGGCAAGTTCTTCGAGGCGTTCTTCGCGGGCCGGCGCTCGCCGCTGACGGCCCGTTCCCTCGCCCTCGCGCTGATCCGGCACCCGCTCCTGCCTCTCCGCGTCATGGCGTGGATCCACCTGCACGCGTTCTTCCTGCTCCTGAAACGCGTCCCGTCCTTCACGAAGCCCGCGCCGCCCGCGGGCGCCCTCTACGCCGGGGCCGCGCCCCGATCCCCGTTCGCACGGAAACGCCCGGAAGCGAGGAGAAACGCTTGAGCTCGACCCCGTTTGCCGAAGACCGTTCGCTCGCCGCCACGGCCGGGGCTCCCTCGGCCGCCGACCGTCTCGCCGCCCGCCTCGTGCTACGACAGCTGGAGGGGCTCGAAGGCGGCGCCCTCCGCCTCGTTCTCCCGGACGGCGCCGTCCGGCACTTCGGGGTTCCCGGCGCGGGCCCGTCCGCGCGCGTCGAGGTCGTCCGCTGGCGCGCGTTCCGCAGGCTCCTCACGGGCGGCGACCTCGCGGCGGCCGAAGCCTTCATGGACGGCGACTGGAAGACCGACGACCTCGTCGCGGTCGTCCGGCTCTTCATCGTGAACGCCGACCGCTTCGACCGTGACACGCCCCTCGCGCGCTTCGGCAACTGGGGCAACCGCCTTCTCCACGCGGCGCGGCGCAACTCGCCGGCGGGTGCGCGCCGGAACATCGCGGCGCACTACGACCTCGGGAACGCGTTCTACCGCCTCTTCCTCGACGAGACGATGACTTATTCGTGCGCGCTGTTCTCCCGGGACGACGAGTCGCTCGAGGACGCGCAGCGCAACAAATGGCGGCGGATCGCCGACCTCGCCCGCCTCGGCCCGGGCGTCACCGTGCTCGAGATCGGCTGTGGGTGGGGCGGCTTCGCGGTCTGGGCCGCCCGCACGTACGGGTGCCGCGTCACCGGCCTCACGCTCTCGACGGAGCAGAGGACACTGGCGGAGGAGCGGGCGCGGGAGGGCGGGGTTTCGGACCTCGTGGACGTCCGTCTCGTGGACTACCGGACGTTGCCGGCGGAGGGAAAACGGTTCGACCGCATCGTGTCGATCGAGATGCTCGAGGCGGTGGGGTTCGAGTACCTCGGGCGTTTCTTCGAGACCTGCGACGCCCTTCTCGCCCCGGACGGCCTCGCCGTCCTTCAGTCGATCACCGTGCCGGACCACCGGCACGACCGGCTTCTCGCGCGGCCCGATTTCATCAAGAAGCACGTCTTCCCGGGCAGCCACGTGCCCTCGCTCGCGGCCATCGCCTCGGCCCTCTCGCGCCGCACGGCGCTCTTCGTCGACCGGCTCGAGGAGATCGGACCTCACTACGCCGAGACGCTGCGCCGCTGGCGCACGCGCTTCCTCGAGCGGCGCGCCGAGGCCGCGGCCCTCGGTTTCGACGAGCGGTTCCTCCGCATGTGGGAGTACTACCTCGCCTACTGCGAGGGGGGATTCGTCGAGCGCTACGTGAACGACGTCCAGTTCGTCCTGACCCGGTCCGGCAACCGCTCGCTCGGGCCGATTCCCGCCTACAGGGGTACGCCGTGAACGGACCCGAGGCGCTCCGCCTTGCGCTCCTCGCGACGGCCCTCGCCCTCGGGATGATGGCGGCGCTCTGGGCGTGGCACTTCCGGCTGAAGGACGCCGGGATCGTGGATCCGGGATGGTCCCTCGGCATCGGCCTCGTCGCGCTCCTCTATGCGCTCCTCGGCTCGGGCTGGCCGCCGCGCCGCGCGGCCGTGGCCGCGATGGCGCTCGTCTGGTCGGTGCGCCTCACGGTCCACCTCGCGCGCCGGCTGCACGGCGAGCCCGAGGAGGGTCGATACCGGGCGCTCCGTGCCGAGTGGTCCGCCAGGGGAGCGAACGTCTCGCGGAGATTCCTGTTCTTCTTCCTCTTCCAGGGGCTCCTCGTCGTCTTCCTGTCGCTGCCGATGCTGCTCGCCGTTTTGAACCCCGAGCCGCGCTTCTCGGGCTGGGAGATCGCGGGAGCCGCGCTCTGGCTCGTCTCGATCGCGGGCGAGAGCGTCGCCGACGCCCAGCTCGCCGCCTTCAAGCGGGATCCGGCGAATCGCGGCAGGACCTGCGACGCCGGGCTCTGGCGGTATTCCCGCCACCCGAACTACTTCTTCGAATGGCTCGTCTGGGTGGCGTGGCTCCTCTTCGCGCTCGGCTCGCCGTGGGGCGCCGCGGCGGCGCTCGGCCCGGCGCTCATGCTGTTCTTCCTGCTCCGCGTGACCGGAATTCCGGCCACGGAGGAGCAGGCGCTGCGGTCGCGCGGCGACGACTACCGCCGCTACCAGCGCACGACGAGCGCGTTCGTGCCGTGGTTCCCGAAGACATGAACGCCGACCGTCTCGTCGCCTCCGGCCTCGTCCCGGACTTCGTCCTCCGGGCCGCGATCCGGCGGCTCTGCGCCCGGCGCCTCGTGGAGGAGCATGCCGGCGACGCCGAAGAAGTCCAGCGGCGGCACGCGGCCTTCGTCGCCGCGATGCGGCAGGGCCCGATCGCGCTCGAAACCCGCGCCGCGAACGACCAGCACTACGAGGTGCCGCCGGCGTTCTTCAAGCTCGCGCTCGGGAAGCGCCTCAAGTACTCGAGCGCGCTGTTTCCTCCCGGCGTCACGTCCCTGGACGCCGCCGAGGAGGCCATGCTCGACCTCACCTGCCGGCGCGCGCGGCTCGAGGACGGACAGGACGTGCTCGAGCTGGGCTGCGGCTGGGGCTCCCTTTCGCTCTTCATGGCCGAGCGGTTTCCGAACTCGCGCATCACGGGGGTCTCGAACTCCCGGGACCAGCGGGGCCACATCGAGGAGGAGGCCCGCCGCCGCGGCCTCGCGAATCTCCGGATCGTCACGGCCGACATGAACGACTTCGACCCGCGGGCGACGTTCGACCGGGTCGTGTCGGTCGAGATGTTCGAGCACATGCGCAACTGGGAGGCGCTCTTCACTCGCGTCGCGGCGTGGATGCGGCCCGGCGCGCGGTTCTTCCTGCACGTCTTCTCGCACCGCGACGCGGCCTACCCGTTCGTCGCGGACGGCGAGGCCGACTGGATGGCCCGCAACTTCTTCACGGGCGGCCTCATGCCCTCCGACCGCCTCGCCTTCTGCTTCGCCGACGATCTCACCGTCGAGGAGCACTGGCGCGTCTCGGGCACGCACTACGCCCGCACGGCCGAGGCGTGGCTCGAGAACCTCGACGCGCGGCGTGCGGAAGCGAGCGCCGTGCTCGCGGCGCCGGGCGAAACGGCGAGGGCGCGCGTCGAGGCCTGGCGCGTGTTCTTCATGGCCTGCGCCGAGCTGTTCGCGTTCCGCGGCGGGAACGAATGGATGGTGTCGCACTACCTCCTGAAACGGCGGGAACCGGGCTGACTTCTCTCCAACGTAAGATCTGATGCGGTGCAGGACTCCGCCGCCGACCTCGATCTCCTCGCGCGGATCAAGCAGGGAGACTCGGCCGCCCTCGACGCGCTCTACGCGCGGTACTCCTCGCCCGTCCATTCGTTCGTCTGGAAGATCCTCCGGAGCGCCGAGGACACCGAAGACGTCGTCCTCGACGTCTTCTGGCAGATCTGGCGGCAGGCCGGCCAGTACGACGCCTCGCGGGGAGCGCCGCCGGCATGGATCTTCGCGGTCGCGCGCTCGCGCGCCATCGACCGCCGGCGCCAGCGCCACCGCCGCGAGGACCGCACGATCTCGTTCGACGATCCCTTGACGAATCTCGATCCTCTCGACGAAGAGGCGCCTCCCGACCAGGTCGCCTCCCACCGCCAGGCGCGCGACCTCATGCGTGACGCCGTCGCCAACCTTCCCCCCGCGCAGCGCGAGGCCGTGGAACTCGCGTTCTTCCAGGGCCTGACCCACGTCGAGATCGCGGACCGGCTGAAGAAGCCGCTGGGCACGATCAAGACGCGGATCCGCCAGGGCCTGATCCGCCTGAGGAAGACGCTCGACTGAGGGGGCCTCGCTCCGGGGTCCGGATGCTTAGAGAAGCACGCCCGGCTTGCCCTACTTCGGATCTTCCACCGCGATGCGGAGGTCGGAGGCAGAATGGGAACCTCGTGGGGGGGCCGCGGTCGTCCTGTGTCGGCGCCGGCACCCGGCGAGAACGCGCCTAACGTGCCCTGACGAAGAACACGTCACACGTGTCGATCGCCTTGAGTCTTCCGTTTTCACGACGGATCCACGCCTGACTCCAGTATCTTAGGCCGTTTCCGTACCTATCCGTACGCCTACTCTCCGAGTATGAGAGGTCGATCCTCTCCACTCCCAGCTGCGAAAGAGTGAATATTTCCGGGGGCTCCGAGACGCCGTTGTGGTTTAGATCAACCCAGACGCGCAGATTCGGGTACACCGCGTCGAGCGAGTCGATCACGCCGTCCTGGTTGCCCCCCTGCGCCGGCTGGTCAAAGGCAGCGAGCGCGACATATCCGTTGGTTGCATTCCCAGCACCGGGAAGCGGGGTGTGGTTTCCAAACAACTCCGCGCCGTTGTCGATCCTTCCGTTTGCATTTCGGTCGAGAACAAGGAAGCCATCGCCTCCGCTCCTTCTCGTCCACGAATAGTTCTGCACATGGCCAACGGCATATAGGTCGAAGGGCACTGGATCCTCGACGCCACTTAAGGCGAATCCGCCGCCGTCCAAGTTGACGATGATCGGGCTGGGACAGCATGGGTCGAACGGCTCACATTGCCCCGGATCCTGGTTTTCGTGACCTGGTCCGCCGCCGTCCGTGGAGCACGTTTGTGGGTTGCTCTGAGCCGGCCCCGAGCAGCCGTTTCCGTTCCAACGGTCGGGAAGGGTCGTCGGGCCGCCCCCCAGCAGCGGGGTGGCACTGACCGTTGAGACGGCGTAAAGACAGGAGTTTGGTCCTACGGTCGCCGTTGCTGCGGCATCAGCAAGCCCCGCCCGGGCACCGGACCCGGACGCAACCAGCGTCCCTAAAGGGTCAGCTCTTAAGGCCTCCGCGACAGAGACAATATAGGTAAAGTCAGTGGTGTTCGCTGCCGTAACGTACTCCCACATGTCCCACGCCTCGATCGTCCACACGTTGGTGCCTGGATTGCGAACAATGAAGCTGCGGTCGATTCTCTGCAGGCCCTGCGCCGACGCCGGACTAGTCATGACCACGAACGCGCCGCAGATCAAGAGCACCCTAGAAAGGACGTGTTTCACTGGCAGCCTCCGACATATTGACGCAGAGGCGTTTCGAGAGGCGCGTCGTCGCGCCCGTGGACAATCAGCATCGTTGGTGCAACTTCACGATATAGAAACGCAAAAAGCTTCGCGTTGCCCGCCTCCCCTAACTCGCGAGCGAGGGCCTTCATCAGCGAGTGAATTGCGCGGCATTGATCCTTCCCGTGAACTTCTTGCGCGTCTCGAATAGGTGTATCCGTCGAGGCATCCGCGCGCCTGGGCCGCTTCTCGACCATAGAAGTGATCTCTGTTGCGTGCCGGCGGCGCAACTCCTGATACTCGGCGCCCTTCTCCACGACGAGCGCGCGGAGGTTTGCCGGCAGGCCTTCAGCCTCAGCCCGCCCCATCATCCTCTCAATAGACGCGCTCTCTTGTTCGGATCTCTCTCGCTGGATAGGGGGCAGAACCCTGTTGGCGAAGTTCCGGAATACCTCGACCGGAAAGAGAAGAGCTGGATCTGAGGCACCATCTACGACATCCACGTACCGATATCCGGAAATCTCGGCGGCCAGCGTCGAGCGCGACCGCTTCGAGATCGCGTCAAGCCTCCTCTCGGCGGATCCGGGCGCAAAGCGCGCGGCAAGGCGTTCCTCGTTCGTCCACTGGTCCGGCGCCTTGCCGACGACGGCGCGCTCCCCATGAAGGAGGGACGGGAGGCAAGCGAAAAGACACGCCAGCGCAATCGGAAGGCCTTTCCTCATTCTCGGTCTCTCCTGCCAATCAATTTTCTTCCCAGGCTGTGTCCGCAAACGGCGACCTTCGTTTCCGCTCGAGCCGCTCGACCGCCACTTCCGAACCAGCCGGAATCTCGTTCAACGTCGCGCCGTCCCAAGCTCGTTGGCAATGATGCAGGCGGCTCAGGAGGCGGAATCCTATGGGCGCTCGACGTACTGGAGGCCCGTAAACGCGCTTTGGGTCCGGCTATCCTTCCAATGCCAGAAGCGCCGCGAGGAGCTCGCCGCCATCCGGGTAGCGCTCGGGGCGGTGCCGGGCGAGCGTCTTCATGAGGATCCGGATCTCCTCCTCGTTCAGGAACGGCGCGTACGGCCGCGGGTCGTCGGGGTCGCGCTCGAGGCGCGCCACGAGGACGTCCTCGCCGACGTACGGCCAGCGGCCGGTCGCGAGCGTGTAGAACGCGGCGCCCAGCGAGTAGACGTCGGACGCCGGGCTCGGCATCTCGCCGCGCAGGACCTCCGGCGGGAAAAACGCGGGGCTCCCGATGAGCTTCGACGTGCCGCCCGCGTCCGCCTGCGGGAGGGCGAGGCCGAAATCGAGGATGCGCAGCGTGCCGTGCTCGTCGAGGATGAGGTTCGCGGGCTTGAGATCGCGGTGGAGAATCCCCTTCGCGTGGGCGGCCGCGACCCCTCGCGTCGCCTGGGTGAACCAGTTGCGCCAGTTCTTCCGCACGCGCTCGGGGTCCTTCTTGATGAGCTTCTGGAGGTTCGGCCCCTCGAGGTACTCCATCGCGAGATAGAGCGAGCCGAACCCGTCGCCGTAGTCGTAGAGGGCGACGATGTTCGGGTGCTTCAGGGCCGCGATCGCCTTGGCCTCGCGCTTGAAGTAGCGCATCGCCGTCTCGTCGCCCCGGAGCTGCCACGGGAGGATCTTGACGGCGACGAAACGGTCGAGCTTGCGGTCGAGGGCCTTGTGGACGACGCCCATGCCGCCCCTGCCGAGCTCCGCGAGAATCTCGTAGCGGTCCTCCGGCGTCTCGGGGAGGCCCGATCCGGTGCGGAACGGGGGCGGGGGCCCGGGCTGCGCCGCAGCCGGAGCGGGCGCCGGCGTGGGTGAGGGGCCCGGGATCGCCAGCCGCGGCGGCTGGACCTTCTGCGTGACCGGCGAGCGCGTGACGGCCGCGTACGGCCCGGACTTGTGCACGGCGGGCGTCCGGATGAGCGCGGACGGCATCGAGGCGTCGACTTCGACCTCCCCGAAAGGAAGCTGCGGCGCCACGCTCGAGCCCTCGAGGACGGACGGGTCGAAGGCGGCGACCCGGCCGAGCTCGACGCCCTCGCTGGAGTCGCCCGCGGCGCGAAGCGCCGCAAGGAGCGTCATGTGCAGCGGCAGGTTGTCGGCCTCGACCGGCCCGCGCGGCAGGAATTCGCGCAGGACGTGAACGGCGTCCTTCGGCTCGTTTGCCGCGAGGTGCGCACGCGCGAGGTCGTGAAAGAGCTCCCCGAGCCCCTCCTCGTTGCGCGGCACGCTCGTGAGGTATTCCCAGGCCTTCTCGCGGTGCCCGCCGAGGAGCGCGCAGCGCGCGGCCTCGAGGCTCCGGCCCGTCCGGTGGAAGAGCTGTGCGGCCTCGTCGTACTGGTGGCCCGCCTGGAGTGCAGCGGCCGCCGCGGGGAGGCGGCCCGCAGCGCGGAACAGCGCGGCGGCCTTGTCGTAATGCTTGAGCTCGACGTAGAGCGTCGCCGCCTTCTCGTGCTGGTTGGTCGCTTCGTAGGCTTCTGCAGCCGCCACGTTCGCGCCGCCCTTCTGGTAGAGCGCAGCCGCGCGTTCCGGACGGCCCGCGTCTTTCCAGGCGTCTCCCGCCTTCACGAAGTCCCCGGAGCGCTCGTAGAAGCCGGCGGCCCGGAGCGGCTGGCCCGCGCGCCGCCACGCGTCTGCGGCGGAGACGAGGTCGCCGCGCGCCTCGGCCTCGCGCGCGAGAAGCTCCTGAGCGGACTTCTCGTCGCCCGCGCGAGCGGCGGCGAGCGCGGCCTTCGTCAGCGCACCGCTCTTCTCGAAGCTTTGGACGGCCTCCGTCGTGCGGCCGCTTTCCACGAACAGCTCTCCGGCGAGCAGGTATTCCTGCGCGGCGCGGAACGCCTCGGCCGCCTCGCCGGGGCGTCCGGCCACGCGGTACGCCTCGCCCGCGCGCTTCCAGAGCGCCGAACGAACCGGACCGCTCGTCGTCGCCTCGGCGAGCTTGCGGCACGCCTCCGCGAGAGTGCCGTTGTCTCCAAGGGCCTCCGCGATCTCCGCGAGCCGGTCCCAGCGGCCGCCCGTGCGCGCGAGCTGGAGCGCCTTGAGCCCCGTCTCCTCCGCGGCCGCCGGGTTGTCCGCCGCCAGCCAGGCGCGCGAGGCCTCCCAGAGCCAGGCGTCTCCCGCATCCTGGTAGAGGCGAGCGGCCTCGGCCGGATTGCCGTCGCGCATCTCGAGCGCCGCGAGGCGCGCCCACGACCGGCCCTTCTTGAACATGCGGCGCGCGCGGCGCACGTCGCCGGCCTTCAGGTACGCGTCGCCCGCCCGGACCCAGTCTTTCGCCGACGCGTATCCGCGGGCGAGCTGGGCGTCGGGGAGCGACGGTTTCCCGAGGCGGATCGCGAAGAGGCAGCAGAGGAGGCCCGCGAGGTCGATCGCGAACCGGAGCGTCGCGGTGCGCCCGAGCACGCGCGAGAACGACGAGGCGGCGACGTCCTGGGCGGCGGCTTGCAGCGCCGGGGTCCCGAGGATCTCCGCGGCGAGGGCGAGGATCTGGTCGAGGTGGGCGGCCACGAGGCACCCGAGACCGAGCACGAGGAGCAGGGCCGAGGAACGCAGCCAGTCGCCGATGGCGACGCCCCGCAGGTTCAGGGCGTTCACGACGAGCCGCGCGAAGAGGAAGACGACGAGGAGCGAGCCGATCTGCGGCGCGAAATAGAATCTGTTCTCGACCAGCGACCGCGCCAGATCGTGCGTGGCCGTGTTCGCGCGCGCCCAATCCACCGCGCGGACCAGCCCGAGCTGCGCCGCGAGCGCGAGAATCAGCGACGGGAGGTCGTCCTTCCAGGTTCTGCCGGCCACAGGTATCGTGATTATGAGCGATCCGGGGTCCGGGCGCGGTAGAGTCCGCACCGGATGCCGCGCCGTCCGATCGTTCTTGCCTGTGCCGCGGCGGCGTTCCTCGCCGCCGCCCCCGGTGCCGCGCAGTCGAACTCGGACCCGGACGCGCAATGGGGCGTTCACGGCGGCGTCGTGGCGGGGGCGGACGTCGACGGAACGCACCCCTCCGCAGGCCTGCACTGGCGGCCGCGCCTGACGGGCGCCCTCGGCCTGGAAGTCTCGGTCGGATACGAGCGTTTGAGCTGGCCGGGCGCGGGCGAGACCGTCGAGGCGGACCACGTGCCCGTCGAGGGCTCGCTCCTCTTCTTCTTCTTCTTCAGCCGCCGCGTGCAGCCGTACCTTCTCGCCGGGATCGGGTACCACTGGGTGAACCCGTACGTCGGGAATCCCCCGGCCGGGACCGCGTACTCGTCCCAGAACCTCTTCGCGCTCCATGCCGGCGCGGGCGTCGACGTGCGCGCGGGCGAGAAGCTCTCGTTCTGGATCGACGGCCGCTGGACGTTTCTCGACGTCGCGGCGGTCAAGGACCTGGGCCTGAAGTCCGACACGCTCCGCGTCACCGCGGGCGTGAACGTCGCGTTCTGAAGGCGGGAACCCGTCATGCGGGTTCCCGCACCTTCCGCTCGGCGTGCCTAGACCGAGCCCTCGGGCAGACCCGTCAAGAGCCTCCCGAACTGCTCGGGGTCCACGTTCCCCCCCGAAAGGACGACCCCGACGCGCCTGCCCGCCGCGTCCGGGACCTTCCCGGCGAGAAGCGCCGCGAACCCGGCCGTTCCGCCTGCCTCGACGACGAGCTTCATGCGCGTGAAGAGGACGGACATCGCGACGCGCAGGTCGAGGTCGCTCACGGTCAGGATCCCCTTCGCGAGCGCCGAGACGACCGCGAACGTGTGGACTCCGGCGCGCGTCGTCTGGAGACAATCCGCGATCGTCGCGGGGACGGGGATCTCGACGGGATGTCCCGCCTCGAGCGAGCGCCGGAAGTCGTCGCCGGCTTCGGGCTCGACGCCCCAGATGCCGATCCCCGGCCGGAGCGCCGTTGCGGCGACCGCGACGCCCGAGAGGAGTCCGCCGCCGCCGCAGGGGGCGAGCACGAGATCGAGGTCCGGAACGTCCTCGAGGAGCTCGAGGGCCGCCGTGCCCTGCCCCGCAATCACGGCGGGGTCGTCGAAGGGCGGAACGAGGACGCGCCCCTCGCGCTCGACGATGTCCTTCGCGATCGCCTCGCGGCTCTCCCGCGCGCGGTCGTACACCTTCACCGCCGCGCCGTAGCCGCGCGTCGCGGCGAGCTTGAGCGCGGGCGCGTCGTGCGGCATGACGATCGTCGCGGAGATGCCGAGCGTCCGCGCCGCGAGCGCGACCGCCTGCGCGTGGTTGCCGGAAGAGAAGGCCACCACGCCGCGGCGCCGCTCTTCCGGGGACAGAAGAGTCAGCCGCGAGAACGCGCCGCGCGCCTTGAAGGCGCCGACCTTCTGGAACGTCTCGCACTTGAAGAAGAGGCGCGCGCCGACGCGCGCGTCGAGGCTCGAGGAGCCGAGGACCGGCGTGCGGTGGACGTGGGGCGCGATCCGGCGCCGGGCGGCCTCGACGTCCGCGACTGTGACGGGGAGCGTCATGCCCTCTTCATCCTTTCGCGCGGCGCGCCCACGACGCCGCAGAGCCGGTCCGCCTCGTCGGTGGCGGCGTCGATCGCGGAGGCGGCGCGCGCGAGGAACGCCCCTTCCGCTTCGTCCGCCGCGCGCTCGAGCGGCGGCCCGAAGACGACGACGCACCGCGAGAACGGCATGGGCAGGAGGAAGCGGTCCCACGAGTTCAGGAAACGGGGGCGCGACGAGGACGAGGCCGACGGCAGGACCAGGCCGTTCCCCTGCTCCGCGAGGACGAGGATGCCGCGCTTGCACGTCCGCGCGGGCCCGCGCGGGCCGTCGGGCGTGAGCGCCCCGCCGGGAGCCACCTTCAGGGCCTCGAGGAACTCGGCGGAGGCGACGTCACCGCCCCGCGAGGACGAGCCGCGCGCGGCGACGAAGCCCCAGTACTTGAGGAACGTGGCGATGATCTCGCCGTCCTCGCTCTTCGAGGCCATCGTGACGTAGCCCTCGCCGCGGTGCGCGAGGATCCCGCCCACCATCCGCTGGTGCCAGATCGCGTGGAGCGGCTTCTTGCCCTTCGCCCGGATCGCCTGCCGGTGCTCCTCGCCGACGATCGTGATGCGCAGCGTCGCCTTCCAGAGCGAGATCGCGAGGAAGACGAGGACGCCGAGGAATCGCTGCAGCACGGGAGGGATTATCCTTCCGCCCGCATGCGGCTCGTTGTCGATGGCCTGACGCGCTCGTATGGCGCCCGGAGGATCTTCGGACCGCTGTCGTTCGAGGTCCCGGAGGGGCGCGTCCTCGGCGTCGCGGGTTCGAACGGGAGCGGAAAGACGACTTTGCTGAAGACCCTCTCCGGCCTGATACGCCCCAGCGGTGGGTCGACGAAGATTTTCTTAGAAAGGGAAAGCACAGGGGCCGGCCAAGAGCCGCGTGACGTTCCCTGGTGCATCGGGTGGGTGGCGCCCGACCTCGCGCTCTACGGCGAGCTGACGGCCGAGGAGAACCTGACGTTCTTCCAAAGCGTCCACGGCCTTCCGGCATCGCCTGGCCGCGCGCGTGCGCTCCTCGAGGGCGTAGGCCTTTCCGAACATTCACACTCGAAGAAATCTCTCTCTTCTCTTTCCACGGGCCAGCGCCAGCGCGTCAAGCTCGCGTACGCGACGCTCCACGATCCCGCCGTCCTCTTCCTCGACGAGCCGTCCTCGAACCTCGACGCGGACGGCGTCGAAGTCGTCGCCCGCGTCGTCGCCTCCCAGCGATCCCGAGGGGTCGCGATCATCGCGTCGAACGACCCGCGCGACCTCGCGCTCGCCGACGAGACCGTGTCGTTGTGAACGCCCGCTCGCCCGCCCCCCTTCTCGGGGCCGCTCTCGCCATCCTCCGCAAGGACCTTCTCGCCGAGTGGCGGACGCGCATCGCGGTGAACGCGCTCTTCCTCTTCGCGTTCGCCGTCCTCGTCCTCGTCGGCTACGCGGTCGGCCCGACGCGCCTCGCTCCGGAGGACCGCCCCACCGTGAACGCCGTGCTCCTGTGGATCGTCATCTTCTTCTCGGCGATGACGGGCCTCGCCCGCGTGTTCGTGAAGGAAGAGGAGGGCGGAACGGCCGCCGCCCTTCGGCTCGCGGCGCCGCCGGCCGCGGTTCTCCTCGGCAAGTACCTCGTGAACATCGTCCTGCTCTTCGCGGTGACGGCCTTCATCGTGCCGCTCTTCCTCGTCCTGACATCCTTCGAGATCGCGTGCCCGACGCTCTTCGTGGTCCTGCTCGTCCTCGGGGGACTCGGCCTCGCGGGCGCGTCGACGTTCACCGCGGCGCTCGTCTCGAAGGCGGCGGCCAAGGGAGCGCTCTTCGCCGTCCTCTCCATTCCGCTCCTCCTTCCGCCGCTCATCGCCGCGGTCTCCGGAACGCAGGTGGCCGCCCGGGCGGCGGACTTCTCGGCCGGCCTCGACTTCGTGCGGGTGCTCGTCGCCTACGACGGGGTCGTCACGACGGCGGCCTTCGCCCTTTTCGACGCCGTCTGGCGGGAATAGGCCCGCACCTCCGGCTTCCTGCCTTTTCGAAGGCGACCCGCGGCCTGAGACTCTCTCTCAACGTTAGGTGGAATCACTCTCAGGAAAGCCCGAGTCAGACTTGAGGGCATAGCTTCGCTTTTTGCGGGACCTGTTCGGAAAACCCGTGCACCCCGGTGACAAACCGGCATTTCCTGAAGGGGGTAGAGGGGATTGGACCAGGCGGCGGGCAGCGTCCCGGGCCACGCGAGGGTTTTCGCCTCACCGACGACGCTCCTCGCGTCGCCGGCGACGGCGCCCTCCGCGGCGCACCCGGACCCGCCGTCCCCCCCGGGGCAGGTCCTGGTCTTTCCGCGAAAGGAGCACGCAAGGGAGATCCTCCGCTTCGTCAGAGGGGAGATGCTCCTCCACTGGTCGATCGCGCTCCCGTTCATGACCTGCTTCCTGACGGGAGTGATCGTGAAGTTCGGCTACAACCTCCACTCAGACAGCCTCGTCCGGGAGGTCCTCCTGTTCCTCCATCGGGTCGGGGGCGGGTGCCTGGCCGTCTTCCCGGCACTGGTCATCCTTCACACCCGGCGCGACTACAAGAAGCACCTGTACAACATCAAGATCGGGTTCTCCTGGACGATCGACGATCTCAAGTGGCTCTTCCTATTCGGGCCTTCGACCGTCAGCAAGCGGATCGTCCTTCCGGAGCAGCGCAAGTTCAACGCGGCCGAGCGGCTGAACTTCATGATGGTGATGGTCACGTATCCCCTGTTTGTCGCAACCGGCCTGTTTCTCTGGACCACGGGCGTAGACCATTTCCTGCCCTGGCTTCTTCACATCAGCATGTCCCTGGTGGCTCCGCTCCTGATGTTCGGTCACATCTACATGGCGGTCGTCAACCCCAGCACCCGGGTCGGTCTCACCGGAATGGTCTCGGGCCGTGTCGACCGCGAATGGGCGAGGCACCACTACCAAAGCTGGTATCGGGAGCACTTCGAGGACGACGGCACGCCAAAGCAGTCGGGGCCATCGTGACGGCGGCAGCGACGCAGGCGAGGAAGGCGGACGAAGCGGCGTACACGCGACGGCGCCCGGGAGGTCACCGGGCCTCGCGGGTCGGACTCGCGCTGGCAGTCTCCGCGCTCGCGGCATTCTCCTCGCCTGCCGGCGCGCAGGGACTCGGCAGCCTCGTCTCGCCCGGGAGGCTCTCCAGGCCGCACACAAAGCTCGAGGGCCTCGACAAGTGCCAGAGCTGCCACGAGCCGGGCCGCCAGGTCACGGCCGCGCGATGTCTCGAATGCCACAAACCCGTCGCCGAGCGCATCAAGGCGAAAAGGGGCGTGCACCGGGAGGCATCGGGCAAGGACTGTGCGGGCTGCCACGTCGAGCATGCCGGCATCGACGGCGACCTCCTCCACTTCTCCCCGAAGGGCTTCGACCACAAGGGCGAGGCCGGGTTCGCTCTCGACGGCCTGCACGCGCCGCTCGAGTGCAAGGCGTGCCACAAGACGCGCTCCTACCTCAGCGTGTCCCCGTCGTGCGCGTCGTGCCACAAGGACGTCCACAACGGGACCCTCGGCGCCACCTGCCAGACGTGCCACCCCACGAACGTGGCCTTCAAGGACACGAAGAAGGGCTTCGATCATTCGAGGACGAAGTACCCGCTGACCGGGGCGCACGCCAAGGCCCCGTGCGAGAGCTGCCACAAGACGAAGGGCCAGTACCGGATCGAGCGCTTTGGCGCCTGCGAGGACTGCCACAAGAACCCGCACGTCCCCGCGCTCGGGACCTGCACGACGTGCCACGTGACGACGAGCTTCAAGACGCTCGCCGAAGGCCAGAAGTTCGACCACGCGAAGACCGGCTACCCGCTCAAGGGCCGGCACGCCGCCGTCGCCTGCCAGACCTGCCACGTCAAGCCGACGACCGTCGTCCGCCTCAAGTACGCCCGCTGCATGGACTGCCACACGGACGTGCACAAGGGCCTCTTCCCGGCGGAGGACTGCGCGGCGTGCCATACGGAGGCGGGGTTCAAGCCCGCGAAGTTCGACCACAACGCCCGGACGAAGTTCGCGCTCGACGGGAAGCACGCAACGACCGCTTGTGTCGCGTGCCACAAGGCCGCCGGCGTCCAGGCCCGCGTCAACATGCCGGTCTCGCAGCGAATCGTCGATTTCCGGGGCGCGAACGCGGCATGCTCTTCGTGCCACGCGGACGTCCACAAGGGAAAGCTCGGGACGACCTGCCAGACGTGCCACGGGACGACTTCCTTCAAGCTCTCGGCCTTCCAGCACCCGCGCCAGCCCGAGTTCTTCCAGGGTGCGCACGCCGGCATCGCGTGCGAGAAGTGCCATCTTCCCGAGGCGACGTCCGTCGTGGGCCTCGTCAAGGGGATCGGACCGCCGGCCGGATCCCGCCAGTACAAGGGCGTTCCGTTCGCGTGCGCGGCCTGCCACAAGGACCCGCACCTCGGCCAGGTCGGCCCGGACTGCGCGAAGTGCCACGGGCTCGCGGTGAAGGGTTACAAGGCGGATCTCTTCGTCCACACGAACTCGAAGTTCGCGCTCAAGGGCAAGCACGAACCCGTTCCCTGCGCGAAGTGCCACGCGAAGGAGACCGGGAAGTTCCCCTCGGGCAATGGAACGGCCGTGCGCCTGACCGGGCTCTCGACCGAGTGCCGGGCCTGCCACAAGGATCCGCACCTCGGCCAGCTCTCGCCGCGTTGCGAGACGTGTCACGACGCCGGGTCCTTCAAGGTGGCGGCGTTCAAGCACCCGAAGAAGAAGGAGACCGAGGAGTTCTTCGTCGCCAAACACGCGACGATCGCGTGCGCCGAGTGCCACAAGAGGGAGACGGCGGACTACCCCGCCGGGCGGGGGACCGCCGTGAGGTACGCGGTCCCGGTCGCGTGCGTCCACTGTCACGAGGACGTGCATCGCGGCGCCCTCGGGCGCGACTGCGCTTCCTGCCACAACGCCGTCATCTGGCGGACCGCCTCGCGCGCCTTCCACAAGACGGCCGCCTTCACGCTCGAGGGCAAGCACCTTGCGGTCCCGTGCGCCTCGTGCCACATCAAAGGGGTCCTGAAGGGTACCCCGACGGGCTGTTACGACTGCCACTGGGTCCGAAGGCAGGACGACCGATTCAAGACCGCGCTGGGCGGCGACTGCCAGACCTGCCACCGGCCCATCACATGGAGCGCCGTCACGTGGAGCCACGCGGCCGCCACGACGTTCACCCTCGAGACGCCCCACCGGACGCTCGACTGCGAGTCGTGCCATAAGGCCCAGGTCTTCAAGGGGACGTCTCGTGACTGTTATTCCTGCCATCGCACGGACTACGAGCGCGTCCAGAACCCGGGCCACGTCGCAGGCGGGTTCCCGACGGACTGCACGGGCTGCCACAAGGCCTCGTCGCCGACGTGGCGGGGCGCGAACTTCACCCACGCGACGTTCCCGCTGGCGGGAGTCCACGTGACGCAGCCCTGCGCCGCGTGCCACAGGAACAACGTCTTCAAGGGCACGCCGCGCGACTGCTTCACGTGCCACCGGACGGATTACCAGAACTCGAAGAACCCGCCGCACGCCGCCGCGGCGTTCCCGACCGCCTGCGACTCATGCCACAAGTTCTCGGCTCCAAACTGGAAGGACGCCGGGTTCAACCACAACGTGACGACGACGTTCACCCTCGCCGGCGTCCACGTGACGGCCCCGTGCACGGCCTGCCACGTGAACAACGTGTTCAAGGGCACGCCGCGCGACTGCTACTCCTGCCACAAGGCCGACTACCAGAACTCCAGAAACCCGTCGCACACGGCGGCCGCTTTCGCGACGACCTGCGACACGTGCCACAAGTACACGGACCCGGCGTGGAAGCCCGCGAGCTTCAACCACAACACGGCGACGACGTTTGCCCTCGCGGGCGTCCATGCGACGCAGACCTGCGCGACCTGCCACGTCAACAACGTCTTCAAGGGCACGCCGCGCGACTGCTACTCCTGCCACAAGACCGACTTCCAGAACTCGAAGGTCCCGCCGCACGTCGCCTCCGGCTTCGCGACCACCTGCGACACGTGCCACAAGTTCTCCGACCCGGCGTGGAGGCCCGCGAGCTTCAACCACAACACGGCGACGACGTTCACCCTCGCGGGCGTGCATGCGACGCAGACCTGCGCGACCTGCCACGTCAACAACGTGTTCAAGGGGACGCCGCGCGACTGCTACTCCTGCCACAAGACCGACTTCCAGAACTCCGTGAATCCGGGCCACGTGGCCGCGGGGTTCCCGACGACCTGCGACACCTGCCACCAGTTCTCCGCGCCGGCCTGGAAGCCTTCCACCTTCAATCACTCCACGTCCACGACCTTCCCGCTCGCCGGCACGCACCTGACGCAGCTCTGCAGCGCCTGCCACAAGGCCAACGTCTTCAAGGGCACGGCCCGCGACTGCTGGACGTGCCACCAGCCCGACTACCAGAAGTCGGTCAATCCCCCGCACGCCTCGTCGGGTTTCCCGACGACGTGCGACACGTGCCACCAGTTCTCCGCGCCGGCCTGGAAGCCCTCCTCGTTCAATCACTCCACGTCCACGACGTTCCCGCTCGCGGGCGTCCACACGACGCAGCTCTGCAGCGCCTGCCACAAGAACAACGTCTACAAGGGCACCGCGCGCGACTGCTACTCCTGCCACGTCGTCGACTACCAGAAATCCGTCAATCCGCCTCACCTCGCCGCGGGCTTCTCGACGAACTGCGAGACCTGCCACCTGTTTTCTGCGCCGGCCTGGGTGCCGTCGATCTTCCGACACTGAAACGCAATGAGTCCTCAACCGGGAGTGTGTAGCGTGAGAAACACCAGGCTGTTCCCGCTCGGCATGAACCTCCACGAGATCCACCTCGTCGCGGTCCTGGCCGCTCTCCTCGCCTGGGGAGGACCGGCGGCCGGACAGTCCATGACGGGATGGCCGCTCGCCGGCGTCCACCTGAACACGCCCTGCACGACCTGCCACAAGAACAACGTCTACAAGGGCACGTCGCGCCTGTGCGGGACATGCCACCTGACCGATTACCAGAAGGCCGTCAACCCGCCGCACGCCTCCGCGGGCTTTCCGACGACCTGCGACAGTTGCCACCAGTTCGCGGCGCCGGCCTGGAAGCCCGCGAGCTTCAACCACAACACGAACACGACGTTCCCGCTCGCCGGCGTCCACGTGACGCAGGCCTGCGCCACCTGCCACAAGAACAACGTCTACAAGGGCACGGCCCGCGACTGCTACACGTGCCACCTGGCCGACTACCAGAAGTCCGTGACCCCGCCCCACGTGACCTCGGGCTTCCCGACGGCGTGCGACACCTGCCACCAGTTCTCGGCCCCGGCCTGGAAGCCCGCGAGCTTCAACCACTCGACGAACACGACGTTCCCGCTCGCCGGCGTCCACGCGACCCAGGCCTGCACCGCCTGCCACAAGAACAACGTCTACAAGGGCACGGCCCGCGACTGCTACACGTGCCACCAGGCCGACTACCAGAAGTCCGTCAATCCGCCTCACCTCGCGGGCGGGTTCGTCACGACCTGCGACACCTGCCACCAGTTCTCGGCGCCGGCCTGGAAACCCTCGACGTTCAACCACTCGACGAACACGCCCTTCCCGCTCGCCGGTGTCCACCTGACCCAGGCTTGCGCGACCTGCCACACGACGACGCCCTACCGCAACGCGCAGACGACGTGCTCCGGCTGCCACCTGAACAACTACCCGAAGAACTACAACAACTCGGTGAACCCGCCGCACCTGGCGGGCGGCTTCTCGACGACCTGCGACACCTGCCACCAGTTCTCGGCGCCGGCCTGGTCGCCTTCGATCTTCAACCATTCGACGATGACGCCGTTCCCGCTCGTGGGAGTTCACGCGACGCAGACCTGCGCGCGCTGCCACACCACGATGCCGTACCGCAGCGCGCCGACCACGTGCGTCGGCTGCCACCAGACCGACTACAACAATTCGAAGAACCCCAGTCACACCGCAGCCGGGTTCCCGACCTCGTGCGACACCTGCCACAAGGCGACCGACGCGACGTGGCAGCAGGGCAAGTTCAACCACACCTACTTCCCGCTCGTCTCGAACCACAACGTTCCCTGCAACCAGTGCCACACGACCATCAACGTGTTCACGGTCTTCAACTGCATCGGCTGCCACACGAAAGCGACGACCGACTCCAAGCACAAGGGCCGCGCGGGCTATTCGTGGACGTCGACGGCGTGCTACTCGTGCCACCCGAACGGGAAGAGCTGATGCGCCGAGGTCTCGCCATTCTCGCGGCCCTTGCCGCATGGGGCGCCCCGGCCGCGGCACAGTCGGCGCTCGACTGGGGACGCATCTCCGTGTTCGGGCAGGTCATCCGCACGAAGAACGTCGACGGGACGACGAGCGACTACAACGAGCTCAGCGGGTCGGTCTCGATTCACACGCCGCCGCGGGACGTGGACGGCTTCGAGTTCTCCCTCGACGCCCGCGGCTCCGAGTACCCGTCCGTCACGAACCGCGACCCCCGCTGGACCGTCTACGACGCGTGGGTCGGCGGCCGCGCCGCCGGCGGCAAGGTGGCCGTCCGCCTCGGGCAGATGTACCTGAACGATCTCGGAGCCCTCGGCGGTGTGGGCGGTCTCTCTCTCGAGGCGCGGGCCGGGAAGATCCGGGTCGGCGTCTTCGGCGGCCTCGAGCCGAAGGGCTACGACCCGGGCTACGTCCAGGACGTCAAGAAAGGCGGCGCCTACGTCGCGTACGACGGCGAGCGCGGCTGGCGGGACGTCCTCGGCTTCGTGACGATCCGCAACCAGAACCTCGCGGAGCGGAACGTCCTCACGACGACGAACTTCATCCCGATCGGCCGGGAGTTCTTCCTCTATCAGGCGGCCGAATACGACCTGACCGGGCCCGGAGGAGCGGGGAGCGGCGGCCTCGCCTACTTCTTCGCGACGGCCCGGTGGTCCCCGGTCCGGTCCTTCGAGA
The DNA here is from genome assembly GCA_044229475.1 of Thermoanaerobaculia bacterium. Taxonomy (GTDB): domain Bacteria; phylum Acidobacteriota; class Thermoanaerobaculia; order UBA5066; family UBA5066; genus Fen-183. The sequence goes on along the minus strand of JBGASW010000002.1, from coordinate 820,517 downwards.
TCCAGGCCCTCTATCAGCACGGCCGCTCGGTCGACGCGCGTTCGATCACGCAGGACCAGATCGCGGGACGGCCGATCGACGCCAAGAGCCTCGACGGCTTCCTCTTCGATTCGATGGGCGGCCGCGCGACCGTCGAGTTCGCGCGCGGATGGCGCGCCTGGGCGGGCTACTACCAGGACAAGAGCAACCGCGACGACGTCGCGCAGAACCGCCTTCAGTTCGGGCTGTCCGCGATGAACGTCGCCGGGACCGGCTTCGACGTGTTCGTGTCGGACAACCGCACGAACCGCCCGGGCAGCAACAGCTACGACGCCTGGTACTTCTCCGTGGGAAGGAGCCTCGGGTCGAAGTTCTACCTCACCCTCGACTACTCCACGTCGCTGTCCGTCCTGCAGATCACGGACTCGGGCGGCCTCACGATCGTGAACCGGCCCTCCTCGAGGCGCTACAGCCTTTCGGGAATCTGGAACATGTCCCGCGCGTTCTCGCTCCTGCTGACGGGGGAGCAACTGGACGACGACACGGCGACGCAGAACCGCTGGCTCCTGGGCCTGACCTACCGTTTCTGAGTCCGAGTCTCTGAAGCAAATGCACCAATGGGGCGCCCCGGTCCGGAAGGTATGATCCGCCCGTGAAGAGTCTCGGACTCATCTCCAAGTGGTTCCTGGGCCTCGGGATGGCGGCGATCTGCTGGGGGGCGTTCCTCTACGCGCGTCCGGCCCAGAACTTCGTCGGCGAGTCCTCGCGGATCGTCTTCTTCCACGTCCCGCAGGCCTGGGTTTCGACCGTCGCCTTCTTCGTCGCGGCCTGGTATTCGTGGAGGTACCTCCGGAAGCGCCGGATCGAGGACGACGACGCCGCGTCGGCCGCTGCGCGCCTGGGGTTTCTCTTCTGCGTCCTCGCGACCGTGACGGGCTCGATCTTCGCCCGCGTCATGTGGAACTCCTACTGGAACTGGGACCCGCGCGAGACGTCGATCGTCCTCCTTCTCCTCGTCTACGGCGCCTACCTGGGGCTGAGGGGCGCCCTCGAGGACCCCGAGCGGCGCGCGGCGCTCTCGGCGGCCTACGCGCTCGTCGCGGTCGTGACGGTGCCGTTCCTCGTCTTCGCCGTGCCGCGGATGTACCAGTCGCTGCACCCCGACACCGTGATCAACACCGAGGGGAAGGTCAAGATGTCGTCCGACATCCGCCTCATCTTCTTCTCGTCGATGGTGGCTTTCATGGGACTCTTCACCTGGATGTGGAACCTCGACCGCCGCATTTCCCGCATCGTCCGCGAGAGGTCGGCATGAGCACGGCTCTCGGCTACGTCGCGGCGGTGAACATCGTCATCTGGGCCGGAATCTTCGGCTACCTCGTCTACCTGGATCGCCGGGTGCGCGCCGCAGAGACGCGCTCCGGCGGGGAGAACAAGCCATGAAACGCGCTTATTGGGCCGGAGCCGTCCTCATCCTCGGCTTCCTCGCGCTCGGACTCACGACGTTCACGAAGTCCATGACGCCGTACGTGAGCTTCTCCGAGGCAAAGACCTCTCACCGCACGGTCCAGGTCATGGGCGCCCTCGAGAAGGGCTCCACGAAATACGACCAGGACAAGAAGGTCCTCAACTTCACGCTCGTCGACCCCGAGACGAAGGACGTGATCCCCGTCTCCTACACGGACGTCAAGCCGGCGAACTTCGAGGACGCGGTGTCGATCGTCGCGATCGGCCGCTACGAGAACGACCGATTCACGGCGGAGAAGCTCCTCGTGAAATGCCCCTCGAAGTACCAGGGCGAGGAGATCGAGAAGCAGTACGGGAAGAAGGCCTGACATGGGCCTGGGATCTCCCCTCGGTTTCGCGCCGGGCACCGTCGCGATGTGGGCGGCGCTCGTCTTCGGCGTCCTGACCGCCCTCGCCTACTGGCGAGTCATGCGCATGGGCCATGCCGCAGAAGATTTTCTTAGAAAGGGTAAGAGCGGCTCCGGCTCTGCCGCAGCAGTCGCCGCGAGCCCTGCCCTACTACCATTCGAAGAAAATCCGGATCTTCTCCTCGCCCGGCGTCTGTACTACGCCTTCACATTCTCGGTCGTCCTCGCCTCGGTCCTCCTCATGGGACGGCTTCTGTCCCACGACTTCCGCGTCTCGTACGTCGCCTCCTACTCGGGCCGGGACCTCCCCGTCTACTACCTGTTCTCGACGTTCTGGGCCGGGCAGGAGGGCTCGTTCCTCCTCTGGCTCTTCTTCGGCTCGCTCATCGGCCTCTTCGTCCTTCGTTCGGCCAAGGAGCAGGAGCCGCCGGTCATGATCGTGTACGTCGCCTCCTTCATCGGGATCGTCGCGATCCTCGTGAAGCAGTCGCCGTTCCGCTTCCTCGGCCAGATCCCGCCCGACGGCCAGGGCCTGAATCCGCTCCTGCAGGACCCGTGGATGGTCATCCACCCGCCGGTCATGTTCTCCGGCTTCGCCTCGCTCAGCGTGCCGTTCGCGTTCGCGATCGCGGCCCTCTGGATGAAGCGCTGGGACGGCTGGGTCGTCCGCGCGATGCCCTGGGCGCTCTTCACGTTCGTGACGCTCGGGACCGCGATCCTCATGGGCGGCTACTGGGCGTACAAGACGCTCGGCTGGGGCGGCTACTGGGCGTGGGACCCCGTCGAGAACACGTCCCTCGTGCCGTGGCTCGCGACCGTGGCGCTCGTCCACGGAATGTTCCTCCAGAAGGCGCGCGAGAAGCACCGGAAGATCAACATCATCCTCGCGATCCTCGCGTTCTGCTGCATCCTCTACGGCACGTTCCTGACGCGCTCCGGCGTCCTCGCCGACTTCTCCGTCCACTCCTTCATCGACCTCGGGATCACGGGCTGGCTCGTCGCCATCATCGTGGTATTCCTCGTGGGCGGCCTCGGCCTCCTCGCCTTGCGCTGGAAGGAGATTCCGGTCGTCTCCGACCTCGACGCCCAGACGGGCAAGGAGAAGGAAGAGCCCTTCCTTTCGCGCTCGGTGCTCTTCATCCTCTCCGTGACTCTGTTCAGCGCCTCGGGCCTCGTCATCCTCCTCGGCACGTCCGCGCCGATCCTCACGCGCATCGGCGGCAAGGCGTCGCAGGTCTCGACGAGCTTCTACAACGTCACGCACGCGCCGATCGCGGCGCTCATGGCACTCCTCGTCGCGCTCGTCCCGTACCTGTCCTGGCGCGGGGAGACTCTCGCCGTCGTGGCGAAGAAGGCGTTCGTCGCCGCCGCCATCGGCCTCATGGGCGGCGGAGTGGCCTTCGCGGCCGGCGTCCACTCGGCGCGCGACCTCGCGATCATCGCCTTCGCGGTCTTCGGGATGGCCGCGAACGCCGAGACGGTCGCGCTCTTCGTGCGGCGCAAGGCGGTTTCCACCGTGGGCGGCTATCTCGCACACGTGGGCGTTTCGATCATGCTCGTCGGGATCCTCGTCTCCGGCGTCTACGAGACGAAGACCCAGATCAACCTCCCGAAGGGACAGCCGACGCAGGTGGGCCGCCACACGATGACGTTCACGAAGGTCGTGTTCGTGAACGAGAAGGGCGACGTGAAGCCGTTCGAAGAGCTGAACATGGCCAGCCTCGACGACCGCCGCGCCAAGCAGGCCATGGAAGTCGACGTCGCGTCGCCTTCCGGCAAGGTCTGGAGGGCCTACCCGAAGATGTACATGAACCAGCGCACGCAGCAGATGATGGCGAACCCCGACGTGCGCTCGACCCCGCTCATGGACCTCTACGTCTCGCCGCAGTCCTACGACCCGGGCCAGCCCGCGCGCATCGAGGGCTCGACGATCGCGCTCAAGAAGGGCGAGAGCAAGAGCGCCGACGGCGTCAAGATCAAGTTCCTGGACTTCTCGGCGGACCGCTCGGCGATCAACGACGCCACGCGTCCGCACGTCACGGTGACGGCCAACTTCCTCGTGACGACCGCCGAGGTCGCCGAGGAGAAAACGGCGAAGTACGTCATGTACTTCGGCGCCACGGCCGGCGGCCCGGCCACCGAGGCGCCTGAGACGCCGCTCCCCGGCAGGGGCCGGATGCGCATCAAGCGCGTCTCCCCGAACGAGGGGACCTGCGAGCTGGAGCTCATGGGCGTCGCCGCGGGCGGGGACCTCAAGCCGGCGACGGCCGAGACGCTCTCGATCGACGTCACGACGAAGCCCCTCATCTCCCTCGTCTGGGCCGGCTTCTACGTGATGATGCTCGGCGGCATCGTGGCGCTCCTGCGGAGAGCCCGGGATTCCCGGCAGGCCGCCGTCGCCTGATGCAAGTGGCGTGAGGGCGGTGACCCCGCTCTCCCTCTAGACTCGGGCCCAAAGGAGACGCAATGCGTTTTCGCACGGTCCTTGTTCTCGCCTTTTCATTCGCCGGACACTCCCTCTTCGCCCAGGCTCCTTCCGCGAAGCCGAAGGCGATCGACCCCGCCGACTTCGACGCGTCTGCGAAGCCCTGCGAGGACTTCTACCAGTTCGCGAACGGCGCGTGGCTCGCCGCGCACCCGATCCCGGCCGACCGCAGCCGCTACGGCGGCTTCGACGCGCTCGCGGACCGCAACCGCGACGTCGTGAAGTCGATCCTCGAGGAGACGTCCGGGAAGGCCGACTGGCCGAAGGGCACGCCGCAGCAGAAGGTCTCCGACTTCTACGCGACCGGCATGGACGCCGCGGCGCGCGAGAAGGCCGGCGCCGCCCCGCTCGCGCCGTCCTTCGCGACGATCGCGAAGCTGAAGTCGCCCGACGACCTGCCCGCCGTCCTCGCCGAGCTGCACCTGGCGGGAGCGAACGCGGGTTTCGGCTTCCGCGTCGCGCCGGACGCGCGGAACTCCACGCGTACCATCGGGATCTTCAACCAGGGCGGCCTCGGAATGCCCGACCGGGACTACTACCTCAAGGACGACGCCAAGTCGAAGGACCTGCGCGAGGCCTACCGCGCGCACGTCGCGAAGGTGCTCGAGCTCGTGGGCGACGCGCCGGAGGCGGCGAAGGCCGAAGCCGATGTCGTGATGGACATTGAAACAAAGCTGGCGAAAGTTTCGATCACGCGCGTCGAGAACCGCGACCCGCAGAAGACTTACAACAAGAAGACGCTCGCCGCCCTGAACGCCGAGGCTCCGGGCTTCGACTTCGCGAAGTTCCTCGCCGAGATGGGCGCCTCCGCCTCCACCGAGGTCAACGTCCGCCAGCCCGGGTTCTTCGTCGGCTTCGCGGCCTACGCGCGCTCCGTCCCGCCGGCCGACTGGCGCACGTACCTCCGCTGGCACGCCACACGCGCGGCTGCGCCGTTCCTCTCGAAGGCGTTCCAGGACGAGGACTTCGCATTCAGCGGGAAGAAGCTGAACGGCACCCCGGAGCAGGAGCCGACGTGGAGACGCGTGCAGGCGGCGACGGACATGGCCCTCGGCGAGGCCGTCGGGCCGATGTACGTCGCGCGCGCCTTCAGCCCGAAGGCGAAGGAGCGCATGCGGGTGCTCGTCGAGAACATGCGCGCGGCGCTCAAGGAGCGCATCGAGGCGCTGCCGTGGATGGGCGCCGAGACGAAGGCCGCCGCCCAGAGGAAATTGGCCGCCTTCAACGTGAAGATCGGCTATCCGGACGTCTGGAAGGACTACTCGGCCCTGACGATCTCCCGCGACGTCCCATTCGCCGAGAACGTCCGCCGCGCTCGGGTCTTCGAGACGAAGCGGAACCTCGCGAAGCTCGGCAAGCCGATCGACCGGACGGAGTGGGGCATGACGCCTCCCACGGTGAACGCGTACTACAGCGCGTCCCTGAACGAAATCGTCTTCCCCGCCGGAATCCTGCAGCCGCCGTTCTTCTACGAGGACGCGGACGACGCCGTGAACTACGGCGGTATCGGCGTCGTCATCGGGCACGAGATGTCGCACGGCTTCGACGACTCGGGCAGCCAGTACGACGCGGACGGCAACCTCAAGAACTGGTGGACCGCCGACGACCGCAAGGCCTACGACGCGCGGACGGCGCTCATCGTGAAGCAGTTCGACGCCTACAGGCCGCTGCCGGACCAGTCCATCAACGGCAAGCTGACGCTCGGCGAGAACATCGGCGACCTCGGCGGGATCAAGATCGCCTACGCGGCCATGCAGAAGGCCTACGCCGGCAAGCCGGAGGCGAAGAACGCCAAGATCGACGGCTTCACGCCCGAGCAGCGCTTCTTCCTGTCGTACGCGACGATCTGGCGCAGCCAGTACCGCGACGAGGCGATGCGCGTGCAGCTCAACACGAACCCGCACAGCCCCGGCAAGTGGCGCGCCCTCGGGCCGCCGTCGAACCTGCCGGAGTTCTACGACGCGTTCGGGTGCGCGGAGGGGACGCCCATGCGCCGTGCGGAGGCCGACCGGCCGAGCATCTGGTAGAGGCGGGCGCCGTCGGGGAGCGTCGAGGGGGAGGCCGGCGGCCTCCCCCCTTTCGCTAGAATGCATTGAGACCACGAATCAACGCATGAGAGCGACCACCGGCCTCCTCTGTCTCTGCCTCGCGCCGCAGGCCGCGTTCGCGCAGCCGGCTCCAAGGCCCGGCGTCCTCGACAAGGCCGCCGTGGTGGCGCAGCCCACGCCCACGCGCACGCCCACGCCGGTCAACATCGGCAACTTCGTCTGGGACGACCTCGACGGCGACGGCGTCCAGGACGCCGGCGAGCCCGGCCTCGCGGGCGTCACCGTCCAGCTCTGGAACCCCGCCAAGTCGCAGATGATCGCCTCGGCCGTCACGAACGGCTCGGGCAACTACATCGTCGTCGCGCCCCAGCCCGGCTCGTACCGCGTCCGCGTCGTCCTCCCCCACGCCAGCGACACCTTCAGCCCGAAGAACGCCGGCGGCGACGACCAGAAGGACAGCGACGTCAACCCCTCCGGCTCCGACCTCGGCTTCACCGACGTCATCAACATCGCCTCGAACGTCATCAGCATCACGAACGTCGACGCCGGAATCCGACGGGCGAAAGTCCTGAATCCCGGACTGATCCCGAAGGCCGGCCTCCTGACGACCGCACCGCCGAATCCGACGCCGGCTCCCACTCCCACCCCGAATCAGGGACGGTGACGAGGTTCCCGACGTTCCCCCGCCGGCGCTCTCGACGAGGTGCGTGACCGGCCGTCCGCACTCAGGAGACCGGGGCGCTCCCCCCGGACCGCGGCACCGGGCGGTCGGTGAGCACCGGCAGGAAAGCGCCCCACGGCCCCACCTGGCCGCCGTACTGCTTCGCCATCACGCGCGCCACCTGCGCGACGTGCCCGAGGTCGTGCACGACCCAAGCCGCGAGCAGCTCGCGCAGGGCGACCCGGCCGAAGTCCGGATGCGTGCCGGGGAGATCGAGGTCGGCCGCCGTCAGACGCCAGGACGCGAGCAGCGCCATGTTCGCCCGCCGCAGCGAACCGAATTCGTCGAGAAGCGACGCGAGCGGCCGGCCGGCGTTGCGCGCACGGTGGCGGAAGCGGTCGTACGGCACGAAGCGGGGGTCCTCGCCACGGGCCAGGATGATCCGGGCGCGCGGAATCCAGTCCGTCTCCTCCCCGTCGATGAGGTGCCCCACGACGTCGAAGGCGTTGAAGGTGTCCGGGCCCTCCGTGCCGCGCACCCATCCGTCGGACAGGCCGCCGAGAAGGGCCCGGAGCGTGCCGGGAGTCCGCTCGAGGACGGCCGCCGCCGAATCGAGATCGAAGTCCATGTTTCCTCCCGGCGCGCCGTGCCGTCCTCGTCCTCTACGCGACCGCGGGTGACGAGTCCGGCTCCTCAGAGCGTCCGGGCGAGCGTCTGCAGGACGAGCGCGTGGCCCGGTGCGAGGGCCTTCCCGGTCTGCGCCCTCACCTCGTTCGCGAAGGCCCGGAGCGCCCCCGCCTTCGCCGCCGCGTCTCCGCGCGCCTCCGCGTCCCGCGCGGCCTCGAGCTTCGCGTCGAGGGAGTGCGCGATCGCCCGCTTGTCGCTGTAGAAGCCCGTGAGCGCCTCGAGAGAGTCGTACGAGAAGAGGAATGCGGGGTCGCCCGACAGATCCGCGTGCGTGAGCGCGATCCGCGCGTCGATCTGCGGGCCGAAGGTCCCCGGAGTCTTCAAGAGAGAGGCGAAGGGCGCGACGTACGGGTTCTCGAGCATCTCGCCGAGCGTGAGCGTGCCGTCGTGGTTCCCGTCCAGCTCGTCGAAGATGAACCCGGCGATGTCCGCCTGCTTCAGGTACGGCCGGACCCGGGCGATCAGTTCCGGGTGCGCGAGGAGAATCGGCGTGACGGTCTCGGCGGCCTGCGCGAGCACGGCCGTCGGGAGGGGAAGCGGCGGCGTCACGCGCGTGCCGGGCAGCCCCGTCACCTGGCACGTCTTGGTCGTGCAGAGCTCGAGCGTCCCCTTCGCGGCGCACAGCTCGAAGTCCCACGTGGACTCGTCGCCGGGCGTGCCGCGGGTCACCTGGTACGTCAGCTTGAAGCCGAGGTCGGCGGCGATCTTCTCGGGCGATTGGACCGCGGGCAGGAACGCGAGCAGCGCGGGATCGTCGAGCGTCGCCGGGTACACGCCGAACTCGCGGAAGTATCCGTGAAGGGCCTGGCAGAAGTCCGTGCCCAGCTCCTCGATCATCTGCGCCCGCGCCGCGGCTTCGCGGACCTTCTGCACGGCGGGCACGAGCAGGGCGATGAGGACGGCGATGATCGCGATGACGACGAGGAGCTCGATGAGCGTGAAGCCTGCAGACTTCCGTCGGACCGTCCGGACCATCATGGAAGACCTCCCTCCCCGTCGAGGGAATGGGGATCTTACGCCGTTGAGATCAGGTCTCGGCAGGAATTCCGCCGCGGCCTCACCACCCGATCCCGTAGTCCTCACCGTGGTCGCTCGAGCCGCCCCACATCGTGCCGTGCGCGCGGTCGAGGAAGATCGCGTTGAGGGGGCCGGACGTCTTCGCGGCCGGTTCGAGCTTGTAGCCCATCTTCACGAGCTCGGCGCGCACCCAGGCCGGAAGGGACGCGGGGATCATCATCGCGCCGGGCCGCGACTCGTGGGCGCCGAACGAACTCCGCATCTGGTAGCTGTTGACGTTCGCGGCCTCCGCCGCCTCCTGCACCGTCATGCCGAACTCGACGACGTTCAGGAAGAACTGCAGGAGGTTCTGGTCCTGCGAGTCCCCGCCCTGGACCGAGAAGCAGAGGTACGGCTTGCCGTCCTTGAGCGCGAGCGTCGGCGTGAGCGTGACGCGCGGGCGCTTGCCGGGCGCGAGGACGTTGAGCGGCCCGAGCGCGGGGTCGGTCACGAAGCTCTGCATCCGCTGCGACAACCCGATGCCCGTCTTCCCCGCGATCACGGCGGGCAGCCAGCCGCCCGAGGGTGTGACGGAGACGACCCAGCCCTCCGCGTCCGCCGCCTCGACGGACGTCGTGCCGGCGAAGAAGGAATCGGAAGAGAAAGGGTCTGCTGAAGAGGGAGAGGAAGAGAGGGGATTCTCTTCGAAGGTAAGAGCGTGCGGGCGGAGCGCGGCCGACGGCGCGTCCTGATTGGTGACCTGCGGGCCGCGCGGCCGTTGGGGCGCCCCGCTCTTCCAACCTTCTAGGAAATCTTTGAACGGATTCTTTTCGCCTCCCTGGAACGGATAAGGGTCTCCCGGTTTCACTTCGGGGTCGTTCTTCGCCCAGTCGATCGTCTTCGCGCGCGCAGCGGCGTATTCCTTGGAGAGGAGTCCCTTCCTCGGGACGCGCGGGTCGTCCCCGTACCAGAAGTCGCGGTCCGCGAACGCGAGGTTCATCGCCTGATAGAGCGCGTGGACGTACCGCGCGCTGTTGTAGCCCATGCCCTTCAGGTCCGCGCCCTCGAGAATGTTGAGGGCCTGCAGCATCGCGGGGCCCTGCGTCCAGAAGTCCAGCTTGTAGACGTCGATCCCCTTGTACGTCGTCTTCACCGGCTCCTCGATGCGGACCTTCCAGTTCGCGAGGTCCTCGAGGGTGTGAAGGCCGCCGACCTCCTGCGAGCCGCGTACGAACTCCCGGGCGACGTCGCCCCTGTAGAAGCGGTCGTTCGCCGCGAGGATCGCGTCCTTCCGGCTCTTTCCCGCCGCGCGCGCCTGCCTCTCGGCCTCGACGAGCTTGCGCAGCGTCGCCGCGAGATCCGGCTGCCGGAAGATCTCGCCGGCCTGTGGCGGCTGGTCTCCGGGGCGCGGCAGGAGCACCCGCTTCGACTCGGGCCACTTCAGCAGCCAGTCCCGCTGCCGGAGCGCGGTCGAGACGTGCTGCTGCTCGACGGGATAGCCGTCCGCCATGTCGATCGCGGGCGCGAGGACGTCGGCGAGCGAGAGCGTCCCGTACTCGGCGAGCATCACCATGATCCCGCCCGGAGTCCCGGGCGTGACGGCGGCGAGCGGGCCGTACTCCGGCGGAAACGCCATCCCCTTCGACCGGAAGAACTCGGGCGTCGCCCCGGTCGGCGCGACGCCGAGCGCGTTGATCCCGATGACCTTTCCGGTCTTCGGGTTGTAGATGAGCGCCTGGGTCTCGCCGCCCCACGACAGCGTGTCCCACATCGTCGAGGTCGCGGCGATCATCGCGGCCGCGGCGTCGACGGCGTTCCCGCCCTTCTGGAAGATCATCGCGCCCGCCGTCGCCGCGAGCGGCTTTCCCGTGATCGCGAGCCATTTCTTCGCGTGGAGGGGGGGCTTGTTCGTGGCGGCCCGGGAAACCAGTCCGAGGGCGCACGTGAAGCCGACGACGGCGAAACCAACGCGCAGAAACCGGCCTGACGGGATCATGGACGCCTCCGAGCCGTTCACGACGGCCCGGAGGCGATCCTATCCTGCGCTCAGAATCCCTTGACGGTCGCGGCCTTCTTGTACATCCAGTACGTGAAGCCCCAGCCCACGAGGACGACGACGGGCAGCGCCCACTCGTAGCTCGCGGCCCACGTCGCGTGCTGCGCGAGCATCAGGAAGACGAGCGGCACGGACATATAGGTGTTGTGTTTGCTCCTGAGGCCCGCCATCGCCGCGAGCGCCGGGTCCGGCTTCTCGCCCGCCTTCGTGGCCGTGATGATCTTTCGCTGCGCGGGCCAGATCTTCATCCAGACGTTCGCGGCCATGATCGTCCCGAACATCGCCCCGAGGTGGATCGCCGTGCCGCGGAAACCGAAGCCGCCGAAGCGCGAGAAGAAGAACACGGCCGCCGTCGCGACGGCGAGGCCGAGCCAGAAGTGGATCTCGGTCTTCGCGATCGCCTTCACGAGCGGGTCGTACACCGCGAAGAAGAGGAGGGCGACGAGAACGGCGACGCCGCCGGTGCCCCAGGTCTTCACGGTCGGGTCTTTGAAGAGGAGCCCCGTGTTGTAGTAGACGAGTCCGAGGAGTACGAGGCCCGTGATCCACGTCCAGGCGGCGCCCCACCGGAACGCCCAGAGGGCGCGGGGCATGAGTTCGGGCACGACCTTCTTCTTCGTGTCGCCGTCCATCGTCGGGACGAAGTTCGAGTTCACGAAGTTGAAGAACCAGAGATGGCCGATCCACAGGATGCCCGCGACGACGTGGGCCCAGCGGAACAGGGATTCCAGGAGATTGTTGCCGTCCATCGAATGTCCTCCGTTACGTGTTGAGACCCGATCTTAACGCCGGAGACCGCTCAGGCGCCGACGGCCTTCGCCACCTGCTCGGCGAGGCGCAGGAACGCCTTCGCGACCGTCGAGTCGGGATCCGACGCCATGATCGGCGTACCGGAATCCCCCTGAATCGCAACGCGCGGGTCGATCGGGACTTCGCCGAGGAACGGGACCCCGAGGAGCTCGGCCGTTCTCTTCCCGCCGCCGTGCTTGAAGATCTCGTCCCGGTTGCCGCACTTCGGGCACTCGTAGTAGCTCATGTTCTCGACGATCCCGAGGACCGGGACGTTCACCTTCTGGAACATGGCGAGGCCCTTGCGCGCGTCGATGAGCGCGACGTCCTGGGGCGTCGACACGATGACCGCGCCCGAGAGTGCGACCTTCTGCGTGAGCGTGAGCTGCGCGTCGCCGGTGCCGGGCGGAAGGTCGACGAGCAGGAAATCCTGCTTGCCCCACGCCACGTCGCCGAGAAACTGTTCGACCGCCTTGAAGATCATCGGCCCGCGCCAGATGACCGGCGTGTCGACGTCCATGAGGAAGCCGATCGACATGACGCGCACGCCGAAGCGCTCGATCGGGAGGATCTTCTCCTCCTCGTTCACGAACGGCTTCGTGTTGATGCCCATCATCATCTGCTGCGAGGGTCCGTAGATGTCCGAGTCCATCAGGCCGACCTCGTAGCCGAGCTTCTTGAGCGCGATCGCGAGGTTCGCCGAGACCGTGGATTTCCCGACGCCGCCCTTTCCGGACGCGACGGCGATCACGAAGCGGGTGTCCTTGAGGATGTCCTTGCGGCCCACGGCGCCCGCGATGACCGGCGGCTGGGGCGCGGCGGCCGTGACGGCGATCGTCACGGCGTTGACGCCGGGGATGGATTTCAGGACGGTCTCGCACTCGCGCTTCAAGACCTCGGCCGCGGCCGGCGCGTCGGTCGTGAGGGCGAGCCGGAAGGAGACGTTGCCGCCCCCGATGGTCAGGTCCTTGACGAAGCCGAAGGAGACGATGTCTCGCGAAAAGCCGGGGTACTTGACCTTCCGGAGCGCGTCGAGGACGGTCTGTTCGTTGAGCGTTGCCGTTGACACGATAAAGGTTTCCTCTCGGTGAACGAGGATCTCACAAACGGGGCGCCGGCCCGCCGGCTCAGCCCCGCAGGGACAGGATCTCGCGGCGCACGCGGTCCATGAGCGCGGCGCGGTCGTGGACGCCCAGCCCGGCGGTCGGGATCGGGCGGCCGACGCGCGCGGCGACCGGGCCGCGCCGGATGACCATGCCCTGCGCGCCGAGAACGGCGCGGGCGCCGGACACGCCGACCGGGACGATCGGGAGCTCCGCTTTCAGGGCGGTGAGAAACCCGGACTTCTTGAAGGCGCCCACCTTCCCGTCGCGCGAGCGGGTGCCCTCCGGGAAGACGAGGATCGAGATGCCCGAGGCGAGGCGGCGGTCCAGGCTCGAAAGGACGTCCCGGGCCTTGTCCGTCCGGCGGCGGTCCACGGGCACGAAGCCCGCGAGCCACATGGACCAGCCCATGAACGGCACGAAGAAGAGCTCGCGCTTGGCGAGGAACCGCACGTCCTGCCGGATCGCGAGGAGGAGGAGCAGGATGTCGATCCCGGACTCGTGGTTCGACATGTAGATCGCCTGCGGGAGGGCGGCGGCTTCCTCGGCGATCTCGATCCGGGCGGGAATGCGGTTGAGCCAGAGGAGGCTCTTCGCCCAGTGGCGCGCCCAGAAGAGGTAGAGCCGGCCGCGGGGCGGCACCCACGAGGTCAGGATGGCGAGCGTGCCGAAGAGCGCCGTCGAGACGGCGATGTTCGCCCATCCCCAGGTCGTCACGAGGGCGTCACGAAGGCCGGCCGGCACGCCGCGAGTGTAACGAGCCGGGGCCCGCCCCGTAGAATCCTCCCGTGGCCCAGCCCCAGTACGACTCGACGACCCAGTACATCGCCGTCCTCAAGGAGCCGCTCTGGAAGATGGCGCGTCTCAGGCGCTGGTTCGGGAACGTCTCCTTCCATCTCGGCGGCGTCGCCTGGCTGGTCCGGGACCTCGTGCGCGCGTCACGGGAGAAGTGGGAGACGTCCGAGATCCTCCGCCAGATGGACGCCCTCGGCGTTCAGTCCATCTCGATCACGAACCTCACGGCTCTCTTCACGGGCATGGTCCTCGCGCTCCAGACGGCCTCCGCGCTCTCGCAGTTCGGCGGCAAGCTCTTCGTGGGCCGCGTCGTCGTCCTCTCGATCACGCGCGAGCTCGGCCCCTCGCTCACGGCGCTCATGGTCGCGGCGCGCGTGGGCGCCGGCATCACGGCGGAGCTCGGGACGATGGCCGTCACCGAGCAGGTGGACGCCCTGCGCGCCCTCGGCGCCTCCCCGGCGCGAAAGCTCGTCCTCCCCCGCGTCCTCGCCGTGACGCTCATGCTGCCCATCCTGACCCTCCTCGCGGACTTCATCGGGATGGTCGGCGGCCTCTTCATCGCCGTCGTCGACCTGAAGATCGGCGCCTCGTTCTACCTCTCCACGGTCTCGCAGTCCGTGCACGTGAACGACATCCTCCACGGCCTCTTCAAGACGCCGTTCTTCGGATTCGAGATCGGCATCATCGGCTGCTACAACGGCCTGAACGCGACGGGCGGCGCCGACGGCGTCGGGCGCGCGACGACGGTCGCCGTCGTCATCGCGGCGATCGTCGTCCTCATGTCGGACTTCTTCCTGACGAAGCTCTTCCTCCTGCTCCCCCTGGGCCTCAAGTGAGACCGCTCTCCGAGACCGGCGTCATGCGCATCCTCCGGACGGGGATGCCCGCGGGGGCGCCGATCATCGAGTTCAAGGGCGTGTCCAAGGCCTACGGCCAGAAGAAGGTCCTCGACGAGGTGGACCTCGAGGTCAGGCGCGGCGAGGTGCTCGTGATCCTCGGGGGCTCGGGCACCGGCAAGTCCGTGTCCCTCCGGCACATGAACGGCCTCGAGCAGCCCGACGCGGGAGAGGTGTGGGTGGACGGCGAGGAGATCGCGCACCTGCCCGAGGAATCCCTCGTCCCCGTCCGCAAGAAGGTCGGCATGCTCTTCCAGAGCGGCGCGCTCTTCGACTCGATGACGGTCTTCGAGAACATCGCCTTCGCCCTGCGCGAGCACACGAGCTGGCCCGAAGACCGCATTTCCGAACGCGTCGCGGAGGTCCTCGGCTTCGTGAACCTCGGAAGGGACGTCGAGCGCCTGCTTCCCTCCTCGCTCTCGGGCGGGATGAAGAAGCGCGTCTCGCTCGCGCGCACGGTCGCTCTCAAGCCCGAGGTGCTCCTCTACGACGAGCCCACGACCGGCCTCGACCCCGTCACGTCCATGACGATCAACCGGCTCATCAAGGACCTGAACACGCGCCTCGGGACGACGTCGGTCGTCGTGACGCACGACATCGTGTCGGCGCTCTTCGTCGCGGACCGCATCACCTTCCTCAAGAACGCCCGGTTCGCCTTCACGGGCACGCCGGAGGAGGCGAAGGCCTCGGACGTGCCCGAACTCAGGGAATTCCTCTCGGCCGGGCAGTCTTTGGCATGATGGGCGCGGAGCAGCCTTCCCGATGGTGAGAGCCGACATCCGGACGAAGACGCGCGTCGGGGTCATCCTCTTCGCGTCGTTCATCCTCCTCGCGGGGGCGCTGCTGTTCATCGGCGGGACAAAGGGGTTCTTCGTGAGGCGCACGTCGTATTTCGCGCGCTTCCCCAACTCCCAGGGGCTGCTGCCGGGCAACCAGGTTCGCCTCGCCGGCGTCGTCGTGGGCGCGGTGCGCGACATCGACGTCCCGCGTGCCCCCGGCCAGGACCTGACCGTCCATTTCGACATCGAGCGCCGGTACCAGCACCTCGTCAAGACGGACAGCCGCGCGGAGATCAAGACGATCGGCCTCCTCGGCGACAAGTACCTCGAGGTGACGCCCGGCTCGCCCGACAAGCCCGACCTCGATCCCGACCACGAGATCATCGCGTTCCGCGGCGCCGAGCTCGACAAGATCCTCGCGGGATCGGGCGATCTCGTGGACAACGTCGTCGCGATCTCGAAGTCGCTCAAGAACATCCTCGGCCGCACGGAAAAGGGCGAGGGTTTCCTCGGCGAGATCACGTCGGAGACCAAGAACGGCGCGGAGCTCTCGAAGTCGCTCCGCCAGACGCTCGACAACCTGAACGGCCTCGTCGTCGACGTCCGTCAGGGCCGGGGCCTCGTCGGGCGGCTTCTGCACGACGAGAAGGCGGCGGACGACGTCCTCGCGGAACTCAAGGGCGCGACGGCCTCGCTCAACCGCATCCTCGCGACGGTCGAGAAGGGCACCGCCACGGGCGAGGGCCTCGTCCCCGCGCTCCTCTCCGACCCGGAAGGGAAGAAGAAGTTCTTCGCGATGGTCGACTCCCTCAAGACGACCGCGGACTCTCTCGCGTCCTTCTCGAAGGACCTCTCCGGCGGAAGCGGGCTCCTCCCGAAGCTCGTCAAGGACGAGGCGTTCGCGAAGGAGTTCACGGACGACCTGAGGAAGCTCTCCTCGCACCTCGCGAACGTCGCCGCGAAGCTCGACTCCTCGGACGGGACCGCAGGCCGCCTCATCGCGGACCCGTCCGTCGCGGACGCGATCAACGACATCCTCGTCGGGATCAACGAGAGCAAGACGCTGCGCTGGCTGGTCCGCGACCGGCAGAAGTCGGGGATCCAGAAGCGCTACGAGGACGCGCAGAAGGCGCCCGTCCCGACCCCGGCGCCGTGAGCCGCGTCCTCGTCGCCGGAGGCGCGGGATTTCTCGGCGCCGCCATCGCCCGCCAGCTTCTCGGTGCGGGCGAGGACGTCTTCCTGCTCGACACGTTCGACGACGCGGGCGAGGGCCGCGCGCTGAAGGAAGAACGGGCCGCCTCCGTGAGGCGCCACCCGCGCCTGACGGTCGTCCGAGGGGACGGAACGGACGCGGACCTCCTCGAGGGGGTTTTCGCCGAGCACCGCCCCGCCGCCGTCGTCAACGCGATGCGCCTCCCGCTCGACTCCGCGGGCCTCGGCCCGCTCGTCGAGGCCTCCCGGCAAGCCGGCGTCGGCGTCGTCGTCCATCTCTCGGACGCCGCGCTCTACGGCCCCCGGGACGCGACGGGCCTCCGCGCGCGCGAGGACGAGCCGATCGAACCGGGCGAGGACCGCGATCTCCTCGCGAAGGCCGCCGAGGAGGAAGCGTTTCTCGCGTCGGGGCTTCCCTTCGTGATCCTGCGCGTCTTCGCCGCGGCCGGACCGGGCGCCGGGCCCTCGCGCTTCCCCATCGACGCCCTCGAGGCTCTCCTCGCCGGCGAGGAGGTCTTCCTGCCGGACGACGCGCCGCGTGACTTCGTGCACCCGCAGGACGTCGTGCGCGGCACCCTCTTCGCGCTGCGAAAGCGCCCGATCGGCGAGATCGTGAACCTCGGCTTCGGCCTCGCCGTGAAGCCGTCCGAGGTCGTTCGCGCACTCGCGGTGCGCGCGGCTCTCGAGTGCCGGCTGACCGTGCAGGGCGATGCGGCGCGCCCGCCCCGCATCGCCGACATGGAGAAAGCCTGGCAGACGCTCGGCTTCTCCCCGCAGCTCGGCCTCGGCGAAATCGTCTGGGACACGGTGCGCGCCCGCCTCTTTCCCGCCGAGGCGGCCCGCGCCTACCAGCCGGCGGAGGCGCCTGCTCCGCAGCCGCCCGTCGAGCCTCCGAAGCCCGTCTCGCGACGCGAACTCTTCGACATGTTCCGCCGCCCGCTGGGCGGCGCCCGCAAGCCCGGCTCCTGAGAGGCACCATGCGCGCTCTCGTCTTCGACAATGGCAGGGCCGCTGTCCGCGACGTGCGGCGGCCCTCGCCGCGGAAGGGCTTCGCGCTCGTCCGGATCCTTCTTTCCGGGATCTGCAACACCGATCTCGAGCTGAAGCGCGGATACCACGGCTTCTCGGGAATCCCCGGCCACGAGTTCGTCGGCATCGTCGAAGGGCCGGCGGCGTCGCCGTGGCTCGGCAAGCGCGTCGTCGGCGAGATCAACCTCGCGTGCGGACTGTGCTCATGGTGCGCGCAGGGACTTGGGCGCCACTGCCCGACGCGCACGGTCCTCGGCATCCGCGGCCACGCGGGCGCGCACGCCGAGTGGCTGACCCTTCCCGAGGCGAATCTCTTCGAGGTTCCGCCGGGCGTCGCCGACGAAGAGGCCGTCTTCGTCGAGCCGCTCGCGGCCGCCTGCGAGATCCTCGACCAGGTCGCGGTGCCGTCCGGAACGCGCGCGGCTGTCCTCGGGCCCGGCAAGCTCGGGCGCCTCGCTGCGGCCGTGCTGGGGACTGCGGGCGCCGACGTCGCTCTTCTCGGTCGCACGACGCGAGCGAAGGCCGCGTCGTTCGACCTCGTCGTCGAGGCCACGGGCTCGCCCGCGGGGATGCCGCGCGCCCTGGCTCTCGTGAAACCGCGCGGAACGATCGTCTGGAAGTCGACGCATCACGCGCCCGCCCGTTTCGACGCCGCGCCGCTCGTCGTGAACGAGGTCACCGTCGTGGGTTCACGCTGCGGGCGCTTCGAACCGGCGCTCGAATTCCTTCGAATGAAAAGAGCGGACGTCCTCTTCCTCCTTTCGTCGGAATTCCCGCTCGGCCAGGCGGTTCGCGCGCTCCGCGAGGCTGGGCGCCCGGGAGTCCTGAAGGTTCTTCTCAGACCCTGAAACCAGGTCTCGAAGGCCTCCGGCGGGTACAATCTCCCTCCCCGGGATTCCCCCGCTGGAGGCTTCTTTCCGATGAACATCTGCATGGTCGGCACGGGCTACGTGGGCCTCGTCACGGGCGCCTGCCTGTCCGATTTCGGCATGGACGTGAGCTGCATCGACAAGGACGAGAGCAAGATCGCGCTCCTGAACAAGGGCGTCTCCCCCATCTACGAGCCGGGCCTCGAGGAGCTCATCCACAAGAACGAGAAGGCGGGCCGCCTCCGGTTCTCGACGAACGTCGCCGAGGCGATCGAACGCTCTCTCGTGATCTTCATCGCCGTCGGGACGCCGCCCAAGGACGACGGCTCTCCGGACCTTTCGTTCATCTTCCAGGTCGCCGAGACGATCGCCGAGCACATGAACGGCTACAAGGTCGTCGTCACGAAGTCCACGGTCCCCACGGGAACCGGCGCGCAGATCGAAGAGATCCTCAAGAAGAACGGGAAATACAAGTTCTCGGTCGTCTCGAACCCCGAGTTCCTGCGCGAGGGCTCGGCGATCGAGGACTTCATGCACCCGGACCGCGTCGTGATCGGCTCGCGCGACGAAGAAGCGATCGCGATCGTGAAGGACGTCTACTCGCCGCTCGCGATCGCGGGCGTGCCGTTCGTCGTGACGGACGTCGAGTCGGCCGAGCTCATCAAGTACGCCTCGAACGGCTTCCTCGCGCTGAAGATCACGTTCATCAACGAAATCGCGATGATGTGCGAGAAGATGGGCGCCGACGTCAAGGACGTCGCGCGCGGAATGGGCCTCGACAAGCGCATCGCGCCGCAGTTCCTGAACCCGGGCCCCGGCTACGGCGGCTCGTGCTTCCCGAAGGACTCCTCCGCCGTCGTGGACCTCGCCCGCAAGGTGGGCTACACGTTCGAGCTCATGGAGGCGACGCTCTCCGCGAACGACCGCGTGAAGGCCCGCATGATCGACAAGGTCGAGGGGCTGTGCGGGAGCGTCGACGGCAAACGCGTCGCGCTCCTCGGCATCGCGTTCAAGCCCGAGACGGACGACATCCGCGAGAGCGCGAGCCTGAAGCTCGCGTCCGACCTCCTTGCCCGCGGCGCCGACGTCGTCGCCTACGACCCCGCGGCGATGGAGAACGCCCGCAGGGAGATGCCGGGACTGAAGCTCGCCGAGGACCAGTACGCCTGCATCGCGGGCGCCGACGTCCTCGTCCTCGCCACGGACTGGAACCAGTTTCGCAAGCTCGACCTCCCCCGGATCGAGAAGACGATGAAGGCGAAGAACTTCGTCGACCTCCGGAACCTCTACGAGCCGAAGGAGATGAAGAAGGCGGGCTGGAACTACGTCGGGCTCGGGCGCGCCTGATGCGCGTCGTCGTCACGGGAGCCGCGGGGTTCCTCGGCAGCCACCTCACGGACCGCCTCCTCGCCGAGGGTCACGACGTCGTCGGCCTCGACAACCTCGTGACGGGCGACGTGCGGAACATCGCTCACCTCGCGGGAAACCGGAAGTTCCGCTTCGTCTTCCACGACGTCACGGAGTACATCTACCTCGACGGGCCGGTGGACGCGATCCTCCACTTCGCGTCCCCCGCCTCGCCCATCGACTACCTCCAGATCCCGATCCAGACCCTCAAGGTCGGCGCTCTCGGGACGCACAAGGCGCTCGGCCTCGCCCGCGCCAAGGGCGCCCGCTTCCTCCTCGCCTCGACGTCCGAGGTCTACGGCGACCCGCTCGTCCACCCGCAGCCCGAGACGTACTGGGGAAACGTGAACCCCGTCGGCCCGCGCGGCTGCTACGACGAGGCGAAGCGGTTCGCCGAGGCGATGACGATCGCGTACCGGAACTTCCACGACGTCGACACGCGGATCGTCCGGATCTTCAACACGTACGGCCCCCGGATGCGGCCGAACGACGGGCGCATCGTGCCGTCGCTCATCGGCCAGGCGCTCCGTCGGGAGCCGCTCACGGTCTTCGGGGACGGTTCGCAGACCCGTTCGTTCTGTTACGTCTCCGACCTCATCGAGGGGATCCACCGGCTCCTCACGTCCGGCTACCGCGACCCGATGAACATCGGCAACCCGGCGGAGATGACGGTTCTCCAGTTCGCCGAGACGATCAAGCGGCTCACGGGAACGCCCGCACCGATCGTCTTCCGCCCCCTTCCCGTGGACGACCCGAGGCAGCGGCGGCCCGACATTTCCCTCGCGAAGGCGACGCTCGGCTGGGAGCCGAAGGTCGCCCTCGAGGAAGGCCTCGGCAGCACGATCCGGGACTTCGAGGCGCGCGCCTGACAAGGCGACGGCCCCGCGCGTAGAATTAGCCTCGAACCGTGCTCTTCACGCTGCCACAGGTCCTCGTGCTGTTCTGCGCGCTGCTCGCGGCGTCGCTGGGCGTCCTCGCCGTGCTCCTGCTCCGCTGGAACCGCGCGCGCGTGGAGCTCGGCCTCTACGCCGTCCTCGCGTTCGCGGTCGCGTTCTGGCTCGCGACGCCGCTCCTGACGCCCGTGCCCGTCCCCATCTCGCGGGAGATCCTCGGACGGCTCGTGCGCGCCCTCGCGTTCCTCCTGCCCGCGATCGGGTTCCTTTTCCTGCTCCGGATCCTCGGCCTCGGCGCTCGGGGGCTGCGGCTCGCGATCCTGGCGCCGGCCGTCCTCGGGACGGCGCTCGCCCTCGCCCTGCCCGCGTCCGCGGGCTGGCTCGACAGCCTCGCGGTGGCCTCGCTCCTCATCGTGGGCGCCGGCGTCGCCTGGGTGCTCGCACGGAAGGAGAACCGGCGCCGGGACACGTTCCTCGCCTTCGCGGCGACGGGCATCCTCCTCGCCGGAGGCGTCGCCGAGATCGCGTCACGCAGGCTTCCGGAACCGTCCTCCGCCTCGGGTGTCCTGCTCGGCACGGCGTTCCTGGCCTTCACGGCCCTCCTTCTCCCCACTGCGGCGGACGAGGAGCGCCGGCTCTTCACGCGCGCCACGACCGACGCCCTCACGAACCTCCCCAACCGCGGAACGTTCCTCGCCCGCTCGCGCGACGAGCTCTTCCGCGCCGAGCGCACGCGGCGACCCCTCGCGCTCGTCCTCCTCGAGCTGGACGGTTTCGCCGCGATCCGCAAGGAGAAGGATTCCGCGGCCGTCGACGAGATCGTCGCGGCTTACGGCCAGGGCATCGCCCGCGCGATCCGCGGCATCGACGTACCGGCCCGATGGGGCCCCGATTCCTTCGCCGCGCTCCTCGTGGAAGCCGAGGAATCGAGCACGCGCGCCGCCGTCGACCGCATCCGGGCTTTCGCGGCCAAGGCGGCCGGCGTCACGGCGTCCGCGGGCATCGCGACCCGGCGGCCGCTCGAGAAGACGACGATCGAGGACCTCATCCGGCGCGCGGAGGCCGCGCTCGACGACGCGACGCGCGACGGCGCGCGCGACGCGAGCGCGATGGAGACGCGCGACGAGCCTGGCGCCCCGGGGACCGCGGGCGCCTAGAAGCGGTAGAAGAGGCTCACGGCGAACTGCTGCGAGTCGCGCCCCACGTCGAACCCGAAGTCCACGGAGAGCGCGCGGGACACCGTGAGGCCGAGCCCTCCCGTGAACCGGTCGTCCGCCTTTCCGCCGTCGAAAACCGCGGCCACGCTCTCGGAGTAGGGCGGGTCCGTGATCGGGTAGGGCTGGCCGGAGCCGTCGCGCGCGGCGAGGTTCGCCGTGACGCCGTGCGCGGGCTCGCGGTGCCAGCCGGCGCGAAGCGCCATCCGGACGTCCTTTCCACCGGCGACGTACTCGAAGCCGAGCCGCGGGACGAAGACGTTCGGGGCGGGCGAGAGGTCCGCGAGGACGCCGGTAACGGGCACGCCCGGGAACGGCCCCGCGAGGCCGGCGTACGAAACGACGGGCAGCGCCCGGTCGAAGATGTCGCCGTAGCGCACCCACTGGACCTCCGCGGCGATCGTCAGCCCCGGCATCGGGTGCGCCGCCAGCCCGACGGACGCGTCGCTCGGCACCCGGAACTTGAACGCGCGCGACGTCTGGGACGCGAGCGCGGGCGGCACGTCGCCGGCGATCACGAGCGCCGCGTCGGCGGCGGGGGTCCATCGGTAGTCCGCGCCGAACGTGAGCCGCCCGTCGGACAGGAGGTCCGCGTGGACGCCCGCGACGAAGCCGACCTGCGTGCCGGACAGGCCCTCCACCCCCAGGGTGACCGTCCGGGTCTCCTGCGCGGTCGGCGAGAGGTACGTCTGGCTGACGATCCGGTGCGGCCCGCCGGCGTCGCCCTCGAGGTCGAACGTGGAACGGTTCAGCGTGACGCCGCCGCCGAGCCGCAGGCTCTCCGTGACGCGATACGCCAGGGAGGCCGCGAGGAGCCGGTTCGAGAGCTTTGCCGACCCGTACTCGCGGTACCCGAAGAGAAAGTCCCGGCGCGTGGTCCCCCCGGACCTGTTGTCGCGCAGCTCGAGGTACTGATAGCCGCCGGGTCCCGCGTCGCCCTCGAAACGGAGGTTTTCGGCGTACGTGAGCGCGGCCACGAGGCGGCGCGAGATCGGGACGACGACGCCGGCGAACTCGACACCCGTCGAGCTCGCGTCGAGGCCCACGGACGACGTCGTGACCGGCGGGTAGGGCGTCACGAGACTGCCCGTCGCCACCGAACGGGCCGTCGACAGGGCGAGCGTCTCGTTCACGCGCTTGCCGGAGACTGCGATCTCGATCGACGAGATCAGGCCGAGGCCCGCCGGATTCGCGAGCGCCGCCGTCGCGTCGTCGGCGATCGCGGAGAAGGCGCCGCCCATCGCGAGCGACTTTCCGCCGGGGTTCGTGAGGTTGAAGCGCAGCTTCGAGAGGAGGGCCGAATCGAGCTGGGCGGCCGCCGGCGGCGCCCACGCGGCGAGAAGGACCGCGAGGGCCGGAATCCCCCGGAAGAACGGCTTCGTCATGGCTTCGAACCTCCGGTCCCGAGAAGCTGGGCGAGCGAGGAAGGCGTCTCGAACGGCTCCGAGAGGAGCTCGGCCGCTCCCGCAGCGACGTCGACGCGCCGCTCCACCCGGCGCGACCCGTCCGGGCCGGCGAGCGCCACCCGGTACGTGCCGGGCGCGAGGTCGCGCAGGAGGAGAGGCGTCGTCGCGTCCTTCGGGAGCGCGACCGCCTTTCCGGCGGCGTCCACGACGGCGAGAACGCGCGCGTACGGCAGCGCGAGGATCTTCAAGCGGCCCGCGAGAGCGGCCGGCGCGGGCGTCCCTCCCGGCGTTGCGCGCGCCGAAGGGGCTGGCCTCGGCCGGGGCGCGGGCGGATCGGCCGGCTCGTGCGGCCGGCGCGCGTACCACGTGGCCGCGGCGACGAGGACGACGGCCGCGGCGGCGACGCTCGCGAGCATGCGCGCCTCGACCCCGCGTCCCCGGCGCGGCGGCGGCGGCGCCGGCGTCTGGCCCACGAGGGCCGTACGGTCGGTGGCCGTCGGCGGCGGCAGCGGGTGGTCGACGGACTCCGGGAGCCGCGCCGTGCTCCCGGAGGAGCGGAGAACTCCGACGAGCCGGTCCACGATCTCGCGCCAGCCGCCGGGCCGGTCCTCGCGCCGCTTCTCCAGCATCTGCCCGATGAGCCGGACGAGCGGCACGGGAAGGGCGGGCGCGTCGTGCGGCGCGGCGACGGGAGGCGCCGTCGCGTTCAGATGAGCCGCGATGTACTCGACCGGCGCCTTGCCGTCGAACGGGCGCTGGCCCGCGAGGACCTGGTAGAAGATGACGCCGAGGCTGTAGACGTCGCTCCGCCAGTCGAGCGTCGCGCCATGGCCGAGCGAGCCGAGCTGCTCGGGCGAGCCGTAGGCGACCTTCCCGAGGAAGAAACCCGTCGCCGTGAGCGACTCGAGGCCGGTCGCGTGCTCGAACAGCTTCGCGATTCCGAAGTCGAGGAGCTTGACGATGAGGTCGCCGCCGCGCTCGATCACGAGGATGTTGTCGGGAGAGAGGTCGCGGTGGACGATCCCGCGCGAGGCGAGGTACTCCATCCCGTGCGCGGCCTGGACGAGGAGCGGGAGCGTCTCCGTCCACGGCTTGCCCGCGTAGGACGTCAGCGGCACGCCGTCGAGGTACTCCATCGCGAGCCAGGGCGTGCCGTCCTCCTCGCCGATCTCGTAGAAGGTCACGACGTTGACGTGGAGGAGGCTCTTGAGGATCGCGGCCTCGCGGTCGAACCGTACGCGCGCCTCGTGCTGGTGGACCGCGGACTCGTCGCCGGGGGCCTCGGCCTCGCGGATGACCTTCAGGGCGACGAGGCGGCCGTCGCGCTCGTCGACGGCCTGGTACACGATTCCCATGCCGCCGCGGCCGATCCGCTTCAGGATCCGGTAGTGGGCGATCCGTTCGACGGCGCCGGCCAAGGACCCGTCAGCGGCCCGTGCCGGCGGCGGCGGGGCGCAGGAAGACGTTCGCGGGATCGCCGCTCGCGCGGTCGATCTTCGAGGCGAAGGCGAGGAAGACGCCGTCCCCCGCGATCTGCCGCACGACGACGCGCACGTCCGTGACCTCCGTGAGGTTCAGGCCGAGGACGTTCGTGAAGAGCTCGTCGGAGAAGTATCCGAAGGGGGCGAGGCGATGGGTCTTGGACGCGACGGGCACGAACGACCCCGGCAGGTACGCCGAGATGATGACGTCACAGTACGCGTTTCCGACCTCGTGCAGGATGATGTTCGTCCGGTAACCCGTGCTGTTCTCGGCGCCGTCGAACGACATCGTCCCGAGGTTCGACTGGAACGACGAGTAGCCGTGGAAATACGCGTAGCCTTCCATGCCGGTCTTGTAGTCGCCCGCTCCCTGCACCGGGTCTACGGTGTAGGTCTCGGTCTGCACGTCCACGCCGGCCCACGTTTCGTCGTTGTTCTTCGCGGCCGAGATCTTGACGGCTCCGTATGCGTTCTGTCCCGGCAGAATGCCCAACCTCTCCTCGAGGACGTCCTCGAAAGAGAAGATGCCTCCCGGCGAGAGGCCCACGCCGAACTGCCGCGTGACCGAGGGGTCGACCGCGTCGAGGTACTCGAGCGTGACGGATCGCTGCGCCTCCGATGTGTTCGTGAGCGTCACGCGGGTGCGCCAGAACGGCTTCGCCCCCGTCGCGAGCGCGGCGCCGGCCGAGTGGACCGTCGGAAAAAGAAGCGGGGCCGGAGCGCCGCCGAACGGCAGAGAGACGAGCGCGGTGCGCGAGGTCTCGAGGCTCGACGTGGGCACGTAGGCGGGATCCAGCGCGTTCGTCGACACGCCCACGTGGAGCGACGAGTCCTGCGTGCGGTTGTCGATGACCGTCGCCATCCCGACCACGGAGCCCTTCTGCGCGCCCGTTCCGTCCGTCGCGCTCGATTTCCACGTGATCCGCGCGTACGCGTACGTGCCCGCGAGCGGCGCCGCGTCGAAGAGCTCGTCGGCGTCGTTGATCTGGAGCGTCCCGCTCGCCGGCACGGTCTTCTGGAGCTGGACCGGCTGGCCGTTCTTCGTGACCGGTTTCCCCTGGTTGTTGAACAGCTCGACGAGAACCGTCGTGTCGTAACCCGATGTTTCGAGGAGGAGCAGATTCGACCGGCGATTCGCGTCGTGCGCGAGCCCGGAGGTGACCTGGATCGGGTCGTTCTGCTTCGCCCCCTCGCCCGGCGAGGTTGGCCGCATCTCGAACCCGTACGAGCCGGAGGCGAGGCCGGTCTGCGCCCGGCGCGCGGCCGCGACGGCCGGGAGCGCCGTGTTCGCGACGAGGGCCGTGGCGCTCACGGTGGGCGCCGAGGAGCGGATTTCGACCG
Source organism: Thermoanaerobaculia bacterium (assembly GCA_044229475.1). Classification (GTDB taxonomy): domain Bacteria; phylum Acidobacteriota; class Thermoanaerobaculia; order UBA5066; family UBA5066; genus Fen-183. The sequence continues at coordinate 794,517 of JBGASW010000002.1, read as the reverse complement.
TGTACGCGCCCTCGGAGCCCATGAGCGTCGCGACGACGTTGCGGTAGCGCCGCGTCTCGCCGGCCGCGAGCTGGACGTCGAAGCGCTTGAGTGCCGAGCCGTCGGCGGGCGCCCCGACCGGGCTGAAGAGGAGCGACAGCGTGATCGGATTCACGGCGTCCGTGTTCGTGATCCAGAGGTCCGCCGCGAAGCGGCCCACGCCGCGGGCGTCGAGTGCGTTCGGGAACGAGGCGTAGAGGACACGCGTCTTCGCGGAGGCGACCGGGATCGCGCCCGCACCCGTCCCGGCCGGCGGGATCCTCGGACCGTCGTCGGTCACGACGAGCGTCTCGGGCGCGGTGAAGCCGACCGTCGTGAGCGCGACCGCGCCCACCTCGGTCCCGGTCTCGCCGCGGCGCTTCGCGCGGTCGAAGACGAGGCGCAGGGAGCGTGTCTCGAACGGCGCGAGCGGGCGGTCCCACGCCTGCCCGTCGACGGACTGGACCGTGATCCACGGCGCCTTGACCGACGCGACGAAGGCCGCGGTCGTCGCGCCGCCGTTCACGACGCTCCGTGTCACCGCCGTGCCGTTCACGTCGACGTCCGCGGTCGGCTGACTCCACCGGACCGGAGCGGCCGCGGCCGCGGCGGCCAAGACGATCGTGATCGGGACGCTGAGCGTCGAGGCGCCGGAGGAAACCGTGACCGCGGTCTTCACGGGCTGGGCAAGCGCGGTCACGTACAGCGACGTGACCGAGATCTCCTGGGCGGCTCCCGCCGGGAGCGTGAACGTCGCAGGGGTGATCGCGAAGCCCGCGTCGGCGCACTTCGTCGTCGCCGTGACGGGCTCGGTTCCTCCGTTGCGGACCGTGAACGACGTGCCCGGCCTGACGCCCGCGGCCGGCACGATCCGCGCGAGCGGCTCGGGCTCGGAGACGAGGACGAGCGTGGGCTTGGCCACCGTTCCGACCGTGACCCTCTTCGGGGGCGACCACGGGCCCACGCTGCCGCAGGCGGCCTCGGCGCGGACCTCGAACACATATTCGCCGGGCGGCCCCGCAAAGGAAGCCGAGCCGCCGTCCACGACCCACTCCCTGCCTTCGGGCTCGAGTGCGCTCGTCCGGCGGAGGCGGAACCTCAGGTTGGCCACGCCGACGCCGGGGCCCGGGCCGGTGCCGAGCGTGCTCCACGAGACGACCCACGTCGAAAACGCGGGCGGGTTCTCCGGCGAGGCCGTGAGGGCGCCGACCGAGGGCGGGACGTCGCACGTCGTCTTGACGGGGACGGCGAGGACGTTCGAGAACGAAGCCCCGAGCGTCGTGCAGGGCGTCGAGACGACGACCTGGTGATAAAGAGTCGCCGCGCCGGCCGGCGGCGCCGGCAGCGTCAGCGCGGAGCGCTGGGTCGTGATCGAGTCGGTGACCTTCGTGAAGTCCTTGTCCGCTGCGCGGAGGATCGTGTAGGAGTACGCGGCGTTCGAGGACACGAAGTTCCCGAGGACGTGCGTCCACGAGACGGCGTACGTCTCGCCCGCCTGCGCCAGGGCGGGGCCTGTGAGGACGGGAGCGGCGGCCGGGCACGGGTACGGCGTCGTCTGGGCCCCGGCCTGCCGGACGCCGAAAACGGCGGCCAGCAGCATGGCGATCGCGAGGCCGGACGTGAATCGGGTGGGGAAACCCATCGTTCTCTAGAATCCCTTCTGAATGCTTCCGAGGGAGTGTCCCGTCGCGGTCCCCACCCCACGCGTTTCCGGCCGGATCCCGGCGCTTGCCGGGCTTTTCCTGGCGCTGGCGGTCCCCGCCGCGCCGCAGTCGATTCTACCCCCCGACGCGGCGGTCAAAGCCTACCAGGCGGGTGTCGCGGCCGCGGCGCGGAAGGACTGGCCCGAGGTCCTGAAGCGAATGGACGAGGCGCTCGGCACCGGCCATCGAGACGTCAAGGTGCACTTCGGGACCAACCGCTACTACGTCGACCTGTACGACCCGTACTACTGGCGGGGAGCGGCAAGGATGGAGATCGGGGACGACGCGGGCGCCCGCGAGGATCTCGCCCGCTCACGCGACGCCGGGGAGATCCGGCGGTTCCCGGAATACGGAGATCTCCTCGCCCGGGTCGACACGCTCGACCGGCGCGCCGCGGCCGCTCTCGAGGCCGCCGCGACGCCCACGCCCGTCCCCCCCGTTCCCACGCCGGCCCCGACGAGCGCGCCCCCGCTGCTCGCTCCTACGCCCCGTCCGACCCGGGCGGACGCCGGTGGGGCGACGATCGAAAGAGTCCTCGTCCTGTTCTCGGCGGGCGACTTCGAGGGCGCCGAGGCGGCTCTCGCGGGGCTCCGGGCCGCGCGGCCTGACGCGCGGGAGGCCGACCTCCTGCAGTGTCTCGTGCTCGGGACGCGCTACGTTCTGGAGGGCGAGTCCGACCCGATCCTCCTCACCCGGGCGCGCCGCTCGCTCGGCGCCTGGCGCGAGCGAGGCGGCCCGAGGAAGGTGGAGGAGGCGCTCCTGTCTCCCGCGCTCCTCGCGGCGCTCAACGGACCCTGATCACCCAGGTTCCGGCCGCGAGATCCTGGAAAGCCCGCCTCTCCTTCTCGAAGAAGGCCCAAGCCCACCCGAGCCCCAGCGGGAGGCCCGCGAGGAGGCAGACGATCGCGCGAACGAACGCGGACGGCCAGCCGATGCCCTGGCCCGAGGGCGCGCCGCGCTTGACGACGGCGAGGCCGAGAAGGGACTTGCCGGGGGTGCGGCCGCGCCACGCCCAGCCGCCGACCACGTAGAGGACGTTCGCGAGGAGCGCGAGGAGGATCGAGAGGCCCGTGATCGCGCGAAACGCCCAGTCAGGTGCGGCGTCGTGCGTCTGGAGCTCGGAGCGGAAGTAGTCGATCAGGAACACCGGCGCGAAGAGCAGCACGTTGATCGCGGCGAGAATCACGGCGTCGACGAGCGCCGCGAGAAGGCGGGCGAACGGGTTCGCCACGCTCCGCGCCGTCTCGTTCCGGGAGGGCGCGCGGCGATCCCGGAAGGTCGCGGCTCTGTCGCCGAGCGGAAGGCGAGCCGCCTTCTCGGCCTCGTGGACGCGAATCGAGTAGTCGGCCAGCTCGCGAGGCGGCGGCGCAACCGCGGGCGGCGCGACCGCGCTCGGCGCGATCGCTGGCGGCGCGATCGTGGAGACCTCGTCGGGCGCGCCCCCCGCCGGCGGGAAGACGTCCACGACGAGGGAAGGCTCGGCCACGGGCGGACGGTCCACGGCCCGGAAAAGGTCCGATGCCGAGATCGGGTCCGGCCCGAGCGGCGTCGCGGGCCCCAGTCCCGGGTTCGTGAGCCCGGGGACCGGCTCGTACGTGATGCCCGAGGGCGGGCGCGGAGGAAGCGCGTCGGGCAGCTGGTCGGGCGCCATGAGGGCCGTGCGCTCGGACGCGGCGTCCGGCGCGAGAAGCCGGACTTCGATCACCGCGGCGCCGAGCTGGAGGCGGTCGCCGTTCACGAGGCGCGTCTCGCGCGCGATCCGCTTGCCGCCCACGAACGTGCCGTTCGAGGACGCGAGATCCTTCACGACCGCCTCGCCGCGGTCGAACGTCAGGAGCGCGTGCGAGCGCGAAACCGATTCGTGCTCGAGCCGCACGGTGGACGTCCGGCTGCGCCCCAGCGTCACCTCTCCGTCCGAAAGCTCGATCTCGCGGCCTTCGGCCGAGAGAACGTATCTCCACTTCTCTTCCGTCACCGTGGCGGAAATTGTACCCGTCCTTTCAGCGCTCGGGCGGTCGGCGTCCCGCCGCGAGCCGCGAGCGCCGCCGGCTCGCCCTCGAAGACGACTCGGCCGCCGTCCGGGCCGCCGTCCGGGCCCAGCTCGATCAGGTGGTCGGCGCGCGCGAGAAAGGCCGTGTTGTGCTCGACCGCGACGATCGAATGGCCGGCCGCGAGGAGCCGGCGGAACACGGCGAGGAGGACGTCGACGTCGGACGGCGCCAGGCCGGTCGTCGGCTCGTCGAAAACGAACAGGACCGGCGCCTTCGGGGCCTCGGCCCCCCGGAGGAACGTCGCGATCTTCAGCCGCTGCGCCTCTCCGCCCGAGAGCGTCGCCGTCGACTGGCCGAGCGTGAGGTACCCGAGCCCCGCGTCGGCGAGCGGCTGGAGGCGGCTCGCGATGGCGGGCGCGTCCGCGAAGAGGAGGCGCGCCTCGTCGACGGTCGTCGCGAGGAGTTCGTCGACGTTCCGGCCCCTCAGGCGCACCTCGAGGACCTCCGGTTTGAAGCGGCGCCCGTCGCAGACGTCGCAGACGATCGTCACGTCCGCGAGGAACTGCATGTCCACGGTCACGACGCCGGCGCCCTCGCACCTCTCGCACCGCCCGCCCGCCGCGTTGAAGCTGAAGGCGCCCTTCTCGAGGCCGCGCGCCTTCGCGGCGGGCGTCCGGGCGAGGAGCGTCCGGATCTCGTCCCAAGCCTTCGTCACGGTCGCCGGGTTCGAGCGCGAGGAGCGCCCGGGCGGCGACTGGTCGACGAGGATGACGTCCGAAACGTGCTCGAGCCCGAAGATGCCATCGTGCTCCCCCACCGCGTCGATGCCCGGCAGGAGGCCCTTGCCCATGCGCTGCCGCGCGCCCGCGGCGAGAACGTCGACGACGAGGGAGGATTTCCCCGACCCCGACACCCCGGACACCGCCACCAGCCGCCGCAAGGGAAACGAGACCGAGAGGTTCTGGAGATTATTTGCTCGCGCACCCACGACCTGTATCGATTCGAGTGGCACGCGAATCGAATCGTCACGATGGTTTTCCTTAGAAGGTGAATGGGCGGCGGGGCGAATGCGGCCCTCCGGCCTCTCGGGCGCGCCTGCACTCACTCCACCTTCAAAGAAAGTGCCGAAGGCTCCCACCGTCTCCGCAGCCACGGCGTCCGTCGCCACAGTCGGCCCGTATCCCGCCGCGTCCGAAGCAAGAAGTATCTCTTTCTCCTTCTTCAACGACCTTCCCGTCGCGGTGTCCGCCTCGGTCAGCTCCTCCGGCGTTCCTTCGAAGACGAGCCGCCCGCCGAGCGCGCCGGCCCCCGGGCCGAGGTCGATGACGTGGTCGGCCGCACGGATGACGTCCGTGTCGTGCTCGACGGCCACGACCGCGTTGCCCGCGGCCGCGAGCCTCTCGAGGACCGCGAGGAGCCGCCGCGTGTCCCGCGGATGCAGGCCCACCGTCGGCTCGTCGAGGACGTAGAGCGTTCCGGTCAGCGCGTTGCCGATCGCGGAGCCGAGCTGGACGCGCTGAGCCTCACCGCCCGACAGCGTGCGCATCGTGCGCGCGAGCGTCAGGTAGCCGAGGCCGATCTCGACGAGCGTCCCCGCGCGCCGCGCCAGCTCCTCGACGAGGGAAGCTGCCCGCTCGCGCTCGGCTTCGCGCAGCGGGAGCGCCCCGAGAAACGCCACGAATCCGTCGAGCGTCAGGTCGCAGACCTCGGCGATCGTCTTTCCGCCGACCGTCACGGCGAGCGCCTCGGGCCTCAGCCGCGCGCCGCGGCACTCGGGGCACGTCGAGTAGCCGCGGTAGCGCGCGAGCATGACGCGAACCTGAACCTTGTAGCGCTTCTTCTCGAGGTACTCGAAGAGGCCCTCGACGCCGTACCAATCTCCGGAGCGCGTCCAGACGGCGTCCCTCTCCCGCTGCGTCAGCTCGTTCCAGGGAACGTCCCACCGCAGCTTGAGGCGGCGCGACGCCGCCTTGAGGTCGTCGTACGCGCTCTCGTACGAGGGCGAGTTGAACGGTGCGATCGGACGCTCGCGCAGCGTCTTGCGCGGGTCGGGAATGACGCGCGCCGCGTCGATGCCGACGATCCGCCCGAACCCCTGGCACGTCTCGCAGGCCCCGCGCGGCGAGTTGAACGAGAAGAGCGCGGGCACCGGGTCCGCGAACGCCCGGCCGCACGCGTTGCACGACAGGCCGCGGCGGAACGTGCGGGCGGAGGAAAGACCCTCTCCGGACTTCAAGACGAGAAGCGATCCGTCTGCGGCGTCGAAGGCCGTTGAAAGTGAAGAGAGGATTTCCGGATCGTCAGCCCGCAGTACGTGGCGGCCGATGAGCAGAGGGAAGAGGGAGGAAGAGGGGATCTCTTTGAAGGGTGAAGAGGGACGACGCGCCGCGCTCGAACGCGCTACGGCCCTGCGGGGCGGCGAGCTGCTCTCCCTCTCTCTTTCACTCGAAGAAATCTTCTCTTCTATTTCCAGAACGTCGCCCGCAGCTCCGACGTACCGGTAGAAGCCAAGCCTCCTCCACTCCGCGCTCTCCGCCGCGAACGACGTCACTCTGCGAGGCGCGACGACGAGGAGGCGCGCGCCCTCGCCGAACTCTTCGAGAAGAGCCGCCCGGACGCTCTCGGCCGTCTCGCGGCGCACGGGGCTGCCGTCGTCCGGGCAGCGCAGCGTGCCCGCGGCCGAGAAGAGGAGGCGCAGGACGTCGTGGATCTCGGTGGCCGACCCGATCGTCGAGCGCGCCGAGCGCGCGGGCGCCCTCTGCTCGATCGCGATCGCCGGGAGGACGTGCGTGATCTCGTCCACGTCCGGACGTTCGAGCCGCTCGAGGTACTGGCGCGCGTACGTGGACATGGACTCGACGAAGCGACGCTGGCCCTCGGCGTAGAGCGTGTCGAACGCGAGCGAAGACTTGCCGGAACCCGAAGGGCCCGTCACGACGGTGAGCGCCCCCACGGGGATCGTGCACGTGACGTCCCTGAGGTTGTGCGTGCGGGCGTTCACGACATGGATCGCGTCCGCGCCGCGGCGGACGAGGCGGGGGCCGGCCGTCACCGTGTGTAGACCGCGAGCTGGTTCATGCCGAGGAGGAACCTCCGGTAGAGAACGAGAGACAGCCCCGAAGCGCGGCCCGCCGATTCCAGGGACTCGCGGCCGAGGAGCGTCTCGTGCTCGTCATGGGCGTGGGAGGAGAGCAGGCCGAGCGCCGCGCCCGCCTCCAGCGGCCAGCGGCCGCTCGGATGAGGCGTCGTCGCGATCAACCGGCCTCCGGGCGCGAGAAGCGGCGCGAGACGTCCGAGCACCGAAGCGGGTTCCTGAACGTGTTCGAGGACGGCCAGAAGAAGAATTCCCCCGAATGGTGCTTTCGCCGAGAGCGCCGCCGGAGCCGCGCCCCGAACGATGTCCCATTCATAGAAATCTCTCTTCGGAAATCTCCCTCTCTGTTCGGCGAGCACGTCGGGATTGCGGTCTGCGCCGGTGTAGTCGGGGATCCGCGCCGCGAGATCCGTCAGGCCGCAGCCCACGTCCAGGACTCTGCCGCCGCCGCCCCTCGGCAGGTGCGGGAGCGCGGCCGCAAGGCGGGCCTCGCCCACCCGCCGCGTCAGGAGCCCGTAGAAGGAACCGCTCGCCGCCACGCAGCGGTTTTAGCACCTCCCTCGTAACATGAGCGGAATGCACACGGGGGATCGCATGAACGCACCGGCTTTCATCCTGCGCGAGGCGCTCCGAGAGGACGTTCCCGCGATCGTCGGACTCATCCAGGACCTCGCCCTCTACGAGCGCCAGCCGGAGGACTGCCACGCGGACCCGGCGCTTCTCGAGAAGCACCTGTTCGGTCCCAGGCCCTACGCCGAGGCGATCGTCGCCGAGACCGGAGGCGAGCTCATCGGCTTCGCGCTTTTCTTCCACAACTACTCGACGTGGCTCACGCGCCCCGGCCTCTACCTCGAGGACCTCTACGTGAAACCCGAGCGCCGGGGGCTCGGCGCCGGCAAGGCCCTTCTCGAGCGCCTCGCGCGGATCGCCGTCGAGCGGGGATGCGGGCGAATGGAGTGGAGCGTCCTGACATGGAACGAGCCCGCGATCGGCTTCTACAAGGCTCTGGGGGCCGTTTCGATGGACGGATGGCGAACGTACCGCCTCACGGGTGACGCCCTGGAGGCTCTGGGGCGATAATCGGGAGTCAAGGCCAGCCCTCGGGAAGGACCCCGTTGCAGAAACCGAAGTCGCAGACCGACACGCAGCCGATCAAGTTGCGCGAAGGGCGCAAGGCCTCCGGCGTGATCCGACGGCCGGCGACTCTCCTCGTCGACTCCCCCGACGCGACCGTCCTAATCGACCGCGACGGGCAGGTCCTGCTCGCGAACGTCGTGGCCCTGGCGGAGGGCGTGCCGAGCCCCGGCAGCGTCGACGGCCCGCCCGAGTCCGCGGGTCCGTTCTGGAGGGACCCGGAAGGCCGTACGAGGTTCCTCGAGGCCGCGGCCTCGGGCAGCGTGAAGAACTTCGAGGTGCGCCTCCCGGCCGGCATCGACGTCGGCGAACGCGTGTACTGGATCTCCACGTGCTTCGCCCCGCAGGCGGGCGAGGGCGGCTTCATCGCGTCGGCGCGGGACGTCACGGGCGCGGCGGCCGGGACCCGGGGCGATGCCGCCGAGACCGTCGCGGAGCCCGCCGACGCCCTCACGGGATTCGCGAACCGCGAGCAGTTCCACTTCGAGCTCGAGCGCGAGATCGCGCGCGCCGACCTCTTCGCCCGCCCGCTCGCGCTCATCATCCTGGGCCTCGACAACTTCAAGACGCTGAACGACACCCACGGGCTCCTCGCGGGGGACGAGTACCTGCGCGCGATGGCGAACACGCTCCGGCCGTCGCTGCTGCCCGGCGAGATGTGCGGGCGCGTCGGAGGCGACGAGGTCGCAATGCTCATGCCGGGAACGGGCGCGTCGGAGGCGACCGTGCGCGCCGAAGCGGTCGTCTCCATCATCCGTAAGCTCACGCCCGACTGGGAGGGCAACGCGCTGTCGCTCACGGCGAGCGCGGGCGTCGCCGTGTTCCCCGACCACGCCGGGGGCGCGGCCGACCTCTTCCTCGCGGCCGACCTCGCTATGCACCAGGCCAAGCGCCGTGGCGGCGCGCGCGTGCGGCTCCACGACCCCTCGGACCGCGAGCGCGACCGCACGGGCCGCCTGCGCGAGCAGTCGAACCGCATCCGCGCCGCGCTCGCCGAGTCCCGTTTCGTCCCCTACTTCCAGCCCGTCGCCGAGGTCGGCACCGGCCGCATCGTCGCCGTCGAAACGCTCGTCAGGATGCGCGAGCCGGACGGCCGGATCGCCCTGCCCGGAGAGTTCCTCGGCGCCGCCGAGCGGTTCGGGATCATCACGGCGATCGACCGAGCCGTGATCGCGGCCGCCTTCGACGCCCTCGCGACCGCGCGCAAGCGGATCAGCCCCGAGCTCGAGATCGGCATCAACCTCTCGGGCCTCGACTTCGACGACGACACGCTCGTCGCGGACATCTCGCGCCTCGCGCGCGCCAAGGGTATCCGGCCCGAGCGGGTCACGTTCGAGATCACGGAGACGGCCGCGCTGCGCGACTTCGACCGCGTGCGGGACTTCACCCACGCGCTCACGTCCGAGGGCTTCCACTTCGCGCTGGACGATTTCGGGATGGGCTTCTCGTCGTTCCGCTATCTCCGCGAGCTGCCCGTCTCCTCCCTCAAGCTCGACATCAGCTACGTTCGGGACCTCCCGCGGGAAAAGGCGAACCGCGTGTTCGTCCGCGGAATGGCGGGCATCTGCCGCGGCCTCGGCGTCAAGACCGTCGCCGAGGGCGTCGAGTCCGAAGACGTCATGGAGATCCTGCCCGAGCTCGGCGTGGACCGGGCGCAGGGCTGGCACATCGGATTCCCGGAGCCGGAGCTCCCGATGGCGGACCCGCTGGGTGAAACCGGAGGCCGCAGCCTGACGCTCACGCGGAGACCGCGCTCCTGACCTTCAGGGTCCGCAAGCCTGCCGCCCGAACCCCGGGCGCGGCCGTGGACGTCCTGATCCTCATTGCCGTCGGAGCGCTCGTCGCCGGCATCGTCGCGCTCGCCCAGCGCTGGGAGGCCCCGATCCGGCCGACGGTCGAGATCGACCTCTCGCCGTCGGCCCTGCCCGGGTACACGCTGCTCTCGCTCTCGCGCGGCTTCGCGGCGTACCTGCTCTCCCTCGTCTTCACCCTCGTCTACGGGACCATCGCGGCCCACGGGAAACGCGCCGAGAGAGTCCTCATCCCGCTGCTCGACATCGGACAGGGCATCCCCGTTCTCGGCTTCCTGCCGGGGCTCGTCCTCGGGATGGTCGCCCTCTTCCCGCGGACGAACGTGGGCCTCGAGCTCGCGTGCATCGTCATGATCTTCACGGGGCAGGTCTGGAACATGACCTTCTCCTACATCGCGTCGCTGCGCTCGATCCCGAACGAGCTCAACGAGGTCGCGCGCCTGAACCGCTTCTCCTTCTGGAAGCGCTTCCGGACGGTCGAGGTCTCGTCGTCCGTCATCGGCCTGGTGTGGAACTCGATGATGTCGATGGCGGGCGGATGGTTCTTCCTCACGGTGAACGAGGCGTTCACGCTGGGCGACCGCGACTTCCGGCTGCCCGGTGTGGGCTCTTACATGGCCGTCGCGATCGAGAAGGGCGACAAGGCCGCGATGGCCTGGGCCGTCCTCGCGATGGTCGTCATGATCGTCGCGGTGGACCAGCTGCTCTGGCGCCCTCTCGTCGCGTGGTCCCAGCGCTTCCGCGCGGCGGAGGTGTCGGGCGCTTCCGAGGCCCGCTCCTGGGTGCTCGATCTCCTCCGGCGCTCCGCCGTCCTCCGCCGCATGCGCCTCAGGCGCCGGCGGCGCCCGAAGGCGCCCGCTGCCCCGCTCGCCCGGCCGCCGGAAAGCGTCCCCGGAATCGCCGATGCGGGGGCGCGCCTGCGCGCCGCGCTCCTCTTCGTCCTCGGGGTCGGCGCGGCCGCCGCGGCCCTCCTGGGCGCGTGGAAGCTCGTGCGCCTCCTCTCCGCCGTGACGCCGCACGACTGGCTCCTCCTCGTGGCCGCTCTCGGCGCGACGTTCCTGAGGACGCTCGGCGCGCTCGCCCTCGCCGTCGCCTGGACCCTCCCGGTCGGGATCCTCGTCGGCCGTTCGCCGGCCTGGTCGCGGCGCCTCCAGCCGATCGTCCAGATCGTCGCCTCGTTCCCGGCGCCCATGCTGTTCCCGATCGTCACGGGCGCGCTTCTCGCGCTCCACGTGCCGTTCGCCGTGATCGCGGCCGTTCTCATGTTCCTCGGCGCGCAGTGGTACGTCCTCTTCAACGTCCTCGCGGGCGCGAGCGCGGTGCCGCCGGACCTCGTCGAGGCGGCCGACGTCTTCGGCGTGGCCGGAGGCGCCCGGTGGAGGACGCTGTTCCTTCCGGCCGTCTTCCCGTACCTCGTGACGGGCCTCGTGACCGCGGCCGGAGGCGCCTGGAACGCGTCCATCGTCGCGGAGACGCTGGTCTCGGGCGGCCGGACGCTCGAGACGTTCGGCCTCGGGTCCCTCATCACGAAGGCCACCCGGGAGGCGAACTTCCCGCTCCTCGCGGCCGGAGTGCTCACGATGTCCTTCGCGCTCGTCCTCATCAACCGAACGGTCTGGCGCCGCCTCTCGCGCCTGGCCGAGACGAAGTACGCTCTCAACCGATGAGCGCGAACCCGCTCCCCGCCCCCGCAGCTCCGATCGCCTCGGCCCGGGGCGTCGACAAGATCTTCGAGGACGAGGGGGGACGCGCGCGCGTGATCCTCAAGGCCATCGACTTCGAGGTCCGACCGAACGAGGTCGTCGCCGTCCTCGGGCCGTCCGGCTGCGGGAAGTCGACGCTCCTGCGCATCCTCATCGGCCTGATCCCGCCGTCGGCCGGAGCGGTCGAGCAGCACGGGAAGCCGCTCGTCGGCATCCACCCGGGCGCCGCCGTGGTCTTCCAGAACTTCGCGCTCTTTCCATGGCTCACGGTCGAGGAGAACGTACGCGTCGGCGTCGCGGGACGCGCCACGGACGCCCGGGACGCGGACGAGCGCGTGAAGACGGCGCTTTCGGCGGTGGGCCTCGCCGGGCACGCGCGCGCGTTTCCGAAGGAGCTCTCGGGCGGGATGAAGCAGCGCGTCGGGATCGCGCGCGCCCTCGTGGGCCGCCCCGAGCTCCTCTGCATGGACGAGCCGTTCTCGGCGCTCGACGTGCTGACGGCGGAGCTCCTGCGCACCGAGGTCTACCGGCTTTTCACGGAGCGCCTCACGGGCCTGTCGTCGGTCCTTCTCATCACGCATCTCATCGAGGAGGCCGTGTTCCTCGGGGATCGCATCGTCGTCCTCGGCACGAATCCCGGCACCGTGCGCCGCGAGATCGTCAACACGCTCCCGCACCCGCGCGAGTACCGGCACCCCGAGTTCCTCCGGATGGTCGAGCGCATCCACGACGTCGTGACGGGCGTCCACCTTCCCGAGGAGGAGGAGGCCGCCGCCCGGATCCCGGGCCGCCGGGTCGAGACGCCGCTCATCCCGTTGCCGCCTGCCCGCATGGGCGAGATCCTCGGCCTTCTCGAGATCCTCGCGGACAACGGCGGAACGATGAACATCTTCGCCGTGGACGCGCTCACGGAATACGACTTCGGCCGGACGCTCACGGTCGTGAAGGCCGCCGAGCTGCTCGACCTCGTCGACACCCCGAAGAACGACGTTCTTCTCACCGATCTGGGAAGGAGGGTCGTCGCGGCGCCGCTCGACGCGAAGATTCCGCTCCTCAGGCCGCAGATCCTGTCCCTGGGCACTTTCTGCCTCCTCGTGCGCGAGCTCGCCCGCGATCCGGACACCCCGGTGCCGGGCGAAACCCTGCGCGACACGCTCGCGGCGAGCCTCCCGACCGTCAGCGCTTCCGAGCTCTTCGAGACGATGGTGAACTGGGGCCGCGCGATCCAGGTCTTCGAGTACGACGCGAACACGGACCAGCTTGCGCTCTTTTCGGGCCGCGTCGCCGCGGCCGAGGGATGACGTGGAAGGCACCGTCCGCCGCGTTCACGCCCTGACGGCGGCCCTCTCGAAGCGCCGCGCCGCGCTCGAAACGCTTCTCGCGGGAGGCGCCGGCGCCCCCACCGGCGAGCGGCTGCACGCCGTCCGCGTCGCCCTCCGGCGAACCGTCTCGCTGGCCCGCCTCACGCAGGATGTCCCCGCGAAGGGCTCGGGGGCCGGCCTCAAGACGGCCGCGCGGGATCTCCGGAGGGCTCTCGGGGTGCGGCGAACGCACGACGTGGCCGCGAAACTCCTCCGGGCGCGGTTCCGGCGCGACGCGCGGCGGCGCGCATCGGCCGAGCGCCTCGCGGAGCGTCTCGAGCGGGACGCCCGGACCGCCGCGCCTGCCGGCCGCCTCGACGCCCTTCTCGGGGTCTTGCGCCGGGAGTTCGCCACGCGCGACGCCACCCTCGCGGCGCTCGCGTCGCCCCTCGCCGACTTCGACGGCGGGCGGCTCGAGCGCCGCCTCGAGAAGGACATCCGGCGGCGCCTCGTCCGCCGCGCGCGCCGCCTCCTCGCGCGGGGAGTCCCCGAGGAGGGAAACCTGCATGAGGCGCGGATCGACGCGCGCGACCTGCGTTACGGGCTCGAGTTCGCCCGGCTCTCCGGGTCGCTCCGGCTCCTGCCGCTCCTCGAGAGGTTCCAGGAAGAAGCGGGCCGCGCCCACGACCGCGCGGAGCTGATCGCCCTCGTGCGCGTCACGGCGGGCACGCTCCCGGCGCCGCGGCGCCGCGAGGCCCTGCGGCTCCTGCCGCCGCTCTTCGCCGACGCCGAGCGCGCCCTCGCCCGGGCGCAGACGGCTTCGCGCACGCTGCTCGCCGCCTTGAAGACCGCGGTGGGACGCTGGTGACTCCACCGCCCGTCGTCCACGTCCCGCGCCTCGTGGCCGAGGACGCGATCGCGAACGCCCCGGCGCACACCCTGCTCGACGTCGGAGGCGGGCCCGGGCCCGCGGCCGCGACGACGGTGCGGCTCGGCTTCACGGCGGACGCGTTCCTCGCGCTCTTCGAGGCCGCGGCCGAGCCGCCGCTCCTCGTGGGGCAGCCGGCCGGCGGAGACGTGTTCCGCGACGAATGCGTGGAGCTCTTCGTCGCAGGGCCGCAAACCCCCTCGCTTTACCAGGAGATCGTCGTGAACCCGTCGGGCGCGCTTTACGGCGCCCGCGTGAGGAATCCGGACGACAGCCGCGCGACCTGGCAGCTCGCCCCGGGCGAAGGACTCGCCGGCATCCGCGTGGCCGCCTCGGGAGAGCCCGCCGGCCGGCCTCCCCGGGAGTGGTCGCGGTGGCGCTGCACGATCCGGGTTCCGTGGAGCTCCCTGCCCGGTGGCCGGCCGCCCCGGGACCGGGAGGAGCGGCGGGGCAATGCGTACCGGATCGCGCGCGGCCGGACGACCCGGTTTCTCGCGCTCTCGCCGACGCAGCGCGATCGTCCACCCGACTTCCACGTCCCGAGCCGGTTCGCCCGGCTCAGGTTCGGGCCGCGGTCCTCCTGACGGTCAGCGCGGCGGCTCCGCGCGCACGCCCTGAGCCGCGAGCCACGCGCGCAGCTCCTCGCGCACGCGCCGGTCGCGGAACACGAACCAGGCCGCTTCGTCCTCGGGCGACGCGATCAGCGCCTCGCGAAACGCGCCGGGGCCGCCCGCGTCGAGCGCCTGAAGCGCCGTCTCGCGCACGGCGTCGCTCTTCATTCCGGGCGCGAACGCGCGGCAGCGCGCCGCGTCGACTTCCGGCGTGGACTTCGGAATCCGGAGGTACTGCCCCGACCGCTCGTGGAGGAGCGCCTCGCGCAGCTCCGGCGAGCCGTTCAGGTGCGCGTGCACGTCCCCGGACGCGCGGTCGAGGAAGTGGTTCATGAGCTTCGAACGCGCCGCGAATGCGACCGTCAGGCCTTCCCAGTCGACGTCCACGCACCGAGTCTAGACTCCCGCCCGTGATCGACGACCCGGCCGACCTGACGCGCCGGCTCGCGCGCTGGTATCGCCGGGCGCGGCGCAGCCTGCCGTGGCGCTCCACGCGCGACCCGTACGCGATCTGGCTCTCCGAGATCATGGCGCAGCAGACGACGCTCGACGTCGTCGTGCCCCGCTGGGAACGCTTCCGCGCGCGCTTCCCGACCGTCGAGGCGCTCGCCCGCGCGAAGGAGTGCGACGTCCTCGCCGAGTGGAGCGGCCTCGGGTACTACGCGCGCGCCCGGAACCTCCACCGCGCCGCGAGGGCCGTCGCCGCGGCGGGCGCGTTTCCGCGCACGCTCGAAGGCTGGCGTGCGCTCCCCGGCGTGGGCGCGTACACGGCCGCCGCGGTCGCGTCGATCGCATACGGCATCCCCGAGCCCGTGGTGGACGGCAACGTCGTGCGCGTCCTCTGCCGTCTCAAGGCGCTCAAGCTCGACCCGAAGACGTCCGCGACGCTCGCGAGGGTCCGGGCGGTCGCCCGGCCTCTCGTGCCGGCGCGGAATCCGGGCGACTTCAACCAGGCCCTCATGGAGATTGGAGCGCTCGTCTGCACGCCGCGCGCGCCGCGCTGCGGCGCGTGCCCGCTCCGCTCCTCCTGCCGCGCGGCCGCGGGCGGGACGCCGGAGGCGTTTCCGCGGGCGGCCGCCCGCGTTTCGCCCAGGACGATTCATCTCGTCGGCGCGATCGTGGAGAGAGGAAAGAAGATTCTGCTGGTTGAAGATCAGGAGATGGTCGCCGGCCACCTCGTCCCTCCGATGCTGCGCGTGCGCGCCGGGGACGGGTCTGCAAATTCTCTTAGAAGGTGGTGGAAGCGTCTCGCCGGGCGTGACGTCAGCGCAATCGAGCCGGTGGCGGTGCTTCGCCATTCCGTACTCGAGAGGCGCTATCGGATTTCCCTCTTCACCTTCAAAGAAAGTCTTCTTCCCCCGTCCTCCATCTCTCGTCCGCGTCGCGGGCGCCGCGCAGCGTCCCGTCTCTGTGCTCTCTCCCCGAGCCAGATCTCCCGTGTCGCCCACGGCGGCCTGCTCCTGAAGGTGCTCGCCGCGTGGCGCGCGCACCGCGCCCGGCTCAGGCGGGAACCGGAAGAGAGCGTCCCCGCGGAACGCAGAAGCTGATCCGCCACGTCTCGCCGCGCCCGACTTCCCGGGCGCAGGCTTCGTCGTACTCCCTGGCGAGGCGCCGGCGAAGGACCCGGTGGCGGGCCGGCTTCCAGAGGGAGAAGACGAAGATGCCGCGCGGCGACAGGAGCGGCAGAAAGCGGCGGAGCGTCGCAAGCGGGTCGTCGAGGTAGTAGAGGACTTCGGCGAAGACCGCCGCGTCGACCGATCCGGGCGCGAGGAAGTCGGGCGGCCCCCCTTCGACGTCGAACGCACGGAACGACTCCTCCGGAACGGCGCCCTCTTCCGCGCGCCGGACCGCCTCCTCCGAAATGTCGATCCCCACGTAGCGTCCTCCCGCGCCGGTTCTCAGCTGGCGGGCAAGCGCGCCGTGCCCGCACCCGACGTCCAGGACCAGAGGCGCGGGCGGAGCGTACCGACGAATGAGCTCCGCGACGCAAGCGTGCCGCTCGGTCTCGGCGACGAGCCCGTCCCACGTGCCGGCCCGGTACTGGTCGTTCCACACCTCGGCCGACCTCGGCTTGCCGCGGCCGAGCAGGCGGCGCCTGAGCGATCGGCGCAGCGCGTCGAGGCCCGGGATCGGGAGACGGTGACTCGCTTTCACGGAGACGCCTGGGCAGCTTATCCCACGGGCCGCGCGCCGTTTCGTTATCCTGCGGCGCGATGGCGCGCCTCGCTTCCCGGGAGCCCGCGGCGCCGCCCACGGAAGACGGGGCCGAGTCACGGCTCGTCTCCGCGGGCGTCGTGCTCGCGCTGGTTCTCCCGTTCATTTCCTTCTCGACGGCCTCGAGCGGCGCACTGCGCGAAAGCAAGCTTCTCGCGCAAGCGCTCGGCTCGGGCCTCGTCCTCTTCGGACTCGCGGCGCCCGGGGCATGGGGCTTCCTGCGGGGCGAGGCGAGCAGTCGGACGGCCCGCGTCCCGCCTCTCGCGCTCGCCGCGGCTCTGGCTTTCGCGTGCGCGTCGGCGGCCGCCAATGCCCACGTCGTGGACCCGCTCGTCCTCGGCGCCCTTCTCTCGCCGCTCGCGCTCGCCGCCGCGGGAGCGTCGCACGCCGGCGCGCGCGTCGCGGCCCGCGCGGCCACCGCCGTGTGCCTCGCGGGCGCGCTTTCGGGGCTGCTCGCCGCCGCGCAGCGCTGGCTCGGCATCTTCCGGATGCCTCTCCAGGCGCCGGAACCGCGGTTCTTCGCCGCCGGCTTCGTCGGGAATCCCGGGGACCTCGCGATGGCGCTCGTCGTGCCGGGCGTGCTCCTCTTCGCGACGGCGGCGGACCACCTGCGCCCGCCCCGCCTGCGCGCGATCGCGGTCGCCGGGCTCGCGGCGACCCTGCTCGGGATCCTCGCGACGGAATCGGTCGCTCCGACGCTCGCGTTCGCCGCGGGCGCCCTGCTTTACGTTCTCCTTTCGCCGCGCCGGCGCGCGCCCGCGCTCGCCGCGCTCCTCGCCCTCGCGGCGCTTCTCGCGTTCTCGGGCGCCGCGAAGCGCGCGCTCGAGAAGGCCGCCCAGCTCCGGCGGGGCGATGTCGCGGCCGCGACGACGCAGCGCGACATCGGCGTTCTCGCCGCCGCCGAGATGATCCGCGGGAGGCCCCTCCTCGGCGTCGGGCCCGGCGCGTTCTCGAATGCCTTCGTCCCGGCGCGCATCGCGGCCGAGGAGAGGTCCGGCCGCCGCCTCGTCCACCGGTCCGAATCCGCGCACTTCGACAACGCCCACAGCGAGCCGCTGACGCTTGCCGCCGAGTGCGGCGTCCCTGCCGCCGGGGCCGCCCTCCTCGCGCTCCTCGCCCTCGTGGCCGGCCTCGTGCGGATGCGCCACGGCCCCGGAGCGGAAGCGAGTCCGACGACCGACGCCCTGCTCGCATGCAGCGCCGCGGCGCTCGTTCTCTCGCTCGGAGGGTTCCCGCTGCGGCTTCCGGTCGCATCCGGGCCGATCGCGTTCCTGCTCGGTCTCGCGTGGCGGCGGACGGCTCCGGGCCGCGCGGCCGTGGCGCCCCTTCCCCTCGGCATACGCGGGCTCTTCGCGGCCGCGGGAGCCGTCCTTCTCGCCATCGCCGTCGCGCGCGGCGTCGCGGTCTCGTCCCAGGCCGAAGGCGAGTCGTACCTGCGCGAGGCGGCCGAAGTCCCGGACGAGGCCGGCCCCGTCCGCGAGGAGCTCCTCGACGCGGCACGGTTACGTCTCAGCCGGGCCGTCGCGATCCGGCCGCGCGAGGCCACGGCTCTCCTCGCGCTCGGCTCGGTTTCGTGGATCGGGAAGGACCTCCGGCGGGCGCAGGAGCTTTATGCGCGCTCGATCGCGCTCGAGGAGCGAGCCGAAAGCGACCTCAGCCTCGGCCGCGTCGAGCGCGCGCTCGGCCGGGAAGCGGAATCCGATGCGCTCTTCCGGCGCGCCGTGTGGATCCTCCCACGCCTCGTCGACGCATTGCCCCCCGGCGTGGACCGCGCCCGGGTCGTCGCGGACATCGACGCGGCCGCTGCGAGCCTCGCCCACGGCGGCCGGGCACCGGCGCTGCCCCCGATCCGCTGACCTAGATGCCGCTGCCCCTGAGGACCGTCACGACGGTCCTCAGGAGGACGAACAGGTCGAGAGCCGGGGTCCAGTGGAAGAGGTAGCCGAGGTCGTACCGGAGCTTGACGTCCGGCTGCGTCGCGTACGCACCCATGACCTGCGCGAGGCCGGTGAGGCCCGGCTTCAGGACGTGTCGGAGCCGGTAGGCGGGAACCTCGGCCGCGAACGTCTCGACGAACTCGGGGCGCTCCGGCCGCGGGCCGATGAGGCTCATCGTGCCGCCGACGACGTGCAGCAGCTGCGGGAGCTCGTCGAGCCGCGACCTCCGGAGGAGCCCCCCGATACGCGTCACACGCTCGTCGTCCGGCGCCGACAGCGTCGGGCCCGTCCGGGCCTCCGCGTCCTTCCGCATCGTCCGGACCTTCCAGAGAAGGAACGTCCCGCCGCCGCGGCCGACGCGCCGCTGCCGGATCCACGGCGAGCCGGGACTCTCGAGCGCCACGGCCGCCGTGACGGCGAGAAGGACCGGGAGCGCGAGGAGCGTCAGCGCCGAGCCGAGGACGACGTCGAGCGTCCGGCGCCACGCGAACGCGAACGCGCTCGCGCCGCGCGTCACGACGGGCACGAGCGGGAGGTCGCCCAGACTGCGCGTCACGACGCGCGACGCCACGATGTCCGCGACGCCCGGCAGGATCCAGAGGTCGAAGTCGTGCTCGAGGCTGCGCTCCAGCAGCGTCACGAGGATTCGCCTGTCCTCCGGGCGGTCGGAGGCGAAGAGGACGTCGCGCGCCGGACCCGGGTCGGACCGGTCCGCGTCCTCACGCCACTCGTAGAGCGTGTGGCCGGCGATCCGGCCGGACGAGAGAGCCTCGGCCGCCCGCCGGGCGTCCTCCCCCGCGCCCAGGACGAGGACCGGGACGGTTCCCATGGGCGAAAGCACCTCGGCAAGGCGCCGCCAGAGGCCGAGCGCGACTGACAGAAGAGGGATCCAGGGCAGGAGTACCGTGCGCGGCACCGTTCGGCCCGCGAAGAACGTGAGCGCGAGGAGAAGCCCTGCGGCGAGGAGCGTTCCCACGAGGAGGCCGCCGCGCTCCTTCAAGGACGCGAGCGGTTCGTCGTACGTGCCGGCGAGCCAGAGGGCCGCGAGCGTCGCGGCGGCCACCGTCCCGAGCCAGGTCGCGTCCAGCGGCAGGTTGCCGGCGGGCAGCGTCCCGAGCGTGCCCGGCAAGGGCACGATGCGGCGGACCGCGACGACGAGCGCGAAGACCGCCGTCGCGGCGAGGGCGTCGCCGAGAGCGAGAAGCGAGCGGTGGCCCGCGAAGCGCGCGCGCGGCCTCACGCGTGCCCCCGCGCGTCACGATACCCGGCGGCGAGCGCATCCACCGAGGCGCGGCGGTCCGCGTGCGCTTCGACCCACGCCCGGCCGCGCGCTCCCTCCCGGGAGGCGGCGTCGGCGTCCGTCAGAAGCGCGACGAGAGCCTCGGCGAACTCGTCGTCCGTGCGCGCGACCTTCACCGGCGGCGCCTCGCCGCCCGCCGAGGCCCGCTCGGCGACCTCGGGGGACGCGACCACGGCGGCACCCGCTTCGAACGCCTCGAAGATCTTGTTCGGCGTGCCGGTCCCCATGGCGACGGGCGCCGCGGCCACGCGCGCCGTCCGGAGAAACGCGGCCATGTCCGCGACGGGGCTCACGACCTCGACGCCGTCCTTTCCCGAACGCGCGAGGAGCCATGCCGGGGCGTCGGCGCCTCCGAGGACGAGGCGCGCCGCCGGTTCCTCCCGTCTCACGCGGGGCCAGACGTCGAGGAGGCGTTTCACGGCGAGGACGTTCGGACGGTACCGGAGCCGGCCCGAGAATGCCACGACGGGGCCTCGCGGCCCGGGCGCGAGCGGCCCGAGCGAAACGCCGTTCGCCACGGCGCGCGTTCCGCGCGGGAGATGCGCCGCGTCGAACGGCGTCGTCGCGAAGAGCACGGCGGCGCCCTCGGCTGCGCGCGCCTCGGCGCGTGCGAGGCGCGGCGCCTCGGCTTCCCAGTAGGCGCGGCGCCAGGGAGCCGGGTCGTCGTTCGCCGCCTGGCGCGCGGCCGCGGCGAGCGCGTCGACGTAGTCCACGACGCGCGGAATCGCCGGCAGCGGGCCCACGTGCGCGAGAAGACGCGGGAGGAGGACGCAGACGAGGAGGTCCGCGTCACGGGCCGCTTCGCGCAGGGCGACGCCGAAAGGTCCTGCGAAGAGCGCGGACTGCAGCGGCTCGCCGGAAAGCACCGCCGACGCGAGCCCCGCAGGAATCAGGGCCCGACGGAGCCGCACGGGATGAACGGCCGCCGCGTTCTTCATTCGAAGGAAATCCCCCGTCTCCGTTCCCCCGACGACGGCCGTCTCGAAGCCCGCCGACGCGAGCGCCGCGAGGTGCAGCTCGGCGCGCAGGCGGTCGCCCGTGTGGCCCGTGCCCGGCAGGCGCGGGACGAGGAGGACGGCCTTCATGCCTCGGGCCTCGCGCGATGCCACCGCGACGGTGCGAGCACGCCGCGGACGACGGCGCCCGCCCACACGAGAAGAGAGTCGGAGAGATCGGCGAGAGCAACAGGGGGACATTCCGCCGGGAATCCGATGCGATGGCGAACCGCGGCGAGAGAAAGCCACTCGAAGAGCAAGGCCGCCTTCCCTTCGAGTGAAAGGAGCAGGAGGCAGACCAGGAGCGCGACGGGCATGGCCGCCCCAGTCGCGCCCCCGGCCGCCGCGGCGCCGCCGGCTGCATGCGCCGAGGCAGACCACGCGCCACTCGAAGAAAAAACCACCATCGCCAGATCCGAGGCGCCTGCAAGAAACGCGAGGGTCCCAAGCAGAAAGATCCTCGGACGGAGCCAGAGATCCGCCGCCAGCACGAGAGTCCCGACCGGCCGCCTCACGAAGCTCCGAACGAGATCTCCAAGACCCGAGAAAAGCAGCTTCATGTGCCCGCCGAACCAGCGCGCCCGGGAGCGCCCCATCGCGCCCGCGTCGGACGACGGCTCGTCGAAGGCCATTGGCCCGTCCAGCGCGCGCACGACGATTCCCTTGGCGAGGAGCGCGAGCGTCGCCTCGGAGTCCTCGGCGGTCGTGCGCGTCGCGGCCGCCGGGCCGAGGCGGAACGCCCGCGGCGAAAAGCCCATCGCCTTGCCGCGCAGGCGCACGGGAAGGCCCGCCGCGTCGCGTGCGAGGTCGTCGAGGCGAGCCTCGGCCAGCGACAGCGCCTCGACGCGCGGCGCGCCCGGCGCCGGGACGCCCGAAGGACGGACCGGCAGCTGGAACGCCTCCGTCCCCCCGGGCACGCGGAGGTCGCGGAAGAAGCCCTCGGGCAAACGCATGTCGGCGTCGAAGACGAGGATGAAATCGTAGGCATCCAGCCGGTCGTCCATTTGCTCGGCGAGAAACGCCAGTGCGTCTCCCTTCGCCGGACCGGCAGATTTCTTAGAAAGGTAATCCACGCCGTCCGCTTTGAGACGGGCCTCGGCATCGGCGTCGGGGCCGTCCAGAACGACGAGAACGTCGACGTGCACCCGAGGCATCACAGGCGCGGCGCCGCTGGCAGCGGCTGCCGTATTCTCCTTCAAAGAAATCTCTCTTCGAACATCGCCCGGAAGATCGCCGACTCTCGCGCCCTCGGCCCGCGAGGGAACGACGATGAGGAGCTTCCCGGGCGCGCGGCCCTCCGGCCGCGCGCCCCCCCCCCCCGCGGCGCCATCAGGCGCCGCCAGCGGAGGAATGCGTCGAGGGCCGGGATCGCCGAGTACGCGGCGAGGAGCCCGCAGCCGGTCGTGAGGATGTCCACGCGGCCCGCATCGTAACGGACGGGCGGGCCGCGTGGCCGGGAGCTACTTCTTGCGCGCCTGGGCGTCCACGACGCCGAAGGCCGCCATGTTCACGATGTCGGCGACCTCGACGCCCCGCTGGAGGACGTGCGCGGGCTTGCTCATCCCCATGAGGATCGGCCCGATGGCGTCGGCCTTCGCGAGGCGCCAGACCAGCTTGTAGGCCGCGTTCGCGCTCTGGAGCTCGGGGAAGACGAGGACGTTTGCCGGGCCCTTGAGGTCCGTCCAGGGGTAGTGCTCCTTGAGGAACTCCGGAAGGACGGCCGTGTCCGCCTGCATCTCGCCGTCGCACTCGAGATCCGGGCGGCGCTGCTTGACGAGCTTGACCGCCTCGCGCACCTTGTTCGTCTCCGGGTGCACCGTCGAGCCGAAGTTCGAGAACGCGATCATGGCGACGCGCGGCAGGATCCCGAACAGCTTCGCCGTGTCGGCCGAGAGGAGCGCGATCTCGGCGAGGTCCTCGGCCGTGGGATCGATGTTCACGGTCGTGTCCGCGAAGAAGAACGTGCGATCCTGGAGGATGAGGACGTAGAGGCCCGAGACCTTCTTGACGCCCGCCGCGACGCCGATCGTCTGGAGGGCCGGCTTGATCGTGTCCGGATACGACGCCGTGAGGCCCGAGAGAGTGACGTCCGCGTCGCCCTGGTCGACCATCATCCCGGCGAAGTAGTTCCGCGACCGCAGCGTGTGCTCGGCGTCCTCGAGGGTCACGCCGCTGCGCCGGCGCTTTTCGTGGAAG
Source organism: Thermoanaerobaculia bacterium (assembly GCA_044229475.1). Taxonomy (GTDB): domain Bacteria; phylum Acidobacteriota; class Thermoanaerobaculia; order UBA5066; family UBA5066; genus Fen-183. Next base: position 771,581 of record JBGASW010000002.1, on the reverse strand, counting down.
GCCTTGACGTACTTCGCGTAGTTCGGGTGCGTCTCCGGGTCGATGACCTCGATCGGCACCTTGACGTCCATGGCCTTGAGGGCCGCCTCGGCCTTCTTCCCGCGCGAGAGGAGGATCGGCTTTGCGAGCCCCTCCTCGGCGAGCATCTTGGCCGCACGCTGGATCTTCGGGTGGTCGCCCTCGGCGAGGACGACGCGCTTCGGATCGCCCTTGGCCTTGCCGTGGATGACCTGCATGAACGAGCGCGAGCGCGAGAGCATGCCCTCGAGCTTCCGCTTGTACGCCTCCATGTCCTTGATCGGCTTCTTGGCGACGCCGGTGTCGGCGGCGGCCTGCGCGACGGCCGGCGGAACGTGCAGGAGCACGCGCCAGTCGAAGGGCTTGGGGATCAGGTACTCCCGGCCGAACCTGAAGCCGTCCACGCCGTACGCGCGGGCGACGGAGTCCGGGACGTCCTCCTTCGCGAGGTTCGCGAGGGCCTTGGAGGCGGCGAGCTTCATCGCCTCGTTGATCTGCGTGGCGCGGCAGTCGAGGGCGCCGCGGAAGATGAACGGGAAGCCGAGCACGTTGTTGACCTGGTTCGGGTAGTCGGAGCGGCCGGTCGCCATGATCACGTCGGGCCGCGCGGCCTTTGCCTCCTCCGGGAGGATCTCGGGCACCGGGTTCGCCATGGCGAAGACGATCGGGTCCTTCGCCATCTTCTTGATCATGTCGCCGTTGATGAGCTTCGCGGCCGAAACGCCGATGAACGCGTCCGCTCCCTCGAGGGCCTCGGCGACCGTGCGCTTCTTCGTGTCGCGCGCGAATCGCTCCTTGTACTCGTTCATGTTCTCCGTCCGGCCCTTCCAGATGACGCCGGTGCGGTCGACCATGAGGATGTTCTCGAGCTTCACGCCGTACGTGATGTAGAGGTTCGCGCAGGCGACGGCGGCCGCGCCCGCGCCCGCGAACACGACCTTCACGTCCTCGATCTTCTTGCCCGCGATCTCGAGCGCGTTCAGGAACGCCGCGGCCGAGATGATCGCGGTCCCGTGCTGGTCGTCGTGGAAGACCGGGATCCCCATGCGCTTCTTGAGCTGCTCCTCGATGTAGAAGCACTCGGGCGCCTTGATGTCCTCGAGGTTGATGCCCCCGAACGTGGGCTCGAGGCGGGCGACGCACTCGATGAGCTTGTCGGGGTCGTGTTCGGCGACCTCGATGTCGAACACGTCGACGTCCGCGAACCTCTTGAACAGGACTCCCTTGCCTTCCATGACCGGCTTGCCGGCGGCCGCGCCGATGTCGCCGAGACCGAGGACGGCGGTGCCGTTCGAGATGACGGCCACGAGATTCCCCTTGCCGGTGTACTCGTAGACGAGCTCGGGGTCCCGGGCAATTTCGAGACACGGCTCGGCGACGCCGGGCGTGTAGGCGAGCGAAAGGTCGCGGGCGGTTGCGCAGGGTTTGGAGGGGACGACTTCCAGCTTTCCCTTGCGGCCCGTCGAGTGGTAGTCGAGGGCGTCCTGTTTGGTGAAGCTCACGCGTGTCTTCCTTTCTTCCTGAACCGGGCGATGAATCTTAGTCCCGGCATTCCGCGCCTCCCGATGATGCGGGCGCATCAGGGCCCCAAAAGGGTGAGACAATGTCTCAACGGAGGCTCCATGAAGAGAGCTTTTTTCGGAGCGGTCCTGACCACCCTGCTCGCGGTTGTCGCGCCTGCGGCCTCCCAGCCGTTCGACGGCTTCGCCACGTTCACGCGCAACGGCGGCATGTACTTCCAGGCCCCGTCCGCCGGGTCCGGCCAGCCCGCGTCGGCCGGGACCTGGGAGGCGTGGGTGAAGCTGACGGCGACGCCGTCGGCCTCCGACTGCGGAAGCCTCATCGGCAAGGGCTACGTCACGTCCTACTGGATCGGGATCTGCTCGGAGGGGACGCCGCCCACTCTGCGTTCGTACACGCGCGGCACCGCCAGTGCGTTCACGTCCGGTCAGATCCCCGTGGGGACGTGGACTCACATCGCCGTCACGACCGACGGCGCGACGCGCCGACACTACCTGAACGGCGTCCTCGCCGGCTCGCAGGCCGACGGCGGCGCCCCGACGCCCAGCACGAACCCGCTCCGGATCGGGAGCGACGCGAACTGGAACTTCCAGTCGCCCGTCCTCGTGGACGAGGTGCGGATCTGGAACGTGGCCCGGACCGCGAACGAGATCAAGAGCACGATGTGGGCGCCCGTCGCGTCGAGTGCGACGGGGCTCCTCGACGTCTGGCACTTCGACGGCGACGCGACCGACGGCACGGGCGCGGCGAACCTGACCGGCGTCGGCGCGACGGCCTTCGGCACGACGAACACGGGCACGCGGACTCTCTTCGTCCCCGTCGTCCTCAAGAACCAGTATTCGTCCGAGATCACGTTCACGAACCGCGGGACGACGACCGCGACCGTCACGATGCAGTACACGGCGAGTTCCGGAGGCGGCTCCGGGACGGCCGCGGCCTTCACGCTCGCCCCCGGCCGCCAGCGCGTCGAGGCGGACGCGATCGCGTTTCTCGGCCTCCAGGGCCTTCCGATCGACGCGACGGGTACGCGCCTCGGGACGCTCCGCGTCACGTTCACCGGGCTCTCCTCGAACGACGCGGCCGCCGTCACGGTGCGCACGGCCACGGACACGACGAACCCGGTGGGCCGCGCCGGCCTTTCCTACGCGGGCGTGCCGGTCGAGAGGACGTTCACGGGAACCGTCTATCTCCCCTCCCTCGCCTTCAGCACCTCGGGCGTCAGGACGAATCTCGCGCTCCAGAATGCCGGCGCGCCGGCGGACGGGAACGTCACGCTCCGGGTGACGCTCTACAACACGACCGGCGGGACGTTCGGGATCCTGCCCGACGTCACGCTGCCTCCCGGCGGCTTCCGCCAGTTCTCCTCCGCCGAGATGGGGTTGCCGGAGAACTACTCCGGCGGGGCCAAGGTCGAAGTCGTCGGCGGGACCGCGCGTTTCTACGCGTACGCCGTCCAGAACGACCAGGTCAACAGCGACGGCTCCTTCGTCCTGCCCGTCGACCCCGCCACCGCGACCCGCTCGACGGTCACGATCCCGTCCGTCGTCGAGGCAGGCACCTACCGGACGGAGCTCACGATCTACAACGTCGGGGACGTCACGCGGAACATCGTCGCGTCCCTCCTCTGCCCGTCCTGCCCGATTCCCGCGGGGATCGGCTTCGCCGTGCCGGCGAAGGGCGAGGTCTACTTCCAGGACTTCATCGCCTTCTGCCGCGCCTCCTCGTTCGGCGGCTCCCTCGCGAACCCTCTCGGCGTCGCCGTCGTCACGCTGAACGAGCTCGACGCGTCGATGAACGTGCAGGATCTCGTCGTCGTCGCGCGCACGTCGTCCGCGGTTGCGGGGCAGGGCAAGTTCGGCGTCGCGTACCCGTCCGTGCGCGCCGCGGAAGGCGCTCCCTACGCGACGTGGATCTACGCGGCGCGGCAGGACGCGACGAACCGGTCGAACCTCGCGTTCGTGAACCTCGGCGACCTCGACGCCGCGCCGATCACGCTCCATCTCGACGTCTACGACGGGACGACGGGCGCCCTCGCGGCCACCGTGGACGACCCGCGCCTCGCGGGAATCGCGGCCGGCGGATTCGTCCAGATCAACGGGTTCCTCGCGGCGTTTGCGCCGGGGATCTCGAGCGGCTACGTGAAGGTCACGCGCACGGGGGGGGTGAACAGATTCACGTCGTACCTCGTCGTGAACGACGGCGGGAACCCGGGCGAACGCACCGGCGACGGGGCGTACGTCGCGATGGACGTGCCCTACCGCTGACGCTCAGGCCGCCGCGAGGCGACGGACGGTGTCCGGGAGGACGACGGCGAGCAGCCGCTCGGGGAAGGCGGCCTTGAGGGCGGCGACGGGGTCCAGCCCGAACGCCGCCGCCTCCCTGACGGTCCGCTCGGCCGTGTCGAAGTACGCGATCTGGTCCTCGACCGCTTCGCGCCCGCCGGAGGGTCCGTGGCCCGGGACGAGCGACCAGAACGGAATCCCGCGGAGCCCGACGAGAGCCGCGCGCCAGCGGGCGACGTCCGCATCCTCCAGGTTCGGGTGGTACGCGGTCGACACGAGGTCGCCCGACACGAGGACTCCGAGCGCCGGCACGTACACGCAGAGGTCGCCGGGCGTATGGGCGTGGCCCGGGTGGAAGACGTCGAACCGGATTCCCCCGGCCTCGAATGCGAGCGAGTCCCGGACCAGGCGCCTCGGCGCGTGCGGTTCGGCGCCGTCGAAGAGGCCGGCGAGCGACGGGTCGCGGCGCCTCGCGGCGATCAGCCCGGCGTGCTCGGCGGCCATGCGCCGCGCGGCGGCTTCGTGCGCGATCACGTCCGCGCCGAGCGCCGCGAAGAAAGACGCCCCGAGCGCGTGGTCCGTGTGGTGGTGCGTGAGAATGACGTGCGTGACCGGGTCGGGCGTGCGGTCCGCGATCCGCGCGCCGAGCGCCGCCGCCTGCCGGGGCGCGACGAACGGGTCCACGACGACGACCGCGCCCTTCCCGAAGAAAACCGTCGCGTTCGAGCCGTAGCTCTCGGCGAGCGTCTCGCCGCCGTGCGTGAAGACCGAAACGTGCTCGGTAAGGCGGGTTTCGTCCAGCGCCACGGCGGTGCCCGCGCTCCTACACGGCCAGAGTCTTCGCGCCCGCGGCGAGCGTCTTCTTCACGACGCCGACGACGTCCGCGAGGGCGATCCCCTGCGCCTGCTTCTCGCGCCGCGTCGAGACCTCGACGACGCCCTTCGCGAGCGACTTCCCGCCGACGACGACCCGCACGGGGAAGCCGATGAGGTCGATGTCCTTGAACTTCACGCCCGGCCGCTCGTCGCGGTCGTCGTAAAACACCTCGACGCCGGCGGCCTTCAGGTCCCCGTAGAGCTTGTCGGCGGCGGCGAGGACGTCGGCGTCGCGCTGGAGGGCCGCGACGACGCACGCGTACGGCGCGAGCGGGACGGGCCACACGATGCCGTGCTCGTCGTGGTGCTGCTCGATGGCGGCCGCGATCGTGCGGCCGAGGCCGAGCCCGTAGCAGCCCATCGCGAGCGGCACCATCTTCTGCGCCTGGTCGGCGACCTCGCACTTCATGGCCTCGGAGTACTTCGTGCCGAGCTTGAAGATGTGCCCGACCTCGATGCCGCGCTTGATGCGCAGCGCGCCGCCCTTCGGCGCCGGCGAGGGATCGCCGTCGCGGGCGGTCGCGACCTCGACGACGCCGGCAAAAGCCGGATCGGACATGACGTCACGCTTGATGGACACCTGAGCATGATGATGGTCGTCGAGGTTTGCCCCGCACCATACGTTGACTCCGTGCTCCAGGGACCGGTCGACGAAGAGGGAGATCGGATTTTCTTCGAATGGTTGAAGACCGAGCGGCCCGACGAATCCGGGGCGCGTCCCTGTGACCTTTCGAAGAATCTCCTCCGAAGCGAGCTTCACGTGAAGCGCGCCGAGCGCCTTGGGAAGCTTGACCTCGTTGATGGCGAGATCGCCGCGGATGAGAACCGCGACGAGCCGTGCCTTGCCGTCCGGTCCAACGGCTTCGTAGAGCATCGTGTTCACGATGCGCGCCGGTTCGGTCGCGAGATGTTTGGCCTGGCCGTCCGTAGTCGTAATGCCCGGGGTCGTGGCGCCCGCCTTCTGGAACGGCTTCGCGTCCTCCCCCGCCCACGGCTCGGGGAGCGGCGCTGTCACGGCCTTCTCGATGTTCGCGCCGTAATCGCCGGCTTCCGCGAACACGAGCGCGTCCTCGCCGGTGTCGGCGACGACCATGAACTCTTCCGAAGCCGAGCCGCCGATCGCGCCCGAGTCCGCCTGCACGACCGCGAACTCGAGGCCGCAGCGGTCGAAGATCTTCCGGTACGCCGCGTCCATCTTCTCGTAGTGCGCGTCGAGGCCCTTCTGGTCGAGGTCGAAGGAATACGCGTCCTTCATGAGGAACTCGCGGCCGCGCAGGAGGCCGAAGCGCGGCCGGATCTCGTCGCGGAACTTCGTGCGGATCTGGTACAGGTTGAACGGGAGCTGCCGCCAGGACGTCACGGAGCGCCGGACCATGTCCGTCACGGCCTCCTCGGCGGTCGGCGCGAGCGCGAACTCGCCGTCCTTGCGGTCCTTGAGGTGGAAGAGGATTCCCTCGGCCTGGTAGCGGTCCCAGCGGCCCGACTCGACCCACAGCTCCTTCGGCTGGAGGATCGGGAGGTCCACTTCCTGGGCGCCCGTGGCGTCCATCTCCTCGCGCACGATCTCGATCATCTTCCTGAGCGAGCGAAAGCCGAACGGCGTGTACGAGTAGATGCCGGCGGCGAGCTTCTGGATGAAGCCCGCGCGGTAGAGGAGCTGATGGGAGACCACCTCGGCGTCGCCGGGGACCTCCCGGAGGGTCACGAGAAACGACTGGGACCAGCGCATAGGCCGCGGAGATTAGCAGGATGAGGCGCGGCCTCAGCGCTTCGTCGCCTCGATCAGGGCTTGGAGATGGTCGAGGTAGCGGCGCAGCGCGCGGCGTCCCTCCTCGGTGAGGCGGAATTCGGTCTTCGGCACGCGGCCGTCGTAGCCCTTCGTGCAGCAGACGTAACCCGCCTCCTCGAGCCGGCGCGCGTGGACCGACAGGTTGCCGTCGGTCGCTCCGAGGATTCCCTTCAGCTCGTTGAATGTGAGGGACGGCGCACCCGCGAGCGCGCTCACGATTCCGAGGCGCAGGCGCTCGTGGATCACGCGGTCGAGGCGCATCGCCTCGGAGGACGCCGGCGCCGCCTTCCTCGGCCGCTCCTTCCCCGCCGCCCGCGGGCGCGCGGCGCTACCCACCGTGCCTCCGCGCGACGATGACGCCGCAGACAACGTGGCCCAGGCCGAAACCGCTCCCGAGGAGGAGGTCGCCGTGGGCGGGGAAGACGAGGGCCAGGAGGCCGAGGGCGAGCAGCGCTCCTCCGAAGAGAGGAACGACCGGCACCGAGAGAAGTCCCGCGGCGACGACGGCGCACCCGTAGAGAAGCAGCCAGATCCCCGGAAGGAAGGCGACGGCGGCCGAGGACGCGAGCGCGGCCGTGAGGGCGGCGCCCGCGACGAGGGGCGGCAGGAGCGCGAGCACGAAGCGACGGGCGGCCGAGACCGAAGGCCGATGGTCGAATCGCGCGGCCTTGCGAAGGAGGCCGAACGCTCCGATCCCGAACGCGAGGACGGCGGCGCCGGTCCAGATCGCGAGCCACTCACGCGTCGACGACGCCCGGGCCGCCCAGGCCGCGGCGGCGACGCCGACGGCGCCCATGGCGACGCCGCCCTTCCCGGGGACGCACGTGAACGCCGCGGCCCGGCCCATCGCGTCGCGGATGAAGCGGAGGTCCTCCTCCGCGCGGCCGCCGAGGGTCGGGGTCTCTTCCGCCGCCATGGCCAGGAGTCTGCGCGCGGTCTCCGCGGACCGTCAAGTGCTTTACAGGGCGAAGCGGCACCGGCGCGCAATCGCATACACTCGACGCGATGGACGTCACCTCCTTCTTTCAGACGCCGGAAAAGGCCGACGCGGGCCTCTCCCCTCTCGCCCGCGGCGTCGTCGGCTCCGAGATCCTCCGCATCGCGGGCGAGATCCGCGCGCTCCAGGCCACGGGCCGCCCGGTCTGCAACCTCACGATCGGCGACTTCGACTCGCGCCAGTTCCCCATCCCGGACGGGCTCCTCGCCGCAACGAAGGACGCCCTCGAGACGGGCCAGACGAACTACCCGCCTGCGGAAGGCATCCTGCCGCTGCGCGAGGAGGTCGTGAAGCTCTACGCCCGCGACCTCGGGCTCTCGTACCCCGTCGAGTCCGTCGTGATCGCGGCCGGCGCCCGGCCGCTCCTCTACGGCACCTACCGCACGCTCCTCGAGCCGGGCGACGGCGCGATCTATCCCGTGCCGTCGTGGAACAACAACCACTACGCGTACCTGTCCGGCGCCCGCGGGATCCCGATCCGCGTCGAGGCGAAGTCGAACTTCTTTCCGACGCCGGACCAGGTCCGCCCTCACGTCCCCGGCGCACGGCTGCTGATCCTGAACTCCCCGCTCAACCCCACGGGCACGGCGATCTCGAAGCAGGCCCTGACGGACCTCACGGAGATGGTGGTCGAGGAGAATCGCCGGCGCGACTCGGAGGGCCGGAGGCGGCCGCTCTACCTCGTGTACGACCAGGTCTACTGGACCCTCGTCTTCGGGAAGACCGAGCATCACACGCCCGTCGGGCTCGTTCCCGAGAGCGCGCCGTACGTCATCTTCCTCGACGCGATCTCGAAGGCGTTCTGCGCGACCGGCATGCGCGTCGGGTGGGGCGTCATGCCCCCGCCGATCCGCCGCCGGATGTCCGACATCCTCGGCCACGTCGGCGCCTGGGCGCCGAAGGCTGAGCAGGTCGGCGTCGCGAAGTTCCTCGCGCAGCCGGAGGCCGTCCGCGCGTATCGCGACGGCGTGCGGAAGAAGCTCGCCGAGCGGCTGGAGGCCCTGTACGACGGCGTGATGTCCATGAAGAAGGAGGGCTTCCCCGTCGACGCGATCGAGCCCCAGGGGGCGATCTACCTCTCCGTGCGCTTCGACCTCTTCGGGCGCACGGTGAGGGGAGTCCCCGTGAAGACGAACGACGACGTGCGGCGCCTCCTCCTCGAAGAGGCCGGCCTCGGCGTCGTGCCGTTCCAGGCCTTCGATTTCGAGGGCGACACGGGCTGGTTCCGGCTGTCCGTGGGCGCGGTCTCCATGGACGAGATCGCGGCCGCGTTCCCGCGCCTCCGGGCGATGCTCGCGGAAGCGCCCGCCGCCGTCTGACGGGATCCGCCGCGGCATTCGTCTAGACTCGAAGCGTGGAGCAGGACAAGAAGTCCGAGAGGAGCCGCAAGGCCATCCTCGAGGCCGCGCTGGACCTCTTCTCGAGCCAGGGGTACCGCGGGACGAGCATTCGCGACATCGCGGAGCGCGCGGGAGTCTCCACGGGGAACGTCTACCACCACTTCGCCGACAAGGAGACGATCTTCCAGACGGTCCTCGGCCAGTACTGGAAGGCGATCGAGAGCCCGGACTTCCCGTTCAACAAGGCGCTCGCGTCCGGAACGTTCCCCGACAACCTCGAGGAGCTGGCCGCAGCCGCCAAGGAGAGCGTCCGCGTCTGGAGACGCCACGTCGCGCTCATCTACGTCGACGTCGTGGAGCTCTCCGGAAACCACATCCGCAAGTTCTACTCCGAGATGGCCGTGCGCTTCGAGCGGTTCCTCGTGTCGCACGGCGACTCCGTCTCCGGCGAGATCCGGCCGGGGGTGCCGGTCCCGACCGCGGTCATGCTCGCGAGCCGCGTCTTCCTCCAGTACTACGCGGTCGAGATCCTCTTCGGCGTCCCGGTGCAGTTCGGCAAGGACAGCGACCTCGTGATCCGCGAGATCGCCGAGATCCTGCGGCACGGGGTCCTGAAAGAGGAACGGCTCGCGGCGTCCGCCCCCGTCCCTCTCTCCCGCGCGCGCCGCTAGACCGCCTCGGTCCCCGTCAGGAACCGCCGCACGCGCGGCCAGAACACCTCGGGCTTCTCGAGGTACACGACGTGCCCGGCGCCCGGAATCTCCTCGTAGACGGCATGCGGGATCACGGTCGGGATTCTCCGCTGTTGGGGCGGCGGAATCGCACGGTCCTCGGCGCCCGCGAGGACGAGGACCCGGCACGGGATGGCCGCGTAGGACTCCGCGTTCTCCCCGAGCGCGGCGAAGAACGGGTCCTGCGCCTTCGTGAGCCGCACGAGCGCGTCGATGCGCCCCGCGTACCGGTCGTGGAAGCCCTGGCGCATGGACTCGAGCTTCGGTCCGGCGCGCGCGACGAACGCCTCCGCGAAGATCTTCTCGTAGAGGTACCGGGTGTAGAGGTCGAAGAGGGGCGGCCCGCCCGCGTAGAACCGCAGGGAGACGTCCTGGTACATCGCGAAGAGCGTCTCCTGCGTCAGGAGGATGCCGGAGAGCGTCAACGACGCCGCGCGCGCCGGGTGGCGCCGCGCGAACTCCGCGGCGACGAACCCGCCGTAAGAAACACCGATCGCGTGGATCCGGGAGATCCCCTCGGCGTCCAGGATCGCCGCGAGCGCGTCTCCGAAGGACGAGATCGGCGCGCCCGGCAGCTCCGCGTCGTCCGACGCGCCCTGCCCGAGGTAGTCGTACAGGAGGACGTCGCGCTCCCCCGTCAGCTCGGGCAGGAAGGACAGCCAGCTCTTCGTGGACATCGCGAGCCCGTTGAAGAGGCAGACGGTCTCGCGGCCGCCGGCCCCGTAGAGCTCCCAGTGGTAGCCGTGCCCGCCGTGGACGAGCCGGCCCTCGCGGAGAGGCGCTGGGGGGGGGGCCGCGCTCACGCCGCTCCTCCGGAGCGGTGCACGCGCGCGAGGAACCGCTCCACGAGGAGGACGAACTCGTCCTCGCGTTCGACGACGAGAGCATGGCCCGCGCCGGGCACGACGACGAAATGCGCGACCGGGATTCCGTCCGCCACGGCTTTCGTCCGTTCGCGCGGCATCGCGGCGTCGCGTTCCGCGGCGACGACGAGAACCGGACAGGAGATCCTCCCGAGGGCCGGCCTCAGATCGACCTTGTCGAGTGCCGCTAGGAGACCCTCCAGTCCCGTGAACCACGTCTCGGGCAGGAGGCCGACCTGGCCGCGGCGCGCCGCGAGCTCGTCCGCGTGGGCGACGCGCCACTCGGGGGTGTACGCGAGCTCCACGATCGCGTCGTAGGCCTCCGTCCGGTCGCCTCCTCGAGCCGCGGCGCGAACCGCCGCCGCCAGGCGAGCGCCGGCCTCGCCGAGCGCGGCGTCTCCTTCCCTCGCGACGTCGGTCACCGTCGCGGCGACGACCGACCGGACGCGTTCGGGGCGGCGCGCCGCGAGAAGGAGCCCCGCGTATGCGCCGTACGACGCGCACACCACGTCGACGGGTCCGACCGAAAGGGATTCGAGGAGCGCCGCGACGTCGTCCGCGTGCTCTTCCATGGACGCGCGCGGAGGGCCCGGCGAGAGGAGCTGGCCCCGGAAGTCGCAGCGGATGACGCGGTGCCGCTCGGCGAAGCGCCGCGCGATCGGCTCCCACGCCGAGAGCGACATCATCCCGCCGTTGAGGAGCAAGAGAGGGGGGCCCTCGCCGTCCACCCGATGTGTCAAGAGCGGCTGGCTCATGCTCATCGGGCTTCATTCGTTGAAGATTTCTTTGAAAGGTAAAGAGAGCGGAGGTCACCCTTCACGACTTTCCCATAGGGGGTCCGGGGCAGGCTCGCGACGAAGATGAACTCCCGGGGAACCTTGTACTTCGCGAGGCGCGCCTCGACAAAGGCCGCCAGTTCGGCCATCTCTCCTATTACCTTCAAAGAAATCTTCTCTTCTCCCTTCTCCTCTCTCCCTTCTTCCCTCCGAACGACGAAGGCCACGCCGACCTCGCCCCACTTCTCGTCGGGCACGCCGACGACCGCGACGTCCTTCACCCGCGGATGCTGGAAGAGGACACCCTCGATCTCGGCCGGGTACACGTTCACGCCGCCCGAGATCAGCATGTCCTTCTTGCGGCCCGCGATCGTGAAGAACCCGTCCTCGTCCTTCTTCGCGAGGTCGCCCGTGTGGAACCAGCCCTCGGCATCGAGCGACGCCGCCGTCGCCTCGGGATTCCGGAAGTAGCCCCGGCAGACGTGCGGGCCCCTGAGGAGGAGCTCGCCGACCTCGCCCACCGGGACCTCCCGCCCGTCCTCGCCGGTCAGCTTCGCCTCCGTGAACATCATCGGCCTGCCGATCGAGCCGGCCTTCCGCACGGACTCCTCGACGCTCATCGCGAAGCAGTTCACGCCGACTTCGGTGAGGCCGTAGCCCTGCTTGAAGTTCGCGCCGCGCCGGTGCCACGTCTCGATGATGTCGAGCGGCAGCGGCGCACCACCGCTGATGAAGTAGCGGACCGAGGAGAAGTCGGCCGACGCCCACGACGGGTGCTCCTGGAGCATCCGGAAGATCGTCGGCACGCCGAGGACCACCGTGCAGCGCTCCTTCCCGATCGTCGCGAGGACCTCCGCGGCGTCGAAGCCGGCGTGGAGGACGATCGTCCCGCCGATCGCGAAGACCGGCGTCAGGAACGCGCCGAGGCCGCCCGCGTGGTACAGCGGCGTGTAGATCGGCGACACGTCGTCCTCGCGCAGCTGCCACGACACGACGGTGTTCACCGCGTTCCACGCGACCATCCGGTGCGGCACCATCACGCCCTTCGGCTTGCCCGTGGTGCCGGAGGTGTAGAGGAGGCAGTAGAGATCTTCCGGGCCGGGAGAGGGGACTTCTGCAGCGGCGGCAGGAGCCGCCGCTGGAGGAGAAGAGAAGATTTCCTTGAAGGTGGTGCGGGCGTTCGGCGCGCCCGCCGCCCTCGCGCCACGCTGCGCCGGCGCGTCGAGAAGAACCGGGGTTACCCCTCTTACCTTTCTAAGCAAATCTTCAACGGTCTCTTCGAACGCGGCTCCATAGATCAGCGCTTTCGGCTCTGCGTCCTCGAGGACGCCAATCAGCTCTCCCGCCGTCTGGCGCGTGTTGAGCGGGACGAGGACGACGCCGTTCTTCCCGCACGCGAAGAAGACGTCGAGGAACTCCACGCAATTGCCCGCGAGGAGGGCCATGCGGTCGCCCTTTTTCAGGCCGAGCCCCTCGGTCAGCGTCCGTGCCGCGCCTCTCGCGCGCGCATCCAGCTCCGCATAGGTGAAGCGCCGTCCCGTCGCGACCTCGACGAGCGCGGTCTTCTCCGGCGACAGCCGCGCGCGCTCCCCGAGGACGTCGCCGGAGATCACGGCTTCGGCGCCGCCGCGGCGGCGGGCGCGGCGACCGGCGGCGAGGAGACGGTCGGTTCGGGCAGAGGGTCCTTGAGGATCTTCAGGAGCGCCTCCGTGAAGCGGTCGGGGCACTCGACGGCGGGCACGTGACCGCAGCGCTCGATCGTCGTCAGACGCGCGGCCGGGAGCTGGCCGGCGAGGCGCTTCGCGTAGTCGACCGACAGCAGCTTGTCCGACGCCCCCCAGAGGAGGTCCACCGGGACGTCGAGCCCCGAGAGCTTGCCGTCGAGCAGGTACGCGGACATGCCCTTCGCCTCCGCGGCGATCCGCGCGATCGGCCCCGTGGCGGCCTCGCGGATGACGTCGTCGACCACGAAGTCCGGGACCAGCGGGGCCGACGGGTCGCGCAGAGCCGCGAGAGTCCGGTCCGCCTCCGCGCGCGTCTTCGGCTGGAGCGTGAGGTCCGGGCGGTCGCCGAGGAGCGGCCCGCCGTTCACGAGCACCAGGTGACTCACCCGGTCGGGATGCCGCGTCGCCCAGACCGTCGCAATCCACGCACCGAGGGAGTTCCCGACGAGAGTGACTTTCCCCTGCGGGAGCGTCCCCATGGCGCCGTCGAATCCGGCGAGGAGCGTCGCGAACGGCAGCGGACCCCTCTCCGGCGCGCTTTCGCCGTGCCCGGCGAGGTCCACGGCCACGACCGAGAAGCTCCTCGCGAGGCGCGGAGCCACCTTCGACCAGCCGCCGGCCTGGTCTCCGGCGCCGTGGACGAGAACGACGGGCGCTCCGCCGCCGCCGGAGAACACGACCTGCGGCCCGGCCGCGGAAGGCCGGACGTGCTTCTCGAAGCCGGACGCCCGGAGGCGCCGGCGGCCGATCCACGCGAGCGTCGCGAGGGGCCTCTTCCAGAAGACCACTCCCGCGGCCGCCCCGAGGACGAGGAGGACGGCGACGAGGGCAAGGAGGACCTTCGCGGCGCGCGGCACGGTGCCTCGCAGACTAGACCATGCGGAAGGCGGCGCCCGCCATGTTGTAGCCGACGCCGGACGCCACGAAGACGACGAGGTCGCCGGTCTTGACCTTGCCTTGCGCACGGGCGTCGTCGAACGCCATCGCGACGCTCGCCGAGCCCGTGTAGCCCCACTTGTCCATCACGACGTGGGTTTTTTCCATCGGCAGGCCGAGGTCCTGCATGACGAGCTCGATCGTCGGCCGCCTGACCTGCGTCAGGATGAGCATGTCGATCTCGGAGACGGCGAACCCGCCGTCCGCGGCCATCTGGCGCACGAGCTTCGGCCAGCCCTCGTTGTTGAGCTCGGGCGGGTAGCGCTCGACGAGCTTGACCGTCGTGCGGCCGGCCTTCACGGACTCGAGCGAGGCCGGCTCGTCGGTGCCGCCCGACAGGATCGCCCAGTTGCGGTTGTACGACCCGTCCGCGCGGAACCCCGACGCGACGAAGCCGGGCGTCTCGGAAGGCTCGAGCACGGCCGCGCCCGCTCCGTCCCCGAAGAAGAAGATCATCGGGTCGTCCGGGTCGGTGAGCTTGTGCATCATGTATGCCCCGATCGCGACGACCGTCTTGAGCGACTTGTTCGTCGCGATGAGGCCGGCCGCGGTCGCAAGACACGTCGGGAACGAGGCGCACGCGCAGCCGACGTCGAACGTCCCCGCGTTCTTCGCCCCGAGCTTGTGCTGGATGACGACGGACGTCGCGGGCGTGATGAAGTCCGGCGAGTCCGTCCCGAGGAGGATCAGGTCGACGTCCGCGGGCGTCTTCCCGGCCGCGTCGAGAGCCTTTCGGGCGGCGCGCACGGCGAGATCGGACGTCGCCCAGTCGGGCGGCGCATACCAGCGGGTCTTGATGCCGGTCGCGGCCTCCATCTTGTCGACGAACTCCGGCGTGCCCGCGTCGAAGCGCGCCCGGAGCGCATCGTTCGACACCTCGATCTCCGGCAGGTAGGAGCCGGTCGAGACGATCCGGGCCGACCGGCTCATGTTCCGAGCACCAGCCCCCCGTCCACGGAGAGCGTCGCGCCGTGGACGAACGCAGCCGCGTCCGACGCGAGCCAGAAATACGCCTCGGCGATGTCCTCGGGCCTGCCCATCCGGCCGACGGGAGTCTTCGCGACCATGCCCGAGATGACCTTCTCGGGCATCGCACGGATGATCTCCGTCGCGACGAAACCCGGCGCGACCGCGTTCACGCGGATGCCGAACTTGCCGAGCTCGCGGGCCCACGTCTGGGTGAACGAGATGACCCCCGCCTTCGTCGCGGCGTAGTTCGTCTGGCCGAAGTTGCCGTAGAGGCCCACGACGGACGACGCGTTCAGGACGACGCCGCTCCCCTGCCTGATCATCGCCGGGGCCACGGCGCGCGTGCAGTTGAAGACGCCCTTGAGGTTGACGGAGACGACCTTGTCGAAGTCGCCGTCCGACATCGTCGAGACGACGGCGCCGTCCTTCCACTTCACGAGCTGGGAGTCCTTCACGATCCCGGCGTTGTTCACGAGAACGTCGATCCGCCCGAAGCGAGAGAGGACCTCTCCGACGGCCGCCGCGACGCCCGCAGGATCCGCGACGTCCACCTTCCGGGCCTCGGCGGCGGGCGCGCCCGCCGCCTGGAGCTCGGGAACGAGAGCCGCGGCTTTCGCCTCGTCCACGTCCCATGCGGACACGGCGCAGCCGCCCTGGGCGAACCGCACGGCCGTGGCGCGGCCGATGCCGGCGGCGCCTCCCGTCACGATCGCGACGCGCATGTTCAGAACGACACCCTCAGGCCGATCTGGCCCTCGCGCGGCGACAGCGTCGCGGAGGCCGCGCCGTAGTTCGGATTCGGGTTCGCGGGGGCATTGGGGTTCGCGATCGTCGGTCCCGACAGGTACCGGGCGCCGTCGATCGAGGTCACGTCGTAGTTGACCGTGTTGAAGAGGTTGAAGCACTCGGCGATCAGCTCGACGCCGATGCCGCTGACGTTGAACATCTTCGAGATGCGGATGTTCACGTTGCGGTAGGCCGGGCCGTCCTCGGCGAAGCGCGAGACGCCCGCCGGGCGGTCCGAGTTCTTTCCGTCACCGTTGTAGTCGTAGCCGAGACGCTGCGTCCACGGCTGGCCGGCGCCGTACTCGAAGACCGGGGCGACGTTGATGCCCCACGGCAGCCGCGCGATGCCCGAGATGACGACGCGGTACCGCTCCCAGGAGCGGGCGCGGCCGTACTCGGCCTCCAGATTGGCCGGGTCGTTCGGGTAGCCCGTCGGGAACTCGGGGCTGAAGTCGTCGGAGATGTTGTGCTTGGACGCGAGCGTGAGCGACGCCGTCACGACGTGCCCGCCCTTGATGTTGCCGTTCAGGGAGAACACGGCGGCCATGTACTCGGAGCGGCCGTCGTTCGTGTACGTGTTGATCTGGTCGAACGCCGTGTTCGGCCGGGTGTGCGACGCGTTGCCGCTCCAGTTGCGGTCGGTGACCGTGATCTCCTTGCGTCCCTTCATGTAGATGCCCTCGACGTCCGCGTAGAGGCCCGTCTGCCCGAGCTTCGCCGTGAAGCCGAGCGTCGCCTGCGTGGACTCGGGCGCATCGAGCGTCTTGTCGATGACCGTGACGGCGGGCTTGGACTTGATGCCCGTGTTCTGCGGGTTGTTCGGGTCGAGGGCGAAGGCCGGGAACCCGAGGAGCGCGCCGTTGATGTTCGTGTAGGTCACGCGGCCCGTGTAGCCGTTCTGCTGCATCTCGGTGAACGCCGGGACGAGGAGGTAGCGTCCCGTGAACATCCCGACGCCGCCGCGGGCGACGTACTGGCCCTTCCCCGTGATGTCCCACGAGATGCCGAGGCGGGGCTGGAAGTTGTTCGTGTCGATCGGGCGGCCGTCGAGGCCGAGGTTCGGCTGGTAGATGTTCGGGTTGTTGCCGCCCGAGTCGTAGTCGTAGCGCACGCCGAGGCTCACCGTGAGGTTCGAGACGGGGCGCCAGTCGTCCTGCACGTAGGCGGCGAGACGCGTCGTGTTCGCCTTCACGTCGGCCGAGCCGATGCCGTAAGCGTACGCGAGCGGGAGGGCCTTCGAGTCCGTGAGGTAGAGCATGAGGCCGTACTCGTAGGTCGTGATCCGCGAGCGGTCGATCACGCGCTGGACGCCCGCGCCGACCTTCACGTCGTGCGAGCCCGCGCCCGTGAAATGGAGGTAAAGCGTGTCGCGGAACTCGAACTGCGTGCCGTCGCCGAGGAGGTTGCCGAGAATGTTGCCGCCGGTCTGGAGCGTGTTGCCGCTCGAGTACCACTCGGCCATCCTCGCGGTGTTCGTGGGTTCCTCGTACTTGCGCGAGCCGTACTGGGCGCGCGCCTCGTTCACGGAGCCGTTGCCGAGGTTCCACGTGTCGCCGACGGCGAACGTCAGGTTGTCGCGGTTCAGCTCCTGGCCGTAATCAATGGCGGCGACGCCGCCGACGCGGAAGTTGTCCTGGCGGAAGCGCTCGTAGTCGAGCTTCGCGATGAGGTGGTTGTTCTCGGAAAGCGTCTGGTCGAGGCCGAGGTACCCGAGCGTCTGGTGGATGGGGACCTTGTAGTCGGCCGCCTGGGACGTGAACGCTCCCTTCGGGCGGAAGAGCGTGGGCGTCGTCGCGTTGACCTGCTCGATCGAGCCGAAGAAGAACGTCCGGTCCTTCACGATCGGGCCGCCGACGGTCGCGCCGAACTGGTTGCGCTCGTAGTCGACGGTGGAGTCCTGCTCGAAGGCGCCCCTGGCGCGCAGGTTCGGGCCGCGGTAGAAGCCGAAGGCGGTTCCCGAGAGCGTGTTCGTGCCGCTCTTCGTCAGAACCGAGAGCGCGCCGCCCGCGGATCCGCCGACCTCGGCGTCGAAACGGTTGCTGATGACGCGGAACTCGGAGATCGCGTCCTGCGAGAACTTCGTCTTCGCGAGCCCGAGGGCGGGGTCCGTGAAGTCGACGCCGTCCACGAGGATCGTCGACTGACTCGCGTTCCCGCCTCCGCCGATGACGGGGCCGCCCGTCACGAACCGGAAGGCGCCGCGCTCGCGCTCGACGGTCGGCGCGATGAACGCGAGGTTCTGGAAGTCGCGGTCGGGCGTCGGGAGATCCCGGATCTGCTCCGGCGAGACGTTCGTCGAGGAGTCGATCTTGTAAACGTCGACGAGCGGCGCCGAGGCGACGACGCTCACCTCGGCGGCCTTCCGCTGGGCGAGCGTGACGTTCACGCGTCCCGTCTGCCCGACGCGAAGGACGACGCCCTTCTGCGCGACGGTCTCGAATCCCTGCAGCTTCACGGTCACGTCGTACGTGCCCGTGGGCAGCGCGGCGAACTTCGCGATGCCCGTCACGCCCGTGACGCCGGTTCGGGTGAGCCCCGTGCCGGAGCTCTTCGCCTCGACGCTGGCGCCCGGCACCGGCGCGCCCGCGGCGTCCGTCGCGACGACCTCGAGTGTCGCGGCGGCCGTCTGCGCCGAGACGCGCGGCGCCGCGAGGAGGAGGACCGGAACAAGGAGAGGAAGAAGATTCTTCGAAAGCAGGAAGGGGCGGCGGCCTCTGGGCATCGTTTCCTCCTGCGGCACCCGCCGCAAAACCGGACAATCGGTTTGTTTTATGAACTCTATATTCAAAGAAAACTCCGTGTCAACAACGGAAACGCATGCCAAGAACGACTTGCGTTAACGCAAGTGAGTCTCAGGCCAGGCGCGTCTTCTTCCGGTTCGCGAGCTTCTCGGTGAGCTGGAGGTTCCGGCGGATCTGCTCGAGCATCTTTGCCTCGAGCCCGCCGCGTCCGCCCGAGACGCGCACGTCACGACGCTTGGCGCGCCCGAAGGCCTGCCGCGCCGCACGGGCGTCGCCGAGCGCGAGGTACGCGAGGCCGAGGTGCGTGAGGCCCGTCGGCGTTTCGCCGAGGTCCGTCGCGCGCCTCAGGCACTCCACGGCCCGGTCGAACTCACGCCGCTTGTAGTGCACCCAGCCCTTGGCCGCGAGCGGGAACTGCCGCATTTCCTTCGGCGAGAGCTTCAGCGAGAGGTCCGCGAGCTCGAGGGCGGCGTCCAGGTCCTCCCCCATCTCCGCGAGCGCCGTCGCGCGCTGGAAGTACGCGATCGAGCGCGCGTAGTTGGAGCGCACCGCCCCGAGCATCTCCTCGGCGACTCGGCTCCCCTCGCGGAACTTCCCTTCGGCCTTGAGCGCCTCGAGGAGCGTCGCGTACGCGGCCGCCGCCACCATCTCCCCGGGCTCGCGCGAGAGGACGCGGCGCGTCGTCGCGACGGCCTCCGACGTCCGGCCCACGGCCGAGCAGAGGAGCGCGAACGCGATCAGGAGCGTCGGGTTCTCCGCGTCGATCTTCAGCGCGCGCCGGTAGATCGCGAGCGCCTTCTGCGGGTCGCGCGGAGCCGCGGCCTCCGCCCGGCGCGCGAGCTGCGCAGCCTCGCCGGTCACCTTCGGAAGCGCCCGCGCGCCCGACGGTGCGAGGAGCTTGCAGGCCTCCTGGTACTCGATGCGGTTCGGGTTCAGCTCGAGCGCGGACTGGAAGCGCTCGGCGGCCTTCTGCGTCCACCCGCGGTCGAGGTAGCAGAGCCCGAGCTGGTACAGCGCGTCCTCGTCGTCCGGGTCGAGACGCACGGCCTTCTGGAACGCCTCCGTCGCCTCCGCGAGGCGGCCGCGCTCGTACGCGATCGTGCCGAGCAGGGAGTACGCCTGCGGGTTCTCGTCGATCTCGACGGCCTTCCGGAGGAACGTCTCGGCGCGCGCGAGCTGCCCGCGGAGCGCAAAGAGCGCACCGAGCGCGAAGTACGGGAGAAACGCGTCCGGCTTGACCGCGACGGCTTCCTTGAGCGCCTCGAGCGCGCGGTCCGTCCGGCCGGCCTCGTTCTCGAGGACCCCCGTATAGACGAGCGCCTCGAAGTGGCGCGGCTCGCGCGCGAGGACCGTGTGGAGGAGCTGCGCGGCGCGCTCGGTCTCGCCCTCGTTGAACGCGGTTTCGCCGAGGTAGAACGCGAGCTCCGCGTTCGTCTTGTCGAGGCGGAACGCGTCCTCGAGCGAACGCACGGCCTTCTCGGGGTCGAGTGCGTAGAAGGCGAACTCGGCGTCCGCGAGGAGCCCCTTGAACCGCTCGCGCCGCTCGCCCGAGAAGCTGCCGAGCATCCGCTCCTTGCGCTCGAGGAAGCGCTCGCGCTTCTCCATCGCGGCCATGTGGAGGTCGACGCGCGTCTCCCAGAGGTCGAGGAGCTCCTCCTCGACGAGGAGGCCCTTGCGCTCGAGAAGGTCCTTGAGGGCGAGGAGGCCCGTCTGCGAAACGAAACCGTTCTTCTCCTGCCGGTTCAGCGCCTCGAGCAGCATCTTGAGCGTCTCGGCGCTGCGCTTGACGATCTCCTCGAGGACCGAGACGCGCTCGAGGAGGTGCTCGTCCAGCGAGACGCCTTCCTCGGGCGTGCCCTCGTCGTAGGTCTCTGCCGCGCCCGAGACGACGAGGAGCTTGCTCTGGCACTTCGCGCAGAACTCGCGGTCGAGCTCGTTGCCCGTTCCACACACCTGACAGATCACGGGACGACCACCCGAGGAGCTCCCGCCGCTCGCCCCTCTTCCCTTCTAAGAAATCTCAATCCGATTCCCACCGGGGGCGTCGTAACGATAGAAGCCTCGGCCGGCCTTCTTCCCGAGCCAGCCCGCGTCGACCATCTGCACGAGGAGCGGGCACGGGCGGTACTTGTCGTCGCCGAGGCCGCCGTGCAGGACGCGGAGGATCGCGAGGCACGTGTCGAGGCCGATGAAGTCGGCGAGCGTGAGCGGGCCCATCGGGTGGTTCATGCCGAGCTTCATGATCCCGTCCACGGCCTCGGGCGTCGCGATGCCCTCGTGGAGGACGAAGAACGCCTCGTTGAGCATCGGCATCAGGACGCGGTTCGAGACGAAGCCCGGGAAGTCGCGGCAGAGGAGAGGTGTCTTCCCCATCGCCTCGGCGAGGGCGACCACGGAGGCCGTCGTCTCGTCGGACGTCGCGATCCCCCGGATGACCTCGACGAGCGTCATGACGGGCACCGGGTTCATGAAGTGCATTCCGATGAAGCGCTCCGGCCGCTTCGTCGAGGCCGCGAGACGCGTGATCGAGATCGACGAGGTGTTGGAGGCGAGGATGCCGCCGGCCTTCACGAGGACGTCGAGCTTCCCGAAGAGGTCCTTCTTGACGTCCTCGTTCTCGACGACGGCCTCGACGACGAGGTCCGCGTCGGCGAAACGCCCCAGGTCCGTCGTGGGAGAGATGCGCGCGAGCGCGGCGTCGCGGGTGTCCGCCGTGACCTTGCCCTTCTCGACCTGCCGGCCGAGGTTCTTCCCGATCGCCTTCAGGCCCTTCTGCACGGCGTCGTCGGAGACGTCGAGGAGGACCACGCTCTTGCCGGCGAGCGCCGCGACGTGCGCGATTCCCGCTCCCATCTGGCCGGCGCCGACGACGCCGATCTTTTCGAGACTCATCCGCTGGACTCCTGTGGGGCCGCCCGGCGACCCGGCGCCGAGCCTATCAGGAGGGCGCGAGCGCGACCCGCGGGGCCCGGGAGGCGGCGTCGGCGAGGGAAACGCCGATCCCGACGAGCGACGCCGCGCCCCAGACGAGGGGACCCACGACCGGAACGAGCGATGCGGCGCCGAGAGCGAGGAGGCCGAGTGCAGCCGCGGCCGGATCGCCGAAGAGCGCGCTGCCGCGCCGGGCGCTCGCGTTCAGGCGGCGGCCCAGGGCGAGGAAGAGCGCCGTGAGCCCCCAGACCTTCGCCGCGACGAGCGCCAGGAGGACGACCGCGCCGGCCGCGAGCGAAACGCGCGACGGCAGGAGCGACAGCGCGAGCGCGCCGGCGAGCGCGGCGGTCAGGACGGCGGTTGCACCGAGCGCGCCGAGGAACGCACTCCGCCCGGCGACTCCCGCTGCGGACTCGCCGATCGCCCGCGGCGCGAGAACGAGGAGGAGGAGCGAGACGACGAGCCACGCGAAGAGGAGCGCGAGGCGGAACGAGAGGAGGAACGGCCACTGCGCGAGCGATGCGGCGGGGGACGTCTGCAGCTCCGTGGCGACGGCGGCCTCGAGGGCGGAGACCGTGCGAACGCGCCCGCCGACCTGCGGATGGGACGGCCCGCGAAAAGGCGAGACGTCCGAAGAGACCGGGGGATTTTCTTCGAAGGTGAGAGAGCCGCCGAGGGAGAGGACGTCGCCGTCGATGCGGGCTCCGCGGCGAATCGTGGCGTTCGCACCGAGGAGAACGAGGTCACGACGAATGCGACCCGTCACCACGGCCTCACCGCCTCCGACGAGCACCACGCTTCCTTCCAATTCACCTTCTAAGAGAATCCTCCTTCCGAGAGCCACGAGGTCGCCGGAGCGGGTCGTCCCGGCCGACACGCGGATTTCCGAAGCAGAAATCTCCTCCGGCCGTGCCGGAGACGACGCGATGAGCAGTGCGGCGACGAGAAAGAGAAGGGCGCGCGGCTTGCGGCGCATGGCGCCGCGTCAGCCGCGCGCGGCGGGCGCCGCGGCGCGGACCGGGCGCTTCGCGAGGCGCCGGGCGATCAGCGCGAGCGATCCGCCCGACAGGAGCAGCAGGCCGCCGAGCGCGGGCCTGAGCCCGTCGGCGCCGGCGAGCGCGCGGCCCGTGGCGTCCGCGAGGGCCGGAGCGGCGGCCAGCGCGGCGCCGAGCGCCCCCGAGGCCGACGCGACGACCACCCGGGCCCACAACTCCATCGCGGCGGCGGGGCCGAGCGACCACAGAGGGGCCAGAAACACGGCCAGGCTGGCCGCCAGGAGGCCGGACGCGGCCAGTGCCGGAACGCGCCAGGCCCGGGCCTTCCGGACCTCCCACGGGGCGAACGGCCGGGCTGCCAGGATGGCAGCCGTGAACTCGGGCCCGGGGGCCGGCGACGATCTAACACACTCATCCACAAGGAGTTCGATGCGGCGGTCCCGCTCCATCTCCTCAGGGGTGAGGGCCTCGACGGCCCGCTGATCGTCCCGAATCTCCATCATCCCGCCTCTCTATACGATGTCCTTCGGCAAAAGATCTCGAAGAGCCTGCCTCGCCCGGAAGAGCTTGTTCTTGACCGTTCCGAGCGGCATGCCCTTGAGCTCGGCGATCTCCTCGTACGGCATCTCGCCGTAGTGCCGGAGGCTGATGAGCTCGCGGTAGTCGTCCGGCAGGCGGTCGATCGCCGCGGCGAGGGCCTCGCGCAGGCGTCTGCGCGTGAGGTCCTCGAGAGGGTCGGGACGGCTCTCGCGCGGCTCGGCGACGCGCGACTCTCCGTCCTCTCCCACCGGGATCTCGAGCGGGAGCGGCCGGACCTTGCGGCGCCTCAGGTGGTCGATCGCGGCGTTGCCGGCGATCCGGAAGAGCCAGGTCGAGAACTTGTACTTCGGGTCGTACGAATCCAGGGCCGCGTGGACCTTCAGGAAGACCTCCTGCGTGACGTCCCGGGCGTCCTCGGCGTCGTTCGTGTACCGCCCGACGAAGCGGTAGAGCCGGACGCGGTAGCGTTCCACGAGGATTCCGAACGCGTCGGCGTCGCTCTCGAGGGCGGCGCGGACGAGCTCGGCGTCGTCGCGTTCCGGCGCGGCCTTCACGAACGGGAGACCCGCGTCCGGGCGCCCGGCCCGGGCGCCGAGAGGATCGCGACGGCGTGGTCCTCGTCCGCGTTCAGGAGCAGCTTCAGGACGAACCCGCCCGTGACCTTCGGAACGTCGATCACGCGGACGACCGCCTCGAGGTCGCGGAACTCCGGCGCGAGCTCGAGGAGGACGCTCGGCGAGTCCTTGAGGAAGGCCTCGCGGAACCGAACGTCGGGATCGTCCGGGAAGAGCGGCAGGTAGCGGATGGACGCTTCGACGAGGTCCTGGAAGAAGTGCGTCCCGAACGAGAGATCGGGGACGTAACCCCCGCGCCGGCGCGCGATCTCGATGAGCGCGGCGGCGTTGTGGATGTCCGAGTACCCGACGGGGACCCCGAGCCGGAGGTCGCCGCGGCTCCCCCACCGCCCCGGTCCCATGAGGATGAATTCGCGCTTCGGAAGCAGCTTGTTCATGCGTCCCACGGCCTGACCC
The DNA here is from genome assembly GCA_044229475.1 of Thermoanaerobaculia bacterium. Classification (GTDB taxonomy): domain Bacteria; phylum Acidobacteriota; class Thermoanaerobaculia; order UBA5066; family UBA5066; genus Fen-183. The sequence goes on along the minus strand of JBGASW010000002.1, from coordinate 747,735 downwards.
ACGCGCCGGAGCGAGGCCGCGTCGGGCAGAGCCGCGTAGCCTTCGGGATCGACGTAGACGACGTGGGTAATGTCCGGCACGCGGCCGTTCGAGACGAACCGCTTCGCCTCGAAGATCACGCGATCGCCGGAGAGGTCGGAGGGGATCACGGAGGCCGCGGACTCCTCCGCGAAGCTCTGCGGCCGACACTGCAGGAGGTAGAGGTCCTTCCCGTCGGACGCGAATTCGATGTCGACGGGGCCATGCGTCTTCTCGCGCAGGACGCGGAGCAGGGCGCGCATGCGGGAGAGGAACGGCGTCGACTCGAGAAGAGTCTCGAACGTCGCGATGAACCGGCCCTTCTTCGACGTCCAGTCCAGGAAGTACGGCCGGTGGACACCGGTCTCGTCGGACACGGAGAGGACCTGCTCGACGCCCGGAATGTCCGCTCCGCACTCGTCGAGGAGGCGTTCGAGATCCAGCGTCTCGAACGTCCCGGACTGAAGGTCGATGACGTCCACCTTCCGGGGCGCGTAGCGGACGACCTCCTCGGGCGTGACGTTCACGCGCAGGCCGGGCTTCCCGGGCGCGACGAGGATCGGGTAGTCGTCCGCGACGCGGTCCACGGCGCGGGTCCCGAGCCCCGCCACGAGCCGCACGAGCCCGTCCTCGCGCGCGATCCGCGGCGACCACCGGAACTCGTTGTTCGAGAACGCGACGCCCGCGAACGTCGGAAGGAAGTAGCGCCCGACGCGACTCCCGACGACCTCCTGCAGCAGGATGCCCATCTCCTCGTGGACGTCGAGGAGCCCGCGCTCGGCGCGGTACTCGAGGGGGTCGGGACCGAAGACCGAGGCGTACACCTCGGCGATCGCGTCGAGAAGCGCCGTGAGACGCTCGGCCTTCGGGCCCTGGTTCGCGAGGAAGAGGCTCTTGTACTTGCCCGAGAAGGCGGCCCCCACGCGGTCCTCGAGAAGGCTCGAGCTGCGCACGATGAGCGGCCGGTCGCCGAAGTCGTCGAGGGCGACCGAGAGGCCCTTGACGATCTCGGGGGAGAAGTGGGAGTTCTTGAAGACCTGGATGACGTGCGGGTACTCGCGCCGGACCTGGTCGATCTCGAGGTACTTGCGGTCGTAGAGGTCGTCGAGCTGGTTGAACTCGATGAAGTCGAGGATCGCGTCCGACGAGACGTACCAGGTCTTCGGGATCCGGATCTCGCCGAGCGCGTCCGCGAACTCGGTCGACTTCTTGACGATCTGGGACGCAAGGAAGAGGCCGGAGGCCTTCCCGCCCACGCGGCCGTAGCTTCTCGGCGGCGAGATCACGTGGCGCACGAGGTCGAAGAAGTCCGCCGTGTCGATGAAGTCCTTCGCGACGTCCACGAACCCGAGGTCGTCGGTCAGGAACCGGCGCGCGAGCGACACGCGGAGCTCGACCTGGACCGTGCGCGAAAGCTGGCGGTCGTCGAGATGGGAGTCGTGGAAGCGGGCGAGCGCCTGCGCGAGCTCCGCGGTGGACGTGCCCGGGTTCTCCGCGGCGCGGAGAAGGAAGTCGGCTTTGTCGTCCCGGATCCACTTCTGGATGCACGAGCGGATCTCCGCGGACGAGAGGTGCAAGGACGCGAGGCGGAACGCGGCGTCGGCGACGCCGAGCAGGTGCTCGGCGCTCCGGCGCGGCGAGGGCCGGTTCTCGTCGGACTCGAGCGGCTCGCGCCCGCCCGCGAAGTGAGGGAGGAGGTCCTGCGCGGCCGCGACGCCGTTCCAGCAAAGGTAATTGATCATCCGGCGCGAGAGCCGGATCAGGTGGCGCGGATCCGTCTGGCGAAGGAAGTCGACGATGACCCGCCACTCGGCGTCCGGAGCGTCCGAGGCGTCGTCTTCGCGGCGCCCGTGGAGCGCGTCGAGAAGGCGCCGCTCGAGGAGGAGCTGCCCGAGCCGCTCGGCGACCGCGTCGAGGAGACGGCGCTCTTCCTTGAGGAACGGCCCCTCGTCCGCCGCCGGGCGCTCCTCCTCGTAGAAGACCTCGAGCGTGCCCGCGGGTTCGCCCTGGACGCGTATCGTCGCGGCCTGCCGCCACGGAGAGGCGACCGCTCCCGGCGGGCCGTAGACCGTTCCGTCCACCGTGAGACGCGCGACGCACGCCTCGGGAAACTGCCACCCGGCCGGGAGGATCCGGACGACGTTCCGGAACACCTCGTCCAGCGAGGACTGCGGCGCCCGGCACGCCTCGTTGACGCGGTAAATCGTGCTGAGCTCTTTGGCCCGCTCCTGGAGCGCCTCGAGGAGATGATCGCCCGGCGTCGTCACGTCAGGCCCCAGTTTACCGGGACGACGCTGGACGGAAGGACCCTAGACCCAGCCGCGGTCGCGGCAGGCCTTCGCGACCCTGCTGACCGCGATCACGTACGCGGCGTCCCGCATGTAGAGCTTGCGCGACGCCGCAAGGTCCGCGACGTCGTGAAACGCGCGCGTCATCTTGTCGTCGAGCTTCTTGAGGACCTCTTCCTGCGTCCAGTAGTGGTTCATGTTGCTCTGGACCTGCTCGAAGTAGCTGCACGTGACGCCGCCGGCGTTCGCGAGGAAGTCCGGGATCACGAAGATGCCGCGTTCCTTGAGGATCGCGTCCGCCTCGGGCGTCGTCGGGCCGTTCGCGCCCTCGACGACGACCTTCACGCGCTTCGCGATCTTCTTCGCGGTCTCGCCGGTGACCTGGTTCTCGATGGCTGCCGGGATCAGGATGTCGACGTCCTCGGCGATCCAGTCGCCGCCCGGCTTGACCTCGTAGCCCAGCGCCTTCGCCTTGGCCTTGTCGATCCCGCCGAAGTGGTCCGTGATCCCCATGAGCTGGGCACCGTCCACGCCCGACTCCTTGCGGAACGTGTAGGACGTCTGGTCGGCCTGGTCCCACGACGAGACCGCGACGACCGTGCCGCCCATCTTCGTGTAGAGCTGGATCGCGTACTGCGAGACGTTGCCGAACCCCTGAACGGACGCCTTCGTCTTCGCGACGTCGATCCCCATCTTCCTGAGCGCCTCGCGCAGCGTGAAGACCGCCCCGTAGCCCGTCGCCTCGGTGCGGCCGAGCGAGCCGCCCATGCCGACCGGCTTGCCCGTGATGAAGCCGGGGCCGCGGTGGCCGTGGATCGTCTCCCACTCGTCGAGCATCCAGAGCATGTGCTGCGGAGTCGTCATGACGTCCGGAGCCGGCACGTCGATCGCGGGGCCGACGTTCTTCGCGACCTGGCGGACCCAGCCGCGGCAGATGCCTTCCTGCTCGCGCGCGGAGAGGTTGTGGGGGTCGCAGATGACGCCGCCCTTGGCGCCGCCGAGCGGGATGTCGACGACCGCGCACTTCCACGTCATCCACATGGAGAGAGCGCGCACCGTGTCGATCGTCTCCTGCGGGTGGAAGCGGATGCCGCCCTTGCTGGGGCCGCGGGCGTCGTTGTGCTGAACGCGGAAGCCGCGGAACACCTTGACCTTCCCGTCGTCCATGCGGACCGGGATCGCGAACCAGTATTCGCGGAGCGGCCACCGGAGGAGGTCGCGGGTCGGTGCGTCGAGCGCGAGAATGTCGGCGCTCTTGTCGAACTGGGTCTGGGCCATTTCGAAGGCGTTGAACGAGCCTGTCATCTGGTTCTCCCCTGTCTTCCTTCCTGTTTCTGCGTATCCTGAGGGATCGGCGGCCGTCCCCGAAGAGACGTCGCAGACGTGGGACGCATTCAAAGGAAGTGTAGGGAGGCGCCCGCGGACCCGGCCATGAGGCGGGTGAATCAGGCCCCGAAAGCCGCTCCGTTTAAGATCCGGGCGTGATCCGGTTCGAGAGGGCCGTCAAACGCTACGGCGACAGGACGGCCCTCTCGGACTTCACCCTGGAGATTCCCGCCGGCGCGCTCTTCGCGCTCGTGGGCCCCAACGGGGCGGGAAAGACGACTGCGATCGGCCTTCTCACGGGCCTCCTGTCCCCGACCTCGGGCCGGACCTTCCTCGCGGGCATCGACGTCGCCCGCGACCCCGTCGCCGCCAAGGCGAAGCTCGGGTTCGTGCCGGACCGGCCCTACCTCTGGCCGAAGTGGACGCCGCGCGAGACCCTCCGCTTCGTCGGCGCCGTCTTCGGCGCGCGCGGCGCCGCGCTCGAGTCGCGGATCGACGCCGAGCTCGACGCCTTCGACCTCGTGGCCGTCGCGGACGCACGGAGCGACACGCTCTCCCACGGCACGCGGCAGCGGGTCGCGCTCGCGCAGGCGTTCCTGCACGACCCCGAGGTGCTCGTCCTCGACGAGCCGATGGTCGGGCTCGATCCGATCGCCCAGCGGAGCCTCGGCGAACGCCTGCGCACGCTCGCCGCCCGCGGCTCGGCCGTCCTCCTGACCACCCACCAGCTCGCTCAGGCCGAGGAGCTCGCGACGGACGCGGGCCTCCTGTTCGACGGCCGACTCCTCGCGCGCGGAGCGCCCGGGGCGCTCCGCACCGCTTCCGGTGTCACGGGCGCGCTCTCGGAGGTCTTCTTCGCCCTCGCGGGCGAAGGGGACAAGCCGGCGTGAACGCCGTCTACCGGGCCAATGCCGCGCGCGCCGCCGCGCGATCCCTTCTCGGCGCCCGGGGCCGCGCCCGGATTCCCGCCCTCGCCGGCCTCTTTTCGCTCGCCCTGTTCGTGGCGCTCGAGGTCGTCGGGCTCGAAGCGGCGGTCCGCGCATCGTCGGCCGCGCTCGCGTTCCTCCCCGAGCTCCGGCCCCTCTTCCTCGTCGAACGGCTCCTCGCGGGCGCGTTCGGCGCCGCCGCGGCGCTCGTCCTCCTCGGCTCGCTCACGACGGCCGTCTCGACGCTCTTCCTCTCCGAGGAGCTGCTCGCCCTCGCCGTCCTCCCGATTCCGCACCGCCGCCTCCTCGCGCGGCAGGCCGCCCTCACGCTCGCGCTCGCGTCGGCCCCGTCGCTCCTACTCGCGCTCCCCGCGCTTGGGGTCGCCGCGTCCGCGTCGCACGCCCCGCTCCTTGCCGCCGCGGCCGGCCTCCTCTCCGTCGCGGGCCTGTTCCTGCTCGCCGGGTCGGTCGGAATCGCCGGCGCGCTCGTCCTCGTGCGAATCGTCCCCGCGCGCCGGGCCCGGCTCTTCTCCGCGCTTCTCTCCGCGCTGGGCCTCTCGGCGGCGCTCGTCGGCTTCCGTGCGGCGCGCCCGGAGCGTCTCCTCGATCCCGTCGAGGCGCTCGGACTCCTGCAGTCGCTCGGAGCGTCCGCTCCTCCCGCACCCGGAGCGAGCCCCGCCGGCTGGGCCGCGCGCAGCGCGGCGCTCGCACTCGCGGGCGATCCCGCGGGCCTCCTTCCGGGCGCCCTGCTCCTCGCCCTCGGCCTTGCGGCCGCCGCGCTCGTCCCCGCCGCACTGGCCGGCGTCCACCGCACGGTCTGGAACGACGTGCGCGAAGCGGCCCCGGGCGCGGCGCGGCCCGCGCGCCGCCGCCCCGCACGTTCGCTCGGGGGCGTCCTCCTGCGCGCCGAGACGGCCACCGTTCTGCGCGACGCGTCCACGCCCGCGCAGCTCGGATCTCTGGCGGCGGTCTTCCTTCTCGACCTCCTGAACGTGCGCCTCCTCCCCGCGTCGGATCCCGCGGCCCGGGATCTCGTCGCCGGGCTGCAGACGGGCCTCTCCCTCTTCCTCGTGTCGGCCCTCTCGCTGCGTTTCGCCTACCCCGCGGTCTCGACGGACGCGCGCGCGGCTGCGGTGCTCCGGTCGCTGCCGCTCGACCCCCGGCGCCATCTCCTCGCCCGCTGGGCGGCCCGCGCACTTCCCGCCGTCCTCGCCTCGCTCGTCCTGACGGGTGCGAGCCTCGCCGTCCTCAAGCCCGCCGCCGCCACGACGACCGCCGCGCTCGCGGTCACGCTCTCGGGCGGTCTCGCGATCCCGGCGCTCCACACCGGGCTCGGCGGCCTCTTCCCCCGCTACGATGCCCCGAACCCCGTCGCCGTCGCGCTCGGACCCGGCGGCCTCTTCGCGCTCGTCCTCTCCACGGGCCTCGCGCTCTTTGCCACCGTCGCGGCGTCGCAAGAACTGCGGACGCTTCTCGGCGCGCTCACGCACGTGCGGGTTGGGACGTGGACTCCGCTCGGAGGGTTCCTCTGCGCGGCCGCTGTCGCGGCCGCGGTTCCGATGGCTCTGGCGGGCCGCTCGCTCGAACGGCAAGACCTCAGCATCGGGTGACCTTCTAAGAAGATTTTCTCTTCTCTTCTCTTCAGCCAACCGGATTCAGCGGCGGTTCGCCCGCGAAGAAGCGGACGATCTCGGTGCACGCGAGACGCGCCATCGCGAGGCGCGTCTCGGTCGTCGCAGACCCGAGGTGCGGGAGGAGGACGACGTTCGGGAGCCCGAGAAGGGTCGCCTCGATTTGCGGCTCGCGCTGGAACACGTCGAGGCCGGCGCCGAAGAGATGCTTCGAATGAAGGGCCGCGGCCAGCGCCTTTTCATCCACGATCGGGCCTCGCGCGGTGTTGACGAGGATCGTCCCCTTCTTCATTCGAAGAAACTCTTTCTCTCCGAGTCTTCCGCGAGTCTCCTCGGTCAAAGGCGCATGAATCGACAGCACATCCACTTCCGAAAGAAACTCTTCGAATTCCTCTTCCGTCCCGTCCTTCTCGAACGAAATCACGTCCATCCCGAACGCCTCCGCCCGGAGCGCAACGGCGCGGCCGATGCGGCCCATGCCGTAGATGCCCAGGGTCTTCCCCGCGAGGGAGACGCCGAGCAGCTCCTGCGGCTTCCAGCCGTCCCACGTGCCCGAGCGGGCCAGCGCTTCGCCCTCGTGCATGCGGCGCGCGACGGCGAGAATCAGAGCGAAGGCGAGGTCGGCCGTCGCGTCCGTGAGGACGTCCGGCGTGTTCGTGACGAGGACGCCGCGGGCGCGGCACGCCGCGAGATCCACGTGGTCGACGCCGACCGAATGGCTCGCGACGATGCGCACGCGCGGCGCGGCGGCGAGGACCTCCTCGGTGATCCGCTCGCGCGGCGTCGGGAGGAGCGCGTCCGCGTCCGCGAGGAGCGGCCACTCGGCGCGCGGCAGGCTGCCGGCGCCGGTGACGACGGCGTGTCCGGCGAGGAGCGCCTGCGTCGAAGGCTCGACGAGCGGCTGGCCCACGAAGACCTTCATGACGACTTGTACGGCCGGACGAGGAGCCAGCCGGCGACGAAGACCCCGCCGCCCGCGAAGAACATCCGCTCCTCGTACCTCAGGTCGTCGCGGAAGAGGCCGACGGCGAGCCCGACGCCCACGAGGACGATTCCGACGAGCTGCAGCGCGCGGCCGATCGCGAACCTCATTCCACGGCGCCCGGGGGCCGCGCAGGCCGCGGCCGTTCCGTGACCCGGACGGAGACGAGCGCGTCGTCCTGCTCGGTCCGGTCGAAGAGGTCCATCCCGCTTCGCACGCCGCCGAACACGGTGTAGCCGCCGTCGAGGTGAATCTGGGGCGCGAGCGTCACGAACCACTGCGAGCCGCCCGTGTCGGGCCCCGACAAGGCCATGCCGACGGCGCCGCGCGCGTAGCGGAGGGGATTGATCTCGTCGCGGATCGCATAACCCGGGCCTCCGCTCCCGTCGCCGCGCGGATCGCCCGTCTGGACGACGAAGTCGGGCACGACGCGGTGGATCACGATGCCGTCGAAGAAGCGTTTCGCGGCGAGAGCGCGGAAACTCTCGACCGTGATCGGAGCGGCCTCGGCGTCGAGATCGAGGACGGCCGTCCCCCGCGCCGTCTCGACCGTCGCCGAGAACGACGACTCGTTGGCGGCTCGGGCGAGACGGACGTAGTCCGCGCCCGTCAGCTGCGTCTTCACCGGAATCGGGCGGAACGAAGCGGCCTCGGCACCGTATTTCTCGACGAGAACGCGGCGCGCCTTGTCCCGCGTCACGGCATCCGCGTCGTTCGCGTGCGCCGCGACGAGCGCCCTGCCCGCCTCGCCCCGCGCGGCCGCGGCGTCGAGCGCGCCGACCGTGAAGTCCGGCTCGTTCGAAGAAAAGGCGCCGTCGAACGCGGATTTCCACGCGCGGCGGAGCTCCACGCTCCCCTTCTCGAGGAGCGGAGCCGCCTCCTCGAGCGCGACCTCGCGCACGGCGGGATCCCGGTCGATCAGCGCCGCGAGCAGCCACGCGTTTCGCTTCGCCGTTTTTTTCTTTGAAAGCGAAGAGACTGCGGCGGCGCGCACCCGGGCGCTGGGATCGGAGAGCAGGGCGTCCGCAAGAGGGTCACTCGAAACAATCCCCCTCTTTCCCTCCCCCGTCTTCTCGTCGTCCCCGAGGAATTCCAGCGCCTCGGCGGCGCCGAGGCGCTGCTCGAGCGTCCCGCCGAGAATCTGCTTCTCGAGCCGCGCGGAGGCCTTGTCCGGCGCCCGTGCTGCGTCGAGTCGCGTCAGGGCGACGAGGGCCGACTGCCCTCTCCACCCCTTTCGAAGCAGGTTCTCTTCGAGCGCCGCGCGCGACTCCGGCGAATCCGGCAGCGCACCGAGGAGGCGGAGAGCGGCGAGCGCCACGCCGGGGAGGGAGTCATTTGCACGGAGGAGAGCGGCGCTCCGGGTGGTTCGGGTCAGATCTGAGGATTCGGAAAACAGATTCTTCTTAGAAAGTGAATACAGCGCGCCCAGGGCCTGCACCGCAACCGAGACGCCTGGGCTGCGGGCGAGTGTGACGAGATCCGCTGCACTTTCTTCGTCTCCGAGAATCCCCAACCCCCGCGCCGCCCAAGCGACCTCGTCGCTCGAGGGCGTCGCCGCCCCCTCTCCCTTCATTCGAAGAACCGCGCGAAGCGCGGGCGCCGCTTCAGGCTGGGGCTTGCGCGACAGGGAATAGACGGCCGCGCGCCTCAGCTCGGGAGCAAGAGAGTTCTCTTCGAACACCGTCACGAGAGCCGAGACCGTCCTCGCCTCGGGCTTGCGGAACATCGCGAGCGCGCTCGCGGCTCGCGTCGACGTGGCGCCGTCGCGCGCTGCGAGAGCGGCCAGGAGCGCGTCCGTCGCGCCCTTGCCCCCGAGCTTGCCGAGCGCCTCGGCGGCGTTCGCCGCCGTCGCCGCGTCGGCGTCCCGGAGCGACCTCGCCACGATCGGCACGAGCCGCGCGTCGCCCGAGAGGCCGGAGCCGAACGCGGCGGCGCGGCGAACGGAAGCCTCGGGGTCCGTCAAAAGCGGCGGAAGGAGGATGGACGCGTCCGGGTCGCGCAGGCGCCCGGCCGCGAGCGCCGTCTTCGCACGCAGCCACGGGTCCGGGGACGCGGCCAGTCGGCCCGCGAGAAGCGGGTCGTACGAGCGCCGGTCTTCCATCGCGAGGAGGCCGGCGAAACCGTGGAGGCGCTCTCGGTACGTGCCCTTCGGCGGGCCGGGCGCGCCGCCGAAAGACACGCAGCTGGCAAGGGCGAGGAGAACGACAGCCGTGGCCGCGGCGCGGCGTCCGCCGTGGATCAAAGGCCGACGAGGAGCCGGTCTCCGAGCACGGCCGGCAGCCCGGCCCGCTCGATCTTCCGGCGTGTGGTCCCGACGTCGTAGGGGACACGGTCGAAGTGGACGACGCCCGCGTCCGAATCGTAGATCGCGTACGCGGCGCGCGGGTTGCGATCGCGCGGCTGGCCCACGGAGCCCGGGTTCACGAGGTAACGCTTCTCGGGGTCGAGGCGCAGCTTGTACCGGGGGTCGCGCACGGCCTCGACGCGGATGCCGCCGGGCTCGAGCGTGAAGATCGAGGGGATGTGGCTGTGGCCGAAGAAACACAGGTTCACCCCCTCGGCGAGCCGGTGCATCTGGACGAAGTTCAGCGACGCGTCGAAGTCCGAGAAGATGTACGCGTCCTCGTCCAGCGGCGAGCCGTGGCACACCACGAACTTCCCGTCGACGATCGCGGGACCCGGCGCGAGCTTTTTCAGGAAGTCCGCGTTCTCGCGGGAAAGCCGGTCCGTCGTCCAGCGGGCGGCCTCGAGAGCGGGCGGATTGAAGAGCGCGCCCTCCTCGACGCCCGAGACGACCTTGTCGTGGTTCCCGCGGATCGCGTACGTCGGGCGCCGGAACGTGCGGTAGCGGTCGAGGACCTTGTTCGGGTCGGCGGCATAGCCGACGAAGTCCCCGAGGCAGATCACGCGCTCGAATTTCTTGCGTTTCACGCGGCGGAGGACGGCCGTCAACGCCTCGTCGTTCGAATGGAGATCCGAGAGGATCAGGTAGCGCACGTCAGACCGCTCCGCCCGGGGCCGTGAGCGGCGGCGCCGCGAGATCCGCCAGTCGGCCGGCCACGTCGGCCGCAGTCATGTCGCGTGTCACGTCGAGTGTCCGGTCCGCCATTCTATAGGACGGGAGGCGCGCCTCCCAGAGTTCCCGCGCTCGCTCCTCGGAGGGAAACAGCGGCCGGTCCGCGGTCTTGCCGGCGAGCCGCTCGGCGATCACGGCAAAGGGGACGTCGAGGAAGACGGAGAGCCCGTGCGCCCTCACGAACTCGCGGTTCTCCGGGAACGTGAACGTTCCGCCGCCGAGCGCGATGACCGCCGAGGGGAGCGACGCCGTGCCCCGCAGCAGCTCGGCCTCCCGCCCGCGGAACCAAGGTTCGCCGCGGGTCTCGAACGTCTCGCGGATCGTCTGGCCCGCCATGGACTCGAACGCGAGGTCGAGGTCGACGAATGGAACGCCGAGAGTCCCGGCAAGGAGGCGTCCGGCGGTCGTCTTGCCGCTTCCCATGAAGCCGACGAGGTAGATGCGCCCCGGCGCGGCCGCCACCCGCGGGCCCCCGGTCAGCCCGGCCCGTGCTTGAGGAGCCAGCGCTCGAGCCACTTCGTGGAGAAGCGTCCGCGCCGCACGTCCGGGTCGTCGAGGAGCCGCAGATGGAGCGGGATCGTCGTCTTGACGCCCTCCACGATGAAGAGCTCGAGCGCGCGCCTGCCACGGGCGAGCGCCTCCTCGCGGTCGCGGCCGTGGACGATGAGCTTCGCGATGAGCGAGTCGTAGTACGGCGGGATCTTCCAGCCCGAGTAGGCGGCCGTGTCGACGCGGACGCCGGGCCCGCCCGGGAGGTGGAACGTCGTGATCGTTCCGGGCGACGGAGCGAACGTGACGGGGTCCTCCGCGTTAATGCGGAACTCGATGGCGTGCCCCCGCGGCTTCCAGCCGGCCCCGTCTCCGTCACCGGGCGTCGCGCCGAACGAGAGGGGCTCACCTGCCGCGACACGGATCTGTTCCTTCACGAGGTCGAAGCCCGTGACCATCTCGGTCACGGGGTGCTCGACCTGGATGCGGGTGTTCATTTCCATGAAGAAAAACGACCCGTCCTCGTCCAGAAGGAACTCCACCGTGCCGGCGCCGACGTAGTTCACGGCCCTCGCGGCCGCGACGGCCGCCGCGCCCATCTTTGCGCGCAGCGCGTCGGAGAGCGCCGGCGAGGGCGACTCCTCCATGATCTTCTGATGCCGGCGCTGGAGCGAGCACTCGCGCTCCCCGAGGTGGACGACGCGCCCGTGGGTGTCCCCGAAAATCTGGATCTCGACGTGGCGCGGCTCGGCGAGGTACTTCTCGAGGTAGACGCTGCCGTTGCCGAATGCGCGCTCGGCCTCGCGCGTCGCGAGCTCGAACGCCGCGGCGAGCTCCTTGTCGTTGCGCGCGACCCGCATCCCGCGCCCGCCGCCTCCGGCCACGGCCTTCAGAAGCACCGGGTAGCCGATCCGTTCCGCGAGCCGCAACGAGTCCTCGATGGAGTCGAGCGGGCCCGGGCTTCCGGGAACCGTGGGCACGCCCGACTCCTTGACCGTCGACTTCGCGACCGACTTGTCTCCCATGCGCCGGATCGAATCGGGGGACGCGCCGATCCACTTCAGGCCGACTTCCTCGAGGATCTCGGCGAAGTGGGCGTTCTCCGCGAGAAAACCGTAGCCGGGATGCACGGCGTCGGCGCCCGTGATCTCGGCCGCCGCGACGAGAGAGGTGATGTTCAGGTAGGAGCCGGACGGCGCGGGCGGCCCGATGCAGACCGATTCGTCCGCGGCCCGGACGTGGAGGGCGTCACGGTCGGCCTCCGAGTGGACGGCCACCGTCGCGACCCCCAGCTCCTTGCAGGCGGCGATGATGCGGAGGGCGATCTCTCCACGGTTGGCGACGAGAACCTTCTGGAACACGTCGCCTCAGCGGGGCTGGATCGCGAAGAGTTTTTCGCCGAACTCGACCGGCTGCGCGTTCTGCGGGTAGATCGCCACGATCGTCCCCGCCACGTCCGCCTCGATCTCGTTCATGAGTTTCATCGCTTCGACGATACAGAGCGTCTTGCCCTTCTCGACGACGTCGCCGACCTTCACGAAGGGCTCTGCGTCGGGATTGGCCGCGCGGTAGAACGTACCCACGATCGGCGACGTGAGGACGTGGAAACCCTCGGTCTCGCCCGAGCCCGGTGGGCCGGGCGCGACATGGGCGACGGGGGGCGGAGCCGGCGCGGGCGCTGCCGGCGGCGGCGCGGAGAGGGCCACGGGCTCCGCGAGCACGGCCGGCTCCCAGCCGCGCGAACTCGCCGCCGGGACGCGCGGGGCGCCCTCGATTCGCAGGCGGAAGCCTGCACGCTCGATCTCGAGGCCGGCGAGGCCGCGGCGGGACACGAGGTCCACCAGTTCCTTGATTTCCTTGACGTTCATGTGTCCTCTCGGTTCGTCTCTTGGATTCTCTCCCGGCGTTCAGCGGACCGCCGGTCCCAGGGCGCGGGCGGTGCGTTCGGCTTCCCATCGCACCTCGCCCATGATCGCGTCGGGGTCCACGTGCAGGATGAGCGAATAGTCGTCACTCACACGGGACACGATCGCGGTTCCGTTCGCACCGGCAAGGGCGAGGCTGCGCAGGCGTCCCGCGCCGACCTCCCCCGCCGAGCGGCCCACGTTGTTCAGGAAAGAGGTCAGCTCGGCCACGAGGACCTCCTGTGAGCTCTCGCGCGCGCCCGGACCCGCCGTGACGACGGGCAGACCCTCGAGATCCGTCAGGGTGGCGGCCCGGATTCCCTCCGTCGATTCGACGAGCGCGCGGATCATCGCGTGCAGGTCGTTCGCGGTCGCCTCCGTGCGCTTCGGGAATCGCCGGGCGAGGCGGCGGAGGTGCGGGCGGTCGCGGCGTTCCGCCGGAATGGCCGCGGCCTTGTCGCGCAGCGCACGGGCCCGGGCCTCGTCCGCCTCGGTCTCGGCGAGTGTCCGGTACGTCTCTCGTGCGTCGGCCGCGAAGCCCTGCTTCTCGTAGAGAGCCGCAAGTGTCGGCGTGACGAGCGGCGGCTCGGCGGGAACCGCCGGCGCCTCCGGCTCGGGGGCGGGCGGCGCAGCGGCAGCAGGCGCCGGGGCTTCGGGAGGAGCCGCCGCGGGCTCCGGCGCCGACCCGACGCGGTACAGATCCACCGGAAACTGGAAGGGAGCGGTCGGCACGTCGTCGAGGTCGACTTCCGGCGGTGAGACTTCGAAGGGGGCCGGAGGAGCCGGCACGTCGAGGGCCGGAGCCGCATCGCGCATCTGGGGAATCGGTGCCGTGAAAGGAGAAACCTCGATGGCCGGGACGCTGGGCGCGGCCGGCTCGGGCGTCGTCTGGACGAAGAGGTCTTCGAGCGGCGGCGGCGGCGCGGGTGGCGGCGGCACGTCGATCGGCCGGGAGCGTTCCAGGGCGCGTGCGCTCGACGCGCCGTCGTACGTGAGGCCCATCGGGTCGGCGGGCCGCGACTCCACCGGGAAGGGGGGCGCCGTCGCATCGGGAGCGCGCGTCTCGAGCTTCCTGAGGAGCGCGGCGCGGCGTAGCGTGCTCGACGACGCCGGGCCCGGGACGAACGCCGGCGGCGCCTCGACCGCGGGGCGGGCCCCGCTGCGGAATCCGGCACGCTCGCCGACGGCGGCGGTCATCTCCTGCTCGAGGCGCGCGATGATGTCGTTCACGTCGCGGTCCCCGGCCTTGAGGCCGCGATAGAGCTTCAGCTTCTTGATCGCCTCGATCTTGTCGCCCTTGGCAAGGTAGACCTCGGCGAGCTGCCGGATCGCGACGAGGTTCTCGCGGTCGATCCGAAGGGCGTTGGTGAACGCCCGGATCGCGTCCTCGAGGCGGTCGAGCTGCTGGTACGTCTTCCCCAGCGCGACGTGGCCGGCAACCGAGTTCGTATGGAGGGCGAGGCCTCTCTCCAGGGTGATGACGGCGTCGCGGTACTTCCCGTGCCGCCGGAACTCCTCGGCCAGCGCCAGGAACTGGCGCGACGTGGGGTCCCGCTGGAGGAGCCTTTTCAGCTCCTCGAGACGGGTGACGGGCTGGGTCGGGCCGCCGAAGAGAGCCATGTGATTCGATCCGTCTCCGAGTCTACGGCATCCGGTTCCGAGACAGTTCGGGCCGCCCGAAGGCGGCCCGAACCCCGGAGGCCTGGTTACGGCGTCAGTTGACCTGCAGCGTGTAGATGCGGGTCGAGGTGTTGGCGGCCGCGTCTACGACCGTGACGTTGATGGTGGAGGTACCGGCCGCGGCGGGCGTGCCCGAGATGACGCCCGTTCCGGCATTGAGCACGAGCGCCGCCGGGAGGCCGACGGCCGACCACGAGTACGGCGCGCCCGCGCCACCCGAGGCGATGAACTGCGCCGAGTAGGCTGCTCCCGCCGTGCCGTTCGGCAGCGACGGCGTGACGATCTGAAGGGCCGCACGGCACGTCGTGTCGATCGGGTAGTAGACGAGGACGTTCGGCAGGTCGACCGAGCAACCCGTGAGCGTGTTCCTCACCCGGATGCCGAACGACGTCGGGACGTACTTGAGGCCGTTGATCGGCCCGCCCGACGAGCAGTTCTGCTGGTTGAGAGAGTTGTTCGGGACCGCGGGCGCCGCGAACGTGAGAGCCGTCGGGTTCGAAACGGACGCGTTGTTGATCGGCGTGTTCGGCACCGGGACGCCGTCCTTGATGAGCGTGACGGTCATCGGGGCCTGGAAGTTCGTCCCGAGAAGCGTGATCGTCGCGGGCGAGCCCGTCGCCGGATACGCCGAGCCGTCCTGGCTCAGGTTGTTCGGCGAGGCGGTCGACGCCGTGGGCGGGTCGCTGTGGTACGCGAACGGCACGGAGATCGTGTTCGGGACGCACGTGATTCCCGGGAACGTGAGGTCGATGAAGCCGTCCGTGTTCCCGCAGCTCAGCGAGCCGCCGAGCAGCGTCTGAAGCGACGGCAGCGTGACGATGATCGAGGTGTTGGAAACGCTCGTGACCTGGAGGGACGTGAGAGGAGTGCCCGAGGAGGCGAGGCGGAAGTTCGCGATCGTCGGCTCGGGGAAGTTGTTGCCCGAGACCACGACCGTCGTCGGCTGCGTCGTGCTCCCGACGGAGGGGGACGCGACGCCGGCGACCGGGCACGAGTAGTACTTGAAGCACGACGTGCACTTGGCCGTCTTGCCGGTCGACGGGTTCACGATGACGATGTCGACGAGCTGGCCCGCGAGACAGGCGTTCCCGCCGTTCGCAACCGGGGTGTTGAAGATGATCTGCGTCGGGGACACCTGGATGGGCTGGGCCGCTTCCACGCGCTGGGCGCCGCAGGACGTTCCGCCCGTCATGAAGACCTGCATCGGGAACTGGAAGTTCGTGCCGAACAGCGTGACGCGCGTCGACTGGTCGTTCGGGCCCGTGACCGGCGAGTTGCCGTAGATCGCGGGGTCGAGCGCCTTGGCCGTGTAGACGAAGGCGCCGCCGACGCGGGCACAGCGCTGCGTCGCGCTGCCGAGGTCCGTCACGACGACGTCGACGGTCTCGGGCACGTCCGGCGTCGCGAGGACCCGGCGGGGAGTCGAGACCTGGAACGTCGTCGTCGTCGGACTCCCGACGATCGTGCCGGGGCTGCCGCCGAAATCGACCCGGAGGAGCGTCGCGTTCGTCGGGAAGCCCGAGCCGGTGATCGTCACGACGTCGCCGCCGTCGGGGCTGCCCGAGGTCGGCCTGAGGCTCGTCACGAAGAAGCCGGGGTCTGCGTTGCAGGCGCCCGTCGAGCCGCTGCCGCGATACGTGAACGGCACGGGCGACGTCGCGTTCTGGGTGGAGACCAGCCCGAGGTCGCGCGTCACGACGACCGGACACGCCTCCGAGAGGGCCGGGTTGGCCAGCGTGTGGGCCGGCGTCGAGACCGAGATCTGCGTGTCCGACTGGCCCGTGATCTGCGCGGGGAGGCCGCAGAACGTCACCTGGGTCGTCGAGATGTTCAGGCCGAAGTGGCTGCCGAGGATCACGACGGCGTCGCCGCCGCCCGGCGAACCGGCGATCGGGTTGATCGAGGAGACGCTCATGCGCTGCGACGGGTCGATGCAGAAGTACGTGAACTTGATCGGCGCCGTGGTCGTCGTCCCGGCCGCCGAAACCACGACGTCCACCTGCTCGGGAATCGAAGAGTTCTTGAGCGTCCTCACCGGCGTCTTGACGGTGATCGTGTTGGTCGCCCAGCTCACGAGCGAGGCCGGAGCGCCGCCGAAGTAGACGATGCCCGGCGTGGTCCCGAAGAGGCCGCCGAGGAGCGTGACGGTGTCGCCGCCCGTGCAGATTCCGGTCGTCGGCGAGTACGAGGACACATAGGGGCCCAGCGTCGACGCGCCCGAGTAGTTGATCGTGAGGGTGCTGGATCCGCAGTCGTAGGCCGCTTTCACGTGCGCGGCGCCGGAGAACTGCGAGAAGAGCGTGATGTCGGCCGCGCCGGAAACCGTCGTCTTGGACACGGTGGGCAGGCCGTTCTCGGCGAAGACGCCGAGGTCCGTCGTCATCTGCACGGAGGTTCCGTCGGGGACCGCCGCGCCGCCCTTCGTCACCGAAGCGCGCACGACGACCTCGGTTCCCACGGTGGGCGAGAGGGACGTCGACAGCATCGCGATCGAGACCGTACAGGTCCCGGTCCCGCCGCTGCCGCCGCCGCCGTTGGTGGATGGAGACGTGGGCGTCTCGCCGGCGCAACCGGTGAGGAGGGCCACGAGGCCGACGGCCATCGCGGCGGCCGGAAACGGGATTCGTCGCATGGGTTTCACCTCGTCACCGAGCAAGGGTTCCCTCGATTCGGCCGGACGCAGCGCTGAACCGGAACGTGAGGTCGAACGTGGCCTCGTTCGACACGACGGGTTGACCCGAGAGCGTATGGCCGTACCAGATGACGTGGCCCGCCTGACGGATCGAGGTCTTCCCGGTCTCGCGGTCGATGCCGCCGTTGAACGGATAGAGCTGGTCGAGAGGGGACCGCAGAAGGGCGTCCGCGGTCATGTACTGGTAGTTGTTGAGCGTCGCCGTCCCGCCCACCGGCACGATGATGTTTCCTCCGAACGTCTCCGATGCGGAGGCCTTCGTCCCGCCGTCGAGCCGGGTCCAGCGCACGACGTAGCTGTCCACCTGCACGTCGAGGAACTGCACCGTACCCGAGCCGGGCACCTTGAGGCGGCAGCGCAGCGTCGTCGTCTTGAACTGCACGGGGGTGCCCTCGACGAGCAGCTTCTCGAGAAGGAGCTCGTTGAACTCCCCGAGGAGGAAGACCGGTGCGCCGTCGTCGCCCTGCGTGTTCGTCGAGCAGGCCGGAAGGAGCGCCAGGAGCAGGGCTCCGATGGCCAGAACGGGGAGAGTCGTCTTCTTCATCGCACGCGCTCCTGTCAGCGGATGATCCGCGGAGTGATGAAGATCATGAGTTCGTCGGTGTTCTCGCTCTGGGTGCGACTCCGGAAGAGGTTCCCGATGATCGGGATTTTCCAGAGCCCGGGGATCATCGATTGGCCGTCGTTGCTCGTGATCTTGAAGATGCCGCCGATGACCGCCGTCCCACCGTCGCGCACCATGAGGCGCGTCTTGGCGTCGCGCGTCGTGAGCGGGATGTTCTGGCCGCCGGCGATGTTGATGCCGACCGCGGGTTCGCGCTTCTGGACGGTCACGTCCATGATGACCGTGCCTTCGTTCGTGATCTGCGGGGTCACGTCGAGGCGGAGCGTCGCGTTGATGTAGAGGACGGACGTCGTGTTGTTGACGGTCGTCTGGACCGGGATCTGGAAGCCCGACTGGATGCTCGCGGCCTCCCCCGTCTGCGTCTGGACCTTCGGCGTCGACACGACCTTCACGAGGCCTCGCGACTCCGCCGCGTGGATCGACGCGTCCAGCCGGAACGTGTCGAGGACGTTCGCGAGCGACAGGCTCAGGACCTGCGGCGCGCCGCTCGGGAGCGAGACGTTGCCCGCGACGTTCCCCGAGTTCGGGAAGACGAGGCCCGTCGTGTTGCCGTGGGCGGCGTCCGCGACTCCCTGGAAGCCCCACACGACGCCGATCTCGTTCGAGAACGTGCGGTTCGCCTCGATGATGCGGGCCTCGATCATGACCTGGGGACTCGCGACGTCGAGGTTCTTGATGAGGTCGAGGACCGTCGGCAGGTAGTCCGGCAGCTCCTTGATCACGAGCGTGTTCGACCGGGCGTCCACGAAGATGTCGCCGCGCGAGGACATGACCTTGCGGGCCGTGGCCGCCATCTCGTTCACGTTGGAGTACGAGATCTTCTGGAGGACCGTGCGGAGCGGGCGGTTCTTGTCCTGCGCCGCCGAGAACGCGAGGCGCGCCTGCTCCTCCTGGAGGAGCTTGTTCGACGACGCGATCCGCATGACGTTGCCTTCGAGCACGTAGCCGAGCTGGTTGATCTTGAGGATCAGCTCGAGCGCCTGGTCCCACGGAATCTCCTGCAGGGAGACCGTGACCGTGCCGCGCACGTCGGGGTCGAGGACGATGTTGAGCTGGGTGAGCTCGCTGAACCTCTGGAGCGTGTCCTTGATGTCCGCGTCCTTGAGGTTGAGCGTGATCGGCTCGCCCGTGTACTGCTTGTCGCCGGCGCCGAGCGTGCGCGCCTCGAAGGGGTTCGCGATCTCGCGCGGCTTCCCGGCCGCGTCCTGCTGGTTCAGGAGCGTTTCGGCCGCCTCGATGAGCGCCTTGTCCTCGGACGTCTTCCGGCGTTTCGGCGCCGGCTCGGCGGCGGGGGAAACGGGGCGGGAGGCGGCGGTCGCGACGGGCGCGGGCTTCTCGCCCGGGATCAGCCGGATCTCCGGCGTCGCCGTCACGAGGCGCGGCGCGTCGGAAGCGGCGGGCGCGGGAGCCGCGGCCGGCGGGGCCGAGACCGTGGCCGGAGGCGCCGCCGCGACGGCTGCCGGGGCCGGAGCCGCAGGCGCCGGGGCGGGCGCGGCCTTCACGACCGGCTCGGCCGCGTCCTCGACTTCGTGCCTCTCGTAGGACGAGGCGGCGGGCGCCGCGACGACGGCGACCTTCTCGGGCGCGGCCGTGACCTTGCCGGGCGCCGGGGCGGGGGCCGTCGGAGCCTCGGCCACGGACGGCGCCGGGGCGGGAGCGGAGGTGTTCAGAGCAGGCGCCGGAGCCTCGACCTTCACGAGCGGTGCCGCGGCCTCCTTGACGACCGGGGCGGGGGCTTCCCGGACCGCGGGTGCGGACGCGACCGCGGAGGAGCCCGTCCCGAAGGCGAACGCGAGCCCCGCCGATGCGGATCTCGCGGCCGGCTCGACCGGATTCGCCAGGTCGAACACGACCCGTGTGACGGGCTCGGAACCGCCCTTGAACTGGGACGCACGGACGCGCGTCACGGCCGGGTGGCGGACGTCCTGCGACTTCTTCGGCGTCGCGAGGAGGACGCCGGGGAGGTCGACGACGTAGCGCGGGGGGTTCGCGAGGGCGAACGTCTCGTAGGCGAACGAGCCGTTTCCCGAGAGCGTCACGACGAGCCCACCGCCGCTCTGCGCGACGGCGACTCCGGAGAGACGCGTCGCGCGCGGACCGGAGGCGGCATGGCGGACGGGGACGGGCGCCGCGTCGGACGCGACGGCGATCGCGGTCGTCGACGTCGTCGCGGCCGCGGGAACTTCCTCGACCTTGACGGCGGGCTCGGCCTCGACCTTGACGACGGGGATCTCGGGCGCGGACGCGGCGGCGGGCGCGGGTCCCGCCGGAGCGGCCGCGGAGGCCGTCATGACCGAGGTCGCCTTCACGAGGCTGACGGCCATCGCGGGCGACCCGGATTCCGAAGAGATGGCGGGGTCGAGGGGGACGCGCGCCGTGAGCTCGAACTGGATGTGGGGCTTGCCCATCTCCACGAAAGACTTCATCTCGAGGCGCGAGAGCAGGGTGCCGTCGGCCCGCGGGGGCTCGAGGCCGGGCGCCGCCACCGCGTTCGCGACGTCGACGACGACCTTGGTGGACCCCTCCCGGTTGTAGAGCGTCGGGGCGAGCGGCCCGTTCCCTGTGAGGAGGAGGCGGGGGGAATCCCCGTCCGCGAGAAGCGTCGCTCCGGTCAGGACGACCGGCGCCGGCGCCGTGGTTCCGGAGCTTCCTGCGGCGACGTTGTCGCCCGAGGACGCGCAGCCGGAGAGCACGGGGACGAGCAGCGCGAGCGCCGCGACTCGGGCGGCGAGGACACACGGGTTGCGCATGCTTCCTCCACCAGACCCCATCTGATCGGGAGTGCCCCTTCTTTTTCCGGACCCATTGAGCATCGTCGTCATGGACGTCCCTTCGCTCACGGCTTCTTCTGGAGTGCGAGCGCCTTGACCACTTCGCGGAACGGCTTCGGGTTCGTCGGGTCGTTCACGTTCTGGCGGAACGTGACTTCCGTCGCGGACACGTCGGTGACCTCGCCGTCGAAGAGGGTCGTGCCTTTGCGGATGAGATGCGACTTGTTGTCCGGGCCGCGCATCATCGCGACCCAGCCCTGCTTGACCTTGATCGTGCCCTGGAGCTCGAGCTCGTCGACCATCACGCCCGCGAGGCCGGGCGGACGCACGCGCTCCTTCTCCGAGGGGTTGCGCACGAGGAGCGACCGGAACGGGTCCCGGCGCCCCCCGACCTCGTACGTGTAGACGGACGGGGTGAAATCCTGGTCCGTGATCTTCGGCGTCTCGGCAGGCGGCGGCGGGGCCGTTCCCTGCTGGGCGGCGGCGGGTCCGGCCGCGGGGACGGCGAACACGGCGAAGGCCGCGGCCGCGAGGAGGGTGGCGTGGCGGGCGCTCATCCTTCCATGTCCTTCTTCGCGCCGCCGGCCGGCTTCGGCCCGGCCTTCGGGGCGGCTTTCGGACCGGCCGGCGTGGCCGGCTCCGTGTCGCCGAGGTAGATGAACGTCTTGGCGGTGAAGTTGGCCCCGAGCGTGCGGCCGCCCCGCGCGTCGGGATAGCCGGTCATCACGAGATCCTCGATGTTGATGATCCGCGAGAACCGCGCGACCTTCTCGAAGAAGAGCGCGAGGTTGTGGTACGAGCCGTCGACCTGCAGGTCGATGGGCCACTCCGCGTAGAAGTCGCGGTTGATGTACTCCTTCGGCGACCACTTCTTCGTGAAGAGCTCGCCCTGGCCCGCGAGAGCCTGGACCTTCTTGATGAGCTCTTCGGCGTTGCGGGCCGTCGGAAGGATCGCGAGGAGCCTCTGGAGGTCGAGTTCGGTCCGCCGGACCTCCTCGCGGAGCTGCGGCAGCCGGCGCTCGGCGGCGCGGCCCTGCGTGATCTTCTGCTGAAGCGCGTCGAGCTCGTTCTTCTTGTTCTCGAGCGTCTGCTTCATCTCGGCGAAGTTCGGGATCTGGTAGTACGCGACGGCGTACAGCGCGATCGCGATCGCGAGGCCGATTCCGAGCCCGTAGTACCAGGGCTTCCCTTCCAGCTGCTTGAGGTCGAGCGAAGCCATTCGCGCGCCCTCCCTACATTCCCTGGGCGGCGGCGCCGCCCGCGGCCCGCTCGGCCTTCTTCGGAGGCTCGGCCGGCTTCGCCGGCGCCGGAGCCGCCGTCTCGGGCTGCGTGCGGTCGAGGTTGGAGAACGTGAAGGACATCTTGTAGCAGTAGAGCGTGGACCCCGAAGCGCCCGAGCACGCGGACAGGTCCGCGAGCTTGGGCTCCTGGAACGCGGGGACGAGCCTCAGGTTCGCGATGAAGTTCGCGACGGCCGGCGGGTTGAAGGCCTTGCCCTCGAGCGAGATCGCGTTGCCGTGATACTCCATCCTCTCGATCCACACGAGGTCGGGCAGCGCACGCGAGACCTCGTCCATGAGGCGCACGGGCCCGCGCTGGTTCTGCTTGAGCTGGTTGATGAGGTCGACCTTGCGCTGGACGCGGGCCTTCTTCGCCTCGTAGTCCTTCACTTCCTTGAGGACGGACTCGAGGCGCGTGACCTCGACCTGCGCGATCCGGATCTTCTCGTCCTGGGCCTTGATCTGGCTGCGGAGGACCCAGTAGTGGATGACGCCGACGAGAACCGCGAGGCCGATCGCCCCGCCGAGGAGGAGGGTGTTCAGCCGCCCGCCGGCGCCGAGGGCGGAGACGCCCTTCTTCTTGCGCTGGGGCCGGGCTTCGGCGAGGAGGTTGATCCGAATCATGCGGCTACTCCCCGATCTTCCGGACGCCGAGTCCGACGGCGATCGCGAGCGCCGGCGAGGCCTCCGAGAGCCACGCCGCGTCCACCGCGCGGTCGTCGGTGAAGATCGACCGGAACGGGTTCATGACCTCGACCGGGAGGCCGAACTTGTCCTTCAGGACGTCCTCAAAGTGCGCGGCTTTCGAGCCGCCGCCCGACACGACGATCGAGTCCACGCGGTCGGCGCCCGATGTGGCCTGGAAGAAGTCGAGCGTCTTCTGGAGCTCGGCCGCCGCGTCCTCCGAGACGCCGGTCAGCACGGGCTGGATGGACTGCGCCGTCTGCCCCGCGACCGGCTCGCCCTTCTTGAGGGACTCGGCCTGCTCGAAGTTGAGCGAGTAGGCCTTCTGGAGAGCGTCCGTGAACTGGTTGCCGCCGAACGTGATGTCGCGCCAGAAGACCGTCTGCCCCTGCGCGAGGATGTTCACGTTCATGACCGAGGCGCCGATGTTCACGAGCGCGACGACGCGGCCGGGGTCGGCCCCGTAGTTGACCTCGTAGCAGTTCTGGAGCGCGAACGCGTCGACGTCCACGAGCGACGGCGTGCGCCCCGCCTGGGTGACGACGTTCTTGAAGTCGTCGACCTTTTCCTTCTTGGCCGCCACGAGCAGGACGCCCATCGTCTCGCCGACGGCGCCGGGGTCGAGGACCACGTAGTCGAGGTACACGTCGTTGATGTCGAACGGGACGTACTGCTCGGCCTCCCAGCGGATGGATTCCGAGAGCTCCTCCTCCGGCATCGTCGGAAGCATGATCTTCTTGACGATGACGGAGTGACCCGAGACCGACACGGCGACGTTCGGGTTCTTGACGCCCGTGGACGCGAGGAGCCGGGTGATGGTCTCGACGACGAGAGACGAGTCCATGATGGCCCCGTCGACGATGGCTTCGGGCGAGAGGGTCTCCAGTCCCGCCTTCACGAGGTGGAACGTGCCCTCCTTGCCCTCCTTCAACTCGACCAGCTTGACGGCCGACGAGCCGATGTCGAGCCCGACGAGGTTTTTCGCCTTGCGGAACAGCACGGTCTGCTGACCTCCTACCCCGGAACGCGAGACACGGTCCGCCGTGAAAAGAGATTGACTCGCCTTATTTTGAGCGTCCCACCCCGGGTAGTGTCAAGTCGTTGCGAATGTGCGATTTCCCTTGCGACCCGGAATCGTTTGTGGTACAAGTCCGCCCCATCCGGAACTCAGGAAAGCGCGGGTAGAGGCGAAGCTTCGTCCGGCCCCCGGCCCACCGCACTCCGGGGGACCTCCGGCCGCACCGGTCGATCGCGCGGAAAAAGGACACCCTTCGGGGCCAGCTTCAGCCGGCCTCGGCGTCCGAGGTGTGGAGCTTGCGCCTCACGCCCGTGACGCCCGGAAGCGCGCGCAGGCCCACGAGGAGGCGCTCCAGGTGCCGTCGATCCTGCGTCGTGACGCTGGCGTCTATCGTCGCGCGGCCGTCCCCGCTCGTTCGGGCCTCGATCGAACGGATGTTCGAGTTCGCGGCCGAGAGGAGCTGCGTGATGCGCGCGAGCATGCCCTGGCGGTCTTCGGTGTGGATCTCGAGGTCCACCGTGACGGACTGGTCCTTCGCCGTCTCCCACTGAACGGCGATCTCCCGGCTCGGGTCGAAGAGGAGGCTCCGCACGTTCGGGCACCCCACGGAGTGCACCGAGACCCCCCGGCCGCGGGACACGTAGCCCACGATCTCCTCGCCCGGAACGGGCTGGCAGCACTTCGCGAGCGTCGCGAGGAGGTCGTTCTCCCCTTTCACGCGGATCCCCGGCGCCGACCCGAACGGCAGCACCCGGCGGACGGCGTTGCCGATCGCGGCCACCCGCGAGGGCTGAGGGGCCTGCGCCTCGCCGCCCGCCTCGGGCAGGAGCTTGGCGACGACGGCGCGCGGCGCCAGCTTGCCGAAGCCGACTTCGGCGATGAGGTCGTCCACCTTCGAGACGCCGAAGTCCCCGAGGAAGGGCTCGAACGCCTTCGCCTCGAGGAGCTTCGGGAGGCTCTTCTTCCACTTCTTGAGCTCGCGGTCCAGGAGGCGCCGCCCGATCTCGACGGACTTCTCCTTCTCGGCCGTGTGGATGAAGGCGCGGATCTTGTTCTTCGCGCGCGCCGTGAGCACGAAATTGAGCCAGTCGCGCGAGGGCTGGGAGGAGGGCGACGTCAGGATCTCGACGATGTCCCCGTTCGCGAGCGGGGTCTTGAGGGGCACGAGCCGCCCGTTCACGCGCGCGCCCGTCGTGTGGTGGCCGACGTCCGTGTGGACGCGATACGCGAAGTCCACCGGCGTCGCCCCGCGCGGAAAGGCGAAGACGGCGCCCTTCGGGCTGAAGATGTACACGTCGTCCGGGTACAGGTCGATGCGCAGGGACGAGAGGAACTCGCGCGGATCCGACACGTCGCGCGTCGTCTCGAAGATCTGGCGGAGCAGGCCGACGTGCGCCTCCTGTGCGCGGCTCGACTCCCCTTCCTTGTACTTCCAGTGCGCCGCGATCCCGTTCTCGGCGATGAGGTCCATCTCCCGCGTGCGGATCTGGACCTCGAACGGCACGGCTCCTTCGGGGACGAGCGTCGTGTGGAGGGACTGGTAGAAGTTCCGCTTCGGCATCGCGATGTAGTCCTTGATGCGCCCGGGAACGGGCCGCCAGGCCTGGTGCACGATTCCGAGGACCGTGTAGCAGTCCGGGATGCTCGAGACGAGGATCCGGAACGCGAGGACGTCGTAGAGCTGCTCGAGCGGGATGGCCTGCCGGATGAGTTTCTGGCGCACGGACCAGTAGCGCTTCACGCGGCCCGTGATCTCCGCCTCGATGCCCGCGGCCTGCGTTTTTGCGATGAGCTCCTGCCGGAACTTCTCGACGTTGGCGGCCGAGGCCTTCATCCGCTCGTCGACCGCCGTCTGCAGCGCGGCGAACTCCTCGGGGTAGAGGAACCGGAACGAGAGGTCCTCGAGCTCGCCCTTCATCTTGCCCATCCCGAGCCGGTTCGCGAGCGGAGCGTAGATCTCCATCGTCTCGGCCGCGATGGTGCGCTGCTTGGCCTCGGGCAGGTGTTCGAGCGTCCGCATGTTGTGGAGGCGGTCCGCGAGCTTGACGAGGATCACCCTCAGATCGTCCGTCATCGCGAGGAGCATCTTCCGGAACGTCTCGGCCTGCTGCGCCTCCTTGGACGTGAACGCGTACTTGCCGATCTTCGTGACCCCGTCCACGAGGTGCGCGACGTCGGGCCCGAACAGCTCGCCGACACGTTCCTTCGTCATCGACGAGTCCTCGAGGACGTCGTGGAGGAGGCCCGCCGCGATCGACGCCTCGTCGAGCTTCATCTCCGCGAGGATCATCGCGACGTTGAGGGGATGGACGAGGTAGGGCTCGCCCGAGGAGCGCAGCTGGTTCCGGTGCTCGTGTGCGGAGACGACGTAGGCGCGCCTCAGGAGGTCCTCGTCCACGTGGGGGTGGTAGGACTCGACCTTCTCGAGGATGTCCTCGAAGCGCAGCACGGCCGCCCATTATCGTCCTTTCCGGCTATCCTCCGCTCCCAACGAGGGCCGAAATGGATCTGTTGAAGCAGCTGATCGACGTCTTCCTGCACATCGACAAGCATCTCGCCGAGGTCACGCGGGACTACGGGGCCTGGACGAACGCGATCCTCTTCGCGATCGTCTTCTGCGAGACGGGGCTCGTCGTGACGCCGTTCCTGCCCGGAGACTCGCTCCTCTTCACGGCCGGCGCGCTCGCGTCGCTCGGCACGCTCAACGTCTGGGTCCTCTTCCTCCTCCTGTCCGTCGCCGCGATCCTCGGCGACACCGTCAACTATTGGATCGGGAAGAAGATCGGCCCGCGCGCCTTCGACGGGACCGTGAAGTTCCTCAAGCAGGAGCACCTGAGGAAGACCGAGGCTTTCTACGAGAAGCACGGCAAGAAGACGATCATCCTCGCGCGGTTCGTCCCGATCGTGCGGACGTTCGCGCCCTTCGTCGCAGGCGTCGGCTCGATGGCCTACGGGACGTTCATCGCCTACAACGTGATCGGCGGCGTCGCCTGGGTCGCGATCTGCGTCTTCTCGGGATACTTCTTCGGAAACATCCCGATCGTGAAGAAGAACTTCTCGCTCGTCATCCTCGCGATCATCGGGATCTCGGTCCTGCCGCTCGCGTGGGAATGGTGGAAGGCGCGTCAGCCCCGCGGAGGCACCGCGGCGTGAGCGGCGGCCGCGCGCGGAGCCCCTGGCTCTCCTCGACGGCGCTCATCTTCTACGCGCTCGTCCTCGGGGTCGTCCTCGGCCACTTCCTCCCGGCCGAGACGTACCCGTGGGCCTACGAGTCGTTCCGGTTCCTCTCGAAGGCCTTCATCAACCTCATCAAGATGCTCGTCGTCCCTCTGATCTTCTCGACGATCGTCCTCGGGATCGGGAAGACGGGCGACGTGAAGACCGTCGGCCGCATGGGCGTCAAGGCTCTCATCTACTTCGAGATCGCGACGACGATCGCGCTCGTGATCGGCCTCTTGTTCGCGAACCTCGTCAAGCCCGGCCTCGATCTCAAGCTCCCGGCCACGGGCGAGATCCTCGCAAAGCCGAAGACGGCCGTCGAGACGCTCCTCCACCTCTTCCCCTCCAACGTGATCGACGCGATGGCGAGACAGGACATCCTGCAGATCGTCATCTTCGCGACGCTTCTCGGCGTCGCGGCGGCCCACGTCGGCCACGAGCGCGCGAAGCCCTTCGTCGACTTCTTCGAATCGGCGGTCGCGGTGCTCTTCAAGCTCACGGACTACGTCATGGCGCTGACGCCGCTCGGCGTCTTCGGCGCGATGGCGGGCGCCGTCTCCCACCACGGGATCACCGTCCTCGGGAGCTACGCGAAGCTCGTCGGTTCGCTCTACGCCGCCCTCCTCGTCTTCGCGCTCGTGGTCCTCGTCCCGGCGTTGAAAATCTGCCGCGTCTCGATCCGGCGGTTTTTCGCGAAGATCCGCGAGCCGTTCCTGATCGCGTTCTCGACGGCGTCTTCCGAGGCCGCGCTCCCCCGCGCGCTCGAGCGGATCGTCGAGTTCGGCGTCCCGAAGGGGGTCGCGGGCTTCGTCCTGCCCGCGGGCTACAGCTTCAACCTCGACGGCTCGACGCTCTACATCGTCCTCGCGACGATGACGATCGCGCAGGCCGCCGGGCGGCACCTCACGATCGCCGAGCAGATCACGATGTGCCTCGTGTTCATGCTCACGTCCAAGGGGGTCGCCGCCGTGCCGCGCGCCTCGCTCGTGATCATCGCGGCCGGCTGCGCGAGTTTCAACCTGCCGGGCGAGGCGGGCGTCGCGATGATCCTCGCCGTCGACGAGCTCATGGACATGGCCCGCACGTCGATCAACCTCGCGGGCAACTGCGTCGCGGCCGTCGTCGTCGCGAAATGGGAAGGCGTCCTCGGCCCGGAGGCGAAGAGCGTGTAGGCGGGAAACCCGTCAGGCGGGTTTCCCGCACCCCTTCCGCTCGAAAGTCTCGCCCGCTCGCTTGCGCTCGCCGGCTCACCTTTCTGCGCCCTCTTTACCTGGCCTTGGCCACCTTGCCGGGCTTCGCCGGAGCGGGGGCGCCCGCGGACTTCGCCGCCGCGCGCTTCATCCTCCACTCCTCCCAGACGATCACGAGCGGAGCCGCGACGAAGATCGACGAGTACGTTCCGACGATGATCCCGATGATCATGACGAACGAGAACCCGCGCAGGACCTCGCCGCCGAGGAAGAAGAGGACGACGACGACGAGGAACGTGAGGAGCGACGTCAGGACCGTCCGCGACAGCGTCTGGTTGATCGAGTGGTTCACGAGCTCGGCGAGCGGCGCGCGCCGGTTCTTCTCGCGGTTCTCGCGAATCCGGTCGAACACGACGACGGTGTCGTTGACCGAGTAGCCGACGAGGGTCAGGAAGGCGGCGACGACCGTGAGCGAGATCTCGAGGTTCAGGATCGAGCAGAGGCCGAGCGTCGTCCACGTGTCGTGGATGAGCGCGACGACCGCCGCCGTGCCGAACGAGGCGGAGCGGAACCGGACCGCGATGTAGAGGAGCATCGCGCCCCACGAGAAGAGGATCGCCCACATGCCCTTCTCGCGAAGGTCCTTTCCGACCTGCGGCCCGACGTTCTCGGCCGAGAGCAGCGTGAAGGGTCCGGCGACCGTCCGGGCCTTGAGCCACTCCGCCACGGTCGGCGAGACGCCCGGCGTCTTGGCGGCGTCGTCCACGGACGCGAAGAGGCCCCTCTCGGACCGCGCCGCGATGAGCGCCTGCGCGATGCGGCCGTACTCGACCTTCGGGTCGACGCTCGGACGCTGCGCGGCGTGCTCCGGGTCGTCGGCGATGAGTTTCTTCAGGAGCAGGTCGGCTCCGTTGAGATTGAGGTCGAAGGCATCCGCGGACGCGCCGGCCGGGTGGAGCGCCGCCGTGAGGGCCGCCGTCACTTCCTTCGAGACGTCGCGGCCTTCCTTCTTCTCCATCGGGACGCGGAGGAGCACCTGGTTGCGCTCGGCCTTGTCGTATCTCTGGACGGAGACGACCTTGACGTTCGCGGCTTCGACGATCTTGCGGATCTGGTCCTCGTCGGGCGTCTTCGAGAATGCGTAGACGATCTGCGCGCCGCCCGTGAAGTCGATGCCGAGGTTCGGGCCGCCCTTGGCGACGAGGGAGATCGTCCCGACGACGATCGAGAGGATCGACAGCGAGATGCAGATCCACTTGATCTTCAGGAAGTCGATGTTCGTGTTGTGGAAGAGGCGCACGCGATTCTCCGATTCAGATGGACAGGGTCTCGACGCGCTCCTTCGGCCCGTAAATCAGGTCGAACAGGAGGTGCGACACGAAGACCGACGTGAAGACGGAGGCCAGGAGGCCGATGACGAGCGTGACGGCGAAGCCCTTGACGGGGCCCGTACCGAACTGGAAGAGGAAGAGGGCGGCCGAGATCGTCGTCACGTGCGTGTCGACGATCGTCCCCCAGGCGCGCTTGAAGCCGAGGTCGATCGCGTTCTTGGGAGCCTTGCCGTTGTCCATCTCCTCGCGGATGCGCTCGAAGATGAGGACGTTCGAGTCGACGGCCATGCCGATCGTGAGGATGAATCCCGCGATGCCGGGCAGCGTGAGCGTCGCGTTGATGTACGCCATCGCGCCGAGGAGGATGAGTGCGTTCAGGACGAGCGCGACGACCGCGTTGACGCCCGCGAGCCTGTAGTAGAGGACGACCGCGACGAAGACGCAGATCATGCCGACGATCGAGGCGAGAACGCCCTTCTTGATCGAGTCGAGGCCGAGCGACGGCCCGACCGTGCGCTCCTCGAGGACGATCATCTCGGCGGGCAGCGCACCCGAGCGCAGGACGAGCGCGAGCGCGTCCGCCTTCTCGGCCGTGAAGTTGCCTTCGATGATGCCGCTCTCCTTGATCTGGCTGTTGATGTTCGGAGCGGACATCACGCGGTTGTCGAGGACGATCGCGAGGTGCTTGTTGATGTTCTCGCCGGTGACCTTCGCGAACTTCACGGCGCCCGGCGCGTTCAGGAAGAACATGACGGCGGGCTGGTTGAACTTGTCGCGGTCCACGCGGGCGTTCTTCATGTCGCGTCCCGTGACGGCGGCCGCGCGCTTGAGGACGTAGAAGACCGGCGTGCGCGTCCGCGCGTCGGCGTCCTCGCTGAACCCTTCGACGAGACGGAGGTCCTCCGGGATCACGCCGCCGTAGGCCGCCTTCGCGCCCTCCGCGGTCGGGTACGGGCCGCCGCGGTCGTCGACGAGCGTGAGCTCGAGGAGGCCGGTCGTCCCGATGATCTCCTTCACGCGGCTCGGGTCGTCGACGCCGGGGATCTCGACCACGATGCGGTCGGTTCCCTGGCGCTGGATGACGGGCTCGGCCACGCCGAGCGCGTCGACGCGGTTGCGGATCGTCTCGACGGCCTGGCGCGTGGCCTGGTCCTCGATCGCGTTCTTCTCGACGTCCTTGAACCCGATCTTCCACTCCCGGCCGCGCTCGTCGACCGACCACGAGTTGGGGGGGAGGATCGACTTGACGAGGTCCTTGAGCTTGGCCTGGTCGGTCTTCTCGTCGAGCTTCAGCGTGAAGCCCGTGGCGTCCGCGGGACCCGCCGGGGTCACCGGGACGCCGCGCTTCGTGCCCTCGTCCTTGAGGTGCTCGAGCGTGTCCTGCGCCTCGACGCGCAGCGCGTCGGCCGTCTTCACCTGGAGGACGAGGTGGATCCCGCCCTTGAGGTCGAGGCCGAGCTTGATGCCGTTTCGAAGGACCTCGGACATCGAGGGGTTCGGCGGGGCCGTGGGCGACTTCTTGAGCGCCTCGTGGCCGCGCCACCAGTAGGCGCCGATCGAACCGAGGAGGACGGCCAACGTCACGCCGACGCGCCATCCGGTGGGCTTGTTCACGAACGCAACCTCCGGGAGCGGGCCCGGCCGAGGCGGCCGAGGCCACCGGAGCGACGGGGAAACCCGCGGGATACACCCGGCTTCTCCGGGCGAACCGGCGGAGTCTAGCAGAACCCCGGGGGCGGTCAGTCCGTCGCGGCGACGCCCGCCGGCCGGGACGAGAACGGCGCGAGGGACACGCGAGCCAGCCGCGGCGCCGCATCTCCGAGCGCCGCGAGGAGACGCTCGTGCCGCCACGCGTGGCACGACACGACGAGGACCGGCCTCTCCCCCAGGACCTCGGTCGCGAGGAACCTCATGACGGCGACGAAGCGCTCGTCGTCGGCGCCGACGAGCGGATCGTCGAGGAGGAGCGGGACGCCGGCCGCCCCGGTCCCCAGGTAGCGCAGCGCGGCGAGCCGCGCCGTGAGGTGCAGCTGCTCCCGGGCGCCGGTGGAGAGGCCCGCCTCGATCTCGGTCTTCGTCGCGATGCGCCCGCCCTTCACGCGCGCCGAGAGCGTGAGGTCGTCCGAGAATTCGAGCGCCTCGTAGGGGGTCCGCCACGTGGCGAGGATCGCGCGCGAGGCCTCGTTGAGGCCGCGCCGGAAGTCCGAGTAGACGGACGCCGCGGCCCCGCCGAGGGATTCACGCGCGAGGTCGACGGCGTCGCGAAACACGGTCGCGCGCGCGAGGAGCGCCGTGAACGTCTCGAGATCCTCCTCGACGTCCCGCGCCGTGTCCCCTCCCGCGCGCGCGGCGGCCGCGAGCGCCCTCTCGGCCGCCGCCCGCTCGTCCTCGGCGCGCGCGAGGGCCGCGCGGGCCTCCTCGGCGGCGCGGCGCGCCTCCTCCGGCGTGCCGGACACGCCCGCCGCCGCGGCATCGCCTCCGGCCTCGGCGGTGCGGCGCGCGATCTCCGCGTCGAGCGCGTCGATCCGGGCCGCGAGCTCCTCGGGATCCCCGGCGGTCTCCGCCTCACGGCGGGCGGGGAGCTCGTGATCCTGGAGCTGGCGGAACTTCGCGGCCTTGCGCCGCCCCGCCTCCACCGCGAGGAGCGCCTCGGCGATGGGAAGCCCCTGGGGCACGCCGGTCGCGGCGAGCGCGTCGCGCAGGCGGCGCTCGAGGTCTCGGAGGTCCGCGTCCTCGCGCGCGAGGCGTTCGCTCTCCTTGGCAAGGACTTCCTCGCGTGTCCGGGATTCCTGCCGGACGCGGCCGAGCTCGACGAGGACGTCGAGAAGGCGCGCCGCGTCGTCTTCGCCGGGGATTCCGGGCGGAAGGCCCTGCGTCTCGCGGAACGGCGCGAGGTCGGCATCGAGCGCTTCGAGACGCTGCTTCGCGTCGTCCCGCCGGGTCGTCGCGGCGGCCAGCGCGCGGCGGCGGTCGTCCGACGCGCGGACGCGGCGATGGGCCTTCAGAAGGGAGGCCGCGTCGCGGAAGCCGGCGCTCCGGGCCACCTTGTCGAGCCGGAGGCGCAGGTCCGAGAGCCGGCGCCGGAGCTCCGCCGCACGCCGGCGCGCGACGCCCTCCTCCTCGCGGGCCCGGGCCTCGTCCGCGACGCGGTGCGTCGCCGCCCGCGTCCAGCCGATCGCGCCGAGGAGGCCGAGCGTGATCGCGAAGACGGCGACGGCGACGGTCATGTAGAGCGGGGCGCCGGCCGAGGGCCACGCGAGCCACGCGGCGACGGGCACGAGGGCGACTGCGGAGCCGACCATCCCCCGGGCGAGCTTCACCCTCTGCGCCCGCTCACCCGCGACGATCGCCGCGATCGCGGAGGCGTCGGCCACTTTCCGGTCCAGCTTGACGCCCTCGAGCTCGAGCGCCCCGCGCTCCTCCTCGGCTCCGAGGACGAATTCCCGATCCTCGGCGGCAATGGCGTCCAGCCGCACGAATTCCTCGGCGAGCCCGTCGGCACGCAGCGCGCTCCAGTGCGCGTCGACGGCCCGTTCGGCCTCCGCGAGCTCCTTCCTCAGGCCGGCCAGGGCCCTGAGGAGCGTTTCGAGGCGTGCCCGGGGCTCGTCCTCGAGGCGCGAGGCGGCCCCGAACCGGCGCGCCAGGTCCTCGGCGTCGCGCGCCGCGTCGCGGAGGCTGGACTCCAGCGCGGCGCGCGCGGCCTCGAGGGCCTGCGGACGCGTGCCGCGCTCCTCGCGCAGCCGGTCCACGTCTCGGAGCGCCACGTCCGAGAAGAGTGCGGCCTCGGGCGCCAGCGCGCGGACTTCGTTCTCGGTTTCACGGCGTTTCCGCTCCGCCTCGCGCGCGACGTCGAGCCGCTCCGCGAGGGCGCGTCGTTCCGCGGCGACGGCCGCGAGCTCCGCGAGATTCGCGCGGCGCCGGAGGTCGTCCCGCAGCCGCGTGCGGTACGCGAGGGCGGCAGACGCCTGAGCCGCCTCGCGCCGCTTCTGCGCGAGGCCGTCACGGCGGGCCTTCGCGGCCTCGATCTTCTTCGTGAGGCGCGAGATCTCGGTGTCGACCGAGACCGCGCCGCCCGTCGTCGCGCCCGGCATCTCCCGTCGGGCCTGATCGAGCGCCGCGAGGGCGCGTACGACCGAGGCTTCACCGCCGCCCGAGTCGGCGATCCGTGCGAGCTCCACGGTGAGGCCCGCCTCGAGGCGGTCCGTGTCCAGCACGTTCTGCTTCACGTACGCGGTCGCGCGGAAGAGGGGCTCTCCGAGCCCGCCGGTGACCGTCTCGCCGAACACGTCCCGGCCGCCCGCGCGCACGAACTCGGCCGTCGCGTCGGCGCCGCGCTCGCGATCCACGATGCGGAGCGTCCCCGCGTCGAGGTCGCGGTCGACCGACCACTTCCGGCCGTCGGCCGAGACGTCGAGACCGACGCGCATCGGGGCGCCGCTGCGCGGGCGCCGCAGCTCGCGGACGCGCGTCGCGACGCCGCGCAGCTTCGGGAGCCCGTAAAGCGCCGTCACGATCGCCTCGCAGAGCGTGGTCTTGCCCGTCTCGTTCGGGTCCACGGCGAGGAGGACGCTGCCCTCCGGCCACGCGAGGTCGAGGTCGCGCAGCGCGCCGAAGCCCTCCACGCGGATGCGCTCGATCCTCACACGTCCTCCGGCTCGGGGGGCAGGACGGGGCGCCCCGCGAGCGCGTCGCGCCCGAGGCGCAGGGCGAGATCCGCGAGGCGGCGCGGGCCGTCCTCGGCGGCGGCGTCTCGCCGCGCGCGGAGGTCGGCCGCGAACCGGCCCTCGGCCGAGCGCAGGCCCGCGTCCTCGACGGGAGGCGTCGTCAGGTCGCGCACGGAGAGGTGCCGCGCGCGGGCCGCGAACGCGCGCGCCGTCTCCGCGGGCCGCGCGCCGAACGGCTGCGTCCCGGTGAGCGTGAGCCGCACGAGGTCCGGCGGGCCCACCCCGGCGACGGCCCACGCGGTCTCGACCCTCTCGGCGAGCGCCGCCCCCTCGAGATCCGTCGCGTCGACCGAAAGGTCGTGGACGACGCGGGAGTCCGCGGGGAGCGTCTCGACGCGCGGCGGTTCTCCGGGGACGAGCGTGACCTCGAGGAACACGCGGGGACCCGTCTCGTCGAGGCCCCGTCCGGTCGGGCAGCCCGAGTACGCCCCGCGGAGCACGCCCGCGTCGTCCTCGACGAAGCAGACGTGGTGGTGGTGGCCGAGCGCCGCCCACGAGAAGGAGGCGTCGACGACCTCGCGCCGCGAGAAGGGCGCCGTGCGTTTGGCCCCGCGCGGCGAGTCCGCTCCCGGATAGCTCTCGAGCGAACCGTGGAGCATGAGCAGCGCGTGCACGGAATCGGGGCGCTTCGGAGGCGGCGAGAGCGGGCGGTCGACGACGACCGCGGGCGACAGGAACGCACGGCCCGTGACGGTCGCGTCGTCCCGGCCCGGGAACGGCACCGTCGCCCACGCGGGATCGCGGAAGACCACGACGTTCTCCGGCCACGCCCGCATGCCGAGCGCCGCGAGGACCGACGGGTCGTACCAGCCGCCGGCTCCCGCGAAGTCGTGGTTGCCGGGCGAGACGAAGACGGGCCGCGGCGCGAACGAGGCGAACGCCTCGAGCAGGCGGTGGACCGCCGCGGCGGGCACGTTCTCGGCGTCCCAGAGGTCGCCGGGGACGACGAGGCCGTCGGCGCCGCGGGCCTTCGCAGCCTCGACGGCGCGCTCGGCGGCGCCGTCGACTTCTTCACGCCGGACGGCGCGCACCTCCGGCGGCATTCCGAGCCCCCCGCCCGTGAGCGCGGAGCCCACATGCCAGTCCGAGGACTGGAGGAGGGTGAGAGGTCGCCCGAGTGGCACCCCTCATTTTCTCACGGACGGGCGCAGATCAGGCGGGTTCCTTCGTCTCCGTGTCGGCCGAGAGGCCCGCAATCGCGCTGCGGTTGATCTTGATCTTCGTCGTGTCGGCGATCTTGAGCCAGACGATCTGGTCCTCGACCTGCGCGATCGTCCCGTGGATTCCGCCCGACGTGACGACGCGATCGCCCTTCTTCAGGGCCGAGAGCAGCTCCTTCTGCTTCTTCTGCTGCTTGCGCATCGGCGCGAGCAGCACGAAGTAGAAGATCACGAACATGAGCAGGTACGGGACCATCTGCACGATCGGGTTGGCCGCGATGCCGGCGGGGGCGGCCTGCAGGAGGGACGGGTTCATCAGGAGTCCTTTCCGACGGCTCGCGACCAGCGGGGAAGCGCTTCCGCCGCCCACGCCGTGAACCGATTCGAGGCGAGAGCCTCACGGATTCCCCGCATCAAGTCAAGGATGGCCGTGAGGTTGTGGACCGTGAGGAGCGTCGCGGCCGTAGGCTCGCCGGCGACGAACAGGTGCCGGAGGTACGCGCGCGAGTGCCTCCGGCACGTCGCGCACCCGCACGAGCGGTCGGGCGGCGCCGCATCCTCGCGGTAGCGGGCGTGCTTGATCGCGAGCGTCCCCTCGGAGGTGTAGAGGAGGCCATGCCGCGCGGCACGCGTCGGGAGCACGCAGTCGAAGAGGTCGAATCCCCGCGCCACGGCGTCGATGAGGTCGTCGGGCCGCCCGACGCCCATGAGATAGCGGGGCCGCTCTTCCGGCAGGAGCGGAGCGGTCGCCGCGACCATCGCGCGCATCTCGTCCTTCGGCTCCCCCACCGAGAGCCCGCCGCAGGCGACGCCGTCGAACGGGAGCGCGGCGATCGCGGCGGCGCTCTCCGCGCGCAGGTCCGGGTACATGCCGCCCTGCACGATCCCGAACAGCGCGCCGCGCGGCGAGGCGAGCGCCTCGCGCCGGGCGGCCGCGCGCGCCGCCCAGCGGTGCGTGAGCTCCATCGACGTCCGCGCCTCGTCCTTCGTCGCCGGCCACGGCGTGCACTCGTCGAGGACCATCGCGACGTCGACGCCGAAGTCCCCCAGCTGCAGCTCGACGGCCCGCTCGGGCGTGAGCGCGTGGGCCGATCCGTCCACGTGGCTGCGGAAGAGGACGCCGTCCTCCGAGAGCGTCCGGCTGCCCGCGAGCGACATCACCTGGTAACCGCCCGAGTCCGTGAGGATCGGCCGGTTCCAGCCGGTGAACGCGTGCAGGCCTCCGAGCCGCCGCACGGTGTCGCCGCCCGGCCGGAGCATGAGGTGGTACGTGTTCGCGAGGACGATCTCCGCCCCGGCCGCCTCGAGGTCGCTCCAGCGCGCCGCCTTGACCGTTCCCGCGGTCCCGACGGGCATGAACGCCGGCGTCTCGACCGTGCCGTGATCCAGAGTCAGGCGACCCCGGCGCGGGCCCGGGCCGGCGGCCGCGAGGCGTTCGAAGCGGAGCATCGCGTCAGATGCCGAAGCGGGCGGTCGCGACGAGGCCGAGCGCCCCGTCCGCCGTACGGTACACGCCGCTGAGGTCGACCTTCGCGGGGCCGATCACGACGCCCGCGCCTCCCGTGAGCGCCGGCTTCTTGTCGGGCGACTCGAGGTTGATCGACGCCCCGGCGCGGACGACGAGGGCGACGATCGTCCACTCGACGCCGCCGCCGATCTCGCGGCTCTTCAGGCCCTCGACGAGGGTGTCGTTCGCCGTCACGTCGGCGTCGGCCGCGAAGGTGAGGCCGATGAGCGGGACGTGGACGGACGCGCCGACGCGCAGCTGCGGACCCCACGTCACGGACTGCCCGCGCTCGGCCGCGGGCGCGCCCTCCGCGTACGGGAAGGACGGCTTGTTGATGCCCCGCCAGACCGCGCCGACGTGGACCGGGCCGAGCGACACGAGAGCGCCGAGGTCGGCGGACCAGTCGGTGTGCGACTGGGCGAGGCCGTCGAGAGACGTCTGGGCGAAGCTCCAGGGCCCGGCGCCCGCGTCCGTCGTGAAGGCGGACTCTTCCGCGACGTACGTGGTCCCCCAGAGCGCGTGCACGGCCGCGCCGAGCGTGATCGTGCCCTCGAGGAACGACACCGACTTCGAGAGCGCGAGGTCCTTCAGCTCGAGGCCGCGGAAGACGGTCGCGGACTTGTTGAAGGCGATCGACGTCGCGGGGTTCGCCCCGAGAGCCGTGTGGACGAGGTCGGCCCGGACGAACGTGCCGCTGAACGCGCGGTCCGTGAACGACAGCTCCCAGCCTCCGTGCGCGGCTGCGAGCGAGACGTTCCCGTTCCCGAGCATCCCGTTGCCCGGGTCGGCGAGCGTCCGGAGCGCGGCGACGACGTCCGCATAGCTCTGCGGCTGGGAGCCGGTCGCGAGCTTCACGGGATCGTTCCCGGCGATTACCTTGAGCGGCGCGAAGAAGTCGCCGCCCTCGCGCGTGACGAGGCCTGCCGAGAGCGCGAACGCGAAGTTCTTGTCGGGGGCGAGCGCGGGGTTGTCCACGGCGCCCGCGACGTCGGGCCCCAGCCCCACGGCCGCGCCGCCGAGGGCCGTCGCACGGGCCGTCACGGGCCCGAAGGGCATCTGCGCGCGCGCGGGGAGAGCCGCGGCGGCCAGGATCGCCGCGGCCGCGAGGCCGGCCCGGCCCGGCCGGCGGGAGGTTCGGTAGCACTCGCCCATGGTCCGGCCGAGTGTACGTGCCGGGCCGCGTTGACCGAAAAAAACACGGATGCTATGTTCCGGCGTCTTTTCGGGAGGCTCATGGCCGAACTGGGAACGAAACACACGTGCTTCAAATGCGGGACGAAGTTCTACGATCTCAAGAAGAACCCCGTCCTGTGTCCGAAGTGCGGAGCGGATCAGAAGGACGCGCCCCCGCAGCCGACGTCTCCCGTCGTCCTGCACGCCGCGCGGCGCGCGAAGCGCGACGAATTCGCGGACCCGGACGTCTTCGACCGCAACCGCGAGGAAGAGGACGTCGTCTCCGAGCCCGAGGACCCCGCGGCCAAGCGCGTCGACGACGACGAGGAGCTCCCGCTCGGCGAGGCTCCGACGCTGGAAGGCGCGGAAGAGTCGGACGACGAGTACTGACGTGCGGGCGCGCCCCGCGCGCCCGCGATCCCCGCACCCGCGGCCGGTCTTCGTCGCCATCGGCCTCGGGTCGAACGAGGGACGAAGAGAAGATCTTCTTAGAAGGTCTATAGCGGCGCTGGCCGCGCACCTCGAGGGGCTCCGTTCTTCACCTTTCTATGAATCCTCTCCCGTCCCGTCTTTTCCCCCTCAGCCCGACTTTCTCAACGCGGTCGTCGTGGGACGAACGAAGCTCTCGCCCGGGGCCCTCTTAACCCTTCTAAGAAAATCCGAAACCGCCGCTGGCCGGAAGCGAGCGCGTGAGGCCCGGAACGGCCCGCGCCCCCTGGACCTCGACATCCTTCTCTACGGAAACCAGACGATCGCGAGCCGCAGCCTGACCGTTCCCCACCCGCGCATGGTCTCCCGCCTCTTCGTCCTCGTCCCCCTCGCCGACCTCGCGCCGCGGCGAGTCGTGCCGGGCACGGCGAAGACCGTCGCTCGCCTGCTCGCGGAGGCGCGGGGCGTCTCGTCCGACGTCGTCAGGCCGTGGCGGAGACGCCCTCGTCCTTCTCGACGAGGCGCGAGAACGCGAACACCATCAGCGTCAGGCGATTGAAGAACCGCACCCCGACGGACGGGCTTTCCACGTCGCCCGCGAGCGTGGACGTCACGGCCGCGCGCAGCGCATCGAACGGCTCCTTCTCGCAGAACATCCGCGTGAAGACGGGGTCGTAGTAGCCGTACACGAACGGGCGGAAGCGCGCGACCATGCGATCCGTCGTCCGGCCGTACGCGTCGAAGTCGGACGCGTCCACGCGCCCTTTCGCGGAGAGCGCCGCGTCGATCGCCTTCGCGGCTCTGAGGCCGGCCGACATGCCGAGGAAGACGCCCGTCGAGAACACGGGGTCGAGAAACGTCGCGGCGTCGCCCGCGAGCACCCAGCCGTCGCCGCCGTGGCGCGTCGACGTGAACGAGTAGTCCGAGACGGACCCGACGTCGCCCGTGCGCACCGCGCCCGCGAGGTAACCGCGCATCGCCGCGGAGAGCGCGAGAATCTCATCGAGTCTCTCGGCCTTCGTCCTCCCGGCGAGCGAGCCGAGGAGAGAGGGATCGAAGACCGCGCCCACCGAGGCGCTGCCGTCAGCGAACGGGATCACCCAGTACCAGACGTCCGGCCGGAAGGGCAGCAGGATGTCCCCGGCGCGGTCCCCCTCGCCGCGCCAGACGCCCGTGTAGTGCGCGTAGAGCGCGGCGCGCCGGAGCTTCGTGTCCTGGCGGCGGATCTTGAGGTGCGACGCGAGCAAGGCGGCCGGCCCGGTCGCGTCCACGACCACCTTCGCCTCGATCTCCTCCCGCGCGCCGGCGCCGGCGATCCGAACACCCGTCGCCCGCGCCCCGTCGAAGCGGACGTCCTCGACCGCCGCGCCGCGGCGCACCGTCGCGCCGGACTCCGCCGCGTGCACCGCGAGAAGCCCGTCGAAGTCCAGACGTTTGACCTGCCATGCGGAGGGTTTCGAGCCGTCCCAGGCCCTGCGGAAGTCCACCTGCCGCGTGCCGCCCGTCCGCTCGTTCGTGAAGAGCGCGCCGTACTTTCTCTGGAAGCCCGCGCCTTCGATCTTCGCGAGCAGCCCGAGCTCCTCGAAGATCGGCGTGTTCCACGGGAGGAGCGACTCGCCGATCTTGAAGCGCGGCTCGGGGTCGCGGTCGAGGAGGAGAACGGACCGCCCGCGCTGCGCGAGCGCCGTCGCGGCGGAGCAGCCCGCGGGGCCGGCGCCGACGACGACCGCGTCCCAGGTCATCGCCGGGCGGGTGCGGCGGCCGCGACGCGCGGCTCGCGCTTCAGCTGGTCGCCCTGGAGCGTGACGCGCGTCCCGGGCGGAACCGACGCGGTGAGCCACACGCTGCCGCCGATCACGGACCCGCGCCCGACCACGGTCTCGCCGCCGAGGATCGTCGCGCCCGCGTAAATCACGACGTCGTCCTCGACCGTCGGGTGGCGCTTCGTCCCGCGGATGAGCTCGCCGCGCTCGTTCTTCGGGAACGAGAGCGCGCCGAGCGTGACGCCCTGGTACAGCTTGACGTTCTTCCCGATGTCCGTCGTCTCGCCGATGACGATCCCGGTGCCGTGGTCGATGAAGAACGAGCGCCCGATTCGCGCGCCGGGGTGGATGTCGACGCCCGTTTCGAGGTGGGCGAACTCCGTCATCATGCGCGGGATGAGCGGCACGCCCGCCACGTGCAGGGCATGGGCGACGCGGTACGTGAAGATGGCCATGACCCCGGGATAGGCGAGGATGATCTCGTCGAAACCCGTCGCGGCGGGATCGCCGTCGAACGCGGCGCGCACGTCGTCGGCGACCATGTCCGCGATCGCGGGCAGGGCCTCGATGAGCCCCGTCGCGAGCTCCGGAGCGCGCGCGGCGGCGCCCGAGGGGTCGTCCGGCAGGAGCGCCTTCTCGATCTCGCTCGAGAGCGTTGCGTGGATCCGGCGCAGGACCTCCTCGAGGCGGTCACCCAGGGTCGCCCGCGAGACCCCGGGCTCGCCGTAGAAACCCGGGTACACGACCTCCCGGAGCATCCGGAGGATCTCGACGAGCTCGCGGCTGCGCGGCTTCGGAGGCGCGTCGATTGCGGAGAGCAGTTTCCGGTTTTCGGCGCCTGCGACCACGCGGCCGATCGCCTCGCGGAGGCGGGAGTCGTTCATGCGACTCATTCTCTCACTTGCCCCACTCCCGGAGCTTCGCCGCCGCGTCCTCCTGCGACCGCCGGCATTCGACGAGCCACTCCGGCTGCGGGGTGTCGTTCACGAGGACCTGCATCAGCGCCCGCGCCTCGGCGCGCTTGTCGGGCTCGTAGTCCCAGATCGCCTCGGCGAGGAACTGGCGCCCGAGGAAGTCCTTCGGTCCGGTTGCGACCGCGAGCCTCAGGTTCTTCAACGCCTCCGCGCGGGATGCCCAGCCCGTCAGGAACGGGACGGACGGCGTCTGGTGGTGGAGACGGCCGAGGATCCGGTAGCCGCCGCCGCCGTTGAACGAGGGGTCGAGGAGGATGACCGCCTGCGCATAGTCCCGGATCTTCGCCGCCGCGCCCTGCTTGACGGCAGCCATCTTCCCGAACGCGAGCGACCACTTGCCCCAGTCGGCGGCCGCCCAGTAGAAGGCGTCGACCGCGTCGGCGCGGCCCCTGAGATGAGGCGCGAGATCGACAGGCGTCCCCTTCGAGAGGTCCCGGCCCGAAACCTTCGACGCGTCGCGACGCAGCAGTCCGAGCGCCTGCTCGGCGACCTTGCGGCCTTCGTCGAAGATGTCCCTCTTCGTCGTGACGTCGTCCGCGACGTGCTCGCCCTTGAAGTACAGCGCGCGCATCAGCCGGCCGCGCGCGGCGACGGAGTCGGGCTCCTTCTCGAGCGCGGTTCGGCACGCGGCGATCACGGGGTCGATGGCCTCGGCTCGGGCACGCCCGCCCGTCGATCCGTCCGCACGGAGCGACCAGAGGCGGTCGGCCTCGGCGAGTGGCGCCTCGTCGTCGGCGAAAGCAGGCCCGAAGAAAGCGAGAGGGATCGCGAGGACCAGAAGGGCGGCTCTCATCCGTGACACTATACTGGCGCGCCTTTTGCGAGGAGGCTCCCGATTCGACCTGCGAGGTGCCGCCGTGGCCGACGAACCGAAGACCGAAGGACCCCAGCCTCCCACCCTGCAATTCTCGATCGACGACACCGTCGCGAACGGCGTCTACGTGAACTTCGCGAACATCATCCACAACCCGGCCGAGTTCGTCCTCGACTTCGGCCGCGTCGTTCCCGGGCGCACGGACGTCCGCGTTCTCTCGCGCGTGCTGACCTCCCCCGTCCACGCGAAACAGCTCCTGAACGCCCTCGGCCAGAACGTCGCGCTCTACGAGAAGACGTTCGGCCCGATCAGAACCGACTTCGAAGCGGCCGCCGCGCCGCCCTCGACCGACCCGACTCGGCCGAACTGAAGACCAAAGGCCACCCAAGGAGACTTGACCCCGATGCCTCTCTCCCGTCGCTTCGAATCCGCCGTCCTCGCC
Organism: Thermoanaerobaculia bacterium; assembly: GCA_044229475.1. GTDB lineage: Bacteria > Acidobacteriota > Thermoanaerobaculia > UBA5066 > UBA5066 > Fen-183. The sequence continues at coordinate 705,619 of JBGASW010000002.1, read as the reverse complement.
CTCCTCGTCTTCGCCAGCGCCGCGCCGGCCTTCGCGGCCGAGCCCGCGCAGAAGAAGCAGACGCCGGCGTCCGCGCCCGCCGCGCCCGCCGGACCGATCTACGACCCGGATCTCCTCGGTGAGCAGGCGATCGCGGCCGCGCAGAAGGTCGCCGCCGACTCGGGCCGCCGCCTCCTCGTCAACCTCGGCACGAACGACTGCGCCCCGTGCGTCGTCTTCAACCGCGCGCTCCACAAGGACAAGTTCTTCGGCGCGTTCATCGAACAGTTCATCCCCGCGTGGATCGACGTCTCGAACCTGCCGAACGCCGCTCTGATCGACAAGTACGCCATCAACCCGAAGGCGGAGCTCCCCGCGATCCTCATCTTCATGCCCGACGGGCGCGCCATCGAGGCGCTTGCGCACGGCGAGATGGCCGCGATCGCGAAGAACGGTGAAGCCGCCGTCCAGGAGTGGCTCCTCAAGCGCTTCGCGAAACAGTAGCCGGAGCTTCTGGCAGAATGACCCTGTGGCCGTCTCCGCGCACTCCGCGGCCGCGTACGGGCCGGACCCCGGCGACCTCCTTCTCGTGGCGGCCGGGGACGACGCAGCGCTGAGGCGTCTCCTTTCGCGCTGGAAACAACCCGTCTACGCCGCCTTCGAACGCCTCCGCGAGCCGTCCGCCGCTGCGGAGGCGACGCTCCTGACGTTCGAACGCCTCGTGCGCTCGGCCGGCCGTTACGAGCCCGGTGCGTCGTTCCCGGCGACTCTCTGGGAGCATGCCGCGCGCGTCGCGCAGGAGCTTCCCGCGGTTGAACCCGTCTCCGTCTCGCCCGCGCGCCTCGCGGAATCCGTTGCCGCGCGCACGGCGCTGCAGCGCTCCGCGCTCGCAGCTCTTCCGCCGGCCGAGCGCGCCGCCTTCCTTCTCACCCGTGTCGCGCGCCTCCCGCTGGCCACGGCCGCCGCGGCCCTCGGAACGTCCGAATCCGAAGTCCGCCGGCGCCTCGTGCGTGCGCTCGAGACGCTCCGCAGATCCCTTCGTCCCCTGCTCGACCTCGGCGCTGGCGGCGCCGATCCGTCGTCCGACGCTTCCGCGACGAGGCCGCCGCCGATTGGAGACGCGCCGTGACCTGCGACGAGCTGCGCGAGCGCATCGTCGATCCCGCGTCCGCCGGGCAGGGCGGCCACGCACCCGTCGTCGAGCACCTCGAGCAGTGCGCGGCCTGCCGCGCCTCCGCCCGCGACTTCGCGGCGATCGACCGTCTCCTGAAACCCGCCGCGGCGCCCGAGCCGCCGGCCGACCTCGACGTCCGGCTTCTCCAGCGGCTCTCCGCGCCTCGCGGGAATCCGTGGATGCAGCCCGCAGTGCTCCTCGCCGCCGCCGCCGCGGTTCTCGTCCTGGCCTTCTTCGGGGCCCGCGCGCTGCGCCGCGCGCCGGCCGTCGACAACGCCGCGACTGAGCCGGCACCCGGGCCCCCCGCCTCCCCGAAGGTCCGTCCGGCGCCGCCCGAGCGCCCGCCCGGCATCGTCGCGGTGGGCTCGACCCCGATCAGCCTCGACTACGCGCCTCTCACGAACGAAGAGAAGGCGCAGGCAGCGGCCCTGCACCAGTTCGACTTCCTGAACACGTTCGAGACGCTCGCGCGCCTCGACGCCTTCTTTCCGGAGCCGGTCGGCCCCCGCGCGCCCGTGCCGGTGCCGCCCGGCGGGTTCCCGTCGCGCCCGCCGGACACGCCCGACGGCCTCACGGGACGCTTCCTCGACTGGCAGCGTGCGAGCGCGAAGGAACGCGCACGGCTCGTCGCGCTCGAATCGTCGTTCCGGAACAGGCCCGAGGACGAGCGCGCTCTCCTCGAGGACCGCTGGACCCTCGTGAAGGATTTCACTGAAGAGCAACAGGTCGGGCTGCGCCGCCTCGCGAGCCGCCTGGACGAGGTGGACGCGCGTTCCCACGACCGCCTCGAGTCCGAGATCCGGCTCATCGGCCGGCTCCCGATGTCCCAGCGCGTGGCGCGCTGGCGCGGACTCCCGTTCGCGAAACCGCTTACGGGACAGGAGCTCGAGAGCGCCGAGCGCCTGCTGCTCTCGCGCTGAATCCTCGGAAGAGATTCCTAGAAGGTTCCCGAGCCTCGGGCACCGGCGCAGCGCCGATTGCGCGGCTCTCTCAAAACGAAAAGAGACAGAAGACCCGAAAACAAACCGGACCGGGCGTCAGGTCGTTGCAACCAGCGCAGCCTGGGCTTCGAGCTTCGCGATGAGCGCGGCGCGGCGCGCCGCATCGAGATTCTCGGAGCCGGCGCGGAGGATGTCCGGGTTGCCGTCCACCGAACGGCGGAACAGGAAGTCCTGAACGGCCTTCGCGTCGACCTTCGTCGTCTCGCGGAGCAGGCTCGCGACGGCCGAAACCATCGCCGGGTGTTCCTCGTGCAGAAGGAGCTCGGCCAGCTCGAGCACGGCCGGCGCCTCGCGGCGCCCGTCGCTCACGAGGCCGACGGCGGCAAGGACGGCAAGGCGCCGCTTGCCGACGCTGCGGAGGCGCGCCCACTTGCGAAGCACGTTGATCTTTGCGGGCTCCAGGCCGAGCGCGGGCGCCGCGACGCGGGTTCCGAGCGCCTCGGCGACCTCGAGGTCGTCGGCCACCAGACTCCATTTCTCGACGTGGGAGAACAGACCGGCCGCGAAGTCCTTCCGGTGGCGCTCGAGGACGTCGAGCGCAACGAGGATCTCCTCGCGCACCTTGCGGCTCACGGCGGCGTCCATGAGGGCGACTGCGGCGGTGTAATCCATCGCGGGCCGGTTCTTCGTCTGGATCTCGCGCGCGATCGAGCGCACGAACGACGGCTTCACGCCGAGCGCCTTCAGCGGGCTCCGCGGCTGGAGGACGCCGCCCTTCGACCTTCCGTTAGCCTTGCCGTCCTTCGCGGTCTCTTTCTCGTCGGCGCGTGCCTCGAGAAGGGCTCGGACGTCCTTGAGAATCGAGGCGGCGGCAGCGGCAGACTTGGCCATATGCAAACTCTGATTCTAGCACACGGGGTGACCACTTCCGAGGTCACGGAACCGGCAACGGACCGCGTCCAGGCGGCTTCGGCGTCAGCGGAAAGTCCCGGGAGCGACTCCCCAAGGCCTTGACAGGACGCTACTTGCAGCTGGGAAGAGGCTGGCCTGGGCCGGCCGCGGCCGGACCATCAGGCCGCGCCAGGCCGCGAACGCCGTGGCACGTTTCCCGCGATCTACAGCGACGGGCGGCAGCTCCGGAGGCGCCTTGCGCGCCGAGTCGCGCCGCGCCTCGCGGACGGCCGCGGCTGCGGCGAGCTCGAAGACGGGCACCTCGGACTGCTTCCCGGAACCCGGGACCGTCGCGTCTTCTTCCTGCGCGCGCCGGCAGCGAACCTCGAGGTTGTACGACACGCGATCGACGAGACGCACGAGCCTCTCGATCTGCCCCGCCTCTGCGCCCGCAACGGCCTTGACGTGCAGATAGCCGCGGTAGCCGTGCGCGACACGCAGGAGCTCGACGACCTCGAGCATCCTGTCCATCGCTCGCACGGCGTCCTTCGGGATGCCGCTCGTGATGAACAGGCCGTCGCACCAGCCGCGCCGGAACGCCGTCATGAATAGGCGCGCGAGGCGCGGCGCGTCGAGCGCGTGCGGCGGAAGGTCGCGCTCCGCGCGCATCGGGCAGTCGTCGCACGCGTGCCGGCACGCGTCCGCGAGGAGGATCCGGAAGATGCGCCGGTTCCCGAGCCCGGGCACGATGAGATCCCGGAGGTCGGCGGCGTCGATCGAGAGCTTCGTCCTCGGGACCATGTCTCACCTCACCGGGACGCAATATAGGCGTAAGTTACGCGCAAGTCAAGGGCCGGAATGAGAAATGACAAAACCCACAATGAAATCGAGGTCAGGCGGGAGGAGTCGGCCGGGAGATCGTTCCGCCGCCCAGAACGAGATCGGGCCGGGCCGGGTCGTAGAAGACCGCCGACTGGCCGGGGGCGGCGGCCCGGACCGGCTCTTCGAACTCGAGAAATGCGCGGCCGCCGTCCTCGAGGGTCAGCGCAGCGGGCTGCTCCGGATGGCGCGAGCGGATGCGGGCAAGAACGCTTATCGCCCCGGCATGGCGGCGCGGGCTGCGCAGAGTCACCGCCTCAAGGAGGATCTTCTTAGAAAGTAGAGAGGCGGCCGGCCCCACGACGAGCGCCCCCTCATCGGGCTGAATCGAGAGTACGTAGAGAGGATCATTCGAAGAAATCCCAAGTCCCCGGCGCTGGCCGATCGTGTAGCCGAAAGTCCCTTCGTGCGCTCCGACGCTTTCTCCACCTTCTAAGAAGATCTTCCCGGGCCGTGCCCCCGCGAGAGCCGGCAGAGGAATGCCGAGGTTCGCGGCCTCCTTGCGGATGAAGTCCGCGGGCGTGGTCCCGTTCGGGACGAAACAGATCTCCTGCGAGTCCGGCTTGTCCCAGTTCGGAAGGCCCGCCTCGCGGGCCATCTCGCGCACGGCCGTCTTCTCGAGCTCCCCGAGCGGGAAGCGAACGCGCGCGAGCTGCTCACTCGTGAGGTCGTAGAGGAAGTACGACTGGTCGCGGCCGAGGTCCCGGGCCTTGAGAAGACGCCGCTCTCCGGTCACAGCGTCCGTCTCGACGCGCGCGTAGTGGCCGGTCGCCACGGCGTCGCACCCGAGCGCCTCCGCGCGTGCGAGGAGCGTCTTGAACTTGACCTCGGTGTTGCAGGCCGTGCAGGGGATCGGCGTCCGGCCTTCGAGGTAGCTCGTCACGAAGGGTCGGACGACCGCCTCCTCGAAACGCTCCGTGAGGTCGAGGACGTAGTGCGGGATCCCGATCGCCTCGGCGGCGCGCCGCGCCACGGTGAGGTCGTCCAGCGTGCAGCAGCGGCCGGCCGCCGAGCCGGTGCCGTCGCGGTCGTGGTCCCACAGGTGCATCGAGAGGCCGACGAGCTCCGCCCCCTCGCGCTTCAGGAGAAGCGCCGCGACGGAGGAGTCGACCCCTCCCGACATGGCGACGGCGATCCGCACGGGACGGGATTATCGGCGCTTCGGCGCCGGGGCCTTCGACGCCGCGGGCGGCTCGGAGACCCAGCCCAGCGGCGAGGACGCACGGTCGGGCCACGTCAGCGTGCGATTCGTCGCGATCGAGGCGCGCCCCTCGGACGTCACGGCGTACGTCCACGACAGGTCCTTCGCCTTCGAGGCCTCGATCCCTTTGACCGACGCGGGCCACGCGCCCGACGCGTCGCGCGCGGCGCGCACGTCGAACACCTTGTTCGTGAGCTCGGCCTCCAGGATGAGCCGGTCGGCGCGCTTCCAGGCGCTCGCGAGGTTCGGGATCGCCGGGGCTGCGTCCGCCCAGCGACCCATGCCCGCGCGGAACGCCGCGGCGATCTCCCGGCCGTCGCCGTCCGAGACCGGGCTCTTGACTCCCGCTTCCGTCATGGAGCGCCACCCGTCGAGGAACGCGGCGGCCTCGAGGCGCTTTCCGGGGCGCCCGACGAGCCGCGCGAAGGAGCCCTGCGCCGGTGCCGGCACCTGCCGCCGGCCGGCCTGCCACGTCGTCCACGCCTCGTTCGCCCACGTGCGCTTGACGGCGTCGCGCGGATCCCAGCCGGCGATCCGGGCTCGCCACGGTCCGGGATCCACGGCCAGCTTGCGCAGAACGCCGAGCTCGAGATGCGTCGCGAGCGCCGCGATCGAACGGCTCGGCACGTCGGCGCGCAGGCGTTGGGGGGCCGCGAAGTTCCACGAAGCCAGGAGGCTGCGCTCCGCTCCGGCCGCGTCGCCGCCTGCCGCGCGCGCGAGGGCGCGTCCGAGAAGCACGACGTGGAGCTGGAGGTGACCGGACATTCCGGGTGCGGGAGCCGCGAAAAGGAGGCTGGAATCCGAGGCCCACTCGGGTGCGGGACCGCCGACGAGCGCGCCCTCGATGGCGTCGAGCACGGCCGCCTGGCCCGTCAGCCAGGCCGCCACCTCGGGCGGAGGCGCCTGGACGTTCGCCTCGGGCCGCTCCGCCTCGTTCGTCGCCCACTTCGTGAGGGCGCCGCGCACGCGGCCCCACTCCGTCTTCTCTTCCCGGACCATTCCGACGGGCTCCGGCTCGACCTCCGCTGCGCCGCCGCCGGGCTTGAGGTGGATCCCGAGCGGCTCGGCGGCCTTCTCGAGCGCGAGGGCCGCGGCGTTCGTTTCCTTCTTCGGGAACGGCGCCGCCTCGCTCAGGGGAAGTCCGAGGGCGTTCCACGCGCCGAGCGCCTGCGACTCGCGCCGCGCCGCCCAGGCCGCAGTTCCGGCGAACCAGACGAGGCCGGCGCCGGCGGCGAGGAGGGCGGTCAACGCGAGGGCTTTCAAGAGTCTCATCGGGACCTCCGAACCCCCGATCATAAAGGTCCCGGCGCCGCGGCCCCATCGGGCAGAATCGCGCCATGGCACGCCCTCCCCTCCTCTCCGAGAACGACGTGACGGCCCGACTCGCCGCGCATCCCGCATGGACCTACTCGGGCGGAAGACTCCACCGCGAGTTCCGTTTCGCGGGATTCTCGGAAGCGTTCGGCTTCATGGCGCGCGTCGCGCTCTTCGCCGAGAAGCTCGACCACCATCCCGACTGGTCGAACGTGTGGAACCGCGTCGTCGTCTCCCTCCACACGCACGATGCCGGCGGCGTCACCGACCTCGACTTCCGCCTCGCGGCGGAGATGGATCGGATCGCGGGCGGCTGAAGAGAAAGAGGAAGAGGAAGAGGAAGACCCGGGGGATTTCTTAGAAGGTGAAGAGGGGCGGGGCCGAGGCTCGTGCGGGCGGCCCGCCTCAATGTGTCGATTTCCCGGCATTACCCCAAGGTGGGCGGCTCCCGCCGCGCGCCGCCGCAGCAATCGCCTAAACCACCTTCTAAGAAATCTTTATCTTCTCTTCGAACAAAACCCAGGGCGCATGGCACGGCGTATGTAAAGCGACAATGCGGGAGATACTGCCGCCATGTCGCAAAAGTGCGTCGAGGTGATTTTCGGAAAGCTCGCCACCGACGAGGAACTCAGGCGCCGCTTTCAGGCGGACCCGCTCGGGACCCTCGGTCAGCTGGCCGAGCACGGCTTCGAGCTGACGCGCGCCGAATGCGAGGCGCTCGCCGCCACCAGGTCCGACCTGTTCACCCGCCTCTCCGAGGCGATCGACCCGCGGCTCCAGAAGGCCAGCCTGCGTCCGGACCCGCCCGTTCCCGCTCCGTCCTCCGGAGAAAGGAGACCCTCGTGATCCGTACGGCTCTCGCCGCCCTTCTCCTCGGCACGGCGACGCTCGCGGCTCAGCCCGCCCCCGCGCCCGCGTCCGGCGCGCCGGCCGGCGTTCCGCTCACGCTGGCCGACGCCACGGCGCGCGCCCTCGCGCGCAACAACGACATCGCCCTCGAGCGCGAGTCGTTCCGGATCGCGGACGCCTCCATCCTGAGAGCGGACGGCTCGTATGACCCGACGTTCCGGCTCGACGCGCGCTATCGCAACCACACGGACCCCGCGAATTCGCTCCTCTCGGGAGCTCCGTACGGAGAGATCTCTCCGTCGTCCGAGGGCGTGTCGGGCGCCGCGGGAATCGGCGCCCTTCTCCCGACGGGCGGCACCATCGCCGTTTCCGCCTACGGCGCGCGCGACCTCACGAACAACTTTCTCGCGCTCCTGTCGCCGGCGTACTCGACGTCGATCGGGATCGACATCCGGCAGCCTCTCCTGCAGAACCTCTCGATCGACCCGGCCCGCCGGGCAATCCGGATCGCCTCGCTCGAGAAGGAACGCAGCACCGCGTCGCTCCGCAGCACGGTCACGGACACGGTCGCGAGCGTCGAGCGCGCGTACTGGACGCTCGTCGCCGCCCGGCGCGACGTCCTCGTCCGGGAGGCGAGCATGCGGCTCGCCGCCGAGCAGCGCGAGGATACGAAGTCGCGGATCGACGTCGGAACGCTTCCCGAGTCGGACATCGCGCAGCCGATCGCCGAGTACGAGCGCCGCCGCGGCGACCTCTATGCGTCGCAGGAAAATGCGCGCCGCGCCGAGCTCCTTCTCAAGCTTCTCCTCCTGAACGACGAGTCGGACCCCCTCTGGAACCAGACGCTCGACCCCGTCGACAGGCCCGAAACGCCTCTCGTCCGCCCGGACCTCGCGACCGCCCTCCGGGTCGCCGAGGACAAGCGGCCCGAGATCGCCGAAGCAAGGGCCCGCGTCGCGCAGCGCAACGTGGAGGTCGACTACACGCGGGACCGCCTCAAGCCGCAGCTGGACGTCGTCGCGGGCTGGGCGCGCCGCGGACTCGCGGGCGCGCTGAACCCCAACGCCCCGTCGAACGGCTTCCTCGGCGCGCCGGTCGCCGTGCCGGACGCGCTGGAAGGCTCCTTCGGCCGCTCGCTCGGGACGATCACCGAGTCGCGCTTCCCCGACGAGTGGATCGGCCTCTCCCTCACGGTGCCGGTCTTCAACCGCTCCGCGAAGGGCGACGTCGCGATCGCGAAGGCGCAGAAGAGCCAGGCCGAGATCCTCCTTTCGCAGCAGAGACAGCGCGTCGCCGTCGAGGTCCGAAACGCGGTCCTCACGCTCGAGACGGCGGCGCAGCGCATCGACGCCGCGAAGGCGGGACGTTCCGCCGCCGAGACGCAGCTTGCCGCCGAGAAAGAGCGCTACAACGTCGGCCTCTCGACGAACTTCTTCGTCCTGACCCGCCAGAACGAGCTCGCGACCGCCGTCCTTACGGAGATCGCGGCGCTGACCGACTACCGCAAGGCCCTGACCGACTATTCCCGCACCGCCGGCACGCTCCTCGACGAGCGCGGCATCGAGATCGCGGGCGACGCTCCGGCCCTCAGGGCCGCGGAAGGACGCTGAACCTCATGAATCCGAAGTCCGCCGGTATTCTGCTGTCCGGAACGCTCCTGCTCGCGGCCTGCTCGCGCCCGAACGCGGCTTCGAAGGCGTCCGCAGCCGTCCCTCCGATCCCGGCCGTGACGGCCCCGGTCGAGAACCGGGTCCTGCCCCGCATCCTCGAGGTCACGGGGGCGCTCGCGGCCGACGAGTCCGCCGACGTCGCTTCCGAGCGCGACGGCCAGGTCGCGACGGTGCGGGTCGAACGCGGGACGTACGTCGAGAAGGGCGCCGTCCTCGCGACGCTCGACGAGCGCGAGGCGAAGGCCCAGCTCGACCAGGCCCGCGCGAACCTCGCGTGGACGTCGTCCGAAGTCGAGCGCTACGCGGAGCTCCGCCGCAAGCAGGTCGTCGCGAAGGCCGAGGACCAGCGGAAGGGCACGGACCTCGACCTCGCGAAGGCGAACCTCGCGCTCGCGGAGAAGGGGTTCGAGGACTGCACGATCCGCGCGCCGTTCTCGGGCGTCGTGACGGAGAAGAAGATCTCCGCGGGCGCGTTCGTCCGCCGCGGGCAGGCCATCTGCGGTCTCGTGAGGATCGACCCCCTCCGCGCCGAGCTCGCGATCCCCGAGGTCGCCGTCCCGTTCATCAAAGTGGGCCAGAAGGGCCGCCTGAACGTCCAGTCGTTCCCCGACCGCACGTTCGACGCCGTCGTCCGTTACATCGGTCCGTCCCTGCGGAGCGAGGCGCGGACGCTCGTCGTCGAGGCCGTCGTCCCGAACTCCGAGCGCATCCTGAAGCCCGGCCTCTTCGTGACGGCCCGCGTCGAGCTCCCGAAGAACGAACCGACGCTCCTCGTCCCGTCGGCGGCGATCGTGACGGACTCGGGCGTGTCGCACGTCTTCGTCCTCGGCAAGGACCGCGTCTCCGAGAGGATCGTCGCCCTCGGCGACCGCTACGGCACGTCCGTCGAGATCCGCAGCGGCGTCGCCGCCGGCGAGCGCGTCGTCGTGAACCCCGATCGCAGGCTCGTGGACGGGCTGGATGTCGTCCCGGGCGGCTCCGCCGCGGCCCGCTGAGGAATCCGTCATGCAGGCACTCGCGCGTCTCTGCGTCCGCCGGCCCGTCTTCGCGTCCGTCCTCATCATCGCCTTCATCGTCGTCGGCGGTGTCGGTTACACGCGCCTCGGCGTCGACCGCTACCCGAAGGTCGACTTCCCGACCGTCGCCGTCATCACGCGCCTCCCGGGTGCCGCGCCCGAGGAGGTCGAGACCGAGGTCACGGACAAGATCGAAGAGTCGATCAACACGATCGCGGGCATCGACGACCTGCAGTCCGTGTCCGCCGAGGGCATCTCCCAGGTCTTCGTGACGTTCATCCTCGAGAAGAACGCCGACGTGGGCGCGCAGGAGGTCCGCGACAAGGTCAACCGCGTCCTCGCCGAGCTGCCGCGAGACATCGACCAGCCCATCGTCGAGAAGCTCGACCCGGACGCCACGCCGATCCTGTCGGTCGCGCTCTCGGGCAAGCGCACGCTCCGCGAGACTACGGAGTACGCCGACAAGGTCCTCCGCCGGCAGATCGAGTCCGTCAACGGCGTCGGCCAGGTCACGATCCTCGGCGGCCGCTCGCGCCGCATCAACGTGCGGCTCGACACGGAGCGTCTCCGGGCCTACGGGCTCTCGGCCGTCGACGTGCGCCGCGCCCTCCAGACGCAGAACGTCAAGATCCCGGGCGGCACGCTGAAGGCCGGCTCGAACGAGGCGACCGTGCGCGTCTACGGGCGCGTCGCGAACGCGAAGGAGTTCGAGGAGATCTTCATCACCCAGCGCAACGGCCTGCCCGTGCGCGTCGGCGACGTTGCACGGGTCGAGGACAGCGAGGAGGACGCCGAGCGCGCCGCCAGCAAGGACGGCGTCCCGACGGTCGTCCTCTCCGTGCGCAAGCAGTCCGGCACGAACACGATCGCCGTCATCGACGCGCTCAAGGGGCGCCTCGCCGAGATCGCCCCGCAGCTCCCCGCGGGGTATTCGACGGAGATCGTGCGAGACCAGTCGATGTTCATCAAGGCGGCCGTGGACACCGTGCAGGAGCACCTCCTCGTCGGCGGCTTCCTCGCGGCCCTCGTCGTCCTCCTCTTCCTCGGGAACATCCGCTCCACGCTCATCGCGGCCATCGCGATCCCGACGTCCATCGTCTCGACCTACGCCCTGATGTACGCGATGGGCTTCACCCTGAACGTCCTGACCCTCCTGGCCCTGACGCTCGCCGTCGGCATCGTCATCGACGACGCGATCGTCGTCCTCGAGAACATCTTCCGGTTCATCGAGGAGAAGAAGGTCATGCCGTTCCAGGCGGCGATCGACGCGACGAAGGAGATCGGCCTCGCGGTCCTCGCGACGACGCTCTCGCTCGTGGCGGTCTTCCTGCCCGTCGCGTTCATGGGCGGCATCGTCGGACGGTTCATGAACTCGTTCGGCCTCACGATGGCGTTCGCGATCCTCGTCTCCCTCCTCGTCTCCTTCTCCCTCACGCCGATGCTGTCGGCGCGGTTCCTGAAGCGCGACGAGAAGAAGGCGGCCGCCGGCCACGGTGCCTCGTCGAAGTCCCGCGGCTTCTACGCCGCCATCGACCGGACGTACACGGCGATGCTCAAGTGGTCGATGACCCACCGCTGGGCCATCGTCGCCCTCTGCCTCGTCGCTCTCCTCACGGTCCCGCTCCTCTTCAAGGTCGTCCCGAAGAACTTCCTCCCCTACGACGACGAGTCGCAGTTCGAGGTGAACTTCCGCGCGCCGGAAGGGACGTCGCTCGAGGCGACCGCGCTCATCGGGAACCGGATCAGCAAGGACGTCAAGACGCTCCCCGGCGTCGAGTACGCCCTCCTCACGGTCGGCGCGGACGACGCGAAGACGCCGAACGTCGCGAGCATCTACGTGAAGCTCGTGGACGCCGGCAAGCGGAAGGAGTCCCAGACCACGGTCATGGACCGCGTCCGCAAGGAGATCCTGCCGCGGTACGCGGACGCGAAGCTCCGCACGGACGTCTCCTACGTGAACGCCTTCTCGAGCGGCCAGAAGAACGCCGAGATCATGTACGTCATCAACGGCCCGGACCTCGACAAGCTCGCGAAGGTCTCGGAAGGGCTCATGGAGAAGCTGCGCAAGGTGCCCGGCATCGTCGACGTCGACTCGACGCTCATCTTCGGCAAGCCCGAGCTCGGCGTCACGGTCGGGCGCTCGAAGGCGTCCGACCTCGGCGTCTCCGTCGCGGACGTGGCCGAGACGCTCCGCGTCCTCGTCGGCGGCGAGAAAGTCTCCGCCTTCGACGACGGGGGCGAGCAGTACGACGTCTACCTCCGGGCGCGCTCCGAGGACCGCGCGGACGAGGCGAGCCTCAAGCGGTTCAACGTCCCGTCCTACCGGCTCGGCGCCGTCCCGCTCGAGGACGTCGCGTCCTTCCGGCGGGGCGTCGGCCCGTCGGAGATCCGCCGCCTGAACCGGCGCCGCCAGGTCACGATCATGGCGAACATGAACCCGGGCTTTTCGTCACAGGCCGCGCTCGACACCCTCGTGAAGGAGACGAAGGCGCTGAAGCTCGACGCGTCCTACACGTACCGGTTCGTCGGGCGCTCGAAGGAGCAGGGCCGTTCGGCACAGAACTTCCTGCTCGCGTTCGCGCTCTCGGGGATCTTCATGTACCTGATCCTCGCGGCGCAGTTCGAGAGCTGGCTCCATCCGATCACGATCCTCCTCGCCCTGCCGCTGACCGTGCCGTTCGCGCTCCTCTCGATCCTCATCTTCGGGCAGAGCGTGAACATCTTCACGTCGCTCGGGATCCTCGTCCTCTTCGGCGTCGTCAAGAAGAACGGGATCCTCCAGGTCGAGTTCGCGAACCAGCTTCGCGAGCGCGGCATGGAGCGCGACGCCGCCGTCACGCTTGCCTGCCGCGAGCGCCTCCGCCCGATCCTCATGACGACGATGGCGTTCGTCGCCGGCATGCTCCCGCTCCTGGTCTCCTCCGGTCCGGGCTCCGGCACGAACCGCGCGATCGGCTCCGTCATCGCGGGCGGCCAGACGCTCGCGCTCCTCCTCACGCTCCTTGCGACGCCGGTCGCCTACTCGCTCTTCGACGACGCCCAGCAGGCCGCCGGGCGGCTCGTCCGCCGGATGCGCAAGCAGCACGCCCCTGCCGCGACGCCCGCGGCCGAGAGCCGGCCGGCGCCGGCCGCCTCCTAGGAGGGCCCATGCCCCGAATGCCTCGCTCCGCCGTCCTCGCCTTCGCCGCTCTCGCCGCCGCCTGCCGGAACGGCGGGGATCCGAACGTCGCCGTCCTGAGCGGACGGCTCGAGGCGCCCATGGTCGACCTCGCGCCGAAAGTCGCGGGCCGCGTCGTCGAGGTGAAGGTGAGGGAGGGCGACCGCGTGAAGGCGGGCGACCTCGTCGCGAGACTGGACCTCGGCGAGACGGCGCTCGCGCCCGAGCGCGACGCGAAGGGCCTCGAGTCCGCGGAAGCGCGCTTCAACGACCTGAAGGTCGGAAGCCGGGCGGCCGAGATTGCTCAGGCCGAGGCGGACGTCGCCGACAAGAAGGCCGCCGTTGAACTCGCACGACGAGAGCTGGAGCGCCAGGAGGTCTTACTTTCTAAGAAAGTCGGAACGCAGCGCGACACGGACACCGCCCGCACCACCATGGAACGGGCGGTGGCGAACGCAAAGATGGCCAGCGATCGACTGCAGCTCCTCCGCGAGGGCTTCCGCCAGTACCAGACCGAGCAGGCGCGCGCCGACGTCTCACGGGCCCGCACCGTGCTCAAGCAGTCCGAGTCCGTCGCCCGCGAAGCGGAGATCCGCGCGCCCGCCGACGGCGTCATCCTCCACCGCATGGCCGAGCCCGGCCTCCTCCTCGGAGCGGGTCAGCCTGCCGTGACGATGGCGTTCCTCGACCGCCTCTACGTGCGCACGTACATCCCCGAGACGCAGCTCGGCCGCGTGCGCGTCGGGAGCGCCGCCGAGGTCTCCGTCGACGCGTTCAAGGGGCGGACGTTCCCGGGGAAGGTCACGGAGATCTCTCCGGACGCCGAGTTCACGCCGAAGCCGGTCGACACGTCGCGCGAGCGCGTGAACATGGTCTTCGCCGCGAAGGTGGACCTCGACGCGGGCTGGAATGCGCCGCTCGTCCCGGGCCAGCCCGCCGACGTGCGCGTGAAGACCGCCGAGAGCGCCCCGAAGTGATCCGCGCCGAAAAGCTCGTCCGGAGCTTCGGCAGCCGCCCGGCGCTGCGCGGGATCGACCTCTCCATCGCGCGCGGCGAGATGTTCGCGCTCATCGGGCCCGACGGCGCGGGCAAGACCACGTTCTTCCGGATCGTCGCGGGTCTCCTCCAGCCGACGTCGGGCCGCGCCGTCCGCGACGACGTCCCGTTCGGCCTCGTCCCGCAGCGCTTCTCGCTGTACGAGGACCTCACCGTCGACGAGAACCTCGCGCTGCGCGCCCGGCTCTACTCCGTGCCCTCCGCCGAGGCCGCCGCACGCGCGCGGGACCTCCTCGCCCGCGTCGGGCTCGACCGCTTCGGCTCGCGCCTCGCGGGCGCGCTCTCGGGCGGCATGAAGCAGAAGCTCGCGCTCGTCTCGGCGCTCCTCACGCGCCCGGCGCTCCTCCTCCTCGACGAACCGACGACGGGCGTCGACCCCGTCTCGCGCCGCGAGTTCTGGCAAGTCCTGAACGCGCTCCACCACGAGGGGCTGACGATCGTCGTCTCGACGCCCTACATGGACGAGGCCGAGTACGCCACCCGCCTCGCGTTCCTCGACGAGGGCCGCGTCGTGGCGACGGGGACGAAGGAGGAGATTCTCTCGAAGGTGCCCAGAGACCGAGGCGGAGCGGAGGCAGTCGCGCCGACGCTGGACGACGCCTTCATTTTCTTCAGCGAAGAGAAAGAGAAAGAGAAAGACAAAGATTTCTTAGAAGGTAAAGAGGGCGAGCGTTCTTCACCTTCTAAGAAAGTCTTCTCTTCGTCTTCTTCTTCCTCAGAGATCCTCCTCCGCTGCGACGACCTCACCCGGAAGTTCGGCGCGTTCACGGCGGTCGACCGCGTGTCGCTCGCGATCCCGCGCGGGAAGGTGTTCGGCTTCCTCGGCCCGAACGGCTCGGGCAAGTCCACGACGATCCGGATGCTCACCGGGCTCCTCCAGCCGACGTCCGGCACGGCGACGGCTTTCGGCGGCCTCGACGTCACGCGGGACACCGAGGCCTGGAAGAAGCGCCTCGGCTACATGAGCCAGAAGTTCTCGCTCTATCTCGACCTCACGGTGCGGGAGAACCTCGCGTTCTTCGGGTCCATCTACGGTCTTTCGACCGCTCGCCAATCCGTGCGCATACGGGAACTCGCCGCCCGTCTTCGCTTCGAGCCGATCCTGGGCGAGCTGACGGAGAACCTCTCGACCGGGCAAAGGCAGCGCGTCGCGCTCGCCGCGGCGCTCCTCCACGAGCCCGAGCTCCTCTTCCTCGACGAGCCCACCGGCGGCGTCGACCCGAAGGGCCGGCGCGTGTTCTGGGACCTGATCTACGAGCTCGCGGCCGCGCGCGGCATGACGGTGCTGGTCACGACGCACTACATGGACGAGGCCGAGCAGTGCGACGGGCTCGCCTTCATCCTCGACGGCAGGATCATCGCGTCGGGCAGTCCGGCCGAGCTGAAAGCGTCCCTCGACGGCCGCCTCCTCGAGGTCCCGATCGCCTCCGAGCCGTTCGCGGCGCTCGCCTCCGTGCAGGGAGACCCGAGCCTCGAGGACGCCTACCTCTTCGGCCTGCGCCTGAGAGCCGTCGCGCACGAGGGCGCCGCCGACGCGGCCGCGCGGCTCCTCTCCCGCTACGGAACGCCGGCCGCCGCCGCGCCGTCCCTCGAGGACGTGTTCGTGTCCCTGGCCCGGCGCGAAACCCCGCAAGCGCGCACGGCGGCGGCCTGACGGAGGAACGATGCAGCGCCTACTCGCCCTCGTCCGAAAGGAATTCCTCCAGCTCCGCCGGGACACGATCACGCTCCGCATGATCGTGATGGTGCCGATCCTCCAGACGATGATCTTCGGCTACGCGATCAACTACGACGTCAAGCACCTGAAGACGGTCGTCCTCGACGAGGACCGGTCCTGGGACAGCCGCGAGCTCGTCGCGAAGATGACGGCGAGCGAGTATTTCGACGTGGTGAAGTACGTCGGCTCCGAGGCCGCGCTGCGCCACGAGATCGACGCGGGCCACGCCTCCGTCGGCCTCGTGATCGACGCCGACTTCGGGAAGGACCGGCGCCGCGGGGCCTCCGCGAAGGCGCTCCTCGTCGTGAACGCCTCGGACACGACGACCGCGAGCCAGGCGATGGCGATCGCGGGCGGGATCTCGAACCAGATGTCCGTCCGGACGCTGGCCGCCAGGGCCGGCTGGAAGGAGTCCGGCCCGCCCGTCGACCTGCGCGTGAGGCCCTGGTATAACCCCGACCTCCGCACGGCCACGTTCATCATCCCGGGCCTCATCGCGATCCTCCTCACGTTCACGCTCATCCAGTTCACGGCGATGGCGATCGTCCGCGAGAGGGAGCGCGGAACTCTCGAGCAGCTGCAGGTCACGCCCGTGACGCGCGTCGAGATCATCCTCGGGAAGATCGCGCCGTTCGTCGTGATCGGCGTCTTCCAGCTCACGCTCATCATCGTCCTGATGCGCTACCTGTTCCGGGTGCCGATCGCGGGGAGCGTCCTCGAGCTCTATCTCGTGGGCCTCATGTTCATCGCCGCGGTCCTCGGCCTCGGGATGCTGCTCTCGACGCTCGCGAAGACGCAGATGCAGGCGATGCAGATGTCGTTCTTCTTCCTGCTTCCGTTCGTCTTCCTCTCGGGCTACGTCTTCCCGATCGCCGGCATGCCCGTGTTCTTCCGGTACGTCTCGTACCTCATCCCGGCGAAGTACTTCATCGAGGTGGTCCGGGGCATCGTCCTGCGCGGCGCGGGGCTGACGGAGCTCTGGGAGCCCGTCGCCTGGCTGACGTTCTACACGGTCGTGATCATCGGCCTCGCCGTCTCGCGCTTCCAGAAGACGACGGCCTGAACGCGTTCAGTGGACGTGGGCCGCGGCCGCCGCGTGGCCCTCGTGCGCGGCGGGGCCCCGATGGACCGCCGTCACGACGCCCTCGACCCAGTGGACGTAATCCACGTAGGCGGCGACGTACTCGCGGCCCTTGGCGACGCTCTCCCCGGCGTGCTTCTTCGCCTCGACGACGCGCGCGAACCGGGTCTTCAGGCCATCGGCCGCGTGGGCGGCGATCAGCCGGGCGAAGTCGTCGGCGGAGCCGGCGGCGAGCGCGGCGTCGGCCTTCGCGATCGCCGGCTCGACGGAGCCCGCGGGCTTCAGGCCCGTGTACGGGGCTCCCTCCCCGGCGCGGTGGACCCTCACGAGCGTCTCGTAGAACGACGTGTCGGCGAGCTCCCGCGCGTCGGGTCCGAGCTTGCGGA
The DNA here is from genome assembly GCA_044229475.1 of Thermoanaerobaculia bacterium. Lineage (GTDB taxonomy): Bacteria > Acidobacteriota > Thermoanaerobaculia > UBA5066 > UBA5066 > Fen-183. Next base: position 688,308 of record JBGASW010000002.1, on the reverse strand, counting down.
CGGCGACGGCGCGGCCGAACGCCGCCCGGATCTCCTTCTCGCCTTCGGGCGCGACCCACTTCAGGACCGGCGTCACGTCGCCCTTCTCGAGCGCGGCACGCGCGTCCGTGACGACCGGACCGTCCACGGAATCGCAGTGTGCGGCGGCGCGCCCCGGGAAGAGGACGGCGAGGGCGGCGACGAGCGCGGCGGACCGGGCGGCATTCAGGATCATGGCGGACCTCCCGAAGCGGATTCTCGGTCACCGATTCGGGTCCGACATGACGGCCGTCATGTCGGGCGCCACTCAGACGCGAAATCATCGGCGCCGTGGAGGACGCCATGGCCCAGACCGCGACACGGACCGTATCGACCCTCGACCTCGCCGGAGCGGACGCGCCCGCGCGCGCCGCCGCGCTCCTCGCCCGTTTCGACGCCCTCGCGCCCGGCGAGACGCTCGTCCTGGCGGAAGCGCCGGCGCTCGACCTCCTCGAAGCGCTGCGGTGCGAACGAAGGGGCCTGTTCGAGTGGACGCCAGCAGGCTTCGCCGCCGGACCCGCCGGGATCGAGGTTCTCCGCCGCGACGCCGCGAGCGGCACGTCCCGCGGCGTCTTCGAGGCGCTGGCCTGGGATCACGACCGGCTGGACGCCCTCGACGGGGCCGCCTTCTCCGCGCTCGCGGCGGACGACGTCGCGGGAGCTCGCGCAGTGTTCGCCGCATTCGCGCGGGGCCTGGGTCGGCACATCCGCTTCGAGGAGGAGATCCTCTTCCCGACGCTCGAAGAGCGCGCCGGCTTCCGACCCGAGGCCGGGCCCACGGCCGTCATGCGCGCCGAGCACGTCGAGATCCGGGCCTGTCTCGCGGGAATCGCGGCGGCTCTCGACGGCGGCGGCGCCGGCGCGCCGGCGATCCGCGCGCGGATGCTCTCCGTCCTCGGCGGCCACAACCTCAAGGAAGAGCAGATCCTCTATCCGCTCGCGGACCGGGCCCTCGGAGCGTCGGAAGCCGACGAGCTCGTCGCCCGGATCCAGCGCCTCGTCTGACGACGTCTCGGGGGACGGCTCGCCGCGCCGCCGCGTCGGGTGCAGAATCGTCCGTGGAATGGAACCTCCTGAGATCTCGTCTCGCCCCAAGCCCCTTCTCCGCGGCGTCCTCCACGAGGTGGCCGCGTTCGTCGCGGCCGTCGCGGGGGCGATCCTCTTCTTCCGCGCCTCCGGGGCGCGCGCCCGCGCGGGCGCGCTCGTCTACGTGTTCTCCCTCGTGACGCTGCTGTCCGTCAGCGCGGCGTACCACCGCCGGAACTGGCCGGAGAAGGCCCGCGCGATCTGGCGGCGGCTGGATCACTCCGCGATCTTCGTCCTGATCGCCGGGACGTACACGCCCTTGAGCTTCCTGCTCGGCAGCCGCCTCGGCTGGATCTTCCTCGGCATCGTCTGGGGAGGGGCCCTGCTCGGCATCGTGATGTCCGTCGCGTGGGTGAAGGCGCCGAAGGCCCTCGTCGCCGTCGTCTGCGTCCTCCTCGGCTGGGCGGCCGTGCCGCTCCTGCCGGCGCTGAAGGCCGCGCTCGGGACCGGCGCCGTCGTGCTCCTCGCCGCCGGCGGCGTCGTCTACAGCCTCGGCGCGGTCGTCTACGCGGTCAAGCGGCCCGACCCGTTCCCGAGGATCTTCGGGTACCACGAGATCTTCCACGCGCTCGTGATCGCGGCGGCCGGCTGCCACTTCGCCGTCGTCGCGCGGGCTGTCGTGGCGTTGTCGGCCTGAACCGGGCTGCCCGACGATTCAGGGCCGCTTCGGCGCCCCGCGCGAGATCCGCCCGTCGAGGTCCCGCCAGGCGTCGTCCTTCTTCACCGCACCCTGCCCGAGGTATCCCCAGTGCCCCGCGAACGCGCCACGTGCCGGGAGCGCCTTTTCGGCCTTCTTGACGTCGCCTTCGCCCGGCGCCGGCGACGCCTGCGGACCGAGCGCGGCGAACGCCTCGTCGAAGAGGCGCGCCCCGTCGGCGTCGTTCTTCTTCTGCCGCGAGGCGAGGTAGCCGAGGAAGTACAGCGCCTGGAAGGAACGGGGATTCGAGACGAGCACTTTCCGGAACGCCCGCTCGGCGCCCGCCGCGTCGCCCGTGACGAGAGCCACCTCGCCGGTCCGCACGACCCAGCCTGTCTCCGGCGAGTAGATCCCGCCCGCGCTCTCGTAGTGCTTCCGCGCAGCCGCGAAATCCATGAGCGGCCCCGAAGCGGGGTCCGCGAGGAGGTCGCCGAGCGCGCCGTGGCCCCGCTGGCTCTTCGGCTGGACCCTGAGGAGCGTCTCGAGCTCCGCCTTCGCGGCCGCGCGGTCGCCCTTTTCGAGGAGCAGGTTCGCGAGCGAGTACCGGCAGTCCTCGTGCCGCGGGTCGATCTCGAGCGCCTTGCGGTAGGCCGCCATCGACGCGGCGACGTCGCCCTTCGCGAACGCCGCGCGCGCGGCGTTGTAGGCGTCCCAGAACGCGAGCGTTTTCGCCCGGTTGTCCGGGAGCGCGCGCGGTGACGCCTCCCCTTCGACGATCAGGTACGCGCGATCGCCCGCGAGGTCGCGGAACGTGGCTGTGGCGCCGGAAGGCCAGCGGACGGTCAGGGCGTCGGCCTTCGCCGCAGCGCCGAGGCCGAAGATCGCTTCCGGCGCGCTCTGCGACAGGTACGAGGAGCCCGCGCCGATCTCGCGAACCTGCCGCCCGCCGTTCGCCTCGAGGACGAGCTTCGTGCCGAACGCGGAACGGTTCGACTTCCGGCCCTCGCACCGGATCGCGATCCGGTGGTTCGGCGGCCCTCCCTCGGCCTTGAGGAGGACGAGCTTCCCGCCGTTCACGACGACGGCGATCTCCTCCCGGAGGTCTCCGTCCACGTCGGCGATCGCGAGCCCCCGCCCGACGCGGGGCGCGGTCAGGTCAGGGCCGGAGAGCGGCGCCACGTCCACGAAGCCCTTCTCGCCGAGGTTCCGGAAAAGGCGCATCGGCATCGGAACGAGCTTCCGCGTGTCGGCGGGCTCCTCGAACGTGGAGCCGTTCGCGACGACGAGATCGGGCAGTCCGTCGCCGTCCACGTCGAGGAACGCCGTCCCCCACGCGATGTCGTCCGTCGAGACCTGCCCGAGGCCGGTCCTCTCGGCAGCGTCCTCGAAGTCGAGCGTCCGGCTCTTCCCGCCTCCGAGCTTGTTCAGGTAGAGGGCGTTCGCCTCGGCGATCCAGTGCGTGACGAAGAGGTCCGGCGCGCCGTCGCCGTTCGCGTCGCCGACCGCGATCCCCATCGCTCCCCGGTAATCCGCCACGTGCGCCTCGTGCCCACGGTCGGAGAAGAGGCCGCTGCCCTCGTTCACGAAGAGCGCCCCCTCGGAGACGTCGTTGGCCACGTATAGGTCGGGCTTGCCGTCGTCGTTCAGGTCGGCGAACGTGGCCGAGAGGCTCCGCCCTTCGGCGTTCGCGATCCCGGCCTCGAGGGCCATCTCGCGAAAGCGCCCCTTTCCCTCGTTGTGGAAGTAGAGGTTCGGGGCCGGCGGATACGAAGAGGGGTTGATCGTGAAGGGGCTCACGGCCTGCCCGAACTTCGAGGCCTTGCCCGCGTCCTTCGGGTCGAACCGGTAGTCGACGTACGTGCAGACGTAGAGGTCGAGGAGGCCGTCGCCGTCCACGTCCCCCCACACCGCGCCCGTGTAGAAGCCCTTGAACGCGCCGACGCCGGAGACCTTCGTGACCTCCTCGAACGTGCCGTCGCCCTTGTTGTGGAAGAGACGAATCCCTCCGTACGACGTCACGACGAGGTCGGGGAAGCCGTCGTTGTCGTAGTCGCCCCAGGCGGCGCCCATGTAAGTTCCCTTGAGGTCCGAGAGCCCCGCCTCCGCCGTCACGTCCGTGAACGTGCCGCCGTCGTTCCGGAAGAGACGGCAGCCTCCCCTGGAGGCGCGCACATCGCCGGACGTCAGCGTCAGCGGCCCGATCGTGTCGACGACGAAGAGGTCCCAGTCGCCGTCGCCGTCGTAGTCGCCGAACGCGCAACCCGAGCCCATGTCCTCGGGGAGCTGCGTCGAGCGAGGGCCCGCGGAAAAGTGCGAGAAGTCGATCCCGCGACTCTGCGCCACGTCCTTGAAGACGACGCCCCACCCCGCGCCGGAGGCGTCCTTCTTGAGGACGTCCGTGACGCCCTCGACGGCGGCTCCCGGCGTGTAGGGCGCGTCCTCGTCCTTCTTCGTGAACCACAGGATCGCGCACGCGCCGAGGGCCGCCACCCCGGCGGCCGCGAGGACGCGCCGGTGTGTCCAGCGCTTCAGAACGGGCCGGGCCACGTCAGTCGACGATCTCGACCGTCGTCCGCACCTGCGCGAGGTCGGTGATCGGCGCCGAGAGGCCCTTGCCCGGGAAGAGGAAGTCGACGAGGTACTGGTCCAGCTTCCGGTAGTGCAGCGTCGCGAGGACGTCCAGCTTTCCGCGCGGCGGCGCCGGAACCGTCACGTCGCGCGTCGGGCTCGGGCCCGCCGGCGTGCCCGGGCAGCCGAACGCGTACTCGGCGGCGTCCGAGAAGCCCGGAAAAAGGCTGCGGCGGTACCTCACGCCGACCATTTCCCAGAGGTTGTGCCGGTCGATCAGGTTTCCGTACCGGTCCACCGGTTCTGCCTTGAAGAGGAACGTGCCGGGCGGAATCATCTTCTTCTCGTCGGGTTTTCCGGAGGCGAAGACGATCCGGCCGGTCTCGTCCTTCACCTCGACCTCGACCCACGACTGGATCAGGTCGAGCGGCCCCGTCGGATAGTCGTGCCCCACCTTGTTCGACGTGATCACGACGCGCAGCTTCAGCGGCTCGCCCCGGCGCGCCTTCGCGGGGACGTCGAGGTCGAGCGAGACGACGGCGCCCTTCGCCCACTTGTTCGCGATCTCCGGGATCTCGACCTCGCCTTTCAGCCACTTCTTCACGAGGTCGACCTGCTGCTCGCCGCCCTCCAGCTTCAGGAGCGTGGGGATGTACTGGTTCGCTCCGAGGAAGCGGTGGCTCCGGTGCTTCCCGTCCGTCGCGGTCCGGTTGTAGTCCGCGGTGTCGCCGGAGGCGGGCTCGGGCCCGTCGAGGAGGGGCATGTGGCACTCGCGGCACTCCACCGTCGTCTTCGCGTCCTTCGGATGGTTCCACTTGCTCTTCCGCCAGTTGTCGTACTGGTTCTGGAGCTGGACCCAGCCGAAGTTGTTGACCTCCTGGTCGACGAACTGCTTATGGCAGGCCGCGCAGTACTCCGGCGTCTTGAAGAGCCGCTTCTCGAGAGAGTCCGTGTGGTGACGCGGGTAGCTCCGGATGAGGAAGTACGACGCGAGCTTCAGCGGCGCGCTCTTTGCGTTCTCGAAGAGGTAGCGCTTCGGCGGCTTCACGGTGTAGTTCGCGTTGCCCTGCACGTCGGTCTTCGAGACGGCGTGGCAGGACAGGCAGGAGACGCCCTCCTGGAAGCCGAGATCCTCGGTGAGCTTTTCCTTGAAGACGACCTTGGCGCCCGAGAACAGCGAGATCGGGTCGTGGCAACCGCCGCAATAGCGCGTGGACTCCGGCCCGTTCTGCTTGCCCATCTCTTCCTGAACCCGCTGGAACGCCGGGTCGAGCGCGGCCCAGCGGTGGGCCGAGACCGCCCACTCGGCGTAGATCGCCGGGTGGCAGCCCGCGACGCCGCAGGACGCCGAGCCCGCGAGCGCTTCGGGAGCGAGGGGGCCGTTCGACTCCGTCCGCGCGAGGCTCGGAGCGAAGGGCCGGTCCTGCCCGTAGGGCTTCCGGTAGTCCTTCGGAAAGCTCCCTGCCGTCTTCGGCCCGTCGTACACGAGGCTCGCCGGGAACGCGAGAAGCAGCGCGACGGCCGGGGCGCCGAGCAGCGCCGCGACGTAGCCGCGGCGCGCGGCAGAGAACGTTTCGGGGGCCACGCCCTCGGCCGGGGTCCTCTTCCGGAGCGGCCAGAGATGCGCGAAGAGGAGGACGAGGAGCGCGACGGACGGGACGAGGTGGAGCGTGCGCGCGAAAGGCGGCACCCGGTCCGAGAAGAGCGCGAGGTAGGTGACCCACAAGCCCGTCGCTTCCGCGAGCAGGACCGCGCCGAGCCCGCAGTAGCCGAGAACTTTCGAGGGTGTGAGCGCGTCCGCGCGGTACTCGAGGAAGTGGCGCCAGAGATAGACCCCGACGGGCACGGGCGACAGGAAGCCCGCCAGCGTGTGGAGGAGGACCGTCCACTCGAGGACCGGCGAGAAGCCGAAGAGGCGGAGCGGCAGGCCGCTCACGACGAGGTAGACGAGGGCTCCGGCCGCAATCCGTGAGAGAAGGCCGGCCCAGCCGGAAGTGCGTGTGGCCCGGCCCGTCGCGGAACTGCTCATCGCGTTCTCCTCAGTGATTTGATCGCGACTATCTGCGAGCGCGACCGCGCCCGCTATGACGGCCGTCATAGGAGACCGCACCTCCGGACCCTACCGTTTGGGGATGGAGTCCCCCGCGGCGCCGCTTCCCGCCGCAGCCGGCTGCTCCCGCCCGGGGGAACGGCGGGCCGAACGGCTGGGACCGGCCCCGGACGCCGGGCTCACGGACCCGATCGGCCGGCGCATCACCTACCTCCGGCTCTCGATCCTCGAGAGCTGCAACCTCCGCTGCACCTATTGCCGGCCCGCGGAGGAGGCGGGGGTCGCCGCGCTCCCGCCCCGGATGGAGACCGGGGAGATCGTCCGTCTCGCGGCGCTCTTCGTCTCGCTCGGCGTTCGAAAGGTCCGACTCACCGGGGGCGAGCCGACGCTCCACTCCGGCCTGGTGCCCGTCGTCCGCGCGCTCGCGGCCTTCGCTCCGCGGCCGCCGCTCGTCGCGCTCACGACGAACGGCGTGCTCCTCCCGCGTCTCGCACGTCCCCTCGCGGAAGCGGGGCTCGCGCAGGTGAACGTGAGCCTCGACGCGACGACGCGCGAGGCGTTTCGGGCGATGACCGGCCGGGACCGCCTCGATGCCGTGAGAGCAGGGATCGACGCGGCCCTTGCGAGCGGAATCTCGCGCGTGAAGATCAACGCCGTCATCGTGGGCGGCCAGAACGAGGACCAGCTCCTGCCGCTCGCCCTCCTCGCCCGCGACCTGCCCGTCGACGTGCGCTTCATCGAGTACATGCCGATGCCCGGAAGCCCTCGGGAACCCGGGATGACGCTCCCGGCGGAGGAGATCGAGCGCCGTCTCGCGCGGGCCTTCGCGCTCGAGGAGAACCCGAGAGAAACCGACTCGGGCCCCGCGCGCACGTTTTCCGTCGCCGGCTTCCGCGGCCGGATCGGCCTCATCTCCCCGTTCTCGGTGCGCTTCTGCAGCGACTGCAACCGGCTGCGTGTGACGGCGCGGGGAGCGCTCCGGCTCTGCCTTCTCGGCGGGGGCGAAGCGGACCTCCTCGGACCGATCCGCGCGGGCGCCTCCGACGACGAGCTCGCCGTGCTCGTCCGCGAGGCCTTGCGCGGGAAGGCCGAGCGCCATCCTCTCGAGAGGGCGAGCGAGGCGGCTCCCCCGTGCGCGACCCCCATGTGGGCGGTCGGCGGATGAGCGCGGCCCGCGACCTCCGGCTCACCGCGGGGGCGGCGGCCGCGACGGTCCTCCTCCTCTTCCTCGCGTTCGAGGGGATCGAGCAATCCTTCGTCCGGACGGAGGAGGCGCGGCGGGCCGTGCACTACGCCCGCGGCATCTCGACGAGCCTCCTCACGGCGGCCGTCGTCGGCCTCCTCGGCTGGCGCCAGCACCGCACGAGAGCCCGCGTCCTCCGCGAGGAGGCCGCGGCGCGCGCCGCCGAGTCCCGCGACGCGCGGGCGCTCCTCGGCTTCATCGTGGACGCGACGCCCGCCGCGCTCGTCGTCCTCGACCCGCAGTACCGCATCGTGCGCGCCAACCGTGTCGCGGAGAAGGTCCACGGCGCCGGCCTCGAGGGGCGACGCTGCTTCGAGGCCCTCGCCGCCTGCGCGACCCGGTGCGACGAATGTCCGGCGGCCGCGAGCTTCTCGTCCGGAGCGCCGGAGACGTGCATGCGCCCCCACACCGACCCGCGGACGGGCGAGGTCCTCGCCGTGGAGAGCCACCCGCTCGACCTCCCCGACGGGACGCGCCACGTCCTCCTCGTCGAGCGCGTCGTCACCGAGCAGCGGAAGCTCCAGGCTCGCCTCGTCCACCAGGAGAAGATGGCGGCATTCGGCCTCCTGGCCGCCGGCATCGCGCACGACCTCGGCAACCCGCTCGCCTCGATCGAAGCGCAGATGCAGCTCCTCGGCGGCACGCGCCTCGAGCCGGAGCCCGCGACGATCATGACCGCGGTACGGATGGAAGTGGGCCGGCTCGGGCGGATCCTCCGCGAGCTCGTGGACTTCGCCCGCCGCCGCCGCGACGAGGCGATGCTCGTCTCGGTCCAGTCCGTGACCGAGGACGCCCTGCGCCTTCTCCGGCACGACCCGCGCACGCGGGACGTCCGCGTCACGACCGACTTCGACCCCGAGGCCCCTCCCGTGCTCATGGTGGAAGATCACCTCATGCAGGTGGTCCTGAACCTCCTCATGAACGCCTTCGACGCGATGCCCGAGGGCGGAGCGCTCCGCATCGAGGTGCGGCCCGCGGGGCACGGCGTGGCCCTGCGGGTACACGACAGTGGGTGCGGAATGGACCGGACGACCCTCGGGCGCTGCTTCGAGCCGCTCTTCACGACGAAGGCGCCGGGCAAGGGAACGGGTCTCGGGCTCAGCATCTCGCGCGACATCCTCCACGAAGCCGGGGGCGAGCTCGAGCTGCACAGCGCGCCCGGCCGCGGCACGACGGCCGTCGTCTCGCTGCCGGCCGCGCGCGTCGAGGCGGCGAGCGCGGCAGGAGCCATGGCATGAGCGAGCCGACGGGCCGCATCCTGATCGTCGAGGACGAGCGCGCCCAGCGCGACGCCCTCGTGCAGTACCTCTCCGGACGCGGCCACACCGTCGCCGGCGTCCCGACGGGCGAGGAGGCCCTCGAACGTCTCGCGCGGGAGAGCTTTTCCCTTCTCGTCACGGACCTGCGCCTCCCGGGGATCGACGGCCTCGCCGTCGTGAGACGCGCCGTCGAGCTCGACGAGGAGATGGGCGTCCTCCTGATCACCGCCTTCGCGTCGGTCGAATCGGCCGTCGAGGCGCTGCGGCTCGGGGCGCACGACTACCTCCTGAAGCCCCTCATCCTCGAGGAAGTCGCAAGGAAGGCTGCGAACCTCCTCGCGCAGCGCGAGCTCGTGCGGGAGAACGCGCGTCTCCGGCGGATGCTCCAGGAGCAGCGCCCCGGGACCGAGATCGTCGCCGTTTCGGCGGCGATGCAGGACGTCCTCGGCTGGGTGCGTAGGGCCGCGGCCTCGCGGTCGACGGTCCTCGTGAGCGGGGAGACCGGAACGGGCAAGGAGGTCGTCGCGCGGGCCATTCACGAGTCGAGCGCGTCGCGCGCGGAGCCGTTCCTCGCGATCAACCTCGCGGCGATGCCCGACACGCTCGTCGAGAGCGAGCTCTTCGGATACGAGCGCGGGGCGTTCACGGGCGCCGAGCGCCGGCGCGAGGGGCTTCTGCGCGCGGCGGGAAAGGGAACCGTCTTCCTCGACGAGATCGCGGAGCTCTCGGTTTCCGGTCAGGCCAAGCTGCTGCGTGCCCTCGAGGCGCGGGAAGTCCAGCCGCTCGGGAGCGATCGCACGTTCCCCTTCGAGGCCCGCCTCGTCGCGGCGACCCACCGGCGCCTCACCGATCTCGTGGAAAAAGGAGCGTTCCGCGAGGACCTCTACTACCGGCTCGCGGTTCTCCAGATCCACATCCCGCCCCTGAGGGAGCGGCCCGAGGACGTCCCCGGCCTCGTCCAGAAGCTCCTCGCGCGGCATGCGGAGAGGGGCGGCATTCCCGTCCCCTTCGTCACTGCCGACGCGATGCGCGCGCTCTGCCGGTACCCGTGGCGGGGAAACGTGCGCGAGCTCGCGAACGTGCTGGATCGCGCGCTCATCCTCGCGGACGACGGCCGGATCGACGCCGAGCAGATCCCCGCGGACGTGCGCAACGCGGGCGGACCCGACCTCGACCTCACCGCGGCGATCGACCGCTTCGAGCGCGGCTACATCGCGATGGCGCTGCGCCTGTCGCAGGGAAACCGCGAGAAGGCCGCCGAAGACCTCGGCATCTCGCCGGCGACGCTGTACCGGCGCCTCGAGCGGCTCGGCCTCAAGGGCGCCGAGCCGGGCCGTTCCCGCGGCTGAACGGGCTCCGCGACTCTCAAACCTGAGCGGCTCCCGGGCCCGGTTCTCTCAGAAATGAGAGCGCCCGCGGCCGCGGAGCGCGTCCCGCGGGGTCTTCGGCCCTGGTACGCCGCTTGCGCTCCTCGAGGCCTCGGCCCGGCGAAAACGACGGTCCGCGAGGAAGGGAACAGCGTGAGACGAGCGGTCCTCCGGATCTTTCCTCTCCTCCTCCTCTCGACGCCTCTCGCCGCGCAGGCTCCACCCGCCGCGGCCGCGCAGTCCCCGGCCGAGGATCTCTTCGCGCGCAAGTGCGGCTCCTGCCACACGGTCGGAAAGGGAGTGCGCGTCGGGCCCGACCTCAAGGACGTCGCGAAGCGGCGCGCCCGCGCATGGCTCGACACGTTCGTGAAGACGCCGAGCGCCCTCCTCGACAGCGACGCGGACGCACGAAACCTCCTCGCCGAGTTCAAGGGCGTGAGGATGCCCGACCTCGGCCTCTCCGACAGCGACGCGAAGACGCTCGTCGACCTCGTGATCCGCTGCTCGGCGGAGCCCTGCAACCTCGCGGGGAAATTCGTCCCCGCCACGAACGCGACGGAGCGCGACATGGCCCTCGGCCGCGAGGTCTTCCTCGGCCTTTCCCCGATGAAGGGGGGCGGCGCGCCGTGCGTCTCGTGCCACACGGTGCGGGGGGCGAAGAGCCTGCTCGGCGGCGGGCGCCTGGCGAAGGACCTCACGAACGTCTTCGCGCGGCTCGGCGATGAGGGGCTCGACAACGCCCTCAAGAACCCCGCGTTCCCGCTCATGAACAAACTCTTCGCCGACCACCCGATCGACGCCGGCGAGGCGTTCGCGCTCCGGGCGTACCTCTACAAGGCGAACCTCGGCGGCGAGCCGGCGCGGGACGACGCATGGAGCGTCTTCCTCGCCGGCAGCCTCGGGGCGTTCGGCGTCCTCGTCGCGCTCAACGCGGCCTGGGGCCGCCGGCTGCGCGGCGTGAGGCGGCCGCTCACGCACCCCCGCGAGGACGGAAAGGAACATCGGCCGTGAAGTGGATCAGGGACCTCGTCAGCCCGAAGACCCGGTCGTGGGAGGAGTTCTACCGGAACCGCTGGCAGCACGACAAGGTCGTCCGCTCGACGCACGGCGTGAACTGCACGGGCGGCTGCTCCTGGAACATCTACGTCAAGGAAGGGATCGTCACCTGGGAGATGCAGGCGCTCGATTACCCGCTCCTCGACCGCTCGCTCCCCCCGTACGAGCCGCGCGGCTGCCAGCGCGGGATCTCGTACTCCTGGTACCTCTACTCCCCCATCCGCGTGAAGTACCCGTACGTCCGCGGCGCGCTTCTGGACCTGTGGGCCGAGGCGCGGAAGAAGCACCAGGACCCGGTCGACGCGTGGGCGTCGCTCCAGTCGGACCCCGAGGCGCGGAGCCGCTACCAGCGCGCGCGCGGCAAGGGCGGCTTCCGGCGGGCCACGCTCGACCAGGCGATGGAGATCATCGCGGCCGCCAACGTCCACACGGCCCGGACCTACGGGCCCGACCGCGTCGTCGGCTTCTCCCCGATCCCGGCGATGTCCCAGCTCTCCTACGCGGCCGGCTCGCGGTTCCTCCAGCTCTTCGGAGGCGTGAACCTCTCCTTCTACGACTGGTACTGCGACCTCCCGCCCGCGTCGCCCGAGACGTGGGGCGAGCAGACGGACGTCGCCGAGAGCGCCGACTGGTTCAACTCCAAGATGATCGCGGTGATGGGGTCCAACCCGAACATGACGCGGACCCCGGACTGCCATTTCCTCCCCGAGGCGCGGCACAACGGGACGAAGCTCGTCGTCCTGTCGCCGGACTTCTCACAGGTCTCGAAGTACGCGGACCAGTGGATCCCGCTCCACGCGGGGCAGGACGGCGCGTTCTGGATGGCCGTCACGCACGTCATCCTGAAGGAGTTCCACGCCGACCGCGAGACGCCCGCGTTCCAGTCTTACCTCAAGCAGTACAGCGACTGCCCGTTCCTCGTCGAGCTGACGCCCACGGTCCGCGGCCACCGCGCGGGGCGGCTCGTCCACGCCAAGGACCTCGCCGCCTACGCCGACGAGGAGAACGGTGAGTGGAAGTACGTCGTCCTCGACGCGAAGACGGGCCTCCCGAAGATGCCGGGCGGGGCCGTCGGCCACCGCTGGGGCGAGGCCGACGGGAAATGGAACCTGAAGCTCGAGGACGCGAAAACGGGCGAGACCATCGACCCGGTCCTCTCCCTCCTCGGCCGCAAGGACGAGGTCCTCGAGGTGGAGTTCGAGCAGTACGAGGCCTCGAACGTCGTCCTGCGCGGGGTCCCGTCCGTCACGCTCGAGACGAAGGGCGGGAAGAAGGTCCGCGTCACGACGATCTTCGACCTCCTGATGGCCCGGTACGGCGTCGGCCGCGGCCTCCAGGGCGAGTACCCGCGGGACTACGACGACGCCGGGCTCACGTACACGCCCGCGTGGCAGGAGAAGCTGACCGGGATCGACCGCAACACCGTCACGAGCTTCGCGCGGGAGTGGGCGAGCACCGCCGAGAAGACGGGCGGGAAGTGCTCGATCATCATCGGCGCCGGCGTCAACCACTGGTACCACAACAACCTGATGTATCGCTCCGGGATCGCGGCGCTGATCCTGACCGGGTGCGTCGGGAAGAACGGCGGCGGGCTCAACCATTACGTCGGGCAGGAGAAGCTCGCCCCCGTCGCCCCGTGGTCGTACCTCGCCTTCGCGCGCGACTGGGCGAGCCCGCCGCGCCTCCAGAACGCCCCGTCGTGGCACTACATGCACTGCGACCAGTGGCGCTACGAGGCGGAGTTCACGGAGTACCAGCCGGTTCCCGACGAGCCGTCGGCGACGACGCTCGCGAAAGGCCACACGGCGGACCTCCAGGTCAAGGCCGTCAAGAACGGCTGGCTCCCCTTCTTCCCGCAGTGGAACGAGAGCTCGCTGGAGGTCGTGAAGAAGGCGCGGGCCGCGGGGGCGAAGACGGAAGCCGAGGTCGTCCGCCACACCGTCGAAAGGCTCAAGAAGGGCGATCTCAAGTTCGCCGTCGAGGACCCGGACGCGCCCGAGAACTGGCCGCGCGTCTGGTTCATCTGGCGGGGCAACGCGCTCATGGCGAGCGCGAAGGGTCACGAGTACTTCCTGAAGCATTACCTCGGCACGCACACGAACCTGATCGCGAAGGAGAAGGCCGAGGGCAAGGTGCACGACGTCGCGTGGCGCGACGCGCCCGAGGGAAAGCTCGACCTCGTCGTGGACGTCAACTTCCGGATGGACACCTCGGCGCTCTACTCCGACATCGTCCTGCCGGCCGCGACCTGGTACGAGAAGGACGACCTCAACTCCACGGACATGCACTCGTTCATCCATCCGCTCTCGGCGGCGGTCCCGCCGGCGTGGGAGTCGCGCTCGGACTGGGACCTCTTCCGCGCGATCGCGGCCCGCACGTCCGAGCTGTCGGTCCGGCACTTCCCGGAGCCCGTCGAGGACCTCGTCATGACGTCGCTCCAGCACGACACGAACGCCGAGATCTCGCAGGTCGAGGTCAAGGACTGGGCGAAGGGCGAGTGCGAGGCGGTGCCGGGCCGCTCCATGGCGCCGATGAAGATCGTGACGCGCGACTACCGGCGCCTCCACCAGCGCTTCACGGCGCTCGGGCCGGCGATCCGCGACGGGATCGGCGCCCACGGCGTCAAGCTCGACGTCACGGCGGCGTACGACGAGCTCGTGGCGACGCGGGCCACCGAGACGGTGGAGGGAGCGACCCTGCCGTCCATTCGCGACGCCCGGCAGGCGGCGGACGCGATCCTCCACCTCGCGCCCGAGACGAACGGCGAGGTCGCGTACGACGGGTACCGGTACCTCGAGAAGCGGACGGGGCTGAAGCTCACGGACCTCGCCGAGGGGGCGCGGGACTCGCGGACGACGTACAAGGATCTCCAGGCGCAGCCGCGGCGGATCCTGAACAGCCCGTGCTGGTCGGGGCTCGTCACGGACGGCCGCGCGTACTCGGCCTTCACGACGCAGGTCGAGCGTCTCGTCCCGTGGCGGACGCTCACGGGGCGCCAGCACCTCTACCTCGACCACCCCGGCTACCTCGACTTCGGCGAGCACCTGCCGACCTACAAGCCGGTCCCGCGCATGGCGGCGTACGGCGACCTCCGCGAGAGCGTCGACGACGGCCTCCTTCTCAACTACCTGACGCCCCACGGGAAGTGGCACATCCACTCGACCTACTCGGAGAACCACCGGATGCTGACGCTGTCGCGCGGGACCGAGCCGCTCTGGGTCAGCGACCGGGACGCCGAGAAGATCGGGATCGTCGACAACGACTGGGTCGAGATCCACAACGACCACGGCGTCGTCTGCACGCGCGCGATCGTGTCGGCCCGCATCCCCCGCGGGATCTGCATCCAGTACCACGCGCCCGAGCGGACGATCGGCGTGCCGAAGTCGCCTCTCCGCGGCGGGCGCCGCGCCGGCGGCCACAACAGCCTGACGCGGATCCGGCTGAAGCCCGTCCTCATGGTCGGCGGGTACGGGCAGTTCACGTACCACTTCAACTACTGGGGTCCCACCGGCGTGAACCGGGACACCGCCGTGCGGGTCCGCAAGCTGTCTCGGGTCGAGCTGTAAGGAGAGAAGACGATGGACGTGCGCGTACAGGTCTCCATGGTCTTCCACCTCGACAAGTGCATCGGCTGCCACACCTGCTCGATCGCCTGCAAGAACATCTGGACGGACCGCAAGGGCGCCGAGTACATGTGGTGGAACAACGTCGAGACGAAGCCGGGGACCGGCTATCCGACGGCGTGGGAGGACCAGGAGAAGTACAAGGGCGGCTGGGAGAAGCACGGGGACAAGCTCGAGGTCCGCGCCGTCGGGAAGGTGCGGGGCGCGATGACGGTCTTCCACAACCCGAACCTCCCGACGATCGACGACTACTACGAGCCGTTCACGTACAGCTACCAGGACCTCTTCGACGCCAAGGAAGGCGCGGACCAGCCGATCGCGAAGCCGGTCTCGATGATCACGGGCAAGGAGATGGAGATCGAGGCCGGCCCGAACTGGGACGACGACCTCGGCGGCTCGCCCGTCTACGCGGCGCACGACCCGAACCTCGCGCACGTCTCGCCCGAGGAGCGCGCGGCCCTCTTCGAGGTCGAGAAGCTCGTCTTCTTCTACCTCCCGCGGATCTGCAACCACTGCGTCAACCCGACGTGCGTCGCGGCCTGCCCGTCGGGCGCGCTCTACAAGCGGGGCGAGGACGGGATCGTCCTCCTGAGCCAGGAGCGGTGCCGCGCGTGGCGCTTCTGCGTCACGGCCTGCCCCTACAAGAAGACGTACTTCAACTGGGGCACGGGCAAGAGCGAGAAGTGCATCCTCTGCTACCCGCGCCTCGAGACCGGGCAGGCGCCCGCGTGCTTCCACTCGTGCGTCGGACGGATCCGCTACTTCGGGATCGTCCTCTACGACGCCGAGAAGATCGCGCCGACCCTCCAGGCAGCCGACGAGGACCTCGTTGCGGCGCAGCGCCGGATGATCCTCGACCCGGAGGACCCCGAGGTGATCGCCGGCGCAAAGAAGAACGGCATCGGCGACGACGTGATCGCCTCCGCGCAGAAGTCCCCGGTCTACAAGTGGGTCGTCGACTGGGGTCTCGCGCTGCCGCTCCACGCCGAGCACCGCACGCTCCCGATGCTCTTCTACGTGCCGCCGCTCCTGCCCGTGATGGCGGCAAATGGCGAGCAGGGCTACGACACGAGGATCGAGGGCGGCTTCTTCGGGGCGATCGAGAAGTACCGCCTGCCGCTCACGTACATGGCGAGCCTCTTCGGGGCCGGGAACGAGGGGGTCGTGCGGTACGCGCTGCGCAAGCAGCTCGCCGTCCGCAACTACCGCCGCGCCGTCACGGTCGGAGACATCCCGCTCGAGGAAGCGAAGCGGCTCCTCGCCGAGGCCGACACGAGCGTCGAGGAGGCCGAGGCGATCTATTACCTGACGTCGCTCGCGCCCGCGGACGACCGCTTCGTGATCCCGCCGATGCATCGCGAGGAGGCGATCGAGATGCTCGACGAGCCGCTCGCGGCGAAGGGCTTCGCCGGAATGGGCATGCGCCAGAAGCCGGAGAGGGGCTCGTGAGGCCCGCCGCGGCCGAGGCGGTCGACGCCGCCCGCACGCTCGGGCACGTCGCGGCGTCGCTCGCGTACCCGGGCCCGTCCTCGGCGCTCCGCGCGCTCGAAGCGGCGGCGGAAATGGACCCTGTCGAGCCGGACATGGCCGCGGCCTTCGGGCGGCTCGCGAACTGGCTCTCGCGGGCGCTCCCGGGCGCCGCCGAGGAGCGCTACTCCGGCCTCTTCGACCTGAGTCCGGTCTGCACGCTGCACCTCGGCTACCACCTGTTCGGCGAGGGCTACCAGCGCGGCGCGCTCCTCGCGGGGCTCACGGCCGAGATGCGGAGGGCCGGAGTCCCGGCGGAGGGCGATCTCCCGGACTTCCTGCCGGCCGTCCTGCGCCTCCTCGCCGCGCTGCCGCCCGGGGAGGACCGCGAGACGCTCGTCGACGCGCTTCTCCTGCCCGCGCTCGCGCGGATGACGGAGGCCCTGAAGGACGTCGACAGCCCGTGGACGGAGATCCTCCGCGCGCTCCCCGCTCTCCTCGCGCCGCTCGGCGGCGGGGCTCCGCTTCCTCCGCCCGAGCGCGCCCTGGACGCGGACCTGGAGGCCGACGCCCATGCTTAACGTCCTACTCTTCGCGGCGTTCCCGTACGTGTCGATCGTCCTCTTCCTCGTCGTCTCGATCCAGCGCTACCGGCGCGACCCGTTCACCTTCTCGAGCCTCTCCTCGCAGTTCCTCGAGTCGAAGGAGCTGTTCTGGGGCTCCGTGCCGTTCCACCTCGGGATCCTCACGCTCTTCTTCGGGCACCTCGTGGGCTTCCTCTTCCCCCGCGGGATGACGCTTTGGAACATGGTGCCCGTGCGGCTCTTCGTCCTCGAGTCGACGGCGCTCGCGGCCGCGCTCCTCACGCTATTCGGCCTCGCGGGGCTGATCCTGCGGCGCGTCTCCACGTCGCGCCTCCAGGTCGTCACGTCGCCGGCCGACGTCCTCGTGTACGTCCTCCTTCTCTTCCAGATCGTGACGGGCCTCTGGGTCGCGATCGCGCTCCGCTGGGGCAGCGCCTGGTACACGCAGACGGTCGTCCCCTACCTCTGGTCTCTCGCGCGGTTCCAGCCCGACATCCAGCGGATGGTCGACCTGAAGCTCCCGGCGCAGATGCACGTCGTCGGGGCGTTTGTCCTCATCGCCGCCTTCAGCTTCACCCGCCTCGTCCACGCGCTCGTCGCGCCCGTGCCGTATCTCTGGCGCCCGAACCAGCTCGTGATCTGGAATCGATTCCGCGGGGCCCGCCGGCTCTCATGAGCGAACGCCGCACGGCGCGGACAGTCCTCGCGATGAACACGCTCGCGTTCGCGGTGTGCTTCGCCGTCTGGATGATGAACGGCGTCCTCGTGACGTATCTCGTCGACTCGAAGGTCTACGCCTTCGACAAGGCCGCGATGGGCTGGCTGATCGGCCTCCCCGTCCTGACGGGCTCCCTCCTCCGACTTCCCGTCGGGATCCTGACGGACCGCTTCGGCGGCAGGCCGGTCTTCGCCGCCGTGATGCTCGCCGCGGCGGCCGCGGCCTTTCTCGTGAGCTTCGCGGACGGCTTCTGGGGTTTCGCGCTCGGGGGCCTCGGGTTCGGCGTCGCGGGCAGCTCCTTCGCGGTGGGCGTCGCGTACACCTCGACGTGGTTCCCGAAGGAGAAGCAGGGCACGGCGCTCGGCATCTTCGGCATGGGGAACACGGGCGCCGCGTTCACGAGCATGGCGGCCCCGTTCATGCTCCAGGCGCTCACCTCGAACGGCGCCGAGCTCGACCGCTGGCGCATGCTCCCCCGGCTCTACGCGGCCGCGCTCCTCGCGATGACGGCCCTCTTCTGGCTGTTCACGACGACGCGCGCGGGCGTGCGCACCTCCTCCGTGCCGCTCGCGCAGCGGCTCGCCCCCCTGAAGGTCGTCCGGGTCTGGCGCTTCGGCCTGTACTACCTCCTCGTCTTCGGCGGGTTCGTCGCGCTCGCCCAGTGGCTCATCCCCTACTACGTGAACGTCTACTCCGTCTCCGTCTCGGCGGCCGGCGTCCTCGCTGCCGCCTTCAGCCTTCCCTCGGGCCTCTTCCGCGCCGTGGGCGGCTGGCTCTCCGACCGCTACGGGGCGCGGACCGTCATGTACTGGGTGCTGGGCGGCTGCAGCGCCTGCTGCCTCCTCCTCGCGGTGCCGCGCATGGACGTCTTCGCGCCCGGCGAAGGGGTGATGGCGGCCGGCGCCGGCGGCGTCGAGGCCGCGGGCCCCGAGAGGATCGTCGCGGCCGGAACGGCGTATCCGCTCCGGACGCGGACGGAGCGCGCGTTCGACGACCGGGACGTCATGGTGTGGCCGTCGTGGAGCTTCTGGCACGAGCCGGCCGTGAAGGCGGGCGACACGGTCGTCAAGAAGCAGCTCCTCGCGCGCGGCGTCACGCACATCTTCTTCCAGGCCAACCGCTCCGTGTTCACGGGCCTCGCGCTCCTCCTCGCGGCCTTCATGGGGATCGGGATGGCGGCCGTGTTCAAGTACATCCCGACGTACTTCCCTTCGGACGTCGGCGTCGTGGGCGGCCTCGTGGGCGTCCTCGGCGGCCTCGGCGGCTTCTTCTTCCCGATCCTCTTCGGGTATCTCCTCGCGGCCTCCGGCATCTGGACGACGTGCTGGATCTTCTTCTTCGGCCTCTCGATCGCGTGTCTCGTCTGGATGCAGCGTGTCGTGGCGCGGATGATGGCCGAAGGCCTGCCGCGGCTCTCGCGCGAGATGGAGGAGCCCGCGCTCGCGCGCGAGGTCGAGCGCCTCGCGCAGGAGATGGAAGGCATCGCGAAGCGGCTGCGGCGCCAGGCCCCGGAGGCCGGGTGACCGGCCTCGCGAGCCTCCATCCCGCGTACTTCGCCATGGTGATGGCGACCGGGATCGTGTCCGTGGCGTGCAAGCTCCTCGGCCTCGCGCCGGTCGCGGACGCGCTCCTCGCCGTCAACGTCGCGACGTACGCCGCCCTCTGGGCGCTCACCGCGGCGCGCGTCGCCCGCTACCCGAAGCGCGTCTTCGAGGACCTCGTCGATCACCAGCGGGGCGTCGGCTTCTTCACGATCGTGGCGGCCACGAGCGTCCTCGGCGTTCAGTGTCTCCTCGTGCGCGACTTCGGCGGCGCGGCGGCGGGCCTCTTCGTTCTCTCGATCGCCCTCTGGGTCGTCCTCACGTACGGGGTCTTCGCGGCGTTCACCGTGAAGGAGACGAAGCCGACGCTCGCCGACGGGATCAACGGCGGCTGGCTCGTGGCGGTCGTCGCGACGGAGTCGATCGCGAACCTCGGGGGCCTTCTCGCCCGCCGCCTGAGCGGCCCGCAGGACGCGCTCCATTTTTTCACGCTCGTCTTCTGGCTCTGCGGCGGAATGCTCTACATCTGGATGATCTCGCTCATCTTCTACCGCTACACGTTCTTCCACTTCTCGCCGTCGGACCTGATGCCGCCCTACTGGATCAACATGGGCGCGATGGCGATCTCCGCCCTCGCGGGGACGACGCTGATCGCGAACGCCGCGCAGTCGGCCCTCCTCGGGCGGATGCTCCCGTTCCTCCTCGGCTTCACGGCTCTCTTCTGGGCGACCGCCACGTGGTGGATCCCGATGCTCGTGATCCTCGCCGTCTGGCGCCACGGCTACCGGAAGCTCGAGATGAAGTACGACCCGCTCTACTGGGGGGCCGTCTTCCCGCTCGGCATGTACGCGGTCAGCACGCTCCGCCTCGCGCAGGCGTTCGACGTGCCGTTCCTCCTCTTCCTTCCGCGCGTCTTCCTCTTCGTGGCGCTCGCGGCCTGGGCCGCCACGTTCACCGGCCTCCTGCGGCACCTCGCGCGGGCGGCGGGGCGGGGAGAGCATGCGGCCGCCTGACGCCGCGCGCGCGCGCGGCCTCGCGGGGGCGGCGGCGTCGCTCCTCCTCCTCGCCGCCTGCGAGCCGACGAATCGCGGGTATTCCCCGAACCAGCCCGTCGTCTACTCGCACGCGGTCCACGCGGGCGCGCTGAAGATCCCGTGCCTCTACTGCCACTACGGGGCCGAGCGCGGGCGCTACGCCGGGATCCCGCCCGCCTCCATCTGCATGAACTGCCACACGCAGGTGCGGAAGGACCACCCCGAGATCCTGAAGGTGAAGAAGGCGCTCGCCGAAGAGCGCCCGATCGAGTGGGTGAGGATCCACAGGCTCCCCGATTTCGCGTACTTCAACCACTCGATTCACGTGAAGAAAGGCGTCGCCTGCCAGACCTGCCACGGCCCCGTCGAGACGATGGGCCGGGTCACGCAGGCGAGCACGCTGACGATGGGCTGGTGCATCGAGTGCCACAGGCGCAGCTGGCCGAAGGCCGAGGAGAGCGCCGCCGTCGCGGCCCTCAACGCGCCGCACGAGGAGGCCCCGGCCGGAACCGCCCCGATGACCCGGGCCAACCGCCTCACCGACTGCGACGTGTGCCACCACTGAAAGCGACATGAAGCGACGAAAGCAGCACCCGACCCCCTGGATCGAGCCCGGCCGCGCGCTCCCGGCCGGGGCCGCGCTCGAGCGCGGCGAGGCCGACGACGCGCCCGCCTCCGCCGCGAGCCGCCGCACCTTTCTCAAGGGCCTCGGCATCGGCGCGGCCGTATCGCTCTCGGCCTGCCAGCGCTCGCCCGTGAGGCACGCGCTCCCGTACCTCGTCCCGCCGGAGGACGTCACCCCCGGAGTCCCCGTCCACTACGCATCGACGTGCCTCGCGTGCCCGGCCGCGTGCGGGCTCATGCTGACGGTCCTCGACGGCCGGCCCGTGAAGGTGGAGGGTCATCCCGAGCACCCGCTCTCGAAGGGCGGCCTCTGCGCGGTCGGCCAGGCCGAGGTGCGCGCTCTCTACGACGCCGGGCGCCTCCGCGAGCCGACGCTCGACGGCAAGCCCGTGACCTTCGCCGCGCTCGACGCGCGCGTGGTCGAGCGCCTCTCAGCCGTGAAGAAGGCGGGCCGGAAGGTCTACGTCCTCTCGCCCACCCTCTCCTCTCCGACGGCGCGCGAGACCGTCGCGGCGTTCCTCGCGCCCTACGGCGGCGCGCTCGTCGAGCACGATCCCGGCGCGGCGCCGGCGTCCGCGGCCCTCGAGGCGTACGAGCTCCTGACCGGCCGCGCGCTCCTCCCCGCCCCGGACTTCCGCGCGGCCGACCTCGTCGTGTCCTTCGGCGGCGACTTCCTCGCGACCGGCCCGGAGCCGGTCGCGGCGACGAGCGCCTGGGCGGCCCGCCGCCGGGAAAGCGCGACGCGCGGCGCGCCGCGCCTCGTCCAGGTCGAGGGCTCGCTCTCCTTGACCGGCGCCGCGGCCGACGAGAGGTGGAGCGCGACCGCCGCCGAGCGGCGCCGCCTCGCGCTCTGGATCGCCGCGCGCGTCGCGGAGGCGACCCGCTCCGCCGCCGTTTCGTCGGCTCTCCGCTCCGTCCCGGCTCCGCCCGCGCCGGACCGGGCGGCCGCGCTCGTCGCCGAGCTTCTCGCCCACCGCGGGCGCTCTCTCCTCCTGAGCGCGGCGAGCGATCCCGGCGAGCAGCTCGCGGTCGCGCTCGCGAACAGCCTCCTCGGCAACGAGGGCGAGACGCTCGACGTCGTCCGCCCGTCCCTCGTGAGGCGCGGCCTCGACCGGGACCTGACGGCCTTCCTCGCCGACGTCGAGTCGGGCGCCGCAGGGGCCGTCGTGATCCTCGACCTCGATCCCGTCGACCAGCTCCCCGGCGGCGACGCCTTCGGCAAGGCGCTCGCCCGGCTGCCCCTGTCGGTCGCCGTCACGGACCGCCCGACCGCGACCGCCGCCGCCTGCGGCGCGGTTGCCGCCGCGCATCACGCCCTCGAGCGCTGGGGAGACTTCGAGCCCCGCGCCGGACTCGTGACGCTCGCGCAGCCGGCCCTCCGGCCGCTCTACACGACGCGCCATCCGATGGAGAGCGTCCTCGCGTGGTCGGGTGTCGCCTCGCCCGACTACCGCGAGCGTCTCCGCGCGCGCTGGGAGGCGCGCCTCGCGATCGGGCCGGCGTTCGCGGAGGTCTTCACGCGCGCGATCCGCAACGGGACGGCGCCCGAGCTCTGCGCGGCGGCTCCCGCGCTCCCGCCGCCCGCCGACGGGACGGCCCGCGCGATCGCCGCCCTCGCCGCCGCCGTGTCCGCACCGCACGCGGAGCCGGCCCTCGAGGCGGAGCTCGTCGCGCAGGTCGGGATCGGCGACGGGCGGAGCGCCCACGTGCCGTGGCTGCGCGAGCTTCCCGACCCCCTCACGCGCGTGTCCTGGGCCGCGTGCGTGCGCGTCGCCCCGTCGCGGGCCGCCGCGCTCGGCGTAAAGGACGGCGACCACGTGACCGTGGACGTGTCGGGCCGCTCGGTCACCCTCCCCGCACGCCTCCTGCCGGGTCAGAACCCTCGTGTCCTCGCGGTGCCGGTCGGGTTCGGCCGCCGGGACGGCGACGGCGGCGCGGCGGTGCGCAACGGCTACAGGCTGGCGCGCCTCGACGGCCGGCTCACGACACAGGGACTCGCGGCGACGGCCGGGCGGGCCGCCGGCCACGACGCGCTGCCTCTCATGCAGCCGCACGGTTCGACCGAGGCGCGCCCGATCGTCTACCAGCTCGGCGCCTTCGACGAGGAGGTCGAGAGCGCCGCGCACGAGAAGGCCGAGAGCCTCTGGCCCGAACGCCTTCCCACCTCGCCGAAGTGGGAGATGGTGATCGACCTCGACGCGTGCACCGGTTGCAGCGGCTGCGTCGTCGCGTGCCAGGCCGAGAACAACCTGCCCGTCGTCGGCCCCGACGAGATGCGGCGGAACCGGGACATGTACTGGCTGCGGATCGACCGGTACTTCGTCGGCGACGAGGCGAACCCGGACGTGCTCTTCGAGCCGATGCTCTGCGCGCAGTGCGAGAACGCGCCGTGCGAGACGGTCTGCCCGGTCGCGGCCACGGTCCACAGCGAGGACGGCCTCAACCAGCAGGTCTACAACCGGTGCGTCGGGACCCGTTACTGCGCGAACAACTGCCCGTACAAGGTGCGGCGCTTCAACTGGTTCAACCACCCGGTCGAGGCGCCCGTGGAGCGCCTCGTCCTGAACCCGAACGTCGTCGCCCGCTCCCGCGGCGTCATGGAGAAGTGCACGTTCTGCGTCCAGCGGATCCAGGCGACCCGCATCGCCGCCCGGCGGGACGGCCAGCAGGACTGGCGCGGCCTCGGCGGGAAGACCGCCTGCCAGGAGAGCTGCCCGGCGAAGGCGATCGTGTTCGGCGACGCCACGGACCCGCGCGGCGAGGTCGCGGCGTGGAAGAAGAGCCCGCGCGCCTTCCAGGTTCTCGCCGAGCTCGGCGTCAGGCCCGCGGTCACGTACCTCGCGAAGGTGCGGACGCGCACGGGCGGCCCCGTCGGAAAGGAGAGCGCATGAGCGCCGTCGCAGGAGGCGCCGCGGACCTCGTCCTCGGAACGCCCCGGTTCGGGGAGGTCACGGACGAGATCGCGCGCCCGATGGAAGTCCGCCCCGGCCGCGCCTGGTGGGCCGCCTTCCTCGCGGCGTCCTCGGCGCTCACGCTCGGCGCCGTCCTGATCGGCTACACGATCGCGACCGGAATCGGCGTCTGGGGCCTCAACCGGACCGTCGGCTGGGGCTACGACATCACGAACTTCGTGTTCTGGGTCGGGATCGGGCACGCGGGGACGCTCATCTCCGCGATCCTCCTCCTGTTCCGCCAGCGCTGGCGGACCTCGATCGCCCGCGCCGCCGAGGGGATGACGATCTTCGCCGTGCTCTGCGCGGCCCTCTTCCCGTTCATCCACATGGGCCGCCCGTGGCTCGCCTTCTGGGTCTTCCCCTACCCGAACTCGCGCGGGCCGATCTCCGTGAACTTCCGCTCGCCGCTCCTCTGGGACGTCTTCGCGATCTCGACGTATTTCACGGTCTCGCTCCTCTTCTGGTACGTCGGCCTCATCCCCGACCTCGCGACGATGCGCGACCGGAGCACCGGGTGGAGACGCCGCGTCTACGCGTTCTTCGCCTTCGGCTGGGACGCCTCGACGCGGACGTGGCAGCGCTACGAGAAGGCATGCGTCCTCCTCGCGGGGCTCGCGACGCCGCTCGTCGTCTCGGTCCACACGATCGTCTCGTTCGACTTCGCGACGAGCGTCATCCCCGGCTGGCACTCGACGATCTTCCCGCCGTACTTCGTCGCGGGGGCCGTCTTCAGCGGGTTCGCGATGGTCATCACGCTCCTTCTCGTGACCCGGCGCGTGCTCGGCCTCGAGCGGTACATCACGGCCGGCCACTTCGACAAGATGGCGAAGGTCCTCCTGACGACCGGGATGATCGTGGGCTTCGCCTACGCGACCGAGCTGGCGATCGCCGTCTACAGCGTGAACCGGTTCGAGCGCTTCACGTTCGAGAACCGCGCCTTCGGCCCGTATGCGTGGGCCTACTGGACGATGGTCTTCTGCAACGTCGCCGTGCCGCAGGTCTTCTGGTCCGCGCGCGCCCGGCGCTCCGCGCTCGTTCTCTTCGCCGCCGCCTGCCTCGTGAACGTCGGGATGTGGTTCGAGCGCTTCAACATCATCGTGACCTCCCTCCACCGTGATTACCTTCCCTCTTCGTGGAGCCACTACACGCCGACGCTCGTGGAGGTCGGGATCCTGCTCGGAAGCTTCGGCCTCTTCTTCACGTGCTTTCTCCTCTTCGTGAGGGTCGCGCCCGTCGTCGCGTTCCACGAGGTGAAGCTGACGCTCGCCGAGCAGCGGGAGGCGGCCCATGCCGCGCACTGACCGCGTCTTCCCGGCCGCCTCCGGGTCCCGGCTGCGGGTCCACAGGCTCGTCTTCGACGACCCGCGGCTCACGCTCGCGGCCGTCGGAACGCTGCGGGCCGAGGGCTTCGAGGTGGACGACGTCCACACGCCGTACGCGGTCCACGGCATGGACGAGGCGCTCGGCCTGAGAGAGTCGCGCCTCGGCCTCGCGACGCTCGCGGGAGGCCTCGCCGGCTGCGCGATCGCCTTCGGGTTCCAGATCTGGACGCACGCGATCGACTGGCCGCTCGTGATCGGCGGCAAGTCCCCGCTCGCGCTGCCCGCGCAGGTGCCGGTCAGCTTCGAGCTCACGATCCTCTTCGCGGCCTTCGCGACGGTCGGGGCGCTCCTCGTGCGGCGCCGACTCTTCCCGCGGCTCGCGGTC
Organism: Thermoanaerobaculia bacterium; assembly: GCA_044229475.1. Taxonomy (GTDB): domain Bacteria; phylum Acidobacteriota; class Thermoanaerobaculia; order UBA5066; family UBA5066; genus Fen-183. The sequence goes on along the minus strand of JBGASW010000002.1, from coordinate 662,772 downwards.
GCGCCGCCCGGGCAGCCTGGCCCCGCGGTCACCGACGACCGCTTCGTGATCCTCGTCGTCGAGCGCGACGGCGGCTTTCGGCCCTCGCGCCTCGCCGAGCTGGCCTCGGCGCTCGGAGCGATCGATCCCGTCGAAGCCTGGAGGGTTTCGTGAGCGCTTTACGACGCGTCGCCGCGCTCGTCGCCGCGGCCGCCCTCGCCGGCTGCTCCGCAGAGGGCGACCGGCCCGGAACGGTGTTCCTGCCGGACATGGTCGACTCGGGAGTCGTCCACGCCTACGACCGGAGCGCGGTGACCCGGAACGGCGGCGCGCTCCTCCTGCCGCCCGCCGGGACGGTCCCGGTGGAGCGGACGCCCTTCGCCTACGGGCCCGGTCCCGCGGAAGCGCGGCGCGCGGGCGTGGAGCTCGTGAACCCGTTCACCGCCTCGCCGGAAGCGCTCGCCCGCGGCAAGCAGGTCTACGACACGATCTGCACGGTCTGCCATGGCGCGAAGGGCGAGGGCGACGGCCCCATCATCGGCCGCTTCCCGAATCCGCCGAGCCTCCTCGCCGCGCACGCGCGCACGCTGCCGGACGGGCAGATCGTCCACATCGTGACGCGCGGCCAGGGGATCATGCCCGCGCACGCGGCGCAGGTTCTCCTCGAGGACCGCTGGCGGGTCGCCCTCTACTTGAGGCAGCTGCAGGGCGCGCCGGAGGCCAGGCCGTGACGGGGCCCGCCCTCTCCCGGCTGCTCCGGGCGAGGCCGCTCGAAGCGGGGGCGCTCGGCCTCCTCGCGGCGGGCGTGCTCGTCGCCGGCCTCTTCCTCGACCCGCCGCAGGCGTTCGCGGGCCTCCTGACCGCCGCGCTCTTCGGCCTCATGCTCGCTCTCGGAGCGGCCGTCTTCGCGGCGATCCAGGCCGTCTCCGGGGCGCGCTGGTGGGCTCCGGTCCGCACGGTCGCCTCGTCCGCGGCCGGGACGCTCGCCGTCCCCGCCGTCCTTCTGGGAGCCACTCTCGTCCTCGGGCTCACGGCGCTCTATCCCTGGGCGCGCCCGGAGGCGGCCGCGAACCACCTTCTCGCCGCGAAGGCCGTCTGGCTGAACCGCCCCTTCTTCCTCGCCCGCGCGCTCGCGATCCTCCTCGTGTGGGGTGGGCTCGTCGGCCTCCTCCGGAACAGGATCCGCGCCGTCGAGTCGGGGGAGGCCGGAGCCGCTCCGCGCTTCGCGCGCGCCTCCGTGGGGTTCCTTCTCGTCCTCGCCCCGACGATCTCGGTGGCCTGCTGGGACTGGGCGATGTCTCTCGAGCCCGAGTGGTTCAGCACGATGTTCGCGGTCTACGGGTTCGCGGGGACCTTCCTCGGCGGAATCGCGGCCGTCACCGCCGTCGCGCTCTTCCTCGACGCGCGCGGGCGCCTGCCGCAGCCCCTCTCGCCCGCGACGCGCCACGACCTCGGCAAGCTCCTCTTCGCCTTCGCGACGTTCTGGGCGTACATCTGGTTCTGCCAGTACCTCCTGATCTGGTACAGCAACCTGCCCGAGGAGACTCCGTACTACGCGCTCCGCTTCCAGGGCGGATGGACGGCCCTCTTCTGGCTCAACCCCGTCGTCAGCTTCCTCGTCCCTTTCGTGATCCTGCTCGGGTCGCGGGCGAAGAAGTCTCCGGCGGCGCTCGGGCAGGCCGCGCTCGTCGTCGTCCTCGGCCGGTGGCTGGACGCGTACGTCATGGTCGCGCCCGCCGTGGGTCCCCTCCCCTCTTTCCCGGCCCACGCCGTCGCGGCCTCGTTGCTCGTCCTCGCGGGAATGGCTCTCGCCTTCGACCGGCTCCATCTCGGGAACCTTTAGACTGCCTGCGGACTCTGTACGGTCATGCAGGCCGACCCGAACCCCCTCGCGCTCGCCCTCCTCGACGACGAGACCGTCATCCGCCGCGTGCAGCAGGGGGAGACCGCCCTCTTCGAGATCGTGATGCGGCGGTACAACCAGAGGCTCTACAGGATCATCCGGTCCATCCTCGGGTCCGACACGGACGTCGAGGACGTGCTGCAGGAGGCGTACCTGAAGGCGTACGGCCACCTCGGCCAGTTCGAGGGCCGGTCGAGCTTCGCCACCTGGCTGACGAAGATCGCCGTCTACGAGGCGAGCGCTCGCGCCCGGAAAGGCAGGCGGTTCCAGCCGCTGGAGGTCCCCGTGGGAGACGACGAGAACAGAGTCGCGGAGCTCCGCTCCAGCCTTCCGGACCCGGAGCAGGACGCTTCCCGCCATGAGCTCAAGCGCCTGATCGAGGAGGCGGTCGACCACCTTCCAGACATCTTCCGCGAGGTCTTCGTCATGCGGGAGATCGAGCAGATGAGCCAGGCCGAGACCGCCGAGTGTCTCGGGCTGAAGGAAGAGACCGTGAAGACGCGCCTCCATCGGGCGCGCCGGCAGATCGAGAGCCACCTGCTCGCACGCGCCGGGCAGGGGATCCGCACGGCCTTCTCGTTCGGAGACTCCCGCTGCACCCGGATCGTCACGAACGTCCTGCAACGCCTCGCGGTGGGGCGAATCCCGCGCGCCTGACGCCCGCCCGCGAGTCCTGACGCGGACGGATCCGTCCGCTTGTTCAATCCCTCAACGCATCGACCCCCTGGAGGAGAACCGCATGGACACCCGACTCGTCTCCGCTTTCTGGACCCTTCGAATCGCCTTCGGGCTCACGGCCTTCCTGGCGGGTCTCGACAAGTTTCTGAACCTGCTGACGAACTGGGAGCAATACGTCAGCCCGCTCATCCTGAAGGTCGTTCCCCTCTCCGCCGGAGCGCTCATGCGCGTCGCGGGCGTGATCGAGATCGCCGCCGGGATCGCGATCCTCGCCGGCCTCACGCGGCTCGGCAGCTACGTCGTCGCGGCCTGGCTCGCGCTCATCGCGCTCAGCCTCGTGACGGGCGGACGTTACTTCGACGTGGCCGTGCGCGACCTCGTGATGGCGTGCGGCTCCTTCGCCCTCGCCCGTCTGAGCGAGGTCCGCGAGCACGCGGCCGCTCCCTCGGCGGCCCGCGCCGGCGCGCTCTCGGCGTCCTCGGTCTGACGGCGATGAGACGAGACCTGCGGCTGGCCGGCGAACCCGAGAGACACGACGAGGGCGAGGACGCCGTCGTTTCGCTCCTCAGAATGATCGGAGAGGATCCCTCGCGCGACGGGCTGCTCGAGACTCCCCGGCGCGTCGTCCAGGCGCTCCGCGAGATGACGGCCGGATACGGCGAAGAGCCCTCCGAGATCCTCTCGAAGACGTTCGAGGAGTCGAGCGACGAGCTCATCGTCCTTCGCGGCATCGACTTTCATTCCACCTGCGAGCACCACCTCCTCCCGTTCTACGGCACGGCATCCGTCGGCTATCTCCCGGGCCTGGTCGTCGGCATCAGCAAGCTCGCGCGTCTCGTCCACTGCTTCGCGAGGCGTCTCCAGATCCAGGAACGCCTGACGCGGCAGATCGCCGACGCGGTCGCGGAGCACCTGGACGCGAGGGGGACCGCGGTCGTCGTCAAAGCGCACCACCTCTGCATGGGTTGCCGCGGCGTGAAGCAGCCGGGCACCGAGATGATCACGTCCGCGATGCTCGGGACCCTGCGCGAAGACGCCGTGACGCGCGGGGAGTTCCTCCGGCTCGCCGGCGTCGGCACGTAGACACGGAAACGCGACGTTCCGCCTCGCCAACCGGCCCGAAACGCCTCGGGCAAGAAGGGATGCGCCATGACGAAGAAAGCTTCTCTCTTCACGCTCCTCGCGCTCGTTCCGCCCGCCGTCGTCCTCGTGGCGGCGCTCCGCAGCGACCGCGCCGCCCTTGCCCAGTCGGCCGCGCCGTCGCACGACGTCGCGATGCGCTCGAGGGAATCGGCGGACGACGACGACCGCTCGACGATGGCGAGCAGCCACAGGATGCTGGACGAGGGACGGCGGATCTTCCGCTACGACACCTTCGGCGACGAGGCGTTCTGGGGCGACACGCTCCGGCTCCACGAAGCGATCGCCGGCTCCGCGAACGGAGGAGTCGGCCCGGGGGTGAGCCCGAAGACCGCGCTCGCCGTGGGCCTGAAGGTCGACTCCGACGCGCTGCCCCCCTCGGTCGTGCAGGGGATCCGGTCCGGAAAGATCAACCTGGACGACCCGGCGACGACGCTGGCACTGCTGCAGCTCGACGCCGTCGTCGGTGTCACGGGCCGCTTCTCCCCCGGGAAGCAGATCGTCTCGCTCGGGATCCAGTGCGCGTTCTGCCATTCCACGGTCGACGATTCGCTCGCCCCCGGCATCGGGCGCCGCCTCGACGGCTGGCCGAACCGCGACCTGAACGTCGGCGCGATCGTGGCCCTCTCCCCGGACCTCTCGGCCGTGAACCGGCTCCTGGGAGTCGACGACGCGACGACGCGCACGGTGCTCGCGAGCTGGGGTCCCGGGAAGTTCGACGCCGAGCTCTTCCTCGACGGGAAGGTGTTCCGGCCGGACGGCCGGTCGGCCGCGACGCTCATCCCGGCCGCGTTCGGCCTCACCGGCGTGAACCTTCACACGTACACCGGGTGGGGCTCGATCCCGTACTGGAACGCCTTCGTCGCGGTCCTCGAGATGCACGGCAAGGGCAACTTCTTCGATCCGCGCCTCGACGACCCCGTGCAGTTCCCCGTCGCGGCCCGCGCCCGTTCCGGCCACGCACAGGTCGCCGAGGGCGAGGACCAGGTCACCGCGAAGCTCCCGGCCCTCCATTACTACCAGCTCTCGATTCCGGCGCCGACACCGCGGGTTGGCAGCTTCGACGCCGCGGCCGCCGGACGCGGAGGCGTGCTCTTCGCCGGGAAGGGGCAGTGCGCCTCCTGCCACACGGAGCCGCTCACGACCGAGCCGGGCTGGAACATGCACACGCCCGAGGAGATCGGCATTGACGACTTCCAGTCCAGCCGCTCCCCCGACAAGCGCTACCGCACGACGCCCCTCCACGGCCTCTTCACGCGCGCGAAGGGCGGCTTCTATCACGACGGGCGCTTTCCGACCCTCCTCGACGTCGTGAATCACTACGACTCGTTCAAGGGCCTCTCTCTGACGCCGGCCGAGAAGAGGGACCTCGTCGAGTACCTGAAGTCGCTGTAAGGTGAGCCGGATGCCCGACTTCAAGTACGTCCTGGTCGGCGGCGGGATGACGGCGCACGCCGCGGCACTGGGGATCCGCTCGGTGGATGCGAGCGGCTCGATCCTCCTCGTCGGCGACGAGCCGGAAGGACCGTACGCACGCCCGCCGCTCACGAAGGGTCTCTGGACGGGACAGGACGAGGCCTCGATCTGGCTGCCCGCGGTACCCGGCGTCCCGGTTCGCGCCGGCGCGCGCGTCGTCGCCGTCGACCGCGCCGCGCGGCGCGTCGTTCTCGACGGAGGAGAGACGATCGGATACGAGCGCCTCCTCCTCGCGACGGGCGGAACGCCCCGCCGGCTGCCCTTCGGCGGCGACGACGTCGTCTATTACCGCACCGTCGCGGACTACCGGCGCGTCCGGGCGCTGCCGCCGGGCCGGCACGTGGCGGTCGTCGGCGGAGGCTTCATCGGCTCGGAGATCGCGGCCTCGCTGTCGACGGCCGGCACCCGTGTGACACTGGTCTTTCCCGAGGAGGGAATCGGCGCGCGCCTCTTTCCGCGCGATCTCTCGCTCTACCTGAACGATTTCTACAGGCAGCGCGGCGTCGAGGTCCGGCCGGGGGAACGCCTCACCGGGCTCGAGGCGCACGGCCCCGGGTTCACGGTAGCGACCGACCGCGGCCGGATCCAGGCCGACCTCGTCGTGGCGGGGCTCGGCATCGTCCCGAACGACCGCCTCGCGGCCGAAGCGGGGCTCGACGTAGACGACGGCATCCTCGTGGACGAGTCCCTGCGCACCTCCGACCCGGCCGTCTTCGCCGCCGGCGACGTCGCGCGGTTCTGGAGCCCCGCGCTCGGCCGGCGCATCCGGGTCGAGCACGAGGACAACGCGAATTCCATGGGGCGGGAGGCCGGACGCGCGATGGCCGGAGCCGACGTCGCCTACCGCCACCTGCCCTTCTTCTACTCGGATCTCTTCGACCTCGGATACGAGGCCGTCGGCGTCCTCGACCCGCGCCTCGAGACCGTCGCCGACTGGAAGGACCCGTTCCGCAAGGGTTTCGTCTACACCCTCGACGACGGCCGCGTGCGGGGCATGCTGGCCTGGGGCGTCTTCGGCAAGATGGACGAAGCGAGGAGCCTCATCGCGGAGCCGGGCCCGCACGCCCCGGAGTCTCTCCGCGGGAGAATCTCCGCGTAGGGACGAGGAGGTCCGGTGAGTGACAAGGCGAGGATCGACGCACACGTCACGACTCCCGAGGCGTACGAGACGCTGCTGGCGCTCGAGGACTATCTCGATCGCTGCGGTCTCGAGCGTTCTCTGATCGAGCTCGTCAAGCTGCGCGCGTCCCAGATCAACGGCTGCGCCTATTGCATCGACATGCACACGAAAGACGCCCGGGCCGCCGGCGAGTCGGAGCAGCGTCTCTACTTGCTCGACGCCTGGCGGGAATCCCCCTTCTATTCGTCCCGTGAGCGGGCCGCGCTCGGCTGGACCGAGTCCGTCACGCGGGTCTCGGAAACACACGTGCCCGACGAGGTGTACGACGAGGCGCGGCGGCACTTCTCCGAGAAGGAGCTCGTCGACCTCAACTGGGTGGTCGTGGCGATCAACGCCTGGAACCGGCTCGCGATCCCCTTCCGCACCCCGCCTGGCATTTACCAGCCGGCCCCTTAGGGGGCGGCTCGTGGCGCGGGCGTGCTACGAGAAATCAAACCTGGCCAGCCGCTTTCGCCTCCAGAGACTTCAGCTGGGCTCGAAGCGCCTTCTCCCGGGCGTAGCGTTCCGTCACGTCGCGGAACACCGCCACGACCCACTGGATCCGGTCGCCGGCATCCTTCAGCAGCTGGATCGAGAACTCCACGGAGATCTGACGGCCGTCCTTGTGGAGCGCAGGCACGGCGAGCATCCTGCCTTCGCCGTAGCGGGTGACGCCGGTCTTCATGGTCGCCTCCCAGCCGGCCCAGTGCCGGCCGCGGAGCCGCTCGGGGATGATGAAATCCATGGAGATTCCGACCGCTTCGGCGGCGCGGAAGCCGAACACCCGCTCCGCCGCGGCGTTCCAGTAGCGCACCGTACCCGTGGGATCGCTGATGAGGACCGCGTCGGGCGAGCCGTCCAGGACGCGGCGAGGAAGATCGTCGGGGAGCGCCGTCATCACTTTGAGGACTCCTTCATCATGACTGCCTCGCCGCGCGGAACGTCCCCTCGTAGATCACGGGGCCGCCGCGCGCGATCGCGCCGGCCGGCGGGCGGTTGTACTCCGTGAGCGGGCCCGGCGGGTCTTTCTCGAACCCGCCGCGCGCGAGCTCCGCGAGGACCTCCGCCTCGGTCAGGAAGCACTGCGGCTCGCCCGCGAACCGGGTGAACACGAACGGCTCCCCGGGCACGGGCCGGTCGTCCGGGGGGAGGGTGGCGCGGGAGAACGTGAAGAGGAAGAGGCCGGCGCCCGGCCGGGCGACGCGCCCCGCCTCGGCGATCGCGCGGCGCATCTCGGAGGCCGACCGGGCGAGATTCCAGATCCCGTGGGCGACGACGAGGTCGACGCTCGCGTCCGGCAGCGGCAGCCGATCCATGGGTGCCCGCGCGAGCGTGACTCGCCCGGCGACGCCTTCGGATGCGACCCGGCGGCGCGCCGCCGCGAGCATGGGCCACGCGATGTCGGTCCCGACGACGGCGGCGCCTTCCGCCGCCATGGGCACCGCGTTGCGGGCGGCTCCGCAGCCGAGGTCGAGGACGCGAAGACCGGGCCGCCGGGCGAGCTCGAGGCGGACGAAGGCGAGGAGAACCTGGTTCGCGGCGGCCTTCGAGAAGCCCTGGACGACGCCGGCGTCCTCCCAGCGGCCCGACACGGTCAGCGGACCGGCTCGGTCGGCGCGCGAGACGCCGCGGCGCTCATTTCGAGGCTGACGACCCGCGGGAACAGGACGTTGTTCTCGAGGTGGACGTGCTCGTGCAGCTCGCGTTCGAAGCGCACGAGCCCCTCGTAGAGCGCCTGATAGGTCGCACAGGCGTCGTCGGGGACCACGAACCCGCGACTCAGCGCGCGCAGGCTCGCGAGAGCGGCGCCGGCGCGGTCGTGCTCTTCCTCGAGGGCGTGCAGGGCTCCCTTCACGTTCTCGGCGGGCGCCCCGGACTCCGCGAGCAGGCGGACGGAGGGGAACACCCGGTCCTCCTCCGTCGCGAGGTGCGGCTCCAGCTCGGACCGCAGCTCGCGGTAGACGCGCGCCAGCTCGACGAGCTCGGGGTGGCGCATCCCGTGGACCTCGGCCACCTTGTCGGCCAGGCGTCCGAGGAGCGGAAGGTCCTCCCGCAAGGCTCCGTGGTAACGGGAGACGATGTGATCGAGAAGCGTCGCGAGCGGAGCGTCGGTGAAGATGCGGTCTTCCGGCACCTCACGGGCGGCGGCGGCCTCGATCTCGGCCGCGACGGCCTCCACGTGGGCTCCGTGCTCGCGACAGGCCTCGCCGAGGGGGCGGCGGCCGCCGCAGCAGAAGTCGATCCCATGGCGCTCGAAGACCTCGATGCTGCGGGGGTGGTGGGCCGCGATGTCCGCGACGAACGTCTCTGCGGTGATTCTCAAGAGATCTTCCTCCGTCGGCGACCATCATGCCGAGTCCTCGAGGGCGGCGGGATGACAGGCGTCATATGCCGTGAGAGTCAGAGCGGAGGAATCGAGGTCACCCGTTGACGTTGGAATGCGTCTCAGTCACGATCATCTGATGAGCGAACACGAAAGACTTTCCCCCTGGTGGCGGCACGGCGCCATCCTCGCCATGATCTTCGGATTCTCGATCCTGTCGATCGTGACGGTGCAAACGTACAAGAACGCGCCACCGATCCCGGACCGGGTCGTCGACGAATCCGGCCGAACGATCTTCACCGGGGCCGACGTCCTCGCGGGCCAGGACGTCTTCCTCAAGTACGGCCTCATGGAGCACGGGACGCTCTGGGGCCACGGCGCGTACCTCGGTCCGGACTACACGGCCGAGACGCTGCACCGCCTCGCGGAAGTCTGGCGCGACACGCTCGCGAAGAGCCGGTACCAGTCGGCGTACGCCGGCCTCGACGCGGGACGTCAAGCCGCGATCGACGCCGAGGTCCGGACCGCGGCGAGGACGAACACATGGGACCCGGCCGCGAAGACGATCACGTTTCCGCCCGGTGCGGCTGCGGCGTTCGCGGTCGCGAAGACGGAGTGGGCGGCGTACTTCGGCGGCGAGACCGCGGCGCCCGGCCTTCCCGCGCGCTACATCAAGAACCCAAAGGAACTCGACGCCCTCTCCGCGTACTTCTCCTGGGCGACGTGGGCGACGGTCGCGAGCCGTCCGGGCAAGGACTACTCGTACACGAACAACTTCCCGTACGAGCCGCTCGTCGGGAACTCCCCCACGTCCGCGACCTATCTCTGGAGCGGGCTCTCTCTGATCGCGCTCCTCGGCGCCCTCGGCACGATTCTCTTCGTGTTCGGCCGCTTCGACTTCCTGGGCTGGAAAGCCGAGAGCGGAGCCTTGCACCACCACGACCCGCCCCGCGCCCTGACCCTGACGCCCAGTCAGAGGGTCGTCGGCTGGTTCCTCGCGGTCGTCGCGGTCCTCTTCCTGCTCCAGACGCTCGCGGGAGGCGCGCTCGCCCACTATCGCGTCGAACCGGGCGCGTTCTACGGTTTCGACCTCGCGTCGATCCTTCCGTACACGCTTCTGCGCACGTGGCACCTGCAACTCGCGATCTTCTGGATCGCGACCGCGTGGGTCGCGGGCGGCCTCTTCCTCGCGCCGCTCCTCGGCGGCGGCGATCCGAAAGGGCAGAAGGCCGGGGCTCTCGTCCTCCTCGGCGCCCTTGCGGTCGTCGTGTTCGGGAGCCTGTTCGGCGAGTTCCTCGGCCTGCGCAACGCGCTCGGGAGATTCTGGTTCTGGTTCGGGCACCAGGGCTCCGAGTACCTCGACCTCGGGCGCTTCTGGCAGATCCTCCTCGCGGCCGGCCTCGTCCTGTGGCTCGTCCTCATGTTCCGGGCCCTTCGGCCCGCGATGAAGAGCCCGACGACCGGCACCCTCGCGTCCCTCTTCCTCTACATCGCGGTCGCGATTCCCCTCTTCTACCTGCCGGCCCTCGTCTACGGCCCGCACACGAACCCGGCCGTGATCGACAACTGGCGTTTCTGGATCATCCACCTCTGGGTCGAGGGTTTCTTCGAGCTCTTCGCGACGGTTCTCGTCGCGGTCATGTTCTTCCAGATGGGGCTCGTGAGCACGAAGACGGCGACGCGCGTCGTCTACCTCGACGCGATCCTCTATCTCGGCGCCGGGATCGTCGGGACGGGCCACCACTGGTACTTCACCGGCCAGACGACGCTCAACATGGGCCTCGCCGCGACGTTCTCCGCGATGGAAGTCGTCCCTCTCACGCTCCTGACGCTCGACGCGTGGGACTTCATCCGGCTCAAGGATCGGACGTGCGGGTCCTGCGGCGTGACGCTCTCGGCCGCGCAGAAATGGGCGATCCACTTCCTGATGGCGGTCGGCGTCTGGAACTTCGTCGGTGCCGGCGTCTTCGGCTTCCTCATCAACCTCCCGGTCGTCTCGTACTTCGAGGTCGGAACGACCCTGACGTCGAACCACGGCCATGCGGCGATGTTCGGGGTGTTCGGGATGCTCGCGCTCGCCGTCGTCGTCTACTGCCTGCGCGCCCTCCAGAGCGAGGTGCGCTGGGCCCGCGTGGAAGGCTTCGTGAAGACGGGCTTCTGGGGGCTGAACGTCGGCCTCGCCCTCATGGTCGTCCTCGACCTCTTCCCGGCCGGGGTCCTCCAGCTGTGGGACTCCCTCGCGAACGGCTACTGGCACGCCCGCCGGCAGGCCTACCTGATGACCGGCCCATACCACGCGCTCGAGTGGGTGCGCGTCGTCGCGGACACGGTGTTCCTCGTGTTCGGCGTCGTCCCGATCGTCATCGCGACGCTGCGCTCCGTCCTCGGGGGCGGGAGGGACGACGCGTCGCCCGTGACGCTCCCCGTCGCTGCCGCGCGCCCCTAGGCCTTGCGGCCGTCGTTCAGGGCGTGAAGCCGTTCGCGACGAGCGGCTTCACGCTGGCCTGGGGCACGTGACACGCCGTGCAGACGAACCGGCTCCCCGCGATCTCGGCGCGCTTGACGGTCGGGGCGTTCCTCAGGTCGACGTAGTGGCTCGCCGGAATCGGCACGGGGCCTCCCGGCTCGGCCTTGTCCACGGCGTGACACGTCACGCAGCCGTTGTCCGCGCGGGTGATCGGGAGAAGGCCGTCGACCGTGTGCGGGATGAGCGGTGGCGCCGACGCGAACGGGCGCGGCAGGACCTTGCCGTCCCCGGGGTCCTTCGTGACGTAGTCGAACGGCTTCGGGGCCGGGACTCCCGTCACCGCGGTCTTCTCGAGGCCAAGGCTCGCGTCCGAAACGCCGACCGGGGGGGCGGAAGAGACCGAAGAGATTTTCTTAGAAGGTGAAGAGGGGGAGGCGCACGCCGTCAGCGCGGCGGTGAATATCGCTGCCAGAAGCGCAGTTGCGACCTTCGTGATCTTCACGGCGCACTTCTTGAAGTCCGTCTCCTTCGAGATCGGGCACGTCGCGTCGAGGGTGACCTTGTTGATGAGGATCGACTCGTCGAACCACGGCACGTACACGAGCCCGCGCGGCATCCTGTAGCGGCCCGCGGTCTCGACGGCCACCTGGATTTTCCCGCGGCGGGACTCGATCCACGCCACGTCGTTGCGCCTGAGGCCGCGCGCGGCCGCGTCCTTCTCGTGAATGTAGAGGAGCGCGGACGGCATCGCCGCGTTCAGCTCCGGGACGCGGCGGGTCATCGTCCCCGAGTGCCAGTGCTCGAGGACGCGCCCGGTGCAGAGCCACAGGTCGTACACGGCGTCGGGGACCTCGGCGGGCGCCGCATACGGGCGGAAGAAGATCTTGGCCTTGCCGGCGAGCCCGACCTTCTCCGTGCCCGTGGGCTTGTCGAGGTCTCCCTTCGGCAGCGCCTTCATCGCCTTGCCGTAGAAGTCGAAGCCCGAGCCCTTCTTCGCGTACGGGTCGTAAGCCTCGTTGAAGCGCCAGGGCGTCTCCTTGCCGTCGACGACGGGCCATCTCAGGCCCCGCACGTCGTCCGCGAGGTAGCGGTCGAAGGGCGCGAGGTCGTGTCCGTGCCCGCGCCCGAACCCCGCGTACTCCTCGAAGAGCGCCTTCTCCGGGAACCACGCCGCGCCGAGATGCGCGGCGGTCGCGTTCGCGTGCCCCTTCGCGACGGGGTCCGGCCAGGCGACCTTCCGGTTCGCCGGCGTCGCGAAGAGGACGTCGAAGAGCGTCGCGTCGGGGGCGTAGCCCATCTTCGCGGCCTCGTCGAGGACGGAAGGGAGCCGTCCGTCCGTGAAGCCCTCGGTCTTGAGGCCCGGGAGCGGCTGCTCGCCCCAGACGTCGCGCACCTTGAAGCGCTTGGAGAACTCGAGGATCTGCCAGACGTCGGTCTTCGCGTCGCCCGGCGCCGGCACCTGCTGCCGCCAGAGCTGCGTGCGGCGCTCGGAGTTGCCGTAGCCGCCCCACTTCTCGAAGATCATCGCGCTCGGCAGGATCAGGTCGGAGACCTTCGCGCTGATCCCGGGGTACGCGTCCGAGACGACGACGAACGTGCCGGGCTGGCGGGCGGCCGCGAGCCAGTGGTTGTTGTTCGCGGTGGACTGGAACGGGTTCGTGACCTGGATCCAGAGCCACTTGAGCTTGCCGTCCTCGAGGTCCCGCATCATCTCCGTGATGTGGCTCCCGACCTTCGGGTTGATCGTCTTCGCCGGGATCTTCCAGTGCTCCTCGGCGTGGGCGCGGTGCTCGGCGTTGTCCACGGTCATGTCCGCGGGGAGGCGGTGGGAGAACGTGCCGACCTCGCGCGCCGTGCCGCAGGCGGAGGGCTGCCCCGTGAGCGAGAACGCCCCCGCGCCGGGCTTCGCCTGCTTGCCCGTCAGGAGATGGGCCATGTACGCCTGTTCGTTGACCCACGTTCCGCGCGTGTGCTGGTTGAAGCCCATCGTCCAGAACGACACGACCTTCCTCTTCGGGTCGGCGTAGACGTCGGCCAGCGCCTTGAGCTTCCGCGCGTGCTCCTCGAGCGGCTCTTCGGAGTTGCCCTTCGTGAGCGCGGCGACGAAGTCGAGCGTGTACGGCTCGACCGCCTTCTTGAAGTCCTCGAAGGAGATGAGCCAGTGCGCTCCCGCCTTCGCGGCGTCCTTCTGGGGCCGCGTGTGCGTGACCGACGGGTCGAGGCCGCGGCCGATCGCCTCCTCCTTCGTGAGGACGACCGTCCGCTCGCGGTCCCGCGTGTCCTTCTCGGACGCGGTCGCGTGGTCCTCCCCCGGCCGCATCCCGAACCCGATGTCGACGGCCCCGGCCGCGAAGACGCAGTGCTTCTCGACGAAGTCCTTGTCCACCGCGCCGCGGGCGACGATCTCGCGCGCGATGTAGTTCCAGATCGCGAGGTCCGTGTTCGGCTTGAAGAGGATCTCGGTGTCCGCGCCCGCCGACGTCGGCGTCGTGTAGGTCGTGAGGTTGAGGATCCGGTACTCGGGGCGCGCGAGCCGCGCGTCGACGATGCGCGACCAGAGAATCGGGTGCATCTCGGCCATGTTCGCGCCCCAGGTCACGACGGCGTCGGTCTTCTCGATGTCGTCGTAGCAGCCCGAGGGCTCGTCGATGCCGAACGTCTGCATGAAGCCGGCGACGGCCGACGCCATGCAGTGCCGCGCGTTCGGGTCGAGGTTGTTGCTGCGCCAGCCGGCCTTCACGAGCTTCGCGGCCGCGTAGCCCTCCATGATCGTGTACTGACCCGAGCCCATCACGCCGACGCCGCTCGGGCCGAGCTCGGCGTGGACCCTCTTGAACTGCGCCTCCATCTCCTGGAACGCGCGTTCCCAGCTGACGGGGAAGAAGTCGCCGTTCTTGTCGAACTTGCCGTCCTTCATCCTCAGGAGCGGCTTCGTCAGGCGGTCCTCGCCGTAGAGGATCTTGGCGTTCGCGTAGCCCTTGACGCAGAGGAGGCCGCGGTTCACGGGAGCGTCGGGGTCGCCCTTGATGGCCACGACGCGGTCTGCCTTGGTCCCGACGAGCACGCCGCAGCCCGTGCCGCAAAAGCGGCAGACGCTCTTGTCCCACGCAACCCCGTCGGCGGCGGGCGCGCCTCCTGTCGCCGCGAGGGCGTCTTCGGCGACCGGAATTCCCGCGGCGGCGGCCGCGGCGAGCGCGGCACTGCGCTTGAGGATCTCCCGGCGTGTCTGTTTCTCGCTCATGCTTCCTCCGCTTCACTCTCGAGCTCGTCGAAGTAGTGGCAGACGAGCTCGGCCGACAGGAGGCCGGGCAGCGCCTGGATGCGCCGGAGGCCGGCTTCCTGTTCGTCGGTCGTTTCCGATTCCTGCGTGACGACGATGCGGCCCCGGTCGGCGTCCGTGAAACGGACCTCGACGCCGGGCAACTCGCCGAGCCGCCGGACGCCGTCGGCCACCCTCTCGGGCGCGACGCGCACGACGATGCTCGAGACATTCAAGGCGTGCGCGATCTTAGTCCCGCAGGGAGGGTCCCCGTATGACGGGCGTCATGCGGTGATTTGCCGGCGCTTCGTGGCGCGGTCCGTCGCTTCACGCCTCAGTGCTTCACCCACCACGCGTCGCTCACGAGGCACATCCCGCCGAAGCGGGAGAGGAGCGGGCGGAGCGTGAGGAGAAGGGGCTCGAGCTGGGCCTCGTCGCAGGCGACCACGAGGTAGGCGTTCCTGTGGGTGTCGACGAGCTCGTCCTCGAAGCGCTCGCCGTGCCCCCCTTTGCCCCCGGCGTTGCGGATGACGGTGTAGCCCTTGATCCCGGCGGCGTCGACGATCTCGGTGACGCGGGAGAGGACGAGGGCCTCGACGACGATCTCGACGCGCTTGACGGGTCTCATTTCGTCACCCGATGAGGAGGCGGATCGCCGCCCAGTAAAGAGGAATGCCGACGCTGATGTTGAAGGGGAACGTCACGGACAGGGAGAGGAGCTCGAAGAGGCCGGGATTCGCCTCGGGAACCGCCTGGCGCATCGCGGCCGGGACGACGATGTAGGAGCTGGACGCGCAGAGGATGGCGAAGAGGAGGGCGTCGCCGCGGCCCATCCCCATCGCCCAGGCCAGGAGGACGCCGACCCCGCCGTTGAGGAGCGGCGCCCCGATGCCGAAGAGGACGAGTTTCGGGCCCACCACGAGGAGCGTCTTGGCCCGGCGGGCCGCGAGCATCCCGGTGTCGAGGAGGAAGAAGAGGACCATCCCCTTGAAGATCCCGACGGTGAAGGGCTCGAGGCTCTTCCCGGCGCTCGCCCCGGTGAGGACGCCGACGACGAGGCTCCCGAGGAGGAGATAGACCGTCCCGTTGAGAAACGACTCCTTCAGGAGGTGCCCCACGCCGGGTCGCTCGGTTGCGTCCTTGCCGCGTGGCGCGAAGAGACGCACGAGGAGGATTCCCGTGATGACGGCCGGCGACTCCATGAGCGACATGATCGCCACCATGTAGCCGCCATAGGGCGTGGACAGGCGGGTGAGGAACTCCGTCCCGACGATGAACGTCACGATGCTGATCGAGCCGTACGTCGCGGCCATCGCGGCGGCGTCGTAGACGGAAAGAATTTTCCGGAGGATGAAGAACGTGTAGAAAGGCACGGCGAGGGCCATCAGCATTGCCACGGCGATGTAGAGCGCCACGCTCCATGAAAGCCCCGCGTGCGCGAGTTTGGCGCCTCCCGTGTAACCGATCGACAAGAGGAGGTAGAGCGAGAAGAACTTCGGGAGAGGGTGCGGGATCTCGAGGTCGGACTTCAGGAGGACCGCCCCGAAGCCGAGGAAAAAGAAGAGGAAAGCCGGCGAGACGACGTTCTGGACGATGGAAGAGAAGTCCATCAGGCCCGAGAGGATACAACCGGGCCTTTCGGGCCCCAGGCCCCCGAGGCGGGGCCCGACATGACGGCCGTCATGTGCGGAACTTCGGCCGAGACCCTACATTGACGTCGTGCCCGTGAAGTCGCGCCGGGGCTTTGCCGTGCTCCCGGTCCCCCTCACCCTCGCCGCCGCCGCGGCCGGACTTGCGCTCGGCGTCGGCGGCTACGCCTTCTGGTACGCGAAGGGGTCGTCGTACATGGGGAACGACCCCGCCACGTGCGCGAACTGCCACGTGATGAGCGCGCACGTCGCCGGCTGGCAGGCCGCCCCGCACCACAACGCCGCGACCTGCAACGACTGCCACACGCCGGCCGGGCCCGTGTCGAAGTACCTCGTGAAGGCGTCCAACGGCTGGCACCACTCCCTGGCCTTCACGCTCGGAGGGTTCCCGGACGTCATCCGGGCCCGGCCCGAGAGCTCGGCGGTCGTCGAGGCCAACTGCCGCCGCTGCCACTCCGACCTCGTCGACTCGATGACCCAGGGCGGCGACGTCTCCTGCATTCGCTGCCACGCCTCCGTCGGCCACCAGCGCTGACACGCGACACCACCCGAGAAGGAGCACCTCATGTCCGCAGAGAACGCCGAGCCCGGAAAGAAAAAGAGTGGGCTCCTCATCGCCCTCGTCGCGGGCGCCTTCGCCCTCGGAGCGCTGGGCGCCGCCGCCCTGCTCGTCAACATCGCCGAGAAGAAGCAGGAGGCGAAGAACGCATACGTCAAGCTCGCCGAGGTGACGGAGAACGACGTCGACCCGGCCAAGTGGGGTGTGAACTGGCCGCGCGAATACGACGGCTACAAGCGCACGTCCGAGCCGTCCCACACGAAGTACGGCGGGGGCACCGGCGGCGCCGAAGGTGTCGTGCCGCCCCAGAAGGCGGCGCGCGACCCGTGGCTGACGCGCATCTTCGCGGGCTACCTCTTCGCGGTGGACTACCGCGACCGGCGCGGCCACGCCTTCATGCTCTTCGACCAGGAGAACACGAAGCGCAACGTGCAGGCCGAGGGCAAGCAGTCGGGCAACTGCCTGCACTGCCACGCCTCGATCATGCCGCTCTACCGGAAGCTCGGGAAGGAAGCGGCCCCGCAGGCGAGCGAGGCCGAGCAGCTCCAGAAGGGTCTCGAGGCCGTGGGCGCGCTCGGCTATTGGGACGCCCACAAGCAGCTCGAGCAGACGACGGGCGGCAAGGCCCACCCCGTCTCCTGCGTCGACTGCCACGACCCGAAGTCGATGGAGCTGCGCGTCACGCGTCCGGCCTTCGTCGCAGCCATCCAGAAGCTCGCGGCATCGAAGGGCGCCGTCGGGCACCTCCCGAGCATCGAGCGCTGGCGCAGCGGCGACCGCGCCCGTGCGTACGACCCGAACGTGGACGCGACCCGCCAGGAGAAGCGCTCGTACGTCTGCGCCCAGTGCCACGTCGAGTACTTCTGCGGCAAGGGCACGACGATCTTCTTCCCGTGGGCCGAAGGCCTCAAGGTCGAGGACATGGAGAAGCAGTACAACTCCATCGAGGTCAAGGGCGCGCGCTTCAAGGACTGGACGCACGCGGAGACCGGCATGGAGGTCCTCAAGGCGCAGCACCCCGAGTTCGAGATGTGGAGCCAGGGCATTCACGCGCGGAGCGGCGTCGCCTGCGCCGACTGCCACATGTCCTACCGGCGCGACGGCGCCCAGAAGATCTCCGAGCACTGGGTGAGAAGCCCCCTCCTCTCGGCGAACCGCTCCTGCGCGAGCTGCCACCCGTACACCGACGAGGAGCTCAAGAGCCGCGTCGAGGCCATCCAGGACCGCCACTTCGCGCTCATGTCGCGCGCGGGCCAGGCGGCGGTCGCCATGATCGACGCCATCGTCGCCGTCCGGAAGCCGTACGACGACCAGAACCGCCCCGCGGCCGCCGCGAAGGCGAAGGAGACGCTCGAGAAGAACGCCGACTTCGCCAAGCTCGGCAAGGAAGACCAGGACAAGAAGATGGCCGCCGAGACGAAGGCCAACCTCCTGGCCGCGTGGCGGGCGGTCGTGGACAAGGACGCCGCGATCAAGGAGCTGGGCGAGCTGCAGCGCGCCGCGCAGTGGCGCCTCGACATGGTGGCCGCCGAGAACTCGATGGGCTTCCACGCCCCGCAGGAGATGGCCCGCATCCTCGGCGAGTCGATCGACCTGTCGCGGCAGGCGCAGGTGAAGGCCGGCGAGGTCCTGCACGGCAAGGCGGTGAAGACGGCATCCCGGTAGGCGGCCGCCGCCTGATTCATCTGCTCCATGCGCGGACGGCCGCGCGGACCCACCTTCCCATCGGAAGCAGGCGCGCCGAGAGCGCCGCCAAGGAGGGTCCATGCGTGTACAGGACGTGATGACCCCGCACGTGAGGACGATCAGCGCCTTCGAGACCGCGGAAACCGCCTACGCCAGCATGAAGGCTCTGAACGTCCACCATCTCGTCGTGCGTGACGACGAGGCCGCGCTTGTCGGCATCGTGTCGTCGCACGACCTCGGAGCCGCGAAGGAGGACGGCTTCCGCCGCAACCACCGCGTGGCCGACGTCATGTCGACGAACGTCGTCACCGCCGACCCTGAAATGTCCATCCGCCAGGCCGCCAACCTCATGCGCGGCCGCAGCATCGGATGCCTGCCCGTCGTCCAGCCCGGCCGGACGCCGCGCCTCGTCGGCATCCTCACGACGTCCGACCTCCTCGAGGTGCTCGGCCACGGCGTCGACCGCCCGACGCATCCCGAGCGCAGGGTCCTGAAGGCCCGCGCGCCCCGCACCGCGCCCAAGATCAAGCGGATGCACTGAGGGCTCCGGCCGCCAGGCGGCCGAGCGCTGAGAAAGCGAACACCCGCCGGACGGGGCGCCCCCCGTCCGGCTGCTTCATTGACGCCGGGGGCGGCGTCCCGGTAAATCGGACGGCGTGAATAAACCCGCCGTCCGATTCGCCCTCGCCCTCCTCGTCACGCTCGCCTCCGCCGTCTGGCAGCGCCGCTCCGGGCCGACGTACCCGGCGCGGGGACGCGTCGCCGTCGGCGGGTCGTCCGTCGACCTGAAGCTCACGCGCACGCACGGCGGGCCGGGCGACCAGCCCGTGCGCGTCGCCGCTCCGGATCCCGCGTTCACGGGTGTGGTCGCGTTCCGCCGGTATCCGACGAGCGACGAATGGACGATCCTTCCCATGGCGCGCGAGGGCGCCGACCTCGTGGCCGCCCTCCCCCACCAGCCCCCTGCGGGCAAGCTCGAGTACCAGGTGCGCCTCGCGAAGGGAACCGAGACGGCCGTCTTCCCGCCGCGCCCGGCCGTCACGCGCTTCAAGGGCGACGTGCCCACGGGGATCCTCGTCCCGCACGTCCTCTGCATGGTCCTCGCGATGTTCTTCTCCGCGGCCGCGGGCCTCGCGGCCCTCGCGGGCGCGCCCACCCGCCGCCTCGCGCTCGTGACGATCGGGCTCATCGCCGTCGGCGGCTTCATCCTCGGACCCATCGTCCAGAAGATGGCGTTCGACGCGTACTGGACGGGCGTGCCGTTCGGCTGGGACCTCACCGACAACAAGACGCTCATCGCCGGCCTCTTCTGGGCGGGGGCGATCCTCGTCCAGCGCCCCGGCCGCCCGGCCCGCATCGAGATCATGGCCGCCGCCGTCACGACACTCCTCGTCTTCGCGATCCCGCACTCGACGTGGGGGTCGGAGATCAAGTGGGAGGCCGTGAAGAAGGCAGCGTGACGCACCACATTCCTCTTCTGCGAACCTGAAGTGGGTTCGCGATTGCACGCGCCGATCGTGGCAGCGAGACGCTAGGCTAGACTGGATCGAGCCGCGGAGTGACACGCTTGAAGCCTCGGGTTCGGAAGGGTCTGCTGTTTCTCTGGCTGACTCTGACGTGGATTCGGCCCGCAGTTGCCGGAGTGCCCGAGAAGGTCTGGGAGACTCGCGTCCTCAAGCCCGCTCCACAGGGTTATCCCTCCCGAATCGTCCGAAACGTGCGTGCTCTCGCGGACGGCTCTCTGATGGCCCTCGGCCCGGACGGCGCCGCTGCTAGCGCTCTGCGGTATTCCGCGTCCGGCCAGACGCTCTCGACCGTCACCCTCCAAGCTGGACGCGGGGGCCCGGGCGCAATCGACGCCTTTGGGAACTTCGTCATCACGACGCCCTTCGATCGATCGGCCGGCTTCTCCGTCATGAGGTTCGACGGGACGACGGGCGCAACGCTCTGGGCCAAAATCTTCGTCGTCGACGCTCCGGTCGCGGGCTTCGCCGATCCGGAGGCGGTCGTCCTGGATCCGCGTGGCGACGTTCTGATCGCCGCGCGCTCGGGAACGCCCAACGCGTTCTTTGCCGCCGTCTACAAGCTGGACGGAGTGACGGGATCCCTGCTCTGGGGGCCGAGTCTCCTTGCCGAGTCATCCGGCTCGGACCCGATTCTGCTCAGAACCGACGGCGCAGGGCGAATCTTCCTGGCGATGACCCAGGACGATCCCGTGACCTACAGGAAGCTCGCGGTCACCCAGCTCGACCCGTCCACCGGGGTGATCCGATGGGGGCCGGTCACCCTGGGGAGGACGTTCACGGATTCGCTCGTCGACGCCGCCGTGGATGGGAACGGGGACGTCGTGGTAACCGGCAAATACGGCGGAATCACGGCCACGTTGAAGGTCGGCGGCTCCTCCGGAGCTCTCCTCTGGGGCCCGATTCTCGAGACGGCCGCCGCTCCGAAGGGAGTCGTCTGCGATGCGCGAGGAGAGGTCGTGGTCGCCATTGAGGCGACTCCGTCGAGCCCTCAAACGCTTCTCGTCGGATACGACGGTTCGAGTGGTGAACGTCGATGGGGGCCCGTTCTGTTTCCGGCGGCGTACGCGTCGGACGCGAAGCTCCGGGTGGATGCGACGGGCAACGCCTTCGTCTCGGCGAAGATTCCTCGCCCGGGCCTCTATCCGACCGACATCGGCACGGCCGCGTTCGATGTGAACACGGGGGCCCGCCTGTGGGGCCCAGTCGAGATGGGAGGGCCGGACAATTCCTACGACGAGCTCGGTGCGCTCGAACTGGATTTGGCCGGCGCCGTCGTCGTCGCCGGAAGCGTCAATTCCGGCGCGGCGATGATCGTGCATGCGTACGACCGCGCGACCGGCACGACCCTCTGGGGTCCGAGGTACTTTTGGGGCGGCGGCAACGGGTCGGACATTCCGTCGTCGTCGGACACCGACGCGGCCGGCGACATCTTCGTTGCAGCCGATCACTCGTGGGACGGCGATTCGCTGGTCACGAAGGTCGAGGGACGGTCGGGACGGATCCTGTGGGGGCCCGTCCCCCTCGGCCTGCCGAACGCCGGCGTAACGAAGCCGAAGGTTCACGGGACCACGCCGGGCGATGCCGTCGTGGCCCGCTGGAACGGCCGTGGTTCCTCAGTCGTAATGCTGAACGGGCTCAACGGCACTCTTCGATGGACGCGTTCCTTCGCAGGCGTTGCATTTCCGCTGGCCGTTCCCGGTCCAGGCGGCGACGTCCTCTTCGCCGGATTGGCTTCCGGCACGAACCTCATGATTTGGAAGCTCGCGGGCAGTACCGGTGCAACGCTCTGGGGACCCGCGAATCTCGGCGCGATCCTCGGAATTCCGGAGGACGGGACCGTCGATGCGAACGGAGATCTCGTACTCGCGGGCGAGATCGGACGGTCGATGGCGGTCGTCAAGATCGGGGGCGCGAGCGGCTCCCTCGTGTGGGGGCCGACCGTCGTTACGTCGGGCGGCAACTCGATCGACCACGCCGTGAAAGTCCTGATCGACGCGAGCGCGAATGTCCTCGTCTCGGGAACGAATTCGGAAGGGCCGGCCTCATTCCAGACCGTGACGAAGCTGAGGGGCACGACAGGGGTCCCGTTGTGGGGTCCGTGGACGTCTGCGGCCTCCGGATTCTTCGGAGGAAACTCAGACATGGCCCTGGATGCCTCCGGAAACGTCGTCGTGACGGGGGGCGGGACGTTCAGGCTCGACGCGAACACGGGCGCCGCCGTGTGGGCCTCGTCGACGGTCGCGCAGTTCGTCCAATTCGGGGGGGATGGAAACGTCGTCCTCGCCGCTTCGTCGTTCGACGATTCTCTCTTCGACTGGGCTCTGACTTTCCAGAAGCTGGATTCCGCAACGGGTCTTCCCCTGTGGGCTCCGCTTCACCGGCCGCATGCCTCCTCGCTCGCTGCCCTCGCGAATGTGGAGGGCGACCCTGTCTTCGTCGCCGCGACGACGGATCTCGAAAAGGCCACTCTCCTGGGAAGGTACTCGGACGGTCTGACGATCTCGCCCGCAACCTCGTCACCCGGCGCCGTCCTTTGCGGCCGCCCGTTCTCGTTCAGCTTCCATGCCGACAACGGAACACCTCCGATCCAGTGGAACCTCCTCTCGGGGACACTCCCTTCGGGCCTCACGCTCGGGTCGGACGGGACGCTCTCGGGCACGACCTCCGACGTCGGGGAGTTTCCGGTGATCGTCCGCATCACCGATGGGACCGGTCGAACGACGACTCGCGAGGTCACCGTTCGAGTGCTGGCCGCGGCGGCCGTCGCGGCGATCCACGTCGCGACGAGCCCGGCGTGTCAGGGGCCGGACCGAGTGCTCTCCGTCATCGGGTCCTACGACGCCTACGAGTGGCTGCCCGGGGGAGAGACGACTCCGTCGATCATCGTGAGACCCGTTGAACGTACGACCTACGGCGTGACAGTCCGTACCGGTTCCTGCCTGGCCAATGGCGCCGTCATCCTCGAGCCTGGGCCCATGCTGCTCACTCCGACAATTGCGGCTCCGGAGA
Source organism: Thermoanaerobaculia bacterium (assembly GCA_044229475.1). Classification (GTDB taxonomy): domain Bacteria; phylum Acidobacteriota; class Thermoanaerobaculia; order UBA5066; family UBA5066; genus Fen-183. The sequence continues at coordinate 639,959 of JBGASW010000002.1, read as the reverse complement.
GAGCTCTTGCGGGAAGCCCGGGCCTCACCGCTTCCGCCACGGAGCGGCCGGGCAGTACCTACTTCTGGTCGATCTCGAACGGCACGATCGAGTCCGGGCAGGGGACGTCTCGGATCCAGTTCACTGCGGGTGTTTCCGGGCCGCTCTCCCTCTCGGTCTCCGAAACCGACGCGGCTGGCTGCCTTCACCCTGAGGCGTCGCGGCGGGTCATGGTCGTCTCCTCGGCGGCAGGGCTGCTTTTCTACGCGGTTCCGCCATGTCGACTTCTGGACACGCGGCTTCCGTCGCCGAATCCCGTGACGCTGCGGCTCGATTTCGGTTACGGGGTTTTCCTGGCGGGCTCCTGCGGGATTCCGTTCGCGGCACAGTCCGTGGTCATCAACGTCACGGTGACGGCGCCGACGGCAGCGGGCGACTTGCGCATCGCGGCCGGCCGGCCGTCAGCTCCACCGGACGTCAGCCTCTTGAGTTTCCAGCCCGGGCAGACGCGCGCCGTGTCCACCCTCGTCTCCCTGCCTTCCGACGGATCGAACCTCGTGACGCTCTGGGGGGCCGGGTCCCCGACGGTTCATGTGGTGCTCGACGTCTCCGGCTATTTTCAGTAACCGGAGCCAGGTCCGGCCTAGGAACCAGGTCCGTCTCAGAGGAGGAACAGCCGGTACGCCGGGTTCTTCGTCTCGTCCGTGTGGCGGTAGCCGAGCTCGGAGAGGAAGCGGCGGAACTTCGCGTCGTCCTTCCTGGGCACCTGGATGCCCGCGAGGACGCGGCCGTAGTCCGCGCCGTGGTTTCTGTAGTGGAAGAGGCTGATGTTCCAGTCGCTCCGGAGGTGATTCAGGAAGTTCAGGAGCGCGCCGGGCCGCTCGGGGAACTCGAACCGGAAGAGGCGCTCGTCGTGCGCCGCGGGCGCGCGTCCGCCGACGAGGTGCCGCACGTGGAGCTTCGCCATCTCGTTCTCGGTCAGGTCGAGGACGGGGAGGCGCCGCTTCTTCAGCGCGCCTACGAGCGCCGCCGTCTGCCTCGGGCTCTCGACCTCGACGCCCACGAAGACGTGCGCGTCCGTCGCGTCCGCGTAGCGATAGTTGAACTCCGTGATACTGCGCCGCCCGACGATCGCGCAGAACTCGCGGAACGAGCCGGGCCGCTCGGGGATCGTGACGGCGAGGATCGCCTCGCGCCTCTCGCCGAGCTGCGCCCGCTCGGCGACGAAGCGCAGGCGGTCGAAGTTCATGTTCGCGCCGCACGCGACGGCGACGAGTGTTTTGCCCTTCGCCTTCCGCTTCTCCGCCCACGCCTTGAGCCCCGCGACGGCGAGCGCGCCCGCGGGCTCGAGGATCGAGCGCGTGTCCTCGAAGACGTCCTTGATCGCTGCGCAGATCGCGTCCGTATCGACGCGCACGACCTCGTCCAGCAGGTCGCGGCAGAGGCGGAACGTCTCCTTGCCGACCTGCTTCACGGCGACGCCGTCCGCGAAGAGGCCGACGCGCGCGAGGCGCACGCGGCGGCCAGCGCGCAGGGACCGCCACATCGCGTCCGAGTCCAGGGGCTCGACGCCGACGATCCGGGTCTTCGGGCTGATCCGCTTCACGTAAGTCGCGACGCCCGCCGCGAGGCCGCCGCCGCCGATCGCGACGAAGATCGCGTCGACGCCCGCGGGCCGCTGCCTCAGGATCTCCATCCCGATCGTGCCCTGCCCCGCGATGACGTCCGGATCGTCGTACGGGTGAACGAACGTGCGCTTCTCGGCCCGGGCGATGCGCCGCGCCTCCGCGTACGCCTCGTCGTACGAGTCGCCCGTCAGGACGACGCGCGCGCCGCGGCTCTTCACGGCGTCCACCTTGATGCGCGGCGTCGTGACCGGCATGACGATCGTCGCCGGACACCCGAGGCGCTGCGCCGCGAGCGCGACGCCCTGCGCGTGGTTGCCGGCCGAGGCCGCGATCACGCCGCGGCGGAGAGCGGCGGGCGAGAGCCTCGACATCCGGTTGTAGGCGCCGCGCAGCTTGAACGAATGGACCGGCTGCAGATCCTCCCGCTTGAGCAGCACCGTGTGGCCCGTGCGGCGCGAGAGGAGCGGGGCGGCGTCGAGCGGCGTCTCCACCGCGACGTCGTAGACGCGCGCGGAGAGGATCCGCTCGAGGTACTCCTCTCCCGTCTTCGCGCGTTTCACGGACGGACCTGCCGCGTCAGCGGCGCCGGCCGCGGACGAGCCGGACCGGAGCGGGATAGCGCCGCGCCTCGCGGACGGGCGTGCACCACTCCTTCGAGCGCGCGTGCGCCCCACGCACGGCGGCGTGGTACGCGTTCTGGAGCGCGAGCGTGACGGGGCCCGCGGTCCCCGAGCCGATCGTCCGGAAGTCGATCTCGCGCAGGGCGACGACCTCGGCCGCCGTCCCGCAAACGAAGACCTCGTCCGCCATGTAGAGCTGGTCGCGGGCGATCGTCTGCTCGACGACGTCGAATCCGAGCTCCTTCGCGAGGGTCAAGAGCGTGTCGCGCGTGATCCCCTCGAGGATGGGGGCGGACGGCGTCGTGACGATGCGGTCGTCCTTGACGACGAAGAGGTTCGCCCCCGTGCACTCGGCGACGTAGCCGGCGGGGTCGAGCATGATTGCCTCGTCGAACCCGAGGCGCACGGACTCGGTCTTCGCGAGGAAGCTGTTCACGTAGTTGCCGCTGATCTTCGCCTTCGTCATCGAGACGTTCGGGTGGTGGCGCGTGTACGACGACACGTTCGCGCGCACGCCCCTCTCGAGCGCCGCCTCGCCGAGGTAGTTCTTCCACTCCCACGCCGCGATGCCGATCGCGGGCCGGCCGCCGTCGAGGTTCAGGTTCCAGCCGCCGGCGTCCAGCCAGATCATCGGGCGGATGTAGCACTCGGAGAACCCGTTCTTCGCGACGGTCCCCTTCGTCGCCTCGATCAGCTCCTCCTCCGAGAAGGGAAGGCTGTCGAAGCCGAGCGCCTTCGCGGAGAGGCGCAGGCGGCGGATGTGCTCGCCGAGGCGGAACACGGCCGGGCCGGACTTCGTCTGGTAGCAGCGGATCCCCTCGAAGACGCCGATCCCGTAGTGGAGGCCGGGCGTGAGGAAATGCAGCGTCGCGTCCTCGTAGCGGACGAAATCGCCGTCCTTCCAGATCCATTTCGATTCCATTCCCATCACACCCTCACTTCGGAGCGCCGCACGCCGCTTCGCGGCCCGGAGCCATCTGTGTCGTCGCGGCGGCGACCTCGTCGGCGATCGCCCGCGTCATCTCGCGCGTCCCGAGGGCGCGCGTGCCCTTCTGCGCCAGGTCCGCCGTGCGCGCGCCCCTCTCGAGCGCCGCCTCGATCGCCCGGTGCACCGCGGCCGCTTCTTCGTGCAGCCCGAGGCCGTCGCCGAGAAGCATCGCGGCCGTCGCGATCGCCCCGATGGGATTCGCGAGGTCGCGCCCGGCGATCTGCGGCGCCGAGCCGTGCACGGGCTCGAAGAGGCCCGGCCCGTCGCCGAGGCTCGCGGACGGCAGGAGGCCGAGCGAGCCCACGAGCGCGCCGCACTCGTCCGACAGGATGTCCCCGAAGAGGTTCTCCGTGACGAGGACGTCGAACGCCGACGGGAAGAGAACGAGGTTCATCGCGCACGAGTCCACGAGCTGGTGCTCGAGCGTCACGTCCGGGTGCCGCTTCCCGACTTCCGTCGTGACGGCGCGCCAGAGCCGCGACGTCTCGAGGACGTTCGACTTGTCGACGGACGTGACCTTGTTCCGGCGCGTCGCCGCGAGGCGGAACGCCATCTCGGCGATGCGCTCGATCTCGGGACGCGTGTACGGGAGCGTGTTCACGGCCGTGCCCGCCGCGAGGTCGATCGAGCGCGGCGTGCCGAAGTAGAGGCCGCCCGTCAGCTCGCGCACGACGACGAGGTCGAGGCCGCGCGCGACCTCGGGCTTGAGCGGGCCCGAGTCCGCGAGCGCCTTGTAGAGCCGCGCGGGGCGGATGTTCGCGTAGACGCCGAGGGCCTTGCGCAGCTGGAGGAGGCCGTACTCGGGGCGCTGGTCGTACGGGGCGAGGTCGTAAGCCGGGTCGCCCACGGCGCCCATGAGGACGGCGTCGGCGTCGCGGCACGCGACGAGCGTGTCCTCCGGCAGGGGCGTCCCCTTCTCGCGCAGCGCGCGCGCGCCGAGATGCCACTCCGAGAAGACGAACGTGTGCCCGAAGCGGGCCTCGACCGCCTTCAGGACGGCGACGGCTCCCGCCGTCACCTCCGGGCCGATGCCGTCGCCGGGCAGGACCGCGATGCGCGCGCGCTTTCCCATTCAGACTCCGTAGCCGTAGCCGGCTTCCTCGACGGCCGGGCTCTCGTCGACGCGGAGCTCCGGGGCCGCAGGCCGCGCCCCGTTGCCGTGGCCGTTGCCGCCGTGGTGCGCCGGACGCAGCGCGACGACGCGCTTCATCCCGGACCAGAGCGAGACGAGATCCCGGTCGTGAACCACTTTCTGACGATCCGCCAGCGCGATCATGCGCCTGTAGAGGTCGTCGAGCTCGTGGCGGGCCGGGACGATGCCGAGCGCCTCGCACCGCGCCTTCAGCGCGTGACGGCCGGAGTGCTTGCCGAGGACCATCGTCGTTTTCGGGACGCCGACGTCCTCGGGCCGCATGATCTCGTACGTCCGGCGGTCCTTGAGGATGCCGTCCTGGTGGATGCCGGCCTCGTGCGCGAACGCGTTGCGGCCGACGATCGCCTTGTTCGCCTGGACGGCCTCGCCCGTGAGCTCCGTGAGGAGCTGGCTCGCCGCGTAGATCTGGCCCGGAACGATGCCCGTCGTGAACGGCAGCTTGTCGGGCCGCACGCGGAGCGTCATGACGATCTCTTCGAGCGACGCGTTGCCCGCGCGCTCGCCGACGCCGTTCACGGTGCACTCGATCTGGCGGCAGCCTGCCTCGATGGCCGCGAGGCTGTTCGCGACGGCGAGGCCGAGGTCGTTGTGGCAGTGCGCGGAGAAGACGACGCGGTCGGAGCCGGGGACGCGCGCGCGAATCGTCGTGAAGAACCTGTAGATCTCGTCGGGCGTCGAGTAGCCGACGGTGTCCGGGAGGTTCACGGTCGTCGCGCCGGCCCGGATCACCGCGGCCACGACCGCGCAGAGGTAGTCGACGTCGCTCCTCGTCGCGTCCTCGGCCGAGAACTCCACGTCGTCGACGTGCCGCCGCGCGCGGGCGACGGCGCGGGCCGCCGCCTCGAGGGCCTGGCCGCGCGACATGTGGAGCTTGTGGGCGAGGTGGAGGTCCGACGTCGCGATGAACGTGTGGAGACGCGGCCGCGCGCAGCCGTCGAGCGCCTGGAGCGCGCGGTCCACGTCGGCGTCCACGGCCCGCGCGAGGGCGGCCACCGTCGGACGGCGGACCGCCTTCGCGACGGCCCGGACGCCCGAGAAGTCGTCCTCCGAGGCGATCGGGAACCCGGCCTCGAGGATGTCCACGCCCAGCTCGTCGAGCTTGACGGCGAGGCGCACCTTTTCCGCCTCGCGCATCGAGAAGCCCGGCGCCTGCTCGCCGTCCCGGAGCGTCGTGTCGAAGATCGCGATGCGCGGCCGAACGTCGCCCTCGGCGTGCATGTCAGGCCACCTTCCCGATGACGACCGGCTGGAGGAACGGCATCTTCTCGCGCAGCTCGGCGCCGACCGTCTCGAGGAGCTGGGTGCGCTCCTTCTCGCGCGTCGCCTCGAAGTTCGGGCGGCCGGCGCGGTTCTCGGCGATCCAGTTCTCGGCGTAGACGCCCTCCTGGATTTCCTCGAGGATCTTCTTCATCTCCTTGCGCGTCGCGTCGGTCACGATGCGCGGGCCGGCGGTGTAGTCGCCGTGCTCGGCCGTGTCGCTGATCGAGTAGCGCATGTAGTTCAGGCCGCCCCGGTACATGAGGTCGACGATGAGCTTCAGCTCGTGGAGGCACTCGAAGTAGGCGACCTCGGGCTGGTATCCCGCGTCGACGAGCGTCTGGAACGCGGCCTTCACGAGGGCCGACGTGCCGCCGCAGAGGACCGCCTGCTCGCCGAACAGGTCCGTCTCCGTCTCCTCGGCGAACGTCGTCTCGAGGACGCCCGCGCGCGTCGTCCCGAGAGCTTTCGCGTACGCGAGCGCGTCCTCGCGCGCGTGGCCGCTCGCGTTCTGCTCGACGGCGAGGAGCGCCGGCGTGCCCGCGCCCTCCACGTACAGCTCGCGGACCCGGTGGCCGGGCGACTTCGGCGCGATCATCGAGACGTCCACGTCGGGCGGCGGGACGATCTGTCCGAACCGGATGTTGAAGCCGTGCCCGAACATCGCGGTCTTGCCGGCCTTCATCTGCGGCGCGATCGCCTCGTCCCAGAGCTGCTTCTGGCCCGTGTCCGGCGTGAGGATCATGACGATGTCGGCGCGCCTCGCCGCCTCGTCCACCGGCAGGACCGTGAGGCCCTCGGCGCGCGCCTTCGCGGCGGACTTCGACGTCGCGTGGAGGCCCACGACGACCGAGACCCCGCTGTCGCGAAGGTTCAGCGCGTGCGCGTGCCCCTGGCTGCCGTAACCGATGATCGCGACCGTGCGGCCCTTGAGGCGGGCGATGTCGGCGTCCTTGTCGTACCAGATCGTGGCCATGAAAGTGTTCCTCGTCGAGTTGGCTGTTCGGCTTACGGTTCGTTGTATTTCTTCTTAGAAGGTAAAGAGGGCGTGCCGCAGGGTTCGATCGCTCCGTGCGGCCTGCTCGGGACCTTCTAAGCAGTCTTCTCTTCGAAAGTGAATTCAGGCTGCGCGAAGGCGGCCGCTCCGCTCATCCGGACGACTTCCGTCACGTCGTGGAGCCGCATGAGCTGACGTTCGACGAGGCTCGAGCGCTCCTCGTCCGCCTCGATGACGAGATCGATCCGGGCGGGGCCGCCACCCACACCACCTTCGAAGGAAAAGCTCCGAATCGTCATGCGCTGGCGCCGCAGGATCGTCTCGACTCGCGCCATGAGCCCGGGAGCATCTTTCGCCTTGATCTCGAATGCGTGCTGCTGCATGACGATCCTCCTCAGCTCTTCTTCTTCCGGGGGCAGGAAACCACCATCGAGTCGATGGACTGGCCGGCGGGCCACATGGGGTAGCAGTTCTCGTTGCCGTCCGTCCGCACGTGGACGAGCGCAGGCCGGTCGTCCACGGCGAGCGCGGCCTCGTAGGCCGGGACGAGCTCCTCGGGGCGGTTCACGCGGAACGCCGCGGCGCCGAACGCCTCGGCGAGCTTCGCGAAGTCGGGGTTCTTGAGCTCGACCGCGAAGAAGCGGCGCTCGTAGAAGAGGTCCTGCCACTGGCGGACCATCCCGAGATTCTGGTTGTCGAGGACGATGACCTTGATCGGGAGCTTCTCCTCGACCGCCGTCGCCATCGCCTGCATCGTCTGCTGGAAGCTGCCGTCGCCGTTCAGGTTGATCACGAGGCGGTCCGGCATCCCGCACTGCGCGCCGATCGCGGCCGGCAGCCCGAAGCCCATCGTCCCGAGGCCGCCCGACGTGATGAACGTGTTCGGCTCGTCGCACTTCCAGAACTGCGCGGCCCACATCTGGTGCTGGCCGACGTCCGTCGTGACGATCGGCCGGCGGTCCCGCGTCATCTTCCAGAGGGTCTCGATCGCGAACTGCGGCAGGATGACGTCGCCCGACTGCTCGTAGGCGAGCGGCGCCTTCGCCTTCCACTCGGCGATCCGGTCGTGCCAGCCGTTCGTGTGCGGTGCGCCGACGAGCGGGAGCAGCTGCTTGAGCACGGTCTTCGCGTCGCCGTACAGCGGGAAGTCGGCCCTCCGGACCTTCCCGATCTCGACGGGGTCGACGTCGAGGTGGACGACCTTCGCGTGCGGCGCGAACGTCGCGAGCTTCCCCGTGATGCGGTCGTCGAAGCGCGCGCCGAGCGCGATGATGAGGTCGCTCTCGTGCATCGCCCAGTTCGCGTACGCGGTGCCGTGCATCCCGAGCATCCCGAGCGAGAGCGGGTCCGACTCCGGGAACGCGCCCTTGCCCATGAGCGTCGTGGTGACCGGGATGCGCGTCTTGTGCGCGAGGCGCTTGACCTCGGCCGAGGCGCCCGACGAGATCACGCCGCCGCCGACGTAGAGGACCGGGCGCCGCGCGTTCGAGATCGCGAACGCCGCGCGGCGCAGAGAGACGGAATCCGCCCGGCGCGGGCCGTCGACGACGTTCGCACCCTCGCGCTCCGTGCTTTCCGAAGAGGCCTCGCCCTGCAGGACGTCGCGCGGCACGTCCACGAGGACGGGCCCGGGGCGCCCCATGGCGGCGATGCGGAACGCGTACCGGACCGTCGCGGCGACGTCCTCGGAATCGAGGACGAGCCAGTTGTGCTTCGTGATCGCCTGCGTCATCCCGACGATGTCGGCTTCCTGGAAGCCGTCCCGGCCGAGGAGCGACGTCGCAACCTGCGCGGTCAGGGCGACGACGGGGGTGGAGTCCATCATCGCGTCCGTCAGCCCGGTGACGAGGTTCGTCGCGCCCGGGCCGGACGTCGCGAGGCACACGCCGGGGCGGCCCGTCGCGCGCGCGTAGCCCTGCGCGGCGTGCGCGGCGCCCTGCTCGTGCCGCATGAGGAGGTGGCGGATCGGCGAGCCGTGGAGGGCGTCGTAGAGCGGCAGCGCCGCGCCGCCCGGGTGCCCGAAGATGTGCGTCACGCCCTGCGCGACCAATTCGTCGGCCAGCGCGCGCGCGGCGTTCGTGCGGGCCTTCGGCTGCGCCTGGTGAGCCCGGGCCTGGGCGGTCATTCGGTCCTCCCTGCGGAGACGGCAGCCGCCGGCTCGGGCGACGCGACGCCCGCGAACGAGCCCGTCACCGCGCCGTCGGAGGCCGACGAGACGAGGCGGGCGTACTTTGCGAGGACTCCGCCCGTCGCGCGCGGCGAGGGCGCGCGGTACGCGCGGCGCCGCGCGGCGAGGTCGGCCGGTCCGATCTCGACGTCGAGGCGGCGCGCGACGACGTCCAGCGTCACGGGGTCGCCGTCCTTCACGAACGCGATCGGGCCGCCGGCCGCGGCCTCGGGCGAGACGTGGCCGACCATGAAGCCGTGCGTCGCGCCGGAGAAGCGTCCGTCCGTCACGAGCGCGACGGAGTCGCCGAGCCCCTGCCCCACGAGCGCGGCCGTCACGGCGAGCATCTCGGGCATCCCGGGCGCGCCCTTCGGCCCCTCGCCCCGGATCACGACGACGTCGCCGGCCGCGACCGCGCGCGCCTGGACCGCCGCGAACGCAGCGGCCTCGCCGTCGAACACGCGCGCGGGGCCGGTGTGGCGCATCCGCTCGTGCCCCGCGAGCTTCACGACCGCGCCCTCGGGCGCGAGCGTGCCGCGCAGGATCGCGAGCCCGCCGTGCGGCTTGAGCGCCTTCGACACGGGGCGGACCACGTCCTGGCCCGGCGTCTCGACGGCGTCCTGGGCTTCCTCGTAGAGAGTCCGGCCCGAGACGGTCCTCGCGTTCTTTGCGAGGCCCGCCTCCACGAGCCGCCGCGCGACGAGACGCGAGCCGCCCGCGCGCGCGAGGTCGGGCGCCGTGAAGCGGCCGCCCGGCTTGAGGTCGACGAAGAGCGGCGTCCGCGCCGAGATCGAATCGAAGTCGTCGAGGACGAGCGGCACGCCCGCTTCCCGCGCGATCGCGAGGAGGTGCAGGACGGCGTTCGTCGAGCCGCCCGTGGCGGCGACGGAGGCGATCGCGTTCTCGAAGGCCTGCCGCGTCAGGATCTTCGAAGGCGTCAGCCCGTCCTTCAGGCGGTCCATCACGAGGCGGCCCACCGCTCGGGCCACGCCCGCCTTCGCGGGGTCGGTCGCCGGGACGTCGTTCGCGCCCATCGGCGAGAGGCCGAGGAACGTGAGCGCCGTCGCCATCGTGTTCGCCGTGAACTGGCCGCCGCACGCGCCCGCCCCGGGGCATGCGCCGGCTTCGACGTCGCAGAGTTTCTGATCCGAGATCGTCCCCGCCGCGTGCGCGCCGACCGCCTCGAAGACGTCCTGGATCGTGACGTCCCTGCCCGCGACCTTCCCGGGCTCGATCGAGCCGCCGTAGAGGGCGACGGACGGGATGTCGAGACGGGCGAGCGCCATCGCGGCGCCCGGGATCGTCTTGTCGCAGCCACAGAGGGCGACCACGGCGTCGAGCGCGTGGCCGGAAACCGCGAGCTCGATCGAGTCCGCGATGACCTCGCGCGAGACGAGCGAGGCGCGCATCCCGTCGGTGCCCATGGAGATGCCGTCGGAGATCGCGATCGTCCCGAACTCGAACGGCGTGCCCCCGGCCTCGCGGATCCCGGCCTTGACCTCCTCGGCGAGCGCGCGCAGCGAGAAGTTGCACGGGCCGAGGTCCGTCCACGGGTGGACGACCGCGACGAGCGGCTTCTCGAGATCGGCCGGGGTCAGGCCCGTCGCGCGCAGCATCGCGCGCGCGGGAGCCCGCGCCGGGCCTTTCTTGATCGCGTCGCTCTTCACGTTTCCCCTGGCCTCCATCACGATGAATCCGGACCCAAAAAAAAAGCCCCGCGGCTGCGGGGCGGCTGGCTCGGTGTGTTCGTGATCCCCGTTAGCCCGCCGCCTGTCTCTCCGTAAGGACGAGAGAAATCTCCTTCGAAAGCAGAAGGACAGGGACGGCGGTGCGGACGCTGTGAATCACGGCGCAAATTGGACCCTATTCGAAGAAATTCTCCAAACTCATAATTCTTCTTCTATTATTAGCAAAAGTTATGGAAGTAGCTGCCCTGCGGGTCTTTCTGACGGTCGCCGAGGAGAGGGGCTTCTCGAAGGCGGCCGTGCGCCTGTTTCGGACGCAGTCGGCCGTCAGCCAGGCCGTGCGGCGGCTCGAGGACGAGCTGAAGGCCGACCTGTTCGACCGGACGACGCACGACGTGCGGCTGACGGAGGCCGGCAAGACCCTCCTCGGTTACGCCGAGCGCGTCCTCGCCGTCGCGGACGAGGCCGAGCGGGCCGTGCGCGACCTCAAGGACGTCAAGCGCGGGCGCGTCGTGATCGGCGCGAACGAGGCGGGCCTCGAGGTCGTGATCCCGCTCATCGGCCGCTTCCGCGAGACGCACCCGGGGGTCGAGTTCGAGGTGAAGCGCTCGCCCTCGCGCCTCCTCGGGGCCGAGGTCCTCGCGGTCGCGCTCGACTTCGGCGTCGTCGCCTTCGTGCCGCCGGAGGAGGGGCTGAAGACCGTCGTCCTCGCCTCCGACGAGCTCGTCGTCCTCTCGCACCCCTCGCACCCGTTCGCGAAGAAGCATCGCGTCACGCTGGAGGAATTCGGCCGCGAGACCGTCATCGCGCACAGCGACCCCTCGCCCGCGCGCGAGCGCGTGCTCCGCACGTACTCCGAGCGCGGCGTCGCGCTGAACATCAAGGTCTCGCTGCCCAGCCTCGACGGCGTCAAGCGCGCGGTCGAGCGCGGGATGGGCGTCGCCCTCCTCCCCCGCCGCACGGCGCTCTCCGAAATCGAGGCCGGCCGCCTCGCGGCGACGACGCTGCCCGAGCTGCGCCGCCCGCGCGACCTGCGCCTCGTCTACCGCGCCGCCGGTAACTTCGGCCCCGCCGCCCACGCGTTCCTGGAGATGGTGCGGAAGGAGCGGGCGGCGGGATAGCACCGGCGCCGCCAGCCGCCTGATTCAGCTGCATCAATGCCGGGCCGCCACCGCGCTCCCATGTGTTGAACACTGACCCGAGGTCGGCTCCGGTGTCCCGTGTGGACGCATGCCTGACCTCCGGAGCGCCCCCGAGCCAGCAAGGAGGAGTCATGCTGCGAAAACTCGCGGCCCTTGCTGTTTTTGCCCTCGCCGCCCTCGCCTTCCCGACCGACGCCGCCAAGCCGGATAACAACATGCCCGTCTCGATCATGACGCAGAACATGGACGACGGGACGGACCTGACGTACGTCGTCGCGGCCCTCCTGCCGATCCCGCTCCTTCCGCTCGAGGCGGCCGTCGATCTCACGTATTACGAATTGATCGCGAGCGCCATCCCGTACCGCGTCACCGCCATGGCGACGGAGATCGCGTACCGGAAGCCACACCTCGTCGCCGTGCAGGAAGCCGCGCTGTGGAGAACGGGGCCCGCGCCCGACAAGGCCACGGAACCCCTCAGCGACTCGCTGGACACCCTCGTCTCCGCTCTCCAGGACCTCGGAGCTCCCTACAAAGTCGTCGCCGTGAACGACCTTTTCGACATCGCCGTGCCGGGGGCCACACTCGGCGCCCTCCGCTTCACCGACCGGAACGCGCTCCTGGTCCGGGCCGACCTCAAACCTCCGCAGTTCCACCTCTCAAACGTCCATGCGAACACCTTCTCCGCCGCGTTCCTGTTCGCCGGCCTCACCGTCCCGGCGGGCTGGATCACCGCAGACGTGCACGTCGGAAACAAGCAGTTCCGTGTCGTCACGACGCACCTCCAGAGCCCGATCCTTGGCGTTTCGGAGGCGACGGACGTCCAGGTGGCGCAGGCACAGGAACTCCTCCACGCGCTGCGCAACCTGCAGGTGCCCGTCGTGATCTGCGGCGACTTCAACTCCGACGCGAACCACGGCGGGTTCATCGACTCAACGCCGACGGTCGATCTCATCGAGGCGGCCGGTTACGAGGACGTCTGGGTCAAGGTGTACGGAGGCGCCAGCGGGCTGACATGGCCCTACTACCTCGAGGACCAGTTTCCGCCGCCGCCTTTCTTCGCCGACAGCAGTCCGTACGAGCGCATCGACCTGTTCTTCTCGAAGGGCATGAACCCCATCGGCGCCGAATTGGTCATTCTTCCCTTCGGGAGCCTCCCCGTCCCGCCCCACGCCTCCGACCACGCCGGGGTGATCGCGACGTTCAGGCCTTAGGCCGAACCAACCGGGAAGATGGAGGCGCCCGCGCCGGCGCCTCCATCTTCGGTTTGACCGCAAGAACCGGGACGCATCGGAGGCGTGGCGGCCGCATCTTGAGCCCGGGAGGACCGCCATGAGCTTCCGGATCGAAGGCCTCGCCCCCGACCCGTTCCAGCCTCTCTTCGACCTCGACGACCGCGCGCTCTCCGCGCGCGGGGTGCGCCGCCGCGTCGTCGACGCGAAGCCGGGCTATCCGTGCCGCGTCAGCCTCCAGGATGCCGAGCTCGGCGAAGACGTGCTCCTCCTGCCCTGGGAGCATCACGCGACGCCGTCGCCCTACCGGGCCTCGGGGCCGATCTACGTCCGGAAGAGCGCGGTGAAGGCGTGGGCCGGCGCGCCGGGCAGCGTCCCGCCGATGCTCCGCCACCGCCTCCTCTCCGTGCGCGCGTACGACGCCGAGGGACTGATGGTGGGCGCCGAAGTCCGGGAAGGCTCGGATCTCGAGGAGGCGATCTCGAGGCTCTTCGCGAACCCGTCGGCGGCCTACCTCCACGTCCACAACGCGAAGCCCGGTTGCTTCGTCTGCCGCGTGGACCGGGCCTGATGCAGAACGCTCAGAACCCGGCCACGTAGGGCAGGCGCTTCGCCAGCTCCTCGACCGCCTCGAAGCGGTCGAGGAGCATCGACGTGCCGTCCCAGTGCCCGGAGAGGAACGCCTGCCGGGCGTTCTCGGGCATCTGCACGGGGAACGTCGCCTCGCCGGCCGCGAGCGTCTTCGTCTCGAGGTCGAGCGCGAGCGACAGCGCGGGGTCCCGCGCGACGAGCTCCTGCAGCGCCGCCATCGCGTCGTGCGGCAGCGTCACGCACGGCAGCCCGATCGCGACGGAGTTCCCGAAGAAGATCTCGGAGTACGACTCGCCGGCGACCGCCTTGATCCCGCCGCGCAGGAGCGCCTGCGGCGCGTGCTCGCGGGAGGACCCGCAGCCGAAGTTGCGGTTCACGAGGAGGAGCGACGCGCCGGAGAAGCGCGCGTCGTCGAACGGGTGGACCTCGCCGCGCGCCCGCGCCGCTTTCCGGTCGTCCTCGAACGCGTGCGCGCCGAGGCCGTCGAACGTGACGGAGACGAGGAAACGCGCCGGGATGATCCGGTCCGTGTCGATGTCGTCGCCGAGGAGCGGGCGCGCCGTCCCCGACACGCGGCGGATCGCGGGCAGGCTCATCGCGCGCCCCCGATCAGCGTCCGCACGTCGGCAACCTCGCCCGCGACGGCCGCCGCCGCCACCATGGCCGGGCTCATGAGGAGCGTGCGGCCCGTGGGGCTGCCCTGCCGGCCCTTGAAGTTGCGGTTCGAGGACGACGCGCAGACCTGCCGCCCCTCGAGCCGGTCGGGATTCATCGCGAGGCACATCGAGCAGCCCGCGCCGCGCCACTCGAAGCCCGCGTCGCGGAAGACGGCGTCGAGGCCCTCTCTTTCCGCGGCCAGCCTGACCGCATTCGAGCCCGGGACCGCGAGCGCCTTGACGCCCTTCGCGACCTTCCGGCCCTTCACGACGCGCGCGGCCTCGCGCAGGTCCGAGAGGCGCCCGTTCGTGCACGAGCCGATGAACGCGACGTCGATCTTCGTCCCCGCGATCGGCTCGCCGCCTGCGAATCCCATGTACTCGAGCGCCTCGGCGACCTGGGCGCGGCCCTCGAGAGGGGCGTCGGCCGCCTTCGGCACGCGCCCGGAGATCCCCGTGCTCTGGGAAGGGTTGATCCCCCACGTCACGTGCGGTTCGAGCGCTCCTCCGTCCAGCGTCACGCGGTCGTCGTACGCGGCGTCCGCGTCGGACGCCATCGACGACCACCACGCGACGGCGCGGTCCCAGGCGCCGCCCTCCGGCGCCGCCGGCCGGCCCTTCAGGTACGCGAACGTCGTCGCGTCGGGGTTCACGTAGCCCGCGCGCGCGCCGCCCTCGATCGACATGTTGCAGAGCGTCATCCGCTCGTCCATCGACATCGCGTCCACGGCCGCGCCGCCGTACTCGTACGCGTAGCCGGCGCCCGCCTTGACGCCCAGCGTCCGGATGATCGCGAGGATGACGTCCTTGGCGTAGACGCCGGGCGCGAGGCGCCCCGCGACGTCGATCCGGCGGAGCCTCATCGGGTCCATCGCGAGGCACTGCGAGGCGAGGACGTCGCGCACCTGGGACGTGCCGATCCCGAACGCGAGCGCGCCGAACGCGCCGTGCGTGGACGTGTGGCTGTCGCCGCACGCGATCGTCATCCCCGGCTGCGTGAGGCCGAGCTCGGGGCCGATGACGTGGACGATCCCCTGTCCCGGCGCGCCGAGGTCGTGGAGCGGAACGCCGAACGTGCGGCAGTTCTCCTGGAGCGAGACGAGCATCTCCTCGGCCTGCGCGTCGGCGAAAGGGCGCGCGAGGCTGTCGGTCGGGATGATGTGGTCCACGGTCGCGACCGTGCGCGACGGGAACGCGACCTTCCAGCCGTTCTCCTTCAGCATCGCGAAGGCCTGCGGGCTCGTCACCTCGTGGACGAGGTGCAGGCCCACGAAGAGCTGCGTCTGCCCCGTCGGGAGCTTGCGGACGGCGTGGAGGTCCCAGACCTTCGAGAGGAGCGAACGGCCCATCGCGGCCAGCGTAGCAAAGGAACGATTACGATCGCACCCGCCATGGACGCGACGGACCCCGCTCTCGCCGCCGCCCTCGCTGCGGCCATCGGACAGGACCGCGTCCTCACGCGCGCGATCGACCGGATCGCGTGGGCCTCCGACGCGAGCTTCTACCGGCTCGTCCCGCAGGCCGTCGTGCACGCGAGGACCGCCGACGACGTCCGGCGCCTCTTCGCCGTCTCGCGCGCCCACGGCGTCCCGCTCGTCTTCCGCGCGGCCGGGACGAGCCTCTCGGGCCAGTCCGTCACGGACGGCGTCCTCGTCGAGACGGCGCGCGGCTTCCGCGGCCTCACGGTCGAGGACGGCGGCGCGCGCATCCGCGTCCAGCCGGGCGTGATCGGCGCCCACGCGAACCGCGCGCTCGCGCCGTTCGGCCGGAAGATCGGGCCCGACCCGGCCTCCATCGCGACGTGCACGCTCGGCGGCATCGTCGCGAACAACGCGAGCGGCATGTGCTGCGGCGTCACGCAGAACGCGTATCACACGCTCGAGTCGCTGACCTTTGTCCTGCCGTCCGGCACGGCGATCGACACGGCGCGCCCCGAGGCGGACGACGTCCTCCGCTCGAAGGAGCCGGCGCTCTGGCAGGGCCTCGCCGACCTCCGTGCGCGCGTACTTTCCGACGCGGCGCTCGCCGCGCGCATCCGCGCAAAGTACCGCACGAAGAACACGACCGGTTACGCCCTCAACGCGTTCCTCGACTTCGAGCACCCGGTGGACGTCTTCGCGCGCCTCCTCGTGGGGTCGGAGGGGACGCTCGCGTTCGTCGCGGAGGCGGTCCTCGCCACCGTGCCCGACCTCCCCGTGAAGGTCACGGGCCTTCTCCTCTTCCCCGATCTCCACGCCGCCTGCTCCGCCATCGTCCCGCTCAACGCGGCGGGCGCGAAGGCGCTGGAGGTCATGGACCGGGCGGCCCTGCGCTCGGTCGAGAACGAGCCGGGCGTCCCCCCGGCTCTCCGCGCGCTGCCCCCCGGCGCCGCCGGCCTCCTCGCCGAATTCCAGGCCGCGCGCGAGGACGAGCGCGAGGAGATCGGGCGCGCCGCGGCGGACGCGGCTGCCGGCCTGAGCCTCGCCGAGCCCGCGCGCTTCACGCACGACGCCGCGGAGCAGGCGCGCCTGTGGCACGTGAGGAAGGGGATGTTCCCGTCGGTCGGCGCCGTGAGGAAGAGCGGGACGACGGTGATCATCGAGGACGTCGCCTTCCCCGTGGACCGCCTCGCGGACGCCGCGACGGACCTCACGGGCCTCTTCGCCAGGCACGGCTACGCCGACGCGATCATCTTCGGGCACGCACGCGACGGGAACCTCCACTTCGTCCTCTCGCAATCGTTCCGTGAGCGCCGTGCCGTCGACCAGTACGCGCGCTTCATGGACGACGTCGTCCGCCTCGTCGTCGGGCGCTACGACGGCGCGCTGAAGGCCGAGCACGGCACGGGCCGGAACATGGCGCCGTTCGTGGAGACGGAGTGGGGGCCCGAGGCGTACGCCGTCATGAAGCGCGTCAAGGAGCTCGCCGACCCGGCCGGCCTCCTCAACCCCGGCGTCGTCGTCAACGCCGACCCGCGCGCGCACCTCAAGGACCTCAAGCCGCTGCCGTCCGTCGAGGAGGAGGTCGACCGCTGCATCGAGTGCGGCTTCTGCGAGCCGCTCTGCCCGAGCCGCGACCTCACGCTCACGCCGCGCCAGCGCATCGTCGTGCGCCGCGAGCTCGCCCGTCTCGACGCGGCGCGGAGAGATCCTCGGCTCCGTTCCGCCCTCGAGGCCGACTTCCCGTACGACGCGCTCGACACGTGCGCCGTGGACGGACTCTGCGCGACCGCGTGCCCGGTGAAGATCGACACGGGCACTCTCACGAAGCGCTTCCGCGCCGTTCGCCACTCGGCGGCGGCGAACCGCACCGCCGCGCTCGTGGCGCGCTCGTTCCGCCTCGTCGAGCCCGCGCTCCGCACGGGCCTCAGGGCCGGGCACGCCGTGCAGGCGCTCTTCGGGGCACGGGCGATGACGGGCCTCACGAGGGCGCTGAGGGCGGTGGCGGGCGACTCCTTCCCGCTCTGGAGCGCGGAGATGCCGCAAGCCGCGGGCAAGTCCCGCGCGCGGACTTCCGCGGCGGCGGCAGAGGCGATCTACTTCCCGTCCTGCCTCTCGCGGACGATGGGGCCGGAGGCGGGCGACGACTTCCCGTCTGTCGTCGACACGCTCGTCGCGCTCGCGGAGCGCGCCGGCGTCGCCGTCCACGTTCCCCCGGACGCGGCCGGCACGTGCTGCGGCGTCCCGTTCTCGTCGAAGGGCTACGCCGAGGCGCACGCGATCGCGGCGAACCGCGCGGTCGCGAATCTCTGGCGCTGGTCGGACGGCGGCCGGCTGCCCGTCTTCGTGGACACATCTCCATGCACGTACGGGCTGCTCCATGCGCGCGAAGCCCTCACGGACGAGAACCGGAAGCGCTTCGACGCTCTCACGATCCTCGACGGCGTCGCGTTCGTCCACGACGTGCTCCTCCCGAAGCTCGCCGTCACGAAGAAGGACGCCTCGGCCGTCCTGCATCCCGTCTGCTCGCTCGTGAAGATGGGCCTCGTCCCGAAGCTCGAGGCCGTGGCCCGCGCGTGCGCGGAGACGGCCGTGGTCCCGGAGGGCGCGGGCTGCTGCGGCTTCGCGGGCGACCGCGGCTTCCTCGTCCCGGAGCTGACCGCCTCGGCCACGCGGCTCGAATCCGCCGAAGCAAGAGGCGCCCGCGCGGCGGGGCACTGGTCGTCCAGCCGCACGTGCGAGGCCGGCCTCTCGCGCGCGACGGGCGAACGCTACCGCTCGTTCGTCCACCTCGTGGAGCGCGCGACGCGTCCCTCTCCCTGACGTGCGGAGGAACTTTCCGCGCGGCCCGGCGTCTCTCGGGCACCTGAAAGGAGGACGTTCATGCGCCTCGCCGCCGCCGCCCTCGCGCTCCTCGCGTTCGCCCCTCCCGCGGAGCCTTCCGTCCCTCCGGAGGCGCTCGCGAGCGCCATCGAGTCGGTCGTCGCGCCGCTCGCGGAGCGCGACGTCTTCGGCGGCGTCGTCCTCGTCGCGCGGGGGGACGAGGTCCTCTTCGAGAAGGCGTGGGGAATGGCGAACCAGGAGTTCTCCGTCCCGAACCGCCCGGACACCCGGTTCCGGATTGCGTCCATCACGAAGCGGTTCACGATGCTCCTCTTCCAGCAGCTCGCCGCCGAGAAGAAGCTCTCGCTCGACGACCCGCTCGCGAAGTGGGCCCCCGCGTTCCCGAAGGCGGACCGGATCACGATCGCGCACCTCCTGAACCACAAGTCCGGAATCCGCGACCCGGAGAGCCTGCGGCGGACGATCCCGGCGAGCCTCACGGCCGAGGAGGTCGTCGCGCTCCTCGCGAAGACTCCGCTCGCGAGCGAACCCGGCGAGACGTACTCCTACACGACGGCCAACTACGCGGTCCTCGCGTACGTCCTCGAGCGCGTGGAGGGCTCCCCGTTCGCGGCCGTCGTCAGGCGGCGCCTCTACGCGCCCGCGGGCATGACGGACGCCGGAGACCTCGACACGATCTCCGTGGTCCCGCGCCTCGCCTCCGGCTACATGCCCGACCCGCTCGCGGCGCGCGGGCTCGCCGTGAGCGGCCCCGAGGACACGTCCTGGAAGATCGGGGGCGGCTCGGGGTACGCGACGGCGCGCGATCTCCTGCGCTTCCACCGCGCGCTCGCCGCAGGCAAGCTCCTGCCCGCCGGGGCCGACCCGCTCTCCGTCTTTCCGCCGACCAAGGCGCGCGGCCGCCGTGTGATCTCCTCGAGCGGCGCGTTCCCGGGCGCGAACGCGCGCGTCCTCTACTTCCCCGACGAGGGCGTGACGGTCGTCGTCCTGTCGAACAACTACGCGAACGTCACGGGACCCATCGCCGATTCCGCCGCCGCCGCCGCATTCGGGGAGAGCGTCAGGCCCATCGAACCGCCCGCACGCGGCGAGGCGGCGCCGCTCGATCCCCGGATCGCCGGGTCGTACCTCGTGGAAAGCTTCCCGATGCCCGTGACCCTCGAAGCGTCGCACGGGAAGGCCGTCGCCGTCTGGAGCCCCGCGCGCGTGAGCGCGGTCCTGCGCATCGGGCCCGACGAATGGTTCATGCCGCTCGACTGGGCGACCCTGAAGCTCGTCCCGGGCGAAGGGGGCGCGCCGGAGCTCGTCGTGACGGCCCCGTGGATCGGAAAGCCGATCAAGGTGACGCGCGTGCCGCAGAAGCCGTAATCTCCCCCCGGATGCGCGTCGCCCTCCTCCAGATGGACCTCGCCTGGGAAGACTGGAAGTCGAACCACGCCGGCGCGGCGAAGCTGCTCAGGCGCGCGGCCGACGAGGGCGCGGCGCTCGCGCTGCTGCCCGAGATGTTCGCGACGGGCTTTTCGATGGACGGCGGGAAGATCGCCCAGCCCCCGGGCGGGCCGAGCGAGCAGTGGCTGCGCGGGATGGCGCGCGGCCTCGGGCTGCACCTGGTCGCCGGGCTCGCCGAGACGTGCGACGCCT
The DNA here is from genome assembly GCA_044229475.1 of Thermoanaerobaculia bacterium. Taxonomy (GTDB): domain Bacteria; phylum Acidobacteriota; class Thermoanaerobaculia; order UBA5066; family UBA5066; genus Fen-183. The sequence continues at coordinate 619,964 of JBGASW010000002.1, read as the reverse complement.
CGGGCGCGCCGTCGCCGCTGCCGTGCAACAACGCGCTCTGGGTGACGCCCGAAGGCGACGTCTCGCGGTACACGAAGCTCCACCCGTTCTCCTTCGCGGGTGAGGACGCGGTTTACGCGAAGGGATCGAAGGTCGTCACCTGGACGATCGAGGGGCTGCGCGTCACGCCGCTCGTCTGCTACGACCTGCGCTTCCCGGAGCCCTTCCGCCTCGCGGCGGACGGGACGGACCTCTTCGCCGTCGTCGCGAACTGGCCCGAGCGCCGGCGGCACCACTGGCGGCTTCTCCTGCAGGCGCGGGCCGTCGAGAACCTCTGTTACGTGGCGGGCGTGAACCGCGTGGGCGAGGACGGCAAGGGCAACCGGCACATGGGGGACTCGTCCGTCACGTCGCCGTGGGGCGAGACGCTCGTCAGCGCGGCCGAGGCCGAGACGGTCCTGATCGCCGACGTCGACCCGGCTGAGGTCGCCGACGCGCGGGCGAAGTTCCCGGCGCTCGACGACCGGCGCCCCGCCTACTCGCGATGACGCCCGTTCCCTAGTCCACTTGCATCAAGGCCGGCTCCGCCGGCGGCTCCCAGATTGTTCCCAGGCGCCCGCCTGCGAAAGGAGTCCGCCATGGCGAACCTGCTTCGGAAGAGTTCCCGCCCGGCGATCACCGTTCAAGAGACCTCCACGGTCCTCGAGGCCGTCAAGACGATGGTTCGGGAGCGCATCGGCGCCGTCGTCGTCATGAAGGGCAAGAAGATGACGGGCATCTTTTCCGAGCGCGACGTCCTCGACAAGATCGTCCTCGCGCGGCGCGACCCGGCCAAGACCCCGATCTCGGCCGTCATGACGCCGGACGTCCTCTCGATCCCGGCCCCCGGCGACGAGGCCGTCGCCGCCGAAAAGATGGCGGCGAACCACATCCGCCACCTCCCGATCGTCGACGAGAAGAAGAAGGTCGTCGGAGTCGTCTCCCTGCGGCACGTCATGGAGGAGCGGATCGCGGACCTCGAGCACGAGGTGAACGTCCTCGAGGCCTACCTCGGCTACGACGGCGTCTCCGGCTGATACCGTTCACGGCATGGCCGTCCCGGAAGACGCCCTCCGCCGTCACCTCGTCCGCGCGCTCGAGTGGGGCGAGGCCCATCTCGCCCTAGAAAAGGCCGTGAAAGGCCTGCCCGCCGCACTGCGTGGGAAACGGCCGAGGGGCCTCGCCCACTCTCCGTGGGAGCTCCTCGAGCACACCCGCCTCGCCCAGCGGGATCTCCTCGATTTCTGCCGCGACCCGGACTACGAGGAAGGCGTCTTCCCCGACTCGTACTGGCCCGCCACCCCCGCTCCGCCCTCCGCCCGGGCCTGGAAAGCCAGCCTCGAGGCCTTCGCCGCCGACCGCAGGGCGTTCCAGCAGTTCGTCGAGACGACCCCCGATCTGCTCGCCGAGATCCCCGGCTACCCCGGAAAAACCATCCTGCGCTCGGTGCTCCTCGCGGTCGACCACACGGGTTACCACGTGGGCCAGCTCGTCCTGACGCGAAAGCTCCTGGGCGCCTGAGACCCGGCCCCCGGCCCGCGGCGGGCCCGCGCTTGTGAATTTCGTCACAAACGTCGGAGAACTAGCGCATCCTCATCATTTCCGGGCTGTTCGCGCGTCCCCATTCTTCTGCCACGACCCGGAGGCCCAGCCGGGCCCAGAGGAGGAAATGAATATGGCGACGACGGCCGCGCCCGAAGCGAAGGCGCAGGAGGGTTCCGCGAAGATGCGTGATTCCCTGACGATCACCGACAACCGGACCGGAAAGGCGTACGACCTTCCGATCAAGGACGGGACGATCCGCGCGATCGACCTGCGCCAGATCAAGGAACAGCCCACCGACTTCGGCCTCATGACCTACGACCCGGCGTTCCTGAACACGGCGTCGTGCAAGAGCACGATCACGTTCATCGACGGGGACAAGGGCATCCTGAACTACCGCGGCTACCCGATCGCCGAGCTCGCGGAGAAGACGACGTACCTCGAGACGGCGTACCTCGTCGTGAACGGCGAGCTCCCGACGAAGGCACAGTACGAGTCGTGGACGAACGACATCACGTTCCACACGATGGTCCACGAGAACATCAAGACCCTCATGAAGGGCTTCCGCTACGACGCGCACCCGATGGGGATGCTCGCGTCGACGGTCGCCGCGCTCTCGACGTTCTACCCCGAGGCCAAGGAAGTCCGCGAGCCCGAGACCCGCCGGCAGCAGATCATCCGCCTCATCGCGAAGATCCCGACGCTCGCCGCGTTCGCGTACCGCCACTCGATCGGCTGGCCGTTCTCGTACCCGGACAACGAGCTCTCCTACTGCGCGAACTTCCTCCAGATGATGTACCGCGCGGTCGAGCCGAAGTACGTCGCGAACCCGACGCTCGTGAAGGCGCTCGAGATCCTCTTCATCCTCCACGCGGACCACGAGCAGAACTGCTCGACGAACGCGATGCGGGCGATCGGCTCCTCCGAGGCCGACCCGTACGTCTCGGCGGCCGGCGCGATCGGCGCCCTCTACGGCCCGCTCCACGGCGGCGCCAACGAGGCCGTCCTCCGGATGCTGTTCGAGATCGGCTCGAAGTCGAAGATCCCGGAGTTCATCAAGTCGGTCAAGGAGTCCGGCGGCGAGACGAAGCTCATGGGCTTCGGCCACCGCGTCTACAAGAACTACGACCCGCGCGCCAAGGTCATCAAGAACATGGCCGAGCAGGTCTTCGAGGTCACGGGCAAGAACCCGCTCCTCGACATCGCGCTCGAGCTCGAGCGGATCGCCCTCGAGGACGAGTACTTCGTCAAGCGGAAGCTCTACCCGAACGTCGACTTCTACTCGGGCCTCATCTACCAGGCCATGAAGTTCCCCGTCGACATGTTCCCGGTCCTCTTCGCGATCCCGCGCATGTCGGGCTGGCTCGCCCAGTGGAACGAGATGATGGCCGACAACGACCAGAAGATCGCCCGCCCGCGCCAGATCTACCTCGGCTCCGGCGAGCGTCACATCGTGCCCTTCGAGAAACGCTGAGCGCTGGACCGGGCGCTTCCCGGTCGTCCCCGAATCCCGACGCCGCCGCGGCCGTGAAGCCCGGCGGCGTCCCGTTTCGGGGGGTACGATCCGCGCGAGGGAACCCATGCCGAAGTCGCTCAAGTCCCGGCTGAAGGCCGGCGAGGTCGTCCACGGCCTCCTCTCTCCCAACGTCGAAGCCTCGACGCTCGAGACGCTCGGGCTCCTCGGCTTCTCCCTCTACCTCCTCGACACCGAGCACGGCGCGGCCGGGCCGCGCGAGGCCGAGGACGTGGCGCGCGCGTGCGAGGTCGCGGGGATGACGCTTCTCGTCCGGCCCCGCGGCCTCGACCCGAAGCTCATCCTCCAGTACCTCGACGCCGGGGCGATGGGCATCATGCTGCCCGGCGTGCGCCACCCCGACGACGCGAGGCGCCTCGTCGAGGCGGTGAAGTACCCCCCGAAGGGCATGCGCGGCATCGCGCCGGTGCGCGCGAACCGGTTCACGCTCGGGCCCGAGAAGATCGAGGACTACGTCGAGCGCGTGAACGACGAGACGCTCGTCCTCCCGCAGATCGAGACGCTCGAGGCGGTCGCGGCTCTCGACGACCTTGTCCGGGTGCCGGGCGTGGACGGCTTCATCATCGGCCCGCGCGACCTCGCGATGGCGATGGGCTATCCCGGCGGCCCGGCCCGGCCCGAGGTGGAAGAGGCCGTGGACCGGATCACGAAGACGATCCTCGGCGCCGGGCTCCTCGTCGGGACGACGGCGCAGACCGGCGCCCGCGCGAAGGAGCTGATGGCCAAGGGCCACCGCATCGTGCTCCACAACGTGACGGCGCTCCTCAGGAACGGCGCGGCCGCGTACTTCGCCGGCGTTCGCTGAGATCCCCCGCGGTCTCCCCGTCGTAGAGAGGACGTGGCGGCCGCCCTGCGCCCGCCGGAAAGGGGTGCCGTGTGTTCGAACGACCGGCCGTCACCATCGTGTTCCTCGCGCTCATGGCCGGCGCCGCGCCCGCGCGCCCCGAGGAGGCTGCCGTGCCGAAATCGCACCCGTCCATCCCCGCGTTCTTCAACGGGTTCAACAAGCACTCGATGCATCTGCTCGACGACTTCTATGCGCCGGACGTCCTCTTCCGCGACCCGGTCTCGGAGATCCGGGGCGTCCCCGGGATCCGGGCGTACTACGCGAAGATGTACGAGAACCTCATCTCGATCCGGTTCGACTTCGACACGGAAGTCGGGCAGGGCGACGAGGTCTTCGCGCCCTGGGTCATGCACATGCGCCACAAGGCGATCGCGGGCGGCAAGGAGATCGCGGTGCCCGGCGTCTCTCACTTCCGGTTCAAGAACGGCAAGGCCGTGTACCACCGCGACTACTTCGACATGGGCGCCTTCGTCTACGAGCACGTGCCCGTGATCGGCGCGGGCGTCCGCTACGTGAAGAAGAAGGTCGCCGGGCACTGACGCCCGGCCGCGGTCAGACGATCTCGACCGGGACGGAGAGCGAAAGCACCGCGTCCGGGCGGCACGCGCCCTCGCCGCACGCGCGGTGCGCGACGCGCACCGCAATCTCCTGCTTCCCTTTCTTCGCCTTTCGGGAGACCAGGAAAGAGATATTTGCTTCGAAGGTCCCGTGCCAGCCGGTGAGCACGTCGCCGATCGGGTCATCGATGCGCGAGGGTGGCGGCAAGAGGATTTCGTCGAAGGTGAATTCCCCGGCGCCAGCCGAGGCCTCCACGCGTAACCCGTCGGGGCCCTGCAGGTGCCAGCCGGGGGCGATCGAGATGCGGAGCCGCAACGCTCCCCTCTCGCCGCGCGGCACGCGCGGCTCGACGGCCACCCCCTCGACGCGCACGGGCGAAGCGATCGCCTCGGCCCCTCTTCTCTTTACACTCGAAGGAATCTCTTTCTCTTTCTCTCTTTCTTTCTCTTTCCCGTACCGGTCCTCGAATTCGAGCAGGAGCTCCAGGGCGAAGAACCACGACTCCATGCCGTGCGGCGAACGCGCCATGAGTCCGCCCACCTCGTCAACGGCGTCCCTCGCCTCGCGCGCCAGCGCATGGTCGCCCGTCACGAGCGCGAGGCGCGCGAGCGCGCGCGCCGCGGCGCCGGAGGCCGACGGGACGGCCTTGTCGAAGAGGTCGCGGCCGTTCGAGAGCAGCGTCTCGTTTCCCGTCCCCGAGAACGTGAAGCCCGGAGCATCCCCGCGGCGGAAGCGCGTGCGGAGCGACTCCACGGCCGCCTCCGCCTCACCGTGCCAGAGCCCGGCGGCGCCAGGGCCTTCGGCGTCCGCGAGGTCGAGGAGGGCGAGCGCGAGGAACGCCTCGTCCTCGAGAAACGCCGGGATCTTCGCCTCTCCGTCCTTCCACGTCCGCGCGAGGACGCCGTCCGGGAGGCGCGACAGGCTCAGGAGGAAGCGCGCGCCGACGCGCGCGGCCTCGAGATAGCGCGGCTCCCCGAGCGCGCGCGCCGCGACGGCGAAGCCGGACACCGCGAGCGCGTTCCACCCGGCAACGCGCTTGTCGTCGAGGGCGGGAGGAATTCTCTTGCTGCGCGCGGCGAGGAGCGCCGCGCGCAGGGGAGCAAGACGGGATTCGGAGGAAGAGGGGATTTTCTTAGAAAGGTGAAGGACCGAAGCGCCCGTGCCGCGCCCCGTCGATTCTTCGAGGAAATTGCCTCCCTCTTTGACCGAATACCATTCTAAGAAATATTCAGCGTCGTCTCCCCTGCCGAGGACGTCGCGAATCTGGCTCGGATCCCAGCAGAAATACTTCCCTTCTTCCCCCTCCGAATCCGCGTCCGTCGCGGCGTAGAAGCCGCCCTCGGTGCCGCGCATCTCGCGAAGGAGGTAGTCGCCCGTCTCGCGCGCGACCTGCGCGTAGAGCGGGTCGTCCGTCACGGCAAACGCCACCGCGTAGACGCCGAGGAGCTGGGCGTTGTCCGTCAGCATCTTCTCGAAGTGCGGGAGGAGCCACTCGGCGTCCGTCGAATACCGGTGGAAGCCGCCGCCGAGGTGGTCGCGGATGCCCCCGAGCGCCATGCCGTCGAGCGTGCCGACGGCATGCGCGAGCGCGGCGGCGTCGCCCGCGGCGCCGCGCGCGAGGAGCCACTCCAGCGCGAGGTGCGGCGGGAACTTCGGCGCGCCGCCGAAGCCTCCGTGACGCGGGTCGAAGGCGCGCGCGAGCGCCGCGCCCGGCAGGAGCAGCGCGTCGCGCGAGAGGGCCGCGGTGCCGACGCGGCCGGCCGGGTCCGCCGCGCGCCCGACCTCCTCCGCGATCTGCCGGGCCGAGTCCTCGAGGGCCGCGCGGTCGTTGCCCCAGGCCTGCGCGACCCGGAGGAGGAGCGTCTTGAACCCGGCGCGTCCGTGCCGGTCCTCGGGCGGATAGTACGTCCCCGCGAAGAACGGCTTGCCGTCCGGCAGGAGGAACGCCGAGAGCGGCCAGCCGCCGCGCCCGGTGGTGAGCTGCACGGCCGTCATGTAGACGTCGTCCACGTCGGGGCGCTCCTCGCGGTCGACCTTGACCGACACGAAGTGCTCGTTCAGGAGGTCCGCGACGGCCGCGTTCTCGAACGACTCCCGCTCCATGACGTGGCACCAGTGGCAGGAGGAGTAGCCGATCGAGAGGAAGACGGGCTTGCCCTCGCGCCGGGCCCGCGCGAAGGCCTCGTCGCCCCACGGGTACCAGTCCACCGGGTTGTGCGCGTGCTGGAGGAGGTAGGGCGAGGATTCGCCGGCGAGGCGGTTTGGCATTCCCGGATTCTGGACCCGGCGTGACCCCTCCGGGCGCCGTCCTGCGCGTTCCGGTGCAAGAAAGCCATGAGACGAGGACTCACCGTGAACACGTTCGGCCGTCTCGTTCTGTCCGTCCTTCTCGGGGGAGCGGCGCCCGCGCTCGGCGAAGACCTGACCGTGCGCCTCGAAACCGGAGGGGTCGACCCCGTGCCGCGGCGGTTCCCGATCGAGGTCGTGCCGAGCCGGCCGATTCCCGCGTCCGAGGGGCGTCTCGCCGTCCAGATCGGCCGGACGGACGTGACGGACCTCTTCGAGCCGACGGACCGGGGCCTCCGCTACCGCGCGCAGGTCCGCCCGCTTCCCCCGGGGCCGCAGGAGATCACGGTCTTCCTCGTCCCGCCCGACGGCGAATGGAAGGAGGTTGCCCGGGTGAGCATCAAGGTGCTCCTCCCGGGCGGGCTCGAACGCGCCAGCATCGCCCCGAAGCTCGACCTGACGCTCAAGGGCCAGCTCGGAGAGGGCCACTTCCCCGACTCGGCGGCGCCCGATCGGCACACGTTCCAGGACCTCACGGGGCAGGCAAACGTCACGGCGGACCTCGGCCGGGGCTCCTTCGGCCTCGGAGCCCAGATGGGACTGGCGCTCGCGGCCCGCCGCGAAGACGCGTTGCGGTACCCCCAGCTCGGAAACGACGCCCCGTATGTCGACCTCGCGAGCTACGGCGTCAAGGTCCAGGCCGGACCGGCCGCGATGGAGTGGGGCGGCGTCTCGTTCGGCGAGAACCGTCACCTCGTGAACGGCTTCTCGAGCCGAGGCGGGAAGGGGACGCTCGCCCTCGGCGGCGTCGTCGACGTCATGGTCGCGGCCGCGAACGGCACGCAAATCGTCGGCTGGGACAACTTCTTCGGCCTCGATACGCGCGAGCACCAGGTGTTCGCGGGTCGCGTCGGCATCGAGTTCGTGCCCTCCGCCCCCGGTACGGTGCGCGTGGAGGGCACCGGCGTGGACGGGTCGCTCCAGCCCCAGAATTCCGTCAACCGGGGTTTCGTGAGCGACGCCGAGAAGAGCCGGGGCGTCGGCCTCCGCGCGCTCCTGAATCTCTTCGGCGGCCGGCTGCGCCTCGAAGGCGGCTTCTCGCGGAGCCGCTTCGAAAGCCCGCCGGACCCGACACTCGAGCAGGGAGAAAACGTCGTGCCGATCGCGGCGACGACGCGCTCGGCTTCGTATACGGTCGCGGCTCTCGACGTCGTGAAGGGCGCCGGCCCGTTCAGCGCGACGGTCACGTTCCGGCACGAGCGCGTGGACCCGCAGTACCGGAGCGTCGCCGTCTCGACCCAGGCCGATCTCGAGCAGGACGCCGCCGAGCTCGCCCTCACGGCGGGGCCGGTTTCCGTGCAGGCGGCCTACGGGTGGTCCGAGGACAACATCGCGAACCTGCCGAACATCCTCAAGACGAAGACACGGCGGCCGACGCTCGCGGCCACGGTGCCCCTCGGGCCCCTCCTCGGCGGCGCGGCGCCCGCATGGTGGCTTCCGCAGCTCACCTACGGGCTGAACGAGACGCACCAGTTCGGGACGAGCCTGCCCGAAGGCGGCGGCTTCAACGAGACGCAGGTCCCCGACCAGCTCTCGACCAACCACACGGGCGGCGTCGACTGGCAGGCGGGCTCGGTGCGCTGGGGCTACAGGGTGAACTACTCGCTCGTCGACAATCGCCAGCCGGGCCGCGAGCGCGCGGACGCGCTCAACGTGGCGCAGTCGGCGAACGCCGCCGTTCCGGTGGCCGCGTGGCTCGACGCCGCGGCCGAGTACGCCTGGGAGCGCTCCGAGGCGAAGGAGACGGGCACCGTGGACCGCACGCGGCGCGCCTCGGCGACGCTCGGGATCAGGCCCTTCCGGAACGGGACGCTCGCCGGCACCGGGTCCCGCACGGAGACGGCCGACGACGCGTCGACGCGCGACAGCCTGAACTGGAACGTGAACGTCGAGGCGGGCTGGCGCTTCGAGCCACCGCGAAAAGGGACGCACGGGTTCTCGGGTCAGCTCTCGCTGCGATACGGCTGGGCGACCACGCGCTCGCGCGACCTCGTCCAGGGCATCGACACGTACCGCAAGACCTGGGTCGTGAGCTCCGGCGTCAGCCTGAGCATCTTCTAGGAGGCCTTCGTGAAAGCGCGCCCGGCCGTCTCCGTCCTTCTTCTCGCCGCGCTCGCGCGCCCCGCGGCGGCCGAGATCCGCCGCGACCCCACGGGCGTCAACGTCAACAGCCAGGGGCCGATGTCCGTGTACATCACGTTCGGAGGCCTCGTGAACCAGACGCCCGCCGAGGGGACGTGGTGCGGCGAGCTGATCTCCGCCGCGCCGGACATCGGCCAGAAGTGCGACCCGAAAACGATCTACGGCAGCCTCCCCGCGCGGTACGACCGCTCGACCCTGCAGGGCGGCACGTTCACGGACGTCATGACGATCCCGGCCACGGTCGCCCGCCGCGCCTACCAGGCGGCCGAGCGCGGAGCCCTCTCGCCGTTCTTTTACGTCCGCCGCTTCACGAGCACGGTCGGCGGGCGCGACGAGTACGTCACGATCACGTGCCGCCCCGCGGGCGGCGGCGCGCGCTCGCCGTTCTCCCTCGTCGACGTGAAGGTCGCCTTCGCGATCGACAAGCCGATTCTCTCGGTGAAGGTCGGCGACGTCGCCCCCACCCTCTCGGCGCAGATCTCCTACACGGGCACGGGCCGCCTCAAGGGGCGCTGGGAGGTCGTGCTCCCGTACGACGAGCCCCCCTCGACGACCGACCTCCTCACGGAGGCGACGCTGCCGCCCGACCAGCGGCCGAACCAGAAGCGCTACCGTGAGCTCGAGCGCTTCAACGTCTACCTTCCGCCCACGGGCCGCACGGTCCTTCCGGGGCCCGACCCGAAGCGCATTCCGACCGAGCTCGAGGGCTTCCACGACATCCTCCTCAGGATCGAGGCCGCCGACGACCGCGACTCGGAGTCGAGTCTCGCGCTCGCGGGCGCGGGCGCCGGCGTCGTCCTCGGCGGCGCGGTCGCGGGCTTCCCGATGCCGGCGCTCCGCTACTACGTCGGGAGCCAGCCCGCCGGGCTCTTCCCGGGCGCCAGCGGCGGCCTCGCGCTCCTCTCCCCCGCGAACCGCACAGTCGCCGAGCCGGGCGCGTCCCTCACGTTCCGGTGGGCGCCCGTCGGCTCGACCGTGTTCTACCGGCTCGAGATCCTGGGCGGCGACGGAGTGCTCCTCCACGAGGCGTACGTCGCGGCGCCGTCCACCTCCTACGCGGCTCCGACGTGGCTCGCGGGCAAGGCGGGCGGCGCGGTCCTCAAGTGGAGCGTGACGGCGCAGGGCGCCGAGGGGCAGGACCTCGCGTCGAGCGGCGCCGCCGAGCTGCGTTTCGAAGGAAGTAGAAAAGGAGAGAAGCCTTGAGGAACAGCGCCCGCAGACCCGCCTTCGCCGTTTCCGCCCTCCTCCTGTCGGCCGCGGCCGGCATGCCCGCGGCGGGAACCGTGCAGTCCATCAAGTACTCCTACCCGGGGACCTGCAGGGCCATGCTGACGGCTGGACCGACGGACCCGGTGACGCTGATCTTCGGCGAGCCACTCGACCTCGAGATCGCGGGCAGCGGGCTCGAAGGCGCGACCGGAGGCGGGTCCTCCCCCAAGCAGGCGGCCCCGGGACCGCGGGTCGTGACGCCCGACGGCGTCGAGGGCGCCGTCCTGGAGTCGTCCGCGAAGGCGATGAAGATCCGCTTGCTCTACCGGCGCGGTGATCCGCCGCGGCGATCGTCGCCCCCGGCCATCGTCCGGATCGTACAGGGGTCGGCGACGCTCGGCGAACTCTTCGTGCGCCTCGCGGCGCGACCGCAAATCGACCGCATCCGGCTCGCGATCCCGGCTGCTGCAAGCCTGACGACCGTGGCGCTTTCCCCAAACACCACCTTCGACCTCGACGTGGTCGGACGCGGGATTGCGGAGCTCGAGATCGTGACGAATCCTCGCGGCGCTTTCCAGGGCCTGACGAAGACCCGGGACGGGTCGTTCGCGTACGTCGGCAACGGACCGAAGAGCGGGCGCCTCGGGCCCGAGGCCTTCTTCTGGCCCGTCGACGGCTGTCCCGTGAAAGGTCCCCCGGACGCGGGCCTCGACGTCGAGACCGGCGGAAACGACGGGTGGACGGCGAAGATCGAAGGCCAACTCGAAGCGCAGAACGCCACGTGCGGTGCCGGGCTCAGGACGTCGCTCCCGTCCGTCTGGTGCGCGTCGCTGCCGGCCGCGAAGCCCCGAAGCGAGGCGGTCGTGGACGCTCCGAGGATCCGGTGGACGCTTACGGCCAAGCCCGGCGTGATCGTCGGCGCGTTCGACGCGGTCCTCAAGGCCAACGCCTCGAGTGTCGACACGAAGAAGGTGCCCTTCATCCTCCCGGGCCAGTCCGTCTCGTTCGAGACGCCGCGAACGGACGGGCGCCGCCGCCGCGTCTTCACCGAGCAGGCCTGCCCGGGCTGCTGGGACCTCGGCGGCGTCCCGCCCTGGACCGAGTCGGCGTGGACCGTCGAGATCGGGTCGAAGCGATGACCGCCGGAGGGTATTTGACGAGACGCTCGAGACCCGCTCTCCTGCTCGGAATCGCCCTCACGGCCGGATCGGCGGGCGCCTCGATCGACCAGGTCGAGACCTGCACGGTCTGGGCCGACAAGGCCCCGCTCCTGACACGCGCAGCCCACAACGACGTCACGGTGACGGGCTTCGGCGTCGACCTCGCGACGTCCGTCACGACAACGCTCCCGGGCACGCCGGTGACGGTCGTGTCGCGCAAAAACGGGCTCGGGTCGAACATCGTGCTGCGGTTTGCCCCTCCGGCAGTCGGAAACGCGGCCGAGGGCACCGTCACGCTCCACTACTTCGGCGGCGGCACCGACGTCTTCAACGCGAGCCTGCAGGCCGGGCCCTCCGTGACGTCGATCTCCTTCGCGTCCGAAGGAGGCGTGTCGAAGTCCGGCGGAGCGACGCGCGTCACGTCGCTCGACCCGCACGTCGTCGTCCTCAAGGGGACGAACCTGCAGGAAGTCCGCATCGACGACCGCGCGTTCTTCAGATCCAGCCTGAGCAACGCGAAGATCGTCCTCCAGCTTCCCGACGAGCTGCGCGTCTCGTTCACGTCGACCGCGGGAGATCGCGACGTCGGAAGCCGGCACTTCATCGCGCCAGGCTTCTGCTTCAACCTGATGCCCGAATTCTCCATCGCCTTCACGGTCTTCGATCCGCCGCGCACACCGACGCCCACTCCGACGGCGACGCAGACGCGAACCCCGGCGCCGAGCCCCACGCCGACGAAGCCTCCGTTCGGCCCGATCGCTCCGCCGACCGGGGTCCGGCCGGCGCTTCCGACGCCGACGCCCACTCCGCGGGCCACGCCTTTGTCGCCGATCGCGCCGCGGAAGTGAGGCGCGGGTTCGAATCGAGATTCGACGAGGAGAAATTCGCATGAGAACACGTGACGCGATCGCCCGGGCCGCCCTCGCTCTGCTCCTCACGGCGGGCGCCGCCTCCGCACAGATTCCGACGCCGAAGATCCCGACGCCCGCTGCGCCGAAGGTGCCGCCCCTGCCGACGGCGACGCCGACGCCGCGTCCCGCAATCGTGGGTCCGGCAGACCGCCCGCCGCAGATCACGATGCGCGGGGAGCCCACCGTCTCGAACTGGAGCCCGAAGGAGTACGTCGTGCAGGGGGACAAGATCGTCTTCACGGGCGATCTCGTTTCCAGCGAATTCCACGCCCGGCTCGGCCAGGTCGACCTCCCGATCATCGCGCACGGCAACTGTGCGACGGCCTCGTGCGACACGTTCATCCACGTGCGCGTCCCCGACACGTTCAGCTCGCCGGGCGCGCCGCTCGTCGTCTGGTACGGCGTCAACGGACCGAAGAAGACGCTCACGCCATCGTTCAAGGTCCTCAAGAAGCCGCGCGTCGCGTCCTTCAAAATCACGGACGGACCGCACATCAACCTGTCCTTCACACGCGGAAAGGACACGAAGATCGAGGTCGAGCTCGAGGACTTCGACGCCACGGCGGAGACCTTCTTCCGGCCCTCTCTCTGGTCCCCTGGCTGCCGGGCCGGGGGGCTGGCTCCCAAGAGCGAACCCGGCGGAAGCCCGTACCGCCTGAAGTACGACTTCAGTTTCTTCGCCGACGCTTCGGGAAAGAACTGCCCGATGGAGATCCAACCCTACGGGTCCCGTGGGCCGGCACTGTCCCTTCCGAACGTGCTCGTCCCCTCCCTCGAGACGTACACGGTTTCCGACACGTGGGACCTCCTCGAGTTCACGACGCCCTCCGGGAAGAAGCTCTCGGCCACCGCGAGCAAGGGCGGCCTCCCGTGCCAGCTCCTCTCCGTCGGCACGGCCGGGACGTTCTCGACCGGCGTCGTGAAGGAGGGCGGCGACCTCACGTTCCAGCTCCGCAATGGCGCTCTCGACGAAGCCTGCCGGTTCGAGACCTCCCCGGCGCTCCTCGTCCGCGACGACTGGGCCGTCAAGTCGGTTGATTGGGACTTCACGGAGGACTCCCTCTGCGCCGCGGTCAACAAGTTCGCCACACAGGTCTCGAGCGGGAGCACGGTGACGTTCTTCAACGACGAGTCGGCCGTCTTCGCCGTGAAGTTCGAAGCCCTCTGCAAGCCGAACGGAAACGACCTGCCGAAAAACAGCCACGTCTTCAAGGCGCGGCTCTCGAGCGTCAAGGTAATCGGCCCCGCAGGCAAGAGCTGGCGCGACGCGTTCAAGTGAATACGGGAGTCAACTCATGAAACACCTCCGATCCCTCGCGCTCGTCTCGGCCCTCGCCGTTCTCCCCGCTGCCGGCCAGGTGCCGATCCAGAAACCGCCCGTCAAGGCAGCGACGCCCCGCCCGACGCTCCCGACCGAGGCCCTGCAGTCGCTCCTCCCCCCGCCGCCCGACGTGACGGACTGGCAGCCGCGGGGCCGCGCCGTGGCGGGGGGCAAGATCGTGATCACGGGCACGGGCTTCCGGCCTGCCGACTTCGAGGCCGCGGTCGGCCCCTCGAAGTACCGGCTGCCCGTCCGCGTCTCCTCGAGCACGTCGACGCGCATCGAGCTCGACGTCCCGGCCGACGTGCTCGGCGTCTCCGGGATCTTCGTGGTGGCTCACCGCGGCACGCAGGCGAAGACGCTTGAGACGAACTACAAGCTCGACCAGCCGACGCCCGCCCTTGCTGAGCTGAGCGTCAACGGGACCGCGTATCCCTTCATGAATAAGGCCGTCCGCGTGAAGGTCCGGGAGTTCCCGGGCGCCAGGCTCGACGCAAACGCCGTGACGTTCGGCGGGACGTGCTCGTTCCACAAGCAGCCGGGAATCTCGTTCGGGACGTCGAACCGGACCGAGGACCTTTCGCTGGACTTCGCCGTCGTGGGCTGGTTCGAACGGCCGGGAACCTGCCGCCTCGAGATCCGCTTCCATCCGCTCGCGGCGGACGGATCGTCGATGACGCGCGTGACGCTCGAGGGGAACCTGACCGTCGCGACCCCCGTGACGTACACGTTCTCCAGCACGGCCCAGCTCAAGTCCGTGCTCAAACCGGCGCGCGTCCATTCCGGCCTCGGAAGCATCTGCGAGGGGACGCTCCCGAACGGAGCCAGGGTCGGGATCGACGACGACGGCAGCGACTTCTCGGTCGTCATCCGCGGCGGGCCTCTCGACGTCTCGTGCGGATACCAGACGAAGGAGTGGTTCCTTCCGGAAGGCGTCACGCTGACGGAAATCCAGTGGGACTCGAAGCACGTGGGTAACCGCTGCGGCCTCGAGGGCACGATGACGGGGGGGGACCTCGTCAAGTACTCGTTCGGGAGGGGCGTCACCACCATCAGGCCGGAGGCCGGCTTGCCCGTGTCCGATCACATGGCGTTCGGGGACCGAGAGATCGTCGTGGACGGCGTGTCGTTCAAGTCCAACCTCCTTGGGCCGGTGACGATGATCAGGCCGTTCTATCTCGGAATGCAGTGCGTCTCGATGGCGACCGTGCTCACGGACAGCAGCGGGACGCACGGGCCGACGATCGACCCGCAGGCCTACCGGATCACCCTCAAGAAGCTCGTCCTCGAGGGCCCGCCCAACCTGAAGCTGCCGTGAGGGGACCGATGAGATACGCCGCCAGACCCAGCCTCGTCCCCCTGTCCGCGCTCGTCTTCCTGGCCGCCGCGGGCCCAACCGCGGCCACCGTGGACTTCTTCGGGTCGACGACGACGTGCGCCGGAGCCGGCTTCAACAAGGGCGAGACCTATCCCCTCTTCCGGGGCCGGACGGTCATCCTCAGGGTCTCCGGGTTCGCGGTAGATACCGCGAGCGAGGTTGAGCTCAGTTCTCTCCCGGGCGTCCACGCGAGGTTCGTGCAACGGGTGCACGGGCTCGGGTCGTCCATCGACGTCGAGCTGAAGACTGATGCCGACGCGGCGCTCGGCGACGGCGAAGTCCGCCTTCACTACCCCGTGGAGGTCTCGGGATTCGACCGGGTGAAGGCCCGGGTCCTCGACCCGCCCCAGATCGATTCATTCGCCGTAGAGCCGGCGCCCGGGGTCACGCCTTCGGCGCAGGCACAGGGCTCCAGTCCGGCCTTCGAGCTCGTGCCCGGCAACCTCTACACGCTCGTCCTCAAGGGCAAGACCCTTCTGGACGTCCGGCCCAAGACCCCGTTCGCGGGCCAGGGCCGCTTCACGGACGTCTCCGTGCTCTCGGCGAGCGACGCCGAGCTGAAGGTGCGCCTCAAGCCCGTGCTCCTCGGAGCCGCGACGATCGACCGCCAGAGTTTTACGTTCGAGAAGCTCCGTTGTGTCGAGCCCCCGAGCGGCGCGGCCTCGATTCGCCTCACGATCGCGGTTCCTCCCACGCCGGCGCCCGCGCCGAAGGGCCCTCTACCGCTTCCGAAAAAGTGACCGGCCGCCCTTCCGGTTAGCATTCCGGTGTGCGAAGGCTGGACTACGGCACCGACGCCCCCGGCGTCGTCCGGAACCTCTTCGTGATCGGAGGCCTCGCCCTCCTGGGCGGGGCCCTCCTTCCGTGGCCGCTCGCGGGCGTGAACGCGCGCGGGATGCTCGTCTCCGTCGGCGTCACCTGCTGCCTCGCTGGCGCGCTCATGATCCTGTACGCGGAGTGGGGGAAGTTCCGGCACCGCGAACGGATGCTGGCAATGGTCGCCTGGACCGGCGCGGAGAACGTCCTCGACGTCGGGACGGGACGCGGCCTCCTCGCCCTCGGCGCCGCGAAGAGGCTCACGACCGGGACCGCCGTCGGGATCGACGTCTGGAGCCCGAAGGACCTCACGGGCAACACCGCCGACGCGTTTCTCGCAAACGCGGAGGCCGAGGGAGTCGCCGAGCGCGTCGAGGTCCGGCACGCGGACGCCCGCGCGCTGCCGTTCCCCGACGGGTCTTTCGACGTCGTCCTCTCGAACGTCTGCCTCCACAACATCCCCGATGCGGGCGGACGCGCGGACGCGTGCCACGAGATCGCGCGGGTCCTGAAGAAGGGCGGCGTCGCGCTCGTCTCGGACTTCATCCGGACCGCCGACTACGCGCGGTCCTTCACGGCGGCCGGGCTCGCCGTGACGCAGACGGGGCCGCACGTCCTCGACGTCTTCCCTCCGCTCCGCGTCGTGCGCGCCGAGAAGCGGGCCGGCTGACTCAGGCGAGGAGCTTCCGGGCGAACGGGCGGACGAGGACGCCGAGCACGCTCGGGGCGAGCCGGCCCGCCGCGAGCCTGCGCAGCCTCAGGACCTGCTCGAGGGTGATCCCGCCGAAGATCGCGATCCTCGGAACGTCCGCGGCCTCGAACACCGCAAGCGCGCCCAGCACCGACGAGAGCGCGAGCGGCCCGAACATCACGATCAGGAAGATCGCCTCGACGCGGCCCCAGCGGAGTGCGTCGAAGTCGAATCGTTCCGCGAGGCGGACCTGGTCGTCCACGGGCAGGAGCCCCGCGAACGGCTCGAGGACGTGGTAACGGTCGAGGACGTCCTGCGTCGCGTCGGACTCGACGTCCCATATCGACCGCTCGGCGGGCAACGGAGTTCCTCCGAAAGCGGTTTTCAGGCGCCTCCAGACCTCCCACGCGAGCGTGCCGACGAAAGTCCCGATGGCGCGTCCCTGCAGCAGGCACACGGCGAGACGGGCCGTGGATTCGGCGAGGAGATACACGCCGAAGACGAGAACCGGCAGCGGCGGCGCGCCGGCGCCACCGACGGCGGAGGCGAGGAGAAGAACGAGAGCGAGCCACCCGACGATCCAGAGCGGGAGGGCAGAAGCGAGGCTCAGGCGTCGCGCGGGGACGTTGTATTCCCTTTCGAAGAACTCCTGGACGTGCCCCGGGAGGCTGCCGATGAGAGGCGCGCCCAGGAGGAGGTAAACGTATCGGTCCGAACGGCGCGCTGCGTCCGTCCGCTCGCGGCCCCGCGCCGCCTCCGTATCCTCGTTGTAGGCCATGACGACGCGCATCGCGTGGCGGTCGTCCCACGGCGCGAGGACGTACTGGACGCCCGATCCGCGGGACCGCACCTCGAGGACTTCGAAGAACTCCCCTTCCCACGAAAGGGCCGTCCCAGGGTGCTCGGCGGAGGTGGGCGTCGCCGGCGTGCGGGCGCGCCAGCCCTTCGGAGCGTCGCAGTCGAGAAGGACCTGCCCGGCGGTCTCGACCCCGAGGCGGTCGCGTCCCACGGCGCGCGGCATGCCCGTTCCTCCGTCCCCTGATGTTAGCGCGGGGTGTATAACTTCATCGGGATGAAGCTCGTCTCGTTCCTGCCTCCCGAGGGCGAAGCCTCCCAGTCGGGCGTCCTCCGCCGGCACCCGCGGCTCGGCGCCGTGATCGGCGACGACAGGATCCTCGACTTCGCACGCGCCCATCCGCGTTTCGCGAACGTGTCGATGCTCGACCTCGTGAAACGGTCCGGCGAGCTGCTCCCCGAGGCGGCGTCGCTCGTCGCCATGGCTTCCGAGCTGCCGCGCGAGGCGTTCTGGTCCGAGGCGACCGTCACGCTCGCCGCCCCGCTGCCGAGGCCCGTCTCGATCCGCGACGGCTACGCGTTCCGCCAGCACGTCGAGACGGCCCGGAGGAACCGCGGGCTCCCGATGATCCCGGAGTTCGACGACTTCCCCGTCTTCTACTTCACGAACGCCCTCGCGGTCGTCGGCCCCGGCGAGCTCCGCGTCGGGGGCCGCCGCCTCGAGAGGCTGGACTTCGAGCTGGAGTGCTTCTGCGTGATCGGCCAGCGCGTCACGAACCCGACGCTCGAAGAGGCCGACGCCGCGATCTTCGGGTACGGCGTCATGAACGACTTCTCGGCGCGCGCCCTCCAGATGGAGGAGATGAAGCTGAACCTCGGACCCGCCAAGGGGAAGGACTTCGCGACGGGCCTCGGCCCGTGGCTCGTCACGAAGGACGAGCTCGCGCCGAGGCTCCGCCCGTCGCACAAGGGCAACGTCCTCTACGCGGCCATGTCGGCCACGGTCAACCACGTGCCCGTTTCGCACGGCGACGTCTCGCAGATGAACTGGACGTTCGCCGAGATCGTGCAGCGCGCCGCCGACGGCGTCACGCTCGAGCCCGGCGAGGTGATCGGATCGGGCACGGTCGGGACGGGATGCTTCCTCGAGCTGAACGGCTCGAAGGTCACGCACGACCAGTGGCTGAAGCCCGGCGACGTCGTGAGCCTCACGATCGACGGCCTCGGGACGCTCACGAACACGATCGTGGAGGACCCCGCGCGATGAGCTTCCCCCCCGACGACCTCGCCGCCCTCTACGCGTTCAACGCCTGGGCGAACGGGCGCGTCGTCGAGGCCCTCCGCACCATTCCGGAGCACGACTACGAGAAGGAACAGGGCGGCGGCTGGCCCTCGCTCAGGGCCACGTTCGTTCACATCGCGGGCGCGACGGACGCGTGGGCCGAGCGCTTCGCCGGGAACGACGCGACGCGTCTGCCGACGATCCACGACCTGCCCACGCTCGACGACGCCGTCCGCGTCCTCCTCGCGGCGCAGGAGAAGCACGCGAAGCTGCTCGTGACGTACGACACGGCGCGCCTTGCGGGACCCTTCACGTGGAAGAACCTCAAGGGCGAGGAGAAGACGGCGCCCTTCTGGGTCGTCGTCCGGCACGTCGTGAACCACCAGACCTACCACCGCGGCCAGATCTCCTCGATGCTGCGCCGGCTCGGGCACGCCCCGAAGGCGACGGACATGGTCGTCTGGGGGATCGAGATCGCCTCCGGCGCCTGAGTCCGGCCTCCCCTTACAATCGCGTAAACATGTCCTCGCTGAAACTGTCGTTTTTCGACCGCTGGCTCCGCCGCGGCATCATCACGAGCGCGGCGTTCGGGTTCACGCTGCCCTACTTCCGCCTCCTGAACCGCGTCCAAGCGACCGGCGACGCGATCCTCGACACGCTCCCCCGGAAAAACGTCGTCTTCCTGTCCAATCACCAGACGTACTTCATGGAGGCGTTCGCGTTCTTCGACCTCGTGTACGTGAAGCACGCCCTGCCTCTCGAGGACCCGTTCACGCGCTTCTCCGCCGCGACCGAGACGATGCAGAAGAACCTCGTGACCCAGCTCTTCACGAAGGCCGGCGGCGTGACGTTCCGGCGCAGCTTCCGCGAGGGCGGGAAGGACGTGAAGCGCTCCGTGGACTTCGAGGGCATCGCGAAGGTCGAGGAAGCGATCGCGACCGGCTGGCTCCTGCATTTCCCCGCGGGGACGACCCAGAAGGGCGCGCCGCTGCGACCCGGCGTCGCCCAGCTCCTCCACCGCACGAAGGCGGTCGCCGTGCCCGTGCGCGTGGACGGATTCCGCGAGCTGCTCCTGCACAAGCAGCTCCCCGGCAAGTTCCTCCGGAAATGCCACCTGACGCTCCATCCTCCCATGGACCTCGACGCGTTCTACGCGGCGCCGTACGACAAGGAATCCGGCGCGGAGGTCGTCGAACGCCTCTCCGCGATCATCGCCGACCCGGCCTGACCGGTTCTTCAGTTCACCGTCAGCTCGAACGCGGGCGGCTCGACCAGGTGTTTCTTGACGGCGCACTGGTCGACGGCCCTCTGGATCGCGCCTGCGTACTTCTCCGGGAAGCCCGGCGGGAGCGTGAGGACCGCCCTGATCGTCGAGAGACGCTTCTTCTCGGGATCCTTGACGGTCTCGACCGAGAGCCCGAGGCCTTCCGTCGGGATTCCCCGCTCCTGGCAGAAGCGCAGGGCGTAGTAGCCCATGCACGTCGCGATCGACGCGATGAAGAGGTCGAAGGGCGCCGGGGCCGAGTCCGAGCCGAAAGGTTCGGGCTGGTCCGTCCGGATCGTGTGCCCCTTGGCGGACGCCTCCACGGCGACGCCGCCCGGGAAGGCCACGTCGTATCTCATGCGGCCTTCTCGGCGCAGCAGGACGCCTGGGGCTGGTCAAGCGTCTCCTTCAGCCCTAACTTCTTCAGGATCGGGACCATCGG
This sequence comes from Thermoanaerobaculia bacterium, assembly GCA_044229475.1. Taxonomy (GTDB): domain Bacteria; phylum Acidobacteriota; class Thermoanaerobaculia; order UBA5066; family UBA5066; genus Fen-183. Next base: position 599,708 of record JBGASW010000002.1, on the reverse strand, counting down.
GCAGGTCTTCGTGAAGGCGCTCTGGAGCAGGTTCGCCCCCACGAAGGCCGTGAAGAGGAAGAAGCCGGGGTGAACCCAGTATCCGAGCGCAACGGAGGCCAGGGTGAAGAAACCGCCGAGTCCGCGGAGGGCGTCGTTGATGGTCATCGTGTTCTCCTTGTTTATGCCGGCATCCTGCCGGTTGACTTCAATCACTATATAGTTATATAAGAGAATTCTATGAATGACAAGCCCCCCGTGGCCGCCCGGGCCGTCTTCCTGGCGGCCGCCCTCCTGGCGCCCTCCCTCGCCCGGTCCGAGACGGCGGCCGGGGCCGCTCCGCCCCTCACGCTCGCCGGCGCCATGCAGAAGGCCCGGGAAGGCGCACGGGAGGTCGTCGCCGCCCAGGCCCGCGCGGGCGCCGCCGAGGCCCGCGCCTCGCAGGCGAAGGGCTTCCGGTGGCCGTCCCTGAACCTGACCGCGCTCTGGATGCGCACGAACAACCCGGCCGAGGTCTTCGCCCTCAAGCTCAACCAGGGCGTCTTCTCGTTCCCGGAGTTCGTCGCTTCGAACCCGAACGATGCGGCGCCCCTGAACACGGGCATCACACGGGCCGAGCTCGTCCTCCCCCTCTTCACGGGCGGCGAGCTCTCGGGCCGGATCGACCAGGCGAAGCTCGCGGCCGACGCGGCCTCGGGCACGTCCACGTGGGTGGCCGACAACGCGGCCCTCGCGGCCGCCGAGGCGTACGTCATGGTCGCCCAGGCCGAGGAATACGCCGCTCTCCTCCAGAAGTCGCGCGACACGGTCGCCGCGCACGTCAAGCTCGCCGGCGACTACGCCGCCCAGGGCATGCTCGTCCGCTCGGAGCTCCTCAGGGCCGAGGTCGAGCTCTCCAAGATGGACGACCTCGTCACGGAGGCGGACGGCCGCGTGCGCGTCGCGAACGCGAACCTCGCGTTCCGGCTCGGCGCGGCCGGCAGCTCCTCGTGGGCCCTCGCTCCCCTTCCCGACCCGCGCCCGGTCGCGACACCCGTGGACGGCTGGCTCGCAACCGCCGCCGAGCGCTCCGACCTCGGCTCTGCGCGGAAGCTTCTCGCCGCGGGCGAGCTCGAGGAGAAGGTGAAAAAGGCTCCCATCTGGCCGAAGCTCGCGCTCGTCGCAAAGGGCGAGCTCTACGGCGACAAGCCGTTCGGATCGACGGGCACGTCCGGCTCCATCATGGCGGTCGCGTCCTGGAACGTGTTCGCGGGCGGCAGCGACCATGCGGCCGCCGTCGCGGCGCGCGAGGACGCGCGCGCGGGCCGCGAGGACGTCGCCCGGTTCGCCGAAGGCGTGCGCCTCGAGGTCCGCCAGGCCTATGAAGAGGCGAAGACGGCCGAGGCGCGGCACGAGACCGCGAAGAAGGCGCTCGAATCGGCCCGCGAGGCCGAGCGCATCACGAACGAGAGGTACCGGGCGGGCGTCGTGAAGACGCTCGATCTCCTGGACGTCACCACGGCCCGCCGCGAGGCGGAGACGCGCGAGCTCGTCGCCCGCGCCGACGCGCACACGGCGGCGCTGAAGCTCGCCGTCAAGGCGGGGCGCCGCCCCGAGAGCGTTCTGAACGGAGGAACGGAGTGAAGATCGGAAAAGCGTTTGGTTTCGGATTCGGACGGGGATTCGGATTCGGAATTTCTTTGAAAGTAGTTAGCGGGCTGCTCGCGGCGGGAGTTGTCTCGGCAGCCTCCGCAGGCTGCTCCGGCCCGCATTCACCTTCTAAGAAGGATCTCGCTCCGGTTGCGGCTGCGACTGCCATCGTCGAGCGGGCAAGTCTTCCCGATCGCGTCGCTCTCTACGGCACCGTTACTGCCGACCGCTCGGCCGCCGTTTCGTCGCGCGTGATGGCGAACGTCGTCGCCGTCCCCGCGCGCGTCGGGCAGTCCGTCGCCGCCGGCGACGTCCTCGTCGAGATCGATGCCGCGACCGCGAGCGGACAGGTCGCTCAGGCCGGGGGCGCTCTCGCCCAGGCGCGTGCGGCGCTCTCCCTGGCCGAGCGCAACTACGAGCGCTACAAGGCCCTCGCGGCATCCGGCTCGGCCTCCGCCCTCGAGCTCGACATGGCCCGCATGCAGTACGAGCAGGCGAAGGGCGCCGTCCAGCAGGGTGAGGGCGCCGTGGAAGCCGCCTCCTCCGTCGCGAAGGAGTCCCGCGTGACGGCTCCCTTCGCAGGCCGCGTGGCGGCGCGCCTCGTCGAGGCCGGGGACCTCGCGGCCCCGGGCCGCCCGCTCGTCACGATCGAATCCGCGACGGGCCGACGCCTCGTCGTACAGGTTCCCGCGGGCACGGTCGCCACCTCGGGCCTCTCGACCGGACGGAAGCTCTCCGTGAAGATCGACGGCGTCGCCGCCGAGCTCACGGGCACCGTCGTCGAGATGTCCCCGGGCGCGGACCCGGCGAGCCACACGTACACGGCGACGCTGGAGCTGGCGGGCGCGCCGGTCGCGACCGGCCTCACCGGCCGCGCGACGCTCGACGCCGCGCCCCGCGCGACCGTCCTCGTCCCCGAGGCCGCGGTCCTCACGAGCGGCGGCGTCACGCTCGTCGCCGTCAAGGACGAGGCCGGCAAGGCGCGCACGCGCGCCGTCACGACGGGCGCCGTCTCCGGCGGCAAGGTCGAGATCCTCTCGGGCCTGGCGGGCGGCGAGACCGTTCTCGTCGGCCTCACGGCCCCGCCGGCCGACGGCGCGCCGGTCGTCGCGAAGGAAAACGCCCAGTGAGCGAGCCCACTCCCGGCGGGCCGACCGCCCGCGAAATCCTCCATCGAAAGATGACGCGCCGGCCCCTCGGCGCGTCGGGCCGGATCGCGAAGGCGTTCCTCGAGTCGAAGCTCACACCCCTCCTCGTCGTCGCGTCGCTCCTCCTCGGGGCGTTCGCGCTCCTCGTCACGCCGCGCGAAGAGGAGCCCCAGATCAAGGTCCCGATGATCGACGTCTTCGTGGCGCTCCCGGGCGCGACGGCCGAAGAGGTCGAGCGGCGGGTCGTCTCGCCCGTCGAGAAGGCGCTCTACCAGATCCCGAACGTCGACTTCGTCTACTCGACCTCTCAGCCCTCGGGCGGCATGGTGATCGTGCGGTTCATGGTCGGGACGGATCCCGACCAGGCCGTCGTCCGCGTGCACGCGAAGATCGCCGAGCTCGCGCCCGCGCTCCCGCCGGGCGCGCTGCCGCCCGTCGTCGCCCCGCGCGGGATCGACGACGTTCCCGTCGCGGCGTACACGCTCTTCTCGAAGGACGCCTCGCCGATGCAGCTCCGGCAGATCGCCGACGAGGTGAAGGCCGACTTCACGCGCCACCCGCGCGTCGCGCAGGTCACCGTGATCGGCGGACAGCGGCGCGTCGTGAACGTGAGGTTCGACCGCGACCGCCTCGCGTCCTACGGCGTCTCGCTCGTCCAGGCGTACGGCGCCCTGTCCGGTCTCAACTGGCGCCTCCCGGCCGGGAGCACGACCTCCGGCAACGCCGAGGTCCCCGTCGAGGTCGGCTCGCTCTTCCGCCGCGCCGAGGACGTCGGCACGGCCGTGATCGGCGTCGCGAACGGCAAGCCGGTCTGGCTCAAGGACGTCGCCTCCGTGTCCGACGGGCCCGAGGAGCCGTCGCAGTACGCGTGGATGCTCACGAAGGCGGGCGACGACGCGCCGGCCGTGACCCTCGCAGTCGCGAAGAAGCCCGGAACGAATGCCGTCGACCTCGTGAAGGACCTCGACGTCCGTCTCGAGGGCCTGAGGGGCCCCGTGGTCCCGTCGAACGTGACCGTTTCGAAGACGCGCGACTACGGCAAGACGGCCGACGAGAAGTCGTCCGAGCTGATCTTCCACGTCGGCCTCGCGACGTTCTCCGTCGTCCTCCTCATGGCGCTCTTCCTCGGGCGGCGCGAGGCGGTCGTCGTCCTCGTCGCAGTTCCCGCGACGCTCGCACTCACGCTCTTTGCGTCGTTCCTCTTCGGGTACACGCTGAACCGCGTCACGCTCTTCGCGCTCATCTTCGCGATCGGCATCCTCGTGGACGACGCGATCGTCGTCGTCGAGAACGTGCATCGCCACTACGAGCTGGGCTGGGGCGAGCCGCGCCTCACGACCGTCTATGCGGTCGACGAGGTCGGCAACCCGACGATCCTCGCGACGTTCGCCGTCGTCGCGGCGCTCCTCCCGCTCGCGTTCGTGTCGGGCCTCATGGGCCCGTACATGCGCCCGATCCCCGTCAACGCCTCCGCCGCGATGGTCTTCTCGCTCCTCGTCGCGTTCGTCGTCTCGCCCTGGCTCACCTTCCGCCTCTTCCGGAAGTTCGCCGAGGAGCACCTCCGGGGAGAGGAGCACTTCGAGGCCGGCGCCGACGCAAAGCCCGAGGACCGCCTCCTCCGCTTCTACCGGAAGCTGTTCAAGCCGCTCCTGACGAGCGCGGCGCGGCGCTGGACGCTCCTCGGCGGCGTCGTCGTCCTGCTCCTCCTCTCCTGCGGGCTCTTCCTCGTCCGCGCGGCTAAGGTCAAGATGCTGCCGTACGACAACAAGAGCGAGCTGCAGGTGGTCCTCGACATGCCCGAGGGCACCACGCTCGAAGCGACCGCCGCCGCCGCGCGCACGCTCGCGACGCTCGTGAAGGCCCAGCCCGAGGTCGCGGACGTGCAGGTCTACGCCGGCACGTCGGCCCCGTTCAACTTCAACGGCCTCGTGCGTCACTATTTCCTGCGCTCGGGCCCGCTCGTCGCGGACATGCAGGTGAACCTCGCGCACAAAGAGGACCGCAGGAAGGACAGCCACACGATCGCCAAGGAGATCCGCAACCGGATCGCCGAGCAAGGCCGGCGGCTGAACGCGAACGTGAAGGTCACCGAGGTTCCGCCCGGCCCGCCGGTCCTTTCGACGATGGTCGCCGAGATCTACGGGCCGGACCCGGCGCAGCGGATCGCCCTGGCGCGTGAGGTCCGCGGCATCTTCGAATCCACTCCCGGCGTCGTCGACACCGACTGGCTCGTCGAGGACGCCTCCCCGAAGATCGAGCTTTCCATCGACCGGGAGAAGGCGATGCTCTCCGGCGTGACCCCGGAGCTCGTCGTGAAGACGCTCCGGATCGCGCTCGACGGAATGGACGCGGGCCTCCTGCGCGTCGACACCGCGCGCGAGGCGGTGCCCATCGTGCTGCGCCTCGACCGCGCGCAGCGCTCCGGCCTCGAGGGCCTCCTCGCGACGACCGTACCCTCGCAGACGGGCCGTCTCGTCCCGATCCGCGAGCTCGTGACCGTCGTCCCGGGCAAGCGGGCGCCCTTCATCTACCACAAGAACCTGCAGCCCGTGACGTACGTTCTCGCCGAGATGGCCGGCGTCGCGGAGGCGCCCGTCTACGGCATCCTCGACATGAAGAGGAAGGTCGGGGCGCTCCGCGGCCCGGACGGGAAGCCGCTCGAGATCTTCAACACGGCGCTCCCGACCGACTCGAACCGCTACGCGCTCAAGTGGGACGGCGAGTGGCACGTCACGGTGGAGGTCTTCCGGGACATGGGAATCGCCTTCGCGGCCGTCCTCGTCCTCATCTACGTCCTCGTCGTGGGGTGGTTCCGTTCGTTCGTGACGCCGCTCATCATCATGGCGCCGATCCCGCTCACGCTCATCGGCATCGTGCCGGCGCACGCCGCGTTCGGCGTGTTCTTCACGGCGACGTCGATGATCGGATTCATCGCGCTCGCGGGCATCATCGTGAGGAACTCGATCCTTCTCGTGGACTTCATCAACCTCGAGCTCGCCGCGGGCGAGCCGCTCGAGGAGGCCGTCGTGAAGGCGGGCGCCGTGCGCTTCCGCCCGATCGTGCTGACGGCCCTCGCGCTCGTCGCGGGCGGAGGCGTCATCCTCCTCGACCCGATCTTCCAGGGCCTCGCCGTCGCGCTCATCTCGGGCGTCGTCGTCGCGACCGCCCTGACCCTCGTCGTGATCCCGCTCCTCTACTTCATGTACATCAAGGCGGCCGGCGCGCCGCCCGCGGAGGAAGAAGCGTGAAGATGCTCATGGTGCTCGCGGGCACGGAGTGCCGCGAGAAGGTGGAAGTGGCGCTCGAGCGCGCCGGCGTCGCCGGCTACACGGAGGTCGAGGCCCGGGGCTTCGGCTCCTCGGGCCGCCACCTCGGCTCCGCGGCGTTCCCGAAGACGTCCACGATCATCATGTCCTTCGTCGCGGACGAGGACGTCCCGAAGCTGCGTGCCGCTCTCCAGGGACTGGAGGGAGCTTCCACCCGCCCGCACGTCGTCACCTGGACGCTCGAGTCCTGGGACGCCTGAGGAGACGCCCATGCCCCTCTACGAGTTCACCTGCGAGAAGTGCGGCGCGACGTTCGAAGAGCTCGTCGGCGCCGGCCTCGACGGCTTCGGGGTGACGTGCCCCGAGTGCGGCAGCGAGGAGATCGAGAAGCTCGTCTCGCGCTTCGCATCCGCCGGAGCTTCCACCTCGAACGGCGGCGGCGGGGGCGGCGGCTCGTGCGGGCCGGGCTCCGGCCGCTTCACGTGAGGGTGACCCCGGGGCCCGTCGGGCCCCTCCGCGCTCGACCCGAAGCAAGGAACCGCCCATGACCCAGCCCGAAAGACCGTCCGTCGCCCTCGTGGCCGAAACGACCCTTGCGTTCGACCGCGCCGTCGCCCGCACGCGCGAGGCTCTCGCGGCCGAGGGATTCGGCGTCCTCACCGAGATCGACTTCGCCGCCACGATGAAGAAGAGGCTCGACAAGGACGTTCCGCCGTACCTGATCCTCGGCGCGTGCCATCCGGCCTCGGCGTTCAAGGCATTCTCGGCGGCCCCGGAGGTCGGCGTCCTCCTGCCGTGCAACGTGACCGTGTCGGTGGAGCGCGGGAAGACCGTGATCCGCGCGATGGACCCCGCCTCCGTGCTCGGACTCGTGGGCGTCCCGGAGCTCGCGTCCGTCGGCCTCGAGGTCAGGGCCGCTCTCCAGCGGGCGATCGCACATGCCGCCAGCGGCTGAGTTCGTGGCGGGCCCCTCCTGCAGCGCCTTTCTCCCCGCAACCGACGCCGGCTGTGAGCGGGTCGCGGTCCGCTTCCGCGCCCTTTCGGAGCCGACGCGGCTGAAGATCGTCCGCCGGCTCGCGCTCGGCGAAGCCTGCGTGGGAGAGATCGTCGCTGCGGTCGGCGGGACGCAGGCGAACGTGAGCAAGCATCTCGGCGTCCTTCGCGCCAGCGACCTCGTGGCGCGGACGAGGCGGGGGCCGCGAACGGTCTACCGGCTCGCGGACCCCGCGCTCCTCAGGATGTGCTCGATCGTGTGCGAGGGCGTCGAGCGCGGAGCACGCGAAAGGGCCGCCGCGGTCCTCGGACCCGCGACCGGCCCTCCCTGACGAGCGTCACTTCGCCGTCGTCTTCGACGCCGGCGCTGCCTGGTGCTTACTCGCATGCGCGGGATGATGGGTCTTCTTCTTGTGGTGGACGGACTTCACCGGCACGGTGGATCCGGCGGCGGGCGCCTTTGGCGCAGGAGCGCCCAGGAGCGCGCCCGCTCCTCCCAGCGAGACGAGGGATGCGACGACCACGGCGATCACGCTCTTCTTCGACATCTTCGATCTCCTTCCCCTGGCTCTGGGGCCGGCACGGGGTGGGCCGGCCCCCGGGGAAGATCAATCCGCGTGCCAGGGGGAGGCGATGATATTTTGACGTCAAACCATCGCACGTCCCGGGGGCACCACGCCATTTCTGCTGGTACGGCCGTTGCAGCAAGGTTGCCGTCGCGACGGCCGGAAGCGGACCGTCTGGTCCCGACCATCCGGCCGCCGGAAGGAGGGTCCGATGGGAACCAGGGTTCCGTGGGGGATTGCCGCGCTCCTTGGAGTCGCGTGTCTCGGGGAGGCGGGCTACATCGTCACGCATCGCGCCGCCGCTTCCTCGCCGCCCGGACGGGCCGTCACGCAGCCGCCGCAGGAGGACCTCGACCGCTGGGAGCGCCGCCTCCGCGACGAGATCTCGCGGACAGGCAAGCTCGGCGACGGGGACTTCGACACTCTCTTCGGGGACGACTTCTTCCGCCGCCGTTTCGACCCCTTTGCGGAGGTTGACCGGGTCCGTCGGAAGCTCGAGGACGGTCTGGAAGCGTCCGAGCGCAGACTCTTCAGCGAATCCTTCCGGAACTGGTTCTCGAAGCGGATGGACCTCACCGGAATCACGACGAAGATCGCAGACCAGGGCAAGGACGTCTCCGTGACGTTCGGGATCCCCGGACTCGACGAGGACTCCGTCCGGTTCGACGTCAATGCGAGCCGCATCCGCCTACGCTATGACGCCCGCAAGGACGTGAAGAAGGGCGGAGGTGACGTTCAGACGTCCGAGACAGTCGAGAAAATTCTTCCCCTTCCGTCGGGTGCCGACCCGAACGGGTTCGAGGTCCGCAAGGGCAAGGACGAGATCACTCTCGTGTTCCACAGGACCAAGCGAGGCACGCAAGACCATGCCTAGGCCACTTGAGCCTCCAGCCTGAGGGGGACGGCGAGACGGCCGCACCCGAGCTCAAGGTCGTCTTCTGGGCGGACGGCGTCGAAGGACTCGACCCGAAGACGAAGCTGCTCGAGAAGATCGTCACGCTGTCCGAGAAGGGCGAGTTCATGGGCGCCGTTCCCGCGATGAAACCCGCGAACGGATGGCCCATCGGCTCCTATCGCGTCGAGTTCTTCATCGGCGACGCTCTCTCCAAGACGCTTTCGTTCAAGGTCGTGAGCAAAGTCGGAGCGCCCTGAGTCGCGCCGGTCGATCGTCGCCAGCGCGTTTCGGCTTCGCTATCGGCTTCGGACCGCGATCGAGATCCCATTCCGCAGCAGTGACGCGCCCATCAGGGACGAGAGTCTCTCGCTGGTGATATCTTTTTCCAACATGCGCGAATGCCGGAAAGCGTCTTTTCGATCCCGGCGCCTGTCCGGTTTTCTCCTCGTGAGCCTCCTCGCGGCCGCCGCGCTGCCGGGCCGATGCGTCGCGGATCCCCAGGTAGCGACCGCGCCGGGCGGCAGCGGAACATCTGAAGCGGCATCGATCTCCGCCGCGCCTCCGCCCCGTTCCGCAGGCGCACCGGTCGTCCTCGATGGAAAGACGCTTTTCCTCGTCACGGAAAGGCTTGGACCCTTCGGCCCCCAGGAGCGCGCGACGGCTGCTGCCGAGCGAATCCAGGCTCTCGCGCGCGATCGCTTTGCCGGCGACCTCGAGTTGAAGCTGACCGACAACGAGACGACCACCGACGTCTTCGCCGGCGAGCGTGTCGTCGTTACCGTCTCCGATTCGGACGCGGCCGCGGCCGGAATCGGTCGGCATGAGCTGGCCGCGGGTCGCGCCCAGGCGATCGAGCGTGCCGTCAACGCAGCCCGCCGCGAGATCGGACTGAAGAGTCTCGTCGTTGACGGATTGTGGGCGTTTCTGGCCACGGCCGTGCTCGTGCTTCTCTTCTACGGGCTCAAGAAAGCGACGCCGGCGGCCCTCGAGCGGCTCGAGTCGTGGAGAGGAACCCGGATTCCGGCGATTCGGATCCAGAGGCTCGAGTTCGTCAGCGCGGCCCGCGTGACCGACGGGATGAAGCTCGTCGTGCGCGCGCTGCGGTTTGCCGTTTCGCTGGCGGCCGTCCTCCTGTACATCCCGCTCGTTCTCAGCTTCTTCCCCTGGACGCGGGGACTGGTGGGTTCGCTCTTCGGTTACGTCGCGACGCCCCTGCGGTCGATCTGGAGCGCCTTTCTGGCCTACCTCCCGGACCTCTTCTTCCTTGCCGTGATCGTCGTCTTGACGCGGGGGGGCCTCAAGCTCGTACGCCTCTTCTTCATGGGAATCGAGCACGGGACCATCGCCCTGAAGGGGTTCGAGCGGGACTGGGCCCGTCCGACCTACGACATCGTGAGGTTCCTGATCATTGCCTTCGCCGTCGTCGTGGCGTTTCCCTACATCCCGGGCTCGCAGTCCGCCGCGTTCAAGGGGGTGTCCCTCTTCCTCGGCGTCCTGTTTTCGCTCTCGTCCAGCTCGGCGATCTCGAACATCGTGGCCGGTGCGATCCTCACGTACACGAAGGCGTTCCGCATCGGCGACCGCGTGAAGATCGCCGATACGGTCGGCGACGTCGTCGAGAAGAGCCTGCTCGTGACACGCGTGAGGACGATCAAGAACGTCGACATCACGATCCCGAACGGCATGGTGCTCGGCAGCCACATCCTCAACTATTCGACGTCCGCCCGCGACAAGGGGCTGATCCTGAACACGTCCGTCACGATCGGCTACGACGCTCCGTGGCGCGACGTGCACGCGGCGCTCCTCGCCGCGGCCCGGGCGACCGATCACGTCCTGGAGACTCCGCCGCCGTTCGTCCTCCAGACGAGCCTCGACGACTTCTACGTCTCCTACGAGATCAACGTCTACACGGACGAGGCGAGCCGGATGGCCGCGACGTACTCCGACTTGCACGCGAACATCCAGGACAAGTTCAACGAGGCCGGCATCGAGATCATGTCCCCCCACTACTCCAGCCTGCGCGACGGCAACGAGGTGACGATTCCGCCGGCGTCCAGGCCGAAAACCTACGAGACGCCGCCGTTCCGGTTCCTGTCCCTCCAGCGTCCGGTCACACCGCGACAGTCCCCGGAGTAGAGCTCAGTCCGGTCTGCGAGGAGAGCGGGCCTCGCTGAAACAGAGTCTTGATTCACTATCGTTTGACGTCAAACGAATTTCGCACTACGATGCCACTTGGTCGGGTCTACCGCCGGAAAGGAGGTCTTCAAGATGGTGTTCAATGTCCCAAGACCGACTCCCTCACCGGAATTCACCGCGGTCTTGTCACGCTCGCGCAATCGGGTCTGGCCGTTCTTCCTCGTCGTGCTCGCCGCCGCAGCGGCTCTGGTGGTTGCGTTTGCGGCCTGACACCGCGCAGAGCATCGGAAGGCGCGTCGTCCTCTTCGGTGAAGCCCTGGTGGACGAAGCGTCGACCGGGACGACACCGGGCGGCGCGCCGTTCAACGTCGCGTGCCACCTGAGCCGTCTCGGATTCCGTGCTCTCCTCCTCACCCGCGTCGGCGCAGACGATGCGGGCCGTGAGGTCGTGGCCGCGGCCCACGCGTGCGGTCTTCCGCGAGCCGGCATCCAGGTCGACCCGCGCCGGCACACCGCGCGCGTCCGCGTCCGGCACGCCGCCGGCGGCCCGACGTTCGGAATTCCCGCACGGCAGGCGTTCGACGAGATCGACGCGCTTGCCGCATGCGCGGCGTTCACCCGATTCCGGCCCGGTCTCCTCTACTTCGGAACGCTTGCGCAGCGCGCCGCGACCTCCCGCTCCGCGCTCGAGGCGCTCCTGGAGCGAACGACGGCCTCCACGTTTCTCGACGTGAACCTCCGCTCACCCTGGTGGAGCGAGGAGACTCTCGTGCGCTCACTCGAAGCCGCAACGACGGTCAAGGCGAACGAGAAGGAGCTCATGATTCTCGCCGAGGCGCTCCGATTCCGAAGGGCCGGGACGCGCGGGCGCGCCGAGGCCCTTCTGTCCGCGTTCCCGTGCTCCCGCCTCATCGTGACGCGCGGCGCCTCGGGAGCAGTCCTTTTTTCGCGGCGCGGGCACTCCGTGAGGGCCCACGTCGCGCCGGGCCGTGCGCTCCCGGGCCCGGCCCGGGACTCGGTGGGCGCGGGCGACGCGTTCTCAGCGGCGTTCCTCGTCGGTCTCCTTCTCGGCTGGCCGGCCGCACTGACGCTCGACCGCGCGAACCAGCTGGGCGCGGCCCTCTGCACGATTCGGGGCGCACGCCCCGAATCGGCTGCCTTCTATGCTCCTTTCCGTCGCCGGTGGAGGCTCGGGTGATCGAACGCGACGAGCGCCCGCTCCGGATCCTCATGCTGAGCCTCCACGGGCTCGTGCGGGGACACGACCTCGAGCTCGGGCGCGACGCGGACACCGGGGGCCAGGTCACGTACGTCGTCGAGCTCGCGCGCGCCCTCGGGCGGAGCCCCGCGGTCGAGCGCGTCGACCTCCTGACCCGCCTCGTGGAGGACCCGCGCGTCTCCTCCGACTACGCGCGGCCCGTCGAGGAACTCGGGCCCCGAGCTCGGATTCTCCGGGTTCCGTTCGGCCCGCGCCGATACGTCCGGAAGGAACATCTCTGGGGGCACCTCGACCACCTCGTCGACCGGTGCCTGTCGCTGCTCGGCGAGTCCGTCGGCCTCCCCCACGTCCTGCACAGCCACTACGCGGACGCCGGATATGTCGGGACGCAGCTGTCACGCATCCTCGGAATCCCGCTCGTGCACACGGGACACTCGCTCGGCCGCGTGAAGCGGCAGCGCCTGCTCGACGCGGGCAGGCGGGAAGCCGCGATCGAGCGGCAATTCAACTTCCGTCGACGCATCGCCGCCGAGGAGGAGACTCTCGAGCAGGCGTCCCTCGTGGTTGCGAGCACGGTCGAGGAGATCGAGCGCCAGTGGGGATCGTACGAGAACCTGCGGCCGCGGCGTGCCCTCGTGATCCCGCCGGGAATCGACACCTCGCGCTTCTCGCCGCCGGCCGGCTCGAACGCGCCGGAGGGCGCCGAGTGGATCGACCGTTTCCTCCGCGAGCCCGGCAAGCCGATGATTCTCGCGCTCTGCCGGCCGGCCCCGAAGAAGAACCTCGCGCGTCTCGTCGAGGCGTACGCCACGGACGCGGAGCTTCGCGAGCGCGCGAACCTCGTCCTCGTCGCCGGAAACCGCGACGATCTCCGCACCTCCGAGCCCGAGGAGCGGAGGGTCCACTCGGAGCTCCTGTATCTGATCGACAAGTACGACCTCTACGGGAAGGTCGCGTTTCCGAAGCAGCATCGGCCCGAAGACGTGGCCGGTCTCTACCGTCTTGCGACCGGCCGCCGGGGCTTGTTCGTGAACCCTGCCCTGAACGAGCCGTTCGGCCTCACGCTCATCGAGGCGGCCGCGAGCGGCCTTCCGGTCGTCGCGACGCGCGACGGCGGCCCGCGCGACATCGTCGCGAACTGTCGGAACGGCCTGCTCTTCGACCCCCTTGACCCGAAGGCGATCGCCGCGGCTCTGAAGGACGCGCTGTCGGACGGACGGCGCTGGCGGCAGTGGTCGCGAAACGGCATCAAGGGCGTCCGCGAGCACTACGGCTGGCCCGCGCACGTCGAGCGCTACTCGAAGGCTGTCCGGCGCGTTCTGCACCGCGAGCGCAAGCGCCTGAGACGGCACGTCACCTCCGTGCGTGGAGCGACGCTCCCCGCTCGTTTGATCGAGGCCGGACACGTGCTCGTGACGGACATCGACGACACGCTCCTCGGCGACCGGGAGAGCCTGCACGAGCTGCTCGAGTGGCTGCGTCTGCGGGCGCCCGACGTGGCCTTCGGGATCGCCACCGGAAGAACCCTTCCGATGGCGCTCGCGATTCTCGGCGAATGGGGTGTGCCGCGTCCGGACCTCCTCGTGACCTCCGTCGGCACCGAGATTCACTACGGGCCGTCGCGCATGCGCGACCTCGCGTGGACCCGCCACATCCGTCCCCTCTGGAGGAGGGCGAGCCTGGCCGACGCTCTCTCGGGTCTTCCGGGAATGACACCTCAGCCCGCCATGAAGCAGGGCGAGTTCAAGCTGAGCTACGACATCGACCCGGCCCGCCTGTGGCCCCTCGAGCGCCTCCAGGGCCACCTGCGTGCGCGCGGTCTCCACGCGCGCCTCATCCGCTCCCAGGACCGCTTTCTCGACGTCCTGCCCGTGCGGGCCTCGAAGGGTCTCGCGATCCGGCATCTCGCCTACCGCCTCGGGCTGCCTCTCGAGCGGTTCCTCGTCGCGGGCGACTCCGGCAACGACGTCGAGATGCTCCTCGGTGACACGCTCGGCGTCGTCGTCGGGAACCACAAGCCCGAGCTGAAGGTGCTCGAGGGGCTCGACCGCGTCTACTTCGCCCGGGCCTCGTTCGCAGGCGGCATCCTGGAGGGGATCCGTCACTACGGGTTTGCCTCACCCGTCGCGGCGGAGGTCACGCCGTGATCGAGGAACTCACGACCTTTGCGGCCGAGCACCGGGAGGCTTTTCTGCTCCTTCTCGAGCGCTACGCCTCGGAGGGACGCTCGAGCCTTCTCCACACGGACCTGAAGCAGGGTTTTGAGGATGTCCGCCGGACCTACGAGAAGCTGGACCTCGCCTCGTCGCCGCTCGCGGATTTCGCGCGGGCCGCGCAGGAGGCCGAGATCCGCGACCCCTGGCTCTTCTTCGCGCTGCGCGAGGCCCTGGGGCGCTGGCGCTATCTCCGCGTCCATCGGGAGCGGCTCGTTCCGGAAGAGGTACCGGTTGCGGAGTTCCTCGCGTTCAAGGAGGCGCTCGTCGCCCCGGGATCCGCCGAGGACGGGATCCTCGAGATCGACTTCGGGCCGTTCGGCCGCGACTTCCCGAAACTCACCGAGCCGCGATCCGTCGGTCAGGGCCTCTCGTTCCTCAACCGCCAGCTCGCGAGCCGGATGTTCAACGATCCCGAGGAGGGCGGAGAGAAGCTCCACGAATTCCTCGGGCTCCACGCGATCGACGGACAGACCCTTCTCCTCCAGCGGCGGTTCCCGACGACCGCATCGCTGCGCACCGCGCTGCGCAAGGCGATCCGCTCGGTCGAGGCGCTCGCGGAAGACACGCCGTGGGCCTCCTTCGAAGACGTGTTCACGCGCATGGGCTTCGCGCCGGGCTGGGGCGACACGGCCGCCCGAACGGCGGAGACGATGGGGCTTCTCGCCGATCTCTTCGAGGCGCCTTCCCCGGGCGCGCTGGAAGCGCTCCTCGCCCGGATCCCGATGATCTCGCGCCTCCTCGTCGTCTCGCCGCACGGCTACTTCGGCCAGCACGGCGTCCTCGGCCTTCCGGACACCGGCGGGCAGGTCGTCTACATCCTCGACCAGGTCCGGGCTCTCGAGAAAGAGATGCGCGACCGCCTCGCCGGGCAAGGCGTCTCCGTGGAGCCTCGCATCCTCATCGTGACGCGACTGATCCCGGATGCAGGCGGGACGACCTGCGGGCAGCGCCTCGAGCGCGTCGCGGGGTGCCGGTCGACGCACATCCTGCGCATCCCCTTCCGGAAGGCCAGCGGAGAGGTGCTCCCGCACTGGATCTCGCGGTTCCGACTGTGGCCCTACCTCGAGCGCTTCGCGCGCGAGGTCGAGCGCGAGGCTCCCGCGGAGCTGGGCGGCCGGCCGGACCTCGTGATCGGCAACTACTCCGACGGAGGCCTCGTCGCAACGCTGCTCTCGAAGAGGCTCGGCGTGACGCAGTGCCAGGTCGCCCACGCCCTCGAGAAGACGAAGTACCTCCTGTCGGCCCTCCACTGGAAGGAGCTCGAGCCCCGGTACCACTTCTCGTGCCAGTACACCGCGGATCTCATCACGATGAACGCCGCGGACTTCATCATCACGAGTACGTTCCAGGAAATCGCCGGAACCGAGGAGACCGTCGGCCAGTACGAGAGCTACCAGTCGTTCACGATGCCGGGGCTCTTCCGGGTCACGAACGGGATCGACGTCTTCGACCCGAAGTTCAACATCGTGTCGCCGGGAGCCGATGCCGACGTCTACTTCCCGTACTCGGACGCGGAGCGTCGGCTCGCGAGCCTTGCGCCGCGAATCGAAGCGCTCGTCCTCGGCGACGAGCCTGTCCCCACCGCGCGGGGACGCCTTGCGGACAAGGAGAAGCCCATCGTCTTCACGATGGCGCGCCTCGACCGCGTCAAGAACCTCACGGGCCTCGTGGAATGGTACGCACGCTCGGAGCCCCTCCGCCGAACCGCGAACCTCCTCGTCATCGGCGGCAGCCTCGACCCGGCCGCGTCGGTCGATCACGAGGAACGCGCGCAGATCGAACGGATGCACGCCCTTTTCAACGAGCACGGTCTCGACGGATCCGTCCGGTGGCTCGGGATGCGGCTCGAGCGGAACCTCGCGGGTGAGCTCTACCGCTGGGTCGCGGACCGGCGTGGGGTGTTCGTGCAGCCCGCGCTCTTCGAGGCCTTCGGCCTCACGGTCGTCGAGGCGATGGCGTCAGGGCTCCCGACGTTCGCGACGCTTCACGGCGGCCCTTCGGAGATCATCCAGAACGGCCGCTCGGGCTTTCACATCGACCCGAACGCCGGCGACGGGGCGGCCGCTTCGATCGCCGAGTTCCTGGAACGCTGTGCGCGGGACCCCGGCCAGTGGGAGCGGATTTCGCGCGGAGCGCTCCAGCGCGTAGCCGCCCGCTATACGTGGAAGAGCTACGCCGAGCGCGTCATGACGCTCTCGCGGATCTACGGATTCTGGAAGTTCGTGACGGACCTTCAGCGCGAGGAGACGAAACGATACCTGCAGGTCCTCTACCGGCTGCAGTTCTTGCCTCTTGCCGCGGCCGTTCCGCAGGAGTGAGGTGCCGACATGAGCGATTTCCACCAGTCCGGTCCCGTCACGACGCTCACGAGGCTCGGGTCTCGGCCGCTCGTCGAAATCGAGGAGGCCGTGGCACGGCACACGCGGCGGGCCCGTGCCGCGCTCCTGATCCCGTGTCTCGTCTCGGAGATGGACCGGCCCGCGCTCGCTCGGATCTGCGACGAGGTGAAGCAATCGCCCTTCCTCGACACGGTCATGATCTCGCTCGACCGCGCCGACGCGGACGGATACAAGCGCGCCCTCGAGTACTTCCGGCGCCTCGAGCGGCGAACCGTCGTCTTGTGGAACGACGGTCCCGGCGTTCTCGCGCTCGAGGAAAAGCTCGCGGCGAGCGACCTACGGCTGGGCGAGCGCGGCAAGGGGCGCGCCTGCTGGATGGCGTTCGGCTACCTCCTCGCGCAAGGCAACATCGAATACATCGCCCTCCACGACGCGGACGTCCTCGACTACGACCGCGCGATGCTCGCGCGCCTTCTCTACCCGCTCGTGGACCCGATCTTCAACTTCGACTTCTGCAAGGGCTTCTACGCGCGGTTCTCGGATCGCCTGAACGGGCGCGTGGCCCGCCTCTTCGTGGGGCCGCTGCTCCAGTCGCTCGGCGCCCTCCTGGGGCCCCACCCGTACATCCAGTTCCTCCAGAGCTTCCGTTACCCGCTCTCCGGCGAATTCGCGGTCTCTGCGGACCTCGCGCGGCAGCTCCGCGTCCCATCCGACTGGGGCCTCGAGATCGGCGTCCTCTCGGAGCTCTTCCGCCACCGGTCGCCCCGGCGCGTCTGCCAGATCGACATCGCCGACCGATACGACCACAAGCACCAGGCCCTTTCGGCCGACGACCCGGCTGCCGGCCTGAACCGGATGGCGGGCGACATCGCCAAGCACCTGCTCCGCACCCTCGCCGCGGCCGACGTCGTTCTCTCGGAGGGAGCCCTGAAATCCCTCCTCGCGGCCTACCAGCGGCGCGCCGAGGACGCCGTGAACTCCTTCTACGCGATCGCGAAGCTGAACGGGCTCACCTTCGTTCGCCACGAGGAGGAGACGGCCGTCGCGACGTTCGCCCACGCGCTCAAGGCCGCGAGCGAGCAGTTCACCGTGGACCCGCTCGGCGCGCCGCAGATCCCGAACTGGGCGCGCGTGATTTCCGCCGTGCCCGACGCGGCCGACCTTCTCCTGGAGGCGGCCGCCGCCGAAGGGGGGATACTCGGGGGCTGAGGCGGCAGCGTGGGGGAGCGGGAACCCCGGGCCCGCCGTCAGACGTGGCGGATGCCCGTGTCCTCCTCCTCGGCACGCAGCTTTCGCTCCAGCCACGCCTTCGCGAGATCGCGCCCTCCCAGTCCGAAGGCGAGGGCGAACGTCAGCGCGAGCGAGCCCGCCGCAATGGAGAAGGCGGCGACCAGGATCGAACGGCCGATCCCGAGGTGGTCGAGAGCCGCCGCGAAGAAGGACGCCACGACGAACACGTACGCGGCGCGGGCACCGGTGCGTGCCCACGGGATTCCGGAGTTTACGGCCCCGAGAAGCACGCTGCGCCGCACGAGCGCGCCGACTCCGAGTCCGATGACGGCGAGAAGCACCGAGGCGAGAAAACGCGGCAGGAACCTCACGCCCTCCGAGAGGACGTCTCGCACGGCACCCGGCTCGAGCGCGTTCACGCCCACGGTGAGACCCACGACCACGGCCGTCCAGAACGACGCTTCGCCGGCGAGGCGTTCGGGCTCGGCGCGAAGGCCGGCGGCCCGAAGGAGCTGCCGCGACGAGGACGGTTCGTCCTTCCGCGCCTTTCGGCGCAGGCCGATGAGGGCCCGAAGGATGCCTCGGAGCAGGAAGCCCACGGCCAGGCCTGCGAGGAGCGACACCGCGAGGACCATCACCGCGGGGACGATCGAGACGAACGCATCCAGGAGGCGTTCGAACGCGAGAACGATCTGACTGCCGAGATTCTTTCCCATCGTCATCTCCGTCACGGGGCCGCGCCCCAGAGAGTCACGAGTTCTCCCTTTCCACGCTCGAATCCGAGGGCCAGCTCCTCGAGCCGGGCCTCGGCGTCCTCGGCCGAGCCTGCCTCCGTCTCGGCGACGAACGTCGCGACCTTACCGAGATAGAGCGGCACGAGCGAGCCGATGAGGACGCCGGCCGGCAGCGTTCTTCTCCGGAATCCGGCCGCCGCCTCGGCGATGATCCTCACCCACGCCTCGTCCCCCAGGTTCACGGTCGGCGCACGAGCCGCAAGCCGCACGGCCTGGAGGGACTCCGGCGAAAGGAACGACTCCCAGATCGGCGGGAGGTCGCTCACGGCCTGGCGAAACTGCTCCACGAGACGGTCGAGCCGGACCGGAACCGGCTCGAGCCCGACCGTGTACGGGAATCCGAAGACGGGAACCGGCGTGGAGCCCCCGACGTCTCGCCAGGCCTCCTCGTGCCGCTCCATGAGCTGGAAGAGCGTCGAGACGACCTGGACCATCATCGGCGCCAGGTCCGACCCGGGGTCCTTCGGGTCGTGGATCTTCGCACCGAGGAACGACTGAGCGACACGGCGGCCCTCGGCCAGCGCGGTCGTCGTCATGAAGACGTCGATCCCGTACTGCGCGACCGGTCCCTCCCAGTCCTCGAACTCGAGAAAGCGGGCCGCGAGCTCGCCGGAGAATCCGAAGTCGCCGCCGATCGGCTGGCGCACGCGTTTGCCGTAGAGGGCCCGCGACAGGGGATACACGATCGTGTTCGTGATCGTCCCGTCGTATCGGTGTCGTCCGTAGAGAGGAGCCACGAACTCGAATCCATGGCGCGTGATCGGCTCGAGCAGGAGCTCGACCCACTCCGGCGTGATGCTCCGAAGGTCGCTGTCGACGACGCAGCACGCCTTGGCGTCGACCTCTGCGGCGATCCGGAAGATCGTCCGAAACGCGCTGCCCTTGCCGGGAATGCCATGGTACGGCGTCACGATCCTCTCCGCCGACGAGGACGGGACCGCATCGACGAGGATCTCGGCGAGGCTCCCCACCTCGGTCCGTTCGACGATTTCCCGCGTCCGGTCGGTGGAACCGCCGTCGGAGTTGATGAGGACCGCTTTCGCATCGGGGAAATGGCGCGCAAGCCCGGCCACGATGGCCCTCACGACGTGACCGATCGTCCGCTCGTTGTTGAAGGACGGGATCCCGACGAGGACGTCCACGGACCCGAGCGCACGAACCCGCCGCGCGACGTCCTCGGTGAGCGGGGGCTCGAGCTCTTTCACGATGGCGTTCCCGTTTCTCCGCGATCGCCTCCGGTCAGCCGCTTGACGGCCTCTGCCCACCCTTCGCCGCCCGGATGCCGCGCGACGTACGCCCGTGGGAAAACCTCGCGGAGCTCCGCACGCACCCCCGAGGCGCCAGGCACGAGGACGACCTGGTCGCAACGCATGAGGAACGGCGCGTCGATTTCTGCGTCCCCCAGCCCGACCAGCGGCGGCGGCAGGCGATACCTCGCCAGGATCCGGTCGAGCGCGGTTCCCTTGTCGTGCCTCCCGGACAGGTGCCAGAAGACGCCGCCCCGCTCGAGCGCCACGTCGGGGATCCCGGCCAGTACCTGCCGCAGCTGCGAAGGCGTCCGGCCGGGAGCGAGAAACGGAATGTCGTACTGTCGCTGCCGCGCCCGCATCGCCGCGTCGCCCGAAAGGCCGGTCATCTCGCGCAGCGCCTCGTCAGGGAGATCTCTGATCGGGATGAGCGGCGCACCACGATTCTTTCCGAGCTGGGCGAGTCGCGTCATGAGCGCCTCGATCGAGAGCGCCCGCGGGTCGATTTCGACACCCCCCGGGCCGACGATCCCGGCCCCGTTCTCAAACGAGCCGAATTCTGCACCGGTGTCGCCGAGCCATCGACGCAGCTCCGACTCGGTCTTGGTCGTCATGAGGGCGACTGGCACGCCCGCGCGTCGAAGCGCGGCCAGAGCGTCGCGGGCGACCCGGCCGAGCGTCGCGTCAGCGTCCAGCAGGGTCCCGTCAAGGTCGGTCGCGATCGCCGTCAAGGTGTCCCTCCGGTTTGTTCAGGTCCACTCCACGCCGTCTCGCATCAATAGCCGAGAATCATCTTCAACACAAGCGTGAGCGCAATGGCGGCGCCGAGGAACGTCACGACCTTCAGAAGGTCCTTTCGGTCTTGAGGAGTGACGCTCACGACCCACCCCTCGCGAGGAAGAAGAGCACCGCGGCAGCGAGAGCCGCGAGCGCGGTGAAGATCAGGACCACCGGTGAACGCTTTTCCTTCACGATCGTTGCGAAATCGGGGGTGGAGGCCTGGGCGGACTGGGACGGACTCGTGCTCTGGACGGATTCCGAACCGGCTCTGGACATGGGGACTCCTTTCGTTCCGGGATTGGCGCAGGAGGCACGCCCGTGAGGGCGCGAAGGGAGCTACGCCGCCCGGGGAGGAGGAGTGTCTCCAAACCCGACGATGCGCCCCTCGAGCGGCGTACGCGGATCCAGTGCGAGGCGAGGTTTCGGATCGCCGGCGTTGAGCGTTCGGACGGGTGTGCGGTCGGCAGGAGTGCTTTCGTGAAGATCCGGGCCCGCATCGGAATCGGTGCCGTCCGGTCCCGCGGCGACGTCGAGGGCGAGCGCTCCGGAGGACATGTCGCCGTCCGCTGCGTCTGAATACTTCGGGCACGGCGCGTTCAGACACGTGAAGAAGAGCGCGAACGCGAGGACGAGCAAGTGGAGGCGTTCGGGGGCATTCCTCACGCGACCAAGCCTACACCACGCGCTTCGTAACGCCTCTTCACGGAGGCGTCCCGCTTCCTCCGCCTGAGCCGTTCTCGGACGGAGGCTCGCCCGGCCGGCGCGAAATGATCCGGTTCCCGGCCCGCTGGGCCCTGTCGACGAGGCTCCCCGGCCGGACCTGGACCCCCGACCGCGTCAGGTCGCCGATCGCGACGTCCATCCGCACGTCGAGCCCCGCGGACTTCGACAGACCGATCTTCTGGCTCGCGTAGACGCTCCGGTGCCCGACGAGGAGAAACGCCGTTCCCGCCGCGAGCGCCGCGTAGACGCCGACGTCCCGCGGCAGCAGCTCGATGCCCATGATGGCCGCTGCGATCGGCGTGTTCGCGGCAGCGGCGACGACGCTGACGAAGCCGAAGGCGGCGAAGAGGCCCGAGGGAAGGTGCAGAAGATGCGCGAGGGCCGCGCCGCTCGTGGCGCCGATGAAGAAAAGCGGCGTCACGATCCCGCCGCTCCCGCCCGTCTCGAGCGTGACGGCGGTCGCCACGATCTTCCAGAGGAAGGCGAGCACGGCGATCGTTCCCGTCGCGGCGAGGGCGTTCTCGATCGTCGCGACGCCGAGCCCCGCGTAGGTGTCGCCGACGAGTGCGTAAAAGGCCGCGAGGAAGACACCGCCTCCCGCGGCGACGAGGTACGGGTGGTTCTCGAAGCGGCGAAGTCCGCGTTCGACCCCGCGCATCGTTTCGATGAGGAGCAGCGCGACGAGGCCGAACACGGCGCCGAACACGATCGACAGGCCGACGAGCTCGGACTTTCCGAGGCCGCCGAGTCCCGCGTGAAGGGCCGGAATGGGCGCTTGAACGCCGCAAACGAGGTGGGCGACGATGCCGGACACGAGGCACGGGAAGAGCACCGCGTATTCGATCCGGCCGAGGTAGAGCACCTCGATCCCGAAGACGGCCCCCGAGATCGGCGTGCCGAAGACGGCCGCGAAGCCGCCGCCGATCCCGCAGATCACGAGACGGCGCCGGTCCTCGTCGTTCAGCCGGAGGATGTCGGCGAAGAGGCTCGCGATCGCGGCGCCGATCTGGGCGCAGGGGCCCTCCTTCCCGACCGAGCCGCCGAAGCCGAGCGTCACGACGGTCGCGAGGAGCTTGATCGGCGCGACCTTCCAGGGGATCCGGCCGGACTCGCGATGGATCGCCGCGATGACGGCTTCCGTCCCGTGGCCGCGCGCCGTCGGCGCGAAAACGCGGATGAGGAAGACACACGCGGGAAGGGCGAGCGGAAGGAGCCAAACCGGATGGACGCCGCCCGGCGTCAGCTCCCTCACCCACGTCCCGGACGCCTTGAGCGCCCAGAGGAACGCGCGCGTTCCGAAGCCGACGCAGAGACCCGCCGCCGCACCGAGGACCGCCCACTTCAGCGTGCTGATGACGAGAGCGGCGTGCTCCGTATACCAGCGCGTCTCGTCGGCGAGCCTCGGCGGCGGCTGCTCCTCCGGCTCCACGGTCAGCGTGCTGTCACGACGAAGTGGCCGCGGCGGTTCTGGGCCCAGGCGGCCTCGTCATGGGCCGTCGCGAACGGCCGCTCCTTGCCGTAGGAGATGATCTGGAGGCGCGATCCGTCGACTCCCAGGCCCACGAGATACTCCCGCACCGCGCTCGCGCGACGCTCTCCGAGAGCCATATTGTACGCGGCGGTTCCCCGCTCGTCGCAGTGACCCTCGATCCTCGCGCGCACGGTCGGGTGCGCCTTCAACCACGTCGCATCCGCCGCGAGTGCGTCCCGCTGGGCCGGCTCGATGGCGTACTTGTCGAACTCGAAGAAGGCGTCTTTCAGATAGCCGCGGCGGTTGATCTCGTCCACGGACGTCGGAAGCACGTCCTCGGCGACACGCGGCGGAACTGGCGTCGGCGCAGGCGTGGGCTCGAGCCGGACGATCGTGGGCGTGGGTGTCGGCGCAGGCGCCGCGACCTGGGCGGGCGGCTTCGGGGAGCAGGACGCCGCGAGGAACCCGGCGGCGGCGATCACGCCGAGGGAGAGAGGAAGACGCAATGACATCGAAGGCTCCTTTCCGGACCGGAGTCTCGCGCACTTTTAGTTTGAGGTCAAATCAATGATCGTGCGATGATCTCTTCATGAAACCCACACGCGAGCCGCTGGAGCCGCTCGGCAAAGTCCTCGACTTCATGCGCCTCATCTGGGCCGTCGACCACGGTCTCCAGTCGCTCTCGAAGAAGATGCACGCCTCGATGGGGCTCACGGGGCCGCAGCGCGTCGCGCTGCGCGTCCTGGGCCGGCGTCCCGGAATCACCGCGGGCGATCTCGCCGGAATCCTCCGGGTGCACCCGAGCACGCTGACGGGGGTCCTCCACCGTCTCGAGGGACGCGGGCTCGTCCGCAGGACGCGCGACCCCGAGGACGGCCGGCGGGCCCGGCTCGAGCTCACCCCACGCGGCCGAAAGTTCGACGTACCCTCCCCCGGCACCGTCGAGGCCGTCGTGGCGCGAGTTTTGTCCGGGATTCCCCCGGCCAGGATCCGGACGGCCGCGGAGCTCCTCGCCGCGGTGGCGGCCGCCCTGCTCGAAGAGTCGGCACCCAGACGCGGTTCGCGGACACCGAAGTAATGCACGACCCCCCGTCCGCGGGTCCGGCACGCGCCCGGTCTCCTCCATCGGCATCATTGACCCGTCCCGCCGGGGGGCCGATCATCGCCATATGGCGATGCACGCTCACCTGCCGCTGACCGACGCCGGCTGCGAAGAGGTCGCAATGCGCTTCCGCGCCCTCTCGGAGCCCATGCGCCTCAAGATCCTGAGGCGTCTCTTCCGGAGCGAGGCGTCCGTGGGCGAGATCCTCGAGGAAGTCGGCGGAACGCAGGCCAACGTCAGCAAGCACCTCGCCGTCCTGCACGGCTCGGCGCTCGTCGACCGGCGCAAGGACGGCACGCGCACCGTCTACCGCATCGCGGACCCCACCCTCCTGAGAATCTGCTCCATCGTCTGCGAAGGCGTCGAGCGCGACGCCCGCGAAAAGGCCAACGCCATCCTCGGACGCCCGAAGCGAGGCGGCCGACGCTGAGCTCCGCCGCCCACGTCCCGCCCCGCCTCGTCGACGCCGCCTCTTCCGAGCCCCGCGGCCCCGTCGTCACCGACTCTCCCGAAGCGGAGGCTGCGTTCCTCGAGCGCCTTCGCCGCCGCGTGATCGGCGCGGACGCGGTGATCCCCGGCCCCTCCGGCGACCTCCCCCTCCGGTACTTCGACTTCATCGCGTCGGGCCGCTTCCACCGCGACGTCGAGGACGAGCTGAACGAGCGCGTCCTCCCGTTCATGGCGAACACGCACACGGAGGGGAACTTCACCGGCGCCCGCATGACGGAGCTGTACCACGCCGCCCTGAAGAAGATCGGGGCGTACGTGGGCGCGACCGCGGACGACGCCGTCATCCCTGTCGGCTCGGGCTCCACCGGCGCGATCAACCGCCTCATCCACGTCCTGGGCCTCCGGCTTCCCGACCAGCTCGACGAGCGGTTCGGCCTCTCGGCGCGCATCCCGCCCGAGGGCCGGCCCGTCGTCTTCCGGTCGCTCATGGAGCACCACTCGAACGACATCGCCTGGCGCGAGACGATCGGCGACTCCGTTTACGTGGAGTTCGACGCGGCGGGGCGCATCAGCCTCGAGGACCTCGACCGCAAGCTCTCCCTCCACGCGAACCGCCCGTGGAAGATCGGCACGTTCAGCGCGGCCTCGAACGTCACCGGGATCCTGAACGACGTCCACGGCCTCGCGCGTGTCCTCCACCGGCACGGCGCCCTCGCGTTCTTCGACTACGCGGCCGCCGGGCCGTACGTGGACGTCGACATGCACCCGGCAGGCGATCCCGAGGGCGCGCTCGACGCGGTGTTCTTCTCCGTACACAAGTTCCTCGGCGGGCCGCGCACGCCGGGCCTCCTCGTCGCGCACCGGCGCCTCTTCACGAACCGCGTCCCGGCCGAGCCGGGCGGCGGGACCGTCCTCTACACGTCGCCGTGGGACCACCGCTACCTCGGCGCGATCGAGTCGCGCGAGACCGGCGGCACGCCTCCGATCGTCCAGACGATCCAGGCCGGCCTCGCGTTCGACCTCAAGGCGGCCGTCGGCGAAGCGCGCACGGAGCGGGTCGAGAGGGACTACCTCCAGCGAGCGATCGCGGCATGGCGTGAGCGCGACGACCTCTACATACTCGGCAACCTCGGGACGCGGCGCCTCGGCGTGCTCTCCGTGATCTTCCGGCAGGTCCACCACCACCTCGCCGCGCGGCTCCTGAACGACCTTTTCGGGATCCAGGTCCGCGCCGGCTGCATGTGCGCCGGCCCGTACGGCCACCTCCTCCTCCACATCGACGAGGAACACTCGAAAACCATCCGCCACCGCCTCGACGAGGGACACCTCGGGGAGAAACCGGGGTGGGTCCGCATCAGCCTCTCGCCGACGGTGAGCGAGGGCGAGTTCCAAGCTCTCCTCGAGGGCGTCGACCACGTCGCGCGCCGCGGGCGCGAGCTCTCCGAGGACTACACCCAGAGCGATGAGACCGGCGAGTGGGCGCGGCGCACGGCCGCCGCCGTGCCAAGAAGGGGACCGACATGACCGACGTCCGGAAGATGCACCCTGCCACACGGATCATCCACGCGGGCCAGCACCCCGATCCCGCGACCGGGGCCGTCTCGACGCCGATCTACCAGACGTCCACGTTCGCGTTCCGGAACGCCGACGAGGGCGCCGCGCGCTTTCAGGGCCGCGACCCCGGCTACAAGTACACGCGCCTCGGCAACCCGACGGTCGCCGCACTCGAGGAGTGCCTCGCGACGCTCGAGGACGGCTGCGGGGCGCTGGGCGCCGCGACCGGCATGGCCGCCATCAACACGGTCTACATGGCCCTGCTCGAGCAGGGGGCGCACGTCGTCGGCACGGACTCCGTCTACGGCCCGTCCCGCCTCGTCCTCGAGAACGAGTACCGCCGTTTCGGCGTCGCGTCCACGTGGGTCGACTCGTCGGATCCCGCGAACGTCGCCGCCGCCATGCGGCCCTCGACGAAGATGGTCTACATCGAGACGCCGGCGAACCCGACGATGAAGCTGACCGACATCGCGGCCTGCGCGGACCTCGCGCACGCGAACGGCGCGCTCCTCGTCGTCGACAACACGTTCGCGTCGCCCGTCCTGCAGCAGCCGCTCGCGCTCGGGGCCGACGTCGTCGTCCACAGCCTCACGAAGTACATCAACGGCCACACGGACGTCGTCGGCGGCGCGATCGTCGCGGGGTCCCCCGCCCTCGTCGACCGGCTCCGCAAGGTGCACGTCGCGTTCGGCGGCACGATGGACCCGCACCAGGCGTGGCTGGTCCTCCGGGGCGTCAAGACGCTCGGCCTCAGGATGGAGCGCGCGCAGGCGAACTCGCTCGAGGTGGCGCGCTTCCTCGAGGCCCACCCCGGCGTCGCGTGGGTGCTCCATCCGGGCCTCCCGAGCCACCCGCAGCACGCGCTCATGCTCCGGCAGATGTCCGGGCCGGGCGCCGTCTTCTCGTTCGGCGTCAAGGGCGGGCTCGAGGCGGGCAAGGCGCTCATCGACTCCGTCAAGCTCGCGACGCTCGCCGTGAGCCTCGGCGGCGTCGAGACCCTCATCGAGCACCCGGCCTCCATGACGCACACGGGAATGCCGAAGAGAGAGCGCGAGGCCGCCGGCATCACCGACGACCTCGTGCGGATCTCCGTGGGCTGCGAGGACGCGCGCGACCTGATCGCCGACCTCGAGCAGGCGCTCGGGAGGGCGGCCGCCGTGGCGCTCGCGCCCGCGACATCTTCGGTCTAGGGGCGACAGAACCTCGGAGCGGCCTCAGGGGAAGAGCTTGCGCCGGGCCGCCTCGCAGATCGCGATCACGGCCGGGTGCTTGAGCTTCCGGTCGACCGTGATCGCGTAGAACTTCTGGCGGACGGACTCGATCGCCCCGATCGGGCGCACGTCATGCTGGCGGCACACCTCGCGCGTGATGGGCGACGGCGCGGGAAAGAGGCCGAGCCCCGTCTGTCCGACCGCGGCCATGAGGGCGCTGTCGTCGAACTCGCCGACGATGCGGGGCTGGATTCCCTCCCGCTCGAACCAGTCGTCAAGCGCGACGCGCAGGGCCGAGTGCTGCCTCGGAAGCAGAAAGGGAGCGCCGTCCAGAGAGCGAGGGAAGTCGCGCCGGTACGCCCGGGCCAGTCGACCGGCGCCGAATACGGAAACTGCGCATTCTCCCAGCAGGTGGCTGAAGGCGCGGACCCGCGTCGTCGGCCCGACGGGTGCGTCGGCCAGCACGACGTCGAGCGCGAACAGCGCGAGCTCGGCCAGGAGGCGTTCGGGCGTGTCCTCGATCGCCTCGAGGCGCACGGGCTCGGGAAGCCTCAGGGCGGGTTCCACGATCCGGTAGGCGATCAGCTTCGACAGCACGTCGGCGACCCCGACTGTCAGCCGGACCTCGCGTGACGGGGAGCCGCCCTTCATCGAGTCCGTGAGGTCCCGGCCGAGGCCGACGATCTCGTCGGCGTAACGATAGGCGGAGCGCCCCGCGTCCGTGAGCGTCAGCCGCCGGCCCGAACGCGTGAAGAGACTCTGGCCCAGCGCCCGTTCGAGCGCCCGGATCTGGGTCGTAACGGTCGGCTGCGAGACGTGCAGCTTCTCGCTCGCCCGCGTGACTCCGCCTTCCCGGGCGGCAGTCCAGAAGACCTGGAGGTGGTGGTAGTTCAGGCGTTCCACGTCGCTACTATACATTTAGATCCTTCTATGAATGCTCTCGAAAGAATGAATTTGTACAGGCGCTCGCTCGCGCCTAGCTTGCCGATGGGAGGCCGTCTCCGGCGCCGCAGCGGCGCTCGAGGCCTTGGAGGGACACGATGGCAATCAATGTTCGTGGCTACGGGATGCACGTGAGCCGGAAGATCCGCAGGCTCGTGGATCGCCGCGTGTCCTTCGAGCTCTCCCGATTCGGCGGGCAGGTCAAGGCCGTGACCGTCAACCTCGAGGACCTGAACGGCCCCCGCGGGGGCATCGACAAGCGGTGCTCGATGCAGGCGAACCTCGCCCCGGGGGGCATGGTGCGAGTGGAGAAGACGGACAGCGAGCTTCGCGTCGCCATCGGCCGCACAGCGGCTCGGCTCGCTCACGCCGTCGCGCGGGCGCTGGAGCGCCGCCGCGAAGCGCCGATGGGCTCGCTCGGGGATTGGCGTGAGCGCGAGGGCGCCTGAGGGACCGCAAGCCCCGTGGCATACGCTCTCGGCCGAGGCCGTTCTCGCACGGCTCGCCACGGCCGAGGGGGGCCTGAGCGGCGAGGAAGCCGCGCGCCGCCTGCGCGAGCACGGCCCGAACGAGCTCGTCGCCTCTCGGCGGACGTCTCCGCTGCACCTCCTCGCCGCGCAGTTCAAGAACGTGCTTATCCTGATCCTCCTGATTGCGGTCGGGCTCTCCGCCTTCCTCGGCCACACCCTGGAGGCCGTCGTCATCTCGGTGATCCTGCTCTTCGCCGCGCTGCTGGGCTTCGTCCAGGAGTACCGGGCCGAGCGCGCCATCGAGGGGCTGCGGCGGATGGCCGCCCCCGTCGCGACCGCGCTGCGCGACGGCGACGAGCAGGACATCGCGGCCCGCGAGCTGGTGCCCGGCGACGTCGTCCGGCTCGAGGCCGGCGCCAGGGTCCCCGCGGACGCGCGGGTCCTCGAGGCGGTGAATCTCAAGGTGGAGGAGGCGCCCCTGACGGGGGAGTCGCAGCCGGTCGGAAAGATCAGCGAGCTCCTGGCGGCCGCCGACCTTGCGATCGGCGACCGGAAGAACATGGTCTATGCCGGCACGACCGTCACCTACGGCCGCGGATCGGTGATCGTCGTCGAAACGGGAATGCGGACGGAGTTCGGGACGATCGCCGGGCTCCTGCAGGGCGTCGAGAGCCGGTGCACGCCGCTCCAGGAGAACCTCGACCGCGTGGGCCGCGTCCTGGCGGGAGCCGCCGTGGCCGTCGTCGCCGTGATCCTCCTCCTCGGCATCCTCAGAGGCCAGCCGTTCTGGGACATGGTGATCTTCGGGATCGCCCTGGCCGTGGCGGTGGTCCCGGAAGCGCTTCCGGCGGTCGTGACGATCTCCCTGGCTCTCGGTGCGCAGCGGATGGTGAGACGCAGCGCCCTGGTGCGCCGGCTGCCGGCCGTGGAAACGCTCGGGAGCGTTTCCGTCATCGCCTCGGACAAGACCGGCACGCTGACCCGGGGCGAGATGACCGCCCGCCGAATCCACGTCGCGGGGCGCACCCTGGACGTCTCCGGCGCGGGCTACGAGCGTCACGGCGCGTTCTCCGATGCGGGACGCTCGATCGCGCCGCCGCCGCCGCTGATGATGCTGCTGCAGGCCGCCGCCCTCGCCTCCGACGCGAAGCTCAAGCGGCACGGTGACGCCGAGGGCTGGTCCGTCAAGGGCGATCCGACGGAGCTCGCTCTGATCGTCGCGGCGGAGAAGGCCGGACTTCACAAGCAGCAGCTCGACTTCGAGTTTCCGCGGGTGGCCGAGATCCCGTTCACGTCCGAGACGAAGAGGATGACGACCGTGCACCGGACCCTTCAGGGCGACGTCGCCTACTCGAAGGGGGCGCCGGAGGTCATCCTCCACGGCTGCAGCCGGTTGCTGGGCGAGGACGGCGAGCGCGCCCTCGGCGCCGGGGACAGGGAGCTCGTCCTCGGCACCGCGCGCGAGATGGCGAGTCAGGCGCTCCGCGTCCTCGCCGTGGCGATGAAGTCTCGCGCCGGCCTCGAGGACGCCGAGCGCGAGATGACGTTTCTCGGGCTGGTCGGAATGAGCGACCCGCCCCGTCCGGAGGCCGCCCGCGCGATCGAGACGTGCGAGCGGGCCGGCATCAAAGCAATCCTGATCACCGGCGACCACGCGCTCACGGCCGAGGCGGTCGCCCGCGAGCTCGGAATGCTCCGGCAGGGCCGGGTCGTGACCGGGACCGGGCTGGACGCGATGAGCGACGAGGATCTCGAGCGCGAGGTCGGTGAGATCGAGGTCTACGCGCGCGTCTCCCCCGCGCACAAGCTGCGCGTCGTCACCGCCTGGCAGCGCAAGGGCCACTACGTGGCCATGACGGGAGACGGCGTCAACGACGCCCCGGCGCTGAAGAAGGCGGACATCGGCATCGCGATGGGAATCACGGGGACCGACGTCTCGAAGGACGCGGCGGCGATGACGCTGACGGACGACAACTTCGCCTCGATCGTAGCCGCCGTCGAGGAGGGCCGGGGCGTCTTCAGCAACATCAAGAAGTACCTGATGTATCTCATCTCGTCGAATGTCGGCGAGATCGGTCTCATGGCGGGAGCTTCCGTGCTCGGCCTGCCGCTCCCCCTGACGGCGGTCCAGATCCTCTACGTGAATCTCGCCACGGACGGCCTGCCGGCTCTCGCGCTCGCCGTGGATCCTCCGGAGGCCGATCTCATGAGGCGCCCTCCCCGCGACCCGCGGGCGGGGATCTTCACGCGCCCCGTCCTGACGCTCACGGTGCTGGGCGGCGTCTGGTCGATGCTCGTCAACATCGGCCTCTTCGCGTGGGCCCTCGGCTCCGGCCGCAGCGTGGCCGAGGCCGTGACGATGACGTTCGTGTCCCTGGTCCTGATCCAGTTCTTCAAGGCGTACAACTTCCGCTCCGACCGGAACTCCGTGCTCGAGCGGCCGTTCGCCAACAAGTGGCTGAACCTCGCGATCGCATGGGAGATCGCCGCTCTCGCGGCGATCCTCTACGTGCCCGTCCTCAACAAGCCGTTCGGGACGTTTCCGCTGCCCCTCGTGGACTGGGTCATCGTGACGGCCGCGGCCTTCACCGTGTCGCCGGTCCTCGAGATCGCGAAGTGGATGGAGCGGCGCGGCTGGTTCGGGAGCCTCGCCGCGTGAATGTGCGCTCGAAGGGGTCCCGCGACGCGGGCCGTAGTATCCGGAGATGAGCCTCGAAGCGTTCCTGACCTCGACCACTCTCGTGGCGGTTGCCGAGATTGGCGACAAGACGCAGCTGCTGTCGTTCGTCCTCGCCGCCAAGCTCCGGCGGCCTTACGCCATCATGGGGGGCATCCTCGTGGCGACCCTGGCCAACCACGCGCTGGCCGGAAGCGTCGGCGTCTGGCTGGCCAGCCTGGTCGCGCCCTCGACGCTCAACTGGATCGTCGGCCTGGCGTTCATCGGGTTCGGCCTGTGGACGCTCCGGCCCGACACCCTCGACGGCGATCCCCGGGTGCTCGGAGCGGGCGCCTTCGTCACCACGACGGTCGCATTCTTCCTCGCGGAAATGGGCGACAAGACACAGCTCGCGACCGTGGCGTTGGGCGCGCGCTTCGACCAGCTCGCCTGGGTCGTCCTCGGCACGACGCTGGGCATGATGATCGCCAACGTTCCCGCGGTGATCGTGGGCGAGGCCCTGGCTCACCGAATTCCGATGAAGACGGTCCGCTGGATCGCGGCAACCCTCTTCGTCGCGGCCGGGATCGCGACACTCGCGGGGGTGGGTGCCGATCGAACCCAGCCGCGCCCGCCTGAGAACCCGCCCGAACGCCCTCCAGCAACCTCGCCCGTCCAATGAGATCGGGCAGGGGACAGGAACGCCCGTGGTTTCCGGACTCTCGTGGGCTGTGGGACCGTGTGCTTCACGAACATGTGTCGCCGGTGCGCATTGGGCTCGCGGTCGGGGTCGGCGTTGTGGTCGGTTGCAGCCCGTTTCTCGGCCTTCAGGTCGCGATAGCAGCGGTTCTCGCAATCGCGTTCCGACTCAACAAGCTGGCGGTGTTCATGGGCCTTCAGGTCTCGGCCCCGCCGCTCCTGCCTTTCGTACTCTTCGCCGGAGCGCAACTCGGGGAGCTCGTTCGGCACGGCCAACTTCTTCCAATGGACCTGGACGCGCTCCGGGCGATGCCGACAAGAGAGATCGTCCACATTCTCTTCCTCGACCTCCTGGCTGGAGGCACATTGCTCGGGCTCGTGCTCGGGACATCACTCGGAACGGTAGCCGCGAGAGTTGCGATGCGCAGGGCCTCGCCGGATTCCCACCTCTCCCGAGGCGAGATGGCGCAAATGGGAGCTCGGCTCCCGGCCCTGTCCTTTCCACTCCGTCAGTACGTCCGGTGGAAGATCCTCTTCGACCCGGTCTACGCGCTGGTCGCTTCGCGACTGAAGGGTGTCCGCGAGATCCTCGATCTCGGAGCGGGGTTGGGGATCATGGCCGCCGTGCTCGCTCATCGGGATCCGGAACGACGTGTCGTTATCGTCGAGTGGGATGTACGAAAAGTGGCCGGGGCCAGAGCACTTCTGTCAGGACTTTCGAAGATCGAGATCGTCTGCGCCGATGCGCGGCTCTTCCCGACCGCTCCGGTCGAGTCGATTCTCCTGCTCGACGTCCTTCACTACGTCGAACCGTTCGCTCAGGACGCCTGGCTCGGGCGGTGTGCGTCTGGGCTGAAGCCGGGAGGGCTTCTGATCATCCGAGAACATGACGCATCGCACAAAGGGGCGGTGGCGGAGGGGTTTGAGAGGCTGGCAGTCAAGCTCGGCTGGAACCGAGGTCCTGGTTTCCATCCTCGGAGGACGATCGATCTCGTCCATCGGCTCGAGAGCCTCGGTTTGGCCGTGGAGA
Organism: Thermoanaerobaculia bacterium; assembly: GCA_044229475.1. Classification (GTDB taxonomy): domain Bacteria; phylum Acidobacteriota; class Thermoanaerobaculia; order UBA5066; family UBA5066; genus Fen-183. The sequence continues at coordinate 566,963 of JBGASW010000002.1, read as the reverse complement.
CGATCAAAGACGGTACTGCAGACGGTCTCACTCTGTTCGTCGCGCGCAATTCGTATGCGGCAGAACGGGAGACTGCTCGTCTGTCCTCCGTCTTCAGCAGGGGAATGAACTAGGCCCGGAATCCCGGCCGCAGACGCGTCACGGGCGCCGCATTTCGCGGCGCCCGTCACCCAAACCGGGATTCTGGTTGGGTCCGTCTCGACGCTTCAGGACTTCTTCGGGCAGGCCGGGTTCGGGCCGGTGCCGTCCATCGGGCCCGCCTGCGCGCCGTTGCCGTCACAGCAGGCCCCGCCGGCGCCCCTGCCGTGTCCGGCGCCGCCCATGCGGCCCGCGAACACGGGCGTGCCGTCCGCGTTCCGGAGCTTCAGGACCGTTTTCTGCGTGAGGTTCTCGACCTCGGCGACGACGAAACCCTGCGGGCACTCGACGCACGTGTAGAGGGTGAGGCGCACCGCGTCTCCGGCCGCCGGCGCGAACTTCTGAGCGGTGAGGTAGCGGTAAGAGCCGAGCACGTAGGCCTCTTCCTTGCCGCCGACCTTCACGGCGAGCGTCGGCATGCCGAGTCCCGGGCCGCCCTTGAGCGAGACGACGTCTCCGATCACGGTGGAGGGCTTCGTGACGTCGATCCTTGCGGCGGCAGCCGTGCCTGAGCCGGGGCCGCGTCCTGCCGGGGAACCCTGCTGGGCGAGGACGGGCAGCGCCGCGAGAGCCGCGAGGAGGGCGAGGGCGGTGAGGTTGCGTTTCATTTCGATCTCCTTCCGGCGAAAGACAACGCACGCCTCGTGCCGACTGCCGCCGCCGCGCACAAGACGCGGCCGCTCAAGCCTTTCGAAGAAATCTCTCTTCCCGGCGTCCTCGGCTCCTTGCAGAAGCTGCAGTCCGCCCGCAGCGGCTGCAGTCCGGTCAGTTCAGGCCCCAGCGCCTGAGGCGGTAATAGAGCGTCCTCACCGAGATTCCGAGCCGCCGGGCGGCGTCGTCCCGGTTGCCGCCGGACAGGCGCAAGGCCGCGAGAGCGGCCTCGCGCTCGCGCGTCTCCTCGTCGAGCGTGAGCGCCGGCGCGGCGGACGCCGCCGACGGCTTCACGTCCTCCTCCCGGATCGGCTGGCCACCCCGCACCACGACCGCGCGCTCGAGCGTGTTGCGGAGCTCGCGGACGTTGCCGGGCCAGTCGTGCCGCGCGAGGGCGTCGAGCGCCCCCGGCGTCAGCTCCGGCTCCGGGAGCCGGTGCCGCGCCGCGAGGCGCGCCACGAAGTGCCGCGCGAGGAGCGAGACGTCTCCGGGCCTCTCGCGCAGAGGCGGCAAGGCGACGGGAACGACGGCGAGCCGGAAGTAGAGGTCGCGCCGGAAGCCGCCCGTCTCGACCTCGCGCGCGAGGTCGCGGTTCGTCGCGGCCACGAGACGGACGTCGACGGCCACGTCCTTCTCGCTTCCGAGGCGCCTCACCCTGCGGTCCTCGAGGACGCGCAGGAGCTTGGCCTGGAGGGCCGGCGCGAGCTCGCCGATCTCGTCGAGAAAGAGCGTCCCGCCGCTCGCCTCCTCGAAGCGCCCCGCGCGCCCGCGGTCCGCGCCCGTGAACGCCCCGCGTTCGTGGCCGAAGAGCTCGCTCTCCGCAAGCGACTCGGGCAGCGACGCCGCGTTGACCGCGACGAACGGGCCTGTCGCGCGGGGCGAGCGCGTGTGGAGCCGCCGCGCGACGAGCTCCTTGCCCGTGCCCGACTCCCCCGTCACGAGCACGGGCACGTTGGCCGCGGCGACGCGGTCGACCAGCGCGAGGACCTCGCGCAGCCGCGCGTCGCCGGTGACGATCTCCCCCGCATCCGGTTCGGGAGCGAGGAGCCGGTCGACGACCGCGAGAAGCGCGCGGGGAGACTCGAGCGGTTTCGTGAGGTAGTCGGCGGCGCCGAGGCGCACGGCCTCGACCGCCTCCGGGATCGTCCCAAAGCCCGTGAGGACGACGACGGGCGGCGGCGACGGGAGTTCCCCGCGCAGCGCCTTGAGGAGAGCAAGGCCATCGCGCGCGGGCATCCGTCGGTCCGTCAGGACCAGCGCGAAGGCCTCGCGGCGCGCGAAGTGGAGCGCCTCCTCGCCGTCGCGGGCCTCCGTGACCGAATGCCCCTCTCCTTCGAGAATGTCCTTGAGGAGCGCGCGGAAGGACGGATCGTCGTCCGCGACGAGAATGCGCGCCATCTCAGGCCCGCTCCCCGGGGAGGGTCAGCCGCGCCACGCACCCTCCGCCCGCGCGAGCCTCGAGCGTCACGTCTCCGCCGTTCGCGCGGGCGAGCGCCCTGACCGTCGGAAGGCCGAGCCCGGTGCCGCCGGGCCGGCTCGTGACGTAGGGGTCGAAAGCGCGTGCCGGATCCACCGAGAGGCCGGGGCCGCGGTCTCGCACCTCGACCCAGGCGGTGCCGCCGGCTCTCCCGGCGGCGATCTCGAGGGCTCCGCCGGGATCGTGCGAGCGCGCGTTCGCCAGGAGCTCGTCGAGCACGTCGGCCGCATGGCCTCCGTCCGCGAACGCGCCCACGGCCGTCGGGCCGGAGACCGCCACGGCGACCCCCGCGCGTTCCGCTGCCTCGCGCGCAAGGGCGGCGAGGTCGAGGCTCTGGGGCTGAGGCTCGACGGGCCGCGCGAACCTCAGGATCTGCGAAACGAGCTCCTCGATCCGCGCGCTCGCATCGACGATCCGCCGCGAGCGCTCGGCGACCTGCTGGCCGGGCCCGTCCACCATGAGCTGGGCCGTGCCCTTGATCGCGGCGAGAGGGTTCCGGACGCGGTGCGCGAGACCGGCGCCCGTGAGGGCGACCGCATCGAGCCGCTCGCGCTCGGCCTCGAGCCGCTCGCGCCGCTCGCGCTCGGCGAGGCCGCGCGCCGCCGCAACGGACAGGACGACGAGTCCGGCGCCCGCGACGACGGACCCGAGGACGAGCGCGAGGGCGAGGCCGCCCGAGCTCGCGGCGCCCCGCGCGGGGAAGAAGCGCAGCGTGAAGGGACCCCTGCCCGGTCCGTAGCCCGGCCCGGGGCCGACGCCGGTACCGGGACCCGCGCCGGCGGGCCGCCAGGCCGGCCCGAGCATCGCGGGCATTTCGACGGGCGCGCCCTCCGTCTCGCCTGCGCGCGCCGCGACACCCGCGAAGGAGACGACCTCCACCCCGCGCACGAGCGCCGCGTTCGCCGCGAGGAACTCGGCGAGCGCCCGCTCGGCACCCTCCGGGCCGTCGCTCCGCAGGCGACCCTCCAGCTCGTGGCCCGCGCGCGAGAGAAGACCGTCGCGCACAGCGGCGTCCCGCGCCCGGAGCGAGCTCGCCGCGAAGAACGACACGCCCACGAGCGCGGCCGCGAGCAGCAGCGCCGCGACGAGGGGCGAGGCGAAGAGGAGGGTGCGGCGGCGGTCGGGAGCGGACTTGACCATCTATAACTTAATGATTATACTGTAATTCATGTCCACCCCCAACACCGCCCCTGCGGGCGCCCGGAGCCGGGGATGAGCAGTGACGCCGCCTGGTTGTGGGGCGCCCTCCTCGTCTGGATCGTCCTCCAGAAGTTCGTCTTCCCCCGCCTCGGCGTCCCGACGTGAGGGACGCCCGGTCCCGCCGGCGGCGGGACGAGCTGCTCGCCACGTAAGGGGCCGGACGAGCCGGCCACGCGAAAGGAGTCACCGTGAAGGAGTTCTTCAAGACCAACGAAGGGACCGCGGACAGGATCCTGAGGATCGTCGCGGGGATCGTACTGCTCTCGCTGACGGTCGTCGGGCCGAAGACGAGCTGGGGCTACGTGGGCATCCTGCTCGTCGTGACGGGACTCATCGGCACCTGTCCTCTCTATTCCATCCTCGGCCTGAGCACCTGCCCGTCGAAACCGGCCGGGCCGGCCTCGCGCTGACGCGCACGCGAGGGCTTGTCATGTGCCATCGCGTGAACTGTTCCCGGTGCGGGAAGCCGACGTATGCCGGTTGTGGCCGGCACGTCGAGGAAGCGCTTGCCGGCGTCCCGCGCGAGAAGCGCTGCACGTGCCCGCCGCCGAAACCGCTGCTGGAGCGCCTGTTCGGCCGCCGTTCCGGCTGAACCGCGGGCCTCCCGCGGCAACGCGGTATCGTGGCGCGGCTCCGGTCGTGCGCACGCATGTCGCCTGAAACGCTCGTCTTCCTCGCCGCCTCCGTTCTCGTCGTGGCGTTTCTCTATTCGTCCGTCGGGCACGCGGGCGCCTCCGGCTACATCGCGGTCATGTCCCTCTTCAGTCTCGCGCCCGCCCAGATCAAGCCCACGGCGCTCGTCCTGAACGTGCTCGTCGCGTCCATCGCCACGTGGCAGTTCTGGAGGGCGGGGCACTTCTCGTGGCGGCTCTTCTGGCCCTTCGCCGTTCTTTCCATTCCCATGGCCTTCGTCGGCGGCTGGATCGACCTGCCCGCCCACGCCTTCAAGGCGCTCGTCGGGGTCGTCCTTCTGTTTTCGGCCTTCCGCTTCCTCTTCTCCGGATCCGCTCCCGACGAAGTCGCCGAGGAGCCGCGGCCTCTCGTCGCCATTCCGGTCGGCGCCGGCCTCGGCCTGCTCGCGGGCCTCACGGGTACGGGCGGCGGGATCTTTCTCACTCCGATCCTCCTCCTGAAAAGGTGGGCGCGCGCCAAGTCCGCGGCGGCCGTCTCCGCGCTCTTCATCCTCGTGAACTCCGTGGCGGGGCTGCTCGGCAACTTCGGCAGCACGCGGAGACTCCCCTCCTACGCCCTCGTCCTCGCCGCTGCGGCCGTCGTCGGCGGGGCCATGGGCTCGCAGCTCGGCAGCCGTCACTTCCGTCCCGTCGCGATCCGGCGCAGCCTGGCGCTCGTCCTCCTCATCGCCGGCGCGAAGCTGATCCTCACCCGCTGAAGTCCCCGCGGCCGCAGGGCGGCGCTCTCACAGAAGCGCGTTGAAGAGGAATCCGACGAGGAGAATGCCCGTTCCCACGACGCTCACGAAGACCGCGATGAGGCGCGGAGTCAGAACCTTGCGGAGGATCACCATCTCCGGGAGCGAAAGGGCGATGACCGACATCATGAACGCGAGGACGGTGCCGAGCGCGGCCCCCTTTCCGAGGAGCGCCTGCACGACGGGGAGGATCCCGGCCGCGTTCGAGTACATCGGAATCCCGATCAGGACGGCGAGCGGCACGGACCACCACGCGCCCCTTCCCATGATCGACGCCATGAAATTCTCGGGCACCCAGCCGTGGATTCCGGCGCCGACCGCGATCCCGGCCACGACGTAGGGCCAGACCTTTCCGACGATCTCGCGCACCTGCGCGCGTCCGATCGCGAGCCGGCGCTCCCAGCCTGGCCGCTGGCCCGCCACGCCCGCGGCGGGCGCCTCCGTTCGAGAGACCCACGGCTCCACCCACGCCTCGAGCCTCAGCCTGCCGATGACCCAGCCGGAGACGAAGGCGATCACGAGGCCGGTTCCGAGGTAGAGCCCGGCGACCTTCCAGCCAAACAGGCCGAAGAGAAGCGCGAGGGCGATCTCGTTGACCATGGGCGCGGCCACGAGGAACGAGAACGTCACGCCGAGCGGCACGCCGGCGGTCACGAAGCCGATGAACATCGGGACCGCCGAGCACGAGCAGAACGGCGTGACGACGCCGAGGAGCGACGCGAGCGCGTTCCCGGCCGTCTCCCGCCGCCCGGCGAGAAGGCTCCGCGTCCTCTCGGGCGTGAAGAAGCTCCTCACGATGCCGACGACGAAGACGACGAGCGCGAGGAGAAGAAGGACCTTCGGGACCTCGAAGACGAAGAACTGAACCGCCGCGCCGAGATGCGTCCCGGGCGTCAGACCGAGGAGACGGGTCGTGATGAACCTCGAGACGTCTCCGTTCACGACGTAGGCGCCGACCCAGGCGGCCAGGGCCGCGAGATGGAGCAGGACCGTCCGGGTCCGCAGTCCGGCCGGCGGGGCCTTGGGCCTGTACGTCGGAAGCGAAAGGGCCTCGCTCACGTCAGCTCCGCCGCGACGACCGGAACGAGCCGGGCTCGGATCTCGTCGCGAACGCGCCGGAACACGGGCAACGCGTCCTCGCCGTCACCGGCAAGGGCCGGATCCTCGAAGGTCTCGTGGAGCGTCTTCCGCGCGCCCGGCAGGATCGGACACGCTTCGCGCGCGGAGTCGCAGACAGTGACGACGAGGTCGAACGCGAGGCTCTTCAAGGCCTCGACGGACTTGCTGCGATGCGGCGCGATGTCGACCCCGGCCTCGCTCATGACGCGGATCGCGAGGGGATGCACGACGGAGGGCCGCGTTCCGGCCGAATGCACCTCGACGCGGTCGCCGAGGTCGTGGCGGACCCAGCCCTCGCCCATCTGCGACCGGCACGAGTTGCCCGTGCAAAGCACGAGGACGCGGAGCTTCGGATCGGTGCTCACGCCGCGAGGCCTTCCGCGGGACTCGCGGCCGGGAACCAGCCACGCGTCCTGTTGCAGAACGAGCAGACGGAAAGCATGACGGGCACCTCGACGAGGACGCCGACGACCGTGGCGAGCGCCGCGCCCGAGCCCGGGCCGTAGAGGGCGATGGCGGTCGCGACCGCGAGCTCGAAGAAGTTGCTCGCGCCGATGAGCGCGCCCGGCGCCGCCACGTCGTGCGGCACCTTCAGGAGCTTCATGAGCCCGTAGGCGAGACCGGAATTGAAATAGACCTGTATGAGGAGCGGGATCGCGATCAGGACGACGTGGAACCAGTTTCCCAGGATGTTGTCGGCCTGGAAGGCGAAGATGAGGACGAGCGTCGCGAGGAGCGCGATCACCGTGATCGGGTGGAAGAAGGCCAGGAAGCGGCCCTCGAACCACTCGCTCCCCTTCATGCGGAGGAGGATCGTCCTGCTGAGGCTCCCGAGAACCAGGGGGATGACGATGAACGCGACGACGCTGGTGATGAGGACCTTGACGGGCACCGTCAGATTGCTCGCGCCGCTCACGAGGAGCGTGACGATCGGCGCGAACAGGACGAGCATGATCAGGTCGTTCACGGAGACCTGGACGAGCGTGTAGGCCGGGTCGCCGTCCGTGAGATACGACCATACGAAAACCATCGCGGTGCAAGGGGCGGCGGCCAGGATGATCGCGCCCGCGATGTACTGGTCGGCGAGTCCGGGCGCGATCAGGCCCGCGAAGACGTGCTTGAAGAAAAGCCAGGCCAGGAAGGCCATCGAGAACGGCTTGACGAGCCAGTTCACGAAGAGCGTGACGAGGAGGCCCTTCGGCTTCTTCCTCACCCCGAGGATGCTCGTGAAGTCGATCTTGAGCATCATCGGGTAGACCATGAGCCAGATCAGGACGGCGATCGCGACGTTGATCTGGCTCCCCGCGCCGAACTCGAGGCCGCGGATCGCGCCGGTCAGGCCCGGCAGGAGCTTTCCGATCGTCACGCCGGCGACCATGCAGAGAGCCACCCAGAGGGTGAGGTAACGCTCGAAGACGTTCAAGCGCTTGGGTGCGATCGCTTCGCTCACGTGCTCTTTCTTACACCGCCGGCTTCGTGGCCCGCACGAACGCGCTCATGAACTTGCCATCCAGGTCCGCCGGAGCGGCCCCTACGTCAAGCAGGAAGTCCCGAGCGTCCTCCGACGTGTAGATGCGGGTGGGGACGATCTCGACGTCCGTGAAGCCCGCCTTCTTCAACTTCAACTCGAAGTCCTTCTCCTCGAGAGCGCCTGCGAGGCAGCCGATCCAGAGCTCGACGTTCTTTCGGACGGCAGCCGGAACCTCGCCGCGAACGACGACGTCGGACACCGCGAACCGCCCGCCCGGCCTCAGGACCCGGAATGCCTCCGCGAGGGCCCGGTCCTTCTCCGCGGAGAGGTTGATGACACAGTTCGAGATGATCACGTCGACGCTCGCATCCGGAAGCGGAATGCTCTCGAGCTCGCCCTTGAGGAACTCGACGTTCGTGACGCCCGCCTTCCGCTGGTTCTCCCGCGCGAGGGCGAGCATGTCGTCCGTCATGTCGAGGCCGTAGACCTTGCCGGAGGATCCGACGCGCCGCGCCGACAGGAGGACGTCGATGCCGCCTCCCGAACCCAGGTCGAGGACCGTGTCGCCTTCGTGAAGCTCGGCGAGAGCGGTCGGATTGCCGCAGCCGAGCGAGGCCGAGACTGCCGCCGCCGGGAGGCCGAGCGTCTGCGAGGCGTCGTAGAGGTTCGACGTGATCGGGTCCTTCGCCCCCGCGATCGCCGATGCGCCGCCGCAGCAGGCGCTGCCGCCCGTCGTCGCGCGCCGCGCGGCCTCTCCGTACTTCTCCCGGACGACGTCCTTGATGCTCGTTTCCGCCATGGGGTCCCCCTTCTCATCAATGGTTCTTGATGTATCCGTCACGCGAAAGCCTCAGCAGCAGCGCGCGGCGCCTTCCCGCACGGATCCGACGAAATTCTTGATCTCCTGCAGGACGTCCGGGTTCAACGCGTAGTGCACCCAGCGCCCCTCCCGCCGGTCGGAGACGAGACCGGCGTCCTTGAGCGTCTTCAGGTGGAACGAGAGGCGCGACTGGCCCGCGGCGAGGGCGTCCGTGAGGTTGCAGACGCACTGCTCGCCGCCCAGGAGCTTTCCCACGATCCGAAGGCGGGTCTCGTCCGACAGGGCATGAAAGAGCCGCGCGAGCCGCGTCACGTCGGCAGGGCGTTCGAGCATGCGGGCCGGGAGGAGAACCGCCATGACGTCAATATATCAAGAAATCTTTATATGTCAAGACCCCTCAGAACCCGATCGAAAGGCCGAGGTCGAAGATCCACTGGTCCATCTTCAGCTCGATCGTCTGCCTGCCGGGGACTTCGAGGGGGTTCGGGCCGGTGACGGACTTCGAGAGCGCGCGGACGACCGCGAAGTTGAGCTTCGTCTTCGCACCCACGTTCGCGCTGACACCCGCGGTGATGTGCTGCTCGATGACGCCGGGAGCGAGAATGTTGAAGAGGACCTCGGACTCCGGGATGGGCTGCTTCTCGTAGGCGTAGCCCGCGCGGACCGTGACGGCCGGGCTTGCGGCGACCTGGACGCCGAACTTGTAGGCCGTCACGTTCTTCCAGCCGAACCCGGCACCGCCGTCCTCGCCGAGGCGCGCCGTCACGAGGTTCGGAAGCATCGGGTTGCCGATAGACTCCGTATTGGAGTAGTTGATCTGCTGGACGTCGAAGGCGAACGTGAGCTCCTTCGTGGGCTGGACGGCGATGCCGATCGTCCAGTTCTCGGGGATGTCGAAATCGCCGCCCTCGGCGAAGAGGCCCGAGTACTTCTCGAACTTCTGCATCTCCATCTCGGTCTGGTACGAGGCGCCGAACGAGAGCCACGGCGTGAGCTTGCCGAGGTAGCCGATCCGCACGCCCCAGCCGAGCGACGTGTCGTGGCCGTTGTTCGAGAGGTTCTGCGGCGAGGACGAGTACGGCGCGAAGCTGCCGACGCCCTCCGCCTGGAAGCTCTGCCAGCCGAGCACCGGGCTGACGCCGAGCGCGTGGTTCTGGCCGATCCTGTACGTGAAGGTCGGGGCGACGTACAGCTGCATGAGATCCACGCCGGTCCGGCCCGCGTAGAAGACGGACGCGTCGTAGTTCGTGTTCATGCCGCCGTTGCCGTAGATCGCGACGCCGAGCGTCATCGCATCGTTCAGCTTCCAGTTCGCGCCGATCGACGGCATGAGGAACACGGTCGAACCGCTCTTCACGGTGCCCGGCTGGAGGCCGAACGTGCCGGGATAGCCCGAGGGCGACCCCGTGACCGTGAACTCGCGGTTCGGGTTGAAGACGGCGAGGCCCAGGTCGTAGCCCGTCACCCACGCGTTCCCGGCGGGGTTCGTCGCCGGGGACATCGTGTTGAGAGACAGCGCGACGCCCACACCGCCCATTCCGTTCTGAGCGGTTCCGTAGCCGAGCTGGAAGTAGCCGTCCGTCGCGAGGGCGGGGGCGGCGGCGAGGGCGAGCAGCGCGACGAGCGCGACGCCGATCCGGGTCTTCATCTGGGCACTCCTCTCACAGGCGGACCCCGCGGGGACCGCGATTCATCGATGGCGTTTGTTCAGGACGCGGGCGTGGCGGCGACTTCCTTCGGCAGGCCGGGGGTGATGGACCACTCGAGCCAGGAGCCGTTGTAGAGACGGACGTTGGCGTAGCCGAGGCGGTAGCGCAGCGTGTAGAAGAGCGACGAAGCCTGCTGGCCGGTGTTGCAATAAACGATGACGGGCGTCGCCGCCGTCACGCCCATGGCCTCGAGCTCGACCTTGAGCTCGGCCTCGGAGCGGAAGGAGCCGGCGTCGGGCTGCCCGGCCGGGACGATGTCCTTCATCCAGAAGCGCGACTTCGCGCCCGGCAGGTGGCCCTTGTCGTATGCCTCGAGGGGACGGGCGTCGAGAAGGACGGCGCTCTTCGTCTCGACGGCCTTCTTGACTTCGTCGAGTGCGATCAGGTCGGCCGGCCGGGGCGTGAAGGCCTCGGTCGAGGCGGCGACGGGCTTGCGCTCCGCCGTGACCGCGCGCTTCTCGGCCGTCCAGCGCTTGAAGCCGCCGTCGAGGACCGAGACCTGCTTGACGCCGGCCGTCCGGAGCACGGTGGCGACGTACGTCGCCTCGATGTCGCTCTCCTCGGAGTAGACGACGACGGGGACGGCGCTCGTGAGTCCGAGCCGGTGCGCGACGAAATGGACCATGTCCCACGGGAAGAGAGTCCCCGGGACGCCGCCGGCCGTCGACCGGAAGCTGTCGACACCGACGGCCTGCGCGCCCGCGATGTGGCCCGCGATGTAGGCCTTCATCGACGGCCGGGCGTCGAGGATCGCCACGCTGCCGGGGGCGGCGGCGAGACGTTCCGCGAGAGCGGCGGGGGAAACGACCGGCGGGAGCCCGTCGACCGCCCCGAGGACGGGCTGAGCGAGGGCCGCAGCCAGCATGAAAAGGACGGAGAAAATGACGCTGCGTTGTGTTCTCACGAAATACCCCTTTCTAAGAAACTCTTCGGTCTTCTTTCGCATCAGCAGCCCCCGCCCTTCTTCGGCTCGGCGGCCGGTGCGGCGGCGGGACGCGGTTCGGAACGCGCGGGCCCCGCGGTTGCGGCGGCGCCCGTGTAGCGGGCGTAGAGCGCCGCGCGCGTCTTGAATTCGGCACTCTGCGCGGCGGTCGGGTTCTCCGGGAGCTTCGGGGCCGTGAGGATCTCGGCCTTCCACGCGTCGTACCCGCCCTTCAGGACGTAGATCTCGCCCGCGAAGCGCTTGACGCCCTCCGGCGGCGAGGCGAGGTCGCCCTGGGAGTAGATGACGAGCTTGCGCGTTGCGGCGAGATTCGCCGCCGCCGCGGCGCCCTTCTCCTCGGGGCCGACGACGATGGAGCCGGGCAGTCGGCCCTTCTCGGCGACGGCCTCGGGGCGGAGGTCGACGACCCACCACGACTGCGGGGAGGCGACGAGGTCCTTTGCGAGCGCGACAGCGCCGATCTTTCCAATCGACTTCTCGGCCGCTACCGTACGGCGCGCCGGGAGCGCGAGGGCGACGAGCGCGAGGGCGGAGGCGACCGCGAAGCCCGAGAAGACGCGCATCTTCACGCGGCCGGGCGAGGCCGGGACGGGCTCACCCTGTCGCGGCGCGAAGATCGCCTCGAGCTTCTCGCCGCCGAGGAACGCCCCGACGGCCATCGCGACGACGGCGGCCGCGACGACCGCGGCGGGAACGCCGAGCAGCGTATCGATCCGCACCGCCCCCATCGCGCCACTCTTGTAGAAGCTCTCGAGAGGGCCGTAGCCGACGCCGAACGCGAGCGAGCCCAGCATGACGCCGCCGATCGCGAAGACGCCGTCGAGATTGCCCGACGCGATCGCGACGATGCCCGTCCCGGGGCAGTAGCCCGACACGATGAAGCCGGCGCCGAGCAGGAGGCCGCCGACGAGCTGGGGCCAAAGGAACGTCTCGGGCACCGTGATCAGCGAGAGGTCCAGGACGCCGACGCCCGCGAGGACCGTCATCCCGACGAGAGCCGTGACGATCGCGCTGAACATGACCTTCAGGACGCGCAGGTCCGTCAGGTAGAACTGGGCCGCGAGGTTACGCGCGCGGCCGAAGCCCGCCCGCTCGAGGACGAACCCGAACGCGACACCAACGAGCGTCCCGACGAGGAGCCCGGCGTACGTCCCGAAGAGCCCGTGGGGGTAGAGAGGAAACGTCATCGCCATTCCTTTCTGACGAACGGGGCGACGAGGTAGCCGCCCGTGAAGACCGCCATCATGAAAACCCACGAGCCGAGCGAGAGCGCGGCGCCGCCCGTGAGCGCCTGGCCCGACGTGCAGCCGCGCGCGAGGCGCGCCGCGAAGCCCATCAGGACGCCGCCCGCCACGGCGAGAACGAGGCGCCGCGCGGTCGTCGTGTGAGCACCCTTGTCGACGCCGAGCTTCATGCGGCCAGCCGAGTAGGCGCCGAGGGCCCCGCCGAGGAAGACGCCGAGGACCTCGAACACGAGCCAGTCCTCGAGAACGTGCTTGCCGGGCCCGTAGTACTGCGAGAAGTACGCGTTCGTCTCGACCGCCTTCGGGGCGACGAGATGGGCGCCGGCAACCGCGAAACGAGTGACGGCGCCGGACGAGCCGAGGCCGAAGCCCATGACGAGGAACGACGCGAGGAGGACGAGGCCGAGCACGACCCCCGCGACGTAGGGATTCCAGAAGGGGCGTTCGGCGGGCGGAGACATCGTTGCAGACATCGTGCGCACCTCTTCAGGGGAGGAGCCGGAAGGCGGAGGCCTGGCCGGCCAGGAGGAGGATCCAGCGCAGCGCGAGGCCGCCGGCGAGGATCAGGACCGGGACGAGGGCGATGAACTTCAGATGCCGCCGGGACTCGAGAAACTCCATGGCGAGCGGCACGAGGAGCCCCGTGACGACGACGAGAGACCAGAAGACGGCCGTGTACGGGCCGCCGAGGAAGCTCCGCGCCGCGAACCGGCCCGCTTCGCCCGACGTCGCCCAGCCGAGGAGAAGGAGGACGATGAGGACGAGCTCGGCACCGATCGCGATCGCGTCCCAGCGCACGAGCGTCTTCCGCTCGCCCTCGTCGAGTCTCAGGAGAAGGAGCGACGCCGCCCCGGTCGAGACGCCCGACGCGAGGAACAGGGGCCCGAGGACCGGGCTGTTCCACGCGAGGCGCGACGGCATCGTGCCGAGGAGCAGGCCCGTGTAGATCCCGAGGCCCGTCCCGACCAGCACGGCGGCGACGAGAATCGACCGGCGCCTCTTGTCGGAGAAAGCAAGAACTCCTTCGAAAGCGCTTCTGAGGACTCCCGGCACCCACTTTCGAAGAACTCCCCGCTCTTCGCTCCCCAGAGACCCCAGGCCGAACGTCAGTCCCACCGGATAGACGAGCCACAGAATCCACGCGCCCCACGACATCGGCGACGTCGGGCGGAAGGCGGCGTAGAAGCGCCACGCCCACAGCCGGTGCGCGAGGTCGAGCCACAGCGCGAACATGCCGGCCGAGAGGAGTGCGAGCGCGGCGAAAGGGGCGAGGCGCAGGGAACGCGAAAGCGGCCGGGCGCCCGAGGCGAGCTCGAGCGCGGCCGTGAGGACGAAGATCCCCGCGACGATCCCGCCGAGGAAGAGGTAGACGGTGATCTCCCAGCCCCAGACGTGGAGGGACGGGTCGATCTGCGCGTTCGCGCGGGTCGTGACGGTCTCGAGAAGCTGCGGCGTCATCGTGAGGCCCTCACAGCAGGAAGTAGAGGTTCGGCTGCGCGCCGCTCTCGGGGTGGTTGACCTTCCAGCGGCGGGACGCGAGGTTCTTCGCGACCGGCGATTCGGGGTCGTTCAGGTCGCCGAAGGCGAGCGTCCGGGTCGGGCAGACGGTCACGCACGCGGGCAGGACGCCCACCTGCACGCGGTGGAGGCAGAACGTGCACTTGTCGATGTAGCCCCTGGGGTTCACGAAGCGCGCGTCGTACGGACACGCCGTGATGCACGCCTTGCAGCCTGAGCACTTGCCGTGCGTCACGAGGACGGCGCCGCCTTCGTTCACGTGGCTCGCGCCGGTCGGGCAGTTCTTCACGCACGGGGCGTCGGAGCAGTGGTTGCAGCGCTCGGACCGGATCTCGGCGGCGAGGAGCGGGAACTCCCCGCGCACCTCCTCGACGATCCAGTCGCGGCAGAAGCCGTCCGGGACGTCGTTCTCGGCCTTGCAGGCCAGGACGCAAGCCTTGCACCCGACGCACTGCCGCGTGTCCACCGTCATCGCGTAGCGTTTCTTGGCGGCGCTCATGCCTTCTCCACGGACACGAAGTTGACGTTCATGCCGGTGCCGCCCATCGCGGGGTCGACCTTCGAGCGCGACATGAGCGCGTTGTCGTCGATCCCGCGGCCCTTCGCGAACCTGAGCCCCGGGTCGGTGTGCCCGAAGCCGTGGACGACGTAGACGCAGTCGGGGCGCATCCGCTCGGTGGCCTTGAGCCGCGCCGGCGGGGACTTCACCCCGTCCTGGTTCACGAGGACGACGTTCTGGCCGCTCGCGAGGCCGCGCTCCTTCGCGATCTTCGCGTTGAGCCACACCTCGTTGTCCTTCATGACCTCGCCGAGGAAGCGGTTGTTCGTCGTGCGCCCGAACGTGTGAACGGGAGAGCGGCCGTAGAGCAGCCGGAACCGGCCGGAGCCGGCCTCTTCGTGGTGCGTGTAGACGGGCAGCGGCGGAAGGCCCGCGGCCTCCATCTGCTTCGAGTAGATCTCGATCTTCTTCGACGGCGTCGCGAACGTGAGGGCGAGGCCGTCCTCGGTCGTCACGGGCACGGCCTTTCCGCGGACGAGGCCTTTCGCCTTCACGGCGTCGACGTCGTAGCCGGCCTTCGCGAGGCGGCCCTCGACCATCGTTCCGGCGTCGTCGTACGGGAAGAAGTCCCCGTGGCCGAGGCGCGTCGCGAGCTGCTTCGCGATCCACCAGCCCGGCTTGCTGTCGTGCATCGGCGGCACGACCGGCTGCCTGACGGCGAGGAACGGCTCGCGCCAGGGCGTCCCGCCGACGTCGTCCCACCTCTCGAGGTACGTGCATTCCGGGAGCACGACGTCCGCCCATCCGACGATCTCGGCCGGCAGGACGTCCACGGCGACGAGGAGGTCCAGCTCCTGGATCGCCTTGACGGTCTTCGCGGGCTCGGGAAGCGCCTGGATCAGGTTCGTGCCGTAGACGATCCAGCCCTTGACGTCGTACGCGGCCGTGCCCGGGATCGAGGCGTCGCGCAGGCCGTGCGCGAGCGTCTCGTCCGCGAACGGGAAGGAGACGCCCTTCGGCGTGTCGGGGGCGGGACGCGGCTTCGTCGCGGGGGCCGGGAGCGCGATCTTCGGCGCGCCCATCGAGGCCGGGATGAAGAAACCGCCGCGGCGGCCCCAGCTGCCGACGAGCGCGTTCAGGATGGCGACCGCGCGGCTCCGCTGCGTGTCGTCCCCGTACCAGCTCGTGTGCCGCCCGGGGTGGATGAGCGACGCCGGCCGCGCGCCCGCGATGACGCGCGCCGTCTCGACGATGACCTCGGGGCGGATCGTCGTCTCGGTGAAGGCCCACTCGGGCGTCTTTTCGGCGAGGTGCGCCTTCAGCTCCGTCAGGCCCGTGGTATGGGCGTCCACGTATTCGCGGTCGTAGAGCCCCTCGTTCACGATCACGTGCATCCACGCGAGAAGGAGGGCGACGTCGGTTCCCGGCTTGATCGGGAGCCAGTACTTCGCCTTGCCGGCGGCCGTCGAGAAGCGCGGGTCGACGGCGATGACCGTCGCGCCCTTCGCGATCGCGGCCGCGAAGTCCTGCACCTGGGTGTTGTGCATGTTCTCGCCGAGGTGCGAGCCGATGAGCGTGATGCAGCGCGAGTTCGCGAGGTCGAGGTTCTCCGGCGAGCCGAGGGACGAGCCGAACGTCAGCTGGAAGCCGACCTCGCGCGCGCCGCGGCACTGGGCGTAGGACGGCGCCGCGATCGACGCCGAGCCGTATGCGGCCATGAGCGTCTTGAAGAACGAGCCGCCGTACCCGTGCGAGAAGAGCGCGACGGCCTCGGGGCCGTGCGCCTTGCGGATCAGGTCGAGCTTTTCGGCGGTGAAGTCGAGCGCGGCCTCCCAGGAGACTTCCTCGAACGCCTGCTCCCCGCGCTTGCCCTTGCGGCGCAGGAGTGGCTTCCTGAGCCGGTCCGGATCGTAGAGGAGGCCCATGCCGCCCGTTCCGCGCGGGCAGAGCCGCCCGTTCGAGAGCGGGTGCTCCGGATTGCCCTGGATCTTCGTGACGCGGCCGTTCTTGACGTGCGCGAGGACGCCGCACTTCCAGAAACAGAGCTCGCAGAACGTCGGAACGATCTTTTCGCCGTCCGTACCGGGGTCGTGGACGACGTCGGGGTCGAGACCCCACCACTGCGAGGCGAGGCCGGTGCCGGCGGCGGCGACCGCGACGCCCGCGCCCCCGATCTTGATGAACTCTCGCCGACTCTGGGCCATCTCTTCTCCAGACGGGCGGATGCCCGTTTGTGACTCCCCATTACAAGAAGCGGGCCAGAGAGAGATTCCTTGGAAAGTGAAGAAAAGCAGGGCGACACGAAACGTCACGTCTTAGCGCGCGACAACATGTCGCAGCCGCAGATGGCCTCGTTTGAAACAGGGCGTTTCAGCCAGGAGCTCAGTGCCGGTCGAGTTTCGCTTCCGCCAGACGCTTCCTCTCGGCCGCGTTCAGGCCGCGAAAGCCCGTCCGGGTGCCGGCCTCGAACTCCGGCTGCGGCGAGGCGCGATGGCAGCTCTCGCAGGTTCGGGCCCTCTTCCCCGTCGTGTGCGGCTCGGCCGGCGCCAGGAGGCGACGCGAAGCCTTCGCCCCGCCGGCCGCCGACGTGTCGATATCGAGGATCATCCCCGGCGCGGCCGGGACGATGCGCCCGTCGGCGCGGACCCCGAGGAGCGGCGGCGCAAACGAGAAGCCCTCGGACGCCTCGATCCAGGCGCCGGCCGTCTCCTTCCCCGCCGCGAAGTCCCACTGCCTCTCGGCGGGATCGAAAGACGTGTGGCACGAGTCGCACGTCGGCACCCACGCCGCGTGGCACGCGCTGCACGTCAGGCGCTCGTGCCCGCGGAGCGTGTGATTGCGGTCGCGCGGCGTCTGCTTCACGGGCAGTTCGACGCCGTCGAGCTTTCGCACGAGAACCCAGGAGGACGAAGACGGAGGAAGAGAGGAGGAAGATTTTCTTAGAAGGTTAAGAACGGGGGCGCCACGGCTCCCGAGGCGCGTCGGTGCGTCGGGCGGGCGGCTCTCTCCCCTCTTCCCCTTTCCAAGAAGATCTTCTCTTCTCCGAATCTCAATGCTGATTTCGTCTTTCACGTCGAGCCATGCGGCTTCGCCCCCCGCCCGCACCGGCCCGTGGCACGCCTCGCAGGTGATCTCGACCTGCTCTTCCTTGTGACCGCGGGCGACGCCGTCGCCCATGAGGTCCGTGTGGAGGTGGCAGTCGATGCAGGCCATCCCCGCCGCCTGGTGGACGTCGGGCGCTGCGTGGGCGAAGGGGGCGTCTTTCTTCACCTCGACGAGTCCCTGGTACGAGAGGGCGATCCGTCCGCTTCCGCTGTGGCAGCCGAGGCACCGGTCGTCCGTGACCTTCGAGTCGACGGGCGGGTGGCGCCTCGGCTTCTCGTCGAGCCTTCGCGCGACGTGACACGCGGAGCACCCCGAGCCGTTGCCGTGGATCAGGTCGTCGCGATTCCCGCGCCGCGTCCCGAGGTGGCAGCCCCCGCAGAGTTTCCGGAGGTGATCCTGCGCGGCCGTCGGGCGCCCGGCGGCGAGCACGTCCGTGATCGTCTCCGTTCCGTCCGGCGATGCGGTCTCCCCGAACGCGAAGCGGTCGACGGCGACCATCCCGGCGTTCCGCGTCATCGGAGACGTGACGACGCGCGCCGCCTCGCGGGCGTGGCAGTCCTCGCGGCCGCACGTGAGGGCGACGGTCGAGAGAGCGCCGGGCTCCCTTTCCAGCCCCTCGTGCGCGCGCTCCTTGCCGAACGCGAGCGGATTCCCGAGATGGCAGGACGCGCAGCCGAGCGCCGCGCGCGCGTGAGCGCCGCCGGGATCCTCGGAATCCTTCGTGTGACACGTCACGCATCGCTCGACGCGCCCGCCCGCGCGATCCCCGCCCCGGCCGCCCGCCCGCTCTCGCCGCGTCTCGCGGCTGAACGCCGTGAGGAGACCGAGGAGCGCGGCGCAGAGGGCCGCGACGAAGGCGAACGTCCGGAACATCAGGCCTGCCTCACCGCGCCGAGAGCAAGACCCGGACCGTGAAGAACGCGTATGCCGCGCACCACGCCACGAGCGCCGCGAGCAGGGCGCGACGCGCACGGCCGTCCGTGTGCCGGACGAACCCGAAGAGGAGGACGGCCGCGAGCGGAGCGAGCCAGCCGGCCGCAGGAGGCAGGACCGCGAGCGCGCCCTGGAGCCCGAGGAGCGACCACGGGCCGAGAAGGTGCGCGGGCGCCGTGGATGGCGGCGCTCCGAGCGGCAGCGGCACGATCCCGGCGAGCGCGACGGAGACGAGCGCGGCGAGGACGGTGCCGCGCGCGTCGGGCAACAGGCGCCCGGCGTGCTCGGCCGTGAAGCACCAGAGAAGGAGCGTGAGGGTACCGGCGTGGTGAAGGGCCGCGGGACCGAGGTCGCCCGGGACCGATCCGAGGAAGAGGCGCGCGACCTCGGCGCCCGCGAGCGGGAGCGACTCGAGGATGCGCCGCCAGATCGAGAGGGCGGCCACCGCTTCCGCGTCACCGCGCAGGACGAAGCCGCCGAGAAGCGCCGCCACCGTCACCGGCAGCAGTACCACCGACCGCCACCAGACGCCGGCCAGGAGCTGGCGCTCGGTCTTCGCCGCGAGGACCTGGACGACGTGCAGGACCGCTGTCACGAGGACGCCGAAACTCGAGTACGCGTGCAGGGCCCGGAGGAAGAACCCCCACGCAATGCCGCCCTGGATCCTCTCGAGGCTGTCCCACGCGGCCGCCGGCGTCCAGAACGGAACGAGAAAGACGCCGGAGACCACGCTCACGGCGAGGAAGCCGAAGGAGAGGCGCCCGAGGCCGCCGGACGGCGGGCCCGCGCGCGGGCCAGGGCCGTCCGTCAGAGCCGGGCGATCCACGATTCCCCCCGCCTCACCAGCGGGACGCGGGCGAGGGCCGCGCGCGCGGGTCCCGCGATCGGCGCTCCCGCCGCGTCGAACCGGCTGCCGTGGCACGGGCACGCGAATCCGCCGGGCGCGATGGCGACCCGGCATCCGAGGTGCGTGCACGTCAGTGAGACCGCGACGGGGGCATCCGGGGTTCCGGCCACGAAGATCTCGCCCACGGCCGCACCGCCGGATGCGGCCGCCCGCGCGACCGCCGGGGCGTCGAGTGCGATCTCGCGGACGGGCGGCGCCGCCGCCCGCAAGGCCCGGAAGAACGTGAAACCCGTGGCGCCGGCGAGCGCGGCGCCCGTCCACGTCCAGAGCGCTCCGAGGAAGTCGCGCCGCGAGCTCACTCGATGCCCAGGTCGCGCATCCGCCTCCAGAGCGTCGAGCGTGAGAGGCGAAGGGCCTCGGCCGCTTTCTGGCGGTTCCAGTGGACGCTTTCGAGGGCCTCGACGATCTGCGCGCGCTCGGGATCGACCGCGGCGTCCGCCGCCCTTGCGGGCGCCGCGGCCGGAGCCGCCGGGCGCGGCGGTCCGGCCGCGGCCCCGCCGGAGCGGATCTCTTCGGGCAGGTCCTCGATCTGGATCGTCTGGCCCGTGCAGAGGGCCACCGCGTACTCGAGCGCGTTCTCGAGCTCCCGCACGTTGCCCGGCCACGGGTACGCCTTGAGCGCCTCGAGCGTGTCGGGCGAGAGGAGGAGCGCGCGGCCCGCGCGTCCGCCGATGTGGGCGAGCTGGTGCTGGGCGATGAGCGCGACGTCCTCGGGCCGCTCGCGGAGCGGCGGGATGTGGATCGGCACGACGCGCAGCCGGTAATAGAGGTCGTCGCGGAATCGGCCCGTCTGGACGGCGCCGTGGAGGTCCTGGTTCGTCGCCGCGATGATCCGCGCCTCCATCGGACGCGTCCGGCTCTCCCCGACCCGCTCGAACTGCCGCTCCTGCAGGACGCGCAGGAGCTTGACCTGCAGGTGGAGCGGGATGTCGCCAACCTCGTCGAGGAAGATCGTCCCGCCGCGCGCGAGTTCGAAGCGTCCGACGCGGTCGCGGACCGCGCCCGTGAACGCACCCTTCACGTGCCCGAAGAGCTCGCTCTCGAGGAGGTCTCCGGGAAGGGCCCCGCAGTTCACGGCGACGAACGGCCCCGAGCTCTGGAGCGAGCTCGAGTGGAGCGCGCGCGCGATGACTTCCTTGCCCGTCCCGCTCTCCCCCGTGATGAGGACCGTCGCGTTGCTCCGGTGGAGCGACTCGACGAGGTGGACGATCTTGAGCATCGCGGGCGACCGCGCGACGAGGCCGTGCGACGCGATCATGCTCTGGAGAAGCGAGTCCTCGTCCTCGGCCGGGCGGACGACGACGAGGTAGCGCGCCCGCGGGTCGCAGTGGTTCGAGACGTGAAGCGGGACCACGGCCGCAGTGAGCGAGACGAGGCGGGCGCTCTTGGCGCCGCAGCGGAGAACGGCGCGCCGTCCCTCCTCGCGCCGGCCGCTCGTGAGCGCCTCTCGGAGCGTGTCCGCGGGGCCGAAGAGCTTCGCGCCGACGAGCTCCTCGATGGGCTTTCCGATCGCGGACTCGACGATTCCCATCCCCGAGATCTCGTCGAGCGTGTGGCTGGCGCGGATGATCCGGAAGTCGGCGTCGAGGACGATGAGCGCCCGGCCCAGCGCCTCGAAGACGGTCTCGAGCGGCCCGAAGCCGAGGGCTTCCTGCGCACCAGCCGCGGGGATCACGGGGCTTTCCACCGGGAGAATTATCCGCCCGCGTGGCGTTCGGATTCGCCCTCTAGTACAGCTGCATCAGAGAGACGGCGTCGCAACGTTAGGCAGACGGGGGGGTCTGCACTCCTCCACGAGTCCGCCGGGCTTTTCACGATCGGGTGTACCGGCCGAGCCGCATCGAAAAGGAGACTATATGACTAAAAAGTATTCATTACTCCTCCTCGGCGCGGCGGCCGGACTCCTCTTCGCGCTCCGTCCCGGCGGCGCCGCGGGCCCCACGGGCTGGACGGTCGTGGCCTGGAACAACCTCGGAATGCACTGCATGGACGCCGACTTCGGGGTCTTCGCGATCCTCCCGCCCTACAACACGATCCAGGCGCAGGTCGTCGACGCCTCGGGCAAGCGCGTGACGGACCCCGCCCGGGCCGTCCTCACGTACGAGGCGGTCGCCGACCCGTCCGGGTCCATCAACCGGACTTCGGCCGGGAAGACGAACTTCTGGGCCAGCGTCCTGAGCCTCTTCGGGGCCTCCCCCGCCGTAGACACCGGTCTCCTCGGCAAGAAGATGCCGGGGGCGGCGAACGCCCCGCAGCCCATGGGCTGGGATCCGGCGCTCCAGTGGTGGATCGCCGAGGGGATTCCGATCACGCCGTACGACGACGCGGGCCGGAAAAACTTCTACCCGCTCATGAAGGTCACGGCCAAGAGCACGACGGGCGCCGTTCTTGCGTCGACGAACATCGTCCTCCCGGTCTCGGACGAGATGGACTGCAGCGCCTGCCACTCCTCGTCCTCGGGCCCCGCCGCGCGGCCTTACGGCGGCTGGATCCACGACGCCAACCCCCAGCGCGATTACCGCCTCAACATCCTGCGGCTGCACGACGACATGAACGCGTCGAACGCGTCGTACACGGCGGCCCTCGCGGCCCTCGGCTTCAATCCGGCCGGCCTCTCGGCGACCGTCGCCGGCGGCAAGTCGATCCTGTGCGCCTCCTGTCACGGCTCCGAGGCGCTCGCCGGCAGCGGACGGGCCGGGATCCCGCCGCTCACGCAGGCGATGCACGCGCGGCACGCGCGCGTCCTCGACCCGACGAACGGCCTTGCGCTCGACGCGGTCTCGAACCGCTCGGCGTGCTATCGCTGCCACCCGGGCTCCGAGACGAAGTGCCTGCGCGGCGCCATGGGCGCCGCCGTCGCGGCGGACGGTTCGATGCTCATGCAGTGCCAGAGCTGCCACGGCGGGATGAGCGCCGTCGGCGCCGCCGGCCGCACGGGGTGGCTGCAGGAACCGTCCTGCCAGGAGTGCCACGCCGGGACCGCAACCGTGAACGACGGCCAGATCCGCTACACGTCGGTCTTCGACGTGCACGGGAACCCGCGCGCTCCGGCGAGCACCGTCTTCGCGACGAACGCCGACACGCCCGCCGCTGGGCTCAACCTCTACCGGTTCTCCAGGGGACACGGCGGGCTGCAGTGCTCCGCCTGCCACGGCTCGACGCACGCCGAGTACCCGTCCTCCCACGCGAACGACAACCTCCAGAGCATCGCGCTCCAGGGCCACGCGGGAACGCTCTCTGAGTGCTCGACGTGCCACAACGCGTCCGTCCCCTCGACCGTCAACGGAGGGCCGCACGGCCTCCACCCGCTCGGGCAGTCCTGGGTGAGCGGCCACGAGAGCGCCGCGAAATCGAACCTCGCCGCCTGCCGCGCGTGCCACGGCACGGACGACCGCGGGACGGTTCTCTCGCGCGCCTTCACGAGCCGGACGTTCAGCACGGAGCACGGTACCGTGAAGCTCGCGGCCGGCGCGCTCGTCGGTTGCTACACGTGTCACAACGGCCCTTCGGGCGAGGGCAACCCGCCGACGCCCACGCCCACACCGCGCCAGACGCCGTCCGCGACGCCCGGCTCCACGCCGGGCTCCTCGCCCACGCCGACCCGCGTGCCTCCGACCGCGACGCCGACGCCGCCCCCTCCGACGGCGACGCCCACGTCCGCGCCCCGGACGCCGACGCCCACCGTCGTCCCGTCCCCGACCGTCGTGCCGTCCCCCACGCCGACGCGGCGCGCGACCACGACTCCCGTCCCGACTCCGAGGCCCTCGGCCGGCGAGGACGGGTGGCACCCGAAGCGGCGCTAGGAGCCGCGCGCGAGTCCCGGGCCGCGGGGTCCCGGGCGTGATGGAATCTGCCTCCCTTTTCCGCCTTTAGGGAAGGGAGGCACGGTGTCATCCGAACGAGTCCCTCGTAAGACTAGCGCCGCCGCAGCTGCCTGGCGACGCGTGCCGCCCCGCGTGCGGGGGCTCCTCCTCGTCGGCCTCGGCCTGCTCGCCCTGAAAGGCGCCGCCCTCTTCTTCGCCTGGCGCGGGGGACTTTCGTCGGAGCTGGACCCCGAGGAAAGCCACCCTCTCGGAATCCTGTTCGTGCCCGGCCTGCTCGTCGCGCTCGTGGGAGTCGTCCAGACCGTCCTCGGACGTCCATTCGGCCAGTGGCAGGGCGCCTGGGACGAGATGCCCGAGTGGGGACAGCGGATCGTCGTCTACGGGATCCTCTTCGGCACTCCGATCGCCCTCTACCTCTTCTTCCGCTGATGCCGGCGGCGCCCCCGGCAGCTCAGAGGCTCTTCAGCTTCGCGACGACCGCCTCGACGTCGTAGTCCGGCGTCGAGGCGCCCGCGGAAACGCCGACCTTTCGCACGCCGGCGAGCTTCGCGGGATCGAGCTCGTCGGCGGTGCCGACGAGGAGCGTCGGCTTCTTCTCCGCGGCGATGTGGGCGAGCTCCTTCGTGTTCTTGCTGTTCTTCCCGCCGATGACGACGATCGCGTCGACCGTCGGGTCGTCGCAGAGGACTCGGAGGGCGTCCTGGTTCTCCTTCGTCGCATAGCAGATCGTGTCCGCGATGCGCGTGTCCGGGACGCGGCGCCGGATCTCGGCCACGTGCTCGGCGAACGTCTCGGAGTTGATCGTCGTCTGGAAGATGACCTTGACGACGGTGGTGCGCGACCAGTCGAACGCCTTCACGTCCTCGAGCCTGTAGAAGACCTTGTAGCGCTGCGGGTCGAGGTCCTTCGTGTAGCCGACGACCTCGCGGTGGTCGGCCTGGCCGAGGATCGCGAGAAACGCGCCCTCGGCGAGCGAGCGGGCGATCTCCTTGTGGATGTCCGTCACGAACTTGCACGTCGTGTCGATCGCCGTAAGGCCGAGCTCCGCAGCGCGCGCCCGCACAGACGGGGCGACGCCGTGCGCCGAGAAGACGATCCGGCCGGCGTGCGTGCGGGCGTCCTCGAGCGCGTGGACCGTCGGGAACCCGAGGCCCGCCATCTCGGACTCGACGCTCTCGTTGTGGACGACCTGGCCGAGGATCGCACCCGTTTCGCCGCGCTGCGCCGCGAGGCGCACGAGCTTGTCCGCGACGCGCACTCCCGCGCAGAAGCCGTACTTCTCGGCCAGGACGACGTCCATCAGCCCTTCTTTGCCTTCGCGGCCCACTCGGAGAGCTTCTTCCGCGCGCCGTCGCGCCACTCCTCGGGCGCGCCGGCCTTCTTCGAGCCCTCGATGGCTTTCTCGAGCCAGGGCGCCGCCTCGGCGTACTTCCCCGCGTCCGCGAGGAGGTCGCCCTTGAGCTCGTCCATCCAGAAGCTGTCGCCACGCTTCATCGCCTCGTCCAGCCAGCCCATCGCCTCGGCCTTGCGCTCGCCCGTCTCGCGGGAGAAGCGCGCCGACTGGTAGAAGTCCACGTAGTCCTTCGGGCCGGCCGCGGCGCGGGCCGCGTCGAGGTTCTTCCAGACGATCCCGTTGACGTCCACTTCGACCGGGAAGGAGATCCGCAGCTTCTCCCACGTCATCTCGACCCTCACGACGCGCGCGGACTCCGGGTGCATCCGGTATTCCAGCCACTCCACGTGCGGCCCGGCGGTCGGCGTCACGTCGAACGTGAACACGTCCTTCTTCGGGTCGCGGAAGTACGCGCCCCACTGCTTCGCCTGCGAATTCACGACGATCGTCCACTTGTCCTTCGCGGGGATCGCGAAGAGCGCGTAGGCACCCGCCGGAAGGTCGTGGCCGGCCAGCTTGCAGGCCTCCGAGATCTCCAGCGTCGTCGCGTCGTTCGCGCCGAGCCGCCAGACCTGCCCGTACGGGACGAGAGCGCCCCAGATCTCGCGGCCCTTCACGGCCGGGCGGGAGTACGCGACGGTGAGCTTCGCGGTCCCGATCTTCTCGAACACGGACGCGGCCGGGCTCGGGCGCGGCAGCTCGACGGGGGCCGCGGAAGAAGAAAAGCCTATGAAGGTGAAGAGGGCGGAGGCGGCGGTCGCCCGCACGACCGAGCCCATCCTCGAACCGACGGCTGCTTTCCCTGCCCTATTCACTTTCATAGAAATCCCCCGTCCTCCTCGATCTTATCGTCTAGCAACAGCGTCTCAACCAAGAGGAATCAGCTCGATGTCCTGCGGGAGCATCTTCACGAGGCGGTCGCGCTTGATGAGCTCGAAGCCCTTCCCGCCGCGGGACACGGGCGTGTAGCGCTTCGTGACGGTGTGCTCGGTGCCTTTGCCGTTCACGAGCGTGAGCGTCGCGCGCTTCTCGTCTTCGCCGAACACGGCCGCGCCGACGAGCCGGTCGTCCGGCGCGAGCTTGAAGCCGAGGACGCCCTTGCCCGGCCCCGAGAGGACGGGGACCTCGGACGCCGGGAACAGGATCGCCCGGCCTTTCTCGGACGCGAGAGCCACGAGGTCCTTCTCCTCGCAGACGAAGACGTGCGCGACCTCGTCGCCCTTGGCCGGGCGCGCGTAGCGCCGTCCGGCGCGCGTCGTGACCTCGCGCAGGACGTCCGCCGAGAATCGGAAGGCGAGCCCGCGGCGGGTGACGGCGACGAGCGTGAGGTTCTTCGGGCGCGAGATGCGCGGGTCGAGGGAGAGCGCCGCGATCACGCGCTCGCCGTCCCCGAACTTGAAGAGCTTCTGGACGGGCTCGCCGTATCCGGTCGACGGCGGGACGTCGTTGAGGCGGAGGACGTAGGCCGCGCCGTGGTTCGAGAAGAGGACGCCGAGCTCCTTCGTCGAGCCCTGCAGGACGGCGAGGACCTCGTCTCCCTCGCGCAAGCGCGTCGCCTTCGGGTCCTTCAGCTGGCCGAGGCGCTTGAGCCAGCCGTCGACGGTGACGACGGCGTAGGTGTCCTCGTGCTGGATGAAGGCTTCGGCGTCGTACTCCGGCTCGTCGACGCTGGCCTGCACCTTCGTGCGCCGCTTCTCGCCGGCGAGAGACTCGCGGACCTCGCCGAGCTCGCCCTTCACCTCGTTCCAGAGCTTCTTCGGCGACTTGAGGATCGCCTCGATGATCGCGGCCTCCGCGAGCTTCTCCTTCAGCTCGGCGCGGATCGCGTCGATCTCCAGGCGCGCGAGCTTGTAGAGCTTCGTCTCGAGGATCGCCTCGACCTGCTCCTCGTCGAGGCCGAAGCGCTTCATGAGCTTGCCGGCCGCGTCCGCCTTCCCGTCCGACTTGCGGATGATCCGGATCGCCTCGTCGAGGGCGTCGTAGATGACGACGAACCCCTCGAGGAGGTGGATCCGTCGGCGCAGCTCCTCGAGGTCGAACGTGAAGCGGCGGCGCACCGTCTCGAACCGGAAGTCGAGGAAGTGCCGGAGCATCGCCTTGAGCGAGAGGCGCGCGGGCTCGCCGACGTCCGGGTTCGGGCCGGGGACGAGGCACGTGAGGTTGATCGGCACCGTCGTCTCGAGCGGCGTGTGCTTGTAGAGGTACGTCATGACGAGCGCGGGATCCGTGTCGCGCTTGATCTCGAGGACGATGCGCACGTCGTCCGTCGACTCGTCGCGCACGTCGACGAGGACCGGAAGCCGGCGCTCGATGATGACGTCCGCGATCTTCGAGACGAGGGAGGCCTTCTCCTGCGCGTACGGGATAGACGTGATCACGATCGTCTGCGCGCCGCGCGAGCCCTCCTCGACCTCCCACTCGGCGCGCAGCTTGAGCGTGCCCTGCCCGCTCTCGTAGAGCGCCCGCATCTCGCGCTTGCCCCCGAGGAGAAGGCCGCCCGTCGGGAAGTCCGGCCCCTTGATGTGCTTGAGCGGGTCGGAGTCCGCGTCGTCGACCGCCGCGATCGCCGCGTCGAGGACCTCGACCGGGTTGTGCGGCGGGATCGACGTCGCCATGCCGACCGCGATGCCGGTCGCGCCGTTCACGAGGAGGTTCGGGAACCGCGCGGGCAGGACGACCGGCTCGAAGTGGACGCCGTCGAAGTTCGGGCGCCAGTCGACCGTTTTCTTGCGGATCTCGGAGAGGAGCTCGATCGCGAGCGGCTTGAGGCGCGCCTCCGTGTACCGGTAGGCGGCGGCCGAGTCGCCGTCGAGCGAGCCGAAGTTGCCGTGCCCGTCCACGAGCGGCGCGCGCAGCGAGAAGGGCTGCGCCATGCGGACCATCGCGTCGTAGATCGCGACGTCGCCGTGCGGATGGTACTTGCCGATCACGTCGCCGACGACCGACGCGGACTTCTTGAACTTCGCGTCCGGCATCAGGTGCAGGTTCTGGAACATCGCGAACAGGATCCGGCGCTGGACGGGCTTGAGGCCGTCGCGGACGTCGGGCAGCGCGCGCGAGGTGATGACGGACAGGGCGTAGTTCAGGTACCGCCGCCGGGCTTCCTCGGGGAGGGCGACCTCCGCGTCGAAGGGCAGGGGCGGCTGGCCGCCGGAAGCGGCGGAATGCTTGCGTGTCATGCGTGCTCCGGGCGCGCGCTGCGCGCCTCGGGAGGCAAGGTAGCGGGGCGCGGCGAGGCCGTCAAATGGCCTCCTCCTCCGCTCCCGCTTGACAGGCCCGGGCGGCCCGGTCAGTCTGCCGGGGCGTGGATGCGGCGTCGGACGACCTCTTCGCGCGTATCGTCGCGGGAGACCGCGAGGCGTTCGCCGCGTTCTACGACCTCCACGCACCGGTCCTATTCGGGTTCTGCGTCCGTATCCTGAAGGACGCGAGGGACGCCGAAGACGTGCTGCAGGAGACTTTCGTCCAGGCCTGGCGAGACGCGGGCCGCTTCGACGCCGCCCGCGCCTCCGTGCGGGGCTGGCTGTTCACGATCGCGCGCAGCCGGGCGCTCGACCGCTGGCGCAGCCGCCGGTCGTTCGACAAGCGGATCTCGGCGGCGGACACGCCCATCCTCGAGCAGGCCGCAGGCGCCGCCGACCACACCGCGGCGGCCGACGTGCGCGACTTCGTCGAGCGCGCGCTCGGCCAGCTGAACGAGAACGAGCAGGCGGTCCTCCGCCTCGCGTACTTCGAAGGCCTGACGCAGGAAGAGATCGCCGCGCGCCTTTCCGAGCCGCTCGGGACCGTCAAGAGCCGGACGCGCTCCGGCCTTTCCAAGATGCGCACGATCGCCGCGAGGGTGCAGAAGGAGGCCGGCCGTGTCTGACGAGCGCACGCGCGCCCTCCGCGCCGCGGAAGACGCCGCCTTCCAGGCCGAGTGCCTCGAGGCCGAGCTCGACGCGCTCGACACGGGCGCGAGGATCGAGCCGCCCGCCGAGGTCCGGGACCGCGTCCTCTGGGAGATCCGGGGGCCGGGCGCCGAGGCCGCGGCGCGCGCCATCGCCGAGGCCGGGCCGGACCGGGGCCTTGCGACGATGATCTGGGCGCTCGGGGTCGCCGCGTCGTTCATGCTCGCGGCCGCGTTCGGCGCCCTCTGGTACGCGACGCGGGCCGACCTCGCGGCGACGCGCGAGAACGTCGCGCGCCTCGAGACGATGGTGAAGGAGCGCGACCGGCAGATCTCGCTGACGTCGCAGGAAGTCTCCTGGCTGAAGGACCCGCGCGTGCAGGTCGCGCTCCTGAAGGGGCTCGAGGGAAACGCGGCCGCCCGCGCCAAGCTGCTCTGGAATCCCGGGACGAAGCAGGGAATCCTCTGGGTGTCCGGCCTGCCTCCCCTGCCGCTCGAGAAGAGCTACGAGCTGTGGGCGTTCGTCGGCGACCAGCCCGTGCCCGCGGGGACGTTCGACGCGAAGGCCGACGGGGCGACCGTGATCCCCATCTCGAGGCAGGAGTCGTTCGACGACCGGCCCGTGAAGTTCGCCGTCTCCGTGGAGCCGAAGGGCGGCGTCCCCGCCCCCACGGGCGCCATCGTCCTCGTCGGCGAGCGGTTCTGAGCGTTCCGAACGGAGAGGTCCGAAGAGGACGAGGATCTTCTTAGAAGGTTAAGAGGGGAAAGTCCGCATCTGTAAACGCCGGCCCCACGTTCGGCGTCTGTTCTGACGGACGGAAAAGAAAGCCGTCCGGAGGATCGAAAAAATGTCACCTAAACCCTTTCAAAAGAGAATCTTCGGCGCCGCTTCCATGATTCTCGCCGGCGCCCTGGCCGGCTCCGCCGCCCTCGCCCAGCCGGGACCCGGGCCGAACAGGATGGCCCAGGGCATCCGCGCGGCGATGGCGACCCTCGACCTTTCAGACGCCCAGAAGGAGAAGATCAAGGCGATCTTCGAATCCCACAAGGAAGAGGGCGCGGCCCTCCGCGCGCAGGCCAAGGCCGACCGCGACGCCCTGAAGGCGGCCGCGTCCGCCGCCAAGCCCGACCCGGCGGTCGTCGGCGCCGCGTTCCTCAAGGTGCGGGCCGACGGCGAGGCCGCCAAGGCGAAGATGAAGGCCGTCCGCGCCGAGATCGACGCGGTCCTCACGCCCGAGCAGCGGGCGAAGCTCGACGGCTGGATCGCCGCCCACCGCCAGATGCGCGGCGGGCTCCGCGGCGGACCGCCGCCGAACTGATCGCTAGAGCCAGCCCGACCGCTTGAACGCGCGGTAGAGCCCCGAGCAGACGACCAGCATGAGCCCGAGCGCGAAGGGATATCCCCACGGGGACTTCAGCTCGGGCATGTGCTGGAAGTTCATGCCGTAGATCCCCGCGATCATCGTCGGCACCGCGAAGATCGCGGCCCACGACGAGATCTTCCGCATGTCCTCGTTCTGGAGGATCGAGACCTGCGTCAGGTTCGACTGCAGGATGCTCGTCAGGAGGTCGCGGTCCCCCTCGAGCTGCTCGATGACGCGCACGAGGTGGTCGTTCACGTCTCGGAAGTAGGGCCGGATGTCCTCGTGGAGGAGCGCGAGCGTTCCGCTCGCGAGCCGGTCCAGCGGGTCGCGGAGCGGGCGCACCCCGCGCAGGAACTCCATGAGCTCGCGTTTGAGGAAGTAGATGCGCTCCGCGGGATTCTCCTTCCCGCTCGAGAACACCTCGTTTTCGACCTGGTCGATGTCGTGCTCGAGGCCCTCGAGCACCGGCAGGTAGTCGTCGACGACGTGGTCGAGGATCGCCCAGAGGACGGCGCCCGGGCCGCACTTGAGGAGCTCCGGACGCTTCTCGACGCGCCTTCTCGTATCGACGAGCGGGCTCGCCTCGCCGTGCCGGACGGCGACGACGAAGTTCGCGCCCGCGAAGAGGAGAAGCTCGCCGAGCGACACGACCTCGTCGGAATCCACGTAGCGGGCCGTCTTGACCACGATGAAGAGCGTGTCGTCGTAGACCTCGAGCTTCGGGCGCTGGTGGGCCTTCAGGGCGTCCTCGACCGCGAGCTCGTGGAGCTCGAACGCGGCCTTGACGGACGCGAATTCGTCCGGCGTGGGCTCGTAGAGGCCCAGCCACACGAACGTGTCGGGATGCTTCGACGCCTCGTAGGCCTCCTCGAACGTGAACGTGCCCGCGCGCCGCACGCCGCCGTCGTAGATGCCGCAGTCGACGATCACGCGATCCCTCTCATTCCACCGGCGCCACGAAGTCGAACTTCGCGACGTCCACGAGGCCTTTGTCCGTGAGCTTGAGCTCCGGGATCACCGGCAGCGCGAGGAAGGCGAGCGTCATGAAGGGGTGGTCCATCGTGCCGCCGAGCGTCGCGGCGGCCGCGTTCGCGCGGCGCTCGGCGGCGTCGACCTCGGCCATGGAGCCGTTCGACATGAGGCCGCCGACCGGCAGCGCGACCTCGGCGAGAGCCTGGGCGCCGTCCGCGACGACGATCCCGCCGCCGATCGCGGCGACGCGCCGGACGGCCGTCTCCATGGACGCGTCGTCCGCGCCGACGACGACGACGTTGTGCGAGTCGTGCGCGACGGACGACGCGACGGCGCCGCGCTTCAGGCCGAAGCCCCGCGCGAACGCGACGCCCACGTTCCCGGTCCCGCGGTGCCGCTCGACGACGGCCAGCTTCAGGAGGTCGCGCGAAACGTCCGGCACGGCGGCGCCCTCCGCGAGGGCCGCGCGCTCGGTCGACGCGCCCGTCGCGATCGAACCCGCGCGCACCTCGATGACGCGGAGCGAGGCGCCCTCCCCCGCGGCGACCCTGAGCCGCGTGCGGTCGAAGCCCTCGACGCGGAAGCCGGGCCCCTCCTCCATGCGCGCGGCCGGGACGTCCACGAGAAGCTGTCCGCCCTTCGCGACGCGCCGACCGCCGAGGACCACGAGGTCCGGTCGGAAGTCGTCGAGGCGCTCGAACGTGAGGAGGTCCGCGCGGAAGCCGGGCGCGACGGCGCCGCGGTCCGTGAAGCCGTAGTGCCGGGCGCAGGACCACGACGCGAGGCGCAGCGCGAGCACGGGATCCAGCCCGAGCGCGATCGCGCGCCTCACGTGGTGGTCGAGATGGCCGTGCCGGAGCAGGTCCCACGGGTGCCGGTCGTCCGTCGCGAACGCGAAGCGCTCGGAGTTCGCGGCCGTGACGAGCGGCAACAGCTCGTCGAGGTTCTTCGCGGCGGTGCCCTCGCGGATCCAGATGTCCATTCCCCGGCGCACCTTCTCGTGCGCCTCGGCCCGCGAGAGGCACTCGTGGTCCGAGCGGATGCCCGCGCCGACGTACGCGTTCAGGTCGAGGCCGGCGAGAAGCGGCGAATGGCCGTCGATCGGGACGCGCCTTCTCCGCGCGTCCTCCACCTTCGCCAAGACGGCGGGGTCCCCGAAGAGGAAGCCCGGGACGTTCATGAGCTCGGCGAGGCCGCGCACGTTCGGCAGGGCGTAGAGCGGCGCGAGGTCGTCCGCCGAGAGCGCGGCCCCCGCCGTCTCGAGGTGCGTCGAGGGGACGCACGACGGGAGCATGACGAAGACGTCCACCGGGAGCCCCGCCGCCGCCGCCAGGAAATCCCGGATGCCCGCGACGCCCCGCACGTTCGCGATCTCGTGCGGGTCCGTCACGGCCGCCGCGGTCCCGTGGACGGCGGCGTGACGCGCGAACGTGCCCGGCGTCGTCATCGTGGACTCGACGTGGAGGTGCGCGTCCCAGAGCGCGGGGGCGACGTAGGCGCCCCGGAGGTCGACGGTGTCCTCTTCGCGCTCCGTGCGGTAGTCGCCGAGGCCCAGGATGCGGTCCCCCTTCACGCCGACGGTGCCGTCGTGGATCTCGCCCGTCAGGACGTTCACGACGCGGGCGTTCCGGAGGACGAGGTCGGCCGGGACGGCGCCCCGGGCCGCCGAGACGAAGTCGCAGAGGGGCAGGGCCTCGGGGTGATCGCTCACGCCCCGAGAGCGTACGACAGACGGCCCCGCGTCGCGATAGACTGGAGGAAACGGAGGCCGGACTGAGCACGTCGTTTCCGATCCGCGACCCGCAGTCGGGGGCTTACACGCGCGCGTTCTTCGACGAGATCGTCGACCGGGAAGTCGAACGCTCGCGCCGGCACGGTTCGGTCCTCTCCGTGCTGTCGATCGTCCTCGCGAACTGGAACGACGTCACGTGCGCGGCGCCCGTCCCGGTCGTGGACGACGCGGTCCGGACCGTCGCGAACACCCTGCTCGCGAACCTCAGGATGACGGACTACCTCTTCCGCTGGGAGGACGACGAGTTCCTCGCGCTCCTCGTCGAGGCGAACCTCGACGGCTGCAAGCTGAAGGTCGCACGGCTCGCCGAGACGTTCCGCCCGTGGCGCGAGGGCAAGGGACCGCTCCCCCAGAGGATCAAGGTGCGCGTCGGCGCCGGCGTGCTGGGCCCCGGGCTCGCTTTCCCGGCGGTCCTCCACATGTCGCGGCAGGCGGCGCGCGACACCTCCGGCGAGATGCCGGTCTTGAGAGTCTGAGGTTTCGGATTCGGAGATTCGGATTTCTTAGAGAGGTAAATCGGACGCATTCGCCCGACGGCGTGCTGCACCGCCGAGTGCGGCCTGGGCCCCACTCACCCTTCTAAGAAAATCTTCCTGCTCAGGTCGATTCCCATTTCGGCCGCGAGCGTGTACAGCAGGCGCACGGGCAGGCCCACGACGTTCGAGGGGCTGCCTTCGACGCGCGCGACGAAGAGCCCCCCGATGCCCTGGATCGCGTACGAGCCGGCGCGGTCGTCGGGCTCGCCGCTGGCCACGTAGGCGTCCACCTCGGACGTCGTCATCGGAGCGAAGGTGACGCGCGTGACGTCGCGGCCCGAGACGAGCCGGCCGTCCCGGGCCAGGGCGACGCCCGTGACGACCTCGTGGGCGCGGCCGGAGAGCCGCTCGAGCGTGCGGCGCGCGTCGGCGCGGTCCCTCGGCTTGCCGAGCGGCTCGCCGTCGAGGACGACGAGCGTGTCCGCCGCGACCACGAGCGCGTCGCCAGCCCCGCCCGCGACGGCAGACGCCTTCTCCCTCGCGAGCCGCTCGGCCGCGTCAAAAGCGGGCTCGCCGTCCCGGAGGGTCTCGTCGACGTCCGAGGGCCGAGTCTCGAACGACAGGCCGATGGCGGAGAGGATCTCCCGCCGCCGGGGCGAGGAGGACGCGAGGACGATTCGCAGCACCATGGCCTCGAGCTTAGCCGAGCCGCTCCGGGCGCCGGAGTGGCTCATAATCCGCGGATGGCGCCCAAGGGTGAAGCTGGCCCGCGGCGCGGGCGGAGCGGGTCGTCCCCGTCCCTCGCTCCGGCGGCCCGACTTGCGGCCGCCGAGGCCGCGCTCGAGCGGGGCACGGCCCTCGCGGACGTCGTCCTCGAGATCTCGAACGCGTTCGTCCGCGCAACCGCAACCGAGATCGACGCCGAAATCCGGCGCGCGCTCGAATCCTTCGGGCGGTTCCTCGGGGCCGACGCGGTCACGCTCTGGCTCCTGAGCGAGGACGGCGAGGCGCTGGTCCCGGCCTCGCAGTGGCGCCCGGGAGGAGCCGGCGGCCCCCCTCCCGCCGCCCCCAAGGTCGCCGACCTCCCCTGGTCCGTCGGCCGGGTGAGGCGGCACGAAGTCGTCCACGTGCCTCGGGTCGCGGACCTTCCGCCCGAAGCGGCCGCCGAGCGCGCATACGCCGAGGCGCTCGGCGTCCAGTCCCTCGTCTTCGTGCCGGTCCGCGCCTCGGAGCAGCTTCTCGGCGTCGTGAGCTTCGTGACGATCCGCCGGGAAGCCGACTGGAGCGAGGAGACCGTGCGGCCTCTTCCCCTGTTCGCCCAGGTCCTCGCGAGCGCCCTCGAGCGCAAGCGCGCCGCCGCCCTCCAGGAAACGCGGGCGCGGGTGGCGGAGGCCGCGGAAGAGGCCCGCGACCTCGGGGAGTTCTACGCCGCCGTCCACCGCCTGGTCGGAAACCTCATCGACGCCCGCAACTTCTACATCGCGCTCTGGGACGCCGACGAGCAGCTCCTCAGCTTCCCGTACTTCGTGGACGAGTTCGACCCGGCTCCCGCCTCCAAGCCGCTCGGCCGCGGCCTGACGGAATACGTGATCCGCACGGGGCGGCCGCTTCTCGCCTCCCCTGAGCTCTTCTCCGAGCTCGTCAACCGGGGCGAGGTGGAGGAGATCGGCGCGCCCTCGCTCGACTGGATCGGCGTGCCGTTGAAGTCGGGCGGGCGGATCTTCGGGGCGCTCGTCGTCCAGAGCTACAGCCGCGCGACGCGGTTCGGCGAGCGCGAGATCAGTCTTCTCACCGACGCCTCGCAGCACATCGCCGCCGCGCTCGCGCGCAAGCACGCGGACGCATCGGTCCGACGCTCGCTGTCCCTCCTCGAGTCCACGCTCGAGTCCACCGCGGACGGGATCCTCGTCGTCGACCTCCACGGCCGGGTCGTGTCGTACAACCGGCGCTTCGCCGAGCTGTGGTCGATCCCGGAGGACGTTCTCGCGCCGCGGGACGACCAGGCCGTCCTCTCGCACGTCCTCGGCCAGCTCGCCAGGCCGCAGGAGTTCCTCGCCAAGGTGCGGGAGCTCTACGAGCACCCCGAGGCCGAGAGCTTCGACGTCCTGCGTTTCCGGGACGGGAGGATCTTCGAACGGTACTCGCTGCCCCAGCGCCTCGACGGCCAGCCCGTCGGGCGTGTCTGGAGCTTCCGGGACGCGACGGCGCGCGTCCGCGCCGAAGAGGCGCTCCGCACCTCCGAGAGACGGTTCCGCAGGCTCTACGAGCGCAACCCGGCGGGGTTCTACCGGTCCACGTTCGACGGGCGGATGCTCGAATGCAACGAGAGTTTCGCGCGCATGTTCGGGTACGCGTCGATCGCGGACGTCCTCGACACGCCGGCCCAGGAGTTCCATCCCGAGGACAAGGACCGCGAGCTGTGGATCCGCCGGCTCCTCGAAGAGCGGTCGTTCGTGAACCGGGAGCGCAAGGCCCGGCGCCGCGGCGGCGAACCGATGTGGACCCTCGAGAGCTGCGCGATCGTCGAGGAGCCCGGCCGCGAGCCCGTGATCGAGGGCACGTGCGTCGACATCACGGACCGCAAGCGCGCCGAGGAGGAGATCGAGCACCTCGCGTACCACGACGCGCTCACGGGATTGCCGAACCGCAAGTGCCTCCAGGACCACATCGAGCTCGCGCTCGCCCAGGCGCAGCGCTCCGGCTCGAAGCTCGCGGTCCTGTTCCTCGACCTCGACCGTTTCAAGCTCGTGAACGACACGATGGGCCACGGCGTGGGCGACGAGGTCCTCCGCCAGGTCGGCGCGCGCCTCCGCGCCTGCGTGCGCGCCGGCGACACGGTCGCGCGCGTCGGAGGCGACGAGTTCGTGCTCCTGCTCGCGAGCGTCGAGAAGGAGCACGTCGCGCCCCTCGCCCGGAAGATCCTCGACGCCGTCGCGGCGCCCCTCGTCGCCGAGACGCAGCGCCTCTCGATGACGACGAGCGTCGGGATCAGCCTGTACCCCGACGACGGCGCCGACGCGGACGCGCTCCTGCGCAACGCCGACATCGCGCTCTACCGTGCGAAGGAACGCGGCCGGAACAACTTCCAGCTCTGCACGCCGGCGCTCAACGCGGCCATCCGCGAGCGGCTCGCCCTCGAGTCCGGCCTGCGGCGCGCCGTCGACAACCGGGAGTTCGTCCTCTACTTCCAGCCCGAGGTGCTGCTGCCGTCGCGCGCGATCGTCGGCGCGGAGGCGCTCGTGCGATGGCAGCACCCCGAACGCGGCCTCCTCGCGCCCGACTCCTTCATCCCGCTCGCGGAGGACACGCGCCTGATCGTCCCGATGGGCGAGTGGATCCTGCACGAAGCCTGCGCGCAGGCGGCGAAATTCCCGTCCGGGGCCGGGAGCTCGTGGTTCGTGGCGGTCAACCTGTCGGCGCGGCAGTTCCACCGCGGCGGCCTCGTCAAGACCGTCGAGGACGCTCTCCGGGCATCGGGCCTGGCGCCGGACCGGCTCGAGCTCGAGATCACCGAGAGCGTCGCGATGGGCGACATCCAGGAGGCGATCTCGACGCTGAACCGGCTGCGCGGAATGGGCGTCCGCGTCGTCCTCGACGACTTCGGCACGGGCCACTCCTCGCTCGCGTACCTCAAGAGCCTGCCGCTCGACGCGATCAAGATCGACCGCACGTTCGTGGCCGCGGTGCCCGGGACCGGCGCGGATGCTTCGCTCGTCCGGGCGATCCTCGAGATGGCGCGGGGCCTCGACCTGCGCGTCATCGCCGAGGGCGTCGAGACGGAGGAGCAGCTCGCCTTCCTGATGGCGCACGGATGCATGCAGGCGCAGGGGTTCCTCTTCGGCGCACCCGTTCCCGTCGCGCGCTTCGGCCTCTGACTAGGGGTAGTACCCGCTGATCGTCCGCGCCGTCAGGTTCGAAGGGGTCATCTTGACCTCGATCCGCCGCCACTGCGTCGTCAGGGACTTGTTCTGCGGGACGTACGAGAGCAGGTACTGGCTCCGGAGCTCCTCGTTGATCTCCGCGTAGATCCGCGCGAGCCCCTTCGCGTTGTCGACGTAGTACACGGTGCCGCCGGTCTCGCGCGCGATCTTGCCGAGCTTGTGCCGCACGTCGATCTGCGTCGAGCCGATTCGGAGGCCGATGAAGTAGACCGCGACCCCCGTCTTCTTCGCGTAGTCGAGCGCCGCGTCGAAGGTGAAGTGCGAGGAGCGGTCCTCGCCGTCCGTCAGGATGACGTACGCCTTCCGCCCCTTTGTTCCCTGGTACTGGTAGAGGCCGTACACGAGCGCGTCCCACAGCGCCGTCGAGCCCTGCGCGCGGAGACCCGCGAGCGCCTGCGCGAGCTTGTCGCGGTCGGTCGTGAAGCGCGAAACGAGCTGCGGCTCGTTGTCGAACGTCACGAGGAACGAGCGGTCTCTCTTCGTCATGACGCTCCTGAGGAACTCCACGGCCGCCTTCTGGGCCTCGACGATCGACTCCTCCATCGACCCCGACGTGTCGACGCCGATCCCGAGCGAGAGCGGGAGGTTCGTGACGATCTCGAATCCGTCCAGCTCCTGCGGAACGCCGTCCTCCAGGATCTGGAACGCCTCCTTCTTGAGGCCCGTCACGGGACGTCCCTTCGAGAGGACCGACGTGTAGAGCTCGACGGCCTTGACGTTCTCCTCGGAGAGGTATTTCGGCGCGTTGTAGTAACGGAGGTCCTCGGTGGACTGGCCGTCCTCGAGGGTCGCGACGACGCGCAGGAAGCCGAGGTCCGCGCTCTTCGGGACGTCGACGACCTGCTGGAACGGTTCCTGGTAGAGCGTCGCGGCGCGCCGGTCGTTCACGTAGAACTCGACCTTCTCGAGCCGCTTCGTCTCGGGCACCGCGAGATCCGCGACGACACGCACGGCGCCCACGAGCGCCGCGCCCTTGGCCGGGCTCGTGATCCGGATGCGGAACGCCTCGCGGCCCTCGTTCAGGATCATCTCGTCCTGCGCGATCGCCTGCCCGTCCTTCGAGAAGCCGATCACCTTGACCACGTGCTTGCGCGGCAGCTCCCCGAGGTCGAGGTCGGCGGCGAAGGGCGGGCGGCGCTTCGTGACCACGCGCGTGTTGTTCAGGAAGAACTCGGTGAACGCGATGTCGTTCGAGCTCGCCCGAGCCTCGAACCGGATGAGGCCCGTCGCGATCTCGCGGGCGATCGGGAGAAACGACAGACTGCCCCGGGGCGCGCCGGCGTTTTCCACGAGCTCGGTGACGGCCCGCTTGGCGGCCTCGCGCGCCGCCTTTTCCTCGGCCGTCATCGCGGCCTCCGGCGCGTCAGGGACCTTCAGCCGCTCCTTGATGAGTGCCGCCGCGTTGCGGTTCGCGTCCTGGACCTTCACGCGGAACTGGTACTCGCCCGGGTAGAGCTCGCGCTCGATCGTGAGCGGCACGAACGGCCCGTTCACGCTCGAGACCGGGAAGTCGAAGCGATACCGGAAATTGTCGACGAGCCGACCGTCCCGGACGACCTCTCCGACGAGGTCGATGTCGTAGAAGCTCTCCTCGCCGATCTGTTTCTTCGTCAGCGACTCGCGCTCGAGGAGGACGGCGAGCTCCATCCGCATGCGGCTTCCGACGAGCTCGGGGAAGCGGAAGACGCGCTGGATGGGCAGCACCGCCGCGCCGGCCGGGATGTCCGTCGTGAGCTGGAGGATCCGGTCTGCGCCCTCGACGTCGGGCTTGGCGGCCGTCTTGAGGTCGTCGGCCATCTTCATGCCGCCGATCGTTCCAAAGGTCGCCGCGACGGTGTTCACGGCGGCCATGACGTCGCGGTACTCGCTGCAGCGCGTCACGTCGACGCGGCGCCCCCCGGGGCCCCCGCTCAGGCCGCCCGCGATGTTCCCGACGATGAGCGCACCCTGCCCGTCCAGCGGAGTCCAGAGGCGGTAGTCCCCGACCCCGAGCTGCTGGTAGAAGAGGAGGAGCACCTTGGACATCCGGAGCTCCTCGATTCGCTCGTAGTACCAGATCTGGAGCGGCCAGTAGATGTCCTGGCAGTCGATCTTGCGCATGCCGTCCGGCGGGCCGTGCAGGAGGAAGATCCGGCCCATGTCCGTGTTGATGTTTCCGAAGAGACGCTTGGCCTCGGCGAGGCGCATCTCGTAGATGTCCCGGAACGGGGTCCGCATCCCGTCGGGGGCGGTCGAGCGGCGTTTCCAGAAGTCGTCCACGAACCGGTCGCGCTGGTAGTCCTCGGTCAGCTTGAGGAGCGTGTCGCGCTCGACGTCCGTGATGATCGGCTCGACGTCGTCGAGGAAGCGCCGGACCCTTTCGGGCGCCTCCGCGGTGAGCTTCTTGCGTTCCTTGGTGGTCAGCGGCTTGTTGGAGACGAGGAGCGGCGCGGGCGCCTCGACCTTGGCGCCGGGCGGCGGGACGAAGTGCGGAACCGCGAGCGCGCCGCGCTCGGCGAGCCCGCCGTTGTTGTCGCCCTGGCGCCGCGCGATGTCCTTCACGGCGGACACGAGCACCGCGAGGTCCGCACAGGCGCCGGCGTTCTTTTCGACGTCCGCGAGCGACACCGTCTTGTCGGACGGCGGAAAGAGAGCCGCCTCGCCCTCGAGGACCGTCCAGTAGCGGTACGACCCGGTCGGCGTCTCCGGATAGAAGAGGATGCGCGCGTTCTTTCCGAGCGTCGGGTGCTCGAGGTACGTCCAGATCTCGACGGGACGGAACAGGTCCGGACACCGCACGGTGACGCGGGCGTCCGGCGGCCCGGAGGCGATGAAGACGACGGCACGGTCGTCGTCCAGGCGGCCGAAGAGCTTCAGGGCCTCCGGAGAGCGGGCCATCTGGGCCTCGGGAACGGGCGGCGCGACCGAGACGAGCGGGGGCGGCGTGGGGCGCGCACCGGAAGCCGGCGGGGCCTGGTCGGCGGCCACGGCGGCCGCCACGAGCCCCGCGCAGAGAAGTGCGGACGCCTTCATGCCGGTCATTGTCCAGCTTTCCATCCGCGTACGCACGCCTTCCCGCCCGGGAGCGCAGCAAGACGGGTTCCACCACGAAGCGTCATCTCCTGTGTACGCAGAACGCGGGGCCGGAGGTTGCGCTCCTCCTTAGAATGCGACCGGGATCACCGTGAGCATTCCGACCGTCCTCTACGCGGATCACCACGCGACGACGCCGCTCGATCCGGACGTCTTCGAGGCGATGCGCCCCTGGCTCGCCGGACTCGCGGCGAATCCGTCGTCCGTCCACGGGCCCGGACGCGCCGCCCGCGCGGCCGTCGAGCGGGCCCGCGAGGAGGTCGCGAGCCTGCTCAACGGCGACCCGGCCGGCGTCGTCTTCACGTCCGGCGGGACCGAGGCCGACAACCTGGCTGTCCGCGGCGGCGCGCGCGCCGCCCGGGACGCCGACCCGGTACGGCGCGGCGTGCTCTTCACGGCGGCCGAGCACGCGGCCGTCCGTGAGGCCGCCCTTGCCCTCGTTCGGGAAGGCTTCGAGCCCGTCGAGCTGCCGGTCGACGCGCGCGGCGTCCCCCTCGACTCCTCGCCGGCCGGACAGGGGAGCGCCCTCGTCGCCGCGATCTTCGCGAACAACGAGACCGGCGCGGTCTTCGACGAGCTGCCCTCCTTCGCAGCGGCGGCCCGGAAAGCGGGCGCTCTCGTCCACGCCGACGCCGTCCAGGCGGCCGGCAAGATCCCCGTGGACGTCCAGGCGCTCGGCGTCGACTTCCTCGCGATCGCCGCCCATAAGTTCGGCGGCCCGAAAGGGGCCGGCGCCCTCTGGATCCGGCCCGGCGTGCGCGTCTTCGCGCTCGCGGCAGGCGGCGGACAGGAACGGGGCCGTCGCGGCGGCACGGAGAACGTCGCGGCCCTCGTCGGCCTCGGCGAGGCGTGCCGCCTCGCCCGCGGGCGCCTCGCAAGCGAGGGCGCCCGGCTCGCGGCGCTCCGCGACCGGCTCGAGGCTGGCCTTCTCGCGGCCGTCCCCGGAGCCCGGGTCAACGCGGCGGGCGGCACGCGCCTCCCGACGGCGACGTCCGTCGTGTTTCCCGGCGCCGAGGCCGAGACGCTCGTCGCGGCGCTCGACCTCGAGGGCATCGCCGTTTCTGCGGGATCGGCCTGCCACGCCGGAACGACGGCTCCCAGCCGCGTCCTCATAGCCCTCGGCCTCACGCCGGCCGACGCGAAGGCGACGCTCCGAATCTCCTTCGGGCGTACGTCCACGGAACGCGACCTGGAGCGCCTGCTCGAGGCCGTTCCGCGCGTCGTCGCGCAGGTGCGGCGCGCGGCGCGCGCCTGACTGCGGTCCGCGCGCCCGGCCCCGGAACCGGCTAAAATCCAGGCCGAAGGTCCAGTCCGTCGTGATCATCCAGTGCTCTTCGTGCCAGGCGCGTTATCACTACGACGAGTCGCGCTTTGCCGGCTCGCCCGCCAAGCGCATCAAGTGCACGAAATGCGCCAGCGTCTTCGAGATCCGGAACCCGGGCCTCGCGGGCTCCGTCGCGGCCGGACTGGCGCGGCCCCACTCGATCGGGCCCGACGAGTTTTCACTCGACGAGACCGCGATGACCGAGGCGAGCAAGCGCCGCCAGGCAGGAGCAATGCCGGGCGGGCCTGCCCGCGCGGCCATCCTGGCGACGACGCCGCCCGGAGAAACGTCCCCGCCGCCGCAGGCCGACCCGGGGCGCCCGACGACGGACAAGGTGCCCGTCCCCGCGGCCTCCAGGGGCATGGCGCGCCCGCTCCGGCTGCCCGACGGCGTCCGCCTGTCGCTCGCGTGCATCTCGGGCCCGGACTCGGGCCGCATCTTCGAGATCGACAAGCCGCGCGTCGTGATCGGGCGCGCGAACGCCGACATCGTCGTGTCCGACATCCAGTGCTCGCGTCAGCACGCCGCCATCGAGGTCATGGACGAGCACGTGTTCCTCGTGGACCTCGGCTCGACGAACGGGACGTACGTCTTCGACCAGCGGATCGGCCGCGTCGAGCTCGAGAACCGTACCGAGTTCGAGATCGGAACGACGACGCTCATGCTCATCCGGAGCGGCGGACCGCACGAGAACCAGCCCCCGGGCAGCTGAGCAGGGCCTCTAGCCGAGCGCGGCGCGAACCGCGTCGAGCGTCGCCGGGAGGCGGCGCGGCGGGTTCGCGAGGCGGCCGCTCCCGCGGTGGTAGGCGGCCATCGTCCCCGAGAACTTGAGCGCGTGCGCCGTCGCGACGACGACGACGAGGTCGTCCTTCCGGATGACGCCCTCTCTCCGGAGCTTCGCGGCGCCCGCGAGCGCGACGGCCGAGTTCGGGCAGATCGCAAGGCCGTGCCGGTTCGCGAGCGCGAACGCGTCGAGGAGCTCGGGCTCGGTCACCCGCTCGACGACGCCGTCGAAGAAGCCGATCTCCCGCTGCGCCTTCGGGTGCGAGACGGGCGCGCCGATCCGGATCGCCGATGCCGCCGTGTCGGCCGCGACCCGCGTGACGCGCTCTTTGAACCCGCCCTCGTACGAAAGGTAGAACGGGTCCGCCGCGTCCGCCTGGATGCCCGCGATGCGGGGTTTCCTGTCGAGGATGCCGAGCGAGAGCCACTCGCGAAGGCCCTTGCCGATCGCCGAGACGTTCCCCGCGTTGCCGACGGGCACGACGAACCAGTCCGGAACCGCCCACCCGAGGTCGTGGATCGCCTCGAAGCCGATCGTCTTCTGTCCCTCGAGGCGGACGGCGTTCTTCGAGTTCAGGAGGTACACGCGCCCCTCGTCTGCGAGCGCCGCGACGATCCTCATGCAGCCGTCGAAGTCCGTGTCGAGGCCGAGCGTCGTGGCCCCGTACGCGAGAGCCTGCGAGAGCTGCTCGTCCGTGATCTTCGCGTGCGGCAGGAGAACCACGGCGCGCATTCCCGGCGCCTCGGCCGCATAGGCCGCGAGCGCCGCCGAGGTGTCGCCCGTCGACGCGCAGCCCACGAGCGGGAACCCGCAGGCCTTCGCCCACGTGACGCCTGCGGCCATCCCACGGTCCTTGAACGACAGCGTCGGGTTCTCGCCCTCGTGCTTGACGAAGAGGCGGGTGAGCCCGAGCTCGTCGCCGAGCGCGCCGCCCGCGTAGAGGCGTGTCGAGCCCTCGGGCTTGCTCACGAGGTGCTCTTCGCCGAGGCCGGGCAGGACGTGCTCGCGGTAGCGCCAGACGCCGCTGCGCTCGAATGCGCGCGTGCCGGGCGAGCCGGGCGCGGCGCGCCGGCGGTCGAAGAGGTCGCGCCAGGCGGTCCCCGAGAGGCCGAACGACTCGAGATCCGGCGCGACGTCGAGGAGCTCTCCGCACGCCGCGCAGGCGGTGCGCGCCTCGGCGAGCGGGTATTCCGCGGCGCAGGCGACGCAGCGGAAGCGGGCGGCGACGGAGGGCGCGGGCATCGGCCGATTATGGGCGGACGCGCCGCGCGCCCTTGGCGTCGAGGCGGTGGACGGAAGCGTGGGCGGCGACGCCCGCCCGCCGCCACGCGGCCTCGGCGGCACGGGCGATGCGGGCGGCGACGGGCCCTTCCTCCGTGAGCGCGAGGACCGAGGGGCCGGCGCCGGCGAGGCAGGCGCCGTGCGCGCCGGCGGCGAGCATGGCGTCGAGGACGGCGCGGCCGCCCGGGATGAGCGGCAGACGGGCGGGGTCGACGAGCCGGTCCTCGAGCAGGGTGCGACCCGCGCGCGCGAGGTCGCCGTCCGCGAGGGCGGCGATCAGGCTCGCGAGTGACGCCGCGTGGGCGGTGTGCACCGCCATTGGGATCTTTCGCGGGACGACGCCGCGCGCGCGGCGCGTCTCGAGCTCGAGCGCCGGATGGACGAGGACGAGGCGCAGGCGCGCGGGCGCCTCGAGGCGCACCGGCGCGAGCGGCCCGTCCGGGTCGGAGGACGGGACGAGGACGAACCCGCCGAGCAGCGAGGCGAAGACGTTGTCTCCGTGCCACGAGCCGTCCGCGACGTGCTCGCCGAGGAGCGCCGGGCGCAGGAGCGCGAAGCGATCCGTCACGCCCAGGAGCAGTCCGGCGGCGAGCGCGCCCGCGGCGGCCGAGGCTGCCGACGAGCCCATGCCGCTCGAGAGCGGGAGACCCTTCTCGAGCGTCAGCTCGACGCCGCGCCGCCGCTCCCCCGCCGCTTCGAGCACGGCGGCGGCGGCGACCGCGGCCGTGTTCCGGCGCGCCGAGAGCGGCAGGCGTCCGCCGTCGCCCGAGATCCCGACGAGCCGGACGCCCGGCTTCTCCGTCAGGCGCGCGCGGACGACGTCGCCCGGACCCTCGAGGGCGGCGCCGAGGACGTCGAACCCGACGCCGAAGTTCGCGACCGACGCCGGGGCGAAGACCGAGACCGAAGAGGAAGACGAAGAGAAGATTTTCTTAGAAGGTCCAGGAGGCTGCGCGCCGGACTGCCTCTCCTTGATCATGTCGTCACGACTCGATGCAGCGCCCTAACGGCCTTCTCGCGGTCCTCACCGGCCACGGCAAAACTAATGTTGCATTCCGAGCTGCCTTGGGCGATGGCTTCCACGTTGACGCCGGCCCGCGCAGCGGCCGCGAAGACCTTCGCCGCGATCCCGGGCGTCCCGCGCATGCCGTCGCCCACGGCCGCGACGACCGCGATCGGCGTGCGCGCCGTGACGCCGTCGATCGAGCCCGTGAGGCGCTCGAAGCGGAACTCCTGGTCGAGCGCGGCGACCGTGCGCGCGCGGTCGCCCTCGGGAATGACGAGCGCGATGTTCTGCTCCGAGGAGGCCTGCGAGAACATGACGACCGAGACGCCGAGGCGCGCCGTCGCGCCGAAGACGCGCGCCGCGATCCCGGGGATCCCGGTCATGCCCTTGCCGTCGAGGGAGAGGAGGCACAACCCGGAGATCGCCGTGACGGCGCGGACGCCGCGCGCGCCGTCTCCCTTGA
Organism: Thermoanaerobaculia bacterium; assembly: GCA_044229475.1. Classification (GTDB taxonomy): domain Bacteria; phylum Acidobacteriota; class Thermoanaerobaculia; order UBA5066; family UBA5066; genus Fen-183. The sequence continues at coordinate 522,219 of JBGASW010000002.1, read as the reverse complement.
CCGCGATCGTCGTCCCCGGGCGCTCCGGGCGGAACGAGTTGCGGATGACGAGCGGGATCTCCTCGGCGATCGCCGGGAGGACGGCCGGGAAGTGGAGGACCTTCGCGCCGAAGTACGTCATCTCCGCCGCCTCGCGGTAGGAGAGGCGCCGGAGGAGGCGCGCGCCGGGCACGAGGCGCGGGTCCGCCGACAGGACGCCGTCCACGTCCGTCCAGATCACGACCTCCTTCGCGCCGAGGGCGGCGCCGAGGAGGGCGGCCGTCGTGTCGGAGCCCGAGCGGCCGAGAGTCGTCGTCTCCCCTCCCGCGTTCCTCGCGATGAAGCCCGTCACGACCGGGAGGATGCCGCCCGAAAGGAGCGGCCGGAGCCGCCGCTTCACACGCGGGTTGCTCTTCCTGCGGTCGCACGTCGCGGCGCCGTGCCGGTCGTCCGTCACGAGCACCTCGCGCGCGTCCACGGCCCGCGCCGGGACGCCCGCCTTCACGAGCGTGGCGGCGAGGAGCGGCGCCGAGAGACGCTCGCCGAAGGAGGAGACGAGATCGGTGACGCGCGCCGTCCGCTCGCGCAGGAGCGCGACGCCCTCGAGGGCGGCGGAGAGCTCCCGGAGCGGCGACGCGTCGAAACGCACGCCGAGGGCGCGCGCGGCGGCCTCGTGGCGCTCGCGCAGCGCCTCGACGGCGGCGCGCGCGGGCCCGATGCGGCCGCGTTCGGCCTCGCGCGCAGCCCCGAGGAGGACGTCCGTGACGCCGCCCATCGCCGAGGCGACCGCAACGACCTGGCCCCTCCGGCGGGCGGCCGCGAGGAGCCGCGCGGCGTTGAGGATGCGGTCGGCGTCCCCGAGGGAGGTGCCGCCGAACTTGTGGATCGAAACTTTCGTCGACATCGGACCCCGATCGTACCGCCCGCGGGCCCGCGGTACGATCTGCGCATGCGTCTCAAGGAATCGCGATTCGTTCGCGGCTTCGCGGCGTCCGCGCTCGCCGCCGCTCTCTGGGGCTGCGCCTCGGCCCCGCCGCCTCCGCCCCCGCCCGCGCCGGAGCCCGCGCCCGCCGAGCCCGCGCCCGCGCCCGCGCCGCAGGCCGCCGAGGTCTCCTGGATCGTGCCGAAGACGGTGAACGTCCGGGAGACTCCCTCCACGAAAGCGGCGACCGTCGCCAAGGCCGCGAAAGGCATCCGCCTGACCTCGTTCGAAGAAAAAGACGGCTGGGTTCGCGTGAAGCTCCCCGACACGAGGATCGGCTGGGTGAAGAAGGATCTCCTCAAGCGCGACGACGGCTGCCTCCCGGACCGCAAGGAAGTCCTGATCGAGCCGCCCATGCTCCGCGTCAGCGACGCGCCCGGCGCGAAGGGCAAGGTCGTCGTCGAGGCCGACATCGACGAGGCGGGTTCTGTGAAAGCCGTCCGCGTCGTGACGAACGAGACGGGCTCGCCCGAGCGCGCCGAAGCCGTGAAGGCCGAGGTGAAGACCGTGAAGTTCCAACCGCCCGTGCGCCGGTGCAAGGTGACCGGCTTCACCTACGTCTATTCGAGGACTTTCTGAGAGAGGCGAGAACGAGAGCCGCCCCCGGCGCGATGAAGACGAAGTAGAACGGATTCAGGCCGCTGATCGCGAGGGCACCGAGCCCGAAGGCCGCGTAAGCGCCGCCGATCAGAAGAGCGGGGCCGAGGGAAACGGAGTCGTCCCTCCGCGCGCGCAGGAAGAGCTGCAGCACGAGGACCCCGAAGACGAGCATCGCGACTCCGCCGAAGTGCCACCCGATGGCCAGTCCCCTCACGAGTTCCGCAGGCGCGTTCGTCTTGGAAAGCGCGGCGGCCATCTCGGGCCATCCGAGCAGGGAGTGGGCGGCGCTGCTGAGGACGAGAAACGCCCCGGCACAAACGCCCAGTGTCGTACGGATCGGACTCAAGACTCTTCCTCGCGGCGCGTGAAGGCGCCGGCCGCGGACCTGATCCAGCGCGCGCCCCGCATGTCGAGCCACTCGCCGAAGGGCTGTCCTTCGAGAGAGTCGCTCCCGAAACGCAGGACGTTGCCGTCGAGATCCTCGACCTGGATCTCGAGCGCCCAGGGGTGGTTCGTCGGCGGCTGACGCACCTTCGCTCCCTTCGCGCGGAGCTCGTCGTGCAGGGCCGCGGCGTCTCCGACGCCGACGTACACCCATCCTCCCGGGTGCCCCTGGTCGCCCTCGGCGAGGAAGAGCGTGCAGCGGCCGCGTGACACCGAGGCGAACCGCCTGTCTCCCCAGTCCTTCGCGAATCCGAGCGCGGAGGAGTAGTAGGCGAGGCTCGCCTCGAGGTTTACGACGCGCAGGATCGGAGCGGCGGGATGAAAGTTGATCTCGGTCATCCCGCCGCCCCTCTCACCTCAGGCTTTGAAGAATCCCGAGATCGCGTCGAGGATGCCGCCGGCCGGCAGCTGGCCGTTCGGCGTGGCCTTGTCGACGAGGAGCGGGAGGATCCGGGCGATCGCGGCGCTCGCCATCTGTGGGTCGATGCCTGCCTTGGCCGCGAGAGCCTGCACCTGTGCGCTCCCGAGTACGGACTGGATCTGGTCTGCCGAGATCGGGAGGTTCTGCCCCGTCGACACCCACGAGCTCATGACGTCACCGAGCCCTTTTTGGTTGAACATGTCGACGAGGCCGCCGAGGCCCCTCGACATCCCGCCGCCCGAGAGCATGCCCAGGAGGTCGGTCGCGAGGCTGTGCTGGGACGGGTCCGCGGAGGCGCCGGAGGCGCCGCCGACTTCCCTGAGGATGTCGTCGAGAAGACTCATTTCGCGCTCTCTCTACCGGACCACGATGTAGTCCCTGATCTTCGCGTACGTGCCTTCCTTGATGCCGGACACCTTCATGATGTCCTCGGGCGTCGCGAACTTCCCGTTGGCCTTGCGGTAGTCGACGATCGCCTGCGCTTTCACGGGTCCGATCTCGGGCAGCTTGTCGAGCTCTTCGGCCGAGGCCGTATTGATGTTGATCTTCGTACCGGGCGCGAGCGAAGAAGAAGAGGAAGAGGAAGAAGAAGATTTCTTAGAAGGTGAAGAGGGCTCGGAGGAAGCCGAAGCCTTGCCCGCTGCGGCAGAGCTTCCCGCCGCGGCGCCACCGGCCGCTGCGCCGGCCGCCGAGGGGGCCGCCGCCTCATCACCCTTCGAAGAACTCTTCTTCTTCGTGTCCTTCTTCTCTTCCTTCGCGGGCTTCTCTTCCTTCGCCGCGGCGGCCTCGCCGCCGCTGAGCTTGAGGACCTTCTTGAGCGAGTCGAGCTTCTTGCCCGTGCCAACGCCCTTGACCTTCGAGACCTCGTCCCACGTCTTGTAGGGACGGCCCGCGACGAGCTCCTTGGCGAGCTTGTCCCCGACGCCCTTGGCCGCCGCAATTTCCTTCTCGGTGGCCGTGTTCAGGTTGACCTTCTCGGTCTTGGCGGACTTGTCGGAGGACGTCTTTGCGGCCGGCGCCTCGGCGGCGGGAGTGGGAGTTTTCTTGGAAGCGGAAAGAGCGGCGGGAGCCGACGCAACCATCGCCCCGGCGAGCCCAAAAGAGACGAACGTGTTCCAAAGACTCTTTTTCATTCGCAGAAATCTCCTTCTTTCTCTTCGATTCTCGCTCTCGCGAGACTCTATCTCGCGCGGTCCGCGGGCGCCAGCGGGGCGCCGCCGCATCCCGTAAACTCCGCGACCGATGCCGAAGCGGACCGATCTCAAGTCAATCCTCGTGCTGGGTTCGGGCCCGATCGTGATCGGCCAGGCCTGCGAGTTCGACTACTCCGGGACCCAGGCCTGCCGGGCCCTTCGGAAGGAGGGCTACCGGGTCGTCCTCGTGAACTCGAACCCCGCCACGATCATGACGGACCCTGAGTTCGCGGACGCGACGTACATCGAGCCGCTGGAGCGCGACACGGTCGCCGCGATCATCGCGCAGGAAAAGCCGGACGCGCTCCTCCCGACCGTCGGCGGACAGACGGCCCTGAACCTCGCCGTGGCGCTCGACGAGGCCGGCGCCCTCGCGAAGCACGGCGTCGAGACGCTCGGGGCGTCCATCCACTCCGTGAAGCTCGGCGAGGACCGCCTCCTCTTCAAGCAGGCGATGCAGGAGGTCGGCGTCGACGTCTTGAAGTCCGGCATGGCCCGGAGCCTGGAAGAGGCCCGGGCCATCGCGCAGCCCTTCGGTTACCCCGTCATCATCCGGCCGTCGTTCACGCTCGGCGGTTCCGGCGGCGGCATCGCCTTCAACAAGGACGACTTCGACGGCATCGTGAAGCGCGGCCTCACGCTCTCCCCCGTCCACGAGGTCCTCGTCGAGGAGTCCGTTCTCGGGTGGAAGGAGTTCGAGCTGGAGGTCATGCGCGACGCGGCCGACACGTTCGTCGTCGTGTGCTCGATCGAGAACCTGGACCCGATGGGCGTCCACACGGGCGACTCGATCACGATCGCCCCGCAGATGACGCTCTCGGACGTCGAGTACCAGGCGATGCGCGACGACGCGAAGAAGGTCATCCGCGCCGTCGGCGTCGCGACGGGCGGCTCGAACATCCAGTTCGCGGTGCACCCGAAGACGGGCCGCCGGATCGTCATCGAGATGAACCCGCGCGTCTCGCGGTCGTCCGCCCTCGCCTCGAAGGCCACGGGCTTCCCGATCGCGAAGATCGCGGCGCTCCTGGCCGTCGGCTACCGGCTCGACGAGATTCCGAACGACATCACGAAGAAGACGCCGGCCTCGTTCGAGCCGACGCTCGACTACGTCGTCACGAAGATCCCGCGCTTCACGTTCGAGAAGTTCCCCGGCGCCGACTCGACGCTCGGCGTCCAGATGAAGTCCGTGGGCGAGGTCATGGCGCTTGGCCGGACGTTCGCCGAGTCGTTCGGGAAGGCCCTGCGCTCGCTCGAGACGGGCCGGACGGGCTGGGTGGACGCCGTCCCGGCGCCCGCGCCCAAGCCCGATGCGCTCCGCGTCCCGCGCCCGGAGCGCATCTACGCGGTCCTCGCGGCGCTGCGGCACGGGACGAGCGTCGAGGCGGTCGCGGAAGTCACGGGAATCGACCGGTGGTTCCTCGACCGCTTCGCGGAGGCGCTCGCCGTCGAGGCGCGCGTCAAGGCGGCCGGGCCCGCGGCGCTCGAGGACGCGGACCTCCTGCGCGAGGCCAAGCGGAGCGGCTACTCGGATCCCGACCTCGCCGCGCTCACCGGCCGGCCCGCCGCCGCCGTCGCGACGGCGCGAGAGCGGCTCTCCGTAACGCCCGTCTTCAGCCGCGTCGACACCTGCGCGGCCGAGTTCGAGTCGACGACGCCCTACCTCTACTCCTGCTACGAGACGGAGGACGAGGCCGGCGTCACGTCGAAGGAAAAGGTCATCGTGCTCGGCTCCGGGCCGAACCGGATCGGGCAGGGCCTCGAGTTCGACTACTGCTGCGTCCACGCGGCCGAGGCGATCACGGAGGCGGGCTACGAGTCCGTCATGGTGAACTGCAACCCCGAGACGGTTTCGACGGACTACGACACGTCCGACAGGCTCTACTTCGAGCCGCTCACGTTCGAGGACGTCATGGCCGTCGTGAAGCGCGAGAAGCCGAAGGGCGTCCTCGTTCAGTTCGGCGGCCAGACGCCGCTCAAGCTCGCACACGCGCTCGAGAACGCCGGCGTGCCGATCCTCGGAACGCAGCCCGAGGCGATCGACCGCGCGGAGGACCGCGAGCGCTTCGGCGAGCTCCTCAAGGAAGTCAACCTCCAGGCGCCGCCCTGGGGCGTCGCGCACACCGCCGAGGAAGGGATGCGCGTGGGCCGCAAGCTCGGCTTCCCGCTCCTCGTCCGCCCGAGCTACGTGCTCGGCGGGCGCGCGATGCGCATCGCGTACGACGAGGACGCGCTCAAGCACGTTCTCGTCGAGGCGCTCGCCGCGTTCCCGGACCGCCCGATCCTCATCGACCGCTTCCTCGAGGACGCCTACGAGCTGGACGTCGACGCCCTCGGCGACGGCGAGCACGTCGTCGTGGCCGGCGTCATGCAGCACATCGAGCAGGCGGGCATCCACTCCGGGGATTCGTACGCCGTCCTCCCGCCCTACACGCGCGTCCCGCGTGCCGCGCTCGGCGAGATCCGTCAGGCCACCGTGAAGCTCGGCCTCGCCCTGAAGGTCGTCGGCCTCATGAACGTCCAGTACGCGATCCGCGGCAGCGAGCTCTACGTGCTCGAGGTGAACCCGAGGGCGTCGCGCACCGTGCCCTTCGTCGCGAAGACGACGGGCGTGCCGTTCGCGCGCCTCGCGGCGCGCCTCTGCCTCGGCGAAACGCTTCCCGAGGTCGGCCTCACCGAGGAGCCGCCCGTCCTCGGGTTCTCCATCAAGGCGCCCGTCTTCCCGTTCCGGAAGTTCGAGGGCGTCGACACGATCCTCGGTCCCGAGATGCGTTCGACGGGCGAGGTCATGGGCCGCGATCGCGGCTTCGGCCTCGCGTTCCTGAAGGCCGCGCTCGGCGCGGGCATCCGGCTCCCCGAGAAGGGCGCCGCGTTCCTGTCCGTCCACGACGGCGACAAGGACGCGCTCCTGCCTCTCGCCCGCGAGCTGCACGCACTCGGCTTCACGCTCCTCGCGACGGGGGGCACCGCGAGGGCGCTTCAGAAGGGCGGCCTCGCGCCGCGCACCGTCCTGAAGGTGAACGAGGGCCGCCCGAACATCGTCGACCTCATGATCAACGGGTCCGTGGACCTCGTCGTGAACACGCCGCTCGGCAAGGAGTCCTTCTACGACGAGGTTGCGATCCGCCGCACGGCGCTCGAGCGCGACATCCCGTGCCTCACGACGCTCTCGGCTGCATCCGCCGCGCTGGAAGCGATCCGGGCGCGAGCCGCGGGCGCCCTCTCGTACGCGCCGCTCCAGGAGGAGGTACGCGTCTGACCCCGCCGCGCCGGGCGACCCTCGCCTTCGGCGCGACGCTCTTCCTGACCGCGCTCTCCCTCTGGGCGATCCCGGACACCGCCGCCGGCGCGACCCGGGTCGCCGGATTCCTTCTCGCCGCCGCGGGCCTCGTCCTCGGCTGGATGCGGCCCTCCCTCGCGACGTGCCTCGTGGCGGCGGCCGCCCCCCTCGGAATGGGCCTCCCCCGCCTTCTCGGCGACCACGGCGGAGCCCCGCTCCTGCCCGTGCTCGCCTTCGCGGCCCTGGGGAGCGCACTCGCCCGGCGTCTCCTTCGCGACGAGCGCTCGCTCCTTCCCCCGAAGCTCGTCGTCTTCGCGTCCGCGTTTCTCGTCCTCGCCGGCGGCTCCGCGGTCGCGTCCTCGGTTCGCGGCGAGACGCTGTTCCTCCTCCTCCGCGGGCGCGTCGACCCGCTCGTCGTGAACGTCCTCGGGATGACCGCGGCCGAACGCACGCGCGACGCGGCCCTCGTCTTTCTCGGGGTCGTCTTGCTCCTCCTCGCGCTGGACGCGTTCGCACGCCTCTCGCTCGACCCCGACGGCCGCGACCGATTGCTGCTCTGGGTCGCCGCCGGGGGCGGAGGCGCCCTCCTCGTGGCCGCCGTGGACCGCCTTCGGCCGCTCGACCCCCTGTTCCAGCCGTGGTCGGCGATGCAGCGCCGGGCCGCGACGTTCACCGACCCGAACGCGCTCGGCGTCGGGATCGGCCTCCTCGTCCCGCTGCTCTTCGCCGCACTCGCCGGGCGCGGCGCCGCCTCGGACGGAGCCCGCCGCGCGGCCGCGCTCGCGGGCCTCGTCGCCGCGCCCGTCGCGCTCGAGTCCTCCGGCTCGCGGACCGGCTTCCTTCTCCTCGGCGCCGCCGCCCTCTTCGCCGCCGTCGGGCTCCTCCGGAAGCGGCGCGTTTCGCCGCTCGTCGCCGCGGCCGTCGCCGCCGCGCTGCTCGGGGCGGGCGTCCTCGCCGTGCGGCTCCTCCCGCGCGGAGGCGAGATCGCCTCGGGCGGCCTCGTCCGCCGGCTCGGCGCGGCCCTCGAGGCGCGCGACTTCACCGCGTTCGCGAACAACCGCGTCATGTTCTGGCGCACCGCGTTCGAGATGACGGCCGACGAGCCGCTCTCGGGCGTCGGCCTCGCGGGGTTCCCGTACGAGTTCCCCGGGGCCTATGCGAAGCGCCACGGGCCGATCGCCGTGACGGACGGCGCCACGAACGCGCTGCTCGACGTCGCCGCCGAGTGCGGGCTGCCGGGCCTTCTCCTTGCGCTCCTCGCGGTCGTGCCGCTCCTCGCGCGCGCGTTCGACGCGGCGTTCGCGCGGGGCCCGATCGACCCCGTCTCTCGCGGGTCGGGTGCCGCTCTCGCCGGCCTGTTCGTGGCCTGCCAGACGGGCTCGCACGTGCGGTTCTTCGAGATCGCGCTCCTGACGAGCCTCGTCGCCGGGTTCCTCCTCGTCCCCCACCTCACCTCGCGCGCGAACCGGGCGACGGCGGCCGGGGGATGGAAGCCTTCCCGCACGGCTGTGATCCTCGTGGGAGCCGGGCTCCTCGGCTCGGCCGCCGCCCTGCTGCCGACCGCACGGGCGGAGGCGCCCTTCCGCGTGAAGACGTGGGCGGGCGTCTACTCCGCACGGCCGGGCGATCCGTTCCACTGGGCCGGTCCCCTCGCGTACCGCGGGATCCGCCCCGGAGAGACCTCCGTCGCCTTCCGCGTCCAGAACGCCCGCCCGGACGGTCAGCCCGTGGCCGTGAGGGTCGACGTCGACGGGCGCGGGGCCGCGGAGCTCGACGTCCCGGGCGGAGGCGAGACCCGCGACGTGCGCCTCGACCTGCCGCCCGGCGCGAAAATCGTCCGGGTGAGGACCCTCTCGACGTTCGTGCCCCGCGACCTGAACGGCGGCGGTGACCGCCGCCGGCTCGCGGTCCGCCTCGCGGGAGAGGGCCTGTGAAACGAGCGCCTTCGGCCCTTCTCGCGAGCTTCGGCTGGGCGGCGCTCGGCTGCGCGGCGCTGCCCGTCGTTCTGCCGCCGCTCGCGGGCTATCGCACGGCGGTCGCGGCCGCCGCGATCCTGCTCTTCGGCCTCGCACTCGCGGCGCCCCGGCCGGCCTTCGCGGCCGCTCTCGTCTCCGTCACGGCGGCGGGCGCCTCCGCCCTCGCGTTCGGCGCGAAGGAGCCGGCGTCCGCTGGACCGCTGCTTCTCTTCGGCTATCTCGCGGGTGCGGCGCTCCGGGAGGTCTACGAGCCGCACGCGGCGCCGTTCGCCTCGCCGGTCGTCCTGGCCTGGCGCGCCTTCGCGGCGCTCTCGGCGGTCTCAGGCGCCGCGACCGTCGTCGGCTTCCGCACGAGCTACCTTCTTGCGCGCGGCGTACCGCCGCCCCGGACGGTCAACCTTCTCGGCGAGGACGCCGCGCACGTGGCTCCGGCCGTGCTCCTCGCCCTGCTCCCGATCGCCGCCGCCGCGGGCCTCGCCCGCGTGACCGGCCGCCTCGCGCGCGAGAACGACGGCCGCGCCTGGCTGGACGGCGCTCTCCTCGCCTCCGGCGCGCTCGCGGGCGGCGTCGGCATCCTCCAGAAGATGGGGGCGTTCCCGATGCTTCGCTCGGCGCGATGGGCCGAATGGCACCGCGCGCAGAGCACGTTCACGGACCCTTCCGCGGCGGGCGTCGCGGTGGCGCTCCTCGTGACGCCGCTTCTCGCCGGGGCGGCGGCGGGCGGGCGCACCCGGCGCATCCTCTCCGCGGCGTCGGGCGCCGCGCTCCTCGTCGTGCTCGCCGATTCCGGATCGCGGGCAGGGTTCGTCGGGGCGATCACGTCGGTCCTCGTCTTCGCGCTGTGGGGCCTCACCCGCCTGGCGGCCGGGGAAGGCGGCGGCACCCGCCGCCGCGTCGCGGCGACCATCGGCACCCTGTCGATCCTCGGCGCGTTCGCCCTCGCGGCCGCCGTGTCGTGGCCGGGCCCCGGCGGGAGGTCGGCCCTCTACGCGCGTGTCGAGGCGCTGCTGCGCACCGAGCCCGCGCCGTTCGAGCAGACGCGCGGGCGTGTCCTCCTCTACGAGGCGGGATGGGAGATCTTCCAGGAGCACCCCGTCGCGGGCCTGGGGCTCGGCTCGTTCCAGATGGCGTTCCCGGACGTCGCCGCCGAGGTGCTCCACCGTCCCGTGAGAACGACCGATCACCCCCCGTCCCTCTACCTCGGGACGCTCGCCGAGTCGGGGCTCGCGGGCGGGGCGCTCCTCGCGCTGCTGCTCCTCGGCCTCGCGCGCGGCGCGGGCCGCGCGCTCGGGTTCGGCACCGGACACGGGCCGGGACCGCTGGGCGATGCGGCGGCGGCGGCGTCCGTGATCGGCCTCCTCGTCGTCTTCCTCTTCGGCTCGCACCTCGTCTATCCCGAGGTCGCCGCGTGGGTCGCGGTCCTCACGAGCCGCCTCCCGCTCCGCGAGGACGGGCGCACGTCGCGCCTCCTCACGGGCCTCGTTCCCGTCGTCCTCGCCGGGGCTCTTGCCTGCGCTCTCGGCGGCGTCGCCGCGCGCGCATTCGAGACGAAGGCCCCGGGCGCGGCGTTCCGGTTCTCGTCCGACGCGGGCGTGTGGGCGCCCGAGGCGGAGCCGGACGGCCGTATCTTTCGCTGGACGGCCGCCTCGGCCGCGTGGCGCATGCCGGGCCCCGCATCGGCCTCCACGGCCGTCCTGCCCGTCCGGAACGCCCGGCCCGACGCGCGTCCGGTCGCCCTCGACGTCTGGGTCGACGACGCGCTGCGCGGCCGCGTGACGCTCCCGGCAGGCGGCTGGCGGCGCCTCGAGGTGCCCGTCGCGGGCGGCGCGGCGCCGGTCGTCCTGCGCATCGCCGTCGCCGAGACGTTCCGGCCATCCGCGCGCGGCGACCGCCGCGAGCTCGGCATCGAAACGGGCGCCGCACCGTGGCTGATGGGGACGCCGTGAGCCTCCTGCGCCTCCATCCCTACGACCCACGCCGGAAGAGCCGGTCCCTCGAGATCGGGCCGAAGGGAGGAATCGCGTTCGCGGCCTTCGCGCTCCTGGCCGGAGGCGCGACGGCCCTCGGGCTCTTCGCCGCCCCGCGCCTCGTCTCCGACATCGTCCACGCGGCCGAGCGGAAGGCCGTCGGCGAGACCGCGCAGCGGGGCGCGGAGGCCTTCGCGTCGGTCGGCCGGCGCGCCCTCGCCCTCGGAAGCCGCATCGCCGGAGACGAGCTGTTCCTCGCGCGCGTCGCCGCCGTGATCGAGGTGCCTCGTCCCCCGGGCTTTCCCGGCGACTCGCCCGGGACTCCCGCGCCTACCGCGTCCGACCTCGAGAGCGCGGCGTCCGAGCTCGCACGCCGCACGCGCGTCCTCGAGCTCTTCCGGCGCAGCCTCGCGGCGCTGCCGGCGAACGAGCCGGGGGGCTTCCGGCCCGCGGCCGTGCCCTCCCGTTCCCCGGTCGAGCCCTCGACGGCCGTGCCCATCTCGGTCTTCGGGCCGCACGAGTCCCCCATCACGCGCGAGCCCGACTTCGAGACCGGACTCACTCTGGCCTCTCCGGCGGGGAGCCCCGTGACGGCCACGGCAGAGGGTACGGTCGTGCAGGTGGGTCATGTGTCGCGCAAGGCCGACGCGCGCTGGCGGCGCCTCGGCGTCGTCGTCATCCTCGCGCACGACGCGAGGACGCGCACCGTCTACGGCCACCTCGCGAGCGTCTCGGTGCGCCGCGGCCAGCGCGTCGGGAGGGGACAGGCGCTCGCGAAGGTCGGGACGAGCGGTTTCGCGCCGACGCCGCGCGTCCACTACGAGGTCCAGCGTTTCGAGAACGGCCGGTGGGTCGCACGCGACCCGCGCGTCTTCATCCTCGACCAGGACTGGATCGGCGCCGCCGAGCTGCGCACGCCCCCGGCGGCGCCCGAAGCACCCGAGCTTCCGCCCGAGCGCCGCTGACCCGAGCTACAGCCTCTTCAGCAGCGCGAGCACGCGCTCCGCCTCCTCCTCGTCGTTTCCGACGTGGGGAGAGAAGCGCACGAAGCCCTCGCGCGCCGAGATGACGACGTTCTCCTCGGCCGCGCGCTTCTGGTAGGTGCGCGCGTCCTTCCCCGACGGCGGCCGTGCGGCGAGGATGCCCGAGCGCGGCGGCCCCCCGAAGAGGACCGGTTCGAACCCGAGCTTCGGAAGCCCCTCGACGAGGACGGCGAGCGTCCGCGCGATTCGCGCCTCGACCCCGGGCAGCCCGATCTCGAGGAGGAGACCGAGCGAGGCCGCCAGCGCGTACAGGCCCGGCGTCGGAAGCGCGCCCGGCTCGAAGCGGACGCCGTCGGCACGGAAGCGCGGCGTCTCGGGCACCCGGTAGTCCATCGGTGAGGCGCGATCGAGGTTCGTCCAGCCCGCCGGCGGCGTCAGGCGCTCGCGCAGCGCCGGCGTCGTGAAGAGGATTCCCGCGCCCTCGGGCCCCAGCATCCACTTGTGGCCGTCCGCCGAGAGGAAGTCGACTCCCCAGGCCGCGACGTCGACGCGCTGTGCGCCGGCGGCCTGGATCCCGTCGAGGCCGAAGACGATGCCGCGCGAGCGGCAGAACGCGGCGAGCTCCTCGGCCGGCGCGCGGAAGCCCGTGTGGAACGCGACGAGTGAGACCGAGACGAGGCGCGTCGTCGCGTCGCAGGCCGCCTCGACGTCGGCGGCGGAGAACGCCCCGTCGCGCGTCGGGACGCGCCGGACCTCGACGCCGCGGGAACGAAGTGCCGCCCATGGCGCGAGGTTCGCCGGGAACTCCGAGGCCGTCGTCACGACCGAATCACCCGCGGCGAACGGGAACCCCAAGGCGACGAGGTTCAGTCCGTACGACGTGTTCGGGACGATCGAGATGGAGGAGGGCGCGTCGGCGCCGACGAGGCGTGCCGCGAGCGCCCGCACCTCGTCGGCCTTGCGGATCCAATCCTTCCAGTCGAGCGCGCCGCGGGTGGTGAGGTTCTCGGCGTATGCCTCAAGAGCCGCACCCGCTCGCGCGGGCAGCGGACAAACAGCCGCATGGTTGAATTGAATGGAAGATTTCTTAGAAGGGAATTCGGCCAGGAAGTCCAATCAACCCTCTGTCGCGCGCGAGGCGCCTCTTCACCCTTCTAAGAAAATCTTCTCTCTTCTCTTCTCTTCTCTTCTCTTCTCTTCTCTTCTCTTCTCTTCTTCCCACTCAATAGCTCTTCTGCGCCCGAACGAACCCGTCGAAGTTCCGCTTGCATTCTTCCATCGAATCCCCGCCCGTCTTCTCGAGCAGCGCGTCCGCGAGAACGAACGCCAGCATCGCCTCGCCGATGACGCCGCAGGCGGGCACGGCCGTGACGTCCGAGCGTTCGTACGCCGCGCGGTGCGGCTGCTTCGTGTCGACGTCCACGGACGGCAGTCCCTCGCGCAGCGTCGCGATCGGCTTCTGGTAGAGCGTCGCGAGGACGTCCTCGCCGTTCGTGATCCCGCCCTCCAGGCCGCCCGCGCGGTTCGTCGCCCGGAAGAAGCCGCGCGCCTCGCTCCAGAGGATCGCGTCGTGCGCCTCGGAGCCGGGCCGGCCCGCGTTCGCGACGGCCTCGCCGAGCGAGATGCCCTTCACCGACGGGATCGACAGGAGCGCCCGCGCGATCCGGCCGTCGAGCTTGTCCTCCCACGAGACGTGCGAGCCGAGCCCCGCCGGCACGCCGCGGGCGCCGACGAGGATGGTCCCGCCCAGCGTGTCGCCCGCCTTCGCGGCCGCGTCCACGGCGGCGGTCATCGCCGCCTCGACGCTCCGGTCCACGGCGCGGAACGGCGAGGCCTCGTCCACGCGTTCGAGGTCGTCGAAGCCGCGCGGACCCTCCGGGACCGACACGGCGCCGAGGGACAGGACGCCGCTCCGGACGCGGACGCCGAACGCGGCGAGGAGCTGCCGGCAGAGCGCCCCGGCGGCCACGCGTGCCGCGGATTCCCGGGCGCTCGCGCGCTCGAGGACGTCTCGAAGGTCGCGCCGGGCGTACTTGAGGCCCCCCGCGAGGTCGGCGTGGCCGGGCCGCGGCGACGAAAGTCGGCGCTTCGCGGCCGCCTCGGCATCGACCTCGAGCGGTCCCATGACCTTTTCCCAGACGGCGTGGTCGCGGTTCTCGATCATGAACGCGACCGGCCCTCCGAGCGTCACCCCGCCCCGAAGGCCCCCCGTGAAGCGGGCCTCGTCGCGCTCGATCTTCATCCGGCCGCCGCGCCCGTAGCCGTGCTGGCGGCGCGCGAGGTCGGCATTAACGTCCGACGGATTGATTCCCAGTCCCGCCGGGAGGCCCGTGAGGATCCCGGTCAGGAGCGGGCCGTGGGACTCCCCGGCGGTCACGAGGGTCAGGCGCGGCATGCGGCGAGTCTACCGGTTGCGGGTGCGGTAGACTCCCCGACGCCCCGGCCCCGGTCCGAGACTCAGGCTCGAACGCATGCGGGGAGAAGGGGCAGGGGCCATCACATTTCTGACAGAATCGGGGTCCGACCGATGAGAATCGCCGCAGTGCCCGCAGAAGATCCCCTCGAACTGATCGCCGAGTCGAAGCTCCCGGCCTACGGAATGGACCGGAACGACCGGATCGTCTACTGGAACGACGGCGCCGAAAAGATCCTCGGGTGGAAGCCCGAAGAGGTGCTCGGAAAGGCGTGCTTCGACGTCCTCGCGGGTCGCGACGTCTTCGGAAACGTCTACTGCTCGCACGACTGCGGCGTCGTCAAGACGGCTTCCGAGGGCGAGGAGCCGCGTCCCTTCCTGCTCGACGTCCGGAAGAAGGGGACGGGCACCGTGAAGATCGTGGTCCGCACGATGGCGCTCCCCGAGACGGGCCCGCGCTTCTCGTGCCTGATGCACTTCATCGAGGCCGAGGGAGAGTCGGCCGAACCGGTCCTCAGGGCGCTCCGCGAGGCGGTGAACGAGCCCGCGGACGGCGACGCCCCGCGCCCGGGACCCGTCGCGGCGCCCGAGGCTCCGATCTCCGTCTCGCCGCTCACGGCCCGCGAGCGCGAGATCGTCCTCCTGCTCTCGAACGGCTACGCGGCCCTCAACATCGCCGCGAAGCTGAACCTCTCGCACGCCACCGTGCGGAACCACATCCAGAACGTGCTCCGCAAGCTCGACGTCCACAGCCAGGTCGAGGCCGTCGCGCTCTCCTTCCGCCGCGGCTGGATCTGACGGAGCGCGCGAAACTCCCGTGAGCCGCGTCGTCTCGAGGGCCGCCGCGATCCGGATGCTGCGCGACGCCTTCCTCGCGCGCACGGACCAGGAGCACTCGATGTGCGACGTCGCCTCGCGCGACCGGATCTTCTGCGGCGGCTTCCGCGCGTGGTCCGACGAGGAGCTGCGAAAGCGCTTCTCCACGATCGAGGCGCGCCGTCCCGGACTCCCCCGTGTCGCTTTCGAGGAGCTCGCGAACAAGTGGCAGCTCGGCCGCCAGATCGTCCACGGCTCGCCGCTCGCGTGCGACGTCCAGACGAAGGAGCACGGCACTTGCCGGGGCTGGGACGCGTTCTCGAACGCCGACCTCGAGCGCTATTGCGCGGAGGTCCTCGGCGAGACGCTCGTCGTCACCGAGACCGGCGCCGCCGAAGCCTGAGCCGGGGGCTCAGCCCCGCCTCTCGGCGGTCTTCCACCCCTGGAGCACCTGCAGATAGCCCGGCCGCGGGAACGCGCGCGGGTCGGCCCGCCGCTCGAGACTCATGAGCCCGCGGACGTCGTCGAGCGACTCGTGGTCGTGCGCCTCGAGCCACCGGGCGATCCCGTCCGTCACCGTCCTGAGGTGCGCGACGCCGTGGAGGATGAGGGCCGAGACCATCTGGGTGACGTCGGCACCCGCGAGGACGCAGCGGAGGACGTCGGCCGCCGTATGGACGCCTCCCGAAGCGGCGAGGGAAACGTCGACTCGCCCCGCGAGGAGCGCGATCCAGTGGAGGCGCGAGACGAGCTCGGACGGGCTCGAGAGGCGCGGGTCGGCCGTCGGCTCTCCGCCCTCGAGGTCGATGTCCGGCTGGTAGAGCCGGTTGAAGAGGACGAGGCCGTTCGCCCCGACCTCCTCGAGCTGTCGCGCGAGCGAGGCGATCGACGAAAAGTAGGGGAAGATCTTCACGGCGACGGGAATCGAGATGCTGCGCCGCGCCGCCGCGACGCTCTCGAGGAGGTGCGCCTCGGCAGTCGCCCCGCTCGCCCAGAGGTTCGTCGAGATGTGAAACAGATTGAGCTCGAGGGCGTCGGCGCCCGCCTGCTCGACGAGCCGCGCGAAGGACATCCAGCCCTCGTCCGTCGTCCCGTTCAGGGACGCGATCACGGGGATCGACACGGCGGCCTTGGCGGCCCGGACCTGCCTCAGGTAACGGTCGGGGTCCGTCAGGGCGCCCTCGTGACCCAGGGCCTCGGCCGCGACCTGTTCCTCGAACAGCGACGGGAGGACGACCGCGGGCGCCCCGGCGTCCTCGAGCCGACGGATCGTGTCGAGGTCGCCGGTCAGCGGGGAGGCGCCGGGGACGACGGGATTCGCGAGGCGAAGGCCGAGGTAAGACGACGAGAGATCCACTCTCTCGAAGGTCGCCCGAACGGCCGGGGGACGCCATGATGCAGAGGATTCAGGCGTCCCCGGCCCCCCGGTCTCTTCCTCGTCCTACTTGATCCCCAGGTCCGCGAGGACCTTCGGGTTCGTCTCGTCCTGCGCCAGGATCTGGTGGCACGCGTCGCACTCCTGCGAAATCACGCGCCCGCCGGGAGCCTTGTGGTTGCCGTCGTGGCAGCGGAAGCACCCGAGGAAGTCCTCGTGGCCGATGTGGTTCGGGTGCGTGCCCCACGTCAGGCGCATCTCGGGAAAGACGTTCCGGCCGTAGATCCGCTGGATCTCGCGCACGGCCGTCTCGATGGACGCGCGGCGGGACGCGTAGACCTCGGGATACTTGGCCTTGTAGAACTCCGTGAGGTCCTTGGAGATGCGGTCGAAGGCGACCTCGCGTGAGGCGTACTCGGCCTTGAGGACCTCGACGGCCTTCTTGCGGACGAACGGCAGCTCCGTGCTGATCGCGCCGCCCGACATCGCCTCGTTCACGGCGCGGTCCGGCAGCTGGTAGGCGTGCGTCGGACGGTTGTGGCAGTCGATGCAGTCCATCGTCCGCGTTTCGGACCTGCCTTTTCCGGGCTCGGGGGGCTTCACCTCGCTCGACGTGAAGACGACCGTCTTCCCGTCGTCGTCGAGGTAGTTCACGGTCGGGATGACCTCGCGGCGGCCGTCCGCCGTCGTGTAGGAGATGCGCTCCTTGTCGTCGAGGTGGCGGCCGTGGATTCCGACCGCGCCGGCCGCCCTCCGGCCCCCGAGCTTGAGGAGGAGGACCGTCTTGGACTCGGTGTTCTTCTCGTCTTCGGCGTACTTCGTGACGATCCGGAGCTTGTCGCCCGAGAACTTCTGCGGCCAGTGACACTGCTCGCAGGTGGCGCGCGCCGGACGCAGCGTGTGGACGGGCGAGGGGATCGGGCGCGAGTAGGTCCCGAACACGACCGCGACGACCTGACGCACGCCGTCGACCTTCGCCTTGACGGCCCACGAGGCCCCCGGTCCGATGTGACAGCTCGTGCAGGAGACGCGCGAGTGCGGCGAGTCCAGGTACGCGCCGTACTCGGGCGACATGACCTTGTGGCACGTCAGGCCGCAGAACCGCGAGGACTCCATGTACTCGACGCCCAGGTACGCCGAGAACGTCAGGATGATGACGTTCACGATCGAGAGCAGCGCGACGAGGGAGCCGAACCGGCGCAGGCCGGGGTCCGTGAGGTCGATCCTCGGGTAAACGGACGGCAGCGCCCCTTCCGCCTTCAGGCGGCGGCGCTCGAACAGGATCCCGATCGGGATCAGGACGAGGCCCAGCACGAAGATGGCCGGCAGGACGAGAATGAAGACGATGCCCGCGTAGGGATGGAGGGGCTTCGAGGCGTTCGCCTCGATGATCCAGAAACCGACCAGGGAGAAAACGGCGCCCGTCGTCAGGACGGCGCCGAAGATGGAGAGGCGGTTGCGGCCGAGAAACAGAATCGGCCGCATCCACCGGGCCGCGAGGCCCGCGGGCTCTGGGGTCATGGACTCCTCCTGAGGTTCCTGGAATCAGCTCAACAGAGCATAGATCGTCAAGGATACGAGAAGGAGCCCGACGCAGACCGCGATCGTGCCGATCATCCGGCCGCGGCGAAATTCCTGCGGCGTCGGCGCCGGGGCCACGATCGCCTCGACCCGGCCTTCCGCGATCAGGCGCTCGTACTCGGCGGGGCGCTCGTGCTTCACCTCCTCGAGCGGCAGGACGCCCGTGAAGATCACCGTGTCCATCGGAAACTTCTCGGGCCGGAGGTGCCCGTTGAAGAAGTGGATCGTGAAGATGAACACGGTCGCGAGCAGCGCCTCT
Organism: Thermoanaerobaculia bacterium; assembly: GCA_044229475.1. Taxonomy (GTDB): domain Bacteria; phylum Acidobacteriota; class Thermoanaerobaculia; order UBA5066; family UBA5066; genus Fen-183. Next base: position 503,953 of record JBGASW010000002.1, on the reverse strand, counting down.
TCGCCGTGGACGAGGAGGGCGACGTTGAACCAGTCGCCGGGCAGCGCGCGCGAGAAGAACTTCGGGAACCAGAGGATGAAGCCCGAGCCGCCGATGATCCCCATGCCCCAGAAGACGGCCCAGTAGTCGAACTTCTCCCAGTACGTGAAGCGGTCGAAGTTCGGCCGCGGGCCGAGGCCCACGAACCACCTGATGTGCCCGAGCATCTCGGAGAGATCGCGCGGCTGCGGGACCATCGAGCCGGGACCCCAGAGGATCGTCGTGTCCTTGTCGAGGAACAGCCTCTTCATCATCCGCGAGAGGTGGACGAAGAAGACGATGACCATGACGACCGCGAAGCAGCGGTGGAGGCCGCCCGCCGCCTTGAAGCCGCCGAAGAGATGCGAGAGCACCTTCGCCCACTTGCGCTCGGAGAACAGGAGCGGAAGCCCCGTCAGCGCGAGCCCGAGGAAGCTCGTCATGAGGAAGATGTGGAGGCGGCGGTCGAGCTCGTCGAACCGACGGACGTAGGCGTCGGCGGCCGGACCGGCGGTCCCGTGGTCCTTCATCGCGCGTCTCCGTTTCCGCCGCGGCGCTCCGCCTCGCGCCGCGCCTTGACGGACCGCGGGAACCACAGGGCCGTGTGGACCCCGAAGAAGGCGAAGACGCCGATCAGGAGGTACTTCATGAACAGGGCCGTGAACCAGAGGATTCCGCTGCGGCCCCTGTCGTGAGGGTTCGCGTGGGGGTCGTATTTTGCGAACTTCGGCCCGGCGCCCGGATGGCACTTCTGGCACGTCGCGAGCCGCTTCGCCGGCCCGACCGACGACCGGACGTCGCCCGCCGGGTGGATCTCGTGCGCCGTGTGGCAGTCCGCGCAGGTCGCGACCGCCGCGAACCCGAGCTCCGAGACCTGGCCGTGATAGGTGTCCCGGTAGCTCTTGAGGGACGAGTCGTGACAGCCCCCGCACTGCTTCAGGATGGTCAGGCGCCGCACCTCGGGCGCCGCCGAGATCGCGTGGGCGGAGTGGCAGTCGGAGCAGACGGGCACGCTCTCGTTGCCCTTCGCGAGCTGCTCGCCGTGGATCGACGTCGAATACTCGTCGAGGATCTTCGAGTGGCACGAGCCGCAGGTCGACGGCACGTGCGCCCGCGCGACGGTGCTCTTCGCGTCGTGCTTCGGGCTGCGGATCTCGTGGTACCCGTGGCAGGTCGCGCAGTTCGGGGCGACCTTGAGCCCCGATTTCTCCAGGGCCTTGCCGTGGATCGAGTCGTGGAAGCTCACCGGCTCGGTGCCGTCGGTCCCCCCCGCACGCGGGAAGATCTTCGGATCGCCGTGGCAGCGCATGCACGTATTCGGCAGGTTGAAGTGGTTCGTCCGGGAGTCCGGGTCCTTGGAAGGCTTGATGTCGTGGGATCCGTGGCAGTCGGCGCACCAGGCGGCCTTGCTCGTCGGGCTCTTGGCCCGCGCGGCCGCGTGCCAGCTCTTCCCGTAGTCCTCGACCTGCTGGGCGTGGCAGCCTGAGCAGTCGGGCTTCGCGAGCTTCTCGGGGTGCGGGAAGTCCTTCGTCTTGGCGAGATCGGTGTGGCAGTCGACGCAGGCCGCTCCGGCGGCGCCGTGCACGGATTCACCGAAGACCCTCTTGTCGACGAAAAGAGAGGACCCGTCCGCTCTCTTGGCGGACGGGTCCTCGTGGCAGCCGAGACAGTCGTCGTTGGACGGGGCCTTCGGGGTCGGGGCCGCGGCTCTGAGCGGGGTCGCCGAGAGCAGGAACGCGGTGAGAACGACTCCGAGCCTCATCCGCATCATGTTACTTGGAGGCGGGATCGCCGGGGTTCGTCCCCTTCTTGAGCTCGTCGGCGTTGGAAACGCCGTCGCCGTCGCTGTCCATCTTGTCCAGGGCCGCGAAGTCGTACTTGCCGTCCTTCTTGACCTTGTTCATGTCGGCGCCGAACTTGTTGACCTCGGCATCGCCCTTCTTGGGCATCGCCTTCGTGTGGCAGGAGCCGCACTTCATCTTGGAGTCCGGGTACTTCGCGAGGAACTCCTTCTGGAGGTCCATCGTCGCGAACGCCGCTCCCGCGACGAGCGTGACGGCCGCCACGAGGGCGAAAACGGCCAGGGTGATTCTCTTCATTTCACTTTCCTTCCAATCGAAATCGGCGCCTCTCAGGGCCGCCACCTCAGGTAAACACCGAGCCGGTCGCCGCGGTAGCTCTGCGTCGACTGCATGAGGTCGAGGTACCGGTCGACGGTCCACTCGACCACGAGACCGGCGTGCGCGGAGGCGGTCCAGTCCGCGCGCGCGCCGCCGCGGTACATCCGGAACAGGTAGGAGCCCGTGTTGTCGAAGCGGCTCCAGAACCCGTCGACCGCGAACTCCTTGAACTTGAAGCCGGCGCCGAAGTCCATCAGCTCGCCGTCTTCCGTGTTCACCGAGTTGACGACCGTGAAGTTCTGGGGAACGCGGATCGGGATGGAGCTGTCGGCCTCGAGCTTGCCGTAGGCGCCGCGCAGCCAAGCCCACTTGACCGGCTTGAGGGTGAGGTCCACCGAGTAGTTGGCCGAGCTCGCCGTGTAGGTGTTGAGCGGGCCCGAGTCCTCGTTCTTCTGGTCGAGCCACATCGCGGCGCCGCCCAGCTGGATCCAGTCGAAGGTCTTCCAGGTGAGACGGACGCGCTCGCGATTGCGCTTGAGGTAGTCCACGCGGGTGATCGCGGCGTTCGCGTCGTCGAACGAGGCCTCGCCCATGATGTTGAAGCCGGCCATCGTGAACGTGAGGGCGCCCTCGTAGCGGTTGATGCTGCGGGAGAACGTGCCGCCCTGGTTGCCGGGGACGACGATCTCCGCCGGATCCTCGACGACGGTCAGGTCCTGGTCGATGCGGGAGAAGCCGAGGCGGACGCCGACCGGTCCGAGAAAGCGCATGGAGGCCTGGACGTCCAGCACCTTGTCCTTGCGCTCGATGTTGGTCTGCGTCGAGAGGAGGGACTGGAAATCGGACTGCGAGAAGCCCGTGAACGTCGACGTGCCGGTATAGAGCTCGTTGAGCAGGGCCTGGTTGTCCCAGGTCTGGTCCCGCTCCGTGTAACCCGCCGAGACGTCGAGGCCGCTCATGACGTGCCACTCCGCACGGCCGCCCGCCCGCCACGTGAGGCTGTTCGGGGAGGTCGTGTTGTTGGCCGAGTAGCCCGTGAAGAACCGGGAGATCGCGAACGAGGCGAAGCTGCCCGAGGCGCCTTCCTTCGTGCCGTCGTCGCCCGTCGCGTTCGACCGGACGTAGAAGCCCGAGATCTGGAGGTTCGGCAGCGCGAATCCGCGGACGAACGCCGACGTGACGGGCACGTTGACGTCCGTGGTGCTCGAGCGCGTGAGCGAGGTGGCCGAGACGTTCTTGCCGAGCACGGGCGACGTGTTGTTGCCCGAGCCGCCGAACGGGGCGAGGGTGAGGTCTTCGGTCTCGTGGTACTTCCGCCAGCCCTGGATGACCTCGCCGGACACGACGCCCGCGTTGAACGCGGCGCCGACCCGGAACTCCTGGTCTGTGCTGCGCAGGTTCTGCGAGAGCTGGAACTCGTCCTGGCTGAAGTGGTACGTCGTGTACCCGGGGCCCGACAGGGTGTTCGAGGTGTAGCCGACGATCGGCGTGACCACCTTGCCCGGAAGGACCTCGAGGTCGACGTTGAACTGGTTGCGCGTGCGGTCCCAGGTCTGCTGGCCGACCGTGGCGCCGAGCGGGTTCGCGAAGCCCTGGATGGCGCTGAAGTACTGCGTGTTGCGGTACGAGAACCTGAGCCGGTAGACGCCGGAAAGCCCGGCGTCGAAGCGCAGGAAGCCGGCGCCGCCGGCGCCGAGGTCGGCGGCGTCGAGCCGGAACCTGTCCGTGAGCGGGAAGCCCGCGTACTTCTCGTCGGTCCCGACGTGGAGCGAACGGATGAGGAAGCCCTCGCGGTCGTTGATCTGCGAGCGGTACATCTCCTCGTTTCCGGTCACGGAGAGGAAGCGATAGCCGGCCTCGATGTCGAAGGGGATCGCCTGGGCGCGGGCAACGCCGGAGGCGAGCACCAACGTGAGGGCGGCCGTGAGGAAGGCGGAGCGGAGAATTCGCATCGGCCTGTCCTTACTTCAGGAGCTGCGGGTCGCGCTGCGAACCGTGGACGGCCGTGTGGCACGTCGTGCAGTTCTGGTAGCGCGGCAGCGAGATGTTGTGGAAGGAAGGCGGCTGCGATCCCAGCGTGCCCGTCGAGAGCGTGGAGTGGCACTCGAGACACTGGGTGTAGACCGTGGCCCTCGTCAGCTGGTGCGGGTACGGAGACCCGTGCGGACGGTGGCACGACGAGCAGCTGCCGGCGATGCCGGTGACGTGGGGATAGACGAACGGGCCCTTCTTCTCCGCGTGGCAGGAGACGCAGCCCGGCTCGCCCGCGCGGGTCTGTCGGACGGCGTGGTTCGCCGGCCGGCCGTGAGGATCGTGGCAGCTCACGCACGACATCACGCCGTCCTTGAGACGGTGGGAATACGGCATGGCCGTGAACGAGGCCTTCACGTCCTGGTGGCAGGTCGCGCAGAGCTGGTTGGGGTCGGACTTCAGGAGAGCCTTCTGCTTGTAGCCCGACTTGTGGACGGAGTGGCAGGAGAGGCAATTCACCGCCTCGGACGACGCGTGCACGCTGTTCCAGAAGGACGCGCGCTCCGCGGACTGCTTGTGGCAGGTCTGGCACGTGTCGGTCGAGCGGCCTCCATGGAGCGTCTTGATGAGCGACTTGTCGCCGCCCGCCTCCATGTGCTTCTTGCCGTCGCCGTGACACGTTTCGCAGACCGCGTTGCCCGTCGCGCCCTTGTGGGCGGCGGCGTAGCCACGGGAATGGGGGTTGGTGGCGAAGATTTTGGCCTCGTCGTGGCAGTCGGCGCACGAGGGCCCGGCCTCCACCTTCGCCGCCGGCTTGGCCGGCGCCTGGGCCGCCGCCGACCCCGCCGCGAATGCGGCGAGGGCGGCGAAGGCAACTCCGAGCGAGAGGTGTTTCACAGGCCTTCCTTCTTTAGCGCGCGTGGACCTTGTCGACGCCGGCGTCCGCTCCGGTCGCGTGGCACGTGCCGCAGGAATCCACGGGGACCGTCGGGGCGTTCGGGAAGTACGCCGTGTTGATGTACGCGTGGGCGGCGACGTCGCGGGAGTCGTGGCAGCCCGTGCAGGCGGCGGCGGTCGACCCGCGCGGCGAGTAGTAGTCGCGCTCCGTGACGACCGGGATGTTGGTGTTCGGGAGCGGGATCGAGTACGCCGCGGCGTTCACGTGGCAGGCGAGGCAATTCCGGCGGTCGCCGGGGTACGTGACCTCGTTGAAGTTCGCCGCGTTGCCGCCGAACCCGTAGATCGTGTAGTCCTGGGTCAGCTCTTCACCCGAGTGGATCCGGTGGATCATCCGCGCGAACTCGATGGACTCGCCGGGGTTCTGCGAGCCGTCCGCCGGGCGGCGTCCGAGGTCGGTGGCGTTCGGGGCGTGGCAGATGACGCAGTGCTGCGTCTCGATGCGCTGGCCGCCGTGCGAGAAGAGGTTGTCCAGCCTCGCGTGGCAGACGTTGCACTTCGCGAGCGCGACGGACGTCCGGCGCGGGGTGACCGTCGTGCCCGTGACCGCGAAGTAGAAGGGCTGGTTCGGGGCGCCCTCGTTGATCGAGGTCGGCCCGTTCTTCGGGGCGGGGCTCAGCGTGTAGGGGCGGCGGGTGTCGATCGAGACGACGTACGTGCCCTTCGCCGCGGCCGGGATGGCGTTCGTGAAGGTGTACACGGCCTGGCCGTTCGTCGCGTTGTACGTGGCGGTCTGGGCGGCTTCACTGAAGGGCTGGCCGTTCGCGGCCATGCCGACGTTCGCATAGTCGGTCGTCGGGCCGCCGAGCTTGATGCTGATGCTGCCCTTCGTCGAATCCTTGTAGACCCCCGGGTCGACGAACGAGCCGTCGCCGTTCGTGAGCTGGAAGGTCACGGAGATCTTCTTGCCGGGGCCGGCATTCGCGACCGACAGGATCTTCGCGTTGTAGCCCTTGAGCTGCTTCGACTGGATCGGAACGACGTGGGCGTTCTTGATGCCCGCGTCCCAGTCCGTGCTGCCCTCCGGCTTGTGGCAGGTCGTGCAGGTGCCGTCGGCCGCGGGGCCGGCGACGTGGTTGGCGCCCGTCGTGAAGTTCACGTCGTCGTGGCAGGAGCCGCAGGCCGCGACGGACGGGTAGGTGTACCAGCTCGCGCCGCCGGCCGCCGCCGGGTCGTGGCACGTCGTGCAGAAGCGGAGGTCCTGCGGGTACGTGATCTCGCCGATCAGCTCGTTCTTCGACGCGTGGAGGGCGTGGAAGAAGATCTGGCCGTCGAACTGCTCGCGCGGCTCGGTGGGGTTGATGTTCCCCCGCATGTTGTTCGGGTTGTGGCAGAGGACGCAGGTCTTGATGTCGCGGTAGTTGCCGCCGTGCAGCGCGAGCGGGTCGTGGCACTGGTTGCAGCGCGCGACGCCCATCGCGTTGAACGTCGCCGCCGCCGTGTTCGTGGACGGGACGAAGTCGAGATACTTCGGGACCGCGTAGTAGGGCTTCCCGACGATGTCGGTCGTGTTGCGGACGCCCATCGCCGCGAACGTGTGGGGCTTCGTCGCGTCCATCGTCGCCGGAAGCGCGAAGGCGTTTCCGAACGTGTACTTGTAGTGGCCGACCTCGAGCTCCTGCCAGGTGCCCGTCGTCCCGTTGTCACGGGTCGGGTTCGCGTTCTTCGCGGGGTCCGCGTTGTAGCCGAGGTAGTCCGTGTACCGCCTCGTCGCCGGGTCCCAGACCGCCGGGATGAACCGCACCGAGATGGTGCCCGGCGTCACGAGGCCGAGGCGATCCAGCGGCCCGCCGAGATCGTCCGTGAAGTAGAGCTCCACGGTCGGCTTCTGGCCCGCCGCGAAGTTCGTCACCGCCTGGATCTTGATGTTGAACCCGGGACGGATGTACGTGAGCGCTTCGGGGGCAAGGTACGCCTCCTTGGCGGTCGCCGCGTAGGCCGCGGGAGCGGCCTGCTGTTCGGGGGCGTTGTTGGTGGCCGTGCGGTTCACCGGAGTGAACGGAACCGCGATGAGGCCGGCCAGCAACGTGAGGGCCGTGCGGGAAACCATGGACATTTCAGCCTCCTTGCCGGGAAAGAATCGGCGTGTTGACGAACGTGAGTTCGGTAAGCGCGTAGAAAAAGACCTTTTGCATCCGTGACGCAGGGTATGAAAGTGCGCATCCCCAAGGCTGTGATTCAGTTGCATCAAATTCCCCGGAGGGACAAGGGGTCTCCGAAAACGCTCCCGCCGAGGCCCCTCGGCGAGGCTCCGGGTTAGGCCCCGGCACTACCGAATGCACACAGGCTGGTCCAACCTCCGGAGGCCCCGATGCCTCGCGCCCGATTTCTCCTGGTTGCGGCCGCCCTCGCGGCCGTCGTCGCCGCCGCTCGGCCGGTGTCCGGGGACGATGCGTTCACGCGCACGGGCGTCATTCGGCACCTCGTCGAGGACGACTTCGCGGCCTCTAAGTCCAGCAATGTCTATGAGCTGGAGACGGAAGAGGGAGACGTCCTGCCCCTCCGTTTCTCCACCCCGCCCGACGTCCGAACCGGAGACCGGGTCTCGGTCACGGGCTGGCCCGGGCGCCGCGCCTTCGAGGTCGACGAGATACATTCCCTTGGACCGGGTCGGTCGGCCCTCGGACGGACGGCCCTGAGCGCCTGGACGACCGGCCCCAAGCGGGTGCTCGTGATGCTCCTGAACTTCACGGACGACTCCTCCTTCAACGCGACGACGGTCACGAACACGCAGACCCTGTTCTTCGGCGCGGGCTCCTCGGTCGCGCGCTACTACGCCGAGGCCTCCTTCGGCCTCACGACGATGACGGGGGACGTCGTCCTCGTGACGGCGACGGTGGCGAAGCCCACGACGTGCGACACGGGCACGATCCAGAGCCAGGCAAACGCGCGGGCGCTCGCCGCCGGCTACAACCCCGCGAACTACAACTTCCCCGTCTGGGTCTTCCCGTCGATCAGCGCCTGCGGCTGGAGCGGCCTCGGGTACGTGGGAGGCGGCGGCTCGTGGATCAAAGGCGCGCCGACCGGCTCGTGGGGCCTGCTCGTCGCGGCGCACGAGCTCGGGCACAACTTCGGGGTCGTGCACGCGCACTCGTACACGTGCCCCTCCGCGGCGATCGCGCCGTCGGGCTGCACGCGCAGCGAGTACGGCGACCGCTTCGACACGATGGGCAACTCGCGCGCCGGGCACTTCAACGCGCAGTTCAAGGACACGTTCGGCTGGCTGCCGGGGGGCAGCGTGAAGAACCACGGGGGCGGGACGGCGACGTACACGATCGGCGCGCTGGAAGCGCCCGGACAATCGACGTACGCGGTTCGGATCCCGACGAGCCGCAGCGACCGCACGTACTGGATCGAGTGGCGCGGCGGCACGGGCTTCGACGCCGGCCAGCCGTCCGGCGTCGCGAACGGAGGATTGATCCGCTTCGCCCCGAGCAGCGTCGGCGGCGCGGACCTCCTCGACATGAACTTCGCGACCGCCGGCAGCTTCGACGACGCCCAGCTCGACGTCGGCAAGTCCTTCACGGACCCCGAGCTGTCCCTCACGATCACGGCGCTCTCGAAGACCGCGTCGTCGCTCACGGTCCAGGTCGACTACGGGACCCCGCCGCCCGCCACGAGCTTCCACGTCCTGCAGCCCTGCCGGGTCTTCGACACGCGAAAGCCGAACGGAACGTACGGCGGCCCGACGCTGTACGCGGGCCAGGTCCGGACGTTCCCGATCCGCGGGCAATGCGGCATCCCGGCCACCGCGAAGTCGATCGCCGGAAATCTCACGGTCACGGGATCCACGGCCGCGGGGTCGGTTCGCCTCGTGCCGGGCGGCGCGCCGCCGACGGGCACGGCGACCGTGGCCTTCCGGGCCGGTCAGACCCGCGCGAACAACGTCACGATGCCGCTCGGAGCCGCCGGGGACGTCGTCGTGGACGGCCTCCCGACGGGTACCGCGCACATCCTCCTCGACGTCGTCGGGTGGTTCGAGTGACGCACCGGGCCGTCAGGTGACGACGGGCCCCGCCTCCCCCGCGAAACGCCTCCAGCGTTCCTCATCGAGCACGCCTCGGAACCGGGCCACGCCCTCGAAGAGTTCTTCGAAAGTGGTGTAGAGCGGGGCGAAGCCGAAGCGGATCACGTCAGGCGGGCGGAAGTCCGGGATCACGTTCATTTCGGCGATGAGCGCACGGTCGATCGCAAGAGCCTCGGGGTGTCCGAAGGACAGGTGCGATCCACGCCGCGCAGGCTCCGACGGCGAACGCAGCGAGACGCCTTTCGGCTCGAGCATGGCTCTCCAGAGATCCTCGAGGAATCTCCCCATGGCCAGCGACTTCGCGCGAGCCGCGGGGACGCCGGCCTCGAGCGCGAGGTCGACGCCGGCTTCCGCGGCCGCGAGCGAGAGGATCGGCGGCGTCCCCACGAGGAAACGCTCCACCCCCGCCGCCGGCGCGAAGTCCGGCGCGAACGTGAACGGGGCCTCCCGCCCGAACCAGCCCGGGACGGGGTTTTCGAGCGACGTCTGCAGCTCGCGGCGCACGTAGAGGAACGCGGGGGCGCCCGGGCCGCCGTTCAGGTGCTTGTACGTGCAGCCCACCGCGAGGTCGACGCCCCAGGCCTCGAGGTCGATCGGGACGACGCCCGCCGAGTGGCTCACGTCCCACAGGACGAGCGCGCCGGCCCGGTGCGCGATCTCCGTCACCGCTCTCATGTCGTGGAGGAACCCGCTCCGGTACGCGGCGTGCGAGAGCGAGACGAGGGCGGTGTCCGGCCCGATCGCGGCCGCGAGGTCGGCGGGATCGACGGAGGTGCCGTCGCGGGCCGGAACGGCGACGACGCGCCGCCCGCCGCCGAGGAGCCGCGCCGCGCCGTCCAGCACGTAGAGGTCGGACGGGAAGTTCAGGTCGTCCGTGACGATGGTGCTCCGGGCCTCGCGCGCCTTCAGCGCCGCGACCGCCAGCTTGAAGAGGTTGACGCTCGTGGAGTCCGAGACGACGACCTCGCCCGGCCGCGCGCCGAGGAGCCGCGCGAGCTTGTCGCCGACGCGGCGGGGCGCGTCCACCCAGCCCTCGTTCCAGCCGCGGATCAGGCGTCCACCCCACTCCTCGCGCACGGCCTTCGCGACGAGAGCTTCCGTCTTCTTCGGGAGGCGGCCGAGGGAGTTGCCGTCCAGGTAGACGAGGCCCTCGTCCGCGACGACGAACTCGGCGCGGAAACGCGCGAGCGGGTCCTCGCGGTCCCGTTCGAGCGCCTCGCGGCGCAGGCTCTCGGAGACGTCGGGCGGCGTCACGCCGCGGCGAACGCTTCCTTCAGCGCGATCTCGTGCGCCTTGACGGTCTTCGCGACCTCCTTCGGGCCGTGCGCCGTCGAGACGAACATCGCCTCGAACTGCGCCGGCGCGACGAAGACGCCATGCCGGAGCATCGCGTGGTACCAGACCCTGAACTTGCCGAGGTCGGCCTTCTTCGCGTCGTCGAAGTCGCGCACGGGCCCCTTCGTGAAGAACGGCGTCAGGATCGAGCCGATGCGGTTCAGGACGACCCGGTCCGCGACGCCCGCCTTCTTCGCGGCGGCGTTCATCCCGTGCTCGAGATCGCGCGCGGTCCGGTCCAGCTTCGCGTAGACCGCGGGCGTCAGCGCGTCGAGCATCGCCTTGCCGGCCGCCATCGCGAGCGGGTTTCCGGAAAGCGTCCCGGCCTGGTAGACGGGCCCGTCCGGCGCGACCTGCGCCATGAGGTCCGCCCGGCCGCCGTACGCGCCGACCGGCAGGCCGCCGCCGATGATCTTGCCGAGGCACGTGAGGTCGGGCCTGATCCCGTAGATCTCCTGCGCGCCTCCCTTCGCGAGGCGGAAGCCGCTGATGACCTCGTCGAAGAGGAGGAGAGCCCCTTCCATGTCCGCGATCGCGCGCAGCCCCTCGAGGAAGCCCGCCTCCGGCGTCACGACGCCCATGTTCGCGGCGACGGGCTCGACCGCGATCACGGCGATGCGTTTCGGGTGGGCCGCGAAGAGCGCCTTCACGGAATCGAGATCGTTGTACCGGGCCGTGACCGTCATCCCGGCGAGCGACGCCGGAACGCCCGGGGAACCGGGGATGCCGAGCGTCGCCAGCCCCGAGCCGGCCGAAACGAGAAACGAGTCGGCGTGGCCGTGGTAGCAGCCCGAGAACTTCAGGACGAGGTCGCGGCCGGTCGCGGCGCGCGCGAGGCGCACGGCGCTCATCGCGGCCTCCGTCCCCGACGAGACGAAGCGCACCTTCTCCATCGAGGGCACGGCCTTCGCGACGCGCTCGGCCAGCTCGATCTCGGCCTTCGTCGGCGCGCCGTAGGACGTGCCGCGCGGCAGCGCCTTGCGCACGGCCGAGAGGACCGGCCCGTAGGCGTGCCCAAACATGAGCGGCCCGTACGACATCACCCAGTCGACGTAACGGTTGCCGTCGGCGTCGACGAGCGTCGCCCCCTTGCCCTTCTTCACGAAGAACGGCGTCCCGCCGACGGAGGCGAACGAGCGCACGGGCGACGAAACGCCGCCGGGCATCCGCTTCTTCGCACGGAGAAAGAGAGCTTCGGATTGGGTCGTTCGGCGAAGACGCCTACGGACCGGGCGCGCAGAACCTGCTTTCTTCTCGCTCATCGACAGGCTGTATTTTCTTTGAAGGTGAAACCGGGCGCCGCGCGCCCGACATGGGCCGGGGCGTCGAGTGTGGCCGCGGCCCCACTCACCCTTCTAAGAAAATCTTTCTCCTCTCTTCTCTTTCTCTTTCTTCCTCTTCCTCATCCGATCCACTGGGAGGCTTCCTTCGCGTGGTACGTCAGGATGAGGTCGGCCCCCGCGCGCTTGAAGCTGGTCAGGATCTCGAGCGTGACCCGCTGCCCGTCGATCCAGCCGTTCGCCGCGGCCGCCTTGACCATCGCGTACTCGCCCGAGACGTTGTAGCAGGCGAGCGGGACGTTCGTGGCTTCCTTCGCGGCGCGGATGACGTCCATGTACGAGAGCGCCGGCTTGACCATGACCATGTCGGCCCCTTCGGCCACGTCCGAGAGGATCTCCTTGACCGCCTCGCGGACGTTGCCCGGGTCCATCTGGTACGCGCGCCGGTCGCCGAAGGACGGCGTCGACTCGGCGGCCTCGCGGAACGGGCCGTAGAAGCCGGAGGCGTACTTCGCGGCGTACGACAGGAGCGCGACGTCCGCGAACCCCTCCTTGTCCAGCGCGGCGCGGATCGCGCCCACGCGCCCGTCCATCATGTCGCTCGGCGCGACGACGTCCGCGCCCGCCTTCGCGTGCGCGACGGCCTCGGCCGCGAGGATTGCGAGTGTCGGGTCGTTGTCGACCGTGTCGCCCTTGATCACTCCGCAGTGCCCGTGGTCCGTGTACTCGCACAGGCAGATGTCCGTCATGACGACCGTCTTCGGGCTCTCGGCCTTGATCGCCTTCACGGCCTGGCAGACGGGGCCCTCCGGATCGGCCGACGACGTGCCCTTCGCGTCCTTGTGTTCCGGGATCCCGAAGAGGATCACGGAGAGGACGCCGAGGTCGGCGAGCGCCTTCGCGTCCTTGGCGGCCAGCTCGGCGGACGTGCGGTCCACACCCGGCATGGACGAGACGCCCTGGCGTACGCCCTTGCCGGGCACGACGAAGAGCGGCGCGATGAAGTCGGAAGGAGCGAGCGACGTCTCGCGGACCATCGTCCGGAGGCTCTCGCTGCGGCGGAGGCGGCGGTAGCGGTGGAGGGGAAAACTCATGAGGGTTCCTTCCGGAGGAGATCGAGAAGATCGGAGAGCCGGGCACGCGGCGGGACGACGGGAGCGGGAAGATTACGCGCGGCGACGGCTTTCGCCGTCTCGGGCCCGAGGACGCCCCATCTTACCGGCGGCGGCGACGGGACGGCCGCGAGCAGGACGTCCAGGCCGGCCGTCGAACCGACCGCCACCGAACCAAACCGGCCGGCGGCGAAATCGGCGACGACGCCGGCATCCAGCTCGAGAGAAGAGAGAGCGCGTTTGACATAGACGACGGGGGCCAAGAGCGAAAAACCCAGAGATCGGATTTCTTCGAAGGGTTCGGAGGCAGCGTCCGAGCCATGCGGCCAGAGGACGCGCGAAGGAAACGCCGCCGAAGATTCTCTTAGAAGGTGAATAACGCCCGCCGCGCCGGGTGTCGCCGGCACCACGATCTGCGCCTCACGAGCCCCACTGTAGGTTGATGACACGCCGGAAGTGCCGCGGGGCCTCCCCCCCGTATTCACCTTTCTAAGCAATTCAGCCGTGCCCTCGCCAACCGCAACCATCAAGGCGAAGGGGCGAGTGAAGAGAGGGAGCAGAACTCTCACGGTCTCTTTCGACGAGACGACGAGCGTGGCGCCGACCGGGTCGAACGCGAGCGCTTCGGCGACCCCCTCGGGCCGAGCCTCGACCGTGTGCGTGTGCAGGACCGTCACATCGGGCGCAACAGCCGAATCCTCCGGCCCGGCCGAGCCGGAGCGCAGCAGGAGGATCCGCCTGCTCACACGCGCGCCGCGTCGATGAGCCGCGCCGCGCCGCGCGCGAGCAGCTTCTCGGCGAGGAGAGAGCCAAGAGAAGAAGAAAGAGAAGATTTCTTTGAAGGTGAAGAAGGGAATGCCGGCGTGTAGGGCTCGCTCATCTCGTCTTCGAGGCATTCGCGCCCGTCGAGGGAGAGAACGCGGCCGCGCAAAACGAGCCGGCCGCCCACCACCGAGGCACTGGCACCAACCGGAGCGCGACACCCACCTCTAAGAAAATGCAGGAGATCACGTTCGACCACGGCAGCCGCTCGTGCGATCGGGTCTTCCATCTTCAGCAGAGAAATCCTCGTCTCCTCGTCGTCCGCCCGGCAGCCGATGCCGAGCGCCCCCTGCGCGGGCGCGCCGAGCATCTCGTCCGGCTCGAGACGACGCGTGATGACGGCGCCGCGCCCGAGGCGGTCGAGGCCCGCGCTCGCGAGGATGAGCGCGTCGGCGCGGCCTTCCTCGAGGCGCTGGAGGCGCGTGTCCACGTTGCCCGCCATCGCGACGGTCACGAGGTCCGGCCGGACGCGCAGGAGCTGCGAGACGCGGCGCGGCGACGACGTCGCGACTTTCGCGCCCTGCGGGAGGTCCTCGACGCGCTTCACTCCCGCGTGCCGCGTCGCGACGACGAACGCGTCCCGCGAGTCCGCACGCGCGGGCACGGCGGCGAGGACGAGACCCTCGGCGTCGGCCGTCGGGACGTCCTTGAGGGAATGGACGGCGAAGTCGATCTCGCGGTTCCGGAGCGCATCGTCCAGGGCGCGCACGAAGACGCCGGCCGAGTCGCCGCCGGGCGGGGCCTTGCCCTCGCTCGAAAGCTGGTCGCCCTGCGTCCGAACGATCACGACCTCGACGGGCCGGCCCGAGCGGCGCGTGAGCTCCTCGGCGAAGGCCCCGGACTGGGCGCGCGCGAGCGCGCTGGCCCGCGTGCCCATGCGGAGAGGGGGTGCGGTCGTCATCGTCGTCACCTCGGAGGTTCGCCCAGCCGGAAGAGCGCTTTCACGGAAGCGGCCTTCTCGAGGCGCTCGGACGCGTCGCCCTCCTTGAGGCCGACGGTGGGTTCGTGGAGGATGTGCCCGACGAGCGTCTCCGTGAGCCGCTCGACCGTGGCGCGGTCCTTCTCGGACAGGCCGGACAGCTTGCCCGCGTATTTCTCGATCTCGGCGAGCCGGATCTTCTCGACCTTCTCCCGGAGGCCGCGCACGACGTCGACCTGCAGGAGGCTGCCCCACCAGTCCGTGAAACGCTGGACGCACTCCTCGACGATGGCCTCGGCCTTCGGAACCTCCTCGAGGCGCGCCTTCGCGTTCGCGTCCGCCATCCCGTTGAGGGCGTCGAGGTCGTAGCGGAAGACGTCCGGCAGTTCGCCCACCTCGACCTCCACGTCGCGCGGAACGGCGAGGTCGAGGACGAGGAGCGGCCCGCGCCGCTTCGCGTTGGAGAGCGACGCCTTGAGCGCGGCGGCCGTGAGGACGGGCTCCGTCGCGTTCGTGGCCGAGAGGATGAGGTCCACCTCGGCGGCCGCCACGGCGCGCTGGTCCCAGGGCACGGCCCGGCCTCCCGCGGAGGCCGCGAGAGCCTGCGCCCTTTCGAACGAGCGGTTCGTGACGACGATCTCGGACACGCCCTCGTCGAGGAGGAGCCGCGCCGTGAGCTCGGCCGTCTCGCCGGCGCCCACGAGGAGCGCGCGGCGGCCGCTCAGGGACTCGAAGATGCGGCCCGCGAGCGTGAGGGCGAGGCCCGCAACGGACGTCGGACGCGTGCCGAGGCCCGTCTCCGCGCGCACGCGCTTGCCGCACTCGAGGGCGTTCATGAAGAGCCGGTTCGTGACCGCGCGCAGCGACCCCGCGGCCGTCGCGACGCGGTGCGCCTCGCGAATCTGCCCGAGGATCTGCGCCTCGCCGAGAACCATCGAGTCGAGCCCGGCCGCGACGCGGAAGAGGTGCCTCACCGTCGCGTCGCCGCGGCCCGTGAGCGCCGTCTGGCGCAGGAGCACGTCGTCCACGCGGTGGAAGCGCGAGAAGTAACCGGAGAGCGCGTCCAGGTCGTCCTCGCGCTCGGACACGCCGTAGATCTCGGCGCGGTTGCACGTGGAGACGATCGCGCCCTCGGCGAGGATGCGCTCGGCGAAGAGGCCCTCGAGCGCCTCGCGCGCCTTTTCGGGCGTGAAGGCGAGTCGCTCTCTCAGGTCGAGAGGGGCACCGCGGTGGTTCCAGCCGACGAAGACGAGGTTCATGAGCGGAAGACGTGCAGCTTGGAGACGAACATGTTGACGGCGGTGTACGACAGGAGCACGAGCACGAAGCCCGCAAGCGAGAGGCGCGCCGTCGAGACCCCGGGGGCGCCGCGGCGCGCCCGCACGAGGACGAAGAGGTAGAAGAAGAGCGTGCCGAGGGCGAAGAAGATCTTCGGGTCGAGCCCCCAGTGGGGGTGCTCGTTCGTCCACACGCGCGCGGCCCAGAGGAAGCCGAGCGCGAGGCCCGCCCCGAGCGCGATGATCCCGAGGCCGAGCGACGTGCGGTTCGCGCGCTCGAGGTACGAGAGCGTCGGGAGGCGCGTCGCGGGCCCGGAGAGCGTGTGCGACTTCAGCGCGCGCCCCGCGGCGATGTAGAGCATCGACAGGGCGGCCGAGACCGCGAACGCGGCGTACGCGAGCATGTTGAGCGTGACGTGCAGAGCGAAAATCGCGCCCTTGAGGTCGGGGTTCGGCGCGGGTCGGGGGCCGCCCGGCGCCTCGAGGAGCGCGAGCAGCATGAAGAAGAGCGCCGCCGGCATGAGGACCGGGCCGAGCGCGCGGTCGTGGTGGCGCAGCTCGAGGACGACCGAGAGGACGGCGAGGAAGAATCCGAAGAGCTTCATCGAGCCCAGGAGGTCGCGATAGGGGACGGTTCCGACGGCAAGGGCCCGGGCGTAGAGCGCCGCGAAGTTCAAGACGGCGCCCACCACGGCGCACGCCGTCGCCGACCGGCCCGCCCATCCGGACGGCCGGTAGAGGTTCAGGACGTAGAGAGCCGACGCCAGGGCGTAGAGCGTGAGAGCGGTCCAGCCGAGGCCGGCGCTCCACGCGGCCGCTGCGGCCGAATCCAACATCACGGCGCGATTATAGGAACCCCCCGGAGGCCCACAACCCCTGCGTCTGCATCAACTGCTAACCTCCCGCCCCATGTCGGCTTCCACCCCCTCAGGCCCCGGGCCGTCCCGCCAGCGATTCGTCGACGCCGCCTTTTCCCGCCCCGTGGACGTGCCGCCTGTGTGGCTCATGCGGCAGGCCGGCCGCTACCTCCCGGAGTACCGCGAGGTGCGCAAGGGCCTCGCGTTCCTCGACCTCTGCGCGAACGTCGAGGGCGCCGTCGAGGTCTCGATGCAGCCCTTCCGGCGCTTCGGGATGGACGGCGTCATCCTGTTCTCGGACATCCTGATCCCGCTCCCTCCCATGGGGATCGAGGTGCGCCTCGACGAGGGCGGGCCGAAGCTCCCGAGCCCGATCCGCGGCGCGTCGGACGTCGCGCGCCTCAGGACGTTCGACCCGCTCGTCGGCACGAAGTTCGTCCCCGAGATCATGAAGGCGCTCAAGACCGAGGTCGCGGGCCGCGCGGCCGTGATCGGGTTCTGCGGCGCGCCCTGGACGCTCGCGACGTACGCGATCGAGGGTGGCGGCACGAAGTCGTTCGTCGAAGTGAAGAAGATGATGCACGGCGACCCGAAGACGCTCGTCTCGCTACTCGAGAAGCTCGCGGACTCGTGCGGCGACTACCTCGCGGCGCAGATCGAGGCGGGCGCGGACGTCGTGCAGGTCTTCGACACGTGGGCGGGCGAGCTCTCGCGCGCCGACTACGACCGCTTCGCGCGTCCCGCGACGGAGCGCCTCCTCGCGAGGCTCCCGAAACGGGGCACGGTGCCCGTCATCAACTTCGCGTCCGGCTCGGCGCACCTCATCGAGTCGATCGCCGCGCTGCCGGGCGACGTCGTCTCCGTGGACTGGAAGCTCCCGCTCGATCAGGCTCGCCGCCGTGCAGACGGCAAGGCGCTGCAGGGGAACGTCGATCCCGGCGTCCTCCTCGGGCCGAAGGAGGGCGTGACGGCCGCCGTCCTCGCGGCGCGCAGGGCCGCGGGGCCGCTCGGCCACATCGTGAACCTCGGCCACGGCATCCTGCCGCCGACGCCGCCCGAGAACGTCGGCGCGTTCGTCGCCGCCGCACGCGCGCCGCTCGGCTAGGGCTTCAGGGCTCGGTCCAAACGATCGCCTCGCAGTCGAGGCGTTCCTTCGCGTCCAGGATCGCGGCGCGGAGGTCGTCCATGGATGCGATCGTCCGGCCCTGCGGCCAGTCCGGCCGCACCGACGGGCGCAGGCGCCAGACCACGATTGGGACGTGGATCTCGGAGAGATAGTTGCGGACGGGCGTCGCCGAGAGAGCGCTCGAGTCCTCGGCGCCCTCCCCCGCGACGAGGACGACGAGCCGGCGCTTGCCCGGCACTCCGACGTGCAGCGCCGCCGACGCGACGGCGTCCGCGAGCCGCACGGGCTTGAGCGGCGTCGCGTCGAGCGTCTCGAGGAGCGCGTCGAGAACCGGCTCCCTCGGCTGCAGCTCCCCGCGCGCGAGGCGAACGTCCGGAACGACGACGTGCACCGCGAACCCGGCCTTCCTCAGGATGTCGTCGAGGGCGACGCGCTCCGCCGGTTTCGGGACCGCATGCGCCGATCCGAGGAGACTCGCGAGGGCGCCGTAGGCGCCAGGCTCGGCCACGAAGACGATCTCGGCCTCCCCGCGTTCGGCCGCGCGGACGGTCTCTCCGTCCGCCCGCCTGCGCGCGGCGGCCGCCGCGGGACCGTCGGGTCCGCAGGCGCCGGCCTCGATGTTCGCCACGACGGCCGTCTCCTCGTCCCCGTGCGCGCGCCCTCCGAGGACCGACGCGTGCGTCGCGCGGCGCCCGTCCGGAAACACGAGGTCGACGGTCAGGACCGCGCCGCGCGTCCCCGCGACGTCGAGGCTCACGTCCCGGTTCCGGGTCGTGGCGGCGCGCACCCCGTCGAGCGCCACGGAGATCTTCTTCGGATTGAGGCGTTCCGGGTGGGCCCAGCCCACCCGGACGGAGCAGCGGCTGCCCCCCTCGACGCAGCGCGCGCGCGTCTGGACCTCCGCTTCCGCGGCGCCCGGCCGGTTCACCCAGCGCACCGCGCGCTCGACGACGTTGCCCGAGGGGCCCTTGCGAACGAGCTCGAGGAGATGGACCTTCGGGGCCGCGCCGAGGTCGACGACACACGCGGACGTGTCGCTCACGAACGTGCACGCGGGCCGGCCGTCCAGCAGCAGCGACGCGGGCCGCGGGGGCGCGCCGAGCTCCACGACCACGGGGAGAAGCCCGACGACGACGCCAACGGGATAGGTCAGGATCTGCACGCGAACCCGAACGTAGCAAACAAACGCCCGCGCGTTCGGCCTCGTTTTCACGCCTTCCGTCCCCGCCGGGAGACGTCCGGACCCTGTGACAACCGGCACGGGGCGTGCTAAGAGGCTGTCCGGAGGCCTCCATGCAGCGTTCCCTGACCTTCACACTCTCGGCCGTTCTCGCGTTTTCCCCGGCCGTCCCCGCCTCCGCGCAGTCCGACGCGCCCCAGCCGGTCAGGAGTTCCGTCGAAGCGGTCGCCGCCGACGTCGAAGTCCTCGTCCTCGATTCGAAAGGCAAGCCCGTCGAGGGCCTCGCGAAGGGCGACTTCAAGCTGTTCGTGAACGGCAAGGAGACGCCGATCGACTGGCTCGAGGCGCCGGCCGCACCGTCGTCGGCTTCGGCCTCGGCCGCTTCCGCCTCGGCGCCGGCGCCCGCGGCTTCCGAAGCGCCGACAGGCGCCGCCGCCGCGCGCCGCATGCACAGCACGGTCTTCGTGATCTCCGACCTTCAGACCGACCTGCGATCGCGCAACGCCGGCCTCGACGCGTTGAAGGGCTACGTCGACCGGATGCCGGCCAGGGAGGAAGCCGCCGTGTATCTCCTCGACAACGGCGTCCGCCGCCTGCAGGCCTTCACGTCGGACCGCTCCACGCTGAAGAAGGCGCTCGACAAGCCGGCGCGGACGCTCCCGCGGGCGTACATCTTCCCCCAGCAGGGCAGCGTCGAATGGGAAGGCCAGTCGCGCCAGATGCTCCGCAATTTCTCGACCGTCCTCGACACGATCGCGAACCGCCCCGAGCCCAAGACGGTCGTCGTCATGGCGGGCCCGATCTCCCCGACCGGTTTCGTCCAGCCGATCGGCGGCCCGGCCGGCTCGGCGGCGCTCGGGGAGACCGTCCTCGCCGGGAGCCCTCTTTCGGGCGTGGACGTCCTTTCGACGAGCGGGGACTCCTACACCGCGCGCAGCATCTGGAACTTCCTCGCCGAGGCGAAAGACGCCGAGAGCCAGGCCCTTCTCGCCCGGGCGACGATCGTGGCCGTGGACCCGACGGGCCTCTTCTCGCCGGACGGCAGGGCCGAGATCAGCTCCACGTCGAGCCCCGCGGGCCGGCCGCCCCGGGACACCGCCGCCGCCCTGCGGCCCGCCAACAGCGTCACCGAGGGCGACGCGGTCGACTCGTTCGCCTACCGGAACGACACGTTCGCGCTCATCGCGCAGTCGACCGGCGGAGCGCGCCTCGGCTTTTCGAACAAGCCGGTGGAGAACCTGATCGCCGAGACGAACCTCCTCGCGCAGCGCTACCGCCTCGGCTTCACGCCGCCGGACGGCACGTCGGCCCGGCGCGACATCCGTGTCCAGGTCGCGCGGCCCGGCGTCGTCGTCCGCGCCGCGGCCGGCCAGCGGTCCCTCACGCCCGAGACGGCGGCACACGCGCGGTTTGCGGCGCTCCTCCTCTCCGCCGACGCGCCCAAGGGCGACTTCCCCATCGCGCTCGAGACGAAGGCCGCCGTGAAGGACCGCAAGGACGACGCGTTCCCGTTCGACGTCGTCGTCCCCGTCTCCGGCGTCTACGCCGAGGCGCGCGGCGACACGAAGCGCGCGAAGCTCGAACTCCTGATCGCGGGCGTCGACGAGGAGGGCCGCGCCTCCGAGCCGATGGTGATCCCCTTCTCCGTCACGGTGGACAAGTCCGCCGGGGCCGGAGCCTTCTTCCGCAAGGACTCGAACTTCACCCTCGACAGACGCTGGAAGGGCCGCCTGTTCGTCGGCGTGCGCGACACGTCCACGAACCTCCTCGGGGCCGTGGCGCTGCCGATCGGGATCTGACGCAGGGCGACGAAAGCGGCGCCGCCGCGTGATCACCTTCCTGACGCTCTACCTCGGGATCGCAGCCGGCCTTCACACCGTCGAAGTGCAGGTGGACCCGGCCGCCGCGTTCGTGGAGTTCCAGCTCGACGGGCGAACCCTCCATTCCGTCACGCAGCCTCCGTGGAAGATGGTCGTCGACCTCGGCCGTCCCGTTCCGCACGAGCTCGTCGCGATCGCGCGGGACCGCGAGGGAACCGAGCTGGGGCGCGCGGTCCAGCTCGTCAACGTCCCGCGCCCGAACTCCGAGGCGTCGTTCACGCTCCTGCCCGGAACCGGAGGCAGCGGCCGCGTCGCGCGCCTCACGTTCGCGAGCGCCTTCTCCGCGCGGCCCGAGAGCATCGAGCTGACGTTCGACGGCCAGGTCCTCGACCCCGGCAACCTCGCCCGCATCCGCCTCCCCGACTTCCGGCCGGCCGACGTCCACGTCCTGAGGGCGGTCCTCGAGTTCAAGGGCGGGAGCCGGGTCTCGAGCGAGCTCCTCGTCGGAGGCGTGAAGCGCGAGGCGCCGGGCGGGCCCGAGACGATGCGCGGGGAGGCCCAGACCGAGCTGACGGCCGTGCCCGTCGTCTTCAAGGGCAGCCCGCCGGCGGAATACGAGATGGACGGCTGGTTCCTCGCGAACGGGGAGCCCGTGCACGTCGAGGCCGTCGAGGAGAGCCCCGGGGAGATCGTCGTCGTGAAGGACGAGAACGCGGGACCGTGGATCGAGAACCTCCGGACCGTTCTCTACTCCCGGATGTCGTACCCGTGCCCCTTGCGAAAGGGCCAGCGCCTGCGCTTCTGCTGGCCCGGGACCCTCAAGCCCTCGGACACGGCCCCGGGCTACGACGTCTTTCTGCGCTCGCAGGACTTCTCCGCGCCGTGGGACGTGCGCTTGCTCCTGACCAGAGTCGCCCCGCCGGAGTACAGCGGGCCGCCGCGCCTCGGCGACGCCGTCGGCGTGGCCGCGCTCTCGGCCGCCGCGGGGAACCGGCCGAGGGCCGTCGTCCTCGTCGTGGCCGGCGGCGACGACGAGAGCCAGACGCCGGTCGCATGGACGCGCGCGTACCTGCGCGCGCTGCGCGTCCCGCTCTTCGTCTGGGCGAAGAACAAGAAGATGGTGGATCCCGCGTGGGGCAAGCCCGAGGTCCTCACGAGCAGCTCCGACGTGCCGGGCGCCGTGAAGAAAGTCACGAAGGCCGTCGAGGCCCAGCGCATCGTCTGGCTGGAGGGCCGGCACCTCCCGCAGTCGATCTCTCTCTCCCCGAAGGCGCGGAAGGTAACCCTCGTGGAATGAACGCCGTCCCGGCGCGCCTGATGCACCTGACCCAACGAGACCCAGTCGCGCCGGTGCTAACCTCCGCCGCGTGACGGCCATCCCGATTCGCCTTCGCGGCGAGACGCTCCCGATGACGACGGAGCTCCTCGACAAGTACAACGTCCAGGGCCCCCGCTACACCTCCTACCCCACCGCGCCCGAGTGGAACGAGGGGATCGGCGTTAAGGACTACGAGGAGGCCTGCGCCCGCGCGAACGCGCGGAAATCGCCCGTCTCGCTCTACGCCCACCTCCCGTTCTGCGACGAGCAGTGCTGGTTCTGCGGCTGCTTCATGAAGGTCGTCCCCAAGCCCGACCGGAAGGGCGACGACCGCGCGGAGATCGAGCCCTACCTCGCGGACCTCCACCGGGAGATCGACCTCCTCGCCAAGCGCATCGACCCCTCCCGCTCGATCGAGCAGGTGCACTGGGGCGGCGGGACGCCGACGTACCTCACGCCCGTGCAGGCCGACCGCCTCGCGCAGCACCTCCTCGAGACGTACCGGCCCGCGAAGGGCGCGGAGGTCTCCGTCGAGGTCGACCCGCGCGTCACGACGGCCAGGCACCTCGAGGTCCTGAAGAACCGCGGATTCAACCGTGTCTCGATGGGCGTCCAGGACTTCGACCCCGAGGTGCAGGAGCTCGTGAACCGCGTCCAGCCGTTCGATATGACGAAGGCGCTCGTCGACGCTTCGCGGTCACTCGGCTACGGCTCCGTGAACCTCGACATGATCTACGGCCTCCCCGGTCAGACGCGCGCGGGCTTCGAAGCGAGCGTCGAGCAGATCATCTCCCTGCGCCCCGACCGCGTCGCGATGTACTCGTACGCGCACGTCCCCTGGCTCAAGCGCCCCCAGCGCGTCCTCGCGGCGCACCTCCCCGAAGGAACGGAGAAGTTCGCGATCTTCGTCTCGGGGATCGAACGCTTCGTGGCCGCCGGGTACGTCTACATCGGGATGGACCACTTCGCGCTCCCGCACGACGAGATCGTGAAGGCGCAGCAGGACCGGACGCTCACGCGGAACTTCCAGGGCTACACGACGCACGCCGGCTGCGACCTCTACGGGATGGGCGTCTCCGCGATCGGCTCCGTGGACGACTGGTACCTGCAGAACACGAAGGACTACGCCGAGTATCACGCCGCGATGGAGGCCGGGCGGCTCGCGACGGTGAAGGGCTGCCGCGTCTCCGCCGACGACGTCCTGCGCCGCGAGGTCATCACACGCCTCCTCTGCCACTGCGTGATCGACAAGCGCGACGTCGAGAAGACGTTCTCGCTCAAGTCGTTCGACGAGACGTTCGCGAACGCGACGGCAAAGCTCCCGGACCTCGTGAACGACGGCATGGTCGAAGTCACCGCCGACGAAATCCGGGTGACCACGATGGGACGGATCTTCATCCGGAACGTGGCGATGCTGTTCGACGCCTACCTCGAGAAGAAGACCGAAGACTCGCCGAAGATCTTCTCGCGTACCCTGTGAGGGGTGGGTTCCGGGTGACGTTGATTTTCTTAGAAGGTCTATGAGCGATAGTCTGGGTGTGCTGCTCGTGCAACTGGGAGGGCCGGCCTCCCGCGAGGAACTCCGCCCGTTTCTGTATGAACTCTTCGTAGATCCTGAAATCCTCGGCATTTCCTTCTCTCCCCTTCGCCGATTTGTCGCCTGGCTCATCGCGACGACGCGCGCGCCGAAGTCCGCCGCGACGTACGAACGGATCAACTGGTCGCCCATCCGCCGCTGGTCCGAGACGCAGGCCCGCCTCCTCGAGGCCGAGCTCGGGAAGGGCGCGGCCGCGCCCGCGCCCGTCGTCCGCGTCGGGATGACGTGCTCGTACCCGTTCGTCGAGAACGCACTCGAGGACCTCCGGAAGGCCGGCGCCACGCGCCTCCTCGTCCTCCCCCTCTACCCGCAGTACTCCGTCACGACGACGCGCGGTTCGTTCAACCGCGTGACGGCCGCCCTCGCGAAGATGGGCTGGAATCCGGCGCGGACGAACGCGCCCGACGCCTGGTACGACGAGCCCGAGTTCGTCGCGGCGCACGCCGACCTGGTCCGCAGGGCGCACGCGACGCTGCCCGACCCGGACCCGGCGAAGACCGTGATCCTCTACTCGGCCCACTCCCTGCCCGTGAAGACCGTCGTCACGCAGAAGGACCCGTACCCCGCCCACGTCGAAGGCACGGTGAAGGCGATCGACGCGGCCCTCGGGAACCGCTTCCCGTCGCGCCTCGGCTACCAGTCGAAGGTCGGCCCGGTCGAGTGGCTCGGGCCGTCCACTTCCGACGTCCTCGCGAGCCTCGCGAAGGAGGGCGTGACGCAGGTCGTCGTCGTCCCCGTGGCGTTCGTCTCCGACCACGTCGAGACGCTGTACGAGATCCGGCTCCTCTTCGCGGGCGAGGCCGCGCGGCTCGGCATCCCGCACTACGCGGTCGCCGAGGGCCTCAACGACCACCCGGCGTTCGTCCGCGCGCTCGCGAACATCGTGACGAAGGCGGCCCTATGAAACGTGTCGTGATCCTGGGCGGCGGCATCGCCGGCCTGACGGCGGCGTACCGGCGGAAGAGCGAGGGCGAAACCGTCGTCCTCGAAGCGGGCCCCGCGCCCGGGGGCTCGGTGAAGACGGTCCGCGAGGACGGATTCATCGTGGAGGGCGGGCCGAACACGCTCCGGACGAGCGAGGCGGCCGACCGCCTGCTCGCCGACCTCGGCCTCGAGCCCCGCGTCGTGAAGGCGGACGCGAAGGCGCCGCGCTGGATCGTCCGCGACGGCCGGCCGCGCGCCGTCGTGCCGGGGCCCGGCGCCCTCTTCAACACGGTCTTCACGACGCGCGGCAAGCTCCGCCTCCTCAAGGAGCCGTTCGTCCCCGGGCGTCCCGCCGATCTCGAGGACGAGAGCGTGGCGTCGTTCTTCGCGCGGCGCTTCGGCCCCGAGGCCGCGCGCTACGGCGCGGGGCCGATGGTCTCGGGCGTGTACGCGGGCGACCCGGACACGCTGTCGACGCGAAGCGCATTCCCCCGCCTCTGGGAGGCGGAGGGGGCTGCGGGGAGCGTGATAAGAGGATTTCTTAGAAAGAAGAAGACCGAAGACCCGGCGCAGCGCGGCGCGGGCGAAGCAGGGGCAAACGGCGCTGAAGATCTTCTTAGAAAGGGTAAGAAGGGCGCGGCTGCTCCGGCCCGCCATCGCGCGAGGACCCTCACGTTCGACACGGGTCTTTACCTACTCATAGAAACTCTTCAGCAGCGTCTCGTTTCGCGAGGCGCGTGCCGCATTGAGGTGAATTCGCCCGCCGCGATCGTCGAAGGCCCGCATCCCTCCGGCCCGAAGTGGACCGTGCGCCTTGCGGACGGCCGCTCGTGGGATGCGGACGTTCTCGTCTCGACGCTCGAGGGCCCGGCGCTCGCGCGCCTTCTCGGCGACCGGCTGCCGCGTTCGGGCGCGGGGCTCGCCGCGATGAAGACGTCGCCGATCACGGTCGTCGTGTTTGCGTGGCCCGACGGGCCCGGCTCGCCGAAAGGCTTCGGCGCGCTCGTCCCGCGCGGCGAGGGCATCCGGTCGCTTGGCGTCCTCTACCCGTCGTCGCTCTTCTCCGGGCGCGCTCCCGCCGGCTCGATCCTCACGACGTCGTTCCTCGGCGGTGCGCTGGACCCTGCGCTCGCGGCCGCCACCGACGCCGAGGTGCTCGCAGTCGCGGCGGAGGAGGCGAAACGGCTCCACCCGGGCCTGACGGCGCCCGAGCGCTCGTGGATCTTCCGCTGGCCCGCCGCGATCCCGCAGATCCCGCTCTTCCATCACCGCACGCTCGCAGCGGTCGAGAAGGACCTCGAGTTCCTGCCGGGCCTCGTCCTCACGGGCGGCTGGCGTGACGGCATCGCGATGGGCGAACGCATCGCGCGCGGCGACGCGCTCGGCGCCGCCCTCTGAGGGCGGCTTCGCGCCGTAGAATCGAGGGGTGACCCGCGCGCTGCGGCGGCCGCTCGCCGCCTCCTTCGCCCTTCTCGTCGGCGCCGCCGCCTGGAGGGCCGGCGCCCGGCGCCCCGGACCCGAGGACGGGACGCGCCTCGTCCTCGAGCACGAGGAGGGACGCGCCAAGCACGCGCTCTCGCGCGCCGTAGCCGAGGCGGCGCTCGCGCGCGGGGTTTCCGGGCCGCCCCCGGCGTCCGTCGAGGGCTCGACGCGCGGATTCGACGTCGTGGCCTACGACATTTCCTTCGAGCTCGACCCGGGAGTCCGGATCCTCGCGGGCTCGTCCACGACGCGCCTCGCGGGCTTCGCGAAATCGACCGTCTCCGTGACGTTCAACCTCGACCGCGCTTACGCCGTCTCCTCCGTCACACGCGACGGCGCGCCGGTCTCCGGGTTCACGTTCGCGAACGACCTGCTCACCGTGCCGCTCGTCCCGCCGCTCGCCGCCGAGGAGCGGACCTCGATCGGCCTCTCGTGGTCGGGCATTCCTCCCGCGGCCGCCGCGCTCGCGTGGTGGGATCACGCGACGGGCCGGGCGGCCACGAGCGTCGCCGAGCCGTTCGGGTCGCGGCAGTTCTGGCCGTGCGTGGACGCGCCGGACGACAAGGCGGTCGCGACCGTGACGGCGACCGTTCCGCCGGGCTACGTCGTCGCGTCCGCGGGCCTCGGGACGTCGGCCGTGCTGCCCGACGGGCGCATCCGGTCCACGTGGCGCCTCCCGCAGCCGATCTCGACGTATCTCGTCTCCCTGAACGTCGCGAACTACGAGGTCGTCGAGGACACGTACACGGCGCTCGACGGGCGGAAGATGCCGATCCGCTCGTACCTCATGCCCGAGAACGCGGCCGCGAACGTGCCGCGGCTCTCCGCGATGAAGGACCACATCTCGGTCCTCGCGAGCCTCTTCGGCGAGTACCCGTTCGTGGACACGAAGTACGGGATCGTCTCCTCGTGGTTCTCGGGCGGGATGGAGCACCCGACGCTCACGTCCATCGGCGAGAACATCCTCTCGAACACGCCGCGCGACATCACACTCCTCCTCGTGCACGAGCTGGCGCACCAGTGGTGGGGCGACCGCGTCACGATGCGGACGTGGGACGACATCTGGCTGAACGAGGGTTTTGCCACGTACGCCGAGGTGCTCTACCAGGAACGCGCGCTCGGGAAGAACCCCGGGCAGACGCTGCGCACGTCGTACGACGACGGGCTCTACGGCGGCAGGCTTTCGCAGGCCGTCGTCGCCGATCCGGCCGACCCGTTCAAGTACACCGGGGCCGTGTACAACAAGGGCGGGTGGTTCCTCCACATGCTGCGCCGCCTCGTGGGCGACGACGCGTTCTTCTCCGGGCTGCGCGCCTACGGCGACGCGCACGCGTGGGGCACGGCGACGCGCGGCGAGTTGCGCGCGCTCTTCGAGGAGCGCACCGGTCTCGACCTCAAGCAGTTCTTCGACCAGTGGCTCGAGACGCGGTTCCGGCCGACGTTCCGGGCCACGTACCGGACGGCCGTCGACGCGTCGACGGTGACGCTGACGGTGATACAGACGCAGCAGCACGCCGTCGCCCACCCCGTCGCCGGGCCGAACGACAAGCCCTACTACGTGTTCCCGCTGACCGTGCGGATCACGTACGTGGACGGGACGATCCTGGACGTGCCCGTGACCGCGACGGGCCCGACGACGACGCTCGTCGTCCCGAACCCGTCGAGGAAGTTCGTCGCCGGGATCACGATCGACCCGGGCTCGGACGTCCTCAAGATCGTCGAGTCGACCGGGCCGGGCTGAGGCGCCTCGTGTGCCTTCCGCGTGACCCCGCCCAGCCGCCGTTTGCGCTTACGGAGAGAGGAGACCGACCGTGAAGCCAAGCCGCATCCCCGCCGGCGCCCTCGCGCTCGCCGCCTGCGTCCTCTTTCCGGGTGCCTCCCGGGCGGACAACGCGCCCTATTCGATCCAGGCGAACCCCGCCGGCCAGGTCGCGGAGGGATCGCCGGTCCGCTTCAAGCCCGTCCGCGCGCCGAACACCTTCGCGCTGTCGCCCGTCTGCACCCTCGAGGTCTGGCCGGAGAGCGGCGGGCACGGCGCCGTGTGGCTGGGCGCGGCAGACCAAGGCTGCTCCCGGGAGGACGCCGTGAACCTGCCGCCCGGCCGCTACGTCGTGAAGCTGAACGTCAGGTGGCGGGTCAAGAAGAACGACCCCGAGAAGTCGGGGATCGCGACGCTGCCGTACGCGGTCGTCTCGTCGGTCAACAAGCTCCAGATGACGAAGTGCGTCTTCTCGCCCGCGCAGCCGATGGTCGGACGGCAGGCGACGCTGTCGTGGGAGGTCCGGAGCGGCGCGCCGGGGGCGCTCGGGCCCTTCCGGGTCTCGGTCCTCGCGGGACACGAAAAGGTGGACGACTTCACCGTTTCGGCGATCGGCGCGGGCGCGACGGTCCCGCGCTCCGTCCCGTGGACACCCTCGAAGGCGGGCGCCGTCAAGCTCGAGTGCGTCGCGGACCCGGAGAACGCCGTCCACGAGGACCCGACGCAGCGAAAGGACAACACGCTGTTCGGCGAAGTCGTCGTCCAGGCGGCGGCGGTCCTGAAACCCGTCGTCGTCCTCGGGAAGCTAACCCTCGGCACGCTCGACTGGATCCAGGAGTACACGGTCTGCAACGTGGACCCCGACGCGTTCTACGCGAACGACCTGTCGGGATGCGCACGGCCGTGCGGCGGCGGGTACAACGGGGTCCCCTCGCGGGACTTCACGCGGGACCGGATCGCCCAGGACGGTTCCACGATGACGCCCCCGTGCCCGGCCGGCCTCGTCTCGCGGATCGGGTTCAAGCCCGGTGGGGCGACGGGCGTCCGCAACCAGTACGAGGACCGGACGTACACGCTGAAGGTCACGGCCTCGAGGGACGGCGCCTCCGCGGACAGCGGCCCGATCTCCATCCGCGTCCCGCAGCACTGCGGGATGCTCAGCATTCCGATCTGCGTCGAGACCGAGGGCGCGCGAAAGCCCTAGCCTTCCGCCACCGCCGCCTTCACGGCCGCGATCACCTCGTCCACCTGCGTGTCCGTCATTGCGGGCCAGAGCGGGATCGTGATCGTCGAGTCGCCGATGAGCTCGGCCCTCGGGAACATTCCGCGCGTGAACCCGAAACGCTCGGCGTAGTACGACGTCAGGTGGACGGCGCGGTAGTTGACGGCGACGCCGACGCCGCGCGCCTGGATCCCCGCGAGGATCGCGTCGCGGTCGGCCGGCTCGACCCAGATCGTGAAGAGGTGGCGCGCCGACATCGCGCCCTCGGGCACGACCGGGAACGTGATCCCAGGCACGTCCTGGAAGGCGGCCTCGTAGCGGCGGCAGATCTCCTCGCGCCGCGCGAGGCGGGCCGCGAGCTTCGGGAGCTGCGGGAGAAGGAGCGACGCCGCGACGTCGGAGAGGTTGTACTTGTAGCCGAGGCGCTCCATGTCCCAGTGCTGGTACTTCCCCGCGTAGCGGTCGGCGGCGTTGCGGGACATCCCGTGCGAGCCGAGCTGGCGGAGCAGGTTCTTCTTCGACGCGTCGCGGGCGGAGATCGCGCCGCCCTCGCCGCACGTCAGGTTCTTCGTCGCGTAGAAGCTGAAGCACGCGAAGTCGGCGAGCTGCCCCGGGCCGACCCCGTCGCGCCGGGCCTCGACGCAGTGCGCGGCGTCCTCGACGAGGACGAGGGAGTAGCGGTCCGCGATCTTCCGCAGCGCCTTCATGTCCGCGAGGAGCCCGTAGAGGTCCACCGCGACGATCGCCTTCGTCTTCGGGGTGATCGCGGCCTCGACGGCATCCGGGTCGATGTTCGCGGTCGCCGGGTCCACGTCCGCGAACACGGGCGTCCCGCCCGCGTAGAGCACGGCGTTCGCCGACGAGAGAAACGTCATGGGTGTCGTGACGACCTCGTCTCCGGGCCCGATGCCGGCCGCGAGCATCGCGATGTGGAGCGAGGCCGTGGCGTGCGCCGTGCAGACGACCGCCGGCACGCCGAGGTATTCCTCGAACGCCTTCTCGAACGCGTAGACCTTCTGGCCCGTCGTGAGGAACAGCGAGTCGAGAACGGCGCGGACCGCGTCCTTCTCCTCGTCGCCGAGCGAGTGGCGGTAGAAGTCGACGGCCATCAGCGTGTCACCGGCGTCACCCCGGCGAAGGCGTCGAGCGTCTCCTTGACGGCGCGCGGGACGTCCGACGGGAAGCCCGCCGCGTTGCCCGGCCACAGGGCCACGACCGGCTGGAAGCCCTGCTGGCGAAGCGCCTCGATCCCGCGGCGCGCCGCGTTGATCTCGTTCGGCTCGGCGTCGCGCGAGGAGCCGAGGAACAGCTTCGCCCCGCGCAGCCCGGCCGTGCTCGGCGCGGCCCCGGGGTCGAACGGGCCCCCGATCGACCCGACGCCCTCGAACGTCCTCGGCGCCTTCTTCGCGGCGACCGTGAACACCTCGGTGCCGCCTCTCCCGACGCCGACGATCAGGATCGGGAGCTTCGAGTTGCCCGCCTTCCGTCGCGCGGCGTCGATGGCGGCGTCGATCGCCTTCGCGGCGCGGTCCGCCGAGCCCCACCCGAACCGCTTCTTCGCCGACCGGCCCGGCCCGCGCGGCGCGGCCACGAAGAGGCGGTGCGAGAGCGCGACGTCCGCGAACGGACCGCTCACGGAGTACGGGTCCGACTGCTTGTCGTGCACGAGCACGAGAATCGCGAGCGGCTTCTCCTTCGGCATGAGGAAAACGCCTTCCTTCACGGCGGCCGCGTCGCCCGCGGCGCGGTTCTTCGCGGCGCCCGAGACGACCGAGGCCCACTTCGGCTTGCCGCGCAGGGAGGCGAGGTCCGGGTCCTTCTCGAGCGACGCGCCGTCGTCGAAGCCGGCCGCGAGCGCCTTGTCGAGGTTCGTGAACGCGGCGTCCGTCCGTCCCTTGCGCGCGTCGAGGCAGGCGAGGTTGTAGGCGGCCGTCGGAAGCTCGCCGACCTTCCAGGCCTTCTCGAAGAACACGCGCGCGCGGTCGAGGTCGTTCGCGTTGACGGCCGCGAGGCCGAGGCGCTCGAGCTCGAACGGGTCCTGGATCTCACCCTGAATCGCGCGCATGTCGCCGGGGCTCACGTTGGCGCCCTTCGGCGCCTCCGTCGAGGTCGACGCCTGGATGCCGGGGGCCGAGAGAGGGGTGGGCTTCTTCGCCGAGGCGCCGGACTGGGCGGCCGCGGCGGACGACAAGAAGGACAGGGCCGCGAGAGCGGCGAGGAAGCGTTTCATCCGGCGGATTCTACGGGCGCGGGCGGCCGCGCGGGGACTTCAGCTTCTCGACCCACCCGCGGCGGTAGAGGACGCGCGAGGCGCGCCTCAAGACCGCGAGAACCCTGGGGTCGTACGGGAACGCGAGCTGGCGCGCGAGGAAGCGCTCGACGGGCGCGAGGATCGGGCGGCGGAGCGTGATCGCCTCGACCCGCGTCCACTGCCTCAGGCCCTCGACGCCGTGTCGCGCGCCGAGGCCGCTGTCCTTCCAGCCGCCGAGCGGCGACTCGACGACGAGGTAGTTCACGAGGACGTCGTTGACGATCGCCTGCCCGGACTGGAGCTTGCGCGCGAAGGCGATCGCCTCGGCCTTCGGGCCGAAGACGGTCGCGTTCAGGCCGAGGTGCGAGTCGTTCGCGAGGCGGAGCGCCTCGTCCGCTCCCGACACGCGCATGACGGGAACGAGGGGTCCGAACGTCTCCTCGCGCATGACGGCCATGTCGGGCGTCGCGCCGGCGAGGACGGTGGGCTGGAAGAAGAGCCCCGGCAGGTCGTCCCGGCGCGCGCCGCCCGTCAGGACGCGCGCCCCCTTCGACAGGGCGTCCGCGATGTGCTGCTCGACGACCTCGATCTGCCGCGCAAAGGTCACGGAGCCGAGGTCGTGCCCGATGACTCCGGAGGAGTCGGGCGCCATCTGGCGGAGGGCCGAGACGCGCGCGACGAGAAGCCGCTCGAAGCGATCGGCGACCGACGCCTCGACGAAGATGCGCTCCGTCCGGATGCACGCCTGGCCCGAGTGCACGAAGCTCGACCACGCGGCCGCCTCGGCGGCGCGCTCGAGGTTCGCGCCCGCGAGGACGACGAACGGCGACTTGCCTCCGAGCTCGAGAACGCACGGGACGAGCCGCTCCCCGCAGCGCGCCCCGACGCGGCGGCCGGTCGCGACGGAGCCCGTGAACATCACGGCGTCCGCGGCGTCCACGAGGGCAGCCCCCGTCGCGCCGCGGCCCGTGACGACCTGGAAGACGTCCGGCGGATTGCCCGCGCGGAGCCAGAGGTCGCGCAGGAGGATCGACGTGAGCGGCGTGACCTCGGACGGCTTGAGGACGACCGTGTTTCCGGCGAGAAGCGGCGCGACCGCGTCGGCGGCGTTGTTGAGGATCGGGAAATTCCACGGGCCGATGACGGCGACGACTCCGAGCGGGCGCCGGACGAGGAGCGTCTTCTTCGTCAGGAAGAGGAGGGGGTGGCGGGTCTCCTCCCGAAACGCTCCCGGCGCGAGGCGCGTCATGGCGCGGATCAGCTCGCAGAAGTAGAGGACCTCGATCCCTTCGGCCTCCTGACGCGGCTTGCCGCTCTCGGCCACGAGCGTCTCGCTCACGCCCGGCTCGTCGAGCACGGCGTCGCGCCATCGCTTCAACGCTTCGACGCGCTGCTCGAGATCGAGCCCCTCCCATTCGGGCTGCGCGGCGCGCGCGCGCGCGACGGCGTCGGCGGCGCCGGCGGCCCCGGCGTCCGGAACCTCTCCGACAAAGGCGCCCGTCGCGGGCGAGACGATGCGAATCGGAGCGGCGCTCACGGCAGCATCCTACCCGCGGCCGCCTGGACCTGGCGCAGCGTCGCCGGCCACGTGGACGGCGGCGCTTCGGCGAGCGCCTTCAGGTCGGCGCGCCCACTCCGCACCGCCGCTTCACCCATCCTGGCGGCGGCGCCGGTCGCGTCCCCGGCGTCGCGCGCCGCGAGCGCGAGGACGACGGCGAATCCCGGCTCCATCCCCTTGCGGCGGATCGTCTGCGCGAAGGACTCGAGCGCCTCGGGCCGCCGCGCGAGGCGGTATCCCTCCGCGAGGACGGTGGCCGTCTCCGGGTTCGGGAGCGCGTCGAAGAGGCGCTCGCCGAAGTCGAGAGCGCGGTCGGCGCGGCCCATGTCCTGCGCGCGATTCGCCTGGTCGAGGAGCGCCTCGACGTACGCGAGCGACCGGTCGGGCTCGTTCCGGCGGCGCGAGAGGGACATCCCGAGCCGCGGCCACCGGAACGGCCCGGTCAGGTGCGCGAGGGAGCTCGCAGGCAGCGCGGTCGCGACGCTCGCGGCGGGCGCGGGTGCGCCCTTCCACAGGGCGGCGTCGATCCCGGCGACGCCGGAGCCGGACAGCCGCGCCGCGAGGAGCCGGGCCGCGAGCGGGATCGGCGCGAGCGCCGCCTCGGAGGACGCGAAGTACTGCGGGTAGAGGGACGCGCCGTCCGGCCCGCGCCGCATCGCGAAGTCCGGATAGCGCGCGGCCTCGGCGGGGGCGAGGGGCCTCGGAGCGAGCGTCGCGAACGTCCACGTCGTGAGCGTCGAGGGCTGAAGCGCCCCGAGGCCGTTCACCGCGGCTCCGGCGGCGAAGAGCGCCATGAAGACGACGCGCGGCGCGGGCGCGACGGCCGCCGCGGCGGCGAGGATCGGAATCGCCGGCATCAGGAGGCGCGGCCCCCACCCGAACGTCCCGTCCCACGCCCACCACGCGGCGGCCGCCGCAAGGAGCGCGAGGGCGAACGCGAAGGCCGGCCCGGACGAGGTGCGCCGCGCCTTCAGGAGCGCGAACGCGCCCCACGCGGCGAGGAGGACGAGCGGGAAGTAGAAGACGAGGCCCTTGTTCGCGCCGACGAGGAGGCGCCACAGCCCGTCGAGCGGAGCGTGCGTGAACCGCTCGCCCCCGTAGGAGGCGAACGGGCGCCCGAACCGGACGATCTCGAAGACGAGCCACGCGGCCGCCGGCGGCACGAAGCCCGCGCACGCGGCCGCGAGCCGGCGCGCGCGGCCCACGCTGGGAGCCCACAACGCCGCGAGGATCGCGACGAAGAGAATCACCAGGAGACTCTTCGAAAGAAGGGCGAATCCGGCCAAGAACCCGGCGAGAACCTCGAGGAGAGGCACGCGTCGCGGGGCGGCCTCCATTGCGGGTTCCTTCACGGCCCACGCCGCCGCCGCGAACGCCCCGCCGCACAGCGCGGCCTGCAGAGGCTCCGAGAAATCGAGGGCGACATAGGCCCAGAGCGGCGAGGCGAGAGCGGTTGCCAGGGCGGCCGCGGCCGCGGCGCGCTCCGAAGCGCCCCACGCGCGCGCGAGGAGACCCGCGAAGAGGGCCGCGAGGAGGACGAACGAGATCTGGTGCAGCACGAAAAGGGTCTGCGACGCCCCCGGTCCGAACGCCTTCTCGAAGCGGGGGGCGAGGAGGGCCGGCACGGCCAGGACGAGAGAAGGACCCATTCCGTAGCGGGACACGGCGTCGCCCGCAGGCCGCGGGACGTCCACGGCGCCCCCGCGCGCGATCCCGATCTCCCCGAGCGTCGCGATCGACACGGCGGTGCGGAGCATCGTCCGGCCGTCCGCCATGAGCCCGTAGACGCGCTCGTCGGCGGTGAGCGCGAGGACGGCGCCCGCGAGGAGGAGCGCGGCGGCGAGCGGGCGCCGGATCTTCACGGCGTCGTCGCGGCGTCGGCCGGGAACTGGATCTTCCGCAGCGTGGACGGCCATGCGGCGAGCGGCGTGTTCGCGAGCCGCGCGTACTCGGGCCGCGGGCTCGCCGCGAGGACCTGCCCGAGCACCTGGCGAGCCCGCGCTTCGTTGCCCGCGTCGCGCATCGCGAGGGCGAGGACCATCCCGAACTCCGGCGACGCCTTCTGCGCGGCGGGCAGCGATCCGACGAAGTCCGCGAGAGCCTCGCGCCGCCCCGCCAGCCGATACGCCTCCGCGAGCGTCGCGGCGGTCTGCGCGCCCGGCACGCGCCGGTAGAGCTCCTCGGCGAACGCAACGGCCCGCTCGCCGCGCTCCATGTCCTGCGCGCGGAGCGCCTGGTCGAACAGGCAGTCGATCCACGCGAGCACCGTGTCCGTCTGCCCGGATGCGCGCGCGAGCGACATCCCGAGGTGCGGCCAGCGGAACGGCGACGTCAGGAAGACGAGCGCGGAGGGCGGAATCGCCTGCTCGGGCGGGAGGCCCGCCTCCTGTCCGGGAACGTCCGTGCGCCACGGCGGGGTCTTCAACGCGGCGAGAACGTCTCCGCCCGCGAGGCGCCGGCCGAGGAGCCAGGCGTTCACGCGAAGAGGCGACAGCGCGGCGTGGTTCGCGACGTCGTGGAGCGGAAGGAGCCGCACGGCGCCGTCCGCGCCGGTCTGGGTGGCGAACGCCGGGAACGCGCGCTGCTCCGGCGCCGTGAGGACGCGCGGCCTGACCGTCGCGTAGTACCAGGTCAGGACCGCGTCGGGCTGGAGCGCGCCGAGGGCGTTCACGGCG
Source organism: Thermoanaerobaculia bacterium (assembly GCA_044229475.1). GTDB lineage: Bacteria > Acidobacteriota > Thermoanaerobaculia > UBA5066 > UBA5066 > Fen-183. Next base: position 468,346 of record JBGASW010000002.1, on the reverse strand, counting down.
ACGCCGAGCGTGAAGAGCGCGCCGAACACCGCCACGGGAAGGGCCGGAGCCGCGAGGGCCGCCGCCGCCGCGAGGAGCGGAACGAGCGGGACGAGGAGCCGCGGGCCCCAGCCCGCGGTTCCGTCCCACGACCACCACGCCGCCGTCGAGAGGAGGACGAACGCCGAGAACCCGGCGAGCGCGAGCCCGAGGATGCGGCGCGTCCGCGCGAGGCGGACGAAGCCCCAGACGCCCAGGAGCGCGAGCGGAAAGTAGACGAAGAGGCCCTTGTTCGGCCCGACCGTCAGCCGCCACAGGCCGTCGAGCGGCGGGTGGCTGAAGCGTTCCCCGCCGTACGAGGCGAACGGCGCGCCGAAGCGCACGATCTCCAGCGCGAGCCACAGCGCGGCGGGCGGTGCAAAGCCCGCGCAGGCTGCCGCGAGCCGGCGCGCGCGGCCCGCCGCGGGAGTCCACAGTGCGGCGAGGACTGAGGGGAAGAGAATGACCAGGAGACTCTTCGAAAGAAGTCCGAATCCGGCGAGGAATCCGGCGAGCGCGGCGAGGAGAACCGCACGCCGCGGTGCCTGCTCCTCGTTCGGAGACTCCGTGACGGCCCAGGCCGCTGCGGAGAACGCACCTCCCACCAAGGCAGCCTGGAGGGGCTCGGACCAGTCCGACGAGGCGTAGGCCCAGAGCGGCGACGCGATCGCGGTGCCGAGGACCGCCCGACGCACGGCGCGGGCGTCCCCCCCGAGCGCACGGGCCAGGAGTCCGGCGGAGAACGCCGCGAGCAGGACGAGGAGGATCTGCTCGAGGACGAACAGCGTCTGCGAGGCGCCGAGTCCGAACGCGTTCTCGAACGGGCCGCCGAGCGCCGCCGCCGGCACCCGCACGAGCGACGGCCCCATGCCGTAGCGGGTCACCGCGTCGCCCGCGGGCCGCACGGCGCCGACGAGGTGGCCGCGGGCCACGCCGATCTCGCCGAGCGCGGCCATCGCGTATGCCGTGCGGGTCATGATCTGGCCGTCCGTGACGAGGCCGAAGACGCGCTCGTCCGTCGTGACGGCGAGGACGAGGCCGGCGAGGCCGAGGGCGAAGGCGAGCGGGCGGCGCGACGAGAGAGGCCCCCGGGGGGACGGCCGCGCCTCCGGCTTCAAATCGAGACCTGGATCGGCAGGATCACCGTCTGCAGGCCCTCGAACTGGAGGCGCCGCTGGACGGCGAACGGAGTCTGGTTGTGGAGCAGCCGGTTCGCGAGGTTCTCGTTCGGGAAGATGAGCTTCGACGCGAAGAAGACGGGCCTGTCGTACTGCTCCTTGACGCTCTTGCAGAGGTCGACGATCTCGTCGAGAAGGTCGATCCCGATCGCGTAGTGCTGCTCCGCGTTCATCCCGAGCCCGCGGGCGAACTCGACGTACTTCTCGAGGTCGCGCTGCGTCTCGAGGCGCAGGTTCTCCATCTCGTCCGTGCCCTTGAACTTCGCCGAGTCCACGACGCCGACGGAGAGGAAGACGGCGTTGCGGTAGTACCGGGGCCAGTACTTCTGCACCTGGAGGAGCGAGTGGATGCCGAGGCCGTTGAAGCCCGAGACGAGGAAGACGGCCGTCGGCGCCCCGCGTTCCGGCGCGGGCGCGGACGCGCCGGGGGCCGTCTTCGGCGTCGGGAGCGTCGTGAGGACGTCGTCGGCGCGCTTCATGAGAAGGCTCACCGACCCGTAGTGCTTCTTGATGGCGACGCAGAGCGCGACGAGCGCTCCCGTGATGACGACGGTCATCCACGCGCCTTCGCGGAACTTCAGGGCCGTGGAGACGACGAGAATCGTCACCGAGATGGCGAGCCCCGCGCCGTTCACGGCGAAGCGCCGGCCCCACGTGCGCTCCGTCTTCCGCACCTGCCACCAGTGCACGCACATCCCGAGCTGGGACAGCGTGAACGTCAGGAAGACGTTGATCGAGTACATCAGGACGAGGATGTGGATCGAACCGCGCGCGTAGACGAGCATCGCGATCGCGGCCGCGCCCATGAGGATCACGCCGTTCTGCGTCACGAGCCGCTCCGAGAGCAGGCTGAAGCGGTGCGGCACCCAGGAGTCGATCGCCATGTTCGCGAGGACGCGCGGTCCCGCGAGGAAGCTCGACTGCGCCGCGACGAAGAGGAGGAGGCCCTCCGAGACGAGGAGGAGCAGGACGAACGCGGCGGCAACGCCGCCCGCGCCGAACAGCTCGCGGGAGAGGATCTGGTAGAGCGACGCGTTCAGCGTCACGCCCTGGGTCTTCCGCACGTTCGCGAGGAGGTAGCAGAGGATCAGCCCTCCCGCCATGAACGAGAGGGAGACCGCCATGTACGCCATCGTGCGCTTGCCGGTCTTCACGCGCGGCTCGCGCAGGATCTGGAGCCCGTTCGAGACCGCCTCGATTCCGGTGTACGTGCCGCCGCCGAGGGAGAACGCCTTGAGGAGCAGCATGATCGTGCCCCACGCGCCGAGCTCGGCCCATGTGGACCGCGTCTCGTGGGCCGTCTGGGCGACGAGCTCGGGAACCGCCCCGACGTGGCGGAACATCCCGAAGAGCAGGATCCCGACGTGCGAGAGCAGGAACGCGAGGAAGATCGGGAGCAGCACCTGGATCGACTCGCGCACGCCGCGCAGGTTCAGGACCACGAGGACGACGACGGAGACGCAGGCGTACGCGAGCTGGCGGGACGGGGAGATCTCGCCGAAGAACGAGGAGAGGGCGGCGACGCCCGCCACGCAGGACGTGGAAATCGTCAGGACGTAGTCGATGAGGAGGGCGGCGCCGGAGACGAGCCCGGCCGTCTCGCCGAGCAGGTGGGTCGCGACGAGGTAGCCGCCTCCTCCAGACGGGAACAACTCTATGAGCTGGGCGTAGGACGCCGAGATCAGGATGACCGTGAGCGCGGTCGCCACGGCGAGGAAGACGGCGAGGTGGGTGTGCGTCCCGAGAGCGAGGAACGCTTCTTCCGGGCCGTACGCCGAGGACGACAACCCGTCCGCCCCGAGGCCCACCCACGCGAGAAAGGCCACCAGGGACAGCTGATGGAAGACGTGCGGATCAAGAGGATCCCGGCTCTTGCCGAGGAAGATCCGTTTCGTCAGCTCCCGAACAGGCACGACTCGATCGAGTATACGCGGACGTTCCGGGAAGCCGCGGACGTTACAATGACGGCTGGATGGCCGTCCCCCCGGGAAAATTCGGCGATCACCTCACCGACGTCTACTTCGCCGACCTCAAGCTCCCCCATGCCGTGAGCGCGGGCGTCGCCGCGTGCGGATTCGTGCGCGCGACCCCCGTGCAGGCCGCGACGCTGCCCCTCCTCCTCGCCGGCAAGGACGTTGCCGCGCAGGCGCAGACGGGCACCGGGAAGACGGCCGCCTTCCTGATCGGGATCTTCACGCGCCTCGCGCGCACGAAACGCCCGAAGCCCTCGCCGTACCCGCGCGCCCTCGCGGTCGCGCCCACGCGCGAGCTCGCGATCCAGATCCAGGAGGACGCGAAGGCCCTCGGCCACTTCCTCAAGCCGAGGATCGTCACCGTCTTCGGAGGGATCGACTACGTCAAGCAGCGCGACCAGCTTCGGGCGGGCTGCGATCTCCTGATCGGAACGCCGGGCCGCCTCCTCGACTACGAGCAGCAGGGCGCGACGTCCTTCGGCGAGGTGGAGTCCCTCGTGATCGACGAGGCCGACCGCCTTTTCGACCTCGGCTTCATCCGGGACCTCCGGCGCATCCTCCGCCGCTGCCCGCCCCCCGGCAAACGCCACTCGATGATGTTCTCGGCGACGCTCTCGCTGCGCGTGATGGAACTCGCCTACGAGCACATGAACGACGCCGTGAAGGTCGAGATCCGGCCGGAGCAGGTCACCGCCGACCGCGTCACGCAGGCGCTCTACCACGTGTCGCAGCGCGAGAAGATGCCGCTCCTCCTCGGTCTCCTCCGGCGCGAGGCCGATGCGGCCCCGCGCGGAGAGCCTCTCCGCACGCTGCTCTTCGTGAACACGAAGCGGTTCGCCGAAAGGCTCGTCGGCACGCTCGAGCGCCATGGCTGGAAGATCGGCGCGCTGACCGGCGACATCCCGCAGGCGCGGCGGATGAAGATCCTCGCGGACTTCAAGAACGGAACGCTCCCGCTCCTCGTCGCGACGGACGTCGCCTCGCGCGGCCTCCACATCGAGGGCGTCACGCACGTCGTCAACGTGGATCTTCCGCAGGACCCCGAGGACTACGTCCACCGCATCGGCCGCACGGCGCGCGCCGGTCGGACGGGCAAGGCCATCTCGCTCGCGGACGAGGATTACGTCTTCTCGCTCGACGCGATCCAGAAGCTCATCGGGATGAAGATCCCCGTGGAGTTCGCGGACGACAAGCTCTTCGCGCCCCCCGGCGCGGCGCCTGCGGCGCCGCGAAAGGAAGAGAAGAAGGAAGAGAAGACGGCGCCTGCGGCGCCGAAGATTTCTTTGAAGGTGGAAGAGAAGATTGCGCCTTCGGCGCCGGAGACTTCTTCGAAGGTGGAACAGGTCTTGGCAGCGCCGGAGCCGGAGCCTGTCCCGCCACGCGTGCCGGAGGCCCTCGCCCCACCCACGTTCATAGAAATCCCCTCTTCTCTTTCTCCGTCCTCTCCCCTTTCTTCACTCGAAGAATCTCCCTCCGAATTCCCGGTCTCCCTCCTCGCAGCCGACTTCTGGACCCGCGAGGCGTTCGGCCTCGAGGCTCCCGAAGGCGGGTTCGGAGAGGACCTTCCCGAACCGCCGCCCGAGGGCGGTCCGGGCGCGCCGGCAAAGCGCCGCCGGCGGCGGCGCGGGCGGCGCGTCGCGCCGCGCGCGGAAGCGGCCGCTCCGGCCTGACGATGCCGTACGCGGGCGTGAACGGGCGCCGCCTCTATTACGAGGTCGGCGGCGAGGGCGAGACGGTCGTCCTCGTGCACGGTTCGTTCGCGAACGCCGACATCCTCGAAGGCCCCGCGACCGCGATCTCCTCCGGCTTCCGCGCGGTCCGCTACGACCGCCGGGGCCACGGCCGCTCCGGAGACGCGCCCGACCCTCTGCCGCTCGCCGAGGAGGCTGCGGAGCTCGCCGCATTCCTCGACTGGTTCTCGACCGAAAGGGCCCACCTCCTCGCCCACGACGACGGCGCCGAAATCGCGCTCCAGTTCGCGCTCGACTTCCCGGATCGCGCCCTGTCGCTCGCCCTCCTCGCGCCGACGCTCGAGGGATTCTCCTGGCGGGACGAGACGCGCGCGGCGCGGCGCGACCTCCTGGCGGCCTACGTCCGGAGCCCGCAGCAGGCGATCGCGGATAAATGGCTGCCTTCCCACGTCTTCGACGTCGCACGCGAGCGCGAGACCCCGTTCGAGCGCCTCGAGTCCATCTACGCGAACGCGCACGTCGCCGGCGGCTCGCTCGAGCGTCCGCCGCACGCGGGCCCCGTCCAGGCCCAGCGGCTGGGCGAGATCCGCGCCCGCACGGCCGTCCTCGTCGGAAACCGCGAGGACGCCGAACGCCTCCGCTGCGCGGCCGCGATCGTCCAGGGCGTCCCCGGCGCCGAGGGGATGACGTTCGAGGGCCTCGGGCGCTTCCTCCACATGGAGGACGCGCGCCACGTCATGCGCCGGCTGACGGACTTCTACATCCCGCCCGAAGAGTAAGAATAAGAAAAAGAAGAGAGGATTCTCTTAGAAGGTACGAGGGGCGAAAGCGCGGGCCCCACACACCCTTCTAAGAGACCCTCGTCTCTCGCCCTTCTTTCTCTTCCTCAAAGAATGCTCTTGAGGAACTCCTTGTTCGTCTTCGTCTTCGCGAGCTTGGAGAGCAGCAGCTCCATCGCGTCCTGGGGCTTGACGGACGAGAGCGCGCGCCGGAGCTTGTGGATCTTCGGCAGCTCGTCGGCGTCGTAGAGCTTCTCTTCCTTGCGCGTTCCGGACGCGGGGATGTTGATGCACGGGAAGATCCGGCGCTCGAAGAGTCCGCGGTCGAGGATGATCTCGCTGTTCCCGGTGCCCTTGAACTCCTCGAAGATGACGTCGTCCATCCGGCTGCCCGTGTCGATGAGGCACGTCGCGATGATCGTGAGGGAGCCGCCGTCCTCGTGGTTGCGCGCGCCGCCGAAGAAGCGCCGGGGCTTCTCCATCGTCCGCGCGTCCATGCCGCCCGACAGGATGCGGCCGCTGCCGCGCTGCTCGTTGTTGTAGGCGCGGCTCATGCGGGTGATCGAGTCGCAGAAGATCACGACGTCCTTGCCGATCTCGACGAGGCGCTTGGCCCTCTCGAAGCAGGCCTCGGACACGGCGATGTGGTGCGCCGCGTTCAGGTCGCTCGGCGACGCGATGACCTCGCCCGTGATGGACCGCTGCATGTCGGTCACTTCCTCGGGCCGCTCGTCCACGAGAAGCATGAAGATGACGACGTCGGGGTCGTTCTTCGCGATGGCGTTCGCCATCGTCTTGAGGAGGAAGGTCTTGCCGGCCTTCGGCGGCGCGACGATCAGGCAGCGCTGCCCGCGCCCGATCGGGGCGACGAGGTCGAGGACGCGGCCCGAGACCTCTTCCGGAGCCGTCTCCATGCGCAGGCGCCGGTCGGGGTCGACCGAGACACCCTTGTGGAACTGGACGTACTTGCCGCGGTATTCCGCGGGATCGAGGCCCTCGATCGCGACGATCCTCTGGACCATGGGGCCCTTGCCGCCCCTTTGAACCGCCTCGGCCTCGACGAGCAGACCGTCCTCGAGGTCCTCGGATTCGACGAGGACTTTCGGAAGGAACGGGTCGCCACGCTCGCCGAAGAACGTCTCCGGGGACACGAGCATGCCCGAGTGGTCGCCGTGGAGCCGGACGATCCCCTTGACGACGACCTTCGCCTGGCTGCTGACCGCGGCGGCCCCGACCGGCGCCTCCACCCGGGGGATCGCGTACCGGCCACGAGCTTCGGGAGCGGGCTCGTTCGACAGGGCAGCGCCCTCGCCTCCCGGGCCGGGGGCTCCCGGGCCGCGCCCACGCCCGCGCCGGCGGCGCCGGCGGCGCCGGCGGCGGAACGGGTCGAACGAGCCGGGCGCTCCGCCCTCTCCGGCAGCGGCGCCTTCGCCGCCCTCCGGACCCTCGGGGCCGTCGCCCGCGTCGTCGCCGGCTTCCGGCTCGAAATCGCCCTCGGGCTCGCCGCCCGGCGCTTCGCCCTCCGGCGTCGTCAGGACGCGCTCCTTGGGTTCGTTTTCGCTCAACCTGTCCTCCGGGGTTGGCCCTGTCAGGAGCCAACGGGCTTCCTGGCCTGCGGTCGGGGCCCGCGTCGCCCGGGCGGCGCACGGGATCCCGGATCGTCAGGTCCTGCGTTGCCGGGCGGCGGCGGGATTGGACCCGGCCCTTCGGCTCCGCATCCGGAGCCCGCTGGCCCACCGGATCGAGGCCGCCCTGCGACGACGTTTCAGATGCTACGCCCATTCGGAAGCGTCCGTCAATCGCCCTCTTCTTTCGACGGCACGGGCGGAACGGGCCGTGCATCCGCCGCCCTTACAATGCGCGCCGTGACAATTCCGCACCCCCTCCCCCGTCCGTCCCGTTTCCTCCGCCTCCTGCCCGCCACCCTTCTCGCGGCCGCACTCGGTGCGCGCGCTCAGACCCCGACCCCGACGCCGACTCCAACGCCAACCCCCACACCCACGCCCGCCGTCACGGCGCTCACGGCGAACTCGAATCTCTACACGTTCCCGAACGCCCCGAACATCGACGGCGCGAACCTCTCGCTCGATCCCGACGGCTCGGTCTGGAGCGTCTCGGCCGCCGACAACAAGATCTCGAAGCTCTCGCCCGATCGGACGACCGTCACGCGCTGGACGTTCGCCGCCGACACGGCGCCGAGCTCGCTCCTGAAAGACAGCGACGGGACGTTCTGGATCACCGAGATGGGGGGATTCAACGTCGGACATTTCAACCCGGCGGACGGCACGCTCACCCGGTGGCCGGACGCGTATCGCCGGCCGACGGCGCTCGCCAAGCGGCCGGACGGAAAGTTCTGGCTGCCCGAGACGGGCGGCTACATGGCGGTCTTCGACCCTGCCGCCCCGTCCTTCACCTATTGGGTCACCCCGGGCGTGTTCTACCTCTCCTACCCGTGGGTCGACGACGACGGCTCCGTCTGGGCGTGCGACTTCATCTACAACTCGATCATCCACTGGGCGCCGGACATGTCGACCGCGCGAGTCTGGCCGCTTCCCCTGGACATCTTCGTCAGCGCCCCCTCGAAGATCATCCGGCTCGGCGGGAAGCTCTGGATCTCGATCTACTACTCCTCGCAGATCGCACGGTTCGACGAGACGACCGGAAAGATCGACTTCTTCGACACCGGCGCGGGCACGAGCCCTTACGACCTGCACGAGTACCGGGGCCGGATCCTCTACTCGGACCAGGCGGGCCAGATCGGGTTCCTGGACCCGACGGGTTCCGTGCCCGTCACCAAGACCCTCACGCCCACGGACGTGAAGCCCCTGGTCCAGGCGGTCTACACGACCGCGGCCAGCGTCTCCACGCTGTCCTCCGTCGACGAACCCGTCACGACGACGTACCTCGGCAGTATCTCGGGCGTGCAGGGCCCCGACGGCGGCATCGTCTATCCGGCCAACGGCAGCGCCGTGTGGGGAATGGTCGTCGACGAGAAACGGGCCCGCATCTACTTCGGCACGAACGCGAGCGTCGGGGCGCTTTCGGCGCCCCCCTACGTTCAGGCCGACGAGCTTTATTTCCCGGTCGCGTCGGCGGGAAATCCCGCGACCGGCACGACGACGCAGATCGTCACCTGGAATCGCGGGACCCCCGACGCGCAGGGGGCCACCCACACGATGAACCAGGTCGAGCGCCTCCTCCCCGAGGGGTGGATCGCCGGCTGGTCGCCCGCGGCGCAACAGGCGATCGACGCCGGCAAGCTGCTCGTCCAGTCCGACGCGGTCGGAACGGACATGAAGGCCCCCGGCGCTCTCGGATCGATCCGTCTCCTCTCGGACCGGGGCGCCGACACGTTCGCGTGGTCGCGGATCGCCGTGCCCGCACCGGGCGGGGGGACGCTCGGCTCCGCGACGAACGCGGTCCTCGGGACTGCGGCGATCGCCGCCGGCGACTCGGGCTTCGTCTTCACCCCGGCGGACCCGGCCTTCAGGACGCACGCGGGCATCTTCATCGTGCAGGACGCGACCGGCACGGTCTCCGTCGTCGACGCCGCCGGACAGACGCGCGTGACGTTCCCGTTCGACTGGCCTTCCGGATTCCGCGCCCAGGGCTCGACGATCTTCGAGGTCTTCGGCCTCCCCGCGCTGCCTTCGGCCCGGATCGTCTGCACGGTCACGACCGGCAGCGTCCTGCTCTTCGGGACGGCCTACGACCCGGTCAGCGGCGACGCCGTCCGCCTCGAACCGTTCCGCTCGGCCGACGTCGGGCTCTGGCCCGTCCTGCCCGGATTCGTGCGCGGAGGCGGGCTCGCGGGAACGCTCCAGCTCTTCAATCCGGGGACGACGACCGCGCACGTGAACCTCTCGTTCCGCGCCGCGCAGGCGCCCGGAGCGCCTGCGGCTCCCGGCCAGGCGATCGGCAGCGTGACGGTTCCGGCAGGCGCCGTCGTGTCCGTCGATCTCGGTGCGGGCGCCGCCGCGCAGGGCGCGCTCGACCTCTCCTCGGACCAAAACGTCGCGGCGTTCGCGACCTACCGGCGTCCCCTCGCGGGTGGAGGCACGGCGGGGTACGGCGTCGCGGCGCAGCAGATCGGCGCCGCGATTCCCGCGGGCTCGCGCGGGGTTTTCGTCTCGTCGACCGTGAACGACGCGTTCACGTCCACCCTGCAGCTCGTGAACACGGGATTCGAACCCGCCGTCGTCACCGTGGCGTTCACGAACGCGGACGGCACGGACACCGGAGGCGCCCAGGCCGTCACTCTTCCCGCGCAGGGCGTCGTCAATCTTCCCGGGTGGCCGGCCGGCCAGACGACCGACGCGGGGCGCGTGGCCGTCACGCCGGCGGACGGGAGCCCGGCCGTCCTCGCGATCCTCGCGCGACGCGATCGCGTGAGCCAGGACACCGACGCCATTTCCCCCTTCGTGGTACCCAAGTAAGCGCGAGGAGGGCACTCCATGACGCGACGTGGATTTCGTGCGGCGGCCGCCGTGGCTGCCGCGGTTCTGGCCGCAATCGCGGGCACGCCAGCCGCCGCGCAGGACGCACCGGGCTTCCCGACGACGGTGGGCAACCGCTTCTCCCAGACCTCGACGCCGCTCGTGAACGACAAGGGCACGTTCGAGGCCGTCTTCACGCACCGCTTCAACCAGAACGTGAAGGACGCCGGGGGCGACAGTCTCTTCGGCCTGGACTCGGGAGCCTCGATCGGGATCGGAGTCGAGTACGTCCCCGTGAAGAACCTCGCCGTGCAGATCTACCGCGTGAACAACTACGCGGACTACGAGTTCGCGCTCAAGGCGACGCTCCTCCGCCCGACCGTCAAGCTCCCGCTCGGGGTCGGGCTCCGCGGCGGCCTCGACTGGCGGACGGCGCCTTACGCCCCGAAGGAGACGAGCTGGTTCGGACAGGCGATCGTTTCGTACACGATCGCGGACCGCGTGACGCTCGCGGCCGCGCCGAGCTACGCCCAGAACACCCAGTTCCAGCAGGACGTCTGGAACGTCCCTCTCATCGCGCAGGTCAAGATCACGAAGACGATCGCCCTCATCGGCGAATACGTCCCGAAGAAGGACTACGTCCCGGACTCCGTGGGCCAATGGTCCGTCGCGCTCGAGAAGCAGGTCTTCAACCACAGGTTCGCGCTGTGGATGGGGAACTCGCAGGCGACGACGGTCGACCAGTACGTCGGCGGCGACTACAACGGCGGCGTCACGGACCGCAACATCAGGATCGGCTTCAACCTGAGCCGCGCCTGGGACCTGTTCCCGGCGGCGAAGTAGCGGCTTACGGTGCCGGGCGCCGCGGTGGCTCGGGCCCCCAGGCGGCGTCCGGCGCGACGACCCAGTTGCGGTCCGTCTGCGGGCGCACGGTGCCGAGCTTCTTCAGCCGCTCGATGAGGAGCTCGCGGATCTCTTCGGGGAATTCCTTGACGACCTTCGCGCCCTTGAGCGCCTTGTAGCCGCCCGAGCCCTGGGCGCGGTACGCGTTCACGGCCAGCGTGAACCGGTCCGACGGCTGGACGGGACGCCCCTTGTAGGCAAGGTCCTTCACGCGCGAGCCGACGGGCGCCGTCGGGTCGATGCGGTACGCCGCGCCCTGCACGACGTCGAAGTTGTACGGGATCATGTTTTCCTTGGGCTTCAGGACGAGCTTCCCGTCCTCCCACTGCGCCGCGCCGTAGAACTCGGCCGCGTGCTCGAGGCAGGCCTTGAGCGTGGCCCCGTCCACCTCGATCTCGACGAGCTGGTTCTCGTACGGGTAGAGCGTGTAGACGTTGCGGACCTTGATCGGGCCCTTCCGGAAGCCCTCGAACCGGAACGGCAGGAGCGACGTCATCGAGAGGTCCGCCCCCGTCGCCTCGCGCATCGTGTCGTTCACGAAGTCGAGGAGGGCCGTGTCCTCCAGGCGGGCGCGCGCGCCCGGGAAGTCCTCTTCGGCGGTCGCGACGACCGTGTCCATGTACGCACGCGCCGCGGCGTCGTGCGGCGCCGCGATCGCGGCGACCGTTGCGTCCGTTGCGACGGACGCGTCCGAGGGCAGGAGGGCCGCCGTCAGGTCGGCCACTTTCACGCTCTTCCCGGACTTCTCGAAGACGACATCCACGCGCGCGAGGACGTCGCCCCAGCGGCCGGGCTGGATCAGCGCGACGCCGTTCAGCCGCGTGAGCGGGATGCGGCGGTGCGTGTGCCCGGTGAGGAGGAGGTCGATCCCGGGAACTTTCGAGAGGGCCGCGACGCGGTTCTCGTCTTCGGTCCCGTCCGGCTCGCCCGTCTTCAGGTCCACCTCGGGGCCGCTGTGGATCAGCGCGACGACGAAGGAGCACTTTTCTTTCCCGCGCAGGACGGGCACGAGGCGCTTCGCCGCGTCCACGGGGTCCTCCCAGCGGAGGCCGGGGCGGTTTCGCGCCGGCTCCCAGTTCGGGATGTTCGGCGTCGTGAGGCCGAGGATGCCGATGCGGATCCCGCCGACCGTCCTGACGACGTACTCGGGAAACGCGGCCGAGCCGTCCGCGACGTTGCGCGTGTTGGACGACAGCCACGGAAACGACGACTCCTTCTGCGCCTTGCGCAGGACCGCGAGGCCGAAGTTGAACTCGTGGTTCCCGACCGACATCGCGTCGTACCGCATGGCGCTCATCGCCTCGGCCATGGGGTCGGGCCCCTTCGAGGGGTCCTTCGCGTGCAGGAACTCGATCGGCGTGCCCTGGATCGTGTCTCCCGCGTCGAGGAGGAGAACGTTCGGCGACTCCCTGCGGATCGCCTCGACGCGCGTCGCGACGCGGGCGAGACCGTCGTCCGCGGGCTGGGCGCGCAGGTAGTCCCAGGGAAGGAGGTGGCCGTGCAGGTCCGTCGTCTGGAGGATCGTGACGACGACGCGGTCCGCCGCGGCGGAAGAAGAGGATCCTATGAAAGTGAAGACGAGGAGGGAGAGGAGAAAGAGAGGAGTGGTGCGAAGGCGGCGGTGCGGACGTCTCAAAGTCCGCGAATCTTGGCATATCCTCCGGCCCCATGCCCTCGAAGAAATCTCCGCCCGCGCCCGCGCCCGTGCCCGAGACGCTCGCCCGCCTCGAGCACCTCTACGGCGACGCGGGCTGCTCGCTCGACTTCGGGAGTCCGCTCCAGCTCCTCACGGCGACGATCCTCTCGGCGCAGTGCACGGACGCGCGCGTGAACATGGTGACGCCCGAGGTCTTCAAGCGCTTCCCCGACGCCGCCGCGCTCGCGGCCGCGCCGCCGGGCGCCCTCGAGGACGTGATCCGCTCCACCGGCTTTTTCAACGCGAAGGCGAAGTCCCTCCGCGGGATGGCGAAGGCGCTCGTCGAGAAGCACGGCGGCGAGGTCCCGCGCACGATGGCCGAGCTCCACGCCCTGCCCGGCGTCGGCCGCAAGACCGCGAACGTCGTCCTCGGCAACGTGTGGAACACGCCGGAAGGCGTCGTCGTGGACACGCACGTCGGCCGCCTCGCGAGGCGCCTCGGGTGGACGAAGAACGCCGACCCCGTGAGGGTCGAACAGGACCTGAACGAGAGGATCCCGCAGGAGCGCTGGACGTGGATCAGCCACGCCCTCATCCTCCACGGCCGCCGCATCTGCGCCTCGCGGCGGCCGAAGTGCGACCTCTGCACCCTCGCCGACATCTGCCCGAAGGTGGGGGTCGACGAAAAGAAGAAGAAACAAGAGACAGAGAGAAAAAACAAAAGAAAGACGAAGATTTCTTTGAAGGTGAAGAGGGCAGGGGCGACAGGCGCGGCGAAGCGGGCTGCGGCTGCAAAGGCCCCTCACGCGCCTTCTAAGAAAATCCTCTCCTTCTCCTCGTCCCCCTCTTCCGCGCGGCCTTCGGCTGCGCGCAAAGGACCTCGTCGATGACGCCTCCCGGAATCGGATCGATCGAAGTCATCTGCGGCTCGATGTTCTCGGGCAAGTCCGAGGAGCTCATCCGCCGCCTCACGCGCGCGCAGATCGCGCGCCGCCGAGTCCAGGCGTTCAAGCCGGTCCTCGACAACCGCTACGCCGAGATGGAGGTCGTCTCGCACGGCGGCCTGCGTCTCGTGGCGGTCGCCGTGACCACGTCCGCCGAGGTCCTCGCACGAACCGACGCGCGCACGGAAGTCGTCGGGATCGACGAGGCCCAGTTCTTCGACGCCGCGATCGTCGAGGTCGTCTCGCGGCTCGCGGACCTCGGCAAGCGCGTGATCATCGCCGGGCTCGATCAGGACTACCTCGGCCGCCCGTTCGAGCCGATGCCGGCGCTGATGGCCGCCGCCGAGGAGGTCACGAAGACGCGCGCGATCTGCGTCCGCTGCGGCCAGCCCGCGAGCCGCACGCAGCGCCTCGTCGAGTCCACCGAGCGCGTCGTCGTCGGCGCCGCCGGCCTGTACGAAGCCCGCTGCCGGCGCTGTTTCGAGCCCGGCGTCGCGAGCTCGGAGGGCAAGCTGCCCTTTCCGGACGGCTCTTCAACCGATTGAGTTCGAAGAGGTTGCGGAGATCCTCAGAGGATCTGTGAATTCTCCTGTGGATTCCGGTGTGCAAAAGCGGGCGCTCCCCCGTCCTTCGCGGACTTCACAATTCCTGCACGGATTCCTGTGCAGCGGCCAAACCGCTGAAAATGTTTGGGTTCACCGCGCACGGCCTCTGTGAAGCCGGCGCGAAGCCGCATGGATGGCCGGTTCCGGCGAATTACACAGGGCGAAATCGGCTTCCCATGCGGGTTTGATCGCGCTCACAATCGGAAAACCCTCGGAAAAATGCCTGTTTGACGCGATCTTGCGGCCTTCGGCCCCTACCAGCCCGCGCTTTCCCGGTGCTCGCCGAACACGGAACGCAGCGCCTCCACGACCTCACCGAGCGTCACGAGGCCCGAGACGGCCTCGACGATCGGCGGGAGCAGGTTGCGGCCCTCGCGCGCCGCGTCGGCGACCCCCTTGCGCAGGCGGTCCGCGGCCGCGGCGTCGCGCCGCTCCCGGAGAGCCTTGAGCCGCGCGACCTGGTCTGTCTCGACGGCGGGGTCGATGACGAGCGTCGGGATCGGGCGTTCCTCGCCCACGGTGAACTCGTTCACGCCGACGACGATCTGCTCCTTGTCCTCGATCGCGCGCTGCGCGCGGTAGGCCGCGTCCTGGATCTCGCGCTGGTAGAAGCCGGCCTCGATCGCCTTGAGGGCGCCGCCCATCCCGTCGATCCGCGCGATAAGCGCGCCGGCCTCGGCGACGATGCCCGCCGTGAGGGCCTCGATCGCCCACGAGCCGCCGAGCGGGTCCGCGACGCGCGCGACGCCCGTCTCGTGCGCGATGACCTGCTGCGTCCGGAGCGCGAGGAGCGCCGAATCCTCCGTGGGCAGCGACAGGGCCTCGTCCTTTCCGTTCGTGTGGAGGGACTGCGTGCCGCCGAGCACGGCCGCGAGCGCCTGGATCGCGACCCGGACGACGTTCACCTCGGGCTGCTGCGCGGTCAGCGTCGAGCCCGCCGTCTGCGTGTGGAAGCGCAGGGCGGCCGCGCGCGGGTCCGTCACGCCGAAGCGCTCGCCGACGAGGCGCGCCCAGAGGGTGCGAGCCGCGCGGAACTTCGCGATCTCCTCGAGGAAGTCGTTGTGGACGTTGAAGAAGAACGACAGGCGCGGCGCGATGGCGGCGGGGTCGAGCCCGGCCTCCCGGGCCGCCGCCAGGTACTCGAGGCCGTCCGCGAGCGTGAACGCGACCTCCTGCACCGCCGTCGAGCCCGCCTCGCGGATGTGGTAGCCGGAGATCGAGATCGTGTTCCAGCGCGGAACTTCCTTCTGGCAGAACGCGAAGACGTCCGTCACGAGCCGCATCGAGGGCTTCGGCGGAAACGCGTACGTGCCGCGGGCCGCGTACTCCTTGAGGATGTCGTTCTGGATCGTCCCGGAGAGCTTCGCCCAGGGCGTGCCGCGTCCCTTTGCGACGGCGAGAAGGAGCGACAGCAGGATCGACGCGGTCGCGTTGATCGTCATCGAGATCGACACGGCGTCGAGCGGGATCCCGTCGAGCAGCGTCTCCATGTCCTCGAGCGATGCGATCGGGACGCCGACCTTGCCGACCTCGCCGCGCGCGAGCGCGTGGTCCGAGTCGTAGCCGATCTGCGTCGGGAGGTCGAACGCGACGGAGAGGCCGCTCTGGCCGCGGTCGAGCAGGAAGCGGTACCGGCGGTTGGACTCCTTCGCGCTCGAGAAGCCCGCATACTGGCGCATCGTCCAGAGCTTCGTGCGGTAGCCGCCGGGCAGCGTGCCGCGCGTGAACGGCGCCGAGCCGGGCTTGCCGGGATCCCAGCCGGCCGGCACGTCCGCGGGGCCGTAGGACGCCTTGACCGGGAGGCCGGAGGTGGTCGTGACGCTGGAATCGCTCATGAGGCCGATGCTAAGCTGGTCCGGCAGAGGTTCCCAAGTGGCCCTCCGTCGTCTCCCGGCTCTCCTCCTCGCGGCCCTCCTGGCCGCGATCCCCTCGCACGCCGCTGAGGATCCCCTCCTCCTCTCGTTCCAGGAGGCGAAAAAGGCGTACCGGGAGAAGCGCTGGGACGACGCGGACGCCGCGCTCAGGCGCCTTCTCGAGCTCGCCGCCGCGCCCGGCCGCGAGCCGGTCCTGGCGAAGATCCTCCCCGCCTATCACTTCTATGCAGCCGCGGTCGCCTGGGAGCGGAAGGACGAGGAGCGGGCGCGTCAGGAGCTCGCGCGCTATTTCGAGTTCCAGCCCGAGGCGACGATCGACCCCGGCGCGTACCCGAAAAGCTACTGCATCTTCTTCGACGCCCAGCGCACGGCCGCCGAGAGACGCAACCCGGCGCCGCCTCCGGCGCCCGGGCTTCCCGACTTCGGCACGACGCTTCCGGACGAGGGCACGGTCCCCCAGTACTCGGGCGACCCGGCGTGGCCCGCCACCGCGGTCTCCTTTCTCTTGACGGAATCCGAGAAGCGGGACTTCGCGGCGCTCGGCGACGACGCGGCGCGGCGGGAGTGGGTCTTCCGGTTCTGGAAGAAGTTCGACCCGGACCCCGCGACGCCCGACAACGAAGCCGAGCGCGAGTTCTACCGGCGCGTCCAGTACGCCGAGGCGCACTTCTCGACGGAGACGATGCGCGGCTCGCTCTCGGACCGCGGGCGGGTCCTGGTCGTCCTGGGACCTCCGTCGTACGTAGGCCGCTCGCCGCTCCTCCAGTCCGAGGACACGATGACGCAGCTCAAGACGTCGCAGCCCACGATCGTCCGCAGTCCGACAGGAGGGGCGTCGCTCCTCCGCGTCCCGACGACCTCGCGCGGCGGCGTGACTCCGGGCGACATCGAGGGCGACGTCGAGATCTGGTACTACCGCCAGGACCGCGTCCCGAAGGGGCTTCCCTTCCAGGAGCTCCAGTACCGCTTCATCTCGAAGAAGGGCTACGGAGAGGCCGTCTTCCAGAAGGACGCCCGCGAGCTCATCGCCCTCCAGAGGGCCGCCCGCCTCCTCCGCACGGGCTCCTGACCCGTCCGGGCGCCGGCGCGGGCGTTCGTGTCAAGATTGGTCCACACGTGGCACGCACGCTCAGCGGCAACCTCGACACCTTCTCGCTCGCCGACCTCCTGCAGTGGCTCGAGATCAACGCCCTGTCGGGACGCGTCACGGTTTGGCGCGGCGAGGTCGTACGCACGATCGACCTCAAGGGCGGCGCGATTGTCTTCGTCTCCTCGTCGCTCCCGAACGAGCGCCTCGGCGTCTTCCTGACGCGCCGAAAGGTCCTCTCCGAGCCCGTCGTCTTCGAGCTGCTCGCCGAGAGCTTCGCGACGGGCCGGAACCTCACGCGTCTCATCCTCGAGCGCAACCTCCTCCCGCGCGAGAAGCTCGCCGAGGCCGTCGAGGGCCTCGCGATGAAGGTCCTGCTCGACCTCTTCCACTGGGCGGGCGCATCGTTCGAGTTCGACCCGCTCTTCAAGATCGAGGACCTCATCCGCATCCACCTGTCTCTCCGCGGCCAGGTCCTCGCGTTCCACGGCGCCAAGTCGGTCGACGACTCGCGCGTGAACGTCGGGGCGGCGGCCGGGGGCGACGAGACGGGCGCGCGCTGGGAGCGCGAGTTCAAGGCCGAGAGCCTCGCCGCGATGTTCTGGGAGATCCTCGAAGGCCTCCCCGGCGAGACGCCCACGCCGGCCCAGCTGAAGGAGTCGTACCAGGGCTTCACGTCCTTCGCGAACCGCGTCCACAAACGCCTGCGCGAGCCGTCGCGCCTCTTCCCCGTCTACGACGACACCGCCGTCATGCTGAAGAGCGCGCTCGACGAGGGGGGCGATCCCGAGCGCATCGTGCAGGTCGCGGCGCTCGACCCGTTCCTCACGATCGACCTCCTCTACCTCGCGAACGCGCTCCGCACCGACGCCTCCGAGCTCGTGCGGACATCCCGGGAAGCCGCGGGCGTCCTCGGCAGCGCCGCGCTCGGGCGGTTCGTGGCCCTCCTTGCGGACTCGTCCACGCCGAAGGTCCCGTCCGAGGAGAAGATGGAGCGCGTCATCCGCCGGGCGGCGCTGTCCACCGCGGTGGCCGCCTCCCATCTCGCCGAGGGGACGGAGATTCCGCGCGAGGAGGCTTACACGCTCGGCCTCCTCGAGCCGCTCGGCAGCTACGAGCTCCTCAAGTTGTTGATTTCCGTGCCTTTCCCGCCCGGCCCGATCCGCATCGGGGCTCTCTCGCGCTTTCGCGCCGCGGCCGGACGCGTGCTGGCCCGGAAGTTGAATCTCCCGCAGCCGGTCGAGGACGTCCTCGGCTCGAGCGGGCGGGTCGCCTCGCGCAGCCCGGCCGCCGAACAGCTGATCTTTCTCGCCAAGCAGATCGCGCCGTCGGAGCAGATCGGGCACGAGTGGACGACCGAGGACCCCAAGCTCTCGGACCAGGTCGTCGCGCTGTCCGCGCGCGCCGAACTTCCCCAGCTCATCGCCCGCGACGCGTCGATGCTGCGCGAGATCCTCCAGCTCTGACGCCCTTTTCCCCTCGAGGTGAACCAATGACGCAAGCCGCACCCGCAAGGCGCTCGGGCGCCCTCACTGCCGGCGCCTTCGTCGCCGCGCTGACCGTCGCCGTCGCTGCCGCCGCCCAGCAGCCCGAGCCTCCGCGCATTCTCCGCGAGGGCGTTCGGGCGGCCGTGGACGTCACGGTGATGGACCTCGACGTCGTCGCGACCGGCAAGGGCGGCGAGCCCGTGAAGGACCTCGCGAAAGGCGAGATCACGGTCATCGTGGACGGCATCCCCTACACGCCGGACTACTTCGCCCGCATCGACGCCGGGCAGGTCCACGGCCCGGATCTCGCGAACGCGTCGCCCGACGTGGTTCTCGAGACGACGCGCGCCGGCGACACGCGGTGGGTCCCCCGCCAGTTCCTCGCCTTCTTCGACGACGAGCACCTGATGCCGTTCGAGCGGAAGCGCGTCATCGAGGGGCTGCGCGACTTCGTCACGCGCCTCTCGCCGTCCGACTCGATGGCGCTCCTCGCGTACAACATCTCGACCCGCGTCTTCGTGCCTTTCACGAGCTCGAAGGAGGACCTCCTCCTCGGTCTCTCGAAGCTCGAGAAGCTCCCCCCGCGCGGCCTCTACTGGGACACGCAGTATCGCCAGGCGATCCGGGACGCGCGGCGCTACTCGCCGGTTTCGGTCCAGGGACAGGCGGCGCGCGACTCGATCGTGCGGACATGGGGAGCGCAGGCGTGGACGCGCGACAGGAGCACGCTCGAAGAGTTTCGCCGGAGCGTCGACGCCCTCGCCGCGCGCTCGGGGAAGCGCGTCCTGCTCTACGTGTCGCACGGCATGGAGATGCGCCCGGGCCAGAGCCTCGCGCAGTCGCTCGGCGGGACGGCCCTGAACCAGTTCGACTACGACGTCACGCCGCAGTACCGGGCTGTCCTCGAGTCCGCGAACCGCGCGGGGATCACGCTCCACGCGATCGACGCGCTCGGGCTCGTGGCGGGCGGCGACGCCTCCGAGTCCGATCCGCCCGCGATCGACCCGTTCCTCGCGAACGCGAACCGGCGCGAGATCCTCGCGGGCTTCGCGGACGAGACGGGCGGGGTCCTCGTCGAGAACCGGAACGTCTTCGCGGCCTCGCTCGACCGCATCTACCGCGAATCCGCCAGCTACTACTCCGTGGGCGTGACCCTCTCGTCCCTGAACGCGAAGAAGCCCACGCACGAGGTGCGGCTCCGGACGACCCGCGCCGGCGTGACGCTCCGGACGCGCCGTACCTTCGCGCCGCTCACGGCCCCCCAGGCCGCGCGCGACAGGCTCGAGATGGCGCTCATCACGCCCGACGCGGCCGGCGACTTCGCCGTGACGGTCCGGACGGACGCGCCGAAGAAGGGCGGCGGCATGGGGCGCCGCCTCGTCCCGTTCGCGGTCGTCGTCCCCGTCTCGTCTCTCACGTTCCTCGACGAGGGCGGGAAGAAGAAGGCCGTCGTCGAGATCGGGCTCGCGGCCGTCGAAGACACCGGCGCGCGCTCGGCGCCCGTCACCCAGAGGCAGGAGATCGTCGTGACGCCCGAGGTCCTCGCGGCCTCGGGGAAGGAGCCGTTCGTCTACCGCGGGGAGTTCAAGTCGGGAACCGGCAACATGCGGTTCGTGGCGACCGTGCGGGACGTCACCTCGAACCGCGTGGGCGTGGGCTCGGCAAGCGTACGGGTCGAGTAGGTCTCACTTCTTCTTCGGAGCGGCGGCGGGCGCCGGAGCCGGGGCCGCGCTCCCCACGACCGAGAACGGCGCGACGAGGTCGAGCTTCTTCTGCGTGACGGTGTCGAGGATCGTGACGCGCAGCTCGTAGTCGTTCGGCTTGAGGTACTGGCCGAGGTTCGACTCGATGACGCCGCCGGCGAGGTCGAGAACGAGCGCGCCGCCTTCCTGCGACGGGGGAACCTTCTGCGGCTCCTCCGGGGGGGTCGGCACGTCGATCGGCGGCTGGCCCTTCGGCTTGATCTTGATCGTGCGCCTGAGCGTGAGCGTGCGCGACACCGGGTCCACCGGGGGGTTGTAGATGCGGACCGCGTACGAGAGGCCATCGGCGGGGTCGAGCTTCCCGTCGCCCTTGACGACGAAGCGTCGCGCCGAGAACGTGAACGGGTCGTCGGCCGCCGGGGTGTCGGTCGGGAAGTCGTTCACGGCGACCACGAGGGCCGAGGCCGAGAACTCGGTCGGCAGCGCGGGGACCGTGATCGGCCGGCGCCCCGAGACGAGGACCTTGCCGGCGGCGTCGAGGAGGACCGCGGCCACGTCGTAGTCGCCGGGGAGAACGCGCAGCGCGCGGTCGGCGAAGAAGTCGGAACGGGTCTTCCGGAGCTTCGCGTCCTCGTCGACGCGGGCGGCCTCGCTTCCGTCGGCCGCGCGCGCGACGATCGCGAGCCGCACGCCTTCACCCGTCCCGACCGCGGCGGCCGGCGCATAGACCTGGACGCTGAGGCGCGTCGCCCCGTCGCGATAGGCGAGCGAGAGGAGGGCGAGGGGGCCGAAAGGCTCCTTCGGGAGTCCGTCGATCGCGGCGCGCGACGCCGGAGAGAGGGCCGGGCCCTTCGCGTCCTCGGCCAGCTTCTTCTGCTCCGCCTCGACCTGCTCGCGCGTCTTGTAAACGGGGACTTCCTTGAGATCCGGGCTCACCACCGCCACCTGTGCCGCCTTGGTCTCGAGGCGCCTGGCAGGTGACATGTCGAGAAGCGACTCGGTCCCGAGGCCCACGTCCACGATGAACTTGATCTCCTGGGACTGGACGTCGGACCACGCGGGCAGGTGCGACTTGTCGTACACGAACGTGTAGAGCATCGCCGCGCCGCCGCCCGTGCCGGTCACGCCGCCGGCGCTTCCCGTTCCGAACGGCGTGTCCGCGGACGACGTCGCCTTCGCCGTGATCTCCTTCGGAGGGCCGATCAGGATGAGCGCCCGGCCTCGCTCGGTCAGGGCGCCCCGTTTCTTCCCGAGCGTAAACCGCTCGTCGGCGAGCTTTACGAGCGCGTCGAAGCGCTCGCGGAACTCGTTGCGCGGCGTCTTGATGTCCGGGTCGCGCCGCGCCCAGAAGAGCGCGATGAAC
Source organism: Thermoanaerobaculia bacterium (assembly GCA_044229475.1). Classification (GTDB taxonomy): domain Bacteria; phylum Acidobacteriota; class Thermoanaerobaculia; order UBA5066; family UBA5066; genus Fen-183. The sequence continues at coordinate 446,669 of JBGASW010000002.1, read as the reverse complement.
TTCTCGGCATCCTCGTCGGAGGCCGCCTTCTTCCAGTCCTTCTTGTCGGCGTCCGTCGCGAGGTACTGGTACTCGGGCGACTTTTCCCAGTCCTTGTACTTGTCGAGCGCGGCCGCCGCGGGCCCCGCCGCCGAGACGAGGAGGAGGAAGAGGACGAGGGCGGAGGTCGATCGCTTCATTGACGACTCCAGCGCGCGCCGCGCGGTTTCAGTCGGGCACCTCGAGGAGGCGCACCAACCCGCGACTATACAGGAGCGCTCGCCTTCTCCCGACGACGGACGAGGCGATGGCGTCTCAGCTACGGAAACTTGGAACCGAATCCCGGATGCCGTTCGCGACTCGTAACAGCCCTCCTTCAGCCGATGGAGAAAGCATTTGTTTGTAAAGGGATAAAAGCCGGATTGCAGGCGATGGGAACGGCATGTAGAGTGCTAGGACCATTTAGGCCGAACTGCACTCGAAGCTCCGTCCCAGGCGCCGGGGATTCATCCCCTTGGTCAGCCCGCCGCCCGGAACGGAAAATCAATTCGAATTTATTTGGAGGAGGAAGGAAAAGCATGACCAGGAAAAGGATCCTCGGACTCCTGGCTCTGCTCCTCGTGGTCGTCGTCGGTGCGACGAGCGCGATGGGTCAGAGCACGACGACGGGCAACCTCACCGGAAAGGTCGAGAACGAGAACGCCGGCCTGCCCGGCGTGACCGTCACGATCAAGTCGCCCAACCTGCAGGGGACGCGCACGGCGACCACGTCGGCGGCGGGCGCCTTCACGTTCGCGGCGCTTCCCCCCGGCGAGTACACCGTCTCGTTCGCGCTCCAGGGCTTCCAGTCCATCACGAAGACCGTCAAGGTGACCGCGGGCCAGCAGTCGGCCCTCGACGTCAACATGACGCTCTCCGGCGTTCAGGCGAGCGCCGTCGTCACGGCGAAGTCCGACATCGTCTCGACGACGACGCAGGCCTCGACGACGATCACGAACGACCTCTCGAACACCCTGCCGAATACGCGCACGATCGCCCAGGCCGCGGCGCTCTCCTCGGGCGTCACCCCGGTCGTGAGCCTCGGCAACGCCCTCACGATCGGGGGCGCGCCCACGTTCGACAACCTTTACACGGTCGACGGCGCCGTCATCACGGACAACATCCGCGCGACGCCGAACAACCTGTTCGTCGAGGACGCGATCCAGGAGACGACCACGAACGTGAACGGGATCTCGGCCGAGTACGGCCGGTTCCAGGGCGGCGTCATCAACACGGTGACGAAGTCCGGCGGCAACACGTTCTCGGGCTCGTTCCGCACGACGTTCGTCAACGACGCGTGGAGCGCCGTGACGCCTCAGGGCGAAACGCGCGTCCAGGATCTCCAGGAGCGGTACGAGGCGACGCTCGGCGGGCCGATCTGGAAGGACCACATCTGGTTCTTCGGCTCCGGCCGCAGCGCGAAGGTGGGCACGGCCCAGACGACGTTCGCGGACGCGAAGGTGGGCGGCGCCACGCCCGTCGGCGGCTACGCGGGCATTCCCTACACGAACACGCTCGACGAGCAGCGCTACTCCGGCAAGCTGACGCTCACCCCGATCCAGAACCACACGTTGACCGCTTCCTACCTGAGCATCAGCAACAAGGAAGGGAACAACGTCTTCGGCGTCGTCCTGGACGAGAAGAGCTTCGTCCAGCGCGAGCTGCCGCAGGACACGCTCTCGATCGCCTACAACGGCGTCTTCACGTCCAACCTCTTCTTCGAGGGCATGTACTCGAACCGTCACTTCACGTTCAAGAACTCGGGCTCCACGTTCACGGACGTCATCAACGGCACGCTCATGCGCGACCGCTCGCGCGGCAATGCCCGGTGGAACTCTCCGACGTTCTGCGGCGTGTGCGGCCCCGAGAAGCGTGACAACGAGGACGTCCTCCTCAAGGCTACGTACTTCCTCTCGACGGGCTCGCTGGGCTCGCACAACATCGTGCTCGGCTACGACACGTTCAAGGGCATCCGGACCTCGAACAACTACCAGTCCGGCAGCAACTACCGCATCTTCCACACGAGCACGATCAACTACAACGGCACGATTTACCCCGTCATCAACAACGTCGGGACGTCGTCGTTCATCTACTACACGCCGATCTTCCAGCTCACGCAGGGCACGAGCACGAAGACGGACTCGTTCTTCCTGAACGACCAGTGGCGCCTCAACGACCGCCTGTCATTCAACCTCGGCGTCCGCTACGACAAGAACAACGCCAAGAACAGCGTCGGCGCGACGACGGCGAACGACTCGGCGTGGAGCCCGCGCCTCGCCGTGAACTGGGACGTGACGGGCAAGGGCAACGTCCGCCTCGGCGCGAGCTACGCGCACTACGTCGGCGGCCTGCAGGATTCGATCCAGGACTCGACGTCGGCCGGCGGCCAGCCCGCAACGTTCTACTGGTACTACAACGGCGCCGGAACGGCCCCGATCAACGTGGGCGTCCCGGCGGGCACGCAGCCCCCGGTCTCGGCCGCTCAGGCGATCCAGCAGGTCTTCAACTGGTTCTACGCCCAGGGCTGCCCTGACCTCGCGACGTGCAAGCTCCCGCTCGCCTACGGCAGCATCCCCGGCCTGAACCGCGCGATCGACGGAACGGTCAAGTCGCCGTATGCGAGGGAGTACACGATCGGCATCGCGGGCAACATCGGCTCGAGCTTCTCGTATCGCGCCGACGTCGTCCGCCGCGAGTTCCACGACTTCTACAACCTGGTCGTCAACACGCAAACGGGTTACGTGACGACCCCGACGGGCGCCAAGCTGGACTTCGGCCTCATCGGGAACACGAACAGCGTCGAGCGCAACTACACGGGCCTCCAGACGCAGTTCCAGTACCGCTGGCAGTGGCTCACGATCGGCGGCAACTGGACCTGGTCGCACACGCTCGGCAACTTCGACGCCGAGGCCGGGAACTCCGGCGCGGTCACGAACGCGACCGAGGCGTACCCCGAGTACAAGCAGATGTCGTGGAACGCCCCGTACGGCTCGATGGCCGCGGACCAGCGGCACCGGGTCCGGCTCCTCGCGTCCGCCGACCTCCCGTTCATCCCGAAGTCGCTGGGCAACTTCAACCTCGGCCTCATCCAGGGTTACGACACGGGCTCCCCGTACGGCGCGGTGGGCACGGTCCGCGCGTCCAACTACGTGACGAACCCGGGCTACCAGCAGCGTCCCTCGACGTCCACGTACTACTACACCGCGCGCGACGAGTTCCGGACGGACGACATCAAGCGCACGGACCTCTCGCTCACGTGGACGCTCCGGCTCTTCAACACCCTCGAGCTCTTCGTCCAGCCGCAGGTCCTCAACGTCACGAACAACCAGGGAGCGATCGCCGTCAACCAGACGGTCCAGACGCTCAACAACACGACGGGCTACCTCCACTTCAACCCGTTCACGACGACGCCCGTCCGGGGCGAGCGCAACGTGGCGAACCCGACCGCGAACTGGAATTACGGCCCGAGCTTCGGGCAGGTCACGAGCGTCGCCGGCTGGCAGCAGCCGCGCACGTTCCTCCTCACGGCCGGCCTCCGCTTCTAGTCTTCCGCCCCGTCCTTTCGGGAGCCGGGCCTTCGGGCCCGGCTCTTTTTTTTCGCCCCCCTGGGTTACCCTCCCTCGATGAAGTCCGGAAGGCCCGCCGCGGCCGTCCTCGCCTGCGCGATCGCCCTCGTCTCCGGAGCCGCCGGCTGCCGGCGCGGGCCGGCGGCCGCGGCCTTCCCGGGCGCTCCCGTCATTCTCGTCAGCGTCGACACGCTCCGCTCGGACCACCTCCCGGCCTACGGGTACAAGGGCGTCGAGACGCCCGCGCTCGACGCACTGCGGAAGGACTCGATCCTGTTCACGCGCGCGTGGGCGCACGTCCCCCTCACGCTTCCCTCGCACGCGTCGATGTTCACCGGGAGGGAGCCCTCCGCCCACGGCATCCACGACAACCTCGGTTACCGGCTCCGGGCGGACGTCCCGACTCTCGCCGAGCTCCTCAAGAAGGAGGGCTACGAGACCGGCGCCGCCGTCTCGTGCTTCGTCCTGAAGGGGGCCGCCAGCGGGATCTCGCGCGGCTTCGACTTCTACGACGACGCCGTGGAACCGGCGGAGGGGGCGGCGGCCCTCGGCCGCGTCCAGCGGGCGGGACCCGAGACGGTGGCCCGGCTCGAGACCTGGCTCGCGGCGCGGCCGACAAGCGGCAAGACGTTCGCGTTCCTCCACCTCTACGAGCCCCACACGCCGTACGAGCCGCCCGAGCCGTTCAGGACGCGCTACGCCGCGCAGCCGTACGACGGCGAGATCGCGGAGTCCGACGCGATCGTCGGCGGGCTCGTCGCGTTCCTGAAGGCCCGCGGCCTCTACGACAGGGCCGTGATCGTCTTCCTCTCGGACCACGGCGAAGGCCTCGGCGAGCACGGCGAGTCCGAGCACGGGATGTTCCTCTACCGCGAGAGCCTGCAGGTGCCGCTCTTCGTCAAGCTGCCGGACAGCCGGCGCGCGGGCGAGACCGTCGACGAGCCCGCGGCGCTGTTCGACGTCTTCACGACGATCGCCGAAGGCGCGGGCGCCCGGGGCTTTTCGCGCCCCGAGGGCACGCGGTCCCTTCTCGACCCGCCGGGGGCTCCCGCGCGCCGCATCCTCTCCGAGACGTTCTTCCCGAGGATCCACTTCGGCTGGAGCGAGCTGTCGTCGCTCTTCGACGGGCGCTGGCACTACATCGAGGCCCCGAAGCCCGAGATCTACGACCTCCCCGCCGATCCGGGCGAATTGAAGAACCTCTATGCCCAGAAGCCCGACGCGCTCCGGCCGATGCTTGCCGAGATCGCGAAGCGCAAGCCGGTGTACGAATCGGCCGGCGACCTCGACCCCGAGGCGCGCAAGAAGCTCGCCTCCCTCGGCTACCTGAGCGCGGGCCCGTCGAGCGCGAACGCGGGGGGCCTCGACGACCCGAAGGACCGGATCCGGACTTTCGAGGAGCTCCGGGTGGGCCTCGGCGACCTCACGGCCGGCAATTCCGCGAAGGCGCACGCGATCTTCACGAAGCTCCTCGCGGAGAACCCCCGGATGCTCGACGTCTGGGACATGGACTCGAAGGTCCTGATCCAGCTCGGGCGGCCCGAAGAGGCGCTCGCGGCCCTCAAGAAGACGGTCGATCTCGCGCCCGAGGCGGCGCGGACGCCGTACCTGCGCGAGGTCGCGAACCTCTGCCTGCAGCTCGGGAAGTGGGACGAGGCGCTGAACCACGCCGAGGCGCTCCGGGCGCTCGGCGACCCGGACGCGGAAGACATCGCCGCCCGCGGCTTCCTCGGCAAGGGCGACCTCGCCGCCGCCGGGCCCGCCGCCCGCGCCGCGTACGAGAAGGGATCGGGCAAGACGAAGGTGCGCGGCGCGCTCGTCCTCGGGCGCCTCGCGGTCATGCGCGGCGACGTCGCCTCGGCCGACAAGTGGTCCCAGGAGGCGGCGGCCCTCTCCGCGGACGACAAGCTGGTCCAGTCCGGACTCCACATGCTGCGCGGCGACGTCCTCGCCCGGCAGGGCCGGGCGCCTGAGGCCGAGAAGGAGTTCCTCGAGGAGATCCGTCTCTACCCCGGCCGCATGGACGCCCGCGTCTCGCTCGCCGCCCTCTACGCGTCCGCGGGCCGCCGCGAGGACGCGCGCCGGACGCTCATCGCGCTCGTCGTCCACGAGCCCAAGCCGGAGGCTTTCCTCCTGGCCATGCAGGCGTTCCGCGCGACGGAGGACCCGGACGGCGAGCGCGAGATGCGCCGCGAGGCCCGGCGCCGCTTCCCGCGCGACCCGCGCTTCTGAGGCGTTACTTCTTCGGCGGGAGCGTCCCCGTCACGACAAACGTCGTCGCGGCCTCGGCCTTCTTCTTGGAGACGTTGTCCGTCACGGCGACCTTGATCTCGTAGTCGCCGGGCTTCTTGAGGTACTCGCCGAGGCGCGTCTCGATCAGGACGGCCGAGACGTCGACGGTCAGGATCCCCCCGGAGGCCTGGTCCTTGCGGTCGGGTGCCGGCGTCGGCGGGTCCTGCGGCTGAGGAACGTCGGACCATTGCGCGCCCTTCGGCCTGAACCGGACCGTGCGCGAAAGGCTGATGGTCTTGGTCGCGGGGTCCACGGCCGGGTTGTAGACGCGAAGGACGAAGGACAGGCCGTCCGTCGGGTCGAGGCGCGCCCCCTTGGAGATGAAGCGGTGGCCCGAGAACGTGAACGCGTCCTCGGGCTTCGGTTTCGGCACGATGAAGAACGCGCTCGCGATCACGAGGGGCGAGACCGCGAAGTCGGTGGGCACGGGCGCGACGGAAACGCTCTTCCGGGCCGCGGCGACGGCCTTCCCCGACCCGTCGAAGATGCCGGCGGCCACCGTGTACTCGCCGGGCGGGACCGAGAACCACCGGCTCGCATAGAGGCCGCCGCCCGGCGCCGGCTCGAGAGGCGTCGATTCCTCGTATCGCGCGGCGTCCTTGCCGTCCGGGGTCCGGACGAGAAAGGCGAGGTGGCTTCCGGCCGGCGGCTCGCCCGCGGCCGCGGTGAGGAAGAGCTGGGCCTGGATGCGCGTGTCGTCCGTTTCTCCGCCGGCCAGCGGAACGACCGCGAGAAGCGCGGAATCCTCGGCGAGGCCCTCGAGCGACGTCCGGATCGCCGGCGTCAGCGGCGGACCCTTCTTCGCCTCCGCCTCGGCGGCGAGCGCGGCCTGGCGCTCGGCCTCGAGCTCCGCGGCCGTGCGGTAGTGCGGCGCCTCCTTGAGGTCCGGGTTCTTCAGGAGGGCGGCGCGGGCGTTCACCTCGAGGCGCTTGACGTCGCCGCTGGACCTTCCCGCCACGAAATCGCTCGCCTGCTCCACGACGAACTCGGCGGTGAGGGATTTCATCTTCGCCCACTCGGGGAGCTGCGCCGCCTCGTAGATGAACGTGACCTTGCTCTCGCCGATCGACGTCCCGGGTTCGTTCGGCGGCGGGATGTTCGCCGAGCCCGGGGCCGCCACGGGCTGCGCCTTCGTCCCGGCGGACCGCTGGAGCGTCTTCGGGGGGCCGAGCAGGATGTACGCCCTCCCCCGCTCCGTCAGCGCGCCGCGCTGCCGCGGCATCGCGAAGAGCTGGTCGGCCTCCTTCACACGCTGGTCGAAGCCGAGCTTGTACTCGTTGACCGGCGTCTTGAGGTCCGGGTCGCGCCTGGCCCAGAAGAGCTGGATGAACCGGTCGGCCTGCTCGTCCGCCGTGATCTTCTTCCACTCCTTCTGCTCGGCGTCCGTCGACAGGAAGACGAACTCGGGCGACTTCGTCCAGTCCTTGTAGCGCTCGAGGCCGGCGCCGAGGCCCGGGACGGACGCGGCGAGAAGGAGAAGAGCGAGAACGCGAATGGAGGTTTTCATCTTGACCGATGGAATACCGCAAAGAGACACCCCTGACAAGGGCGAAGCGGGGCGCCTTTCCGGGCGCCTGATGCATACGCATCAGCCCGTGCGAGCCCCTCGCTCTCATAGGATCATCCCGGAAACTCCGTCCCGGCCCGATGCGATTTCGTCCCCGATCTACGGTCTTTCGTCATCTTCACATTTCCCGGCGAGCAGGCCGGGGTACCCGAAGGAGGGAACCCATAGTGAGCATTTCAACGACCTCGACCAACGCAAGGCGACTTTCGATCCTCGTCGGCGTCGCTCTCCTCGTGGGCCTCGCCCTCGCGCCCGTCGTCCTCGCACAGGGGCTTCCGACCGCCACCCTGTCGGGCCGCGTGCGCAACGACGCGCTCGATCTGCCGGGCGTCACCGTCACGGCGAAGTCCCCGGCCCTCCAGGGCACCCGCACGACGGTCACCCGCGCGAACGGCGACTACGTCCTCGCGAACCTCCCCCCCGGCGACTACCAGATCACGTTTGCGATCCAGGGCTTCAAGACGCAGACGCTGTCGAAGACGCTCGGCGCCTCGCAGCAGGCGACCCTCGACGCGAACCTCGCGATGACGGTCACGGCGGCGACGACGGTCACGGCCCAGAGCGACTCGATCTCGCAGTCGCCCGCCCAGGCGACGACGTACACGGGCGACGTCCTCAGCAAGCTCCCGACGGCGCGCACGGTCACAGCGGCCGTCAACCTCTCGCCCGGCGTCAACCAGAACGGCCCGAACGGGGCCTCGATCTCGGGCGCGCAGTCCACGGAAAACCTCTACACGGTCAACGGCGTCACGATCACGGACAACGTGCGCTCCTCGCCGAACAACCTCTTCATCGAGGACGCCATCCAGGAGACGACGACGACGACGTCCAGCGTCTCGGCCGAGTACGGGCGCTTCACCGGCGGCGTGATCAACACGATCACGAAGTCCGGCGGCAACGTGTTCTCCGGCTCGTTCCGTTCGACGCTCAACAACAACGCCTGGAACTCCACGTCCGGCTACCGGACGGCGACGGGCGTGAACCCCCAGGAAGGCACGTTCACGAACACGGTCACGTCGACCTACGAAGCCACGCTCGGCGGCCCGATCCTCAAGGACATGCTCTGGTTCTTCGGAGCCGGCCGCTACTTCGACACGAGCGAGGCCCTCACCTCCGTCACGCGCTTCACGAACATCCCGTACACGAACGGCGCGAAGGAGTTGCGGTACGAAGGCAAGCTGACGTTCTCGCCCGTCCAGAACCACACCCTCACGGGCTCCTACATCGGCGTCAAGCACGACGACGTCAACTACTACTTCACGAGCATCCCGATCGCGGACCTCGCGAGCATCTACGACCGGCAGCTCCCGCAGGAGCTCATGGCGTTCAACTACAACGGCGTCCTCTCGTCGAACTTCTTCCTCGAGGGCTCGTACTCGAAGCGCAAGTTCACGTTCGAGAACTCCGGCGGCCGCTTCCAGGATGTCGCCAACGGGACCGTCATCCGCGACCTCGGGCTCGGCATCTCGTACAACGCGCCGATCTTCTGCGGCGTGTGCGGCCCGGAGAAGCGGGACAACAACGAGTTCTTCGTCAAGGGCACGTACTTCCTCTCGACGCCGGGCTTCGGCTCGCACAACCTCGTGGCCGGTTACGACAACTTCGCCGGCCAGCGGCTCTCGAACAACTACCAGTCGGGCAGCAACTACGTCATCTACACGTTCGGATCCGGGAGATCGGTCTTCCAGGGGCAGAACGTCTACCCCGTCTTCGAGCCCGGCCTCACCGAGCTCGACTACTGGCCGGTCCTGCAGGCTTCGCAGGGCAGCGACCTCCGGACACAGTCCGCGTTCCTCAACGACGCGTGGCGCCTGAACGACAGGCTTTCGTTCAACATCGGCGTCCGCTACGACAAGAACGACGCCACGGACGCGGCGGGCAACGTCACGTCGAAGGACTCCAAGTTCAGCCCGCGTCTCGCCGCCACGTACGACGTCACCGGCAACGGCAGCCTGCGCCTCACGGCGAGCTACGCGCAGTACGTCGCGGCCCTGCAGGAGACGCAGGCGGGCAGCGGCGCGACGCTCGCCGGCAGCCCGGCCGACTTCTACTGGTACTACGACGGCCCGGCCATCAACACGGGGGCGGGCCCCTACCTCACCTCGCAGCAGGCCACCCAGAAGATCTTCGACTGGTTCGCCGCCAACGGCTGCCTCCCGAACCCGCTCGCCGCGAGCTGCAAGGTCCCGCAGGGCGGCGCGCCGTCCATCGGCGGCGTGAACGTCCAGATCCGCGACTCGCTGGCCTCGCCGAATACGAATGAGTACGTGTTCGGCATCGCGGGCAACTTCGGCAAGTCGACACAGGGCAGCTACCGCGTCGACTTCGTCCGCCGCGAGTACAAGGACTACTACGACCTCAAGAAGGACACGACGACCGGCAAGGTTGCGAGCCCCTTCGGCGACATCCAGGATCTCGGTCTCGTCGTGAACTCGAGCGACTACCGCCGCGAGTACACCGGCCTCCACTCGCAGGTCTTCTATCGCTTCACCCCGAGCTTCACGCTGGGCGCCAACTGGACGTGGGCGCACCTGATCGGGGACATCGTCGGCGAGACGAGCGGCTCCGGACCGGTGCGCGGCGGCTCGCACGTGTACCCCGAGTACGTGCAGCGGTCGTGGAACAACCCCGTGGGCGACCTGAGCCAGGACCAGCGTCACCGCGTCCGCGTCTACGGCAACTACGACCTTCCCGTGCCGCCGAGCTGGGGCTCCTTCAACATCGGCTTCATTCAGACCTACGACACGGGCACGCCTTACGGCGCCGCCGGCACGATCCGCACGGGCTCCTACGTCACGAACCCCGGCTACCTGACGCCTCCCGCGTCCGTGACCTACTACTTCACGCCGCGCGACGCGTACCGGACCGAGACCATCTGGCGAACGGACATGCAGCTCTACTATTCGCACCGCATCGTCGGCGGCCTCGAGATCTTCGTGATCCCGCAGGTGTTCAACGTGTTCAACGCGCAGCACATCACGGCCGTGAACACGACCGTGAACACGAACTTCAACACGTCGAACCTCCTGCCGTTCAACCCGTTCACGAACGCGTCCCCGGTCGAGTGCCCGCAGGGGACGTCCGGCGCCGCCTGCAAGGCGATGGGCGCCAACTGGCAGAAGGGCTCGCTCTACGGCACGCCGACCGCCTCCTCCAGCTACCAGACGCCGCGTTACTTCCAGCTTTCGCTGGGCCTCCGCTTCTAGCGTTTTCCCCCTCCTTCCTCGAGGGGCCCCGGCGCTGCCGGGGCCCCTTTTCTTGTCCGGGCGCTAGACTCGCCGCGTGTTCTCCACGGCGCGAACTCGCACCAGGCTGATCGCGGCCCTCGGGACCGTCGTCCTCGCCGCCGGCTGCGGCCGGCCCCGTTCCTCGGCCCGCGTCTTCCCGAAGGCGCCGGTCGTCCTGATCTCGATCGACACGCTCCGCTCCGATCGCCTCCCCTTCTACGGCTACGCCGGTGTGAAGACGCCCGCGCTTTCGGCCCTGCGGGACGATTCGATCCTCTTCGAGAGCGCCTGGTCACACGCGCCGCTCACGCTGCCGTCGCACGCCACGGTCTTCACCGGCCTCTTGCCGGCCCAGAACGGCCTCCACGACAACCTCGGCTACTCGCTGAATCCCTCGGTCCCGACGATCGCGGAGCTCCTCGGGAAGGCCGGCTACGCGACCGGCGGCGCCGTCACGAGCATCGTCCTCTCCGGGACGACCGGCATCGGGCGCGGCTTCGGCCTCTGGGACGACGATGTCGTCCCGACACGAGCCTTCCAGGCGCTGAGCCGCGTGCAGCGTTCCGGGGACGAGGCCGAGGCTTCGATGGAGCGCTGGATCGAGAAGCAGTCCGGGCCGTTCCTCGCCTTCCTCCACCTCTACGAGCCGCACGCCCCGTACGAGCCGAAAGAGCCTTTCCGGAGCCTCTACGCGAGCCCGTACGACGGCGAGATCGCGACCGTCGACGCGATCACCGGGAAGTTCCTCGACTTCCTGAAGGCGAAGGGCCTCTACGACCGCTCCCTGATCGTCCTGATGTCCGACCACGGCGAGGGGCTCGGCGACCACGGCGAGGCCGAGCACGGCGTCTTCCTCTACCGCGAGGTCCTGCAGGTTCCGCTCCTCGTGAAGCTCCCGAAAGGCGATGCCCCGGCGCCGCGCAGCGTGGCCGCGCCCGTGCAGCTGTCCGACCTCTTCACGACGATCGGAAAGGCCGTGGGACTCGAGGGCTTCGCCCCGCCCGCGGGCACGGTCTCCGTGATCGACCTGGCGGACACCGCCCCGCAGCCGGCGCGGCGGATCTACGCCGAGTCGTTCTTCCCGCGAACGCACTTCGGGTGGAGCGAGCTGCGCTCGCTCGTGGACGGCCGCTGGCATTACATCGAGGCGCCCCGGCCCGAGCTCTTCGATCTCGTGGCCGACCCGGCTGAGAAGTCGAACCTCGCGGACGGACGGCCCGAGCCGTTCCGGAAGCTGCGGATCGAGATGGAGGCGCTCCGGACGTCGTTCGCGGCGCCTGCCGCCGCCGACCACGAGACGGCGAAGAAGCTCGCGTCGCTCGGGTACCTCAGCTCGGGCCAGGCCGCGGGCAGCGGCCCGCTGGACGATCCGAAGGACCATATCGCGACCGTCGGCCTCATGAAGGAGGCGCTCCGCGAGTTCGTCGAGGGCAGCGCGGCGAAATCCGTGGCGATCACGCAGAAGCTCCTCGCGGAGAACCCCCGCATGCTCGACATCTGGGAGCTGCAGTCTCAGGCGCTCGCGAAGCAGGGGAAGACCGACGAGGCTCTCGCATCGCTCCGGAAGACGATCGAGCTCGCACCCCCGGGCTCGACGCAGTACGTCGTGTCGTTCGCGAACCACGCGCTCCAGATGGGCAAGGCCGAAGAGGCCCGGAAGCACGCCGAGCTCGCGCGGTCGATGGGCGATCCGGCGGGCGACGAGATCCTCGCGCGCGCGTGCCTCGCGCTCGGCGACCTCCCGGCGGCCGAGGCGGCCGCGCGGGAGTGCCTCAAGAGCGACCGCAACCGCGACAAGGGGCTCCTCGTCCTCGCGCAGGTCGAGGCGCGCCGGGGCAACCTGCCGAAGGCGCTCGAGGCGTCGAACCGCGTCCAGGAAGGCGTCGTCCACGCCCTCCCGCTCGCAGGCCTGCATCTGCTCCGCGGCGACGTCCTCGCGCGCATGGGCCGCCCGAAGGAAGCGGAAGCGGAGTTCCGCGAGGAGCTGCGAGCCTACCCGACGACGCTCAAGGCGTGGTCCTCCCTCGTCATCCTTTACGCCACGCAGAACCGGACGGCGGATGCGCGCAAGGCGATCGAGGAGATGGTCGCGGCCGCCCCGGGCGTCGACGCGTACCTCGCCGCGTACCAGACGCTGTCGGTCCTCGGCGACCGCGCCGGCGCGGAGCGCTGGAAGCAGGAAGGCCTCAAGAAGTACCCGGGCGACGCGCGGTTCAACCGCCCGGCGCGCCCGGCCTGATTCCAGCCCTCAGCGTCCCGGGAGCTTCTTCCCCTCCTCGAGCCAGGCCTTCAGTCCCCCGAGCATCCGCTCCCAGCCGGGTCCCAGCTGGTCGCGGAACGACTCCCACACGGGCCCTTCCTCGATGCCCTCCTGGACGACCGTCACGTCGGTGCCTTCCTCCACGGCCTCGAACGTGACGACGAGGCGCATGGGGCCGAAGGACAGCCCTTCGGGGCTCGAGAAGACGAGGTTCGAGACCGCGAGCGTGCGCCCCGGCTCGAACGTCTCGATCTGCCCCATGGAGCTGTAGCCGGCGTCCGAGTCGGGGTCCGCGTACCACCCGAGCGCCCAGTTGCCGCCCGCGCGCGCGCCGATCACGGCGCCGTCCGCGAGCCAGCTGAGCACCTCGGAGACCCGCACGAAGGCCTCGAATGCGCGCTCCGGCGCGACGCGCACGAAAACCCCGCGTGTCACGGAGTCGCTCACGGCCGCGATGCTACGACATGCGAGAATCGCCGCCGCCATGCTGATCGGACTCAAGAGCGCGCTCGAGCGCGCCATCGTCGACGCCTGCGTCAAGACGTTCGGGGTCGAGCCCCCGCGCCTCGTCCTCGAGACGCCCCCGAAGGTCGAGCTCGGCGACCTCGCCTGCCCCGTCGCCTTCGAGCTCGCGAAGGTGCTCAAGCGCCCGCCGCGCAAGATCGCCGAGGAGCTCGCCCCCGCCCTCGTCCTCCCGGACGTCGTCGTGAAGCGGACCGTGGAGGGCGGCGGCTACCTGAACTTCTTCGTGGACCGCCCGAAGGTCCTCCGGGCGATGCTCGAGGACACGCACGACGCGCAGTCGGCGGGGGCCGCGGACGCCGGAAAGCTCATCGTCGAGCACACGAACATCAACCCGAACAAGGCCGCCCACATCGGCCACCTGAGGAACGCCGTCCTCGGCGACGTCCTCGTCCGGAACTTCCGGCGCCTCGGGCGGAACGTCGAGGTCCAGAACTACCTGGACGACACGGGCGTGCAGGTCGCGGACGTCGTCGTCGCGCTCGAGCATCCCGATGCGCTCGTCGACCCGAAGAAAGCCGGGGCGCTCGGCGAGGAGATCCGCGAGATCCTCGCCGCGTTCCCGTACGACGCGCCGGGCGTCCCGGGGCGCCGCCTCGGCGACCTCGCCTGGGATCTCTACGCGCTCGTCGGGAAGAGCTACGCCGCCGACCCGGAGCTCGAGAAGGCGCGGCGCGACACGCTCCACGCGATCGAGGGCGCCGCGACGGGCCACGACCAGACGCCGGCGGAGAAGGCGACCGCGGCGACCGCCGCCCGGCTCGCCGAGGCCGTCGTGCGCTGCCATCTCCTGACGATGGAGCGCATCGGCGTCGACTACGACCTCCTGCCGCGCGAAAGCGACATCCTCGCCCGCAAGTTCTGGGTCAAAGCGTTCGAGCGCCTCAGGGCCGCCGGGGCCGCGCGCCTCGAGACCGAGGGCAAGAACGCGGGCTGCTGGGTCATGCCGCTCGAGGGCGCCGCCGAGTTCGAAGGCATGGAGGACGCGGACAAGGTCCTCGTACGCTCGAACGGGACCGTCACGTACACGGGCAAGGACGTCGCCTACCAGCTCTGGAAGCTGGGGGTCCTCGGGATCGACTTCGAGTACGAGCCCGTCCCGTACGTCGACGTGGACGGCAGCCCGGAGTTTCGGGCCTCGGACGGCACGTCGCCGCTCTACAGGACGCGCCACGACGCCGAGGGCGCGGACGCCTCGGCCCGCGGCCGCTTCGGGAAGGGCACCGGCGTCATCAACGTGATCGACGTCCGCCAGTCCTACCCGCAGAAGGTCGTCAAGGAGGCGGTCCGGAAGGCCGGCTTCCCCGAGGCCGCCGACAGGTCCGTCCACTTCGCGTACGAGATGGTCGCGCTGACGCCGGCCTCCGCCGAGGCGCTCGGCGTGGAGCTGACGGACGAGGATCGCGCGAAGCCGTTCGTCGAGATGTCGGGCCGCAAGGGCCTCGGCGTGAAGGCCGACGACCTTCTCGACCGCCTCGTCGAGAAGGCCCGCGACCAGATCGCCTCCCGGGCGGGCGCCGAGCGCCCGGAGCCGGGCCGCGCGGAGTCCATCGCCGTCGGCGCGCTGCGCGTCTACATGACGCGCTTCTCGCGCAACAAGATCATCGCGTTCGACTTCGACGAGGCGCTCGCGTTCGAGGGCGACACGGGGCCGTATCTCCAGTACGCCGCCGTGCGCGCCGCGAACATCTTCCGGAAGCTCGAGGAGACCGGCCTCGCGGGACGGCTCGACGCGGCCGAGACGGCGGCCGTCGAGGCGCTGCCCCTCGACACGCTCGACGACGGCCTGTGGGACGTCGTCCGGACGTGCTCGCGTACGCTCGACACGTTCGAGAAGGTCGCCGAGACGCTCGAAGTCTCGCTCCTCGTGCGGCACGCGCTCGCGGTCGCCGCGGCGTTCCACCACCTCTACCACACGCACCCGATCTCCCAGGAGAAAGACGAGGCGCGCCGGCGCGCGCGCCGCGCAGCCCTCCAGGTCGTCTCGGAGCACCTCGCGGACGTCCTCGGCGTCCTCGGCGTCCCGATCCCGGAGAGGATGTGACGCAGGCGCGCGACGTCCGGTATCGCGCGTGCGGCGCCGCGGATCTCCCCGCGCTCGCGCCGGTCGTGGCGCGCGTCTTCCACGAGGAGTTCGACACGCCGGCGGACGACGCCTTCGCGCGCGAGGCCGAGGCGGCATCGCTGATCTACGACGCGCACCGCGACCTGTGCGTCGCGGCCGAGGCGGACGGCCGCGCCGTCGGCGTTCTTCTCGTCCTGCCGGGAGGCGCGTCGGGAGACGCGGCCGTCTTCACCTGGCTCGCCGTCGAGGGCGAGCGGCGAGGGTCCGGCATCGGGCGCGAGCTCCTGTTCCGCGGCATCGAGGCCTGCCGGGAGCGCGGCCGCAACCTCCTGCGGGCGTACGCCTACGCGGTGTCCCCCGCCGCGTGCCGCCTCTACTGGCTCTACGGGTTCCGCGTCGCGGGCCTCGAGGCCTTCCCCGTCGGGGGAGGAGTCCGCGAGCGCATCGTCTTCGAGAAGCGGCTCGACCCTCCGGCGACGCCCGCCTGACGCGCCGGCGCGGGGCTCAGCGCACCGCGGCCGGCGAGACCGCGGGCGACCGGGCTTCCGTCACGTCCGAAACGTCCGCGACGCCCGTCCGCTCGTCGAGCGCGGCCGTCACGACGACGTGCCGCGGCCCGCGTCCCGGCTCGCCGAAACGCGCGCGCGCGGCGCTTGCGGGATCGACAACCCAGATCCGGCCGTCGGCGGTCCGGAGGAGCGGACGGTGGGCCCCGGAGTCCGCGGCGCCGGGGAGGAGCGCGTCGAGCGCGCACCGCAGGCAAAAGACGTCCGCGTCGAAGGTCCGGCGCGCGACCGCGAACGCGAAGGGGCCCTGGGCGGCGACCGGCACGAAACGGCCGAAGGCCCACCCGACGAGCAGGCCGCACCCGCCCGCGAGGACGACGACGACGGGCCGCAGCGAGCGGCGCGGGGCGCGCGGCGGAAGCGCGACGCAGCGTGCGGCGAGACGCCGGGATAGGTCCTCGGGGCAGCGGTCCACCGGCCGTCCGGTGCGCACCGTGTCGCGCAGGCGCGCGGCCTCGTCGCATCGGGATCGGCATTCCGGGCAGGCCTCGAAGTGGGCGAGGAGACGGGCGGCGTCGACGAGCTCGAGCTCGTCGTCGTGGTACGCCTCGATGAGGAGGCTGGCCGTCCGGCAATCCATCGTCAGCGGCGGTCGACCCCGCCAAACCGCTCAACGTTACCGGCGCTTGCGGTATTCCGACAACTGAACGGTCTTCGGCAGGGGGGCGTTCTGACGCGTCCGCGAGGGCTCGCCGTCGCCGAGGTAATTGCGCCGCCGGCCGTATTCGAGGAGCGCCGACTCGAGGAGGCGCCGGCCCCGGTACAGGCGCGACATGACCGTTCCAAGCGGGATCTCGAGGATGTCCGCCACCTCGCGGTACGAGAAGTCCTGCAGGTCGACGAGCTCGACGGCGAGGCGGAAGTCCTCCGGCAGGGCCGCCAGCGCCTCCGCCACGGGGCCGTCCATCGTCCCGGCGACGAGCTGATCCTCGGGGCCCGGGTTCGCGGACGCCCGCGCGCGAGTCCCGGCGGCCTCGAGGGCGCCGTCGCCGTCTGCGCCGAGGTCGACTTCCTTCGGCCCGACCTTCGCGTGCCGGTAGCCGTTGATGAACGCGTTCTTTAGGATGCGGAAGAGCCACGCCTTGAGGTTCGTCCCCTCCGTGAAGCCCTCGTAGTGCGCGAACGCCTTCAGGTAGGTCTCCTGCAGGAGGTCCTCGGCGTCCTGGCGGTTGCGCGTGAGGCGCAACGCGGCCCCGTAGAGAGCGTCCGCGAACGGCAGCTCGCCGTTCTTGAAGTCCCAGGCTCCCGGGGAAGAGGCCTTTTTCGTAGTCAGGAATGCCATCGGTCGCACCGTACTCCACCAAGCAATACGTGCGCCGGTTTCATTCGGCTTTTCCGGCATCCCCGAAAAAGCAGCGGCCCCGGTCGCCCGGGGCCGCCAAGTCACTTACCGGAAGAGACTTACTTGCCGTTGATGACGAACGCGATGACGAGGGCGTAGATGACCAGCGATTCGATCAGCACGAGGCCGAGGAAGGCCTGGCCGCGGATCTGACCGACAGCGCCGGGGTTGCGCGCGATTCCCTCACAGGCCGCGACCGCCGTTCGGCCCTGGGCGATGGCGCCGGCCGCAGCGGCCAGGCCGATCGCGAACGCGGCCGAGAAATGACCCCAACCGGCGCCGCCGGACGAGACGGCCTTCGCGGCTTCCTCGGCGAGGGCGAGGTTCGGGAGGGCAAGGGCGAGCGCGCCGAGGGCGCCCGCGGACATGAGCTTCTTGAACATTGCGTGAGACTCCTTTCGAGATGAGAAATCCAAGATCAGTGCTCGTGGGCGGTGGCGCCGCCCAGATAGACGGTGGTGAGGAGCGTGAACACGTACGCCTGAAGGAGCGCCGTGAAGATCCCGAGCGCCATCATCGGCCAGGGGACGACGATGGGCATCAGGCCCGTGAAGATGCTGCCGGCCGTGTGCTCGCCGTAGATGTTGCCGTAAAGACGCATCGAGAGCGAAAGCGCGCGGGCGAAGTTCCCGATCATCTCGATGAGGAACATGAGAGGCGCGAGCGCGAGCATCGGCCCGAGGAAGTGCTTGAGGTAGCCGATCAGGCCGTGCGCCTTGATGCCCTCGGCGTTGAAGACGAGGAAGCACGTGATCGACAGGGCGAACGTCACGTTGAGGTTCGCCGTGGGCGGCTGCAGGAAGAAGAACAGGCCGCAGATGTTCGAGAAGAAGATGAAGAAGAAGAACGCACCCACGATCGGGAGGTAGTGCTCCCCGTGGGCGATGTTCTCCTTGATGACGCCGCGCAGGAAGTCGACGAAGACTTCGATCACGTTCTGCACGGGGCCGGGCGCGTCCCGGCGGTAGCGGCGCGAGGCCCAGAGGAAGAAGAGCGCGCAGAAGAGGAAGACGACGATCGCCATCGCGAGGTGGTCGGGAATCCACCCGAGAAGCTCTCCGTGCTCTCCGCGCGGCGCAACGCCGGCGACGTGGAGGCCCCCGAGGTCGACGCCGTTCTTCCACCAGGCGGGAGCGCCGTCGACGGGCCCGAGGATCCGCGTCAGGAGCGCGTTGAAGAACCCGAAGAAGATCGAATGTTCGTGGTGCACGTCGCCGTTTCCGCCTTCAGCGGGCCGCGCCCGTTCCGTTCCGCGGCCCGCGGACCTGTTCGAGAATCCCGTCGAGCGCCGCCGCGGCGACGACCGTCGAAAGACCCCCGATCAGCCACGGGACGTCGGCCGGGAAAGCCCGAACGGAGGCCCACAGAGCGGCTCCGATCAGGCCGTACCGGAGAACGGCCTTGAACCCGAGTTTCCAGTCGAGTCGGGCCGGCGTGCTTCGCTCGGGCGCCGCGAAGCGACCGAGGAAATCCGACAGCCAGAGCGCCGAGACGATAGCCACGGCAGCCCCCAGAGTCAAGGCGAGCGCGGGCCGGAAGCGGCCCGTGGCAGCCAGTCCGGAGGCGGCCAGGAGGGCGAGGACGGCCGCCGTCCGGAACCACCCGCGTCCGGGCCTGCCGGGAGCCTCGTGGCCCTCAGGCGCTGTCATTTCCGGGGCCTTTTCCGCTGCTCCGGGACAGGACTCCCGACTCGCGGTAGACCTGCCGGAGGCCGGCCACGAGGCCCATGAAGGCCAGGACCGCCGTCAGGACCGGATACAGGCCGAAGACCTTGTCGAGGAGCCAGCCGAGGCCGGCGCCCGCGGCGATGGCCGCAGGCAGGACCCACCCGAACGTCAGGACGTCGGCGAAGTAGCGCGCGAAGCCCCGGTCGCCGCCCGGACCCTCGTCATTCCCGGGACCGGCGGCGCCACTCATTCCGCCGCGGCTCCCCTCACGGGAAGAGGCAGCTCTTCGCGAACGCCACGAAGGGGCCGGGGAGAATGCCCATCGCGAGCGTCCCGGCCGCGCAGATCGCGATTGCCGCGGTCACCGCCGGCTCCTCGCGCCAGTGCAGCTCGCCTTCCCCGTCCACGAGGTACATGGCCCGCGCGATCCGGAAGTAATAGAAGAGCGACACGGCCGACATGAGGACGGCGAGAAGCGAGAGCCAGAACCAGCCGGCCTTCATCGCGGCCGAGAAGAGCAGGTACTTGCCGACGAACCCGGCCGTCGGCGGGATGCCGGCGAGCGAGAGCAGGAAGACGAGCATCGCGGCGGCCGCCCAGGGGTTCTTCTTCGAGAGGCCGTTGAAGTCGTCGACGCTCTCGGCGGCGTAGCCCTTCGACTCGAGCAGGATCACGAGGCCGAAGGCACCGAGGTTCATGAACGCGTAGGCGAGGAGGTAGACCAGGATCGCCCAGAGGCCGATCCCGGTACCGTCGCCGTAGGCGAGGAGGCCGAGGAGCGCGTACCCGGCGTGGCCGATCGAGGAGTAGCCGAGGAGGCGCTTGACGTTCGTCTGCTGGAGCGCGCCGATGTTCCCGACGAGCATCGTGAGTGCGGCGGACGCGGCCACGATCGCGGTCCAGTCGCCCGCGCGCGGGCCGAATCCGGCGAAGAAGATGCGCGCGAAGATCGCGTACGCCGCGAGCTTCGGCCCGACGGCGAAGAACGCCGAGATGGGCGTCGGAGCGCCCTCGTACACGTCCGGCGCCCAGACGTGGAACGGCGCCGAGGCGATCTTGAAGAACATGCCGCACGCGACGAGGATGATCCCGACGACGAGGAGCGGCGTGGCGGGCGCGGCCCCGAGGGCCTTCGAGATCCCCGCGAGAGAGAGCGTCCCCGTCGCACCGTAGACCAGGGAGATCCCGTAGATGAGCACGCCCGAGGAAAACGCGCCGAGGATGAAGTACTTCGTGGCCGCCTCGAGGGACTTCGTCTCGCGCTTGAAGTAGCCCGCGAGGACGTACTGCGAGAGCGCCATGAGCTCGAGCGCGACGACGATCGAGACGAGGTGCGTGCCGGACGCCATGAAGAGCATTCCGACCGTCGCGAAGAGGATGAGCCCGTAGTACTCGCCAGACGGGTACGGCGAGGCGCCGACGAATCTCAGGGAGAAGAGGATCGTCACCGCGGCCGCGAGGAGCATCAGGACCTTGAAGTAGAGGCTGAACCGGTCGAGGACGAACATCCCGCCGAAGGCCGACTGCGGCAGGCCCTTCGCGGTGGCCACCGAGACCGCGAGAAGCAGCCCGGTCGTGACGAGCGAGCCGATCGCGGCGAGGGCGATCGTCCGCTCCCTCTCGCGGCCGCCCACGGTCGCGGCGAGCAGAAGCACGAGCCCCGCCGCCGTGAGGAACAGCTCCGGCAGGATGAGGAGCATGTCGGCGGGGGCGAACGGCACGGCTACTTGACTCCTGCGGCCGCGAGGCGCGGCGCGGACTCGGAGGCTGCGGGCGCATTCACCGCGGCGACGATCTTCTCGGCCGACTTCGCGGTCATCTCGAAGAACGGCTTCGGGTAGAGGCCGATCCAGAAGCACGCCACGATGAGCGGCGCGAGCGTCAGGATCTCGCGGACGTTGACGTCCTCGAGGCCCTTGTTCTTCTCGTTCGTGAGCTCGCCGAAGAACACGCGCTGGTAGAGCCAGAGCATGTACGCGGCGCCGAGGATGACGCCGAGGCACGCCCACGCGGCCCAGCGCCAGTCGGCGAGGAACGCGCCCGTGAGGATCGTGAACTCGCCGACGAACCCGTTCAGGAGGGGCAGGCCGATCGAGGCGAGCAGGATGACCATGAAGAGCATCGCGTAGACCGGCATGACGCCCGAAAGGCCGCCGTAGTCCGCGATCATGCGGGTATGCGTGCGCTCGTAGACGATTCCGACGAGGAGGAAGAGCCCGCCCGTCGAGAGGCCGTGGTTGATGGACTGGAGGATGCCGCCCTGGATGCCCGCGTTGTTCAGGGCGAAGAGCCCGAGCATGACGAAGCCGAGGTGGGCGACCGAGGAATACGCGACGAGCTTCTTCATGTCCTTCTGGACCATCGCGACCATGGAGCCGTAGATGATGCCGATGATCGAGAGCACGACGACGGAGAGCTGCACCCAGGAGGTCCGGGACGCCCCTGGGCAGATCGGGAGCGAGAACCTCAGGAAGCCGTACGTTCCCATCTTGAGGAGGACGCCGGCGAGGATGACCGAGCCCGCCGTGGGCGCCTCGACGTGCGCGTCCGGCAGCCACGTGTGGAACGGGAACATCGGGACCTTGATCGCGAACCCGAGGAAGAACGCCCAGAAGAGCCAGATCTGGAGATCGGGCGGAATCTGGGAGGCGATCGACTGGAAGTGGACGATGTCGAACGACGGCGCGTTGCCGAGACCCTTCCACCAGAGGAAGCCCGAGGTGTTGAAGAAGTAGAGGGCGATGATCGCGAGCAGCATGACGACCGAGCCCGCGAGCGTGTACAGGAAGAACTTGATCGCCGCGTAGAGCTTCCGCGGGCCGCCCCAGACTCCGATCAGGAAGTACATCGGGACGAGCATGACCTCCCAGAACACGTAGAAGAGGAAGAAGTCGAGCGCGCAGAAGACGCCGATCATCCCCGTTTCGAGGAGGAGGAGGAACGCGTAGTACTCCTTCTCGCGCTTCGTGACCGCCGTGAACGACGAGTACACGGAGATGAACGAGAGGAGCGTCGTCAGGAGGATCAGGAGCGCCGCGATCCCGTCGACCCCGAGCGCGTACTTCGCGCCGAGCGAGGGGATCCAGTCCACCGTCTCGCGGAAGAAGAAGTCGCCGGACTTGCGGAAGCCCGCGAACGTCCAGAGCGGAATCGAGAGGAGGAACTCGGCGCCCGTGAAGAGCGTCGCGACCCAGCGGATGAGGCCCGGCTTCTCGCGCGGCACCAGGAAGACCGCGAGGGTCCCCAGCACGGGCAGGAAGATGAGCAGGGAGAGAAGTCCGTTCATGCGGCGTCCTTCTTCACTTCAGGAGGAGGTAGAGGCAGACGAAACCGAAAACGCCGGCCGCCATGGTCAGCGCGTAGTTCTGGGTGCGGCCCGACTGCACGCGGCGCATCCCGCGCCACGCCGTCTCGAGCGTCGATCCGACGCCGTTCACCGCCCCGTCCACGAACGTCCGGTCGAACCACGAGGAGATCCTCGAGGCGAAGAGCGTGAGGCCGCTCGAGCCGTTCGGGATGAGGTCGAGGACGCGGGCGTCGATCTCCCACATGAGGCGCCCGCCCTTCTTGATGAGTCCGTTCACGAACACGGCCTCGTAGAGCTCGTCGACACGGTACTTGTCGCGCACGAGCCGGTAGAAGCCGCCGAGGGACGCCGCGATTCGTTCCGGCATCCGGAACGGGTACGCGCCGGAGTAGAACGAGACGGCGAGGAAGATCCCCAGAAAGGCGACGAGAACCGAGGAGCCCATCAGGCCCCACTCCGTCGCATGCGACATCTCGTGGGGATGCGGCTGCCAGCCGGCCGCCAATGGAGTGATGACCGGTTCCAGCAACTTTTCGAAGGAATTCTCGCTTCCGAGGATGAATTTCGGGATCCCGAACCAGCCGACCACGACCGCGCCCGCCGCGAGGACGTAGAGCGGCCCGGTCATGCTCGCGGGCGACTCGTGCACGTGCTTGAGCTGCTCGGCCGTGCCGCGGAACGTCCCGTAGAACGTCATCCGGATGAGCCGGAACATGTAGAAGGCCGTGAGGCCCGCCGTGAGGACCGCGAGGACCCACAGGACCTTGTACCCCGCGCCCCAGGTCTCGGCGAGGATCGCGTCCTTCGAGAAGAAGCCCGCGAGGCCCGGGACGCCCGCGATCGCGAGCGTCGCGACGAACATCGTGACGAACGTGTGCGGGATCAGCTTGCGCAGCCCGCCCATCTTCGTCATGTCCTGCTCGCCGCCGAGAGCGTGGATCACGGACCCCGCCCCGAGGAAGAGGCAGGCCTTGAACCACGCGTGCGTGAAGACGTGGAAAATGCCCGCCGAGAAGGCGAGCGCGCCGCAGCCGAGGAACATGTAGCCGAGCTGCGAGACCGTCGAGTACGCGAGGACCTTCTTGATGTCCGTCTGGGCGAGGCCCATCGTCGCGGCGAAGAGAGCGGTCGCGCCGCCGACGACGGCGACGACGAAGGACGCGTCGTGCGTCAGGAGCCCCCAAACCGAGGAGTGCTCGCCGAGCGTCTTCATCGCCCACTCGTGCGAGATGCGGAAGAAGACGTTGCAGCGCGCCACCATGTAGACGCCCGCCGTGACCATCGTGGCCGCGTGGATGAGGGCGGAGACGGGCGTCGGGCCCGCCATCGCGTCCGGCAGCCAGACGTAGAGCGGGATCTGCGCGCTCTTGCCGCACGCGCCGATGAAGAGCGCGAGGCAGACGGCCGTCAGGAGGCCGCCCGCGGCGTACTTCGCGGGGTCGGCGGCCGCCATGGAGAACATCGCGCCGAAGTCGGCCGTCCCGAAGAGCGCGAAACAGCCGAAGATCCCGAGAACGAAGCCGAAGTCGCCGATGCGGTTGACGACGAACGCCTTCTTGCCGGCGTCCGCGGCCCAGTCCTTTTTCCAGTAGAAGCCGATCAGGAGGTACGAGCAGAGGCCCACGCCCTCCCACCCGACGAAGAGAATCGGGAGTCCCGCGCCGAGGACGAGCGTGAGCATCGAGAACATGAAGAGGTTCAGGTACGAGAAGTACCGCCCGAAGCCCTCGTCGTGCCCCATGTACCCGACGGAGTAGACGTGGATCAGGGAGCCTATGAACGTGACGAACCCGAGCATCAGCGCCGAGAGCGCGTCGAGCCGGAACGCCGCGTCGACGACGAGCGCTTTGCCGCCGAACCAGGTCGGGTTTGCGCCGAGAGGCATCCAGGTCCAGAGCGTGGCGACGACGCCCTCGTGGCCGTGCGTCTCGCCCCACCACAGGAAGATCGCGGCAAAGGCCGCCACGCACGAGAGGATCGTCGCCGCGGGGCCCACGACCGCGTGGACCGCCGCGAAGGGGATCTCGTGGTGCTCCCCGTGTCCGCCGCCGTGTCCGGCGTCCCCGTGCCCGGCATGGGTGTCGGCGTGTCCGCCGTCGCCGTGGCCGTGCGGACCCTTCGGCGCGTCCTTGCCCCCCAGCTTCGCGTGGGAGACGAGGTAGAGCAGGCCGTTGACGAGGAACCCGATCAGCGGGAAGACGGGGATCCAGGGCAGGATCGCGACGGCCTTCACGCGTTATCCCTTCAGCTCCGACACGGCGTCGAGGTTCACGGAGTTCTTGAGGCGGTAGAGGGAGATGATGATCGCGAGGCCGATCGCGGCCTCGCCGGCGGCGAGCGTGATCACGAAGACCGTGAAGAGCTGGCCGTTCAGGTCGCCGAGCTGCCGGGAGAACGCGATGAGGTTGAGGTTCGCGGCGTTCAGGATGAGCTCGATCGACATGAGGACGGTGAGGAGGTTGCGACGGATCAGGACGCCCGTCACCCCGATCGCGAAGAGCAGGAACGACAGGGCGACGTAGTGCGTGACCGAAATCATCAGTCCACCCGCTCCATCGTCCGCTTGCCGAGGACGACCGCCCCGATCATCGCGACGAGGAGGAAGACGGAGGCCACCTCGAACGGGAGAAGATAGTCGCGGTAGAGGCTCCAGGCGACGGCCTGGCTGTTGCCGGCGACCTCCTCGGTGACGGGGGTCTTCACGACCTTCCCGTCGACGGTCTCGGTGACGGTGCGCGTGATCGCCGTCGTCGCGAGCTTCGCGGGGTCCGCGGGCTGCCCCGCGTCCGCGAGGCTGCTCGTCCGCGAGGAGCCGACGATCGTCCCGCCGACGACCGCGAGGAGCAGGAACGCGACGAGGAGCGCCCCGCCGGCCTGCCGGTGCAGGAAGGGCTCGCCCGCCGTCCTCCGGATGTTCACGAGCATGATCGTGAAGAGGAAGAGGACCATGATCCCGCCCGCGTAGACGAGGATCTGGACCGCCGCGAGGAACTCGGCGTTCAGCGTCACGAAGAGCGCCGCGATTCCGAAGAAGGAGAGGAGGAGGAAGAGCGCGGAGTGGACCGGCTGGCGCATCGCGACGACGCCGACGGCCCCGAAGACGACGATCGCCGCAAAGAACCAGAAGAAGAACGGCGCGGTCACCGTCCCTCCCCCTGCTCGACGACCGTGAACGGCTTGACGTTCTCGTCCCACTTCGTGAGCTTCTTGATGTCGAGGTAGAGGGCCTCGTTCCGCTCGTACGTCCCGAGCTCGTACGTCTTCGTCCTCAGCCAGATCGACTTCGGATTCGTCGGGCAGGCTTCCTCGCAGAGGCCGCAGAACATGCAGCGCTTGAGGTCCACGTCGAACCGGTCGAGGACCTTCTCGTTCTTGCCCTGCGGGTTCTTCTCGTTGTGCCAGTCGATGAAGATGATGTTGATCGGGCACTCGATGGCGCAGAGCGTGCACTTGATGCACCGCTCCTCGTCGAGCCGGAACATCCCGCGGAATCGGTCGCTCGGCTCGCGGGCGGCCTCGGGGTACTCCACGGTGTCGGCCTTCCGGAAGAAGTGCTTCCCGGTCATCTTGAGGCCGCCGAAGATGTCGAGGAGGAGGACGTCGTCCCAGAAACTCACGTCAGGCCTCCGCCTTGATGGGGCCGGCGCCGACCGGCGCCGGAGCCAAACGAGTCGCAGGCGGCTTCTTGGCCGCCCGGAGCCGCGTCACGATGAGGACGGCGCCGATCGCCGCGACCCAGAGGATCGCGCCGAGGATCCGGAGCCCGCGCCACCCGCCCAGGGCCGCGAGCGCGACGAGGACGAGGTTCACGAGGGAGATCGGGATCAGGGTCTTCCACCCGAGCGCCATGAGCTGGTCGAAGCGGTAGCGCGGGAACGTCCCGCGGAACCAGATGTAGACGAAGAGGAAACCCGCGACCTTCAGGACGTACCAGATCACGCCCGGGATCACGTCGAGGAACCCGAGGGCGGCGACGTTCGGGAACGGCCTCAGCCAGCCGCCGAAGAACAGCGCCGTCGCGACCGCCGAGATCGTGATCATGTTCGCGTACTCGGTCAGGAAGAAGATGGCCCACCGGAAGCCGGAGTACTCCGTGTGGAAGCCCGCGACGAGCTCGCTCTCGGCTTCGGGCAGGTCGAACGGGATGCGGTTCGTCTCCGCGACGCCCGACACGAAGTACAGGAAGAACGAGACGAGGCCGGGAAGGATGAACCACATGTGGTGCGTCCGCTGCGCCTCGACGATCTCGACGAGTGACAGCGAGCGCGCCATGAGAATCGCGCTCACGACCGCGAAGCCCATCGGGACCTCGTAGCTGATGAGCTGCGCCGCCGAGCGGAGCCCGCCGAGGAGGGCGTACTTCGAGTTCGACGCCCAGCCCCCGAGGATGATCCCGTAGATCCCCACCGACGTGATCGCGAGCAGGAGCAGCAGGGAGACGTTGAGGTCCGTCGCGTACCAGGCGGTCGTGATCTTCCCGAGGCCCGGAATCCTCACCGTGAACTCGGGCCCCCAGGGCAGCATCGCAAAGACCGCGAGGCCCGGGACCATCACGAGGATCGGCGCGAGGAAGTGGACGAAATGCTGGGCCTTGGCCGGAACGACGTCTTCCTTCGTGAGGAGCTTCACGACGTCGGCGACGAACTGGAGGATTCCCTCGGGGCCGACCCGGTTGGGGCCTTTCCTCACCTGGAGGAACGCGAGGGTCCGGCGCTCGATGTACGTGAGGACCCCCGCCGCCGTGGCGACGAGGATCACGACCACGACGGCCTTGACGGCCGGGATCAGGACGACGTTGAGGACGGTTTCGGAGATTTCCATGTCAGCGATCGACCTCCCCCAGAACGATGTCGATCGTGCCGATGATCGCGACGAGGTCCGAGACCATGTGGCCGCGCGCCATCTCCGGCAGCGCCTGAAGGTTGATGAAGCTCGGCGGACGCACGCGCAGCCGGTACGGCTTGTTCCCGCCGTTGGAGACGAGGTAGAAGCCGAGTTCGCCCTTCGGGGACTCCACGCTCGCGTACACGTCGCCCGCCGGCGGCTTGATGACGCGAGGCACCTTGCCGCGGATGTCGCCCGTGGGGTTCGCGGCGAGCCAGTCGCAGCACTGGAGGAGAATCCGGCGGCTCTGGCGGAGCTCGGCGATCCTCACGAGGTAGCGGTCGTACGTGTCGGCGTTCTTCCCGGTCGGGATCTCGAAGTCGAGCTCGGGGTAGCACTCGTAGGGGAGCGCGCGGCGGATGTCCCACGCGAGCCCGGCGGCGCGCAGCGGCGGGCCCGTGACGCCCCACTCGATGCAGCGCTCGGTGTTCAGGATGCCGATGCCGATCGTCCGCATCTTCCAGATGCGGTTCTCGGTCAGGAGGTCCTCGTACTCGTCGATCTTCGTGCCGAGATCTTCCGTGAACGCACGGAGCTTCTCGATCCAGCCGGGCGTCAGCTCCTCCTGGAGACCGCCGACGCGCATGCAGTTCAGCGTGAGGCGCGCGCCGCAGTAGTCCTCGAAGAGGTCGAGGATGACCTCGCGCTCGCGGAACGTGTAGAAGAACGGCGTGATCGCGCCGAGGTCGATCGCCGCCGTCGCGAGCCAGAGGAGGTGCGACGAGATCCGCTGCATCTCGTCGAGGACGACGCGGATGTACTGCGCCCTCTTCGGGACGTCGATGCCCAGGAGCTTCTCCACGGCCAGCACGTACGCGTGGTTGTTCGTCGCCGCTGCGACGTAGTCCATACGGTCCGTGTGCGGGATGACCATGGGGTACGTCTCGGTCTCGAAGAGCTTCTCGGTGCCGCGGTGGAGGTAGCCGACGTCCGGGCGCGCCGAGACGATCCGCTCGCCGTCCACCTTCAGGACGATCCGGAGGACGCCGTGCGTGGACGGGTGCTGCGGCCCGAAGTTGAGCTCCATCTCGCGGAGCCCGAGCATCGTCTCGTCCGATTCGGGGACGGCGCCGGCGGTTCCGACGAGCTCGCTCACGAGACCGTCTTCCTGTTCTTGTCGTCGGGCGCAGGGCCGCCGCCCTCGGGGTAGCGGTCCGGGTAGATCGCGGCGCCCGTGTCGATGCCCTCGACGGGGAAGTCCTTGCGGAGCGGATGGCCCTGGAAGCCGTCCCACGTGAGGATCCGTCGGAGGTCGGGGTGGCCCTCGAACGAGATGCCGAAGAGGTCGAACACCTCGCGCTCCATCCAATTCGCCGTCTCCCAGACGCCACTCACGGTCGGGCAGGCCGCGCCGTCGGCGACGCCGACCTTGAGCCGCACGCGCGCGTTGCCGCGGTCGAACGAATGCAGCCAGTAGACGACGTCGAAGCGCGGGGCGCGCTCCTTCCAGTCCACGGCCGTCTGGTCCACGAGGAACGTGTACGTTTCCTTGTCCTTGAGGTGCCGGCAGGCTTCGACGAGCTTGTCGGGCGCGACCTCGATCGTCGTCTGGCCGACCATCTTCTTCGCGCCGAGGACCGAGCCGGGCACGGCCGCGGCAAGGGCGACGACGAGCGGCTCCCCCATCGCGTCGACGGGCGCGGGCACGGGCGCCTTCGGGGGAGCGGCCGGCTTCGGGGCGGCCGCGGCCGCGGGAGCGGCGCCGCCCGCGGCGGCGGGGGCGGGTGCGGGTGCGGCGGGCTTCGCCGCGTCGGATGCGGGCTTGGGAGCGTCTCCGGCGGGCGGCGTGGCCGGGGCGTCCTTCGGTTCGTCAGCCAACGGCGAGCTCCTCGGGAGCGCGCCGGAGCACGCGCATCTTCTGGATCTTCTTCTGGAGCTCCATCAGGCCGTAGAGAAGGGCCTCGGGCCGCGGCGGGCAGCCGGGGACGTAGACGTCCACGGGGATGATCCGGTCGACGCCCTGCGTGACCGCATAGCTCCGGTACGGGCCTCCACACGTCGCGCACGAGCCCATCGCGATGACCCACTTCGGGTCGGCCATCTGGTCGTAGAGGCGCTTGATGATCGGCGCCATCTTCTCGGTGACGGTGCCCGCGACGAGCATCATGTCGCACTGCCGTGGAGAGCCGCGAAAGACCTCGGCGCCGAAACGCGCCATGTCGTGGCGGCTGTCGACGACGGCCATCATCTCGATCGCGCAGCACGCGAGGCCGAACTGCATCGGCCAGAGAGAGTTCTTGCGGCCCCAGCCGATCAGGGCGTCGACCGTGGTCGTGAGGACGTTGTCCGGGAACGCGTTCTCGATCAGGCCCACGAAAGCGCTCCCCTCCGCCACGCGTAGACGTATCCCACGACGAGGATCACGAGAAAGACGAGCATTTCCACGAGGCCGAACAGCTTCAGCTTGTGGTACATGACCGCCCACGGGAACAGGAAGATCGTCTCGACGTCGAACACGACGAAGAGGACCGCGATCAGGTAGTAGCGGACCGAGAAGCGGTGGTCGAACGCCTCCGTCGGGGACGCGACGCCGCACTCGTACGGCGAGAGCTTCGTCGGGTTCGGGTTCTTCGGCCTCAGGAGCGACATCGCCGCGAGGCCCGCGACCGGGACGATCGCCGCCATGATGGCGAAGTACAGGATGGGCAGGTAAGACGCCATGGACGGATTGGACGGGTTCATGAGCACACCCCTCGCGGTCCGCCCGCGCCTGCGCGCCGCCCGGGTTCGAACAAGACGAGGGGGATTCTCTGTGCCGACCCCGGCGAAGTCAAACGATGCAATGGCATCACGCCGGGCGCGTCCAGGACGCAAGGGCCGAGCCCAGCGCAGACCCGCGGGACGCGCTCAGGACCCGGATCGACTCGCCCATTCCCCCGGGCTGGACGAGAGCGCCGGCGGCCCGGCGGTCCGCCTCCCGCGCCGCGTCGAGCGGCGCGTCCGGGTCCACCGTGAGCTCCTCGAAGATCCCTCCCGCCGCGAGGACGCGCGACTGGCTGACCGGTCCCTCGACGGAGAGCCCGGCTGCGGCGAACGCGTCGGCCAGCTCCGAAAAGTCGACCCACGCCGTCAGGTCTCGCGACCCGGGGTCCGTGAGAACGTCGCGCGTGACGGCGTGGGAGACGAACGCCTCGAGCGTCCCGTTCGCGCGCGCCGCCGAATAGAGAGCGCGCGCCGGCGCGCCGTAGTCGAAGACGAGAATGATGCCGGACAAGAGACGCGAAGCAAGGGCCGAAGCGAGGCCTGCCGCGCCGGCGCGCACCTCGAGCAGTTGATTCCTCTGAAGGTGAATGCCCCTCTCTCGGAACCGTTCGAGCAATTCGGTGCCGTCGCTGCAATCCGCAAGGCCCCACGCGAAGCCCTCGCCGCCGGGCGCCAGCGTCACGACGCGCTCCAGCAGCTTTTCACCTTCGAAGAAAAGCGCCCTCACCGGCAGCGCATCGAACAGCTCGTAGGCGACAACCAATCCAGAGAGAGAAGAAGACGGGATTTCTTCGAGTGCAGAAAGCCAGGTGGCTCCGGGGCAAATCTCCGCGGCCTTCGCGCGCCGGGCCGCGGAGCGTTCGACGCCCACGAAGCGAAACTGGTCGCGGATCCCCCACTCCTGAAGCGCAGAATCCGCGGCCGCGAGCAGCTCGCCCTCCCCGGCTCCAACATCCACGACATCCGTCGCCGCGCGTGTCGCCGACGGAAGCCCCTCTTCCCCTTTCGAAGAAATCTTCTCTTCTTCTCTTCTCTTTCCCTCTTCCCGAAGCCGCCGCGCGATCCTCGCGATCGTCCGCCCGAAGGCCGGATGCCACGAGGGACCGGTCACGAAGTCGCCGGAGCGCCCGACACGCCCCCCGCGCTCGTAGTAGCCCCCCTCGGCGTCGTAGAGGGCCGCTTCCTGGAACGCGTCGAAGCGGAGCGGGCCCCCGGCGCGGATGCGCTCCGCGAGACGCTGAGCAAGCGGCATCATCGCCGCCGAGACTAGCAGCCGGTTAAGATCTTCGTTCGGACCGAGGAGGATCGAAGACGTGACGTACGGAATCTCCGAGACGCCCTCCGGACTCACGATCGCGCTCGCCGCGAAGACCCGCGACGAGCTCTACGGCGACGCGGTCAAGGCGGCCCTCGAGGCCGTCTACGGCGGCGAGCCGCCGGCCGGCGAATCCGACGGCCAGACTTATCCCGTGCAGGGGGCGGGGCTCGACGACGCCACGATGCTCGGGACGCTTTTCGAAGAGTGTTTCGTGGCCGCGCGCCGGGCGGACGGCACGCTCCATCCGCCGCGCTGGCTCTCGTTCGACGAGGGCCGCGTTACCGCGAATCTCGCGCTTTCGACGCCGAAGACGCCCGCGCGGTCGCTGACCCCCGCGCTCCACGGAGCGGTCGAGACGTCCGGCG
>JBGASW010000002.1:0-405000 GCA_044229475.1 Thermoanaerobaculia bacterium | reverse complement strand
GACCCGTCCGGCCCTTCCGCCACCCAGTCCACGAGGCCCCAGCCCTGGCATTGCCGTGGTTCACCGGCGCGCTTCATCGTCAATCCGGGCATGTAGATGGGGACGAGAGCGAGGTGCGCGGCCAGCTCTTCGCGCGAGAAGAGTGCGCCGAAGGCGTCGCGGAACTCGACGTCGTCCGTGACCGAGGCGCCCAGGGCCGCCGAGAGATCCTCCGGGGTCCGGGCGTTCCATGCCGCGAACCAGCGGTCGAGGACGCCGGCGAGGCCCGCGTGCTGCTCGGCCGCCACGACCGTCGAGAACACGGCCATCTGGTGTCTCCAGCCGGCAACGTGGGCGTCGCGCGTCCTCGTGTCGGAAACCTCGTGGCGCAGCGTCACGAGCGTTCCCCCGCGGCGGCTCTGGAGCGCGACCGTCACGCGCGATCCTCCCGGCGGGATCGGCTTTCCCGGCGTGTCGTAGCCGTAGCTGAACGCGATGAACTCTCCCGGCACGATCTCGAGAACCTCTCCCGAAGCCGTCTCGCCGTTCGGATAGCGGATCCGCATCGCACCGCCGACCCGGCCCTCGATCGTGGACCCGGCGCCCCACCATGCGGCGAAGCGTTCGGAGTCGGTGAAGTAACGGAACACCGTGTCGCGCGAGGCGAGGATGAGAATGGTCCGTTCGACGGTGCTCTCGAGGGGGTGCGCGGTGGGGTTCATCGTCGTCTCCTGTGGGCGCGGAACCCGGCCCGAGGGCCGCGGCGGGCCTCCTCGAGCTCGGCGAGAAGCTTCAGGCGGTCGAGCGCGCCGGCCCACTGGGCCTCGAGCGCGCTGCCGAACGGGCCGAGCGCGCGGCGGCGGGCGCGGTAGTAGCGGCGGCGGCCCTCGACCCGGCACGCGACCAGGCCCGCGTCCCTGAGGACGCGGAGGTGCTGCGACACCGCGCCGAAGGTGACGTCCGGGAGCGCCCCGTGGATCGCCCCCGCGCTCCTCTCTTCCTCCCAGACGAGACGCAGGATCTCGCGGCGACGCGGCGTCCCGAGAGCGGCGAGGGTGGCGTTCATGGCGTCCACGCATTTAATTTAGTAATTACTAAATAAAAGTCAAGGGAAAACCGCCGGTTTCCCGGCGGCGAGTCGAAACCCTAAACCCGCCCGCGGCCGGCCGCGACGGTCCACCGCCGGGCCGCCTCGTCCGGTGGAATCGGCAGCCGGACGACCTTGTCGGGCGCCGTCTCCCCCGCGACGAGCGTCACGTCCGACGGCGGGAGGCCGAACACGTCCGCCACGAGGGCGAGCACCTCGCGGTTCGCCTTGCCCCGCTCCGGCGGTGCCTTGACCGAGAGCTTCAGGGCGCCTCCGTGCACGCCGAGGACGCGCGAGCGCGAGGCGCCCGCCGAGACGCGAAGGCGCAGCCTCGCCCCGCCGCCGTCGCCCGTGAAGTCGAGCTCGCCCGTGCTCACGCGCTCAGGGCCGCGGGGCGGGCGCCGGAACCGGGGCCTCGTCTCCCGCGCTCTCGGAGGCCTCGTCCGCCGGGAAGAGCGTGGCCTGCGGGTCGGGCGCGCGGAGCGGCACCGGATACCGGCCCGAGAAGCAGGCCGAGCACGTCTCGTGGTCGCCGTGTCCGAAGGCCGCGAGCATGCCCTCGAGGCTCAGGTAACCGAGGGAGTCGGCCTCGATGAACGCCCGGATCTCGTCGAGGCTCTTCGCCGACGCGATGAGCTCCTTGCGGCGGGGCGTGTCGATCCCGTAATGGCAGGGGTTCACGGTGGGCGGCGACGAGATCCGCATGTGGACCTCGCTCGCGCCCGCGGCCTTGAGCATCCGGACGAGCTTCTTCGACGTCGTCCCGCGCACGATCGAATCGTCCACGAGGACCACGCGCTTGCCGCCGACGACCGAGCGGACGGCGTTCAGCTTCACCTTCACGCCGAAGTTGCGGATGGACTGCTTCGGCTCGATGAACGTGCGGCCCACGTAGTGGTTCCGGACGAGGCCCATTCCGTACCGGATCCCGCTCTCCTCGGCGAATCCGAGCGCCGCGAACATCCCGGAGTCCGGCACCGGCACGACGACGTCGGCCGGCACCGGGTGCTCGCGGGCGAGCCGCTGGCCGAAGACGCGCCGCGACTCCGCGACCGATTTGCCGAAGGTGGACGAGTCGGGCCGCGCGAAGTAGACGTGCTCGAAGACGCAGAAGGCGGTCCGCTGGCCCATCGCGAAGGAAGCCGAGGCCGTGCCCCCGGCGTCGAAGACGACGATCTCGCCGGGTTCGACGTCGCGCAGCGGCTCGGCGTCGATGAGGTCGAACGCGCACGTCTCCGAGGCGACGACGGTCGCATCCGGCTGCCCCGGCACCCGGAGCCGGCCCATCGTGAGCGGGCGGATCCCCTGCGGGTCGCGGGCCGCGAGGACGCGGTCCTTCGCGAGGAGGACGATCGAGTAGGCCCCGCGGACGCGCGCGAGCGCCTCGCGCAGCGCGCCGACGACGTCCTCGCGCCGCGAGCGCGCCATGAGATGGAGGAAGACCTCCGTGTCCGACGACGTCGTGAAGATCGAGCCTTCCTGCTCGAGCTCGCGCTTGATCTCTTCGGCGTTCACGAGGTTCCCGTTGTGGCCGATCGCGAGCGGGCCCTTGTTCGTGTTGTAGACGATCGGCTGGGCGTTCTCGAGGCGCGACTCGCCCGTCGTCGAGTAGCGGACGTGGCCGATCGCCGAGTGCCCGGGCAGGCGCGCGAGACGCGCCTCGTCGAAAATGTCCGCCACGTAGCCCATCTGCTTCTCGACGGCCATGCGCTGGCCCGTCCACGTCACGATTCCCGCGGACTCCTGCCCACGGTGCTGCATCGCGTAGAGGCCGAGGTACGTCAGGTTCGCGGCGTCCGGGTGGCCGAAGATGCCGAAAACGCCGCACTCGTCGCGGAACTTGTCCAGCGCTTCGTCCCGGAAGGCCCCCGCCACGCAGGGAGTCTAATGGAAACGGCGCCGGCGGTGCCTGCCGCCGGCGCCCCGAGTTCAGTTGATCTTCGTGTCGCCCTTCTCGAGCTTCGCGATCGCGTCCTCGAGTCCCTTCTTGTTGCCCGGGTCCGGCGCCTGCGGAAGCGCGAGGCGGGCCTCCGCGAGAGCCTTCTTTGCGTCGCCCGCCGCCGCGTAGCCGCGCATGAGGCCGACGTGGACGGGCCACTGGTTCGGGTAGCGCTTCGCGTTCAGCTGGAAGACCTTCATCGCCTGGTCGGTCTTCCCCTCCGTGAGGAGCGTGCGTCCGACCACGTGGATCTGGATCGGCGTGGCGCCCGGCAGGTTCACGGCCTTGTCCCAGACCTTCGCGGCCTCCGCCTCCTTGCCGTTCGCGGCGAGGGCTCTGGCGAGCGTCATCTGCGCGGGGAGCTGGTTCTCGCCGCCGAAGTTCGGCCCGGCCGCCCGCTGCGCCCAGTCGAGCGCCTCGGGGAGCGCGATCTTGTTCTTGAGGCAGTAATCCGCGGCCTGCTGCCAGTTCTGCCACGTGAAGCCCGTGTATCCGCGGAGCGCGTCCTTCATCTTCGCGACCCAGCGCGCCGGCGCGTCGTCGACCGTCAGAGCGAGCGGGACCTGCAGGTCCTCCCACTTCAGGGCGACGGTCGCCTTCGCGGGTTCGCGCTCCGTGAACTCGTACGTGAGCCACTCGTGGTACTCGCTCTTCGCGGGCTTCGTCGTGACCCTGAGGACGTCTTCCTTCGGGTCGTACCAGTACGCGCCCCAAGACGTCGTGTTCTTCGAGAAGATGAACGTCCACTCCTCCGGTCCCGTGATCGCGAAGAGGCCGTAGGAGCCGGCCGGGAGCGACTTGCCCTGCACCTTGATCTCCCCCGTGGTCGTGAAGACCGTGCCCTCGTTGGCGCCGGCGCGCCACGGGCACGACTTGCAGTCGTTGAAGTCCAGCTCGGTCATCCCGTAGGGGACGAGCGCCCCCCAGATCTTGCCGCGGCGGTCGTTCCCCCTGAGGACGACGCGCGGACTTCCGTACGAGATCGTGACGTCGACGGGCCCGATCTGCTGGGTGACCGAGGCCCGCTGGTTGTCCCCGCTCGCGGGGAGGTGATGCGGCTGGGCGAGGGCGGGACCCGCCCAAACGGTGACGAGCGCGGCGGCTGCCGCGAGCGCGAGGGTACGCAGGTTCTGTTTCATGGTGGCTGATACGCACCGGGAATGGACGTGTTTCTTAGAAGGTGAATGGGACGACGCCATGGCCCGCCTACGGGCCTCGCGAACCGGCTCCGAACCGCCCCCGCACCCAACTCTCTAGGAAATCTCTCTCGTTCTCCTCAGGACCACATCCAGCATCTTCGGCGTCAGGCGCCCCGTAAAGGTGTTCTGCTGGCTGACGTGGTACGAGGCGATTAGGCGCACGCCGCCGACTTGCGCTTCCGCGCCGTGGGCGAATCTCGGGAGGGGCTTCGGGCGCGGGGCGCCGTTCGCGGCCAGCGCCTCGATCGCGGCCCTCCAGCCGTGCGCACCGAGTGCGAGGACGACCCTCAGCTCGGGGAGCTGGGCGATCTCGCGGGCGAGGAACGGGAGGCAGCGCGCGAACTCTGCCGGTGTCGGCTTGTTGTCCGGCGGGGCGCAGCGCGCCGCGGCCGCAACGTACGCTCCCGTCAGCTCGAGGCCGTCCTCCCGCGAAACGGAAACCGCCTGGTTCGCGAAGTTCGCCCTGTGGAGCGCGGCGAACAGGAAATCGCCGGAGGCGTCGCCCGTGAAGACGCGGCCCGTCCGGTTGCCTCCGTGCGCGGCGGGCGCGAGTCCGACCACGAGGAGACGCGCCCCGGGGTCGCCGAAGCCCGGCACCGGACGGGCCCAGTAGCGCTGTCCCCGGAAGCGCCGGGGCGGGTTCCCGGCCGCGGCCTCGCGCCACGCGACGAGGCGAGGGCAGGCGCGGCAGGCGGCGATCTCCCGTGCGATCTTCCCGAGGGAGTCCGCCACGCGGCGGGCGGCCCTAGTGCTTGGCGACGGGCGCGACGGCGGTGCTCGTGGCCTTCGCCGCGCTCGCGGCCGCTTCCTTCGTTGCGGCGGCGGCCTTTTCGGCCGCTTCCTTCGTGGCGACGACGGCCTTGTCGGCGGCCTTCTCGGCAGCGGCGCCGT
This sequence comes from Thermoanaerobaculia bacterium, assembly GCA_044229475.1. GTDB lineage: Bacteria > Acidobacteriota > Thermoanaerobaculia > UBA5066 > UBA5066 > Fen-183. The sequence goes on along the minus strand of JBGASW010000002.1, from coordinate 399,905 downwards.
ACGACTTGGCGGTCTCGGCCGCCGCGTCCTTGGCCTTCTCGATCGCCTTGTCGGCGGCCGCGCCGGCCTTTTCCAGGGACCCCTTCTTCGAGCAGCCCGAGAGAAGGCCTGCGGAGACGAGCGCGACGGCGAGCGTCCCGCCCAGCGCGCGGCGGAAGTTGACGTTCATGATTCCTCCTTCGGTCGGCCGGGATGCTTTCCCGTTTCGGGGCGTCGCTGGATCTCGAGCAGAAACGCGGCGCGCAGAAAGTACGACGACGCATGGAGGAAGGCAACCGACCAGCCGACGGAGCCGTCCAGGAATCCCCGCTTGAAGACGAGAAACCGGAAGAATTCGAACGCCGGCCGGAGAAAGAGGCCCGCCGCGCTGCCGCGCGCTCCCCGGTCGTAACGGTCCTCGGCGCCGAGCTGCGCGTAGCGAGACGCCTTCCGGAGCGCGTCCGAAAGGTCGCGGTACGGATGGTGGATGAGCGGCGTGGCGAGCCGCTCGACGCTTCCGTCGACCGCGAGCGCCTCGTGGACGCGTCCGCCCTCGGCGCGAAGCCCGCGGGACCGCCGCCCGAGACGGAGCTTGTAATCCGGGTACCAGCTGCCGTGCCGGATCGGACGCCCGAGAAAATGGGACAGACGCGGCATGCGCCAACCCGCCACGGCGGGGTCGGCGTCGTCGAGGGCCGCGAGGATCTCCCGTCGAAGCGCTTCCGGGACGCGCTCGTCGGCATCGAGGACGAGGACCCAGTCGTGACGCGCGAGCGCGAGCGCCTTGTTTCGCGACCCCACGAAGCCGTCCCAGCCGATGCGGACGAAACGCGCGCCCGCGAGACGCGCCCGCTCCTCGGTGGCGTCCGTCGAACCCGTGTCGGCGACGACGACCTCGTCCGCGAAGGCCACCGAGGCGAGGGCCGCCGGCAGGCGATCCTCCTCGTTCTTCGTCAGGATCACGACCGAGAGCGGCGCGCGCACGGCGCGGACATTAACAGGCGCTATCCTCGTCCGCCGTGAGGCTGCTGGCGCTGGATCTCGGGCCCGGAATGCGCGGGGGGCAGCGCCAGACCGCGCTCGTCCTGGCCGGCCTCGCTGCGCGCGGCCACTCCGTCCGCCTTCTCGCCCGCCGCGGGAGTCCCCTGGCGTCCGAAGCCCGCGCACGCGGCCTCGACACGGTCGAAGTGCCCGCCGGCCCGGAGGCGTCTCCGGCGCTTCTCCTCGCGGTCGCGCGCGCGGCGCGGACCTTCCGGCCCGAAATCGTCTACGCCGGAGACGCGCGCGGCCACGGCGCCGCGGTGTTCGGCCGCGCCGCGGCGGATGCGCCCCTCGTCGTCCACCGCCGCGTCGTCTTCGCACCGGGACGGAGCCCGATCTCGCGCCTCAAATACCGCGCGGCCGCCCGGTACCTCGCCGTCTCCCACGCCGTCGCGGCCTCCCTCGGAGACGCCGGCATTCCGTCCGGGAAGATCGCCCTCGTCCCCGACGGGCTTCCCCCCGCCGCGTTCCGGGAGAACGTCGCGCCTCCGCCTCCGCCGTTCCGGCTCGTCCACGCGGGCGCGTTCGACGGGCTCAAGGGTCAGGACGTCGTCGTCGAGACGCTCGCACGGCTCGCCGCGGGAGGGATCGACGCCCACGCGCTCTTCCTCGGCGCCGGACCCGCGCGCGCCGGCGTCGAAGCGCTCGCCGCGTCCCGCGGCGTCGCGGACCGCTGCACGTTCGCGGGCCAGGTGGAGGACGCAGGAGAGCGCTTCGCGGCGAGCCATCTCATGCTCCTGCCCTCGGCGAGCGAGGGCGGACCGCTCGTCCTCGTCGAAGCGATGGCGGCCGGATGCCCGGTCGTCGGGCACGACGTCGGAGGTTCGCGCGAGATGGTCGCGGACGGCGCCGCGGGCGTCCTCGTGCCGACGCTCGAGCTCTCCGCCTGGGAGGAGGCCGTGCGCGGCATCCTCCTCGACGCGGCGCGCCGGGCGCGCCTCGTCGAGGCCGGGCGCGCCGCCGCCGCCGAGCGGAGGATCGAGAAGACGGTCGCGCGGGTCGAGGCCGAGCTCCTCCGGACCCTGGGAGAGACGCCGTGAAGACGCTCGTGCGCGCGACGAACTGGGTCGGCGACGTCGTCATGTCGCGCCCCGCGCTTCGCGCGCTCAAGGCCGCGGACCCTTCGGGACGGCTCGCGGTCCTCGCGCGCCCGTGGGTCGCGGAGCTGTACCGCCTCGCCGAAGAGGTCGACGACGTCCTCGTCGACGACGCCTCCGGGCGCCACGAGGGAAGCGCGGGACGCGCGCGGCTCGCGGACGAGGTGCGCGAGGCCGGCTTCGATCGGGCCGTCGTTCTCCCGACGAGCTTTTCGACCGCGCTCGTCCTCGCGCGCGCAGGCGTCCCCGAGCGCATCGGGTACCGGGGCGAGGGCCGCGGCCCGCTGCTCACGCGCGCCGTCCGGCTGGACCTCGCGGCCGGCGAGCACCAGGTCTGGAAGCACCTGCGCCTCGCCGAGGCCGCGGGGGCATCGGTTCCCGCGGCTCCGGACGTCTCGTGGGACGCGCCGAAGGCCGTCCTCCAGGCGGCCCGCAATCGCCTCGCCGAGGCCGGGGTCGCCGGACCCTTCGTCGCCGCACACGTGGCCTCGTTCGCGCACGCGGCCAAGCGCTGGGACCTCGCGCGTTTCGCTGCGGTCTTTGACGGCCTGTCCTCCCGCGGGCTTCCCGTCGTCCTGCTCGGGAGCGCGGGCGAGAAGAGCGTCAACGCGGAGGCGGCGGCGTTCACCCGGACGGCGCGCGCCGTCGACCTCTCGGGAACGACGACGCTCCCCGAGGCTCTCGGCGTCCTCGCGTCCGCGCGCCTCTTCGTCGGAAACGACTCGGGCCTCGCGCACCTCGCGAGCGCGGCCGGGACTCCCTCCGTCGTGGTGTTCGGCCCGACCGATCCCGACGCGACGCGCCCGTGGGACGGGCCGCGCGCCGACGGCAGGCCCGTCCGGCTCGCTCTCGTGCGGCGGCGGACTCCGTGCGCGCCGTGCGGATGGGCGGTCTGCCCGATCGACCATGCATGCATGGCAGCCGTGGCGCCGTCCGACGTCCTCGCCGCGGCGGAGTCGGTCCTGTCCTAGCGGTAGCGGCGCGTCCCGATCGTCACCGCGCGCACGTAGAGCGTCTCGCAGGCGCCCGGACCCGTGTCGGTCCGCGTGAGGCTCGTCTTCCAGAGGAAGCCGTCCGGGCCGTCCACGTCCACGAGATCGCCCTCCAGCCGCACGACGTCGCCGCGCCTCACGTGCGCGAGCGCCGACGCGATGCGGCTGCTCGCCGGAATGAGATGCGTGTTCGCCGTGTGCGACGAGACGTACGACGGATCCAGCGAGTCGTCGCAGCGCCAGTTGTAGAACCGCCCCGTCTGCAGGTACGAGATGCGCGACCAGGCAGGCTCCCGTGTGGCGGCGCCCCAGGTCAGGACGAAGTCCCACGGGATGAGCGCGCCCGACGCGCCCCATCGGTAGCGCTCCGTCGCACCCACGCGCGCCGCGACGTCGTACGCGGCCCGCGGCGTGATCCGGAACGTCCGCCGCCCCCGCGTCTCGGAAAACTGTTCCCGGCCCGCCTCGGCCTGCACGGGCTCCTTGAGCGCGTTCGGGAGCGGGGCGCCCTCGGAAGACAGGAGCGCGAGCGGGACGCCGGGCAGGAACCGGTCGACGGCGAACAGTGCGACGAGGGCGATCGCCGCCGCCTTCAGGACGGCCGCCGCGCGTCCGCCCACGTCAGGCGCGTCGGGCCCGCTCCTCGTCCACGAAACGGCACATCAGGTGGAGCGCGGCGAGGTGCAGCTCCTGCACGTGGGCCGTTTCGGTCGAGGGCACGACGATGCCGACGTCCCAGTTTGCGGCCTCCGCACGGCCCTTCTCTCCCGTGAGGAAAACGGTCGACAGGCCGCGCGCCCTCGCGGCGGCGAGAGCCTTGAGGACGTTCGGGCTCCTCCCGGACGTCGTGAGGCCCACGGCCACGTCGCCCGCCTTCGCGAGCGCCTCGATCTGGCGCGAGAACACGACGGAGTAGTCGTAGTCGTTCGTGCAGGCGGTCAGGATCGCGATGTCCGAGACGAGCGCGATCGCGGGAAGCGCGGGCCGGTCGTCCTTGTAGCGCACGACGAGCTCGGCCGCGAAGTGCTGCGCCTGCGTGGCGCTGCCGCCGTTGCCGAACGCGAACGTCGTCTTCCCGGCGAGCGCCGCGTCCGCGACGAGCCGGGACGCCTTCGCGACGCCGGCGCCGATCGAGGCCTCGGCGCCCGATGCCAGGGCCGCAAGGTCCGCGAAGTACGCGCGCATCAGGCGTCTCCCTTCATCCGCGCGACCATCGACGAGGTCGAACGGCCTTCCACGAGCGGGACGAGGACGACGCTCCCGCCCGTCGACCTGACGAACGGCGCGCCGACGACCGTCCCTTCCACGTAGTCGCCGCCTTTCACGAGAACCTGCGGCCGGATCTCCTCGATGAGGGACTGCGGCGTGTCCTCGTCGAAGACGACCACGAAGTCCACGGCGTCGAGGCCGCCGAGGACCTGGGCGCGGTCGGACTCCGAGAGGATGGGCCTCCCCTCGCCCTTGAGCCTCTTCACGGAGGCGTCGCTGTTGATGCCGACGACGAGGACGTCACCGTGCGCGCGCGCCTCCGCGAGGAGCCTGACGTGCCCCGGATGGAGCAGGTCGAAGCAGCCGTTCGTGAAGACGACGCGCTTGTGCGCCCGACGGAGCACGGCCGAAACGGACGCCACGTGCGCGCGCCCGAGCACTTTCTCGTGCGGCGAGGCGACGAGGCCCTCGAGGAGGTCGGCCCAGTGGACGGGCGCCGTCCCGACGCGCGCGACCGCGCAGCCGGCGGCGCGGTTCGCGACCTCCGCGGCCCCGAAGAGGTCGAGCCCGCAGCCGAGCGCGACGCCGAGCGTCGCGAGAACCGTGTCCCCCGCGCCCGTCACGTCGAACACCTCGCGTGCCCGCGCCGCGATCCGGCGCGGCTCCTGCCCGCGGGCCAGGAGCAACATTCCCTCCTCCGAGAGCTTCACGAGGAGCGCCTCGAGGCCGAGCTCGTCGCGGAGCTTCGCGCCGAGGCGTGCGACGGCGGGAAGGTCGCGCGCGGTCTCGCCCGTGACGGTCTCGAGCTCCCTGCGGTTCGGCGTCACGACCGTGGCGCCGCGGTAGCGCACGTAGTCCCTCCCCTTCGGGTCGACGAGTGCCGGGATTCCCTTCGCGCGCGCGGCCTCGAAGAGGGCGGACATCACGGCGGGCGTCAGCGTGCCCTTCGCGTAGTCCGACACGAGGAGGACGTCCGCCGCGGCGACCGACGCCCGGGCCGCCGCGACGAGCGCGGCCTCTGCGGACGCCGAGAGGCCCGCCGGCAGCTCCTCGTCCACGCGGAGCATCTGGCGGCCCTCGGAGACCATGCGGCGCTTCACGGGCGTCGTCCGCCGCGCATCGACGACGACGGTGCCCGACGCGCCGGGAAGCGTCGTGAGGCGCCGCGCGAGCCACGCGCCCTCCTCGCCCGGGCCGACGGCGCCGAGCGTGACGGCGCGCGCGCCGAGCGACGCGAGGTTCTCGACCACGTTTCCCGCCCCGCCCGCGCGCCGGCTCATGGACGCGAGGGCCAGGAGCGGAACGGGCGCTTCCGGGGCGACGCGCTCGACGCTGCCGATCCACGTCTCGTCGAGCATGAGGTCGCCCGCCACGGCGACCGTGACGCTGGGCGAGGCCGCGGCCAGAACGGCGATTTCCCGGGGTGTCACGGCGGTTTCCTCCGGTGAAGCTGGTCGAGCGCACCGGCCAGCGAGGCCGCCAGTATCGCATCCGGCGCGCGCTCCACGACCTTCGCGCGGTGCTCCCGGCCGTGCCCCGTGAGGACGTGGGCCTGCGCCGCCCCGAGCGCGACGCCGGCTCCGACGTCGTCCCATTTGTCGCCGACGACGGCCGAGCGCCGCGCCGAAAGCCCGTGCGCGGCGAGCGCCCGCGCGTGGAGGAGCGTGCCGGGCTTGCGACACCGGCAGCGGATCGAAAGCTCCGGCACCACGCCTTCGGGAAAGTGCGGGCAGACGAGGACGCCGGCCACGGGAACGCCGCGGGCCGCGAGCCGCCGGACGACCTCCGCGTTCACGGCGTCGACTTCGTCCCGCGTCAGGACGCCGCGGGCGAGTCCCGACTGGTTCGTGACGACGAAGAGGAGCGTGCCTTCGTCCGTGAACGTCCTGAGGCGCCGGGCCGCACCGCGCGAGAGACGGACGCCGCGCGGGCTCTTCAGGTAGCCGCGCTCGACGATGAGCGTTCCGTCGCGGTCGATGAAGAGCGCGTCCCAGCGCGGGCGCCGCCGGGCCCGCACGGCCGGCGAGGCCCTCAAGTGCCCCCGGCGAGCGCCTTCTTGACCGCGTCGCCGAACGCCTGTTCCGACTGCGGACCGGCGAGCTTCGCGACGAGCGCTCCCGAGCGGGAGTAGACGAGCGTGTACGGGACCGCTCCGTTCCAGCCGTCCCGGTCCACCGCGTCGACGAAGGTCTGCGGATCGTGGCTCTTGACCTGCCAGCAGACGAACGGAACCTTTTCCTTCGCGAGGTACTTCTCGACGGCCGGCGTCGCCTTGAGGGAGTCGACCGAAACGAGGACGACGGCGAGGTCCTTCGCGGGGAACTTCTTCGCCGCGGCGACGAGTGCAGGCATCTCCTCGCGGCACGGGTCGCACCACGTCGCCCAGAAGTTCACGAGCAGGACGCGCCCTTTCTTCGGCGCGACGATGCGCGCCTTGTACTGCTCGGGCTTGACGAGCTTGACGGGCTCGGCCGAAGCCGTTCGCGCCGCGCAGGCCAGCGCCGCCGCCGCCAGGGCCGCCCGGAGGCGCGCGGAGCGCCTCACACCCGCTTGATCGTGCACCCGAACGCCTTCGTCTCGGCCGCGGGCACGGGCTTGCCCGCGAGGATCGCCTCGAGCGCGTTGCGCAGGTCGGGGGACTTCACGCCCCTCGGATCGTCCTGCGACTCGTCGATACGCCCGTGGTACAGGAGGTCGCCCTTCGGCGAGATCACGAACACCTCGGGGGTCTTCTGCGCGCGGTAGGCGTCCGCGACCTTGTTTCCGTCGTCCTTCACGACCGGGAAGGCGAACCCGTGCTCCTTCGCGTGCGCGGCCACTTCCGCGGCGGGCTCCGTCTTGTTGGAGTTGATTCCGACGACGGCGATCCCCCTCGCGGCGTAGTCCCTCCCGAGCGCGGCCATGCGGCCGTTGTAGGCATTCGAGACCGGGCACTTCGTCGCGACGAAGATGACCGCGACGGCCTTGTTCTTCGCGAGCAGGTCCTTCAGCGCCACCATCTTCCCGTCCGACGCGGACGGGAGCGTGAAGTCGGGCGCGGGGGCGCCGATCTTCAGGTCCGCGGCGGGCGCGGCGGCGGCGAAGAAGAGGACGGAGGAGACGGCGAGGAGCTTGTTCACGAACGGACCTCCACGAGCTTGACGAAGGCCTCTTCCGAGGCCGTGGCGAGACGGGACACGGGCAGGTCGATCGCGGGCTCGCCGTTGACGGTGACGGTGAGACGTCCGGGGACGACGCGGCCGAGGAGTGAGACGGCGACGCCGTGCCGGCGCGCCGCGTCCACCAGGTTGCGCTCGCGCCCGGGCGGGAACGAGACGAGCGCGCGCCCGGCGGATTCCGCGAAGAGCGCGCGCGTGGAAGACAGGGGCATGCCGACGTTGACGACCGCGCCGAGGCCGCCGGCCGAAGCCTCGGCGAGCGCGACGGCGAGACCGCCCGACGAGAGGTCGTGGGCCGAGGAGATCATGCCGTCGCCGGCGACCTCGACGAGGAGGTTCACGACCGCCCGGACCGACGCGAGGTCGAGCGACGGGCACGGGCCCTCGTCGCGCCCGAGGACCGTGGCGAGGTATTCGCCCGCGCCCATCTCGTCCCGGGTCGTCCCGAGGAGGGCCACGAGGTCCTTTTCGCGGACGAAGCGCGCGCCGAGGGCGGTCGAGACGTCCTCGAGGAGGCCGACCATCCCGACCGTCGGAGTCGGAAGAATCGAGACGCCGTCCGTCTCGTTGTAGAGCGACACGTTGCCCGAGACGACGGGCGTCTCGAACGCGCGACAGGCCTTCGCGAGGCCGCGGATGGACGCGACGAACTGCCCCAGGATCTCGGGCCGCTCGGGGTTGCCGAAGTTCAGGCAGTCCGTGACCGCGAGCGGGCGCGCGCCGACGCACGCGAGGTTCAGCGCCGCCTCGGCGACCGCGTGGGCCGCGCCGGTCTCGGGGTCCGCCGCGACGTAGCGCGGGGCGACGTCCGTCGTCGCCGCGATTCCCTTCGCCGTCCCGGGCACGCGCAGGACGGCGGCGTCGCCGCCGGGCCCTGCGACCGTGCTCGTGCGGACGCTCACGTCGTACTGCTCCCAGATCCAGCGCTTGCTGCAGAGGTTCGGCGACGCGAGAAGCCGGAGAAGCGCGGCTTCCGGCGCGGGCGCGCCGTCGAGGGAGACCGGCGTCGCCGCGGGCAGCGGTTTGGGCAGCGCGAACGGGCGCTGGTAGACCGGCGCCTCCTCGACGAGCGGGCCGATCGCGAGGTCCGCCGCGACCTCGCCGTTCCACAGGAGCGTCATCTTCCGCTCGGACTGCACGACGCCGATCGTCTCGACGTCCACGCCCCACTTGCGGAAAACGGCCGCGACCTCGGCCTCGCGCCCCTTGCGCACGACGAGGACCATCCGTTCCTGCGATTCGGACAGCATGAGCTCGTAGGGCGTCATCCCCGTCTCGCGCATGGGGACCTTCGAGAGGTCGAGGCGCATCCCGACGCCGCCGCGCGAGCACATCTCGAACGTGGAGGACGTGAGGCCCGCGGCGCCCATGTCCTGGATCGCGACGACCGCGTCGCCCTCGAGGACCTCGAGGACGGCCTCGAGCACGAGCTTCTCGACGAAGGGATCGCCCACCTGAACCGTGGGCCGCCGCTGCGCCTTCTCGTCGTCGAACACGTCCGAGGCCATGGACGCCCCGTGGATCCCGTCGCGGCCCGTCTTCGAGCCCGCGTAGAGAACGGGGTTGCCGGGGCCGGAGGCCTTCGCCCGGAAGATGCGGTCCTGCTTGACGAGGCCGACGGCCATCGCGTTCACGAGGATGTTCTTGTTGTAGGCGGGGTGGAAGAACGTCATCCCGCCGACGGTCGGCACGCCGATGCAGTTTCCGTAGCCGCCGATTCCGCGCACGACGCCGTCCACGAGATCGCGCATCCGCGGCGCCTCCGGGTCTCCGAAGAAGAGCGGGTCGAGGATCGCCACGGGCCGCGCGCCCATCGTGAAGACGTCGCGGAGGATCCCGCCCACGCCGGTCGCGGCGCCCTGGTACGGCTCGATGAACGACGGGTGGTTGTGGGACTCCATCTTGAACACGACGGCGAGGCCGTCGCCGATGTCCACGGCCCCCGCGTTCTCGCCCGGGCCCTGGAGGACGCGCGGGCCCGTCGTCGGGAACTCCTTCAGGAAGGGTCGCGACGACTTGTAAGAGCAGTGCTCGCTCCACAGGGCCGAATAGATCCCGAGCTCGAGGAGGCTGGGCTCGCGGCCGAGGATCGCCTTGATGCGCTCGAACTCGTCCGGCGAGAGGCCGTGCTCCGCCACGACGGCGGGGGTGAGAGGCGCGGCCGCGTTCCCCATCGAGGCCGTAGTTTACCGGCTCGGCATCTTCGGCGGGCCGGGGTCCGGCCCCCGGGGCTTCCAGCCCCGGAGGGGGCGAACGACGACCTCCGCCTTGAGGAGCGCGGCGCGCACCGCGCGGCCGATGTCGCGGGCCCCGGGCGTGTCGCCGTGGAGGCAGAGCGTGTCGACGGTGAGGTCGTGAAAGCCCCCGTCCGTCGTCTTCACGCGCCGCTCGCGGACGATCGAGAGGGCCTGAACGACCGCCGCCTTCGGGTCCGTCACGACGGCGCCGGCCTCGTCGCGCGGGACGAGGGAGCCGTCGGGCCGGTACGCACGGTCCGCGAAGCCCTCGACCGCGACGACCATCTCGAGGGCGGCGCCCTCCTCGAGGAGCTTCGAGCCGGGCGACGTGACGAGGACGAGGCGCGGGGACACCGCGTACGCGGCCCGGGCGACGCACGCCGCGACGTCCGCGCGGCGCGCCGCGTCGTGGTAGAGCGCCCCGTGCGGCTTGACGCCCACGAGCTCGCCCTCCTCCTGCCGAACGATGTTGCGCAGGGTCTCGATCTGGCTCGTCAGGGACAGCTCGAGCTCCTCGGGAGAGACGTCGACCGACGCGCGGCCGAAGCCGGCCGAATCCTGGTACGACGGATGCGCGTTGATGGCGACGAAGCGCCGGAGCGCGAGGCGCGTGGCCGTCCGCATCGAGCGCTCGTCGCCCGCGTGGCCGCCGCAGGCGATGTTCACGCTCGCGACGTATTCCATGAGCGGCTCGTCGTCGAAACCCTCTCCGCCGTCGAAACTCAGGTCGACGGCGAAACGCGGCTTCTTGCGGTAGTCGACGGCGTGCAGGGTCATCGAGCGCTCCCGGCCCGGCCGCTCGTCTCGCGTTCCGCGAGGAGTCTCCGGGCTTCGTCGACGGAGATTCTCTCAAAGCGCACGTTTCGGCCCGGCGCCGTCCTCGCGAGGAGGCCGAGATCGACCGAGGCCACCGTCGCGATCTTCGGGTAGCCGCCCGTCGTGGGCCGCTCGGCGAGGAGGACGATCGGCTGCCCTTCCGCGGTGATCTGGACCGCGCCCGGGGCGGTTCCCTCGGAAGGGAGCGCCGCCGTCTCGACGAATCCGAGCGACGCGCCGCGCAGCCGGATTCCCATCCGGTTCGACTCCGGGAGGACGCGCCACGTGGACGCCCAGAACGCGGCGCGCGCCTCGGGGTCGAACAGATCTTCCTGGGGACCCGGCATCGCCCGAAGGGTCACGTCGCCCGCCGGAGGCCGCGGGACGTTCGCACGGCCCGGAAGCGGCCTCCCGAACGGCTCGCCGATCGCGAGGACGTCGCCCTTCTGGAGCCGCCGGCCCTGGAACCCGCCGAAGCGCGCCGACACGCACGTCGAGCGGCTGCCGAGGACCTGCGGGACGTCGATCCCGCCCGCCACGGCGACGACCGCGCGCACGGCGCCGGGCCCGGCCGTCAGCGCGAGCGTCCCTCCGTCGTGGATCGGCATCACCTCGCCGGGCGCGGGCCCGAACGGGCCGCCGACGACCGCGAGGAGGACGTCGCCCACCGCCTTGAAGACCGGGCCCGAGAGCGTGATCTCGAGCGCCGCGGCGTCCTCCGGGTTGCCGACGAGACGGTTCGCGAGACGCAGGGCTTCCTCGTCGAGAGCGCCCGACGCCGGCACGCCCCACGCGCCCCAGCCCGGCCGCCCCAGATCCTGCACGGTCGAGAGGATCCCCGGCTCGAGGACGACGAGGCCGCGCCTCACGCGATGAACCTCACCGTGTCGCCCGGGGAGAAGAGAAACGGCGGGTCGCCGCGGAGGTCGAAGAGGCGCTGCGCCGTCGTCCCGAGGAGGTTCCAGCCGCCCGGCGTCGCGCCCGGGTAGATCCCGACGTACGGGCCCGCGAGCGCGATGCTGCCCGCGGGCACCGCGAGGCGCGGGCCGGGGCGCCGCGGAAGGTGAAAAGCGAGCGGCAGGCCGTAGAGGTACGCGAAGCCCGGCGTGAACCCGAGGAAGCCCACCGTGTACGTGAGCGCCGTGAAGGCGCGGAGGAACTCCGCCGGCGTCAGGCCGCAGCGCGAGGCGATCTCGTCGAGGTCGGCGCCGTCCGGCGTGAACCGGATCTCGTGCGCGCGCAGAGCGGGACTGGGAGGCGCCGCGGGCGGATCGGCTTCCAGCGCCGCGAGCGGCGAGGCGTCGAACCCCGGCCCGCCGAGGACGAGGCACGTGCGCGCCGACGGCACGGCGTCGAGGAATCCCGGCGCGGCCGCGGCGCGCACCGCGGCCGCCGCGGCACGCGCCTTCGCATTCGCCGCGGCCTCGTCGCCGGCCCACTCGAGAAGCCACGCGCGCTCGCCCGCCTGTTTCACGCCGCCCTCTTGCGAACAAGATAGACCGGGACTCCGAGGAGGACGAGGCCCACGCCCGGCCACGTCGTGCGCGGGCTCGCGACGGCGAGGACGCCGACGACGCAGCCGGCCGCGGCGAGGAACAGGCCTGTCGTCACGGGATGCCCCCACGCGCGGTACGGCCGGGGCGCGCCGGGGCGCCGGCGCCGCAGCACGGGCACGGCCGCCACGAGGAGGACGAGGACGACGAACTCGACGGAAACGACGTACCGGAGAAGCTCCGTGTACGTACCCGAGAGGACGAGGCAGACGGCCCACGCGGCCTGAAGGACGAGCGCGGCGCCGGGCACTCCGGCGGCGTTCAGCCGCGCGGCGAACTCCGGGAGGAACCCGTCCTTCGCGAGCGCCCAGACGACGCGCGAGCCGGAGAGGACGAGCCCGTTCGCGCAGCCGAACGTCGAGACGAGGATCGCCGCCGCCATCGCGGCGCCGCCTGCGCCCGGCAGCAGGCGCTCGGCGGCCGCCGTACCGACGCGCCCGTCGGGCGCGTGCGCGACGCCCTCGAACCCGAGGACGTTCAGGTAGCCGACGTTCGTGAGGACGTAGAGCGAGGCGACGAGCGCACAGCCGGCGAGGAGCGCGACCGGAAACGTACGGCCGGGCTCCTTCACCTCGCCGCCCGGGAACGTCACGTTCGTCCACGCCGACTGCGAGAACGCCGGGCCGACGAGGGCGAGGACGAAAGCGGAAACGAGAAGAGCGGGAGATTCGGGCGAAGAGGGATTCTTTGAGGGTTCGGAGGCCGCGGCCGGCGCAATGAGGCATGCCGCAGCCAGCAATGCGAGGCTCGCGAGCTTCACGGCGGTCAGGACGTTCTGCACCCTCGTCCCCGTCTTCAGGCCCACGGCGTTCGTCGCCGTGAGGACGAGGACGACGAGCACCGCGGCGGCCTTCGCGCTCCAGCCCGTGACCGACGGCGCGAGGACGCCGAGGAATTTCGAGAACGCGACGGCGACGGCGGCGATCGTGCCCGTCTGCACGACGAGCACCATGGTCCAGCCGTAGAGGAACCCCGCCATCGGGCCGTACGCCTCGCGGAAGAACGCGTACGGCCCGCCGGCCTCGGGGAACATCGCGGCGAGCTCGGCGCAGGCGAGGGCTGCGAGGAGCGTGAGCGCGCCCGCGGCGGCCCAGACGAGGAGGAGGCGCCCGCCCGTCCCGACGAGCCGTGCGGACTCGGCCGAGACGATGAAGATGCCCGAGCCGATCATCGACCCGACGACGAGCATGGTCGCGTCGAGGCGGCCGATGACCCGGCGGGGGACGTCCGGATGCGCTCCCATGGTGTCCCGTCACGTTACATCAGGGACCGCCGGAGCGTTTCGCCCTCGCGCGCTCCTTCGCGCCGCGCGTGAGGCCTTTCCAGCGCTCCTTCTCGGCGCGCGCGAGGCCCTCGTCCCGCCGCCGCGCGAGCCACGCCTCCTCCTTCCGGAGCTTCCTGAAGGACTCGAGGCGCTGTGCGTCGAGCTCACCCGCCGCGGCCGCCGCGCGCACGGCGCAGTGAGGCTCGTCCTCGTGAGCGCAGTCCCGGTACCGGCAGCGCTCGGCGAGCGCGGCGACCTCCGGAAAGCCCGCGTCGCCCCCGCCGTCCCACAGCGCGAGCTCGCGCATCCCCGGGGCGTCGACGAGAAGGGCGCCCGAAGGCAGGAGGAGGAGGTCGCGCCGCGTCGTCGTGTGGCGGCCCCGACCGTCGGACTCGCGGACGGCCTGCACGGCCTGCGCTTCGGCGCCGACGAGACGGTTCACGAGCGTGGACTTCCCGACGCCGGACATTCCGAGGAGGGCGACGGTCCGGCCCCGCTCGAGGTGCGGCGCGAGCGCCTCGAGGCCGGAGCCCGTCACGGCGCTCACGGCGACGACGGCCGCTCCCGGGGCGGCGGCCTCGGCCTCCGCGACGCGCGCGGGAACGTCCTCGCACGTGTCCGCCTTCGTGAGGACGACGAGGGGGCGCGCCTCGCTCTCCCACGCGAGGGCGGCGTAGCGCTCGAGCCGCCTCGGGTTGAAGTCGGCGTCGAGGCCCATCGCGACGAGGAGCGTGTCCACGTTCGCGGCGAGGACCTGCGGCCGGACCGCTTCCCCCGCGGCCTTCCGGACGATGCGGTTTCGGCGGGGAACGACCGCCTCGACGATCGCGGGGGATTCCGACCGGCCTCCCGGGGGCCCGAGACGCAGACCCACCCAGTCCCCGACGGCGGGAAGGTCGAGGCGCGAGACCGCGCGGTGGAGAAGGCGTCCCGCCAGCTCGGCCGCGCGCTCGCCGGACTCGGTCACCACGAGAAGGCGGCCGCGCTCCTCGCGGACGACGCGCGCCGCGACGAGCCCCTGAGCGGAGAAGGAGACGAAACGGGATTCGAAGAATTCCGACCAGCCGAAACGCTCGAGGAGCGTCATGAGAGATCTCCTTTGAAGGGAAAGAAGAAAAGGCACACGCGCGACGGAGCCGCCGATGCGGCGGGCGCGAGAACTCGGCGGCGCCGCTCGGGCGCCGGGTTCTCAGAGCGGGGTCACAAGATCGTGTGTCAGAGGCCTTCGGGGAGAACTTTACACGAACATCCGGAATACCCGCGTCCGGCGTCCCGTTTCCGATCCGTGGCCCGCGCCGACCTGCGCCTCCCCGCAAACGTCCCCGGCGATCTCTACGTGGACTCGACGTGCATCGACTGCGCGACGTGCCGGCAGATGCAGCCCGCCGTCTTCGCGCAGGGCGACGGGCACTCCTTCGTCGCGCGCCAGCCGGAGACGCCCGGGGAGGAGGCGCGGGCGCTGCAGGCGCTCGTCGCGTGCCCGACGGGCTCGATCGGGACGCGCGGCCGGTCGGCCGGCACCCGGGAGGCGTCGCGGTCCTTTCCCGAGCCCGTCGGGGACGGCGTGTTCTTCTGCGGGTACACGTCGGAGAAGTCCTTCGGCGCGTGGAGCTGGCTGATCCGGCGCGAGGCGGGCAACGTCCTCGTGGACTCGCCCCGCGCGGCCGCGCCGCTCCTTGCCCGGATCGAGGAGCTCGGCGGCGTCGCGACGATGTTCCTGACGCACCGCGACGACGTCGCGGACCACGCCGCGTTCCGCGCGCGCTTCGGAGCCGAGCGCGTCATCCACGCGCGGGACGCCGCGGCCCTCGGCGAGCCGCCCGAGCGGACGCTCGACGGGACGGAGCCCGTTGCCCTCGCGGACGACCTCCTCGCGATCCCGACGCCCGGCCACACGCGTGGCCACGCGGTCCTCCTCTGGATGGACGTCCTCTTCACGGGCGACCACCTCGCGTGGTCGGCGCGTCGCGGCCGCCTCGTCGCCTTCCGCGACGCGAACTGGTACTCGTGGCCCGAGACGATCCGCTCGATGGAGAAGCTCCTCGAGTTCGACTTCACGCGCGTCCTCCCCGGACACGGCGCGCCGTACGCCGCGGACTCCCCCGCCGCGATGCGCCGGGAGGTCGAGCGATGCGTCGCGTGGATGAAGACGCGCTGAGGGTCAGGCGAGCTTCAGGTCGGTCTTCGCGAAGTCCGTCCCCGTGCAGAGGAGCGGCTGGCCCGAAAGCTTCGCGACCGCGTAGCTCATGCAGTCGCCGAAGTTCAGGGACGCCCGGTGCCGCCCCTTGCCGAATCGGGCGAACGCCTCGGCCGCAGCACGGGCGTGAACCTCCGAAAAAGAAACGACGACGGCCTCCGAGCGCGAGAGGAAGCCGTCGAGGTTCCGGGCGGCAACCTCGCGGCCAAAGCGCGAGGAGAGAACCATGAGGGTCTCGACGAGGGTCGGCGCCCCGATCCCGAGCGCGGGCGCCGCGGCGACCTTCGCCTCCAGCTCATCCGCGCCGTCCTCGTGCAGGAGGATCGCGACGATCGCCGACGAATCGAGAATCACACGCCGTGCGGGCCGTATCCGAGGATGCGCTCGCGCTCCTTCTTCGTGATCCTCTTCCCGCGGAATTTCTTCGGAATCGTGGGCCAGACTTCTTCCTCGAGAAAGCGCCGGATCCTCTCGCTCTTCTCCGCAGCCGCCCCGGAGAGGGAAAGACGCGCGCGGCGCTCCTCGAGGGCCACGCGGACCGCCCGCGTCTTGCTCTCGCCGGCGAGCGCCGCGACCTCGGCCGCGAGCCTCTCGGCCACGGGGTCCTTGATGTTCAGCGCCATGGTGTAACTCTACCAGAAAGGTGTAATGGTATCTTCCGTCAGCGCTCCTGCATCGCGAGGCGCGTCGTCGCGAACGACTTGAAGAGGCGCGCGCCGTCCGTGCCGCCGAGAAGAGGGTCCGCCGCGCGCTCGGGGTGCGGCATGAGGCCCACGACGTTGCCCTCCACGCTGCAGATCCCCGCGACGTCGTCGAGGGACCCGTTCGGGTTCGCCGCGCCGCCCTGCCTGCGGTCCGCGCTCACGTACCGGAAGACGACCTGGTCGCGCGCCTTCATCTCCGCGAAGACGCTCGGGTCTGCCGTCCAGTTTCCGTCCCCGTGCGCGATCGGCATCCGGAGGACGTCGCCCCTGTTGATCGCGAGCGTGAACGGCGTCCGCTTGGACTCGACGCGCAGCCAGACGTCCCTGCAGACGAAGCGCAGGCCCGCGTTGCGCAGCATCGCGCCCGGCAGGAGACCCGCCTCGCACAGGATCTGGAATCCGTTGCAGATGCCGAGGACGGCGCCGCCCTTCGCGGCGAACGCGGCGACGGACTCCATCACGGGCGAGAAGCGCGCCATCGCGCCGCTCCGCAGGTAGTCGCCGTACGAGAAGCCCCCGGGCAGGATCACGAGGTCCGGGTCGCCGAGGGCGCGCTCGTCGTGCCGGACCATCTTCACCTCGGCCGAGAGCGTCGACCGCGCCGCGAACGCGGCATCCTCGTCGCAGTTGCTCCCCGGGAACACGACGACGGCGACGCGCGGCGCCCGGGCGGTCGTCACCGGGAGCCCCCGGGAGCCACGGCCGTCTCGAGCGCGACCTCGAAGTCCTCGATGACGGGGTTCGCGAGGAGCTTGGCCGCCATCTGCGTCCCGACTTCGACCGCGTGGCGGGGATCGGCGGTGTCGACCTCGATACGGAAGAGCTTCCCCGCCCTCACGTCCGAGACGGACGTGTACGAGAGGCGGTGGAGGGCGTCGGCGATCGCCTTGCCCTGCGGGTCGAGCACTCCGCTCTTGAGCATCACCTTCACGAGAACCGTCATGCCGCCTCCTCGGAGACCGTCTTCCATTCCGTCGGGACGTCGTGCCGTGCGACCGCGAGAACGGCGCGCGCGCCGAGCTCGCCGAGCGCCTCCCGGAAGACCCGCTCGGCGAGAGGATAGGTGTTGTTGTGCCTCGAGACGTGGAGGGCCGTCACGCTCCGCGTCCTCGGCCCGACGAGCGCCCGGAGCGCCTGGGCCGCCGCCTCGTTCGAGAGGTGCCCGACGTCCGAGAGGATCCGGCGCTTCAGGGCCGGGGGATACGGCCCCTCGCGCAGGAGGTCCTCGTCGTGGTTCGCTTCGAGGCCGAGGGCCTCGCAGTCCGAGAGGGCCTCGAGCACCGGGCGGGACAGGTGGCCGAGGTCCGTCACCATGCCGACGCGGCGGCCGGCGCCGTCCGCGAACACGTAACAGACGGACTCGACACCGTCGTGCGGCGTCGACGTGACGCGCACGTGGAGGTCGCCGATCACGAGGTCGCGCCCGCCGCGCACGGTCCTCACGTCCGCGAAGAGCGGGCCGGGAAAGCCCGCCGCGTCCGCGGTGCCGGCGGTCGCGTAAACGGGCACGCCCGCCTTCCGCGAGAGCGCGAGCGCCCCGGTGACGTGGTCGGAATGCTCGTGCGTGAGGAACACACCCGAGACGTCCTCGAGGGCGACGCCGCGGAGCGCGAGGCGCTTCTTCGTCTCGCGCAGCGAGAGGCCGGCGTCGACGAGGACCGCCGTCTTTCCGCACCGCACGACGGCGCAGTTGCCCGAGGACCCCGAGCCGAGGAACGCGACGGACAGCCCGGACGGCGCGCTCACGATCCCGTGCTCCCGAACCCGCCGGCGCCGCGGGCGCTGCCGTCGAGGGCGCCGGCGCGCATGAAGACGGCGCGTGCGACGGGCGCGACGACGAGCTGCGCGATGCGCTCGCCGCGCGCGATCGTCACGGGCTCGGCGCCGAGGTTCACCATGATCACGCCGACCTCGCCGCGGTAGTCCGCGTCGATCGTCCCGACGCCGTTCGCGAGCGCGAGGCCTTTCTTGAGCGCAAGGCCCGAGCGCGCGCGCACCTGCGCCTCGAATCCTCGCGGAATCTCGAGCGTGATCCCGGTCGGGACGAGCGCCCGCGCGCCTGGAGCCAGGACGAGCGGTTCGGCGATGGCCGCCCTGAGGTCCGCTCCCGCCGCATCGGCCGAAGCGTAGCGCGGCGGCGCGAGATCCCGGAATTCCTCGGCGACCGTGAAACGAACGGCGACCTCCTCGCCCGGCTTCACGCCGCGGCCTCCCCGGCGAAGTCGTCCGCAAGGGCGCGCGCGAAGCGCTCGGCCCCCGCTTCCGGGAGTGGCCCGGAGACGCCCAGCCCCATGCGGGCGGCGTCACCCCAGAGCAGCGCCGCCGCCTCGGCGACGCCGTCGGCCGTCACCTTCGCGACGTCCGCGAGGTACTCCTCGGTCTCGTAGGGGCGGCCGCGCGCGAGCCACGCGCGCGCGGCCGTCTCCCGGCGCGACGCCGTGGATTCCTGAGACAGCGCGGCCTCCGCCGCGAACTGGTTCTTGGCGCGCGCGAGCTCGGCCCGGCTGACGCCGTCGCGGAGCAGCCGGCCCAGCACGCGGCCCGTCGTCCGCACGAGGCGCTCGAGGTTCTTCGGCTGCGTCGCAGCGGTGATGAGCGCGAGTCCGGCGGTGCGGTGCATCGAGAGGTGCGCGCCCACGTGGTACGCGAGCCCGCGCGACTCGCGCACGTCCCGCCACAGGCGCGACGAGACGCCGCCGCCGAGGACTTCCGCCGCGATCCACGCCGCCGGAAGGCGCGGATCGCGCCAGGTGAGGCGGGCCGCCGCGCCGACGAGGAGATGGGTCTGGCCAAGGTCGGCGCGCGGGATGGCCACGGCGCAGCGCTCCGCGCGTGGCGGCCGCGGGGCGCCTCCCGCCGGCGCGGGGCGCATGGGGGCGCGCCGCAGGCGGCCCCGCTCGAGGAGCGCCACGAGACGGTCCGGATCCATCGCGCCGGCCGCGACGACGAGCGTCCGCTCGGGCCGGAAGATCGCGCGGAACCGCGCCGCGAGCGCAGCGCGCGTCAGGGCGGACACGCTCTCCTTCGACCCGAAGATGGGCTCGCCGAGGTCGTGGGCCGGCCAGAGCGCCCTCACGAACGTGTCATGGAGGAGGTCGTCCGGCACGTCGTGCGCCTCGGCGATCTCCTCGAGAATGACGCCGCGTTCGACCTCCACGTCCTCGGACGTGAACGCAGGAGCCGACGTCAGGTCGAGAAGGAGGTCGACGGCATCGGCCGCGCGCGCCGCCGGGACGCGCGCGTGGAACGCGACGCACTCTTTCGTGGTGTACGCGTCGCAGTCGCCGCCGAGGCGGTCCGTGATCCGCGCGATCGCCGCGCCGGAGCGCCTGCGGGTCCTCCTGAAGAGGAGGTGCTCGAGAAAGTGCGTCGCGCCGCGCTCGCGGGGCGCCTCGTCCGCCGAGCCCGCCGCGACGTAGATCCCGAGGGCCAGGCTCTTCACGTCGCGCATGGGATCCAGCCACACCGCCGTCCCGTCCGAGAGCCGCCGAACCTGCACGCCCGATTCTAGTCGGCGAAGCTTGTCCCGGAACGGCCGCCGCACCACAATCGAGGGCGGGGGGGTCGGAACTTGGGTCTCGGCCGGCGTGTCTTCGCGAACGCGCTTCTCCTCGCCGTCTCCCTCGCCGCGGTTCTCGCGGCGGCGGAGGCCGGGCTGAGGGCGTTCTTTCCGCAGCCGCTTCTCGAGACCACCCGCGCCGCGGACACGGGGGGCCCCCTCACGCGGCGCGACGCCGAGCTCGGATGGGCGCTCAAGTCCGACGTCGCGTGGCCGGTCGGCTCCGCCCCGTGGGAGAACGGTCTCACGACGAACGCGGCGGGCTTCCGCGACGCCCCTCACGCGGAGGTGAAGGCGCCGGGCGCGTACCGGATCGCGGTGCTCGGCGACTCGTTCGTGTTCGGAAGCGGCGTCGCACAGGACGAGACCCTGACGCGGCGGCTCGCGGCGCACCTCGGGCCCGGCTTCGAGATCGTGAATCTCGGCGTCCCGGGCTACGGGACGGACCAGGAGCTGCTCACCCTCCGCCGCTGGGGCCGGAAGCTCTCCCCCGACCTCGTCCTGCTCGCGTTCTTCTGGAACGACCTCATGGAGAACGTGAGCGACCGGATCTACGGCCTGCCGAAGCCGCGCTTCACGCTCGAGGGCGGACGCCTCGTCCCGCACCCGCCCGCCGGGTTCTCGGCGCCGTCGACGTTCGCCCGCCTCGACGCGTCCCTCGGGAGCCGGTCCCACCTGTGGTCGCTCCTGAGAAGCGGACTCTCGTCGGCCGGCCGGGCCATGGGCAGCGCACGCGAGGAACGCTCCGTCTCGATCGACTTCTCGCTGAAGAGCCCGCCCGCGTCCCGCGAGGCGGAGTTCGCGCTCGCGTTCGCGCTCCTCGGCGCCGTCCGCGACGAGGCCGCGTCGCTCGGCGCGCCGCTCGGCGTCTTTTCCGTGCCGCCGCGGTTCCTCGTCGAGCCGGCGGTCGCCGCCCGCCTCCTGAAGGTCTACGGCCTGCCCGGCGACGCGCTGGAAGAAGACGGCTTCCGTCGCCTGCGCGAGGCGTGCGAGGCGCGCGGAATCCCGTTCGTCGACCTCGTGCCGGCCTTCCGGCGCGAGACCGCCGAAGGCGCAAGGCTCTTCCTGCCGACCGGCATCCACTGGAGCGCCGCCGGCAACGACGCCGCGGCACGGCACCTCGCCCCCGCGGTGCGCGCCGGCTTCAAGCCCGTCAGCGCCCGATCCCCGGTCCCGGGGGTCCCGGGGGTCCCCCCGGCGCCTGCGGCGCCTGGTTCAGCAGCGTCTGCTCCGTGAAGCGCCACTCGCTGTAGACGTCCCGGCCGGTGAAGAGGCGGAACGCCTTCTTCTTCGAGAGCGAGTACACCCCCATCACGGGCCCCGTCGCCGTCGACGGGGGCGCGCCGAAGCCGGGCGTCGGGGCCGCCGTCGGGACCGGCGTCGGCGACGCCCCGCCGGGCGGCCGCGGCGGAGTCGTTCCGGGCAGCGGGGCGCCGGTCGTCACCGACACGAGGCCCCAGTCGAGGGAATTCGTCATGGGGTCCTTCCACAGCTTTCGGAGCGTGCGCGGACGTACCTCGAACATTTCCTTGAGCGTATTCGGGTAGCGCCCGTAGCGGCGCCTGAAGGTCCGGATGCCCTCGGCGTACTGGAACCCGCGGAAAATGAGCTCGTCTTCCTTGTCGCGCTGGGCCTCGGTCGAAGCGAGCGGAAGCACCGCGGCGATGAGGATCGCCATGATCGTCATGCCCATGATCAGGGCCACCAGCGTGTAGCCGCGGGTCCCCCTCACCGCTCCCCCGTCACCACGTGTTGTAGGCCGTCTTGTCGATCCGCGAGATCTCCTTCGAGCCGCTCTTGACGTCGATGATCCCCGGAGGCTGGTCGGCGGACCCGGTCTCCGACGAGTCCGGCTCCTCCATCACGACCTGCCACGTGTCGGCCGACTTCGTGAACGGGTCGACCGGGATCTTGCGGAGGTACTTCTCCGTGACGAGCGTCTGCAGCGTCTCGGGGTAGTGCCCCTTGTCCGCGTAGAACTGGTCCAGGCAGGTCCGGAACGTGAAGAGGTCCTCGCGCAGCGTCGCCTCCTTCGCGCGGATGGGCGCCTGCTGCAGCTGCGGAACGGCGATCGCCACGAGGATCCCGAGAATCGCCATCACGACGAGGAGCTCGACGAGCGTGAAGCCCTTCGGGTGTCTCATGCTCACCAGTCCTTGTACTTCGTCTTGTCGAGCCCGGTGAGCGGCGAGAGCGAGTACACGTCGTACACGTTCTGCCGCCCCCACGAGCGCGCGTCGGGCTCGTCCTGATAGCTCCGGAGGCCCCACTCGGCCTTCCCCGTCATCGGGTCGATCGGGATCTTCCTCAGGAACCGCTTCTTCTTCTTGATCTGGCCCACGAGGTCGACGCCCTCGACGAGTTTCTCGAGCGTCTTCGGGTAGCCCTCGGTGTCCAGCTCGACCGGAATCAGGCCCTGGTCGGACGAGCGCTTGAAGTCGTCGATCGCCGTCCGGATGTTCCGGAGCGCCGCGCGGAGCTCCATCTCCTTCTGACGCACGACTCCGAACCGCGTGACCGGCACGATCATCGCCGTCAGGATCAGGATGCACGCGCACACGATCACGAGCTCGACGAGCGAGTAGCCGCGGCGCGTGCGGGAAGCGAGCGTCATGGAGCGTCCTTCACCGTGAACGGGGCCGCCTCGACGACCGGAGCGGGCGCGGCCCCCTTCGCCGTCGCGGCCGCGCCGGCGGTCACGCGGACGAGCGTCGTCCCGGGCGCGGTCCCCTTCACCGCGAGCTTCGCGAGGACGCCGTCGGGCAGGCCGCCCTGGCCCGCCCGCGCGAAGTGGAGGTGCGCGCGGCCGGCCGTGCGGTCGGCCTCGAACCGGATCGACGCGGCGTCCTCGGAATTCCGCCACGGCCCGGGCGCGATGCCCGTGACCTCCGCGACGGACGGGTCCCACTCCACGGTGAGCTCGAGCGCCGTGAGCGGCGCGAGGCCCGAGATGCCCGTCAGGTTGACGACGGAGACCTCGCCGGGCGCGACGCGCTCCGACGTCGCCTCGAGCGCGAGCGCGGCTCCGGCCGGCGCGCCGGAGGCGTCCGCGGCCGCGGCGCTCACGGCCGCGTTCGAGGCCTCGGCGGCCGCCGACAGGGACGACGGTGTCGGGGCGGAGGACGTCGCGTTGCCCCTCGGAGCCGCGGGCGCCGGCGCCGGGGCGGGAGTCGCGCGCCGGAACGGATCGTTCGGCATCCCGCCCTGCGGGATGTTCGGCGCCGGGGAGGCGGGCGCGCCGACGGGCCGGGGCGCCGCGCGCGGCGCTTCGGCGTGCGGCGCGTCGAACGGCGAGCCCGCCGCGTTCGGGGACTCGAGCCGCGTGTTCAGGCCCGAGAAGGAGACGTTGTTCTCCGTCCCGACCCAGATCGGGATGAGGTCCTCGTCCGTGATCTGCGGCGAGCGGATGATGTGGGGCGTCAGCGTCAGGAAGACGTCCGTCCGCTTCGTGTCCGTGCTCACGGCCGAGAACAGAGTCCCGATGAGCGGAATGTCTCCGAGGAACGGGATCGAGTTCCGCGTCTTGGAGACGTCCTTGCGGATGAGGCCCGCGAGGAAGTTCGTTTCGCCGTCCTTGAGCCGGATCGAGGACGTGATCGTTCGCGTCCCGATGATGGGCTGCTTGGGGCTGTTGGCGTCCCCCGTCGAGACGTAGCCGTTGATCTGCGAGACCTCGACCGTGAGCTTGAGCGAGACCTCCTTGTTGTGGTGGACGCGCGGCTCCATGTCGATCTTGATGCCGACGTCCTGGTATTGGAACGACGTGATCGGGATGACGCCCTGCTGCCCGATGGCCTGCTGCGTGTTGATCGACGTGACGGGGATCGGGACGCGGTCGCCGATGACGAGCTGGGCCTTCTCCCCCTCGGCGATGCGCAGCTGCGGCTTGGCGAGGAGCTCGGCGTCCGTGTTGTCCTTGATGAAGCTGAACGTGATGGACGGGACCGAGAACATGAAGTCGTTGATCCCGAGGTTCTTGATCGCTTCCCAGGGGAGCGTCCCCGTCGAGCCGGGGGTCGGGACCGTCGCCGTGACCGTTCTTGCGTACCGCGCGCCGAGGTCGATGATCTGCTGGGTGTTGATCTGGAGGAGCTCGACGTCGACGACGACCTCGGACTTCGCCTTGTCGTTCACCTCGATGAGGCGCTCGGCGACCGAGACCTTGTCGGCCGTGTCGCGGATGACGACGGCGTTGAGCTGCGGGATCACCGCGAGGCGCCTCAGGTCGAGGATCGACCGGACCATCTGCGAGACGTCCTTCACGTCGCCGTTCGAGAGGAAGAACGTCCGGATGACGAGGTCCTCGTACTCCTTGCGGTTCTGCTGCGTGTCCTGCGCGATGAGGATCGTCCGCTCGTCGATGACCTTGTAGAAATGGCCCGCCTGCCGGAGCGTCGTCTCGAGCGCCTTCTGGAAGGTCATGCCCCGGAGGTCGAGCGAGAACCGGTCGTCCTTGAGCTGCGGGTCGTAGATGACGTTGATGCCGGCGGCGGCGCCGAGGGCCGCGTAGATCTTCTTGATGTTCGTGTCGGGCGGGAACGTGACGTCGATGGGCTTCGTCGACGACGGCACGAGCATCGGCGGCGCGCCGCGCGCGCCGCGCGTCCGGGCCTTCGCCTTCTCGACGGGGGTGCCGCCCGCGTTCTCCCGCGCGCGCGCCTCGATGTCCGCCTTCGCCCTCTTCAGCTCCATCTGCGCGGCGTCGCTCGTGGAGTCGAGCGCGACGGACTGCTCGAGCTCGGCGACCGCGAGGTCGAGCTGGCCTGAGTTGCGGTGGATGCGCCCGCGCTCGTAGTGGATCTGGGCGGCCTTCATCTTCGCCCGCATGAGGCCGACCCGGAGCTCCGTCAGCGTCGGCTCGAGCGCGACGGCCTGCTCCCAGGCGAGGACGGCGAGGTCCCAGTGCTCGCGCGCTTCCTCCCGCCGGGCTTCCTGAACGGCGCGCGAGCCGGCGCAGCCGGAGACGATGATGGCCAGCGCCAACGTGGCGAGCGCCGCCGCCTTCTTCAGCGGCGGGCGGCGGCGGGGGTCGCGATCGTCAGAAGTCGTCGTCATGCGAAGTCCTTCGGCGTGCCCGTCATGGCAGCGGAATGGGGATCCTGCGTGTGATCTCGGGCGGAAGGCCCGGGAAGGCGATGTCGACGGATTCGCGGTTGATCTTGTGGATCCGGAACCGCCCGTCGACCACGTCGCCCTCGCGGGCGTTGATGATGCGTCCCCCCTCCTCGAGCGCGACGATCGGGTTGTCGCGCGGCCCGAACTTTCCCAGCACCTTGTACGGAATGGCCGGCGGAACGATCGGGGTCGGGGTGGGCGTCGGCGGAATGGGCATCGGCCCCACGAAGAGAGGCGAGCCCGGAGCGATGGGCGTCGGGCGCGGGGTCGGGACGGGCGTGGGCGTCGGCGTCGGCTTGTCGTAGAAGCGGAAGACGTTGCGATCCACCTCGCCGGCGCGGGCGCCGCGCGGCGGGATCTGTACGAGGTCCGGCACGGCCGACGCGTCGGCCGGCCCGCGCGCGAGGCGCGCGCGCTCGGAGCCGGGGATCCCCGCGGGGGCCTCGTCCGGTTTCGCCGGCCACCACGTCAGGGCCGCGGCTCCGGCCACGACGGCGAGGAGGACGAGGAGGAGCCGCGTGTTCGTCTTCGGCGGGGCCGCCGGCGCGCTCATTCGGGCACCCCCGCGTTCGGCGCCTTCGCGGGCTCCGCGGCCGGACGCGCCGCGGCGGCGGGCCGCGCGGCCGAAGCCCGGGCGCCGCGCCGTGGGGAGGGGCCTTCCGGCCGGAAGTAGTGGGCGACCACGAGGGAGAGCCGCAGGACGTCGGGCTCGCGGTCGTCCGTCGAGACGGCCACGTTCTCCAGGAGGAGGAAGCGCGGGTTGTTTTCGAACGAGAAGATGAGCCTCTTCACGTCCGCGTAGCGTCCCGCGACGGAGAACGTCAGGGCGAGGCGTGCCGCCCCGGCGGCGTCGCCGAGCGCGTAACCGATCTGGCCGGGCACGAGCCCGGCCTTCTGCGTCAGGGCGTACACGTCCTCGATGAGCGCCGCGAGGCGTTCCTTGCGCGTCCCGAGGACGTCCTTGTTGAACGCCTCGAGCTCCTTCTGGACGTTCCTCAGCCGCTGCTCGGTCGCCTTCACGTTCGCCGCGGCGACGGCGGCCTCGTCGCGCCGGGCGGCGAGCTCGGCGCGCGTCGCCTCGAGGGCGCGGACGCGCGCGTCGTAGAACCCGTGGTACGTCACGAGAATCGCGATCCCGGCGACGAGGACGACAGCGAGGCCCGCGATCAGCGGCGCCCGCGTCCGCCACGCGGACGCGCGGAACCCGCGGCGCGTCACGCGGTCGAGCCCGGAGCGCAGGACGGCGAGGGCGCGGTCCCCCGCGGCGGAACCGGAGGAGGCGGCGGGCGCGCTCACCGGGCGCCTCCTTCCGCCGGAGCCGGGCGGCCCTCGACGTCCCGGTAGAGGACGGAGAGCGTCAGGCGCCGGCCCTCCGGCACGCTCTTCTCGCCCCGGTCCTCGCTCGCGGGCGCCGGCCGCTCGAACCACGGCGAGGCGTCGAAGGCCCGGATCGTCTTCGGCAGTCCGTTCGGGTCGCGCGAGATCAGGGTGAGGCCGACGGTCATCGACTCGCCCGACACCCCGCGCACCCCTCCGGCCGTGCCGGGCGACGCCGCGGCCTTCTGGAGCGAGATGACGGCGATGCGCACGTCCGCGGGAAGAGTCTTCTCGAGACGTGTCAGGAACCGCGTCCACGAGAACGCGCGGCGGAGCGCGATCGCGTTCGCCTCGTCCACGTCGGCGGCGAGCGCGGCGACGTCGACGCGGGCGAGCGAGGCCTCGGCGCGCGAGCGCTCGTCCTCGAGGCGCGCGATCTCGGCCTTCAGCTGCGTGATGGCCTCGCGCGTGCGGCGCGAGTCGTCCAGGTAGCGGAACACGGTCCTCACGGCCACGAACGAGACGCCGAGGACGAGCACCGCGAGGATCCCGGCCGTCAGGTTCGCGGGGCGCGTGTCGACGAACGGGCGGCGCGCGAGGTTGAAGCGGCCGGCCATGTCAGCGGTCCCCCGCGAGGGCGCCGAGGCCCATGAGGATCGCCGGATCGGAGGCGGACGCGGCCGGAGCGACGCTCGCGCCCGGGACGAGGGTGGAGAGCGTGAGCCGCGCCGGGGCGGCGAAGCCCTGCGTTCGCCGGAACGCCGCGAGCGCCTCGACGACGGCCGCGCCCTCGGGCCCGGCCGTGCACGGCGCCGCGAGATCGTCGCCGCCGTTGCCCGCGGAGAGGTACGCCGCCGACAGGCGGATCTCGTGAAGGGCCTCGTCCGCGTCGCCGAAGACCGGGCGCGTCCGCGCGAAGCGCAGCGCGCCGTCCACGAAGAAGACCGCCGTCGCCGTGTCGCCGTCCGCCCACACGAGGAACGAATCCCCGGCGGGCGCCGGCTTCGCGAGCGCGGAGACGGCGAATGCGCCGGTCTCGAGCGCGCCGATCCGGATTCCGACCTTTTCGAAGGGCGCTTCCCAGGAGGCCGCCGCCGACTCGGGCGCCGCGAGGGCGAGGATGCGGGTTCCCGTGGCGCCGGGGCCGGCGGGATGCCACGAGAGGCGGAGCGGCGGCGCCGGTTCACCGAAGGCGCGGCCGAACTTCCACGCGATCATCTCGTCCGTCTCGCGGTGGTTGCGGTCGGCGTCCTCGACGTCGACCGCGAGGAGCTTCACGAACCCGTCGGGCACGACGAGGGACGCGGCCTGGACCTTCACGCCGACTTCCGCGAGGAGGCGCTGGAGCGCGCCCGCGACGGCCGGGCCGGCCACGGGGACGTCGCCCGGCCCGGGCGTGAAGGCGTCCTCCGGCAGGGTCCGCACGACCGCGCGGAGCGCCGGCGCGGCGCCGAGCACGGCCTTCTTGGCCGGCTCCTGCGGGCCCACGTAGACGAGCCGGTCCCGCCCGAGCACGAAGGCGTGCGGCGGCCGCGGCGAGCGCCAGAACGACCTCGAGAAGGGGTTCTTGTCACTCAACGAACGTCACCTTGTTGATCTCGCGGAGCGTGGTCTCCCCGGCCAGGACCTTCTTGATCGCGCTCTCGCGCAGGAACGTCATGCCCTCGTTCTGGGCCGCTTTCTTGATCTCGGCGGCCGGCCGCTTGTCGAGGATGAGGCTGCGGATCTGGTCCGAGAGGTCGAGGAGTTCCGTGATCGCCATCCGGCCGAAGAAGCCCGTCCCGTTGCACTCGATGCAGCCGCGCCCCTCGTAGAGCGTGACGCCTTTCAGGCGCTCGGCCGCGAGTGCGGATTCCTCGAGGAGCTGCGGGGTCGGGACGAAGGGCTGGCGGCAGTGCGGGCAGATCTTGCGGACGAGCCGCTGGGCGAGGATGCAGTTGAGGGCCGAGACGAAGTTGTAGAGCTCGACCTTCATGTTCAGGAAGCGCCCGAGGACGTCGACGACGTTGTTCGCGTGGACGGTCGTGAAGACGAGGTGGCCCGTGAGGGCGGCCTGGACGGCGATCTGAGCCGTCTCCTCGTCGCGGATCTCGCCGACCATGACCTTGTCCGGGTCGTGGCGGAGGATCGAGCGCAGGCCGCGCGCGAACGTGAGCCCCTTCTTCTCGTTCACGGGGATCTGCGTGATGCCGCGGAGCTGGTACTCGACGGGATCCTCGATCGTGATGATCTTGTCCTCGACCGTCTGGATCTCCGACAGGCACGCGTAGAGCGTGGTCGTCTTGCCCGAGCCCGTCGGCCCCGTCACGAGGACCATGCCGTACGGCTCCCGGATGAACTTGCGGAGCCGTCTCATGGTCTCGGGGTCCATCCCGAGGACGTCGAGGCGCAGGTTCTTGAACTCCGCGTTCGCGGACTCCTTGTCGAGGATCCGGATGACGCTGTCCTCGCCGTGAACGGTCGGCATGATCGAGACGCGGAAGTCGATCGTCCGGCCCTTCACGCGCACCTTGAAACGGCCGTCCTGCGGGATGCGCTTCTCGGCGATGTCGAGCTCGGACATGACCTTGATGCGGCTGATGATTGTCTGGTGGTGCTTCTTGTCGATCGGCTCCATCGCCGGGTAGAGGACGCCGTCGATGCGGTACTTGATGACGACGACGTGCTCCTGCGTCTCGATGTGGATGTCCGACGCGCGGCGCTGGATCGCGTTGAACAGCACCGAGTCGACGAGCTTGATGATCGGGCTCGCGTCCGCCGTGATCCGGTCGATCGAAAGGACCTCCTGGCCCTCCTCGTCCTCGCGGACCACCTGCATCCGGAATTCCTCCGTGGCCTCTTCGAGGACGCGCTGCGTCGACTCGGACTTCTGGAGGATGTCCTGGAGCGCCGCGCGCGAACCGACCCGGACCTTCAGGCGCGCCTTGAGGAGGGCCTCGAGCTCGTCGCGCTTCACGACGTCCGAGGGGTCGGCCATCACGACCGACAGCGTCCCGTCCTCCCGGCGCTCGGGCACGAACTCGAACCGGAGCATCCACTCGAGCGGGATCGACCGGAAGACCTCCGCGTCGATGCGGAACGTCCAGAGGTCCACGTACGGGAGGCCGAGACGCTCGGCGAGCTGCCGGGCGCGCGTCTCCTCGGACGCCGCGTCGAGGAAGCGCGGCATTGCCGTGTCGACGGAGTCGTTGCGAACCGTGCTCATGGTCAGGCCTTGATGTTCGAGAGGATCGTGAACATCGGGAGGTAGATCGACAGGAGCAGCGTCGCGATGACGCCGCCCATGACGACCAGGATGATCGGCTCGATGAGGCTCACGATGCGCTGGAGCTGCGCGTCGATCGCCTCGTCGTAGAAGTCGGACACGTTCGTGAGCATCTCCTCGAGCGCGCCCGTCGCTTCTCCGACCTTGATCATCTCGACCGCGAGCGACGTGAAGACGCCGGTCGACTCCAGGCTCCGCCAGACCTCGGCTCCTTCGCGCACGCGCGGCACGACCGACGCCACGGCGCCCGAGATCCGCCGGTTCGCGACGGCGCCCGCCGCGATCTCGAGCGCGGGGACCACCGGGGTCCCCGCGCCGACGAGCGTCGCGAGCGAACGGGAGAACTGCGAGAGCGCGAACTGCTGGAGGATGGAGCCGACGAGCGGGATCTTCAGGAGGATGCTGTCCCACCCGAGCCGCCCCGCGTCGGTTTCCTTCCACCGCGTGAAGGCGAACGCCGCCAGGACGAGCCCCGCGAGCACGAAGAGGATGTGGCC
The DNA here is from genome assembly GCA_044229475.1 of Thermoanaerobaculia bacterium. Taxonomy (GTDB): domain Bacteria; phylum Acidobacteriota; class Thermoanaerobaculia; order UBA5066; family UBA5066; genus Fen-183. Next base: position 369,905 of record JBGASW010000002.1, on the reverse strand, counting down.
CCGGAGGAAGTCCGCCGTTCCGATCACGACGCGCGTGATGAGCGGAAGCCTCCCCGCCTCGAAGCCTGCGAAGAACTCGCGGAAGCGGGGAATCACGTACGTCATGAGGATCGTGACGAGTCCGATCGAAAGGCCGATCAGCACCGCCGGGTAGACGAGCGCGCCCGTGACCTTGCGGCGCAACGCCGCGAGGATCTTCTGGTAGGCCAGGTAGCGCCGCAGGACCTTCTCGACCTCGCCGGAGCGCTCCCCGGCCTTGAGCGACGTCGCGTAGAGGCGCGGGAAGACGTCGCCGTGGGAGAGGAACGCGTCCGAGAGCGCGACTCCCGAGACGAGCTGCTCGCGGACGTCCAGGAGGATCCCCTTGAAGCGCGCGTTCTCCTGGCGCTCGAGGAGGATCTCGAACCCGGCGACGATCGGAAGTCCGGCCTTGAGGAGCGCCACGAGCTCCTGGTTGAAGACGAGGAACTCGGACTGCTTCACCGGACGGCGCGACCCGAACGAGAGGCGGCGAAGCGCGACTCCGCGGCCCGGGGCGGACGCCTTCGGCTCGTCCCCGGCGACCTTCACGGAAAACAGGCGCGCGTTCAGGCGCGCGATCTCGGCGCGCAGCGCGCCCTCGTCGGGCGCCTCGATCGTGCGCGTCGCGATCGCCCCGTCGGGCAACCCGAGCCGGCAGACGTACGTCGCCATCAGATCCCCGGGCCGGGCCGGGACCACTCGGGGTAGAAGACGAGGAAGAGGGCGCTGCGCGCCGCCTCGTCCTTGCCCACGCCGAGAATGTACGGCTGGCCCATGTTCACGTTGATCGACGTGTGGAGGATCTCGCCGCGCGTCTCCTTGCCGCTCTCGCGGTGCACCCTTTCGAGCGAGAGGTCGCGGAACTGCAGGCGCCTCCCGTCGCGCGACGGGTCGAGGAAGAACTGGAGGTGGTACGTGGCGCCGATCGCATAGGCGACGCGCTGTCCCTCCACGCCCCTCACGATGACCGAGTCGACGCGGGAGACGTCCGTCACGTTGAAGAGCTTCTTGAGGCGCTCGCCGATTCCACGGATCTCCGCGGACGCGTCGGCCATCGACGGCGCGGCCTTCGGGTCGGACGTCGCCTTCAGGAGCGTGACGGCCACGTCGACTCCCCGAAGGGGGACGTCGTAGGCCGCGACTGCCTGCGCCGCCCGTTCGACGGACGCCGCCGTGTCGCGGACCGTGAGCTCGTTCGCCTTCGGATCGAGCATCACGGAGCCCGCGTCCGAGAGAAGCGGGCGCACGAGCTGGAGCGCCTCGCCGGCCGCGCGGTTCTTGAGCGCGAAGACGCGCACGACCACGGCGGGAGGCGCGCCCGCCGCCGCCGGGGCGAGGAGCGCGAGGAGGGCGGCCGCGGCGACGATCGCCGCGGCGGCGCGCGGGAGGAGCGTTCGGCGGAACGTCACGTCACAAGTCCGCGTTCGGGTTCGCGACGAACACGACGGCCGGCTCCCGGGGGGACGCCGAAGCGAACTCGTAGACGCGCGCGTTCGGGCTGCGCACGCCCTCGATGAGGGGGCGCGCCGGCGCGTCGGCCGGCGCGGGAACCCGGCGTCACGGCGGACGCGATCGCGTCCGCCGGCCCGGCGGAGCGCGTGCTTTCCCACCGGAGGAGTCCCGCGAGGCCGGCCGCGAACGCCACGAGCGCGGCCGCCTGCGCGACGCGGCGCGCACGCCACCAGGACGCTGCGGGCGCCGCCGGCGCGGACGTCGTCACGCGGGCGCGGCGGCGGAGCTCCTCGAGCACCGCGTCGGCGACGCGGCGCGCGTCCTCGGCCACGGGCGGCGCGGGCCGCCGGCCGGTGGACGCGGGCTCGGGCGAGACGGACGCCGCGAGCGGCGCGAAGACGAGCGTCGGGTCGAGCGCCGCGGCCTCGGCGGCACACGCGGCGCACGCCGAAAGATGCGCTTTCAGGTCGGAGGGGAGAGACGGAAGAGAAGAAGAAGAAGAAGAATTTTCTTCTGAAAGGGAAAGATCGATGGCGGCGCGAACACGGGCAGCGGCGGCGCAATTTCCGCCGCCCGTCCCGCCCTTCTCACCGTTCGCCGCCCTGCTCATCTCCCTCTCCTTCTTACCTTTCTAAGAAATCCGAAAGACCTAGAAACCCGACGTGTATTCGGGATACCGCTTCCGGATCTCGTCGCGCAGGAGGCGGCGGGCCTGGAAGAGGTGGTTGCGCACCGTGGACTCGCGGCACTCGAGGATCGCGGCGATGTCCCTGCCGTCCTTCTCCTCGAACTCGCGGAGAACGAAGACGAGCCGCTGCGTCTCCGACAGGACGCCCGCGCAGTTCTCGAACACCCGGCGCACCTCGTCGCGGTGAAGGGCGCCGAGGGCGTCGGACTCGGCGCTCGTCCGCGCGCCCTTCACGAGACGGAAGCTCTCGGTCTCGGTCCGCTGGCGGGTCTTGCGCGCCCGCAGCGCGTCGATCGCGAGGTTGCCGGCGATCCGGAACAGCCACGTCGAGAACGCCCACGCAGGGTCGTAGCGCCCGATGTTCTCCCAGACCCTCAGGAACGTGATCTGCGCGACGTCGCGCGCGTCCTCGGCGTCGCCGAGCATCCGGCGGAGAAACGCCACGACGCCGGGCGTCCGCCGCTCGACGAGAGCCGCGAAGGCCTCGAGGTCGCCCGCCTGCGCCCGGAGCGCGAGCGCCCGCTCGACGGTCGGGGCGTCGGAGGCGGCGCCCTCCGCGGCCACACTTTCCCCGGGCGCGTCGGACGCGGGCGAAAGAGAGCGCGCGGAGGCCGAGACGAGACGCATCGCTTCAGCCTCTGTTACGTTTGCCGGATCGTCTTCGTCTATCAGGTAAAGAGGCCTCCGGGCCGCTCGGCAGTATAATCCGCCACGGCTTGCCGACGCATCTTAAATTCTTGTCCCGACTCGATTTGAGCGCCACTCTCCCCGCCGAGGCCCCGCTCTTTCCTCTCGTATTTTCGCGCCTTTTCCCCAGCCGGACCGGACTCGTTCCGGGCGGGGTCTGGATCCAGGGGGTCTCGCTCGGCGAGGTCGAGGTGTCCCTCACGCTCGCCACCGAGCTGACCCGACGCCGGCCCTCCATCCCTCTCCTTCTGAGCGCCACGACGCCCGCCGGCGTCGGCCTCCTGTCGCGGAGGCTCGCCTCCGCGTCGCTGCCGTGGCGGCCGTTTCCACTCGATCTCCCGTCCGCCGTGCGGCGCTTCTTCGACGCGGAGCGCCCGCGGCTGCTCGTCCTCGTGGAAACGGAGCTCTGGCCCGCCGTGCTGAACGAGGCGCGCCGCCGCGGGGTCCCGGTGCTCCTCGCGAATGCGCGCCTCTCCGAGCGCTCGGCCGCACGCTACCGCCGCGCGTCGGCTCTCTTCTCCGGCCCCCTCTCGGCGCTCACGCGCGTCCTCGCGCGCACGGACGTGGACGCGGCGCGTTTCGTGGAGATCGGCGTCCCCGCCGCCCGCGTCGTGGCGTCCGGCGACATGAAGTTCGACCGTCCCGCGCCGGCGCCGCCGCCCTTCGCGCCCGCGGCGCGCACCCTCGCGGCCGGCCGGCCGGTCCTCGTCGCGGGCTCGGCGGCGGGCGACGAGATTCCGCTCGTTCTCGACGTGCGCCGCCGCCTCGCGGAATCGGGCGACGTCTTTCTCGTCCTCGCGCCGCGGCAGCCCGACGACTTCGACGCCGCGGACCGGCTCTCCGCGGAGGCCGGCCTCAGGGTCGTCCGGAGGAGCGCGCTGGCCGAAGGGCCGCCGCGGGCCGGCGCCGACGTCCTCGTCCTCGACAGCGTCGGCGAGCTCGCGGCGACGTACGCGCTCGCGGACGCGGCGCTCCTCGGCGGCACGTTCGCGCCGAAAGGCGGGCACAACGTCCTCGAGCCGCTCCGCGCGGGAGCTCCCGTCGTGGTCGGCCCCTCCGTCGAGAACATCCGCGAGACGGTGGACGCCGCCCGGGAAGCCGTCTTCCCCGCCGCGGACGCCGCGGACGCGGCCCGGGCGCTCGCTCCGCTCCTCGCGGGCGGCGAGGCCCGGGCGCGCGCGGCCGCCGCCGCCGGTTCCCTCTTCTCCGCGTCGTCGGGCGCCGCGGCCCGGGCGGCCGCGGCCGCCCTCGAGCTCTTCGACGGGAGCGCGGCCGCGTGAGCGTTCTCGATCCTCTCGCCGCCCTCTACGGCGCGGGCGTCGCCGCGCGTCTCGCCGCGTACCGGCGCGGCCTCCTGCCCGTCCGCCGCGCCGGCCGCCCCGTCCTCTCCGTCGGCAACGTCGCCGCGGGAGGCACCGGAAAGACTCCGTTCGTCCGCTGGCTCGCGACCGAGCTCCTCGCGCGCGGCTTGAAGCCCTCGATCCTGACGCGCGGCTACGGTCGCAAGAGCCGGGGGACGGTCGTCGTCTCGGACGGCGCGGGCGTCCAGGCGTCCGTGCGCGACGCCGGCGACGAGCCCTCGCTCCTCGCACGGGCCCTTCCGTCCGTGCCCATCGTGGCGGACGGCCGGCGCACGCGCGCCGCGAGCGCCGCGGAGTCGCTCGCGCCCGCGACGACCCTGCACCTCCTCGACGACGGTTTCTCGCACGTTGCCCTCGCGCGGGACCTCGACGTCGTCCTCCTCGACGCGACGGCGCCGGACGCGGGCGGCGCTCTCCTTCCTGCCGGGCGCCTGCGCGAGCCCCTCGCGTCTCTCGCGCGGGCCGACCTCCTCGTCATCACGAAGACCGAGCAGGCGGATCCGTCGCCCGCCCGCGAGCTCGCGGCGCGCTACGCTCCCGGCGTGCCCGTCTACCACGCCACGACGCGGGTCCTCGGCATCCGCGACGCCGCCGGCCTCGCCGTCGACCCCGCCGACCTGCCGGGCGCGACCTGCGTCGCGGTCGCGGGCCTCGCGCGGCCTGAGGCGTTCCTCGCCACGCTCGCGGGTCTGAAGATCTTCCCCGCGGCCTTCCGCGCCTTCCGCGACCACGACCCGTACGGACCGGCCGCCCTCGGCCGCATCGAGCGCGCCGCGGAGGAGTCGGGCGCGACCGCGGTCGTCACGACCGAGAAGGACGCCGTCAAGCTCGACGGGCGCCTGCCGCTGCCCGTCTACCGCGTCGCCGTCGACATGCCCGTCGTCGAGCCCGGGTTCGTCGCCGAGGCGCTCGCCCGCCTCGCGCGGCGCCCGTCCTGACATGCCGCGCGCACGCTCCGCGTTCCGCAACCGTGCCGAGGCGCTCGCCGTCGCCGCCCTGCGCGGCGTCTTCGCGCGCATGTCGCCCGAGCGCGCGGAAGCCGTCGGGCGCCGCCTCGGGCTCCTCTACCGGCGGGTCGACGGCCGGCGACGCGAGCTTGCCCGCGCGAACATCGCGCGCGCCTTCCCGGAGATGAGCCCCGCCGAGGGGGACGCGCTCTCCCGCGCCGTCTTCGCCCACTTCGGAGGGCTCGCGACCGAGCTCCTGCACGCCGCAGGCCGTCCCGTCCCCGAGATCGTCGCGCGCGTCGAGTTCCCGGGCGCCGGGATCGCGCGCGAGGCGCTCCGCTCGGGACGCGGGGTCCTCTTTCTCACCGCCCATCTCGGGAACTGGGAGTACTCCGCGATCGCGATGTCTGCGGCCGGCGTGCCGGCGTCGGTCGTCGCCCGCCCGCTCGACAACCCTCTCCTCGACGCCTGGCTCACCGGGTTCCGGACGAGCAACGGAAACGCGATCATCGAGAAGCACGACGCGGCGCGCGGCATGCTCAAGTCGCTCCGGAGCGGCGGCGTGCTCGGCGTGCTCGCGGACCAGCACGTGGGCCCGCCCGACGGCATCCCCGCACCGTTCTTCGGGAGGCCCGCGTCGACGACGTCGGCCCTCGCCCGGATCGTCGACCGCACCGAAGCGCTCGTCCTGCCGGCGGCCGCGATCCGGCTCGCGCCGTCGCGCTACCGCCTCGTCGTCGAGTCCGTCCTCGACGTCCGGACCCTGCCGGCCGCCGAGCGCGAGGCCGCGCCGCTCACGGCGCGGTTCAACGCGATCCTCGAGGGCATGATCCGGCGCCACCCGGAGCAGTGGCTCTGGCTCCACAACCGCTGGCGACTCGACTGACGGATCCGAAAGAAAAAACGCCCGGGCACGAGGCCCGGGCGTTGAAGCTCGAAGCTTGTCTGGACGAAGGTTACTTCGTCGCGGGCGCGGCCGGCGCGGCCGTGGCCGTAGCGGGGGCCGTCGACTTCTTGGCCTTCTTCTTCGACTTCTTCTTCGAGGTCGTCGTGGCCGGGGTGGCCGGGGCGGCGGCCGTGGCAGCCGGCGCGGCGGCGGCGGCCGGGGCGGCCGGCTTCGCGGTGGCCGTCTTGGCCTCTTCCGCGAACGCGGCACCCAGGGACAGGACGGCGACGGCGACGAGAGCGGAAAGCGTCTTCTTCATTTCTTCCTCCGTTTTCCCCTTTCATCTGTGGCCGGCCCGGGGTCTGCCGACAGAACCCCCAGCGCAACCCTGCTGCCACCGCTCCGAGGCGGGTTCGAAGAGAACGCTAAAGAGATTTCCTAGAATGGTTTAGGAGGACGAGGCGACGGGAGGCGGCCGCGCGCGCCGAGGGGGCAGTGCACGTTTCCGTGCATTGGCTGAACTCTAAGCGTGGGATTTCCGCGAGCCGGTCGTCCTCGCCCCGCCCCTCTTCACCTTCTAAGAAATCCCCTCTTCTCTCTTCGCTTCGTCTTCTACTTCAGCTCGACGTTCCAGTACGCCATGTCGAGGAAGTTCTTCCACGTCGGGTGGATCCGGTGCGGCGACATGAGGCCGAGTGGCGTCGCTTTCGGTTTGGCGGCCGGCCGGCGCAGCTTCATGCCCGCCTCGTCCGGAAGGCGATTGCCCTTTTTCACGTTGCAGGGCAGGCAGGCGCACACGATGTTCTCCCAGTTCGACGGGCCGCCGCGCGACAGCGGGACGATGTGGTCGAGCGAGAGGTCCGACGTCGAGAAGCGGCGGCCGCAGTACTGGCAGCGGTTCCCGTCGCGCATGTAGATGTTGTGGCGCGAGAACTTCACCTCGTGCCGCGGCGAGCGGTCGCACGAGAGCAGCTGGACGACGCGTGGCACCTTGAGGACGAGGCTGGGAGTCGTGACGACGTCGTCGTCCGCCTGGACGGGAATGTCCTGCCACTCGTCCCACGCGTAGGTCGTGTAGTCCGGGAGGACCGCCCGCACGTGCCCCTTGTAGAAGAGCGTGAAGGTCCGCTTCACGTCCGTCAGGGTCAGCGCCGTGAACCCCTTGTTCAGGACCAGCACCGGCGAGTCGAGCATGGCCAAGCATAGCCCAACGGCTGTTAACGTAGCGCCCCGGATGAGGATCCTCTTCGTGCGCCTTTCGTCGTTCGGCGACGTGCTCTTCGCGCTGCCCGCGGCGAAGGCGCTGCGAGCCTCTCTCGCGGACGCGCACCTGACGTGGGCGATCGAACCGCCGCTCGCGCCGCTCGTCGAGGGCGCCGCGTACGTGGACGACGTGATCGGCGTCGACACGCGCGGCTGGCGGCGCCGAGGATTCGGAAAAGAGACGAGAGAAGAGATTTCGGAATTTCTTAGAAGGGTAAGGGGGGCGGACTTCGATCTCGTCGTGGATGCTCAGGGGTTGTTCAAGTCGGCGCTCGTGACGGCGGCGGCGCGCTCCGGGCGCAAAGTCGGCTTCGGTTTCAGGGTTGCGACGGAATGGACGAACTGCCTCGTGACCGACGAGCGCGTGGACGTGGACCGCGCGGCGCGCCCCCACGTCCTCGACCAGATGCTCGCACTCGCGGAACACGTCACGGGGAAAAGCGGCTTCGAGAGGACGCCGGACGTGACGCACCTCGTGGAGCGTCCGGATCCCGTGGTCGATTCATGGCTGGAGCAAACGGGCGGCCGGCCGTTCGCGGTGTTGCAGCCTTTCTCTTCGAAGGTGAACAAGGAGTGGGGCGCGGACGACGTCGTCGCGTTCGCCGCATGGCTCGTGTCCGAGGGAATCCAGCCTGTGCTCCGCTGGGGGCCGGGAGAAGAGAGCCGAGCGGCTGAGCTGATTGACGCTTCTAAGAAATCTTCGCTTCTCCCCTCTTCTCTTTCTCTCCCTCTCCTCCTCGCGCCCCCGACGAACCCCGCGTCCAGCGCGCGCCTCGCGGCGCGCGCCGCGCTGTTCGTGGGCGCGGACACGGGGCCGACGCATCTCGCCGCGGCTGCCGGGACGCCGACGCTCGCCCTCTTCGGACCGACGCCGCCCGAGCGTTTCGGGCCCGTGGGGCCCCGCGTCGCGGTCCTCCGGGAATCTTCCGCGGCCTACAATCGTTCGGGTGGACGATGGCCAGTCGAGGGCGTCCGTGAAGCCGCGAGCAGACTCCTCGCGTAGGCGCGGCCGGGCGGAACTCGTCCTCGCGGCCGGCGCTCTCGCCGCGGCGGCTTTCCTCGTTCCGGCCCGGCGCTCCGGGGCCGACCGCCCCCCGGTCGTGGTGGCGGCGCGCGAGACCCTCCCGAAGGACCGTCTCTTCGCCGTGCCGTTCGGCGAGGGCGAGACGCTCGTCTACACGATCGCCTGGCTGAAGATCGAGGGCGGCGGGATGACGCTCAGGACCGCGCGCGAGACGACCTCCGACGGCGTCCCGATGCACCGCATCACGCTCACGGCCACCTCGAACGACTACGTCTCGAAGTTCTACCCCGTTCGCGACCTCTACGAAACGTGGGTGGACGCGCGCGATTTCCAGCCCCTCCGCTTCGAGAAGCACGCGCGCGAGGGCCGGTACGAGTCCGACGAGGTCGAGGAGTTCGACCTCGCCAAGAAGATCGGGAGCTGGCGCGAGGACCGGACGCCGCTGCCGGACCGGATCCAGGACATCATCTCGTCGTTCTATTTCCTGAGGGCCCAGCCCCTCGCCGTCGGGTCGGACGTGCGCGTCGACATGTTCTCCCGCGGGAAGATCTACAAGCTCAAGGCCGCCGTTCTCGAGAAGGAACGAGTCGAGACGGAGGCGGGCGTCTTCGACGCGTTCAAGGTCCAGCCGCAGCTCCGAGAGAACGAGACCGCCGAGGACCGAAACCGCGGCAAGCTCTTCCTCTGGTTCTCGGACGACGACCGCCGCCTCCCGGTCATGGCGAAGACGGTCATGCCCATCGGGTCGGTCACGGCGCGCCTCACGAAGGTCGTCGCCGGAACCCGCTAGAATCCCCCGCATGGCCGTGAAGCTGGGCGATCTCCTCGTCAAGGCGAAGCTCGTCACGCCCGAGCAGATCCAGGAAGCGCTCGTCGAGGTGCAGGCGTCGGGCATGAAGCTCGGCGAGGCCCTCGTCAAGCTCGGCTACGTCTCGGAAGACGACATCACGGAGACCCTCTCGGCGCAGTTCGGCGTCCCGTCGATCAACCTCTCGCACTTCGAGATCGACCCGAACGTCCTCAAGCTCGTGGCCCCCGAGGTCGCGCGCAAGTACAACATCCTCCCAGTCAACAAGACGGGCGCGACGATCACGATCGCGATGGCGGACCCGACGAACGTGTTCGCCATGGACGACATCAAGTTCATGACGGGCTACAACGTCGAGCCCGTCGTCGCCTCCGAGATCGCACTCCAGCAGGCGATCGACCGCCACTACGGCGCGACGCACGCCCTCGAGCTGAAGAAGGTCATGGAGGAGATGTCGGTCGTCGACACGGCCGACACCTCGCTCGAGGTCGTCGAGGAGTCCGAGCAGGAGACGATCGACCTCGAGAAGCTCGTCGACGAGGGCGAGGAGGCCCCCGTCATCCGGCTCGTGAACATCATCCTGACGGACGCGATCAAGCGCAGCGCGTCCGACATCCACATCGAGCCCTACGAGCGCGAGTACCGCGTGCGGTACCGCATCGACGGCATCCTCTACGAGGTCATGAACCCGCCTCCGAAGCTCAAGGAGGCGATCGCGTCGCGCATCAAGATCCTCGCGAAGCTCGACATCGCCGAGAAGCGCCTCCCGCAGGACGGTCGCATCAAGATCAAGATGAAGCTCGCGGGCAAGGTCAAGGAGCTGGACTACCGCGTCTCCGTGCTCCCGACGCTCTTCGGCGAGAAGATCGTCTGCCGCCTCCTCGACAAGGACAACCTCATGCTCGACATGACGAAGCTGGGGTTCGAGAAGGACTCCCTGCTTCGCTTCGAGAAGGCGATCCTGCGCCCGTGGGGGATGGTCCTCGTGACCGGGCCGACGGGCTCGGGCAAGACGAACACGCTCTACTCGGCGCTCTCGCGCATCAACACGCCCGAGACGAACATCATGACGGCCGAGGACCCGGTCGAGTTCAACCTCCCGGGCATCAACCAGGTCCAGATGAAGGACGCGATCGGCCTGAACTTCGCGGCCGCGCTGCGCTCCTTCCTCCGGCAGGACCCGAACATCATCCTCGTCGGCGAGATCCGCGACTTCGAGACGGCCGAGATCGCGGTCAAGGCCTCGCTCACGGGCCACCTCGTCCTCTCGACGCTCCACACGAACGACGCGCCCTCCACGATCAACCGCCTCATGAACATGGGCATCGAGCCCTATCTCGTCGCGACGTCCGTCGTCCTCATCGCGGCGCAGCGCCTCATCCGGCGCGTGTGCGCGAGCTGCAAGGCGCCGACCGAGGTCGCGCCGCAGGTCCTCGTCTCGCTCGGGTTCACGCCCGAGGACGCGAAGACCGTGCAGGTCATGAAGGGCAAGGGCTGCGAGAAGTGCAACAACACGGGCTACAAGGGCCGCGTCGCGCTCGTCGAGGTCCTCGAGATCACCGAGGAGGTCCGCGAGCTCATCCTCTCGGGCGCGTCCTCGATCGAGATCAAGAGGAAGGGCCTCGAGGAGGGCATGATCTCCCTCCGCCGCTCGGGCCTGCAGAAGATCAAGGACGGCCTCACGTCGATCGAGGAAGTCGTGCGGGAGACGGTGCTCTGACGGTGGGTGCGCGGCCCGAAGAAGTCTATTTCTTCGGGACCTGCGTCGTGGACCTGTTCTTCCCCGAGGCGGGCCTCGCCGGAATCGAGCTCCTCGCGCGCGAAGGCGTGCGCGTCGTTTTCCCCCGGGCGCAGACGTGCTGCGCCCAGCCCGCGTTCAACTGCGGCCACCACGAAGAGGCGCGGGCCGTGGCTCGCGCGCAGATGGCGCTGTTCCCGAAGGCGATCCCCGTCGTCGTTCCCTCCGGATCGTGCGCCGGCATGATGAAGCACCATTACCCGGAGCTCTTCTCGGGAACACCGGATCACGAGGCCGCGGTCGCATTCGCCGACCGCGTGCACGAGTTGACGCAATTCCTCGCCGGGGATCTCGGGGTCTCCCTCACGGACCGCGGCCCACCGGTCGCGGTGACCTGGCACGCCTCCTGTCACGGCCTGCGCGAGCTGGGCCTCGACGCGGAGCCGAAGGCTCTTCTGGCCCAGCTCGCGAACGTCACGGTCGTTCCGCTCGCGCGGGAGCGCGAATGCTGCGGGTTCGGAGGCACGTTCTCGGTCCGCTACCCGGACGTTTCGTCTGCCCTCGTGGCGGACAAGGCGGTCGACGTCGAGGCGACCGGCGCGCCGGTCGTCCTCTCCGCCGACGCCGCCTGCCTCCTCAACATCGGCGGAGCGCTCGACGCGCGAGGGACGGCCGTCGCGGCTCGTCACCTCGCCGAGTTCCTCTGGGAGCGCACTCGTGCGCGCTGACGACGAGACCCCTGCATCACCGGACTTCCACGCCGCGTCGTCGCGGGCTCTCGCGGACGAAGGTCTCCGCGCGAACTTTCGCCGCGCCATGGACGGCCTCGTCGGCAAGCGAGCCGCCCAGTTCCCGGACTCGGCGGAGTGGCGAACCTTGCGCGCCCGCGGCGCGGAGATCCGCGCCCGTGCACTCGCCCGCCTGCCCGAGCTCCTCGAAAGGCTCGAGCAGAAGTGCGCCAAGAACGGCATCTTCGTCCACTGGGCCTCGACGACGGAGGAAGCCAACGGGATCGTCCTCGAGATCCTGCGCCGCAACGGCGCCACGCGGCTCGTGAAGGGGAAATCGATGGTCTCCGAGGAGATGCATCTCAATGAGTTCCTCGAGGAGAACGGCGTCGAGTCCCTCGAGACGGACCTCGGCGAGTACGTCATCCAGCTCGACGGCGAGACGCCCTCCCACATCATCATGCCGGCGATCCACAAGAACCGGCAGCAGATCGCCCGCCTGTTCGGACAGAAGATCCGGGACGCGGTGTACACCGAGGACGTGGACGCCCTGACGGCCATCGCGCGTCGGGTGCTGAGGCAGAAGTTTCTCGAGGCCGAAGCCGGTCTCTCGGGCGTCAACTTCGCGGTCGCCGAGACGGGGACGCTCTGCCTCGTCGAGAACGAGGGGAACGGGCGGATGTCGACGCACGTCCCGCCCGTTCACATCGCCGTGATGGGACTCGAGAAGGTGGTCGAGAAGCTCGAGGACGTACCTCCCCTGCTCACGCTGCTCACGCGGTCCGCCACGGGGCAGCCGATCACGACGTACGTCAACATGATCTCGGGGCCGCGGGGTCCACTCGAGAAGGACGGTCCGCGGGAAGTCCACCTCGTGCTCCTCGACGCCGGCCGCTCGCGGATCTTCGCGGATCCGGAGCTGCGGGCCACGCTTCGCTGCATCCGATGCGGCGCGTGCATGAACCACTGCCCCGTCTACTCGCGCGTCGGCGGCCACGCGTACGAGGCCGTGTATCCAGGGCCGATCGGACAGGTCCTCACGCCGCAGTCCGAAGGACTCGGGCGCCGCCACGACCTTCCCGACGCCTCGAGCCTTTGTCACGCGTGCACGGAGGTCTGTCCCGTCGAGATTCCGATCTCGAAGCTGCTCGTTCGGCTGAGGGCGGAGGCCGCGCAGCCGCCCGCCGGATCGAACGTCCTCGGCGCGGGAGGCGGACGCAGCCGTCTCGAGGACCTCGCGTGGGGCGCGTGGAAGGCGGCCCACGTCTCGCCCCTCCTCCATCGCGCGGCGACCAGGGTGTTCCGGCTCGTCCACCCGCTGATCCCCTCGTGGCTCGGACCCATGAGGGGCTGGACGAAGTCCCGGACGAAGCCGAGACCCGCGGCGAGGACGCTGCACGAGCTCGTGAGAGAGAAGGGGCTTCCGGATGCCTGACGGGGCGCGAACCGCCATCCTCGGCCGGCTCCGCGCCGTCGCAGGTCCGACCGCATCCGGCCGAAAAGACGCGGTCCCCGATCTCCTTCCAGAGAAATACTCGTCTTCGTCCTCGTCCGACCGCGTCCTGCGGTTCCGCCGATGCATGGAAGCCGCCCGAACCGAGTTTCTGGAGGCGACCGAGGCCGCCTGGCCGGAGAAGTTGAACGGGTTTCTCCTCGCCGAGGGCCTGCGCCGCGTCGCCTTCCCTCCCGCGACGGACGCGGGCCGCCGCCTCACCGCGGCGTGTCCCGCGGGGGGCGACGTCACGCTCGTGCCCTACGACCGCCCGGTCGAGGAGATGAAGGACGCCCTCTTCTCGGAAATCGACGCCGGGTTCACGACGGCACGGGGCGCCATCGCCGAGACGGGCAGCCTCGTGCTCTGGCCCTCGCCGGAGGAGCCGCGTCTTCTGTCCCTCGTCCCGCCGATCCACATCGCGCTCCTCGACCGCCGCACGATCCGGGACACGTTCGAGGACGTTCTGCGCGAGGAGCGTTGGGCGGAAGGGATCCCACCCAATGCGCTCCTGATCTCGGGCCCGAGCAAGACGGCCGACATCGAGCAGACCCTTGCCTACGGCGTCCACGGCCCGAAGCGCCTCGTCGTCGTCCTCGTGTAACGGCGCGCCGCTCGCGGTACAGATCTCATGCTGCTAGAATCTGCATCGAGAGGCAGATCGTGCGCACGACGCTGAACATCGACGACGCGGCGCTTCAGGCGGCGCTCGCGGCCGACCCCGGGAAGACGAAGACGGCCGTCATCAACGCCGCGCTGCGCGACTACGCGCGGCGTCGCGCGCTCCGCGGGCTGAGAAGGCTCGCGGGCAAGGCCGGCTGGTCGGGAGATCTCGACGCGCTCCGCAAGCGGCGGCCCCGGGCCTCGTGAGGGTCCTCGTCGACACGTCGGCGTGGGCCGAGTTCCTGAACGGGACGGCCTCGCCCGAGGCGAGGGCCGTCGACCGGCTCCTCGCGGGTGAGGACGACGTCTGCACCTGCGGGCTCGTGGTCGCCGAGGTCTTTCAGGGAATCCGGCGCGACCGCGAAGAGGTGGAGGCGTTCTTCCGGAAGATGACGTTCCTCGAGCCCTCCGGGATCGACGTATACCTGAAGGCCGCCGACGTCCACCGGACGCTGCGCCGCCGCGGCGTCACCATCCGCTCAACGATCGACTGCTTCCTCGCCGTCCTCGCCGCGGAAAACGGCTGCGCGCTGCTCTTCCGGGACCGCGACCTCGACCGGATCGTCGCGAGCGGCCTCCTCGACCTCCCCGCCCGAGCCTGAAGCGCCTCAGGCCGCCTCGCGGTCTCCGTCGGCGCGGCGGACGCGCGCGAAGAGCGCCGCGAGCTGCGCGTCGTCCAGCGTCTCCTCGTCGAGCAGCCGCCGAGCCCCCTCCTCGAGGAGCGGACGGTTCGTCCTGAGGATCCCGGACGCCCGTTCGTACGCCGCGGCCAGGAGCTCCCGCACCGCACGGTCGATCTCCCGGTTCGTCTCGTCGCCGACGAGCCGGCGCCCGTGGGCGAGCGGTCCGCCCGGGGCCAGGAAGGAGCCTCCGTCGTCGTCGTAGGCGACGTGCCCGAGTTCCGGCACCATGCCGTAGCGCGTGACCATCGCGCGCGCGATCGAGGTCGCCTTGGCGAGGTCGTCCGCCGCTCCGGTCGAGAGGTGGTCGAAGACGATCTTCTCGGCCGCCCGCCCTCCGAGCAGCACCGCCATCTTGGCCTCGAGCTCCGCGCGCGTCATCAGGTAGCGGTCGTCGGTCGGCCGCTGGATCGTGTAGCCGAGGGCTCCGATCCCGCGGGGAATGATCGAGACCTTGTGCACGACGTCCATCCCCGGGAGGGCGGCGGCGACGAGCGCGTGGCCCATCTCGTGATGGGCGACGATCGTCCGCTCCGCGTCGTTGAGCAGCCTGTTCTTGCGCTCGAGGCCCGCGACGATCCGCTCGATGGCCGCCGTGAAGTCCTCGCGGCTCACCTCCGTGGCGTTCCGGCGCGTCGCGGCCAGCGCCGCTTCGTTGACGAGGTTGGCGAGATCGGCGCCCGTGAAGCCCGGCGTGAGCGCCGCGACCTCCTCGAGGTTCAGGTCCGCGCGGACCTTCACCCGCGCCGCGTGAACCTTCAGGATGTCCGCTCGTCCGCGCTTGTCCGGGCGGTCGACGAGGACCTGCCGGTCGAAGCGGCCCGCCCGCAGGAGGGCGGGATCGAGGATCTCGGGCCGGTTCGTGGCCGCGAGGAGCACGATGCCGCTGCGCGGGTCGAATCCGTCCAGCTCGACGAGGAGCTGGTTGAGCGTCTGCTCCTTCTCGTCGTGCCCGCCGAACCCCGGCTGCGAGTTTCTCGCCTTGCCCAGCGCGTCGAGCTCGTCGATGAAGATGATGCAAGGGGCCTTCAGCCGCGCCTGCTCGAAGAGGTCGCGCACGCGCGCGGCGCCGACGCCGACGAACATCTCGACGAACTCGGAGCCGCTGATCGAGAAGAAGGGGACGCCGGCCTCGCCGGCCACGGCCCTTGCGAGCAGCGTCTTGCCGGTCCCCGGCGGCCCGACGAGCAGGATTCCCTTCGGGGCCCGCGCGCCGAGGCGCCCGTACGAGCCCGGGTCCTTCAGGAACGAGACGGTCTCCGCCAGCTCGGCCTTCGCCTCGTCGACGCCGGCGACGTCCTGGAACGTCACCTTCGTGTCCGTCTCCACGTAGACCTTCGCCTTGCTCTTGCCGATCGAGAGGAGGCCGCCCGATCCGCCGCCCATCCGGCCCGCGAGGAACCGGCCCAGGAGGATCCAGGCGCCGAAGAAGATCAGGACCGGGACGACCCACGACAGCAGCGTCGGGAGAAGCGTCTCCTCGGCGCGCGCGGCATACTTGATCCCGTGCGCGTCGAGCTCGCGCGCGAGCCCGGGCTCCACGCGCGTCGCGACGAACCGGCTGCGGCCGTTCTCCGGCGCCGTCAGCTCGCCTTCGATCCGGTCCGCGGTGACGACGACCTCCTTGACCTTCTTCTCCCTGAGGAGCCGCTGGAACTCGCTGTAGGGGATCGCCGCGACCTGCCGGCTCGCGGTCCACGCGTCGTGGAGCAGGAAGACGCCGACGACGGCGAGGAGCAGGTAGGTCACGTTGAAGCGCGTCGACTTGAGCATGTCCGTCTCTCCTCAGCTCCCGCTCGGAACCGCGGCGGGCTTCGGCGGCCGGACGAGCGAGAGGACGATCGAGATCCCGAGAATGGCGGCGATGACGACGAGCGACGCCGCGATCGCGAAGAATCCTATGCCCGGTCCTACCACTCCGGCAGGAGGCGCGGCAAGAGCGGAGAACCCGCGTCCAGGGGCGCACGCCCCGCCATGGCGAGAAGGCGCTCGACGCGCTCCTCGGTCCGGGGGTGGGTGGAGAACCACCTCGAGAGCGACTCGACCGCCCCGAACGGGTTCACGATGAACAGGCTCGCCGTCGCCGGCGCCGCGTCCGCCGGGACGAGGTGCGACGCCTGCTCGAGCTTCACGAGCGCGCGGGCGAGGGCCTCCGGTTCGCCGGAGATCCGGGCGCCCGTCTCGTCGGCCATGAACTCGCGCGCGCGGGAAATGCCGAACTGGATGAGCGTCGCCGCGAGCGGCGCCACGACCGCGGCGAGAAGGCCCCCCGCCGCGCCGCCCTCGGACTCCTCCTCCTCGGACCCGCCGAAGAACGCGCCGAAGCTCACCGCCTGCGCGACGTAGGTGACGAGCGAGGCCGCCGCGGCCGCGAGGCTCGAGACGAGGATGTCCCGGTTCTTGATGTGCGCGAGCTCGTGCGCGATCACCCCGCGGAGCTCGCGGCGGTCGAGGAGGCGCACGAGGCCCTCCGTCACCGCGACGACCCCGCGCTCGGGGTTCCGCCCCGTCGCGAACGCGTTCGGCTGCTCCTCGGGAATCAGGAAGACGCGCGGCCGCGGGATCCCCGCCCTCGCGGAGAGCTCCTCGACGATCGCGTGCAGCTCCGGCGCCTCGTCCGCTCCGGCCTCTCGCGCGTGGTGCATCCGGAGGACGATGCGGTCCGAGAAGAAGTACGCGCCGAGGTTCACCGCGAGCGCGAGCGCGCCGAACAGGGCCAGTGACCCCGGCGCGACGAGCGCGCCGAGGCCGACGATGATCGCGGACAGCGAGCCGAGGAGGACGACGGTCTTCAGCTGGTTTTTCACGACAGTTCTCCTTGGGGAGTTCCCATGATCTCGAGGCCCGGATGCGCGCGCCGCCGCCGCGGGAGCCGGAACGGCGCCGGGCCGGGTCCGCGGGAGGAGCGGCCGACGGCCCGCGCCCGCTCGATCTCGCGCCCCACCGCGCGGGCGGCGCGCCCGACGGCCGATCCGACGGCCGTGTAGGCGTCCGTGCTCGCGTCCTCGACGGCGACCGGGCCGAACGCGGGGCCGCGCGCCTCGACGAGACAGCGCTTGTCGACTCCGCCGCGCGGGCCGTTGACGTCGCCGATCCGGACGACGACCGAGCCCACGTCGCCGTCGAACCGGCTGAGCTGGAAACGGACGCGGCGGACGGCGTACTCGCGGAGCGCCTCCGAAACCTGGATCCCCCGGAAACGAACGTCGATCTTCATGTCCGGCCTCCCTTCGTCGCGCCACGCCGGCGCGACGCCCCCTTGTTTAGGGCCTCCGAGTCATGTAGTCCATTACGAAATCTCAACGTAAACTGTCGGAATGACCGACATGATTGGGCCGCGCCTCGAATGGATCAACTACCACCACCTCCTCTATTTCTGGCTCGTCGCCCGGGAGGGCGGTCTCGTCCCCGCCGGGAAGGTCCTGCGCCTCTCGCACCCGACCCTCAGCGCGCAGATCCACGCGCTCGAGGACCGGCTCGGGGAGAAGCTCTTCGCGAAGGAGGGGCGGAAGCTCGCCCTCACGGAGGTGGGCCGGATCGTCTTCGGCTACGCCGACGAGATCTTCACGCTCGGGCGCGAGATGGTCGACACGGTGCGCGACCGGGCGACGGGCCGGCCGCTCCGTCTCGAGGTGGGCGTCGTCGACGTGGTCCCGAAGGTCGTCGTGCGGCGGCTCCTCGAGCCCGCGCTCGCGCTGCCGGAGCCGGTGAGGATCGTATGCCGCGAGGACTCGTACGAGAGGCTCCTCGCGGACCTTGCGCTCCACACGCTGGACGTCGTCATCGCGGACGCGCCCGTGCCCTCCGGCAGCCGCGTCCGCGCCTTCCACCACCTGCTCGGCGAGACGGGCGTGAGCTTCTTCGCGGCTCCCGCCCTCGCGAGGGCCGTCCGGCGCGGCTTTCCGCGGTCCCTCCACGGCGCCCCCGTGCTCCTGCCGCTCGAGAGCTCGGTCCTGCGGCGGACTCTCGACCACTGGTTCGACCGCCGCGGCATCCGTCCGCGCGTCGTCGCGGAGTTCCAGGACAGCGCGCTCCTCAAGGTGTTCGGCGCGGACGGGCTCGGCGTCTTCACGGCGCCGAGCGCCGTGGAGGAGGAGGTCTGCCGGCAGTACGGGGTGAAGGTCGTCGGCGCGGCGCCGGACGTGAAGGAGCGCTTCTACGCGGTGTCCGTCGAGCGGCGCCTCCGGAACCCGGCCGTCGTCGCGATCTCGGACGCCGCGCGGCACGAGATCTTCGCGGGCGGCGCCCGCCGGTCCTGAGCCGCGCCCCGCCGGCGCGACGATTTCTCAAGGGGGTGGCGTATCATTTCGGGGTACTCGGGAGGGACAGTTCTATGGCGGTGACCCTGCACCAGCTCCTCAAGACGCTCGTCGAAAGGGGCGGGTCCGACCTCCACATCACGACGAACTCTCCCCCGATGATCCGAGTGGACGGGGACCTCATTCCGCTGGACTACCCGCCGCTGACCGTCCCCGAGACGAAGCAGCTCGCTTACTCGATCCTGACGGACGTCCAGAAGCACCGGTTCGAGGAGCAGCTCGAGCTCGACCTCTCCTTCGGCGTGAAGGGCCTCGCGCGCTTCCGCGGCAACTGCTTCCTCCAGCGCGGCGCCGTCTCGGCCGTCTTCCGCCAGATCCCCTACGAGATCCTCGGGTTCCGCGAGCTCGGCGTCCCGAACGTCGTCGAGACGCTCTGCAACAAGCCGCGCGGCCTCGTCCTCGTGACGGGCCCGACGGGCTCGGGCAAGTCCACGACGCTCGCGACGATGATCGACAAGATCAACCGCGAGCAGCCGCGGCACATCGTGACGATCGAGGACCCGATCGAGTTCCTCCACACCCACAAGCGCTGCATCGTGAACCAGCGCGAGCTGCACGCGGACACGCACTCGTTCCCGAACGCGCTCCGCGCCGTCCTCCGCGAGGACCCGGACGTCGTCCTCGTCGGCGAGATGCGCGACCTCGAGACGATCGAGTGCGCCCTCCGCATCGCCGAGACGGGCCACCTCACGCTCGCGACGCTCCACACGAACAGCGCGGTCCAGACGATGAACCGCGTCATCGACGTCTTCCCGGCGAGCCAGCAGCCGCAGGTGCGCGCGCAGCTGTCGTTCGTGCTGGAGGGGATCCTCTGCCAGAGCCTCCTCCCCCGCGCGTCGGGCAAGGGACGCTGCATGGCGATGGAGATCCTCGTCCCGACGCCCGCGATCCGGAACCTCATTCGCGAGGACAAGCTTCACCAGGTTTACTCGATGATGCAAACCGGCCAGAACAAGTACGGCATGCAGACCTTCAACCAGTCGCTCGCAACCCTCGTCCACCGCCGCGTGATCTCCCAGGAGCTCGCGATGACGGTCTCCTCGCTCCCGGACGAGCTCACCGAGATGATCGCCCGCGGCGCCGGCGTCGTGACGTCGACGGCCGCCGGCGGGAACCCACCGCCTCCGCCGGCGAACGCCGTGCGGCGCGCCTGATCCAGGAGGGACCCGATGGCTCAGTTCGTCTGGAAAGGCCGCACGCGCCAGGGCGCCACGACCGGCGGCGTCCTCGTCGCCGACTCGAAGGACCTCGCGATCGCGGACCTCCGCCGCCGCCAGATCGACGTCACGACGGTCAAGGAGAAGGGCAAGGAGCTCGCCGTCCCGAAGCTCGGGCCCGGCAAGGTCAATGCGCGGCGCCTCGCGATCTTCACGCGCCAGTTCTCGGTCATGATCGACGCGGGCCTTCCGCTCGTGCAGTGCCTCGAGATCCTGGGCAACCAGCAGGACAGCCGCCTCTTCCAGAAGATCATCCTCGCCGTGCGCCAGGACGTCGAGGCGGGCTCGTCGCTCGCCGAGGCGATGCGCAAGCACCCGAAGGCGTTCGACGACCTCTTCGTGAACATGGTCGCCGCCGGCGAGGCGGGCGGTATCCTCGACACGATCCTCCGCCGCCTCTCGACCTACATCGAGAAGGCCGTCAAGCTGAAGGGACAGGTCAAGACGGCGCTCATCTACCCCGTCTCGGTCCTGCTCGTCGCGGCGATCGTCGTCTTCATCATCCTCTGGAAGGTCATCCCGACGTTCGCGTCCCTCTTCGCGGCCCTCGGCGCGGAGCTCCCGCTCCCGACGCGCCTCGTCATCAAGGCCTCGAACTTCGTCGCGAGCTACATCGTCTTCATCGTCGCGGGCGTCGCGGCCCTCGTCTACGCCCTCAAGCGCTACTACGCGACGTACCGCGGCCGGCGCGTGATCGACGGGATCGTCCTCAAGCTGCCGGTCCTCGGCGACATCATGAAGAAGATCGCCGTCGCGCGTTTCTGCCGCACCCTCGCGACCCTCACGTCGTCGGGCGTCCCGATCCTCGACGGCCTCGAGATCACGGCGAAGACGGCCGGAAACGCGATCGTCGAGGACGCGATCATGGGCGTGCGCAAGTCGGTCGAGGCGGGCCGCACGATCGCCGAGCCGCTCGGCGAGACGAAGGTCTTCCCGCCGATGGTCGTCCAGATGATCGGCGTCGGCGAGCAGACGGGCGCGCTCGACGCGATGCTCAACAAGATCGCCGAGTTCTACGAGGAGGAGGTCGACAACGCGGTCACGGGCCTCATGAAGCTCATGGAGCCGATCATGATCGCGATCCTCGGCACGGTCATCGGCACGATCGTCGTCGCGATGTACATGCCGATGTTCGACCTCATCAGCAAGATCAACTGACCTGTTCGGGGGGATGCGTCGTCCGCCTGCGCGAAGCAGCCGCCGGGTTCGCATCCCCCCGTTCCCCCCTTAACCCTCTCTAAGAACTAAAATCCTATGGTGTCTTCCTCACGCACTCGTGCGTTCGAGCCGCTGCACTCGATGCTGCGGGGGTTCGTCGTCCTGCGCGTCGTCGTGGTCTCGACGATCCTCCTCTCCGCGTTCCTGATCCAGTTCACGTTCTCGACGGCGCTGCCGCTCAACGACATCTACTACCTGGCCGCGTTCGCGTACTCGATCTCGATCGCCGCGATCCTCTCCCTCGACAGGATCCCGCCCGAGGCGAACGCCGCGATCCAGCTCCTCGGCGACCTCGTCGTGATCACGGGACTCGTCTACATCTCGGGCGGCGCCGACTCGAGCTTCTCGTTCCTCTACCTCGGCACCGTCGCGGCCGGGGCGATCCTGCTCGGCCGCCAGGGCGGCCTCGTCGCGGCGGGCCTCGCCTCGGTCTTCTACGCCGTCCTCGTCGACCTCATGTACTTCGGCGCGCTGAAGCCCGTGCCGTCGACCGAACGCACGCCGCACCTCTGGACTCCGGCCGGGCTCGTGGGCCAGGTCGCCCTTCACGCCGGCGCGTTCGTCGTGACGGCGCTTCTCGTGTCCTACTCGTCGAACAAGCTCCGCGAGACCCGGACGGACCTCGAGCGGCGCAAGTCCGAGATCGCGCGGCTGCAGGCCCTGCACGGGTCGGTCCTCGGCTCGATGTCCTCCGGCGTCCTCACGACGGACCCCGACGGGCTCGTCACGTTCGCGAACCGGGCCGCGCAGGAGCTGCTCGGCGTGCCCTCCGTGGACCTCGTCGGCCGTCCCGTCCAGTCGCTCGGCCTCATCGGGGAGGCCGCCTGGAAGCGGATCGCGGCCGCCGGCTCGGAGATCCTCCGGTTCGAGACGACCCGCCGCATCAAGGACCAGGACGCCTACTTCGGCGTGTCGTCGTCGGCGCTCCGGGACGGGTCGGGCTACACCGTCGGGCGCATCCTCATCTTCCAGAACGTCACGCACGTGAAGCGCCTCGAGGGCGAGGTGCGGCTCAAGGACAAGCTCGCGGCCGTCGGCGAGCTCGCGGCCGGAATCGCGCACGAGATCCGCAACCCCCTGGCGTCGATCTCGGGCTCGGTGCAGGCGCTTCAGGGCTCGGTGCCGTCCGACTCGCCGGAGCATCGCCTCATGAAGATCGTCGTCGCCGAGTCGCACCGCCTGAGCACGATCCTCGAGGACTTTCTCCGGTACGTGAGGCCGAAGGAGCGGGCGGTCGAGCCCGTCGACGCCCCGGCCGCGCTCCGCGACGTTCTGACGCTTCTCGCGCACTCAGACGAAGTCTCCTCGCGCCACGCGATCGAGGTGCGGACGGCGCCGGACTCGTTCGTCCTTCCGGCCGACCCCGGCCAGCTCCGGCAGATCTTCTGGAACGTGGCGCGCAACGCTCTGGCCGCGATGCCCGGAGGCGGCACGCTCACGGTGACCGCCACGCTCGAGGGCGCCGTCTGGAAGGTCTCGTTCGCCGACGAGGGCCACGGGATGACGGAAGACGAGCGCGAGCGCCTCTTCACGCCGTTCGCCCACAGCTTCCCGGGCGGAACGGGCCTGGGCCTCGCGATCGTCCACCGGATCGTCGAGGAGCACGGCGGCTCCATCGAGGTCGACTCGGCGCCCGGCCGCGGGGCGACCGTCGCCATCTCGCTCCCGCGCAACGACGCGTCGACCGGCGCGCGACCCACGGAGACGGCGCTCGCCGCCGCGGAGGTTCCATGACGGCCGAAACCGGCCCCCATCTCCTCGTCGTCGACGACGAGGCCGGCATCCGGGAGATGCTCACGATCGTCTTCCAGAAGGAGGGCTACCGCGTCTCGGCGGCACGCGGCTGTGTGGAAGGGCTCGCGCTCCTCGACGGCGAGGCACCCGACCTCGTCCTCACGGACCTCAAGATGCCCGACGGGACGGGCTTCGACATCCTCAAGAAGGTGCGCGAGGCCCACCGCGACACGCCGGTCGTCATGATCACGGCGTACTCGTCGACGAAAACCGCCGTGGACGCCCTCAAGCAGGGTGCGTACGACTACATCGCCAAGCCGTTCGACGTCGACGAGCTCAAGCACGTCGTCGCACGCGCTCTCGAGCGCAAGCGCCTCGTGGAGGAGAACGTCGCGCTCAAGGAGCGCGCCGACGGGCGCGGGATGGGCCCCGTCGTGGGCGTTTCGCGGAAGATGCGCGCACTCTTCGAGCTCGTGGCCCGGATCGGCAAGACTACGTCGACCGTCCTCATCACGGGCGACTCCGGCACGGGCAAGGAGCTCGTCGCGCGCGCGATCCACGCCGCTTCCGCGCGCGCGGGGCGGCCGTTCATCTCGATCAACTGCGGCGCGATGCCCGAGAACCTCCTCGAATCCGAGCTCTTCGGCCACGAGCGCGGTGCGTTCACGGGCGCCGTCAAGGAGAAGAAGGGCCTCTTCCACGAGGCCGAGGGCGGCACGCTCTTCCTCGACGAGATCGGCGAGACGTCTCTCACGATGCAGGTCAAGCTCCTCCGGGCGCTCCAGGAGCGCGTCGTCCGCCGCGTCGGCGGCAACGCGGAGGAGCCGATCGACGTGAGGATCATCTGCGCGACGAACAAGGACCTCCAGAAGAAGGTCGCCGAGGGCGCCTTCCGCGAGGACCTCTATTACCGCATCAACGTGATCCCCGTCCTCCTCCCTCCGCTGCGCGAGCGACGTGACGACGTGCCCCACCTCGTGCGTCATTTCCTGCGAAAGGTCTCGGTCGAGCAGGGCATCCCCGAGAAGCGCATCACGACGGAGGCGATGCGGCTCCTCGAGGCGTACGCGTGGCCCGGCAACGTCCGCGAGCTCGAGAACCTCATCGAGCGCACGGTCGCCCTCGAGCCGGGCGACGTCATCACGACGGCCTCGCTCCCGGACACGTTCCTCCACCCCGCGGGCCTCCCGCCCGCGTCCTCGATGGAGGGCTTCGACCTCCCCGCCGACGGCCTCGACCTCGAGGCGTACCTCGAATGGCTCGGCAAGCGTCTGATGCAGCAGGCGCTCGAGAGGACGGGCGGCGTCCAGATCCGCGCGGCCGAGCTGCTCCGGATGTCCGAGCGCTCCTTCCGCTACTACGCGAAGAAGTACGCGATCCGGCGCGAGGGCGAGGAGTCGGCGCCGCCGCCCGAGGCGGTCGAGGAAGTCGAGTCGTGAAGCGGCCGGCGCGCGTCGTTCTCGGGGGCCTGCTCCTTGCGGCCGCGGCCTGCGCGGCCGACCGCGGCTCGACGTCCGCCGCACCCGCGAAGAGCCCGGCGCCGGCGGTCTCCGGACCCCGCGTCGTAATGCCGAACGGCGCCGTCATCTCCGTCGAGATCGCGACGACGGACGCCGAGAAGGCGCAGGGGCTGATGTTCCGAGAGTCGATGCCGAGGAACGCGGGAATGATCTTCCCGTTCGAGGGGCTCGAGATCCGGCCGTTCTGGATGAAGAACTGCCACTTCCCGCTGGACCTCATCTACGCGACGAAGGACGGCACGGTCGTCGAGGTCATCAAGTCCCTCCCGCCCTGTCCGCCCGACCCCGCGCCCTGCCCGAACACCGCGCCAAAGGAGAAGTCCGACACGGTCCTCGAGGTCAACGCCGGCGTCGCGGACGCGACCGGTGCCGTCCCCGGCGCAAAGCTGAAGTGGGTGGAGATCCCGGGGCGATAGCGGCTCGTATTATCGATTCGAGGCTCTCCGGATTCCGGGAAAAGCGGGACCGCTGCGATTCGTCAATACTACTTGACAAACATTGTTCGTCAATCCATATTGACGATCATGAGCGTTTCCCCCGACCTCCTCGAAGAGACGTGCTGGGAGATCCGGCGGGCCTTCCGCGACCTCGCGGCCGCGGCCGACGCGGAGCTCGCCCCGCTCGGAATCCGGGCGGCGGACCGGGCCCTTCTCGAGTGGATCGTTCGCGAAAAGGGCGCGGTTTCCCTGTCCGAACTGGCGCGGAAGCGGTCCGTGAGCCGCCAGTACATCCATCAGATGTGGAAGCGCCTCCCCGATCCGGGTTGGATCCAGGCGCGCCCGGACCCCGACGACCGCCGAAGCCTCCTTCTCTCGCTTTCGCCGAAGGGCCGGGCGTTCTGGAAGAGAGTGCGCACGGCAGACGCGGCGTTCTTCGCCCGCCTTTCCCCGGCGTGGACGCGGGCGGAGACCGAATCCGTCCAACGAGCGCTCCGCCGCCTGAGAGCGGCGCTCCGCCCCGATGGAGCCGACGATGTCTGAACCCGCCGCCTTCCCCCGCCCCCACGCCGGCATCCTGCCGCCGAAGGCCCTTCTCCTGAGCCTCGTCGCGCAGCTCCCGCTCCTCGCGCTCCGATGGCCTCCCCGCCCGGACGCGTGGCAGCTCGCGGCCGGCGCTTCACTTCTTCTCGCGGGCGCCGTGCTCAACGTCTGGGCCGAGCGTCTCTTTCGCCGGGACGGCGTCGGCGTCTGTCCCTTCACGGACGCGCCGCGAGTCGTCGTGGAGGGCCCATACCGGATCTCGCGGCACCCGATGTACCTCGGGCTCGTCTTCCTTTGCGTCGGGGCGTGCCTTCTGACGGGCGTCCTCTGGAATCTCTGGGCCCCCGCGGCGCTCCTCGCGTATCTCCACGTGCGGTTCGTCCTGCGCGAGGAGGAGTTTCTCGTCGCCCGGCTCGGGGCGGAATACGAGCGCTACCGCGGCCGCCACGCCCGATGGCTCGGGCTTCCCCCCCGCGATCAGCGCGCCGCGGCGCCCGCGGCCGCGCCGCCCGACGCGCCGGCAGCGGGGACGGCCGGCGCCGGCACGAACCGGAAGAGCCCGCGGCCCATCGTCGCGAGGTAGAGGCCCTGGGCCGTGCGCGGGTCGCCCGCCCAGCCCGCGATCTTCAGGCCCGTCTCCGGCAGCGCGAGCGCGATCCCGCCGTCCGCGGCGTCGTCCGGACGGTAAACGACGAGGGACTTCTCCGCGTCCACGAAAACGCCGACCGGCTCGGGGGTGAAGCGCGGCGCGACGCGCGGGCGTCCGAACCCGCCCGAAAGGCTCTTGCCGCCGCCCGGGAGCGGGCGCCGCACCCAGTCCCGGCCGTCCCACCAGAGCGTGAGGCCCTCGGCGTCCGCGGACCACGTCTTGAGTCCCCCGTCGTCGAGGCGCGCGCGCCGGACGTCCTCGACGCGCGACTTCAGCGTCCCGAGGCGCGCCCACGTCCTGCCCGCGTCGCGCGACTCGAAGACGCCGCCGTCCGTCGCCGCGAGCGTCCGGCCCGCGCCGTCGTGCGCGAAAGCGCGCGTTCCGAACGCGAGCGTCTTCCGGAACGGCGCGTCTCCCGTGTCCTGCCGGTACACGCCGTCCGGCGTCCCGGCGAGGAGGCCGGAGCCCGCCGGCGCGAGCGCGAGGACCGTCGACGGCGGCGTGGCCGAAAGCCGCACGGTCTCGCCCGACACGGCGTCCACCTCCCACAGACCGCCGCTCCGCCCGTCGGCCGCCCGCGCGACGACGACGCGCCCCGACGCGCGCAGGGCGACGGCCGAGACGCGCGCCTCGGCGAGCCCCCGGCCCGACTCGGTCAGCGTGACGCCGCCGTCCTCGCTGCGCAGGATCCCCTCGGCCTCGGTCGCGACGAGGAGGCGTGAGGGCTCCCGGGGGTCGAAGACGAGCGCGTTCACGACGACGTCCGGCGAAAGCCGCCGGAACGACTTCCCGCGGTCGCGGCTCTCGAAAATGCCGCCGGTCGTCCCGACGAGCACGCGCGACGCGTCGCGGGGGTCGACGCGCACCGCGTGAGCGCGCCGGTCGAGGAGACCCTCCCGAAAGCGCGTCCATTTCTCGCCGCCGTCCTCCGTCCGGTAGACCCAGCCGCACGTCGCGGCCCAGAACTCGTCGGGCGACGCGGCTGAGAAGTCCATCGCGAAGACTTCGGTGTCTTCGACCATGCCGGCCGCGATCCGCGCCCACGTGCGCCCCCCGTCCGTCGACCGGAAGGGATGGCGGAAGGTCCCGCAGTAGAGAACGTCGCGCCGCGACGGATGGAACGCGAGGAACGACACGCCGCTGCCCGGGTCGAGCGCAGGCGCCGAGGCGCGCCACGTGAACCCGTCGTCCTCGGAGATCTCGATGCCGTAGTCGCCCCCGACGGCCACGACGCGGCGGCCGCCGGGCGCCGCAACCGCCACGACGCGCGCCGCGGCGCGATCCTCCCAGCGCCGGACGACGTCGAAGCGCTTCCCGCCGTCCGTGGAGAGCGCGAGCTGCCCGCCTTTCACGACGCCCGTCAGGCCCGCCCATACGGCGCCTCGCCGGAGCGGATCGGGTGCGAGCGACGTGACCGCGTAGCCCGGGAACGCGAGGCCCGCGGGGGGGCTCTGCCACGACGCGCCCCAGTCCGACGACCGGTAGATCCCGCCCTGCGCCGTGCCCGCCCAGTAGAGCCCGGCGACTGCCGGGTCCGCAACGAGCGACTTCACCTCGGCGCCCGGCAGCGGATAGCGGTACCACAGCCCGCCGGCCCCGCGCGGCGCGGCCGCCGCCCCCGGGGCGCACGCCAGCGCGGAGGCCGCGAACAGAAGGGCGCCGGAAAGGGCGCGAGACCGCATGAGAGAGTTTAGCGGGAGAACGAGAAGAGAATCGCTCGCACGAGCGGCGCCGCGACTATTTCTTGTCGCCGCTTTTCTTCTTAGAAGGCGCGGGGGGTGCAGGCGCGGTGGGCGAGGACGTCGCCGCGCCGGGTGCGCCGCCGTCACCCCCGTCCTTCTTGCCCTTCGAAGAATCCGAACCGCCGCCTCCCGCCGCCTCGCCGCCGCCCGGAGCGCTCGAAGTTTTCCCCTCTTCACCTTTCGAAGAACTCTTCTCTTTGTCTTTGTCTTTCTCTTTCTTCTCCTCGGACTTCTCTCCGGCCCGATCCCCGGCCGAGCCCGACTTCCCGTAGTCGGTCAGGTAGAAGCCCGAGCCCTTGAACTGGAACGCGGGAGACGAGAGGAGCTTCGTGAGCGCGCCGCCGCACTCGGGACACACGACGAGAGGCGGGTCGGAGAAGCTCCGGATCACCTCGATCCTCTCGCCGCACTTCGCGCACTCGTACTCGTACAGGGGCATCTTCGGTCGTCCTTTCGTCCGCGGAGCCCGCTCAGCCGTCGCCGTCGCCGTCGCCGCCGGCCGTGGGGATTCCGCCCGGCGTCTTCCACTGGATGCGGCGGATGCCGCTGGTCTGCGACTCGCGCCGCGTGATGAGGCGGAGCACCCAGAACGCGTAGAGGAGCTTCGCGTTCGCGCCGAGGTCTCCGGGGCCCATCGTGATGAGGTCGCGCAGCGTGCGCCGGCCGTCCACCTGCGAAAGGAGCGTGACCTCGGCGGCCGTGAAGGAAACGTCGCGCGCCTCCGGCGGGGCCTCCGCCCTCTCGAAGATCGTCCACGAGGGGCCGAGCCGCGCGACGCACCGCCGCGGATCGGGCATCCGGCGGATGCCGTCGACGATCGCCTGTGACGTCGGCACGTCGAGCCGGATGAGCTCGTCGGTCTTGTAGCGGCCGACCTCGAACGTGACCGACCCCTTCTCCCACGAGAACGCCGCGTAGAGGAGTGCCTTCACCTGCTCGGTGACGATCTGGCGGAGCTGTGCGTCCGAGAGGATGCCCATCTCGACCAGGAGCTCGCCGTGGCGCCGGCCCTGCCCTTCGGCGAGGTCGAGCTTGCCGACGGAGGCCTTGAGCTCCCCCGACGAGATCAGCGCGCTGCGGCGCAGGTACTCGCCGAGCGACTCGGATCGGTCCGTCGACGTCGCGAAGATGATGTTCCCGCCGAGGAGATACACCCGCTTCGTGACGTTGCCCGACTCGACCGTGAGCACGCCCGGCACTCGATAGAAGTGGATCGTACGGAGGACCTCGGGCAGCGGCTCCTGCGCGAGATCGCCCGTGTACTGGAACCGGTCTTCCACGGCGGACGGATTCTACTCACGACGCGGCGGCATCCGCTTGTTAGCATGCCTGCGGTGATCGCGTTCGAAGAAGCGCTCGCGCTCGTGCTCGAGGCCGCAGCCCCGCTCCCGGCCTGCGAGGTCCCCCTGCCGGAGGCCGTCTCGCGCGTCCTCGCGGAGGACGTCCGCGCGGATCTCCCCGTCCCCGGCTTCGACACGACGGCGATGGACGGCTGGGCCGTCCGCGCCGCCGAGGCGGTTCGCGCGCCGACTCTCCTCGCGGTGGCCGGCGCCTCGGGGGCCGGTTCCGTGCCGGGCAAACTTCCGCCCGGCTCGGCGTGGAAGGTCATGACCGGCGCGCCGATGCCTCCGGGAAGCGACGCCGTCGTCCCCGTCGAGGATGCCGCCGACGTCGAGGGGGGCTCCGTGAGGCTCGACGCCGTTCCGAAGAGCGGCGCGCACATCCGCCGCCGCGGAGAGGTCTACGAGGCCGGCGCGCTGCTCCTCGCGGCGGGCCGGCGCCTCACGCCCGCAGACCTCGTCCTCGCCGCCGCCGCAGGACGCGAGAAGCTTCGGGTCGCCCGCGCGCCGCGCGCCGGGGTCCTCGTGACCGGTGACGAGCTCGTGCCGCCGGGGACGCAGCCCGGACCGGGCGAGCTGCGCAACACGAACGGCCCGCTCCTCCTCGCGGCCCTGCGCCGCGCGGGAGCGGACGTCGTCTCCCTCGGCGTCGCGCCGGACGACGAGGCGGCTCTTGCCCGCGCCCTGCGTGACGCGCTCATCGCGAAGTTCGACGTCCTCCTCACGACCGGCGGAGTCTCGGCAGGAGACTACGACTTCGTGGGGAAGGCCCTTGCCGCCGAGGGCGCGCGCGTGCGCTTCCACAAGGTCTCGATACGGCCCGCGAAGCCCGTCCTCTTCGCCACGAAGGGTCCGACGCTCGTCTTCGGGCTGCCCGGCAACCCGGTCTCGGCGGCGGTCGCGTTCGACTTCTTCGTCCGTCCCGCCCTGCGCGCGGCGGCCGGGCTCCTGCCCCCGCTTCCGCCGGCTGTTCCCGCGCGGCTCACGGCCCGCGTGAAGAACAAGGGGCCGCGCCTGGCCTTCCATCCCGCCCTCCTCGCGTGGGATGCGGGCCGCCTGTGCGCCGAGCCTCTTGCGACGCGAGGCTCCCACGACATCCTCGCGCACGCGCAGGCGGACGCATTCCTCGAGCTCGCGCCCGAGTCGTCGTGGGAGGCGGGCGATTCCGTCCCCGTCCACCGAGGGACGGCCGAGAGCACCTTCTAGCGGCGCTTCGCTTTCTTCGGGGAGGCCTTTTTCGCCGCGGCCTTCCTCTTCGCCCCGCGGCCCGCTTTCGGGAAGAGGCCCGTGCGGATCGTCTCGACCTGCGCGAGGTGAATGCGGTCGTGCCCTGCGTACATCGTCACGAGGCGGCCGAGCGACTCCTCGCCACGCTCGGCGTGAATGCCCACGCGGTTCCACGCGCTCTCGCCCACGCGCTCGAGGAGGCCGATGTTCACGGCCCGCGCCATCGCGAAGTCGTCGAGGAGATCCCCGGTTGCCGCCTTTCCGACGCCGAGGTTCGCGACGAACGCGTCCTGGTCGAAGCCGGGCAGCGGAGGGCGGTCCATCGCGGCGATGAAGCGGTAGCGGCCGCCGAGGACGACCTCGTTGTCGGCGAGGTGCGCGACGATCTCCTTGATGCTCCACTTGCCCGGCGCGGGCCTCGTCGCGAGCTGCTTCTCGGTGAGGCCGCGGACGAGGCGCCTCAGGAGATCGGGCGCCTCGGCCATCGCCGCGACGGGGTCGTCGCCGCCGAGGGCTTCGAGGTAGCGGTCGGGAACGACGGGACCGGGAGATCCAGCGGCCATGTGAGCTCCTCCCCGCGTCAGCGGATGGCGGAGGCCACGTCGCCCGCGGAAACCGGTTCCGAACTCCGCAGCCGGATCTTGCCGCCGGTGCGCCAGGCGATCCAGTAGGGCGCCTTCTCGATGCCCGAGTCGTGGCCCCAGTCGCCGCCCGGGTCGAATACGACGGGCCGCCGGATGCCCCGGGCGCGCTTGACGGCGTCCGCGATCGGCTCGCCGGCCAGGACGATGTAACACTCGATACCCTCTTCGGCGAGCCGGGCCGACAGCGCGATCGCGCCCTGGAGCGCATCCTGGGACTTCCTGCCGACGGTCGGGGTGAGGTACACCGCCGCGCAGCCCGGCGGCGGGCAGTTCCTCATCACGACGCTCTCCATGTTCGCCTCGAAGCCCATGTACCTCTGAAGGCTCTGCTCGCCGACGGTGGAGGGGGCCTTGAAGTAGAGCCAGGCCCCGACGGCGACCGCGAGGATCGTCAGGACGATCGCCGTACCGGACGGGCCCATGGACACGGGCTTGTCCTCGCCGAAGCGAAAACGCGACGTCGTGTTCGGCCCCGGGCCCGCGAGGGGAGGCGACCCGCCTGCCGGCGTCGCTCCGGACGGGGCGCGGGAGCCCGGCTGCCGCGGATTGGACGGTGAGGAGACTGTGCCCATGAACGGGCTAATTCTACGCAATCCCGTCGCGGGACGGAATCCTCGGACAGAGAACTGCGGGCCGGCCCAATCCCGGGCCGGTCAGGCCGCGGGGCCTTTCTTGAGCGTCACGACGCCCGACGTCGACCGGATCACGAGCTTCGGACCGCCTCCGTTCAGACGGCCTTCGCCCAGAATGTGGCCGGAACGCCGCGCAACCGAGATTTCGGGGAACTGGGAGGCGATGGAGTCGGCATCCACCCCGCCTCCCGACACGACGATTTCCACGTCGGCCTTGACGTTCGCGGGCAGCGTCACCGTCACGTCGCCGCCGCTCGTCGCGAGCTCGCCCGCGGCGCCGCCCGTACTCGTGATCTCGCACGTGATCGAGCCGCCGGAGGTGCGCGCCGTGACGGGCCCGCGCACCTTCTTCAGGACGACGTCGCCGCCGCCCGTCCGCGCGGTCACGGCGCCTCCCGCCGAGCGGACGACGACGTCGCCGCCACTCGTCTCGAGCCGCACGTCGCCGCTCACCGAGCCCGCCCGGATGTCGCCGCCGAACGTCGTCGCCTTGAGGTCGCCCGTCACGGCTTCGACCCGGATGTCGCCGCCGGCCGTCGAGACCTCGGCGCCCTTTCCGGCCTCGCGGACGCGGATCTGGCCGGACCGGCTCGCGATCGTGACGCGGCCCGAGACCTTGCCCACGGTGACGTCCCCCGAGGCGATCGCCGGCGTGTAGTCGCCCGCGACGTCGCCCACGGTGATCGAACGGCCCCAAGGATCCGGCGGGATCGGCGCCACCGGTGCGACGGGAGCGACTCCGGCGGCCGGAGGCGCCGGCGGGGCCGGCACGGCTCGCGGGGCGGGCGCCGGCTCCGGCATCGGGTGCTCGCGCACGACGATCCGCGGCAGGCTCGGCATCGGCGGAACGGTGACGACGTGCGTGGAGCGCGGGGACGTCAGGCGCTTGGCCTGGGCTTCCGTCGTGCCCTCGGCGAGGATGAGGATCTTCCCGTTCAGGTTCGAGACGCGCACCGTGGCGCCGCCGTCCCCGACCGCGCCCTCGTAGGCCCGGTTCAGGTTCACCGTGATGCTGCGCGAGATCTCCTGGCTGAGACCGGCCATCTCGCGGTTGAGCTCGGCCATCGCCTCGTTCAGCTCGGAGAGGTCGATGACGATGTCCTCCTCGCCGGAGTCCTTCCTGACCTTGGCCTGGTCCTTCTCCTTCTTCCGGATCTCGGCGCGGAGCTTGCGCTGCTCGGCGCGGATCCTTTCGCGCTCCGCGCGCATCTCGTCGTTCTCGCGGACGGCCTCGGGCGCCGGCGTCGGGAGGGAGAAGCTCGAGAGGATCTCGCCGCTCATCGTGTGGCCCTCGAGCCGGAACCCGGCCTGGGCCGGCAGCGTCATCGAGATCGAACCGTTCACCGCCCGGACGTCGAGGACGGACCCCTTCGGGAGTTCCGCGAAGCCCGCGACGATCGCGCCGTTCACCGTGTTGAGCTTCGCGTCGCGCCGGCCGCCCTCGAGCACGATCCTGCCGTTCACGGTCGTGAGCTCGACCGGGGCCGCGACGCCCGTCACGGACACGCCGCCGTTCACGGCCGAGACCTGCACGGACATCGAGGCCGGCACGGTGATGCGGTACTTCGTCTCGCTCCGCCACTGGTCGTCGCTCCGGCTTCGAACGTTCCACCCGCGGCCCGAGTGCCGGACGGTGACGCCCGGCTCCTCGGTGTAGAGGGAGAGGTTCCCGTTCTCGTTCTCGAAGCGGACCTTGACGTCGCCGAGGTTCTTCTTCGCGTCGCCGTCCGTCGCGCCCCAGGCCGTCACGTCGACGTCGGCCCGGAAGGCGGTTCCGGCCACGATCTCCACCTTGCCGTTGACCGTCTCGACGGCGAGGGATTTCAGGTTGCCCGAGGCGTTGAACGTCTCGGTCCGTGTGGCCTTTGCGTTCCACTCCTTGGCTTCGGCCTTCAGTCCGGCCGCGAGCGAGAGGAGGACGAGGGCGACGATCGCGAGCGCCCAGACGAGGGCGCGACCCTCGCGTCGCGGGCTTTCGTGGGTGGCGAAGTTCGTGCTCATGTGAAAGAGACGCTCCAATGCCGAAAAGGTGTCGTCAGATCTCGATCTTCGAGAGCGCGAGCGCGGCCTGGCTGCGGACGTAGCCGTTCTCGCGGTCGTCCGCGGCCTTCTGCCTGAGGCTCTCGATGGAGGACGCGTCCTTGAGGACGGCCGCGGCCTTCGCGAGCCCTTCGACGGCGAGAATCCGGACGGCGGGATTCACGTCGTTCTTGAGCGCGGCGGCGAGCGCGTCGCGGGTTTCGGGCGTCGGCGGCATCTGCGCGAGCGCCTCGGCGGCCTTCTTGCGGACGCCCGGGTTCTTGTCCGTCTCGAGCGTGCGGCGAAGCAGGGTCACGATCTCGGGCGACACGGCTCCTCCGCCGCGCGTCCCCTCGGACACGAGGTCGAGCGCCTTCCCCTTCGCGCCCTCGGATCCGGAGCTCCCGGACATGAGCGACACGAGGAGATTCGCGATCGCCTGGTCTTCCGGCTTGCCGACGACCGTGTAGCGCGTCGTCACGTCGAAGGACACGGCGACGCGTCCCGCCGCGTCCGCGGGCGCGTACGCGACGTTCGCGAGGCGAGGCTTGCCCGACAGGTCGAGCGCGGAACGGGAAGCATCCAGCGTCCGGTTGGACACGAGGGAGACGTTCTCGCCGCCCCGGAACGGCGCGGGGGTGGGCTGGAACGCGGTCGAGCCCGGAAGGGAGCCGCCGCCGGATGCACGTGCGAGGAAGAAGCCGGCGACGCCCGCCACGAGGACGGCCGCCACCTTCAGGAGAGGGGACTCGGCGCCGCGCGGCGCGAAGGGACGCACGTTCGTCGCTCGGCGGGTCTCGGCGGCCAGGGCGGCCGTCGTCCGCGCCTCGAAGGCGGGGCTCGCGACGAGGTCGGAAGCGTCGTCGTCGCCGAGACGGGCCCACACGGATTCCATGTCGGCGGCGATCGCCGAGCACGCGGCGCAGCCGGCGACGTGCGCCGCCAGCGCCGCGGCGCCGTCCCCGGCGCTCTCTCCCGCGAGGCGGGCGAGGACGAATTCACGGACCTTCAGTGACTCGCGGCATTCCATGGGGTCTCTCCTTCGGAGAACAGGGTCTTGAGCGTCTCCATTGCCCGGAAGATCCGGGTCTTGACGGCCCCCTCGCTGATCGAGAGGGAGCGGGCGATTTCGGCGTACGGGAGCCCGTGGTAACGGGCCAGGACGAGGACCTCGCGCTGCTCTTCGGACAGGCGGGAAAGCGCGCGGCGCACGGCGGCGCGCCTCTGCCTCTCGACGAGGCGCAGGTCCACGGCGATCTCGGGCTGCGCCGTTTCGGCGACCGCCTCGAGCGGGACCGTCGGCCGGCGGGTGCTCCGGCGCAGGCGGTCGCGGCAGGCGTTCGCGGCGATCGCGAAGAGCCACGAGGCCACTGAGGCCCGGCCGTCATACTGGTTCGCACGCGCGATGACCTTGAGGAAGACGTCCTGTGTGACCTCTTCGGCGTCGGCCGCGTTTCCGAGCATCCGCCCGGTGAACTTCAGGACGGGGCCGGACCAGCGCTGGAAGAGGCGCGTGGCCCCGGCTTCGTCTCCGCGCCGAACCTGCTCGAGCGCCTCGAGATCCGCTTCCTGATCGGGGCTGATCCCGTCCGGCTCCACGCACCCCTCCCGCTCTCTGGCGACGGCTTCCACGCGAGTATGACGGGGGACGGGACGAAAGGTTACGGGGACCCGGGGCCGGTTTCAGCCCTTCCGGAGCGCCAGGCTTCCCTTGTCCGTCCTGAGGCTCACGCGCGGCCCGCCGCCGTTGACGGGTCCGCGGGCGACGAGACCCCGCCTGTGGCTCCCGCGGCCGGTCTCGGCGGGGAACTCCACGTTCAGGCTGCCTCGGCCCGACTCGGCCGACAGCTCGAAGCCCGCCGTGCCGGGCAGGTGCAGGACGATCGAGCCCTTGTACGTCTCGGCGTTCACGTCGCCCGAGAGTCGGACGATCCCGACGTTCACCTCGCCCTTGTATGTCTCGACCCTCAATCCGCCGGAGAGCCCGACGACGTCCAGGTGCCCCTTGTACGTGTTCACGTCGAGGTCGGCCGCCAGCTCCTTCACGACGAGGTCGGACTTGTAGTCCTTGATCCGAAGAGGTGCGCTCTTCGGCATATGGATCGTGTAGCGCACGAACGGGCGCGCCGTGCATCTGCCGAACCAGCTCGTCGCCTCCTCGAGTGCGTCGTAGTCCGACGTGATCGACACGCCGCCGTGGCGCTTCTCGATCACGACCCGGGTCTGATCCACCCAGCGGGCCATGTCCTTGGGCGAGCCGCAGTTGTCGTCCGCCTCGATCCGGGCCTCGACGGCGACTTCGGACCTGTCCCACGTCGTGACCTTGACGGTTCCCTTGTAGGTTTCGACCCGGACGCTCTCCCCCGCCTCGAGCGGCAGGGTCTTGGCGACGTCCCGGGACGGGAGCACGGCGGCGGCGGGAAGGGACGCGGCGAGGAGGGCGAGGGTAGGGGCGGTCAGGCGCATGGAGGGCTCCTTGTCCACTTAGACGAAATCCGTCGCCGGAAGTTCTGCGTAAGATGTGGAAGTGGGGAGTAGCTACCCGCCCCACGGCGGGTCGGAAGCCGTCAACACGGGGATTCCCGCGGGGTCCCCCGGTTTCCGAAGGCGAGCCGCGATGCCCGCGGCCTCGCCCCGGCGAGACCACCACGGCCGTCGTCCGTGGAGCGTCTCGGAGGTCTGATGCATTCCCTGCCCGTCTGGATCGCCTTCAACGTATTCGTCCTCGCGATGCTCGCGCTGGACCTGGGCGTCTTTCACCGGAAGGCCCACTCCGTCTCCCTCAAGGAGGCGGGAATCTGGAGCGCCGTGTGGATCGCGCTCGCCCTTGCCTTCGGGGCGGGACTCTGGCACTTCGAGGGCAAGGATCCCGCCCTCCAGTACCTCACGGGCTACCTGATCGAGAAGTCCCTCAGCGTCGACAACATCTTCGTGATCGCGCTGATTTTCACGTACTTCGCGGTGCCCGCCGCCTACCAGCACCGGGTCCTGTTCTGGGGGATCCTCGGCGCCCTCCTCATGCGCGGCGCCCTCATCGCCGCGGGCGCGTTTCTCCTCTCGAAATTCCACTTCCTCGTGTGGATCTTCGGCGCGTTCCTCATCGTGACGGGCATCAAGATGGCCCTCCACGACAACGCGGAGCTCCACCCCGAGAAGAACCCGCTCGTGCGCCTCGCGCGGAAGATCTTCCGGGTCACGAACGACTACGAGGGCCAGAACTTCTTCGTCCGCCGGGACGGAGCCCTCTGGGCAACGCCCCTATTCCTCGTCCTCCTCGTCGTCGAGAGCATGGATCTCGTCTTCGCGGTGGACTCCGTCCCCGCGATCTTCGCGGTCACGTCGGACCCGTTCCTCGTCTACACCTCGAACGTCTTCGCGATCCTCGGCCTGAGGTCGCTCTACTTCCTGCTCGCCGGGATCATGGGACGCTTCGTGTACCTGAAGCTCGGCCTCTCCGTGATCCTCGTCTTCGTGGGCCTCAAGATGGCGTTCGTCGAGCTCGTCAAGGTTCCCGTGGGGATCTCCCTCGGAGTCATCGGCCTCGTCCTGGCCGTCTCCGTCGTCGCGTCCCTCGTCAAGACGAGCCCCGCTTCCCGGAAGGGGGCGTCCTCGTGACCTCCGCGACACGCATCGCGACCGTCGCCGGCATCGAGATCAAGATCCACGTCACGTTCGGGATCATCCTCGTGATCGGAGCCGTCCAGTGGGGGATCCCCCATGGCGCCGCCGGGGCGGCCTTCGGCGCGGCCCTCATGGCCGCGCTCTTCTTCTGCGTCGTCCTCCACGAGCTCGGGCACAGCCTCGTCGCCCGGGGCTTCGGCCTGCCCGTCAAGGAGATCGTCCTCCTCCCGATCGGCGGCGTGGCACGGATGGAGAAGAACCCGGAGAAGCCCGTCCACGAGCTTCTGATCTCGGTCGCGGGCCCTCTCGTGAACGTCGCGATCGCGGGCGTGCTTCTCGCCGCCGTCGGCGCGAGGTTCGGGCCGCTCGACGCCGCCGGCCTCGCGGCGCGGCTGAAGGGCGCGCCGTCCGTCGAGACGGCGCTCCTCTGGCTTCTCTCCGTGAACGTGATGCTCTTCGTCTTCAACATGATCCCGGCGTTCCCGATGGACGGCGGCCGCGTGCTGCGCGCGCTCCTCTGGATGGTGATGGGTTTCGGGCCGGCGACGCGCATCGCAACCCTCGTCGGCCAGGTCGCCGCGGTGGGCCTGGGCCTCTGGGGGCTCCTCTCGGGCAACCTCTTCCTCGCCCTCATCGCCGTCTTCGTCTTCCTCGGGGCCGGCCAGGAGCGCGCCGACGAGCAGGCGCGCGTCG
Organism: Thermoanaerobaculia bacterium; assembly: GCA_044229475.1. GTDB lineage: Bacteria > Acidobacteriota > Thermoanaerobaculia > UBA5066 > UBA5066 > Fen-183. Next base: position 331,912 of record JBGASW010000002.1, on the reverse strand, counting down.
TGCTCGGCACGCTGCGCGTGGGCGACGCGTACAACAAGCACGCGATCGCGCTCGCGCCCGGCGACACGGTCGGGAGCGTCGCGGACTACATCCTCACGAGCTACCAGCCCGACTTCGCCGTCCTGCAGGGAGGGGCCCTCCTCGGCGTCGTCACGCGCGCGGACGTTCTGCAATCCCTTGCGACGGAGACCCACGACTCGTACGTCACGGGCGTCATGAAGCGTGACGTCTTGCGCGTCGAAGCGGACGCGCCGCTCGACTCCGTCCGGCGGCTCCTCGTGGAGAAGGGCGAGCGGGTCGCAGCCGTGACCCGGGGGGGCACGTATCTCGGCCTCGTGAGCCTCGAGGACATCGCCGAGGCGCTTCTCGTCGTTGCGTTCCGGGCCGCCCAGGACACCCGGCGGAAAGCCGTCGAGACGGCCTGAGCCTCAGCCCGGGAAGATGAAGCGCCGCTGGCGCGCGGTGGCGAGGAGCTCGCCCCGGAAGTCCGGGTGCGCGATCCCGATGAGCGCCATCGTGCGCTGGCGGATGTTCTTGCCCCAGAGGTCGGCGACGCCGTACTCCGTGACGACGTAGTGGATGTCGCCCCGGCTCGTGACGACGCCCGCACCCTCTGCGAGGACGGCGGTGATCCGGCTGACCGTGCCGTCCTTGGCCGTCGAGGGGAGCGCGATGATCGGGCGCCCGCCCTTGCTGCGCGCCGCGCCGCGGATGAAGTCCACCTGACCGCCGATGCCCGAGAAGAATCGCGAGCCGATCGAGTCCGCCGCGACCTGGCCCGTGAGGTCCACGGCGAGCGCCGAGTTGATCGCGACCATGTCGTCGTTGCGCGAGATCTGGAACGGGTCGTTCGTGAAGCTCGAGGGGCGCATCTCGATGCCGGGGTTGTCGTGCACCCACGCGTACATCTCGCGCGAGCCCATGACGAAGGACGTCACGGCCTTGCCGGGGAGGAGCTTCTTGCGCCGCCCCGTCACGACGCCGGACTGGATGAGGCGCATCGCGCCGTCCGACATCATCTCGGTGTGGATCCCGAGGTCGTTGCGGTCGGCGAGCGCGCTGATGACGGCGTCCGGGATGCGGCCGATCCCCATCTGGAGGCACGCGCCGTCCGGAATGAGGCTCGCCGCGTGGAGACCGATCTGGCGGCAGACGTCGTCCGGGGCCTCGGAGGCGAGCTCGAGGAGCGGCTCGTCGACCGGGATGAGGTGCGCGATGCGGTCCACGTGGAGGAACGAGTCGCCGAGCGTCCGGGGCATCTGCGGGTTCACCTCGGCGAGGACGAGCGGCGCCGTGTCCACGGCCGCGCGCACGATGTCGACCGAGACGCCGAGGCTGACGTAGCCGTGCCGGTCCGGCGGGCTCACCTGGATGAGCGCGACGTCGATGCCGACGCGGCCGGTCGAGATCAGGGTCGGGATCTCGGAGAGGAAGACCGGCAGGAAGTCTGCCCGGCCCTCCTGCACGGCGCCGCGGACGTTGGCGCCGATGAAGAACGCCATGTGGCGGAAGCGCTGCTCGAGCCCCGGCGCCACGTACGGCGCCTTGCCGAGCGTCATGAGGTGCACGATCTCGTTGTTGCGGAGGTGGGTGCCGTGCTCGACGAGTCCCTCGACGAGCTTTTGCGGCTCGCCCGCGCCCGAGCCGATGAGAATGCGGCGCCCCGGCGGGATCGTCCGGATGGCGTCTTCGATCGACGAAATCTTCCAGGAGAAGCGTTCTTTCCAGTCATTCATACGAGATGAATGTAACGCTCGCGTACAAGGACGGGTACCGATGCGTTTGAATCCCCCGGGACCCTAAGACTCAACGCCTCACGCCGACGAGCATTCCGTCGAGGGTCGGAAGGCACACCGTATCAAAGGTTTCCCGGGCTTCCTCGTGGAAGCGCCTCATCGCGGCGGCCTCTGCGGAGTCCTCGAGAAGGCGCCCGAACAGGAACGCGTTGTCGCCGATCAGGAGGCCGCCTTTGCGGACGTTCCTCGCGGCCCAGCGCCCGTAGCCGTCGTAGTTCCGCTTGTCGGCGTCGACGAAGACGGCGTCGAACGGGCCGAACGGCTCGAGCGTGGGGAGAACGTCGAGGCCCGCGCCCTCCAGGACCGTGACCTTCGACGCGAGGCCGGCCGCGGCGAGGTTCTCGCGCGCGACGCGCACGTGCTTCGGGTCGAACTCGATCGTCCACACGTGGCCGTCGTCCGGCAGCGCGCGCGCCATCGCGAGAGCCGAGTATCCCGCGAGCGTCCCGACCTCGACGACCTTCCTTGCGCCCGCGAGCCGCAGGAGGAGGGCGACGGCCTTCGCCTCCGACGCGCCGAGCTGGATCGCGGGCATCCCGTGCGCGGCCGGCGCGTCGAACGCGCGCGCGAGCGCCGCATCCTGGGGCGCGTGAACCCCAGCGAGCCAGTCGAGGATCTCGCGCGTCGCGTACGAGAGGCCGGCGCGCGAATCCATGTCCGCCATCAGGTCCCCCGCGCGCCGATCACCGGACCGCCGCCTCCAGCAGCGTCAGCGTGCCCGCGTCGCCGTCCAGCTCAGCCATGACGCCGAGCGGGAGCGTCGCCTTGTCGGGCACGTGCCCGAAGACGAGGTTCGCGACGACGGGGATGCCGAGCTTGCCGAGCCGGTCCTTGCAGACCTCCTGCCACGTCCACTGGCCGAAGCCGTTGTAGCTCGGCTTGTAGTCGCCGGGCGTGCAGCGCGAGAACTTTCCGAGCGCGACGCCGGCGAGGCCAGAGAGCTTGCCCGTGAGGAGGAACTGCGTGAGCCAGCGGTCGATGCGGTACGGGTCCTCGCCCACTTCTTCGAGAAAGAGGATGCGGCCCTTGAGCTCGGGCTCGAACGGCGTACCCACGAGCGTCGAGAAGACGCTGATGTTCCCGCCCACGAGCCGGCCCCTCCCTTTTCCCGGAGCCAGCTTGTAGATCCAGTTCTCCTTGTCGACGACGATCTCCTTCGGCGGCCCCTTCGGGGCGGGAGGCTCCGCGACGCGGCCCGCGGGCTGCGCCGTCATGAGCACCTTGCGGAACGACGCGAGCGTGTAGTCCGTCTGCACCTCCGAGCCGACGGGGCCGTGGAACGTGACGAGGCCCGTGAGGCGGTGGATCGCGTTCAGGAGCGCCGTGATGTCGCTGTAGCCGCAGAGGACCTTCGGGTTCTTCCGGATCGCCTCGTAGTCGAGGAGCGGGAGGATGCGCGACGCGCCGTACCCCCCGTGAAGGCAGAAGATCCCGTCGACGGACGGATCCGCGAACGCGGCATTGATGTCGGCCGCGCGGTGCTCGTCGGGCCCCGCGAGGTAACGGGTGGACTCGCCCACGTGCGGGAACACCCTCGCCTTGAACCCGAGCGCCTTGACGATCTCGACGCCCCAGTCCGTGTCCGCGAGGCCCCCGCCGGGTGACGACGGCGTGACGATCGCGACCGTCATCCCGGGCTGGAGCGCCTTCGGGAAGACGGGCTCGGGCGGCTTCTCCGCGTACTTCGTGAGAGCCGCCTGCGCGGAGAGCGGGAACCCGGCGATGAGAGATGCGAACGAGACTTCTTCGAGGAACGCGCGTCTGCTTGTCGGCATGCGCGGGATTCTAGGCCGAGGCGGCCCTCCAGGGTCCCGGGACGAAGCGGCGGACGGCCGCGAGAACGAGGAGCGCCGCGCCGAACGTGGCGACGATGGCTGCGCCGGTCGGCAGATCGAGCGTGAACGAGATCCAGACCCCGACTGCGGACACGACGACGCCCATCGTCCACCCGATCGCGAGGCGCACCCCGATGCGCTCGGCGAAGAGCATCGCGGCGACCGACGGCACGATCAGGAACGAGAAGACGAGGAGCACGCCCGCGATCTCGACGGAGCTCGTGACGACGAAACCGAACGACGCGTAGAAGAGGAAGTCCCAGAACTTGACGTTCCAGCCGCGGCGGACGGCCTCGGCCTCGTTGCGCGAGATCAGGAGGAACCGCTCGCGGAACACGTAGTGAAACACCCCGACGACCGCGTACAGCGCAGCCGTCTTCGCCAGGTCGCGCCACGGCGTCGACAGGATGTTCCCGACGAGCATTTCCTTGAGGTGCTCGGTCTCTCGTGTCGCCTTCGACATGACGAGGACCGCGCACGCCGCCGAAACCGCGTAGACGATTCCGATGATCGCTTCCTGCGGGATGCGCGTTCTGCCGTGCGATTTCGTGAACGCGAAGATCGCCGCCCCGAGGAGCGTGAAGACGAGCGAATAGACGTACGAGCCCGTCGAGTGCATTTCGTGCCCCGCAAGGTATCCGACCGTGCCCCCGAACGCCGCGATCTGGGCGAGCGAAAGGTCCACGAAGATGACCCCTCGCTCCACGACGTGGATCCCGAGGTAGGAGTGGATCCCCGTGAGGATCAGACTCGCGACGAACGCGGGCAGCAGGATCTCGAAGACGGTCACTTCCTCTTCTCCAGGGCCGCAGCGATCTTCTCGACGTCGACGTCGAAGAGCGAGATGTAGTCCTTCGCGGCGGGCTCTCCGCCGACGGACGGCGGAATCATGACGACGGAAGCACCCGTCTTCGAGGCGATGAAGTCCGGGTCCTTGCGGTCGAAGTAGACCTCCATGAGGATGATCGGAACCTTCTGCGCGTTCATGAGGTTGACGAGCTCGAGCTTGTGCTGCGGCGACGGCGGGATGCCGGGCTTCGGCTCGAGAAAGCCGACGACGTCGAGACCGAACGCCTTCGCGAAGTTCGGCCACGAGTTGTGGTACGTGACGATCTTCGCGCCCTTGAACGGCGCGAGCCGCGCGGCCCATCGGGCCTCGCCGGCCTTGAGCTTCACCTCGAAGTCCGCGAGGTTCTTCGCGTAGTCGGCCGCGCCGGCCGGGTCGAGCGCCGTCAGCTTCGCCGCGATCGCGCGCGCGACCACGAGGCCGTTCTTCGGGTCGAGCCAGTAGTGCGGGTTTCCGTACGGATGGACGTCGCCCATGGCGCGCGTCACCGGACCCGTGGGCCTGTCGAGGATTTCGCACCCGGCGGACGCGTCGAGATAGCCCGCGCCCGTCGGCCGGATCTTCTCGTTGCGCGCCTGGTCGAGGAGCGGCGGCAGGTAACCGATCTCGAGCTCGAGGCCCGCGACGATCAGGACGTCCGCGTCGTGGAGCTTCAGGACGAACGAGGGTTTCGGCTCCACGAAATGCGGATCCTGGTAGCCCTTCGCAAGGGAGTCGGTCTGCACGCGGTCGCCGCCGATCGTCGCGGCGAGGGACGCGAAGTCCGACAGCGTCGTGACGACCTTCAGCCTCTTCGCCTCGGCAATCGGCGCAAGCGTGAGAACGAGGGCCAGAGAGAGAAGTTTCGTTTTCATGGTCTCCTCAGAAGGGGTGCGCGCCGTGCGCGCCGATGACGAACTGGAGCTGCACGAGGAGCTCCGTCGCCCTGACGGGGCCGGCCGGCTGTGCGTAGCGGACCTGCCGGAGCTGGCCGCGGACCGTCGAGAACTCCGACGGCGCGAACGTGAGGATCGCCGAGTCGCCGCGGTCGCGGAGCGTCGCGTTGTCCGCGTGGTCCGACTCGTCGTGCCGGTAACCGACGTTCCAGCGCCGCCCGAGCTGATACTGGGCGAGGGCGTACCAGCCGTCCGCCCGCACCGTGGTCCCGGCCGCCGTCTCGCGCTCGGAGGTCATCCACTCCCCGCGCACGAGCAGCGACCGGTAGAGTCCCTGTCGAAGCGGCTTCCAGCGGAACGACACGTCGGCTCCCGCCAGCGTCGTGTGGAGGCCCGGCCCTTCGACGCCGTTTCCGCGCGTCCACGAGCCGCCGAGCTCGAGGTTCGTGGACTCCGAGAGGTCCTTGTAGGCCTTGAGGTGGAAGAGCGGTTCGAGATCGTTACGCGAGTGCGCGTCGAAGAGGTTCTCCGTCGTGCCCCGGAAGACCTGCGCGGTGGCCTCGAGGAAGATCTCGGAGGGCATCGGGATCAGCCTCGCGACGGAGAGACCGGCGTCGCTGATCCCGCCTTCGCCGCCGAGGAGGTTCAGCACGACGAGGGGCGTGTCCGCGTACTGGCGGACGTGCGGGTGCTCCGTGTTCACCTTCCCGAACGCGGCCTTGAACTTGCCGGCCTTGGCGATGAAGTCGCCCGGAAGCGTCAGGAAGGTGATGAACCCCTCCTCGATCCCGACGCCGCCCTCGCTGTCGAGGGACACGAAGAAGTCGGCGCGCGCGTACGGATCGACGATCGCCTGCAAGGCGATCTCGGACTCCTTGAGCTGGAGGCTCGGCTGGTTGTCGACGGAGTTGTGCCCGACGAACCCGAGCGCGTTGCCGACGACGGAGATGTTCGGGTTGAAGACGTTGCCGGACGGGGCGGGCGCGGTCTGCGCGGCCGCCGAGGCGGCCGAAAGACTCAGGAGAAAGAATTCTGCGAAAAGGAAGAGGGGAACGGCCGCGCGGCGGCCTGGATTTTCCTTCAAAGAAATCTCCTTCTTGGAGCGTGACGGAAGCCGAACGGATTCCGTGCGGCTCGACGACGACCTACGCGGCCGAAGGAGGAGAGCGTCCGGAGTAACCGGGGAGTACGGGGGCGGAAGCGGCGCGTTCCGCGAGCGCCTCGGGCAGCAGGCGCGACGCCGGCGGCGCGAGGAAGACGGGGGCGGACGCGGGCGGCAGCAGGTTTGCGACGACGCACGCCGCGCAGGCGTGCTCGGGCTGCGGGATGAAGGGCGCGTGGTTCGGATGGTCGGGCGCGAAGAGCTGCGTGCCGTGCGAGAGCGCCTCGATGCCGTCGACGTGGCCGAACGCCCCGCCCAGCGCCAGCGGCGCGAGCAGGGCGAGGACGGCGGCGCGGACGAGACGGGCTCTCACCGCGGGAAAGTCTACGCCTGCGGCCCGCTCCCGCCTATTTCAGCCCGGCCATCCCGAGATAGCTGCCGTCGCCCGTCCCCGCCCCCGGCACCGCGCCGTCGTTGACGATGCCGTAGGCGAAGAATTGCAGTGAGTTTCCCGCGGGAGCGCGCACACGGGCGTAACCCGAGCGAATCCCCAGAGGCGAAAGCGGCGCGTTCACCTGGATCCACGTCGGAGAGAACGAGTCCACGGAGATCGTCCTCGAGCCGGCCGGGAGGCCCGTCTCCCCGTTGAAGAACTCCAAGGTGAGTTCGACGGGAAGAGGCGTGGGAGGAGAACCCGTGACGGGCGGGTTCGTGTTTGCCAGCGCGAGATTGCTGCGCGTCAACCCGTCCTGCTTCAGCCCGAACAGCCAGGTCTCCGAGAAGGCGACCTCTCCGACGGCGAGCGCGGAGTAGGCCACGCCGAACGTCCCGCCGGCGGCCGCGCGTGAGGCCGTCCGCGCGCTCGCATGGAACGCCGCCGCACCGCTCTTCGAAGAAACCCGAAGCGCCATCGCCTGAGCCGAAAAGCCGAGGTACGGAAGCACGTCGGAGACGAATCGCTGCTCCTGCGGCTGGAGGACGGCGTCCTCCCCGGTCGTGGAGCCGGGGAAGGAAAGCCTCACCGGCACGTCACCGGCGTTCGTCAGGCAGAGCTCGGTCGTGAAGACGTCCGTGTGCACCGCGACCGGAAGCGTGAGGACGGTCGCCGTACGGCCGGCCGCGACCGGCGCCACGAACGCGCCGTCTCCGGTCACGTTGTCGTTCACGACGCCGTACGCGTAAAAGGGGTCGGTCCCGCCGACGCGCGCGACCGTCACCCATCCGTTCGCATAGCCCACCGCCGCGAGAACGCGGTTCAGCTGCGTCCATTGCCCGGGTCCCAGCGTCACGTCCGGGAGCGTCACGCTGCGCCCGTCACCCGCGGCGCCGCTGCGCACGGTCACCCGAAGCGACACGGAGCCGCCCGTCGCCGGATCCCCGGCGTTCAAGAGCCCCACGTTGCTCCGGAACGAGGCGTCCTCGCGCAGCCCGTAGAGCGCGACAGGCGCGTCCAGCGTCTCGTTGGGCGCGAGCGCCGGGTATGCGAGGCCGGCGCGGCCCTCCGGCAGCACCGCGAGAGTCCGCACGGACGCGAACGCCGCGTCGCCGGAAACCAGGCCGGAGTACGCGAGACGCAGCGTGCCGCCCTGGTCGCCGAGAGGGATGAAGAGCCCGTTCTGGCGGAGCCACTGCAGAGCGTCCGCGAAGACGAGCTGCCGGCCCGCGGCGACCGTCGTCGTGAACGTGCCGCTCCCACGCGAGCCGAGCGCGTCGGACGCCGTGAACGTCACGCTCACGGTCGCGTCGGAGGCCCCGCGGTTCCCCAGCGTGAGCTCGGAGACGAACCGCGCGCCGCTCGCGCCCGAAACGTCCACGACGACCGGCACCGTGAGTATCGCGAGCGGGCCGTCCGCGTCCACGAGCCGGTAGAGCGTGCCGGAGCTGCCGTCCACGGCGAGGAGCTCGCCGTCGTCGCTCTCCCCGAAGCTCGTGAACGCATACCCCGGCCTCAGGAGCTCCGCCGTCTCCCACCCCGTCGCGCCTCTCCTCAGGCCCCAGACCCGCCCGCTGCAGTAGTCCGCGTAGAAGTAGATGCCGCCGAGCCGCGCGAAGTCACGCCCGCGGTAGACGAACCCGCCCGTGATCGAGCAGCCGTTCGCGTGGGAGTACTCCGCGACCGGGGGCGTCATCCCCGTGGTGACGCATCCGGACGGCGGGTTGTAGCAGTGGGCGCCCTCGGTGACGCGCCAGCCGTAGTTCGCGCCGCCGGCGAAGCCCGCGGCCTGGAAATCCACCTCCTCCCAAGCGCCCTGCCCGACGTCGCCGATGAAGAGGTCGCCGGTCTTGCGATCGAAGGAGAAACGCCAGGGATTCCTGAGTCCATAAGCCCAGATTTCGGGCCGCGCCGTTGAAGAGCCTATGAAAGGGTTAGAGGGCGGAATTGCATACGGAACGGTCCCTCCCAGAACGTCCACTCGAAGAATCTTCCCCAGAAGGGTTCCGAGGCTCTGCCCGTTGTTCAAGGGGTCGCCGCCCGAACCGCCGTCCCCCATCCCGACGTAGAGATACCCGTCGGGCCCGAACGCGAGCTGCCCGCCGTTGTGGTTCGCGAACGGCTGCCCGACGCTCAGGATCTTGACCTCGGTCGACGCGAACGCGGCGTCTCCCGAAAAGGAGAACCGCGATACCTGCGTGTTCCCGGCGAGGTCCGTGTAGTTCGCCCAGAACCGCGTCTTCGGCCCGCGCCCGGGCTCGAACGCGATCGAGAGGAGCCCGCGCTCGCCGCAGCAGCTCACACGGTCGCGAATGTCGAGGAACGGGGCCGGGAGGACGGCGCCATCCTTCACGATCCGCACGAGCCCCCGCTGCTCCACGACGAAGAGCCGGCCGGAGCCGTCGCCCGCCGACGTGACCTGCGTCGGGCTCGCGAACCCGGTCGTGACCCGTGTCAGGGCGACGTTCGGCCACCCGGCGGCGGCGAGAACGGACGCGAGCACCACGGACACCATGCGCCCTCCCCGACCGTAGTGGCCCCGGGCCCGCCCGTCCTACGCGAAGTGACGAAGCGCGGCGGTCTCGTCGTCGTACACCTCGAAGACCGGCAGGAGCTCGGAAAGGTGCAGGCTCTTGCGCACCCGCTCGTGGAGGTTCAGGAGCTTCAGGTTCGCGTCGAACTTCCCGCAGATCTTCAGGCTCGCGACGAGCTCGCCCGTGCCGGAACTGTCGATCGCGGTCACGCCCGAGAGGTTCAGGAGGATCTTCTTCCAGCCCTCGGCGAGGAGCTCGTTCACGACGTTCCGCAGGATCTCGTCGCCGACACCGGCGAGGAGCCGCCCCTTGAGGTCGACGATCACGACGTCTCCGACCTTGCGGACTTCCACGTGCATGGCGCGCATCGTACCGCGAACGCGGGGGGTGGCAGAATCGGCCTCCCATGCCTGCGACCACTCTCCACGAGGGCCTGGAGGCTCTGCGCGCCGACCGCGCGTCCGAGCCCGCCGCCCTCTCCGCGGTCTCCCGTCTCGCCTCGGAGTTCGGCACTCCTCTCTACGTGTACGACAAGGCCGCGATCACGGGCCGCTTCCGGGCCCTGAAGGCCGCGTTCGCGCCGCACTTCCCGAAGCTGCGCCTCCACTACGCCCTCAAGGCGAACGGCAGCCTCGCGATCGGCCGCATCCTGCGCGCCGAAGGCGCGTTCCCCGAGGTCGTCTCGCTCGGCGAGATCCTCACCGCGCTCCGCGCGGGGTGGAGCGGGGCGGACGTCCTCTTCACGAGTTCCTCGAAGACGCCCGAGGAGATCGCGAAGACGATCGAGCTCGGCGCCGTCCTGAACGCGGACTCGCGCGACGAGCTCGAACAGGCGTCCGCGGCCGCGGTGAAGGCGGGCCGCACGGTGCGGCTCTCCTTCCGCCTCAACCCGGGCGTCGACCCGGACACGCTCCACCACATCAACACGGGCATCCCCGAGTCGAAGTTCGGCGTCCACCTCGACGGCGGCGACGCGCTCGCCGCGTACGCGCGCGCGAAGGAGCTGCCCGGCGTCGCGATCGCGGGCATCCACTGCCACATCGGCTCGCAGATCGCGGACACGGCGGGCTACGAGAAGACGGCCTTGAAGATGCTCGCGTTCGCGAAGGAGCTGAAGGACCGGCTCGGGATCGTCCTCGAGTTCATCGACCTCGGCGGCGGCTTCGGCGTCCCCTACCGGGACGGCGAATCCGTCATGAGCCCCGAAACGCTCGCGGCCGCGCTCGAGCCGATCTGGAAGGAAGGCGTGGCGGCGGCGGGCTACGAGCCCGCGCTGTGGCTGGAGCCGGGGCGCTCCCTCGTCGCGCCGTCGGGCTTCCTCGTCACGCGCGTGAACACGGTCAAGACGACGCCGCTGAAGACGTTCGTCAACGTCGATGCGGGCTCGAACACGCTCCTGCGCCCGGCCCTCTACGGCGCGTACCACCGGGCGCGCGTCGTCGCCGCGGCCCCGGGCGCGCCGCGCCTCCTCGACGTCGCGGGCGACGTCTGCGAGACCGGCGACATCCTCGCCGAGGAGCGGACGCTGCCGCTCCCGAAAGCCGGGGACCACGTCGTCTTCCTCGACGCGGGCGCGTACGGCTTCGCGATGGCGTCCGTCTACAACGCCCGGCCGCTTCCGGCCGAGGTGCTCGTGGACGGCGACGCGGCGACCCTGATCCGCCGGCGCGGAACGTACGACGGTCTTTTCCGGGACGAAGTCTCCGACTGAACGAGGTGTCCATGCGCCGAATCTCTCCGACCGCCGCCGTCCTTCTCGCGTCGCTGCTCGCCGGGTGCGGGGCGAACCCGTTCCCGGCGCAGACCGTCGACTTCGGGCAGCTGCAGCCCGAGCCGCCGCGTGCCCTCTCGATGCCGCTCGCGGACAAGGTCGGCCAGCTCTTCGTGGTCCAGGCGAACGGCGTCTTCATGAGCGAGGACTCCGAGCCGTTCCAGACGCTCCGGCACCACGTCGTCGACAACCGGATCGGCGGAGTCATGCTCTCCCGCTCCAGCGTCTACGGCGCCGCCGTCCTCGTCCAGAAACTGCAGGAAATGGCCCGTACGCCGCTCCTCGTCTCGGCCGATCTCGAGGCCGGCTCGGGCATGCGCTTCGAGGACACGACGTACGGCCCGTGGGCGATGGCGATCGCGGCGACGGGCGACCCGTCCCTCGCCGAGCGCCGCGGCCGGGCGACCGCCGAGGAGGCCCGCGCGATCGGCGTCGCGCAGGTCTACGCGCCCGTCGCGGACGTGAACGTGAACCCGGACAACCCCGTCATCAACGTCCGGAGCTTCGGCGAGGACCCCTCCGACGTCGCGCGATACGTCGTCGCGACCGTCCACGGGCTGCAGGCCGGCCAGGTCCTCGCGACGCTGAAGCACTTTCCCGGCCACGGCGATGCCGCGACGGATTCCCACCGGTCGCTCGTCACGATCCCCGGCGACCGGGCGCGCCTCGAAAGCGTCGAGCTCGTCCCGTTCCGCGCCGGGATCAAGGCCGGCGCCGAATCCGTCATGATCGCGCACGTGTCGGTCCCATCCTGGGACGCGACGCCGGCGCCGATCCTCGCGCATCCGGTCAAGCCGGCGGACGTCATCGGAGAGACGTTCGAGATCGAGAAGGGTCCCGTGCCGGCTACCGTGTCGGCGCCGATCGTCACCGGGATCCTCCGGAAGGAACTCGGCTTCACGGGCCTCGTCGTGACCGACGCGATGCGGATGGGCGGCATCACGTCCCACTACGAGCCGGGCGAGGCCGCGATTCTCGCGATCCTCGCGGGCTCGGACCAGATCCTCCTGTCGAGCGACACCGACGCGGCGATCAAGGCCGTCATGGCCGCCGTGAAGTCGGGCCGGATCTCCGAGGCGCGGATCGACGAGAGCGTCAAGCGCATCCTCGACGCCAAGAAGCGCCTGAACCTCTACGACAAGGGAAGTCCGTTCGTCGGGAAGATCTCGAAGATCGTCGGAACCCAGGCGCACGTGGACCTCGAGGCCGAGATCGCGCGCCGCTCGATGACGCTCGTGCGGGAGAAGGCCGGCGCCCTCCCCTTCCGCCGGGACGCAAAGATCCTCTCGCTCGTCGTCGCCGACGAGCCGACGCTCTACGGACCCGCGGGAACGCTCGACAAGGAGCTGAAAACCCGCGTCCCGGGCCTGAAGTCCGTCCGCCTCGACACGCGCTCGACGCCCGAGGAGGCGAGGGCCGCCGCCGACGCCGCGAAGGACGCCGACGCCGTGCTCCTCTCGCTATTCGTGCGCGCGCGCTCCGGGCAGGGGAGGTTCGTGATCCCCGACGCGGCGAGGTCCGTGATCCCCGCGCTCCTCGCGTCCGGAAAGCCCGTCGTCGCCGTCGCATTCGGCAGCCCGTACCTCCTGCGCGACTTTCCGGACCTCCCGACGTACCTCTGCGCGTGGGGCTCGCAGGACGTCGTCCAGGTCGCGGCGGCGAAGGCGCTGTTCGGCGAGGCGACGATCGACGGCCGCCTGCCCATCACGATCCCGGGGCTCGCGAAGAGGGGGGACGGGATCTCAAAGCCGGTTTTGCCTCGCTGAGACCACGGCAGTTTTTCTTTGAAGGTGAAGAGGCGCACCGGCCTCGGGAGATGCCGTGGCCTGACCCGCTGCGACGGCCCCCCTCACCCTTCTAAGAAAATCTCCAATAATCCCCGCATGAATGCTCTTTGCTCGCTCTCGCGCGCTGCGTTGTTCTCTCTCGCTTCGGCCGCAATGGCCTCCGACGTCGACGACGCTCGCGCCCTGTTTGAGAGGAATCTCGCGGCGATCCAGAAGCGCGACAAGGCTGCGTACCTCGCGTGCTATCTCGACGGGAAGACGCTCGTTCGCACGTCGCCCGAGGGGTTCGAGCTCGGCTACGAGGACTTCGCGAAGCAGGCGGGAGAGAAGTGGCCCGACACGCTCGCCGCCGACGACCTCAGGCTCACGCCCGTCTCCCCCGGCGTCGTCTACGGCACGTACCGCTATCGCGTGCGTTACGGCGCCGAGGAGCACGCCGGCCTCTCCGAGCGCCTCTTCCTGAGGACGCCGAGGGGGTGGCGCATCGCCGTGACCTCGGCGTGGGAAGCTCCAGCCGGCACGCCGCCGCCTCCGCGCGCATTCACGGGCGCGACGCTCGTGGACGGGACCGGCTCCCCCGCGGTGGCGAACGCCGTCGTCCTCGTGCGGAACGGACGCATCGACTGCGCGGGGCCGGCCTCCGCGTGCCCCGTGCCCGAAGGCGTGGCGGTGACCGACGCGAAGGGCTCGTGGATCGTCCCGGGTCTCGTGGACGCGCACGTCCACTTCGCCCAGACGGGCTGGGCCGACGGGCGCCCCGACGCCTTCGACGTGCGCGCGAAGCACCCGTACGACGCCGTCCAGAAGGAGCTGCGCGAGCACCCCGAGCGTTTCTTCCGCTCGTACGTCTGCTCCGGCGTCACCTCGGTCTTCGACGTCGGCGGCTACGCGTGGTCCCTCGACCTCGCCGCGCGGGCCGAGAACGACTCGCTCGCCCCGCGCGTGAGAGCGGCCGGCCCGCTCCTCTCCACGATCGACTTCTGGCTGAACCTTTCCGGCGAGCGGCAGTTCATGTTCCTCAAGGACGCCGAGAGCGCGAAAACGGGCGTCGCGTATCTCGCCTCGCGCGGGGCATCCGCGGTGAAGGTCTGGTACGTCGTCACGCCCGACCGCCCCGTCGAGGCGTCCGAGGCCGCGGTCCTCGCGGCCGGCGCCGAGGCGAAAAAGGCCGGGCTGCCGCTCATCGTCCACGCGACCGGCCTCGCGGAGGCGAAGATCGCCCTCCGGGCGGGCGCGAAGCTCCTCGTCCACGGCGTCACGGACAGGCCCGTCGACGACGAGTTCCTCGCGCTCGCGAAGCAGGCCGGCGCGACGTACAACCCCACGCTCGTCGTCCTCGACGGCTACGTCGCGGTCGCGAAGGCCGCGGCCGCCGGCGCCCCCTCCCCGTTCGACGACCCGAACGGCTGCGCCGATCCTGCGTCGCGCGCGCGCCTCGCGGCCACGCCCGAGATCGACGGCGCGTCGATCGCCGCGAAGGTGCGCGACCGGGAAACGCGGACCGCCGAGCGGAAGGCCGTCGGCCTCGCGAACCTCAGGCGGGTGCGCGACGCGGGCATCCCGATCGCCATGGGCACGGACGCCGGGAACCCGGGAACGCTCCACGGGCCGTCCGTCCACGCCGAGATGGAAGCGATGCAGTCGGCCGGCATGACTCCGATGGAGGTCCTCGTCGCGTCCACCCGCGGCGGCGCGCGCGCGATGGGACGGGACGACGTCGGCACGCTCGAGAAGGGAAAGCGCGCGGACTTCCTTCTCATCGGCGCCGACCCGCTCCTCGACGCCGCGAACCTCCGCAAGCTGAACGCGGTCGTCCGCGGCGGCGTCTACCGAACGCAGGCCGAGCTCAGGGCGATCGTCGCGAGCGAGCCCTGAGCAGCCGCGGCGCGAGGAGCAGCGTCACGCCGTAGAAGACGAACGCCGCGGTCAGCGTCGCGGGCCCCCCGACCCGGAGATCCTCGATGAGGAGCTTGACGCCCGCGGCCGCGAGGAGCGGGTACGCGAGAAGCGAGACGACGCCGAAGCGCACGAACCGTACGGTCCAGGCCACCACGAGCGTGGCGCCGCACAGAACGACGGTGCGCGCGAGCGCCAGGCCCGGGGCCGTGGACGTGAACGGCGCGAGACCGACCACCAGGGCGAGCGCGCTTCCCGAGGCGACGGCCGCGCTCACGAGCACCGCCCCCGGCCGGGGAGCCGGCGCGTCGGGCGCGCCCGCCGCCGCCACGATGAACGCCGTCGCGGCCGCGATCGCGACGAGGACGGCGGGCCCGGAGGGGGGTGACAGCGCGCCGGGCGCCGCGAGGAACGCCGCGAGTTCCGTCCGCAGGAGCCCCGAGAGCAGCGCGGCGCCGGCGACGAGCGCCGCCGCGAGCCAAGCCATCCAGCCGCGCCCGTCCCGCGGAGCGCGCGCCGCGAGGATGATCCCGAGGAGCCCCCACAGGACGGAGACGGCGGGCCCTCCGGAGAGGAGTCCCACCGCCACGGTCAGCGCCGCCGCAGGCTGGAGGACGTCGGTGGGCGCGAGACCGCGCGCTTTCGCGTCGTGCGCGGCGCCCAGAAGCGCGAGCGCGACGAGGGCCGCCGCGAGAACCGCGATCCCCGCCGGGGTCAGCGCGGTCCAGCGGTCCGGCGTCCCGCCGGGGCGCGTCGACAACCACGCGCCGAGCGCGAGGAACAGGACGGCCGCGACGCCCGGCGGCCACTCCAGGCCCTCGACGCCCGGCCTCCGCCGCAGCGCGAGGGATGCGGCGTAGAGGGCGAGGAGGAACGACACGAAGACGGCGATGGCCCCGGTGGCCACGAACAGGACGCCGCCGGTCGCGGCTCCCGCAAGCACGCCGGTCCAGACGAGAACGGCGAGCCCCGCCCGGCACCCCGCGGCGACGAGCGCGGCCGTCACGACGGCGAGGGCGACGGCCGCCGCGGCCGGCGTGAACGCGCCCATGCGTGTCGCCGCCTCGCCGACGAGCGGGAAGGCGACGATCGCTGCCGTCAGGCCGTGGACGTCCGCGCTCGCATTGGCCCCGCGCCTGCCGTCGCGGAGCGCGAGGACGACCCAGGCGAGGGCGTAGACGAGGCCGAGGAGCGCGCCCACCACGACGGGCACGCGGCCCGCCTCCGTGAGCGTCCGGAGCAGGAACGCGCCGCCGAGGACGAGGAAGCTGCGTCCGGCCAGCGTGATGGCGTTCGCGACGGGAGCGCCCTCTTCCGCCTGCGACGGGACGGGCCCGCCGGGAACGGCCGCTGCGGCGATCGCGGGGGCGGCGGGGACCGCGGTCTCGACCGCCGCCGGGCGGACCTGGATCGGGCCCGTCCGGCCCTCGAGCGCCGCGAGCCGCGCGGAGACGTCCTTCAGCGCGCTCTCGAGCAGAGCGACGCGGCCCTCGAGGTCGGCCCGTCCGCCGTCCATGCGCGGCTCCTTCCCGTCAGGCGGCGGCCGGCTCCGCCTTGGGCTCGTGCGGCTCCTCGAACGGAGGAAGGATCTTGACGAGCGCCCAGAGGATCACGAACGGGAGGATCATGAGGACGATCGCCGGAAGCAGCCCCTCCTTCGTCGCGAAGGCCATCTTGTACGTCGTGTACCCGAGGAAGCTCTTCGAGAAGAGCTGGCCGCCGATCACGACGTTCCAGCGCATCGCGAAGATGCCCATGAGCGTCAGGCAGCCTGCGAACACGTAGATCCCCTTTCGCGCCGACTCGCTGAGCTTCACGAGCTGCGTGAAGGCGAGGAGCCCGAGCGGGACGATGGTGCCGAAGACGATCTGGATCAGGATCTGCGACGTGTAGAGGCGCGTGTGGACCATGAAGTCGAGGGACTGGAACGACTCGTCCGCCTCGTAGATCCGGTGGATGAGGTCCATGAGCTCGATCGTGAAGTCGATCAGGAACGCGTAGAACAGGTAGCGGGCGATCGTGTCGACGCACGGCATGTCGATCGGGACACCCTTGAGGACGCACACGGCCATGTACATGAGCATGACGAGCGCGATTCCCGAGACGATCGCCGAGAAGAGAAAGACGATCGGCATGACGGGCGTCGACCACCAGGGGTTCGCCTTGATCGACCCGAAGATGAACCCGACGTAGCCGTGGAGGAGGAACGCCGACGGGATGCCGATGATCGTGATGAAGCGCCCGACCTTGTCGTCGATCCTGAGCGACTCCTCGCTGATGTTGTCGACGCCGAGGCTCAGGGCCTTGTAGAGCGTCTTCTTCCAACCCGTCTCCGACCGCGACATCAGGACGATGTCCTTGCGGTAGTCGAGCCAGATCTCGAGGACGAGGACGGCCATGAGGTACCACAGGTAAACGAAGCCGAACATCGCCATCGCGGACGAGGTGTGCGGCGTGAGGTACATCTCGAACGAGCGCTCGGGGTGGCCGAGGTGGAGCTGAAGGGGCAGCGGCGCGACGATGAGGAACGCGAGGGCCGAGAGGAGCGCGAGACGGTACGTCGGCTTGACGGCCGCGACGTTGAAGACGCGCTCGAGCGAGGCGAGGATGAACGCCCCCGCGACGAGGCCCGTCGTGAACGGGTAGAGAACGATCAGGATGCTCCACTGGAGCTCGACCTCGTTGGGGTACATGTACCCCTGGACGGCGTGGAGAAGGCTTTCTTCCATGTTCCTACCTCACCGACCCGTCGAGGGCGTTGTAGAAGAGCTTGGAGCCCGTCGCCATCTGCGGCTTCAGGACGTGCACCTTGTGCGTCCTCAGGAACTCGTGGACGGGATCCCTCGGGTCCTTGAGGTCGACGAGCTGCCGGGCGCCCGTCGGGCAGTTCTCGCAGCAGGCCGTCGTGAGGCCTTTCGTGATCCGGTGGTAACAGAGGTTGCACTTGTCGACCGTCTCCGTGCGCGGGTCGATGAACCGGCAGCCGTACGGACAGGCCTGGACGCAGTAGCGGCAGCCCAGGCAGTACGTCTTGTCGACGAGAACGGCGCCGTCGGGGGCCTCGAACGTCGCGCCGACCGGGCAGACCTGCGTGCAGGGCGAGTGCGCGCACTGGTTGCAGAGCTTGGGGACGAAGAAGCTCTTCGCCTTGTCGCCGGACGCGAATTTCTCGGGGAAGCCGTTGTACCCGCCGTTCGGCGAGTCGACCTCCGGATGTTCCGAGAGCGGCTCGACGTGGTAGCGCTCGACCCAGGTCCGGAAGTAGAAAGGCTCGAGGGGGACGTTGTTCTCGGTCTTGCAGGCGCGCACGCACCCGCCGCAGCCGATGCACTTGTCGATGTCGACGATCATTCCCCAGAAGTGGTCCTGCATCCGGTAGGCGGACTCCTGGGCTTCCGTCTTGCCTGCGGCGAGGGCGTCCCAGTACGCGGCGGCGGGCGCCGTGAGGACGAGCACCTTGCCCGCGGTCGCGAGGAATTCGCGGCGGTCCTGGCTCATTTCTTCGGCTCCTTGTCCGGCGCGTGCTGGTCGTGACAGGTCAGGCAGGGGGCGCCGTCCATGTGCGATTTCGGGTCGATCTGCGGGAACTTCGCGGGCTTGGCGACGTTCACGAGGTGGCACGTCTGACAGAGCGTCTTCGCGTCCGGCTTCGCCGGCTTGAGAGCCGACGGGTCCGCCGCGTGCTTGGCGAGCGCGCCGTGGCAGGACTCGCAGCCGACGTTCTTGTGCTTGCCGCCCTTGACGCGGTCCCCTTCGTCCGTGTGGCACTCGACGCAGGCCGCGCGGCCCGCGTAGGCGACGGGCCGCGCCGCGACGTCGGCGAGCGCGCCCGCGCGGTAGTGCCCGTAGTCCCCGAAGCCCTTGGGCACGAGGATCGCGCGGGCGATCACGAAGACCACGATCCCCGCGAGAAACAGCCCCGCGACCCGAACCAGGTGTTCCTTGTCCTTGAAGAGCCTGTTCATCGACGATCCACCTCGCGGATCTTGAGATAGAGAAGAACGCCGAAGACCGAGATGAGGACGGTCGCCAGGAGGAGGCCGTTCCGCCGGAACCGGTACTCCCTCCAGACGTTCGCGGTCCCGGCCTTCAGGGCATCGAGGGCCGCTTTCGTCGCATCCGAGTTGCGCGTGAAGTCGCTGCGATCGAACGTGTGGATCCCGAGGCGCGTCTTGCGCAGCGCGTCGTTCACGGCGCTCGACTGGAAGCGCAGCTCGTCCACGTCGAACCCGCGCTCGAGGAGCCGGTCGACGTCGTGATTGAGCGTCTCGTGCGACGTCCGGAGGGACGTGATCGACGCGTAGAAGTACTTCGCCGTCTCGTCGCACTTCGGCTGGCCGTACTTTGCGTGGCACGCGTGGCAGAGGCCCTTCGGGTCGTCGCTCAGCATCTCGTCCGTCGGACGCTGGATGTCGTGCTTGCCGTGGCACATTTCGCACTCGGGCCAGCCGTTCTTCTCGAACGACTTCTTGTGCGGGCTGCCGTCGAAGAGGCTGCCGTTCGCGGCGTGGCAGTTTCGGCACACCTGCGACACGAACGCGACCTGCGGCGGCAGCGCCGCGTGGTTGCCGTGGCAGCTGTTGCAGGCCGGGGCGCCGACGTCGTGCTTCACGAGGAGGGCGATCCCGTGGACGCTCTTCTTGTACTGCTCGAGCTGGTTCGTCGGGAGCGGCGTCTTGCCGTCGTCGAGCACGTAGCCCTTCATGTACGCGGCATCCGCGTGGCACTTGCCGCAGGTCGACGGGATGTTCTCGCGGTAGACGAGGGACGTCGTGCTGTCGGGCGGCCGGATCCCGTGCACGCCGTGGCAGCTCACGCACTGCGCGGCCTTGGAGTCCTTCTTCTCGAGAAGGAGCTGGCCGTGCTTCGACGTGCGGTACTTCAGAAGCTGGTCGACGGGCAGGGACGGGTTGTACGCCCGCATGAACTCGCTCGACGAGTGGCAGCGCGCGCAGAACTCCGGGATCCACGAGCGGTCCTTGTGACGGACCTCGGACGACGGCCACCGTTTGCCGATCTCGGCCGTCATCTCCTTGTCGGTCGGCTTGCCGCCGTGGCAGCCCGCGCACATGAGGCCGCCGCGGACGTGGGCGTCGCTCACGACCTCGCGGATCTCGAGGTGGGCGAGCGGATCCCCCTTCTCGCGCTTGCGGAAGAGGATCTCGTCCGGCAGGTCGGGGTTCGAGTGGCAGAGGAAGCAGTTGTCCCCGAGGATGAGCTCGACTTTCCGGTCGTCGATATCGAGCGCGAGCAGCGCCGCGAGGTGGGTCGCGCCCGAGAGTGTCCCGGCTTTCGCGGCCGCGAAGAAGAGCTCCTGCGCGTGCGTCGGGAGCGCCTTGAAGCGCGCGCGGGCCTTTTCGTCGAGGACCGGCACGCCCTTCTCGGCCGCTTCGAACATCTTCTTGAAGTCCGCGGGCCAGGCCGTCTCGCCGACGTGCCCGGCGGGTGCGGCCGCCGCGGCCGCGGGCGCCGCGCCCTTTTCGTCGGCGCGCAGCTGCGGGGCGACGAGCGCCGCCAGCACGAGGACGGAGGCCGCCACGGCGCCGGAACCCTTCACGCGGCGGAAGATCGTCATCGCCGCGAGCGCCGCGAGCGCGATGCCGCCCGAGACGAGCCAGGAGAGGTGCGCGAAGCCGTTCAGAGCGGCCTGCAGGAGGACCGCGATCGTGAAGTCGAAGTCCGAATGCTTCCACTTCAGGCGGCGCAGCACCGTCACGGCGATCCCGATCCCGAGGATCCACAGGGCGGCCGTGCGTGCGATCGTGTTCGCGAGAACGGGATCGGCGGTGGGGTCCTTTCCCTTGGGAACCGTCACGCCGACGTCCCACGCCTTCACGGTCAGGAAGCCGAGGAAGAGGAGGCCCGCGACGCCGAGGTCCGTGAAGAGCGGGCTCGGCTTGCCCTTCGCCGCGTTGCGGTCGAGGAGGGGGATGAAGAACGCGATGCCGCCGAGGATGCTCGCGAGGAGGATGCAGGCCTGCGGCCCTTCCATGCCCGCGATGTGCGCCGGGAACTCCTTGAGCATCTGGTAGACCCACAGGAAGTACCACTCGGGCTTGATGCCGGGGTACGCGGGCTTGAGCGGGTTCGCCTTCTCGCCGAGCTCCCACTCCATGCCGGGGATGCCGGGACCGAACGGAAGGATGACGGCGAGGAGCGCGAGGACGTTCAGGACGATGACCCACAGGAGCAGGTCGCGGAGCGCGAAGTTCGGGAAGAACGGCATTCCCCTCTTCTTCTCGAGGGGCTCGTGGCCGGTCTCCATCGGCTCGGCCATGCCCTGGCGCTGGATGAAGAGAAGATGCGCTCCGATGAGGCCCGCGATCACGAGCGGCAGGATGCAGACGTGCAGCGCGAAGAACCGGTAGAGCGTCTGGACGGAAACCTCGTCGCCGCCGCGCAGGACGCGAAGGAGCCACGGGCCCACGAGGGGAATCGCCTTGAGCGAGTCCGTCCCGACCGCCGTCGCGAAGTAGCTCAGCTCGTTCCACGGGAGGAGGTACCCCGAGAAGCCGAACCCGAGGACGAGCCCGAGCATCGCGAACCCCGTGTACCACGTGAGTTCCCGCGGCTTGCGGTAGGCCTTGACGAACAGGACGCTGAACAGGTGCGCGAGGACGGCGAGGCTCATGAGGTGCGCCGACCAGCAGTGGATCGAGCGGATGAGCCAGCCGAACGGGACGCGCCCGACGAGGTGCTTCATCGACTCGTAGGACGTGTTCTCCCCCACCTGGTAGTTCATGAGGAGGAGGATCCCGGTGCCGATCTGCACGACGAACAGGAAGAGGGACAGGCCGCCGAGGTAGTACCAGACGATCGAGTGCGCGACGGGGACTTCCTTGTGCGAAAGGAACTCGACGAGACCGGAGAGGTGGAAGCGCTCGTCGACCGCCTCCCAGGCGCGGGTCGCGAGATTGCGGGCGGGCGTCGCGCTCACGCGGCACTTCCCTTCGAGACCGTCACGGCGCCCTTGAGGTCGCCTTCGACGGTGAACGCGGCGAGCGGCCGCGGCGGCGGGCCCGAGATCACGCGCCCGTCCATTGCGAACTTCCCGTTGTGGCAGGCGCACCAGACGATTCCGTCGGCCGGCACGAACTGCACCGTGCAGCCCTCGTGCGTGCACTTGGCCGACATCGCGCGGAGCTTCTGGTCCTTGTCCTTGAGGAGGAGGACACGTTCGCTCCCGAGGCGTGCGATCAGGAAGCCGTTGGTCCCGAGCTCCTGCTTCTGTGCGTCCGTCAGGGTGACCTTGTTCGCGCCCCCGGCATCCTTGGCCGGCGTCAGGTAGCGCAGAACCGGATAGACGACCGCGAGCCCCCATGCGACGAAGCTGCTTCCGAGCAGCACGTCGATCCAGCGGCGGCGCGAGAACGCGGCATCCGGCTCACGAGACAGGCTGTTTTCCACCGTTCCTCCCGATCCCCTGTGGACGACGTCGAATGCCCCATTCCCGCAGGCGTGTTCTTCGACGCGCGCGCGGGAGCCTGATCTCGTTGTTGGCGCCGATGCTGGTCCCGGACCCGGATTTCGGCCATGATGCGATTGCTTCAAAAGGGGGCCGCCGGGCAGGCGGCTAGACTCAGACGCATGCTCTTCGCGCCCGTCCTGGCCGCCGTCGCCGCCCTTTCTGCGCCCGTGGCACCCGCGTCCGTCGGCATGTCCGGCGGGCGCCTGGCGGATCTGGATGCCGCCATTGCGGATTCGATCGCGAAGAAGGAGTGCCCGGGCGCCGTCGTCCTCGTCGGGCGCCACGGCAAGGTCGTCTTCCGCAAGGCCTACGGCAACCGGGCCGTCGTGCCCGCCGTCGAGCCGATGACCGTCGACACGGTCTTCGACCTGGCGTCGCTCACGAAGGTCGTCGCGACGGCGACGAGCGTCATGACGCTCGTCGAGGACGGAAAGATCCGGCTCCAGGACCGCGTCGCGAAGCTCATTCCCGAGTTCGCGGCGGGCGGCGGCGCCCGCGACCAGGTGACGGTCGAGGAGCTCCTCACGCACCGGGCGGGGCTAGTCGCCGACGACCCAATGGCTCTCTATGTCGGAACGCCGCAAGAGATCTTTGAAAGGAAATACAGGCAGCCGCTCGTGAATGCGCCGGGAGCGAAGTTCGTCTACTCCGACGCAGGTTACGAGGTCCTTGGAGAGATTCTTAGAAAGGTCAGCGGGCTGCGCCTCGACGAGTACGCGGCGAAACGCGTGTTCGAGCCGCTCGGAATGAAGGAGACCGGCTTTCTGCCGCTCTCCCCCTCTTCACCTTCCAGGAAATCTTCTCCTTCTCTTCCCCTCTCCCGCATCGCGCCCACCGAGAGGATCAACGGCGAAATTCGCCGCGGCGCCGTGCACGACCCGCGCGCGTACGCGCTCGGCGGCGTCGCGGGGCACGCGGGCCTCTTCTCGACGGCGGACGACCTCGCGAAGTTCTGCGCCGCGATGCTCAGGGGCGGCGGCGGCGTGCTCTCGCCGGCCGGCGTGGCGTCGATGCTGCGGCCGCGTTTCTACGGCGACGGGGTCCTGCGCGGCCTGGGCTGGGACGTCGGCTCGAGCTACTCCACGAACCGCGGCGACCTCTTCCCGCTCGGCTCCGTCGGGCATACGGGCTGGACGGGCACCTCGATGTGGCTCGACCCGGCGACGGACACGTTCGTGGTTCTTCTGACGAACCGCAACCACCCCGACGAGTCGGGCAACGTCGTCGCACTGCGCGGAAAGGTCGCGACGATCGTCGCGGCGGCGATCACGGACAGAAGACCGGAAGAGCTTCGAAAGGCTTCGGAGGAGACCGCGTCCCTTGCGGCCATTGGCGCCGCGACGTCGGCGTCGAAGAGCACGAGCGCGCCTTCGGCGCCTTCTTCGAAGGTGAATTTGGCTGCGGCTGTCGCCGCGCCGGCGCGCGTCGTGGGGCAGGTCCGGCCGGGCATCGACACACTCGAAGAAAAATCCTTCGATGTCCTCAAGGGCCTGAGGGTCGCCCTGCTGACGAACCACACGGGCCTGACGCGCGACGGCCGCTCGACGATCGACGTTTTGAATGGGGAGAAGGCGAAGGCCGCCGGCGTCAGCCTTCTAAGACTCTTCTCTCCCGAACATGGCATTCGAGGGGCGCTCGACGAGAAGGTCTCCGACTCCGTCGACGAGAAGACGGGGCTGCCGATTCGCTCGCTCTACGGCGACACGCCGGAGTCGCGGCGGCCGCGGCCGGAGGATCTCGCGGGGCTCGACGCCGTCGTGGTGGACCTGCAGGATGCGGGCTGCCGCTTCTACACGTATCTCACGACGCTCGGCTACGTCCTCGAGGAGGCGGCCAAAGCGAAGATCAAGGTCGTCGTCCTCGACCGGCCGAACCCGATCCGGGCGGACCTGGCGGAAGGCCCGCCCGCCGACGCCGATGCGCTCACGTTCGTTGCGTATCACCCCATCCCGATCCGGACGGGGATGACCATCGGCGAGCTGGCCGGCCTCTTCAACGCGGAGCGGAAGATCGGCGCGGACCTGACCGTCGTGAAGATGGCGGGTTATTCCCGCGACCTCTGGTACGACGAGACGGGCCTGACGTGGGTGAACCCGTCGCCGAACCTGCGCTCGGTGACGGAGGCCGCGCTCTATCCGGGCGTCGGGCTCCTCGAGACGACGAACGTCTCCGTGGGCCGCGGGACCGACACGCCCTTCGAGCAGTTCGGCGCGCCGTGGATGGACGGGCCGCGCGTCGCGGCCACGCTGAACGCGCGCGGGATCCCGGGCGTGCGCTTCACGCCCGTGCGCTTCACGCCGTCCTCGTCCGTCTTCAAGGGCGAGAGCTGCTCGGGCGTGCGGATCACGGTCGTGAACCGCGACGCGCTGAACGCCGTTGCGCTCGGCTTCCACGCCGCCACGGCCCTCCGCGACCTTCACCCGAAGGAGTGGAAGGCCGAGCGTTTCAACCGGCTCCTCGTGAACGCCGCCGCCCTCGCCCGCTTCACGCGCGGCGAGACGGCGGGCGAGATCACCGGAGCGTGGGCGGCCGGCGCGATGGAGTTCGAGAAGCGCCGGGCCGCCTTCCTCCTCTACTGACCTACTTCGTCCCCTTCAGGTTCTGCTCGAAGAACCGGATCACGTGCCCGATCGAGAGCACCTGGTTCGCCCGCTTGCTCGCGCCGTGCCCCTCGTCCGCGAAGAGGATGAGCGGCGCCGAAACGCCGCGCTTCTCGAGAAGGTCGTGGACCTGGATCGCCTCGCCGGCCGGCACGCGCGGGTCGTTCACGCCCTGGATCACGAGGAGCGGCGCCTTCACGCGGTCGAGGTACGTCACGGGGCTGAGCTTCCTGAGGGCGTCGGCATCCTTGTCGGGGTCTCCGTACTCCGAGATGCGCAGGATCCGCCGGTACGGCGCCGTGTTTCGCAGGAAGGTCTCGAGGTTCGAGATCCCGACCTCTGCCGCGCCCGCGTCGTACGTCCCCGCGAACATCGTCATCGCGACGAGCGTCGCGTACCCGCCGTAGCTGCCGCCCGTGACGCCCACGCGCGGCGCCTTCCCGTTGCGGCCCCAGTTTGCGCGGATCCACTTCCCCGCGTCGTCGATGTCCGAGATCACGTCGAGGCGCCTCGGCCCGTTGTCGGCGTCCAGCCACGCCTTGCCGTAGCCGTCGCTGCCGCGCACGTTCGGCTCGACGTAGACGAAGCCCGCGTCGACGAACATCTGCGCGTACGTCGAGAAGCCGGGCGTCGCCTGCGCCTCGGGCCCGCCGTGGAACTCGACGATCACGGGGCACGGGTCCGAGGCCGCGTTCTCCCCCGGCGCGCAGCCCTTCGGGAAGCGCACGAACATCGGGATCTTCGTGCCGTCCTTCGCCGGATACGTCATGAGCTTCGCGGAGACGAACGCCGAGAGATCCACTTCGGGCGCCGACGGGAGGACCCACTGAGTCAGCGTCTTCTTCTCCCAGTCCCAGACGTAGCTCGTGCGCGGGGCCTGGGCCGTCTCGACGCCGATCGTCACGAAGCGTCCGTCGGGAGTCGCCGACCCCGCGTACACCTGGTCGGCGTCCTTCGGGAGCGGGATGTCCATCGGGGCGAAGGTCTTCGCGTCGAGCACTCTGAGGCGCGAGTACCCCCCGTCGTTGATCGAGGCGTAGACGTGGCGGCGCGGGAGGTCGACCGTGAACCCGGCGACGTCCATCCCGGCCGGCGCGAGAACCTCGACGAAGCTCTTCGCGGTCGCGTCGCCGCCCTTCTTCCAGCGGTAGAGGCGCCGGAAGTCCGAGAACTTGTTCGTCCTGACGAGGAGCTCGCCCGGCTGGGCCCCGTACGCCGCGTCCCACTCCGTCGCTTCGCCCGCGCCGAGCAGCGGCGTGAACGCCTTCGTCGCGGGCACGTACTCGGCGTACTCCGTCGAGAACGAGCCCGTCGCCTTGACGAGGAGGAGGCGCAGGCCGGCTCCCGACCCCGCGTGGTCCGCGACCGCCCAGAGGCCCTTTTCCCCGAAGACGAGCGTTTTCACGCCCGTGGCGAGGTCGTACCGGTAGATCGCGTAACTGTCGGCTGCGACGTCGTTCGCGTGGAAGTAGAGGTCCTTCCCGTCTTCCGACACGAAGTCGAGGAACGTCTGCACCTTTTCCGTCTTCTGGATCGTCTTCAGCGAGCCGCCGTCCGCGGGCTGGAGGTAGAGCCCGGGGTTCTCCTGCCCGCCGACGTCACGCGAGAGGACGAGCCACTTGCCGTCCGGGGTGACGGCGTCGACCGACGTCCGGTCCTCGCCGCCCGTCATCTGGACGGGAAAGCCCTTCGGCGCGTTCAGGCGGAAGACCTGCGACGTCCCCGTGATGCGCCAGCCGAAGTAGAGGCGCGACCCGTCGGGCGAAACGACGCCGAGGCCGGGCGTGCGGACGTCGAGCATCGTCTGGATGCGCCGGGAGACCGCCCCGTCCAGCGGCGGCGCCGCGTACTTCGCGACGAGCTCGGCAGGGACGCTCTCGGCGCCGTGGCCCGAATAGCCGGGCTGCTGGGAGAAGGCGGAAGACGAACCCCCGGCCACAAGAAGCGCGGCGAGAACAGCCGCAGCGCGAACACCCTTCATAGACATCTCCTTAGAAGGTGAATACGCCGGTCAAGGCGGTGGGGTTTTACCGCGTCCGCGCCGGCCCGCGCCGCCGGGCGCCTGCACCCCTGCCCTCTTACCCTTCTAAGAAATCCCGGGGCCGCGCGAAGCGCGGCTCCCCTGTCATCGCGGCTTCGGCAGCCGCTTCTTCTCGATCTTCACGAGGACCGTGTACTCGGGGTCCACGAGCTGGACGATCGGGGCTTTCGCGAATTGGGACACGAACTGGTACGCGTCGAGCTCGGAGAGGCCGGTCGCCTCGCGCACCCAACCCACCATCGCCTTGAACGCCATGCGCGCGGCATCCTCCAGCGGGCGCCCCGAGCCCACGAACATGACCTCGTCGGCGTTCTCGATTCGCGGGACGGGCGTCGCCTTCCCCTTCACGAGGTCCACGACGATCTCGACGTCCATCGCGCCCTCGACGGCCGCGCCCATGATCTCGCCGTCGCCCATCGCAAAGTGGCCGTCGCCGAACGACAGGAGGCCGCCGGGGACGTTCACGCCGAGGTAGACCGTGTTTCCCGCGCGGACCTCGGGGCAGTCCATGTTCCCGCCGAACGTCCCGGGCACGATCGTGGAGCGCGCCTCGCCCATCGAGGGCGCGACGCCGAGGCAGCCGAGGAACGGCGCGAGCGGCACCTCCCACCCCTGCTTCCCGTCTCCGGACGTCGTGCGTGCGACGCCCCGCTTCGCGTCGACCTCGTACCGCCAGACGGTCTCCGGAAACTCCGGCCCGAGCATCGCCGTGCGGTCCGTCCCCACGAGCGCGCCGAAGCCGGGGCCGAAAGCCGACACGGCCCACGTCCGGGCGGGGGCGAGCCGGAGGATGCGTATCGCGAGCGTGTCGCCCGGCTCGGCGCCCTCGACGAAGAAAGGCCCCGTCTGCGGGTTGTCGTGGCCCGGTGTCATCACCTTCGACGGCAGGTCGGAGGTCGTTTTCACGGCGCCGTCGAAGCAGTCCTCCGTCCACGACACGATCCGCGTCCCGGGCTTGACCCGGTAGCGCGGGGCCACACCGCCGAACGTATAGGCGAGCTCGTCGTGCTTCGGGATCACGGTGAGGGCGGCGGGGGTCGGAGCCGCGGCCGCGGCCTGGAGGAGGAGCAGGGGGAGCAGCATGGCGCGGACGCTATCAGCCCCGCGTGCAGCCGTCAGCCCCCGAGCTTCGCCCGGATCGCCTCGACACGCTTGCGGTTGACGCCGAGGTCCGAACGCCCGACGCGCGAGGCCGAGCGAACGTGGATCACCTTCGCGGCCTCGTCCACCTCGAATTCCACGTCGTCCACGAAGCCGAAAAGCGCGCTTTTGAACGTCAGGCGGACGTAGCCCTGAGCCTCCTCCGCGACCCTCGTCCGGGGGAAGGAGAGCGCCGCCGCCTTGACGCGGGCGAGGGCCTCGGCTGCGTCGCCCACGAACGGGAACGGCGCGATGCGGTGCGTCTCGTCCGTCGCCGTGGAGAGGACGCAGTTCGGCGTCGCCGGGCAGGGTGAGAGACGAGTCATAGGCGGGGCTCCTGTGCAGGCCGATGCGAAGAGAGCGGCAACCGCGAGAGCTGCGGGGCGGAGTCCGGTGCGCATGCCCACTCTACGCCGGCCGGGCGAGGGTCGGTTTCTCCTCGGCGCCGGCGGCCGGCGCCTGCGGGGCCGGCTGCGCGAGCGCCGGCGCCGGCTTCGGCGTCACGCGGCGGAACACCGAGCGGGCCGACGGCCAGCCGGAGAGGATCGACCTCGCGATCGCGCTGCCCGTGCGCTCCGCGTGGGCGACGAGGAGCGGGACGAGCGCCGCGTCGTCCTCGGACGTCAGCGCGTCGACCGACACGAGCTCCGTGTTGCAGCGCGACGAGAAGAGGGAGTCCTCGTCGAGCACGTACGCGAGGCCGTTCGTCATCCCGGCGCCGAAGTTCGCGCCCGTCTTCCCGAGGACGACGACCGTCCCTCCCGTCATGTACTCGCAGCCGTGGGCGCCGACGCCTTCGACGACCGCGGCGGCGCCCGAGTTGCGCACCGCGAAGCGGTCGCCCGCCCGGCCCGCGGCGAAGAGGCGCCCCGACGTCGCACCGTAGAGCGCGGCGTTCCCGAGGAGCGCCTGCTCCCGCGCCCGCGCGATGTAACCCGCTCGCGGATACGGCCGGATCACGATCTCGGCCCCTGAAAGGCCCTTCCCGACGCCGTCGTTCGCCTCGCCCTCGAGCTCGAGCGTCACGCCGCGGATCGCGAACGCCCCGAAGCTCTGCCCCGCCGGGCCGCGGAACTTCAGGCGCACGGCGCCGGGCGGCAGCGAGCCGAATGTCCGGACGAGCTCGCCGGACAGGTGCGTGCCGACCGAGAGGTTGTGGTTGCGCACCTCGAACGTCCCGGAGTACGCCCGGCCCGTTCCGAGGCTCACGGCGACGTGCGGCGCGAGCTCGCTGTCGAGAGACGGAAACTGCGGCCCCGTGCGCGGCCGGTCGTTGCGGTTCTGCATCCGCCGGCGCGGGGACGTCTCGTCGCCCGCGCGCTGCACGAGGAGCGACAGGTCGAGGAGCCGCGACCGGGGCGACTCCGGGCGTTCGACGCGCCGGAGGAGGTCTGCGCGGCCCACGATCTCGTCGATCGTGCGCGCGCCGAGGGACGCGAGAACCTCGCGCACGTCCTCGGCGAGGTGCAGAAAGTACGCCACGACCATCTCGGGCGTCCCGCGGTACTTCTTCCGCAGGTCCTCGCGCTGCGTCGCGACGCCCGTCGGGCAGGTGTTGAGGTGGCATTGCCGCGCCATCGCGCAGCCGGCCGCGACGAGCGGCGCGGTCCCGAAGCCGAACGCCTCGGCGCCGAGGCAGGCCGCGATCACGACGTCCTTCGCCGTCCGCAGGCCGCCGTCCACACGCACCTCGATCCGCTTCCTCAGGCCGTTCTCGACGAGGGCCTGCTGCGTCTCGGCGAGACCGAGCTCCCACGGCGAACCCGCGTGCTTGATGGACGAGAGCGGCGAGGCCCCCGTTCCGCCCGAGTGGCCCGCGATGAGGACGTAGTCGGCGAACGCCTTTGCGACGCCCGCGGCCACGCGGCCGACGCCGGCCTCCGACACGAGCTTCACGCCCACCCGCGCCTTCGGGTTGACCTCCTTCAGGTCGTGGATGAGCTGCGCGAGGTCCTCGATCGAGTAGATGTCGTGGTGCGGCGGCGGCGAGATGAGCGCGATGCCCGGCACCGCGTGCCTCAGGCGCGCGATGAGAGGCGAGTTCTTGTGCGCCGGGAGCTGGCCGCCCTCGCCGGGCTTGGCGCCCTGCGCGACCTTGATCTCCAGCTCGTCGGCCCTCACGAGGTACTCGGCGGTCACGCCGAAACGCGCCGACGCGACCTGCTTGATCCGGTTGTCCTTCCGCTCGGCGCCCGAGCCGGTCCACGTGGCGGGGTCCTCGCCGCCCTCGCCGGAGTTCGAACGCGCTCCGAGCCGGTTCATCGCGATCGCGAGCGTCTCGTGCGCCTCGGGCGAGAGCGCGCCGAGCGACATCGCCGAGACGATGAAGCGCTTCGCGATCTCGGACGCGGCCTCGACTTCCTCGACGCCGACGGGTGCGGCCGGAGCGAAGCCGATCAGGTCGCGCGGGACCGACGGCGCGCGCGCGTCCGCCTTCGTCCGGAAGTCCGCCCACGCCTCCTCCGAGCCTTTCGCGGCCTTCTGGAGCGACACGACGACCGGCGGCGCCCACGCGTGCTCCTCGGCGTCCTTGCGGTAGCGCACGCGGCCGTGGTCCGGCAGCGCCGTGCCCTCCCACGCGGCCCGGTGAGCGGCGAGCGCGTCCTCGGCAATCTCGGCGAAGCCGAGGCCGCCGAGAGGCGAGGCCGTTCCACGGAAGCACTTCTCCATGACCGCAGGCGCGAGGCCGAGCGCGTCGTAGACCTGGCCGCCGCAGTAGGACGACAGGGCCGAGATCCCCATCTTCGCGAGGATCTTCCTCAGGCCCTTCTCCGACGCCGCGCGGAACGAGGCCGCCGCGTCGCCGCCGAGGCCGTCCTTCGCGGCGAGCGCGCGGACGGACGCGAGCGCGAGCCACGGATGCACCGCTTCGGCGCCGAACCCGTGCAGGACGGCGAGGTGATGGACGTCGCGGGCGTCGCCCGCCTCGACGACGAGGCCGACGCGGTAGCGGAGCCCCGCGCGGAGCAGGTGCTCGCGCACCGAGCCGAGGGCGAGGAGCGCCGGGATCGCCGCACGCTCCCTCGTCATCCCCTTGTCCGTGACGACGAGGATCTCGGCGCCCGCGCGCACGGCGCCCTCCGCGCCCGCCGCGAGGGCGTCGAGCGCGGCGACGAGGCCCTCGGCGCCGGTGGCGGCCTCCCACGTCGCGTCGAGGACGACCGGCCCGAACTCGGCGGCCGCGCGGATCGCGGCCGCGTCGTCCTCGAGGAGGACGGGATGCTCGAGGCTCAGGAAGTGCGCGTCGCCCGGCTCCTCGAGGAGGAGCGAGCCGCCGCGGCCGAGGTCCATCCGCAGCGACATGACCGCCGTCTCGCGAAGCGAGTCGATCGGCGGGTTCGTCACCTGCGCGAAGCGCTGGCGGAAGAACGCGTAGAGCGGCTGGGGCGACTTCGAGAGCGGAGGGATCGGCGCGTCGTCGCCCATCGAGAACACGGGCTCCTGCCCGGCCGCCGACGGCGCGAGGACGTAGCGGAG
Source organism: Thermoanaerobaculia bacterium (assembly GCA_044229475.1). Taxonomy (GTDB): domain Bacteria; phylum Acidobacteriota; class Thermoanaerobaculia; order UBA5066; family UBA5066; genus Fen-183. Next base: position 300,310 of record JBGASW010000002.1, on the reverse strand, counting down.
ATCCTCCACGCCCCAGCCGTGCGCCGCCTGCCGGAGCAGGAGTTCGGCTTCCGGCAGCGCCTCGCGGGGGCCCGGAGCCGGGGTCACGTGCCGGACGTGGCGCCCCGCCCACTCCCCCCACGGGCGGCGCGAGGCGAGACGCGACTTCACGTCCGCGTCGAGGAGGATCTCGCCCGTCGCCGTGTCCACCGCGATCGTCTCGCCGGGGCCGAGGCGGCCGCTCGCGACGACGTGCTCGTGGTCGAGGTCCACGATCCCCGCCTCGGACGCGGCGGCGACGTGCCCGTCGTCCGCGATCTTCCAGCGCAGGGGCCGGAGCCCGGAGCGGTCGAGGTGGGCGCCCGCGACGATCCCGTCCGTGAACGCGACGGCCGCCGGGCCGTCCCACGGCTCGACCAGGCCCGCGTGGAAGTCGTAGAACGCGCGGAGCGCCTCGGGCAGGTGGCCCTGCGGCGCGTCGGGGACGAGCATCGTGAGCGCGTGAAGCGGGTCGCGCCCCGACCGCACGAGGAGTTCGAGCGCCTCGTCGAGGCTCGTCGAGTCGCTCCCCTCGTCCGTGAGGACCGGGCGCAGGCGCTGCATCCGGTCGCCCCACACGGGCGACGCGAGCTCCGGCTCGCGCGCCCGCATCGCGTTGCGGTTGCCCCAGAGCGTGTTGATCTCGCCGTTGTGCGCGAGCAGGTGGAACGGCTGCGCGAGCGCCCAGCTCGGGAGCGTGTTCGTCGAATACCGCTGGTGGAAGACGGCGACGCTCGTCGCGTAGTCGGGGTCCTCGAGATCCGGGTAGAACGCCTTGAGCTCCGTCCCGGTGAGGAGCGCCTTGTAGACGAGAGTCCGGTGCGAGAGCGACACGACCCAGAATCCGGTGAGGTCTTCGCTCCTCGCCCGGCGCGCCGCGACGCGCCCCGCGAGGTAGAGGCGGCGCTCCCACTCGTCCGCGTCGGCGCCCGCCGGCGGCGTCAGGAGCGCGTGCACGACGGACGGCCGCGACGTTTCGGCCCAGCCTCCGAGGCGGCCCGTCCGCACGGGCACGTCGCGCCAGCCTGCGAGCGGCAGCCCCTCGTCCGCGAACGTCTTCTCGACGATCGCCGCCGCCCTCACCTCGGCGCCCCGGGGGAAGAAGAAGGTCCCGACGCCGACCGGAGCGCCCTCCGCCAGGGGAATCCCGCGCCGCGCGGCGTCGCGCCGGAAGATCGGCTCGGGGATGCGCGTCAGGATGCCGGCGCCGTCGCCCGTCCGGTCGCTGCCGGTTGCGCCCCTGTGGGCGACGCGGGAGAGGCCGCCGAGCGCGAGGCGCAGGACGCGGTGCGAAGACTGGCGCGGGTGGGCCACGAACCCCACGCCGCAGGCGTCGTACTCGCGGTACGGGCTCCGGCCGGGGTCCACCCCGTCCGTCCAGCGTCGCTCTCGTCTCCCTGGGCCCTCCGGCATCCCGGCTCCTTCCTTCTTCTTAGTGCCCCGAAAAGAAAAAAGCCCGCTCGGATGAGCGGGCTTGGGGGGTTCCGTTGGCCTTCCCGGTTAGTCCCCTCGCCCGCCCCTCCGCGTGCGCTTCACGAGGACGAGGCGAATGGACCCATCCCCGACGAGGGTCGACGCGATGCGGACGACGGCGAGGGACGTCATGACGCGCGGAGTATGGGGAGCGGGACGCGCCGAATCAAGATAGATTCGAAGACGGAAACGCGTCGAGCGTTCGCGCGAACGCTCGCGACGATGGCCGCGGCACCCGCCCTCCTCCCGACCGCCGCGCTCGGCCAGGCGACAGCCGCTCCACCCGCGGCGACGCCGACGCCGACCCCCGTCCCGACGCCCGAGGCGCCCTCCTCCGCGGCCGAGGCGCTCACGGAGGTCGTGCGAATCCGGTGGGGCAAGCATCTCTCCGGCGAGCAGCTCGGGCAGATCGCGAAGGCCATCGACGGGAGGCTGAAAGCGGGAGAGGCGATGAAGAAGGTGACGCTCGGAAACGCCGACGAGCCGGACGTCGTCTTCTCCCCCGCCGCCGAAGGAAGCCGTCCATGACTCTCGAAGAATCTCTCTTCTTCCTCCCGGCCTCCGAGCTGGGCCGCCGTATCAAGGCAAAGCAGCTCTCGCCGGTCGCGCTCGCCGAGGGATACCTCGACCGGCTCGAGCGCATCGGGCCGAAGCTCGGCGCCGTCGTGACCGTCACGCGCGACCTCGCCCTGAAAGAAGCGAAGGAGGCCGAGGCCGAGATCGCGGCCGGGAAGTGGCGCGGTCCGCTCCACGGCGTCCCGTACGGCGCGAAGGACCTCCTCGCGACGAAGGGCATCCGGACGACGTGGGGCGCCCAGCCGTTCCGCGACCAGGTCTTCGATTTCGATGCGACGGTCGTGACGAAGCTCCGCGAGGCCGGCGCCGTCCTCGTCGCGAAGCTCGCGATGGTCGAGCTCGCGGGCGGGTTCGGCTACAACAACGCGGACGCGTCCTTCACGGGTCCGGGCCGCACGCCGTGGAACACGGACTTCTGGTCCGGCGGCTCGTCCTCGGGCCCCGGCGCCGCCACGGCGGCCGGGCTCGTCGCGTTCTCGATCGGCTCCGAGACGTCCGGCTCCATCGTGACGCCCTGCGCGTTCTCCGGCGTCACGGGCCTCCGGCCGACGTACGGACGCGTGAGCCGTCACGGCGCGATGGCGCTCTGCTGGACGCTCGACAAGCTCGGCCCGATGTGCCGGAGCGCCGAGGACTGCGGCCTCGTGATGGCCGCGATCGCGGGCAAGGATCCGAGGGACGCGACCTCCGTGAGCCGCCCGTTCCGCCCCGCGCCGCCGTCCGCGAGGGCGAAGCGCCCGCGGATCGGCGTCATCAAGGGCTCGTTCGAGAAGACGCAGCCCGAGGTCCGGAAGAACTTCGAGGAGTCACTGAAGGTGCTCGGCGCGTTCTGCGACGTCGTCCCCGACGTCGAGTTCCCGGACTACCCGTACGGCGCCGCGGTCGGGACGATCGTGTCGGCCGAGGGCGCGAGCGCATTCCGCGACCTCGTGGAGAACGGCCGCTCGAAGGAGCTTAAGGTCCCGAACGACCGGTGGGGGGGCTACGCCGCCTCGATGACGCTCGCGGTCGATTACATCCAGGCGCTGCGCCTCCGTGCGCCGATGAAGAGGGCGCTCGACGCGCTCTACGCGAAGTTCGACGCGCTCGTCTCGCCCGCGCGCGCGACGGTCTCGTACCCGATCGGCCCGGACTTCGACAAGGTCTACCCGGGCGTCAGCGGCGGGCCGGGCGTGATCGGCGCGGGCAACCTCGTCGGCCAGCCCGCGCTCGTCGTGCCGAACGGCTTCGGCGAGAACGGCCTCCCGACCGCGTTCCAGTTCACGGGGCGGGCGTTCTCCGACGAGAGGCTCGTCGCGCTCGGGACCGCCGTGCAGGCGCGGACGGAGTGGCACCTCAAGAGGCCGCCGGTTTGAGGGCCCGCGCCTTCGGCGCCGTCTTCGGCGTCGCGCTGCTCGTCGGCGCGACTCCCCGTCCCTCGAGGGCGGAAGACGCTGTCGCGTACGTCCTCGACGCGACGGCCGCGGCCTCCTCGGGGCGGATCCGCGTCGATATCGCGCTCCCCGTTCCCGTCGCGGCCCCGGCCGATCTCGTCATGCCGCGCAACTACTCCGGCGGCTACTCCCTCTTCCTGTACGACCGGTTCGTCGAGGACGTGAGGGCTTTCTCGCCCGCGGGCTCTGCGCTCGCGGTCCGGCGCGCGCAGAACGGGCCGCGCTGGACTCTCGGAAAGAGCGGCGAAACCGTCGCCCGGGTCGCCTACGACGTCGACGTCCCCCGCATGGAGCGCGAGATCTGGAAGGGCGTCGCGACGTCGAAGGTCCGGCCGCGGTACGCGGGCTTCCTCGGGTACTCCGTCTTCGGATACGTGGACGGCGAGGAGCGCCGGCCTGCCGCCCTCGAGGTCCGCGCGGCCGAGGGCTGGCCCGTCCTCGCGACGCTCGCGCCCGCCGTGCCCGCGCCGGCCGGCACGGCCTCCGCGCGGGCGCCCGACTACGACACGCTCGCGGACTCGCAGGTCCTCATGGGCCCGGCCCTGACGCTCTCCCGCCTTCCCGGCACGATCCCGCTCGTCTTCGCGGCCTACGCCGAGGGCGCGGCGGACCTCTCCTTCGAGAGCGCGCTCGCGCGCACGGCCCTCGACCGCGTCCAGGCGTACTTCGGCGACGCGCCGATCCGGCAGTACACCGTCCAGCTCGAGCTCCTGACGCCGCTCGAGGGTCACGACTACGGCTTCAGCCAGGAGCACGTCGACAGCGGGACGTTCAGCCTCTCCGCGGAGCGCGCGACGACGGCGCAGACGGGCGCCGACGCGCGCGAACGGACGCTCGTGAACTACGCGCACCACATGGCGCACAGCTGGATCCCCAAGCGCGCGTACGGCGCCGGCTACTCCCCGCACACGTGGGAGGCGCCGCCCGTGATCGACACGATCTGGTTCAACGAAGGCTTCGGCCGGTATGCGGCCGTCCAGGCTCTCGCGGACGGGATGCCGCCCGCCGAGAGCGCCGCGTTCCGGACGCGAACGCTCGCGCGCCTGAGGGCGATTCTCAAGGAAGCGCCCCCGTTCGTCCGCCGGATGCCGCTCGCGGAGCTCTCGCGATCCGCCTCGTTCCTGTACTCGGCGGACTTCCGGATCGGGATGAGCACGTTCGCTCGCGGAGCGCTCATGGCGGCCGAGATGGACGACCGGATCCGCGCCGCCACGGGCGGAGAGAAGAGCCTTCGCGACGGCCTCCGGGCGCTCCTCAAGGCCCCGCAGCCGTTCCGGACCGAAGAACTTCCCGTAATCTTCCGGGGCTCCACGGGCGTGGACGTTCGTGAGATCCTCGATCGCTGGATGAAGGAGACGACACCATGAAACGCACTCTCGCCCTGCTCGTCGGCGCGGTCCTCGCGGCCGCGGGCTGCTCGAGCCTCTCGATCTCGACGGACTACGACAAGGCCGCCGACTTCTCCTCGTACAAGACGTTCACGTGGAAGGACACCGGCGAGCTCAGGGACTCGCTCTGGAGCAAGCGCTTCGAGGGAGTCTTCTCGGACACGCTCGCGTCGAAAGGCCTCAGGAGGGTCGACTCCGGCGGCGACCTCTGGGTCGCGGCGCACCCGCGCCTCTCGAAGGAGACGCAGATCAACACGTACAACACCGGCTGGGGCTACGGCTACGGCTGGTACGGCTACGGCGGCATGGGGATGGCGACGACGACCGTGACCGAGATCCCCGTCGGGACGCTCATGATCGACCTCGTGGACGCGAAGAAGAAGGAGCTCGTGTGGCGCGGCGTCGCGAGCGACACGCTGAACACGGACCCGAACCGCACCGCCGAGGACCGCGAGAAGAAGCTGCGCGAGGTGGCGGCGAAGATGTTCGAGGGCTACCCGCCGAAGAAGTAGGAAAGAAAGGAAAAGGGATAATCACGACATGAAGACGATCACGGGATTCCTCCTCCTCGCCCTCGCGGGCTCCGCCTCCGCCGCCGAGACCTTCACGGCCACGGCCGAGGCCAAGAACGCCGCCGGCGCCTCGAAGAGCGCGCCGATCACGATCACCTACTCGGCCCTGTCCACGCCGGCCGAAAGGGACGCCCTCTTTGCCGCGCTCAAGAGCGGGGGCCACGAAGCCGCCAAGAAAGTCCTCGCCGGCATGAAGGACATCGGCACCATCGAAGGCCCCAAGAAGAAAGTCGCCGTGAAGTACGCGTTCGCGCGCCCCGTGGGCTCCGGCCGCATGGTGACGGTCATCGCCGCGGAGCCGATGAACGCAATCAAGTCGGACCTCTCGACCACGCCGCCCAAGCCGGGGTTCGACCTAACGATCGCCCTCCTCGTCCTCGATGCCGGGGACAAGGGCAGCGGCGAGTTCACCCCCGCCGCGAAGATCAAGCTGCGCGAGGACGGGGCCCTCACGACGGAAGACTCGTCCACCGAGACGATCTGGCTGAAGGGCGTCGCGAAGAAGTAGCGCACAGGGGAGAAAAGGGCCGCGCCGGGGGACCGGCGCGGCCCTTGGCCGCAGGGCGTCAGTTCGCGCTCTTCTGCGCTCCGCCCGTCACGGACTCCATGACGCGCTCGAGATTGAAGCTGCCCGGCTTCTGCCGCGGCGGAAACTCCTTGAAGCTCTGGAGCCACTGCGCGACGTAGCCCCCCGCCGGCGCGATCGCGAACATGTGCTCCATGAACCACCTCTGGTAACCCATGGCGTGCTCGGCCTCGGCCCGCTCGAAAGGGTCCATCCGGAGGTTCGTGATGAGCGGTGCGCGCAGAGGGGTGAACGGCTCCTGCCACACGCGGAGACCTTCGCCCTTCTGCTCGAGGAACGTGATCTTCCAGTTCTCCCACCGGAGCGCGGCGACCTGGCCGTCGTCCGTCCAGTAGATGAACTCCTTTCGCGGCCACGCGGCCTCGCCCCTCAGCGCGGGGCCGAGATCGTATCCGTCGAGATGGACCTTGTAGGTCGCGCCGCCCATCGTCCGGCCCTTGAGGAGGTCGTCTTTGACCGTCTTGTCGCCCGCCGCGGCGGCAAACGTCGTGAGCATGTCCTCGTGCGCCGCGATCTCGTTGATGACGGTGCCGGGCTTGATGACCCCCGGCCACCGGATCATCGCCGGGACGCGGTAGCCGCCCTCCCAGTTCGTGTTCTTCTCGCCGCGGAACATCGTCGTGCCGCCGTCGGGCCACGTGAACGTCTCGGCGCCGTTGTCCGTCGAGTACATGACGATCGTCGTGTCGTCGAGGCCCAGATCGTGCAGCTTCGCGAGGACCTGGCCGACGTGCCCGTCGTGCTCGACCATCCCGTCCGCGTAGACGCCGAGGCCCGTCTTGCCCTCGGATTCCTTCTTCAGGTGCGTGAAGATGTGCATGCGGGTGGAGTTCCACCAGAGGAAGAAGGGCTTTCCGGACTTCTTCGCGTTCTCCATGAACGCGAGCGCCTTCGCCGTGACCTCCTCGTCGATGGTCTCCATGCGCTTCCTCGTGAGCGGGCCCGTATCGCTGATGCGGCCGTCCGCGAAGCTGTGGATGACGCCGCGCGGGCCGAACTTCTTCTTGAACTCGGGGTTCTTCGGGTAATCCGGGTTCTCGGGCTCTTCCTCCGCGTTCAGGTGGTAGAGGTTTCCGAAGAACTCGTCGAACCCGTGGTTCGTCGGGAGCGTAGCGTCCGCATCGCCGAGGTGGTTCTTGCCGAACTGCCCCGTGGCGTACCCTTGCGCCTTGAGGACCGTCGCGATCGTCGGGTCTTCCTTCTTCATCCCTTCGGGCGCGCCGGGGAGGCCGACCTTCGTGAGGCCGGTGCGGATGGGCGACTGGCCCGTGACGAACGCGGCGCGGCCCGCCGTGCAGCTCTGCTGGCCGTACCAGTCCGTGAAGAGCGCCCCGTCGGCGGCGATGCGGTCGATGTTGGGCGTGCGGTAACCCATCATCCCGCGGTTGTACGCGCTGATGTTGAAGCCGCCGATGTCGTCGCCCCAGATGACGAGGATGTTCGGCTTTCCGGCGGGCGCGGCCTTCGGCGCGGCGGCCGGTTTCGCGGCGGGCGCAGCCTTCGCCTTGGGCGCCTGCGCGAACGCGGCGGACGCGGCGAGCGTGGAGGAGAGAAGAGCGAGGGTCATGGACCTACGAAGGGTCATCGGGCCTCCTTTTGAGATTTCGGCAGCAGACGGGACGGAACGTTGTTTCCTGAGACGGTCCCGTTTCCAGAGACTGACCTGAGACATCGTTTCATCGGGGCGATGCGCCGTCCAATGCATTTGTCTTGCTAGAATCATGCAATAGATGCATCGTTTGATGCCGGACCTCCGCCTCCTCGGACACGCCGTCGCGCTCGCGGAGCACGCTCACTTCGGGAAGGCGGCCGAGTCCGTGGGCCTGTCCCAGCCCGCGTTCAGCCGGTCCATCCAGGCCCTCGAGAGACATTTCGGCTGCCGGCTCTTCGAGCGCGATCGGGGCCGGGCGGTGCCGACGCCCTACGGGCGGATCGCCGTCGAGCGCGCCCGACAGCTCCTCCACGGCGCCTCCGAGCTCCAGCGGGAGATCGGGCTCCTGCGCGGCGCCGACACGGGCGAGCTGCGCGTCTCGGTGGCGTCCTACCCCGCTGAGCTGTCCGTGCCCGCCGCGCTGCAGCGTCTCCTGGCGGCCCACCCCGCGCTCACCGTGCGGGTCCGGGTCCGGGACTGGCAGGACCTCGTCACCGACGTCCGGGGCGAGACCGTCGACCTGGGAATCGGCGAGATCAGCGAGCTCGACGGCGAGGCCCACCTGGAAACCGAGCTCGTCGGCAGTCACCGCGTCTCCTTCATCTGCCGGCCGGGACATCCGCTCCGCCGAAAACGCCGGGTGACCCTGGGCGACATGGTCGCGTACCCTTTCGCGGGCACGGTCTGGCCGCCGCGCGCCGCGCGCATGCTGCCGCCCCCCCCGTTCGCGGCCGGGGCCATCGACGCGGAGACGGGCCGTTTCGTCCCGGCGATCAACGTGGACCGGCCCCTCAACGTGAAGGACCTCGTGCGCGAGACGAACAGCCTTGCCTACCTTCCCCGGACGCTGTGCGAGGCGGAGCTCTTCTCTGGCACGCTCGCCGTCGTCCCGGTTTCCGTGTCCTGGGCCAGGCTGAACTACGGGTTCATCTGGCGCCGCGGCCGGATGCGTTCCCCCGCGGCGGTGGCCTTCTCCGCCGCGGTCCGCGCCGCCGAGGCGGGCGTCGTCGCGCGCGAGGCCGATCTCGCCCACCGTTTTCCGTGATGGCGCCATCCGCGGACGCGAGACTCTCCGTCGCTTCTGGTATACGGCTCTAGACATGAGACGCCTCCTCCGCGAGCCGCTCGTCCATTTCCTCGCGATCGGGGCCGCTCTGTTTCTCGTCTTCGCGTGGAAGGGCGGCGCCGGCGCCTCGTCCGGCCGGATCGTCGTGACGCGCGCGCGGCTCGAGTCCCTCGCCGCGGGCTTCGCGCGCACGTGGCAGCGGCCGCCGACCGCCGAGGAGCTGAAGGGCCTCGTGGACGGTTACGTCCGCGAGGAGATCGCCGTGAGGGAAGCCATGGCGACCGGGCTGGATCGTGACGACACGATCATCCGACGGCGCCTGAAGCAGAAGGTCGACTTCCTCGCCGAGGACCGCATCGACGCCGCCCCGCCGGGCGAGGCCGAACTCTCCGCGTGGCTGACCGCACACCCCGACCTCTACCGCGCCGAAGAGCGCGTCTCCTTCCGACAGGTCTGCCTGACTCCCGAGAAACGCGGCGGCCCGGCCGCCGCGGCGGCCGAGGCGAAACGCCTCGCGGCCGCTCTCGAGAAGAAGGGCCCCGGCGCCGAGGCCGCGGGAGACAGCCTTCTCCTTCCCCCCGAAATGCCGCTCGCACCGAAGGGCGAGATTGCGCGCGTCTTCGGGAGCGAGTTCGCCGACGCCGTCGTCAAACTCGAGCCGGGGCGCTGGACCGCGCCCGTCCCGTCGGGCTTCGGCGTCCACGCCGTCCTCGTCCTCGAGAGAACCGCCGCCCGCGCGCCCGCGCTCGCGGACGTGCGGTCGGCCGTCGAGCGCGACTTCACCGCGGACCGCAGGACGCGCGAGCTGGACGCCCTCTACGCGCGCCTTCTCGCGAAAACGAAGGTCGTGATCGAAACGGCGCCGGAGAAGAAGTGAGGGCGCGCGGCGGCCTCGGCCTCGTCCTCCTCGCCGCGCTGGCGGCGGCCCCGCCCGCCCTCGCCCACGAGAACCGCCCCGGGTTCCTCGAGATGGAGGAGACGTCGCCCGGCGTCTACGCGTTCCTGTGGAAGGCGCCGTTCGGCGGCGAGACGGAGATCCACATCGCGCCCGTCCTTCCGCCGGGCTGCGTCCTCGCGACCTCCGGCGGGTCGCAGCTGACGACGTCGGCCGTCCTCGTGCGCGGCACGCTGCGCTGCGAGGGCGGCCTCGCGGGAAAGAGGATCGTGATCGACGGCCTCTCGTCCACGGCGACCGACGTTCTCGTGCGCGTGCACCGCGCGGACGGTGTGCTCGAAAGCCACCTCGTCGGCCCGGCGGCGCCGTCCGTCACGCTCGGGAGCGCGACGACCGGCGCCCAGCGCGCGGCGTCGTACCTGAAGCTCGGCGTCGAGCACATCCTCATGGGCGTCGATCACCTGCTCTTCGTCCTCGGGCTCCTTCTCATCGTCTCGGACCGCTGGATGCTCGTGAAGACGATCACGTCCTTCACGGTCGCCCACAGCCTCACGCTCGCGGTCGCGACCCTCGGCTTCGCGTCGGCGCCGCTCCCGCCGCTCAACGCGGCGATCGCGCTCTCGATCCTGTTCCTCGGCCCGGAGATCGTGAGGACGTGGCGCGGCGAGACGAGCTTCACGATCCGCCACCCGTGGGTCGTCGCGTTCGCGTTCGGCCTCCTGCATGGGTTCGGTTTCGCGAGCGGCCTGACGGCCATGGGCCTCCCGAAGGCGGAGATCCCGCTCGCCCTCCTCCTCTTCAACGTCGGCGTCGAGATCGGGCAGATGTTCTTCGTCGCCGTGATCCTTCTCCTCACACGGTCCTTCTCGATCCTCGAGATCCGCTGGCCGCGCTGGGCCGAGGCCCTGCCGGGATACGCCGTCGGCTCCCTCGGCGCGTACTGGACGATTCAGCGGACGGTCATGCTGCTCGGAGGGGCGCGGTGAAGGCGACGCGCGCCTTCCGCGGGTCCTCGCCCGAGGCGCTTCTCGCGCTCCTCGTCCTCGTGCTCGCGGTGTCGCCCGCGAGGGCACACATCCAGGCCGGCGAGGCGGCGGGTTTCCTCTCCGGCTTCCGCCACCCGGTCTCGGGCCTCGATCACGTCCTCGCGATGGTGTCCGTCGGACTCTGGGGTGCGCAGCTCGGCGCGCCCGCCGTCTGGCTCCTGCCCGTGGTGTTCCCGATGGTCATGGCGTTCGGCGGGTTCCTCGGCCTCGCGGGCGTGCCGCTGCCGGGCGTCGAGATCGCGATCGCGCTCTCGGCCCTCCTCCTCGGCCTCGCCGTCGCGCGGGAGGCCCGTCCGCCCCTCGCGCTCGCCGCGGCGCTCGTCGGCTTCTTCGCGATCTTCCACGGACACGCGCACGGCACCGAGCTCCCGCCCGGGCAGAGCGGGATCCTCTACAGCATCGGATTCGTCGTGGCGACCGGCCTCCTGCACCTCTCGGGGATCGCCATCGGCCTGATCCACCGCTGGAGCTGGGGGCGGGTCGCGCTGCGTGTCGCGGGATCGCTGGTGGCGATCGCCGGTTTCGGATTTCTCTGGAAGGCGCTCCGATGAGGAGGCGCGTGCCGGGCGCAGGAATACTGGCGTTCTTCGCCGCTCTCTTGATTTCGGGGCGCGCCGAGGCGCATCTCGTCACGACAGGCCTCGGCCCTGTCTACGACGGAATCGGCCATCTCGTGCTGACGCCCGAGGATCTCGTGCCCATCGTCGCGCTGGCGCTCTACGCCGGGCTCCGGGGCGCGCGCGCGGGCCGCCTCGCGCTCTTCGTCCTGCCGGTCGCGTGGCTCGTCGGCGGCCTCCTCGGCCTGAGGTTCGGCGGCGCCGCATCGGCCGCCGCGCCGTATCCGGCGCTCTCGTTCATCCTCCTCGGCCTCCTCGTCGCGGCCGACGCGAGGCTCCCCGATGCGGCAGTCGCGGCGCTGGCCACAGCGCTCGGGCTCGTCCACGGTTTTCTGAACGGCCCCGCGCTCGCGGGCACCGGCCCCGGCGCCCTCGGCCTCGTCGGCATCGCGGCCGTCGCGTTCGTGATGATCGCGCTCGTGTCTGCTCTCGTCGTGTCTCTGAAGGCCCCCGCGGCGCGCATCGCCGTGCGCGTGGCCGGGAGCTGGATCGGCGCGATCGGTCTTCTGCTTCTCGGCTGGGCGCTGCGCACGCGCGGCGTGCCCCCCGGGCCCGGTATGCTCGCTCCATGAGCAACGTGGCGGGAGCCCTCCTGACGTTCGCCGGTTTCTTCCTCGCGACACTCGCCTTCATCGAAGCGGGCCTGCGGGCCGGGCGGCGCGCCCTCGCCGGACCCGATTCGAGCCGGCCCGCCGGCCTCGGCACGGTCGAGACCGTCGCCTTCGGTCTCCTCGGGCTCCTCCTCGCGTTCACGTTCTCGGGCGCCGCATCGCGGTTCGAAGCCCGCCGGGCGCTCATCGTCGAGGAGGCAAACGACATCGGGACCGCGTGGCTGAGGCTCGACGTCCTGCCGCCCGCCTTCCAGCCGCCACTGCGCGACGCGTTCCGGCGCTACACGGACTCCCGCATCCTCACCTACGCGAAGGTCGCCGCGGGGGACATCGCGGGCGGCCGAGCCGAGTACGCCCGCGGCGTCGCGATCCAGAACGAGATCTGGGCGGGCGCGGTGGCTGCGTGCCGCGCGGCCCCCTCGCAGGCCACGATCGTCCTCTTCCCGGCCCTCAACGCGATGATCGACATCACGACGACGCGGATGGCCGCGACCGACATGCACCCGCCCAAGATCATCTACTTCGTCCTCGGCGGGATCTCCCTCGTCTGCGCACTCCTCGTCGGGTACGAGATGGGCGCGAGCACCGCGCGGAGCTGGCTCCACGTCGTCGGGTTCGCGGCCATCCTCGCCTTCACCCTGTACGTGATCCTGGACTTCGAATATCCGCGGATCGGCCTCATCCGGGTCGAAGACTTCGACAAGTACCTCGTCCAGGTGCGCGCGTCGATGAAATGAAGTCGTTTTCCGCGCGCGCGTGGATCGCCGTCCTCGCGCTCCTCGCCGCGGCGCGGTTCGCGACGATGGCGACGGACGCGTGGCACTGGGACGAGGTGCTGCTCGCCGACGCCGTCGCGCACGGAATCGACCTCCGCGTCCACCGCCCGCACCCGCCCGGCTACCCGCTGCTCGTGGAGACGGCCGCTCTCGTCCACGGGACGGGCGTCGACCCGTACCGTTCTCTCGCGCTCGTGGGAACGGCCGGGGGACTCCTTGCGGCGGCCGCGCTCGCGGCGTTCCTCGCCGCCGCCGGCCTCGGCGCCGACTTCGCATGCCTCGGCGGACTCCTCTACGCCGTCGTGCCGTCGGTTTGGCTCTTCGGCGTGCGCGGATTCAGCGACGCCCCCGCCGCGGCCGCCGTCTTTGCGTCGGCCGCCCTCCTCCTCTCCGCGGCGGAGCGGCGCTTGCCCGGCCGCGCCGCCGCCGGGTTCGTCGTCGCCGCGGCGGCCGCGGCCCTCAGGCCCCAGAGCGCCGTCGCCCTCGTGCCGCTCGGGATCTGGGCGACGTTTTCGTGCGCGAAGGCCGGGCCGCGCGCCCGCGCGCTGCTCGTCGCGGGTCTCGGCGGCGCCGCCCTCGTGAGCGCCGCCGCCTGGCTGCCCGCGATCCGCGGCTCGGGCGGATTCGCGCCGTTCCGCGAGCAGCTCCTCATCCAGGCGGCGGACCTCCGCCGCAGCTCGGCGCTCTCGGCGAGGGACCTTCTCTCGCTCTCCCTCTGGCGGCGCTGGCTCGTCGACCCGTTCGGCTCCGACACGCTCGGCGCCGTGGTCGGCGCCGCCGCGGCCGCGGGGGCCCTGCTGCGCCGGCGAACCGCGTCGCGCATCCTCCTTCTCGTCCTGCCGTGGACGCTCGTGAACGTGCCCGTCTCCACGCTCTACGGCGCGCCGCGCTACGGAGCGCTCCTCCTGGGCGGCGTCGCGGGGCTCGCCGCGTGCGGTCTCGCCGCGCTCGCAAGCCGGGTCCCGCGCCCCGGAGCCTGTGCATCCGTCGCCCTCGTGGCCGCGTGCGCGTGGGTCGCGGTTCCGCCCGTCGCGGCTGCGTCGGCGCCGAGCCCCTCCGCCTCCGCCGTCCGCGCCGCCTCGCAGCCCCCGTACGACCGCGGGACGCTCGTCTTCGACCCCGAGCTCCGGATGCACGTTTCGCGTTTCCTGCCGGAGCGCGCGCAGAGCGAGATCGCGCCCGATCGCGCCGTCGCCGCGGCGGAAGGCGACGTCGTGCTGACGGCGGACCGGCGCGTGGAAGGGCTCGCGTCCGAACGGGTATTCGGCCGCCCGGATCCGCTTCTCGCCCGGATCTCGCTCGGCTTCCTCCTCGAAACCCGGATCGGCATCGCGCCGCGAAGGCTCTCCGTCGGAAGGCGGCCTGGCGGCCGCGAGGACGACGTGATCCGTTACGACGCGTCGATCCCCGTGGCGGTCGACGCGCCGGCGGAAGGCGCGGCTCTCGGCGGGACGCTCGACGTCCGCGGATGGTGCCAGCTCCGCGGCGGCGGCGCGGTCGAGCCCGTCGAGTTCCGCGTGGACGGGGTCCTCGCGCGCGTCCTCGCCCTCGAGCGCACGCCGCGCCCGGACGTCGCGGCCGCGGTTCCCGAGATCGGCGACGCCTCGCGCGCAGGCTACACGGCAAGGCTCGACGCGTCCGGTCTTGCCGGGGGCGCTCACGATCTCAAGGTCACGTTCCGCGCCGCCGACGGCCGGAGGAGAATCGCCCAGCCCGTCCGCTTCACGTGGAACCCCTGAGGCCAAGGAGGATCGCCGTTTCTTCCGCCTTCCGCTCGCGCCGCCTCCTCGTCTGGGGCGTTCTCGCGCTCGTGTACGTCGTGTCGTACTTCCACCGGATCGCGCCCGCCGTCCTCGCGAAGGACCTCATGCGGAGCTTCGCGGCGACGGGCGTCGAGGTCGCGACGATGGCGGCGCTCTACCTCTACGCGTTCGCCGCGATGCAGTTCGTCGTCGGCGCTGCCGTGGACGCGTGGGGACCGCGCAAGGCCGTCGCCGCGGGCGCGCTCGTGATGGGCGTGGGGGGCGCGGTCTTCGCGGCGGCGCACGCCCTGCCGCTCGCCTACGGCGCGCGCGTCGTCGTCGGCGTCGGAGCGTCCGTCGTCTTCATCGGAACGCTGAAGCAGATCGGCGCGTGGTTCCGGCCCGACGAGTTCGGGACGTGGTCGGGCCTGACGCAGGTGGCCGGCAACCTCGGCGGCCTGATGGCGGCCGCGCCGCTCGCGCTCGTCGTCTCCCTCGCGGGCTGGCGGACGACGTTCGGCGGCGTCGCGGCGCTTTCCGTCGCGCTCGCACTCCTCACGCTCGCCGTCGTCCGCGACCGGCCCGAGGACGCCGGCTTCCCGCCGCCCCTCCCGCGCGGCCCCGTGCCGAAGCTGAGCGTCGTGCAGGGCTACCGCTCGGTCTGGGGCAACCGGAGGACGTGGCCGATGTTCCTCGTCTTCTTCTGCCAGTACGGGACGCTGATCTCGTTCTCGGGGCTCTGGGCCGTCCCGTGGATGCGCGACGTCTACGGGCTCTCGGCGAAGGAGGCCGCGCAGCTCGTGTCGCTCGTCGGAGTCGGCGTCGTCTTCGGCGCGCCCGCCGCCGGGTTCCTGTCCGACCGCGTCTTCCGCGCGCGCCGGCTGCCGTACGTCCTCTTCACGTTCGTGTACACGGCCGTCTGGGCGTGCGTCGCCGTCCCGACCGGCGGACCTCCGCGCGCCCTTCTCGGCCCGCTCTGCTTCCTCGTCGGCCTCACGGCGAGCTGCTTCACGCTCACGTGGGTGCTCGCCCGCGAGGTGAATCCGCCGCGCTTCTCCGGGATCGCCACGGCCACCGTGAACGCCGGCGGCTTCCTCGGGGCGGCCGTCATGCAGAACGTCCTCGGACGCATCCTGGACTCCCACTGGCTCGGCGTCATCGAGCAGGGGGCCCGCCGCTACCCCACGGCGGGCTACCGCGCGGCGTTCCTCGCGTCCCTCGGGGCGCTCCTCGTCGCGTGCGCCGGGACGTTCTTCGTCCGGGAGACGTTCGGGAAGCACGCCGCGGATTGAGACTCCCCCTCTAGAATGCGGCGCATGACGCGCCGCCCGCTCCGCTCCCTCGCCGCCGCCGTCCTCCTTCTCGCCTCCGGCGCGGCGCGCGCCGCCGCACCCTCCGAGACCCTCTCGGCCTCGGAGATCGCTCTCCAGCTGAAGAAGCTGAACGTCGTCGGCAGCGTCCTCTACGTCGCGGCTCACCCGGACGACGAGAACACGGCGTTCCTGGCATGGGGCGCGAAGGGCCGGCTCCTCGAAACCGGCTATCTCTCCGTCACGCGCGGCGACGGCGGCCAGAACCTCATCGGGAACGAGACCGGAGAGCTCGTCGGCGTCCTGCGCACGCAGGAACTCCTCGCGGCGCGGCGCATCGACGGCGCCCGCCAGTTCTTCACGCGGGCGATCGACTTTGGCTACTCGAAGAACCCCGAGGAGACGTTCGCGATCTGGGGCCACGAGCAGGTCCTGTCCGACGTCGTGTGGATCATCCGGTCCTTCCGCCCCGACGTGATCGTGACGCGCTTCCCGACGACGGGCGAGGGGGGTCACGGCAACCACACGGCCTCGGCAATCCTCGCGGGCGAGGCGTTCGCCGCCGCCGCCGATCCGACGCGATTCCCCGAGCAGCTCCGGTGGGTCCGGCCCTGGCAGGCGAGGCGCATCTTCTGGAACGTCTTTCGCTTCGGCTCCGACGCACCGCGCAACGCCGCTCCCGGGCAGATCGCGCTCGATCTCGGCGGCTACAACGCGCTCCTCGGCCGCTCGTACACGGAGATCGCCGGGCAGAGCCGCTCCATGCACAAGAGCCAGGGCTTCGGCGCCGCCGAGCGCCGAGGCACGTGGATGAACGACTTCAAGCTGACGGCGGGCGACCCGGCGACGAGCGACCTCTTCGAAGGCGTCGATCTCAGCTGGAAGAGATACGGAGAGAGAGGAGAAGAGGTCGGAAAGATTCTTAGAAAGGTGGAGGGGGACTTCCGCGAAACGGACCCGGCGGCCTCCGTCCCCGGGCTGGTCCAGGCCTGGACCGCCCTCGGGCGGATGATCGACGCGGCAAGCGAGCCGCTCAATTCACCTTCTAAGAAAATCCCCGGTGCTGGTTCGAACGAAGGCGACAGGCGCGGAGAGGGTCCGAAGCAAAACGATCCTCTTCTCGCCGCGAAGCGCGCCGAGGTCGTCGAGGCGATCCGGGCATGTCTCGGGCTGTGGACCGAGGCGATCGCGGCCGACGTCTCGGCCGCGCCGGGCGCGGAGGTCAAGGTCGCGACGATGATCCTGAACCGCTCGAGCGTCCCCGCGGCGCTCGAGAAGGTCGAGGTCACCCACGCGGCCGCGCCGCTTCCGGGCGGCGCTCTCGCCGCGAACGAGCCCGTGCGCGGCAGCGCCACGGTCGCTCTCCCCGCGGATGCTCCGGTGACACAGCCGTACTGGCTGCGCGCGCCCGCCGGCAAGGGGCTCTACGCGGTGCCGGACGCGACACTCGTCGGCCGCCCCGAGAACGCGCCGCCCCTCGTCGCGCGGTTTGCCGTCAAGGTGGCCGGAGCGTCGATCCCCTTCGAGACGCCCGTCGTCTTCCGGCGCACCGACCCGGTCAAGGGCGAGGTCTATCGCCCGTTCGAGATCGTCCCGCCCGTCACCGCGAACTTCGACGACAAGGTCTACGCGTTCGGGAGCGGCGCCGCGAAGACCGTGCGCGTAACGCTCGTCGCCGGCGCGCCGAACGTCGCCGGCGTGCTGCGCCTCAAGGCGCCCCCCGGGTTCCGCGTTTCCCCCGCCGAGGCGCCGTTCACGCTCGGCGCACGGAACGAGGAGAAGGCCGTCGCCTTCACCGTGACGCCGCCGGCCGCCCATTCATCCGGCACGCTCGCGGCCGAGACGACGGTCGCCGGGAAGACCGGCTCGCGCGCACTCGTCCGCGTGGACTACCCGCACATCCCCATGCAGACGCTCTTCCCGCCCGCGGAGGCGCGCGTCCTGAGGATCGACGTCAAGGCGCCGCACCTTCCGGTCGGCTACGTCATGGGCTCGGGCGACGCCGGGCCGGACGCGCTCAAGCAGATGGGCTATGCCGTGACCCTTCTCTCGGACGACGAGCTCGAGACGGGCGACCTCTCGCGCTACTCGGCCGTCGTCGCGGGGATCCGGGCGTTCAACACGCGCCCGCGCCTCAAGCAGGCCGTCAAGCGGCTCGAGGCGTACGCGGAAGGCGGCGGCACGGTCGTCGTTCAGTACAACACGACCGGCGACCTCGTCACGGACGAGCTCGGGCCGTACCCGATCAAGCTCTCGCGCGACCGCGTGACGGTCGAGGAAGCGCCCGTGACGTTCGTCAAACCGGACAGTCCCCTCCTGACCTTCCCGAACAAACTCACACCCGCCGACTTCGACGGCTGGGTGCAGGAGCGCGGGCTCTACTTCGCGGGGTCGTGGGATCCGAGGTACGAGACGGTCCTCGCGACGCACGATCCCGGCGAGAGCGACAAGCCCGGCGGCCTCCTCTACGCGAAGGTCGGGAAGGGCGCGTGGGTGTACACGGGATACGCGTTCTTCCGCCAGCTGCCGGCGGGCGTGCCCGGCGCTTACCGGCTCTTCGTCAACCTGGTTTCGGCAGGCGCGGGCGCCGACCTCGCGACGCGGGCGCCGGGAGCGCCCGCGTCGCGCTAGCCCCTTACTGCTTCCAGCCCGCGATCGACTTCTCGAGCTCGGCGACCGCCTCGGGCGAGGGCTTCTGCTCGGCGGCCTTGCCGGCGGCGAGCGCCTTCTCGGCCGCCGCGATCGCACCCTTCTTGTCGCCCTTGCCCGCGAGAACGGTCGCCTTCAGCGACAGGTTCGAGAACGTCTCCTTCGTGGAGAGCGACCGCTCGAGGAACTTCGCCGCGTCCTCCAGGGCGTACTTCATGTCGTAGAGGCCTCGCGCGGCCATGTACGACGTGCGCCAGTCGTCGACCTTCGCATCCGCGACCGCCACCTTCGCCTTGTGGAGGAAGGCGGCGTTCGTGTCGACGCCGATCGCGAGCGAGATCTTCAGCTTCTCCCACGCGAGCACGAGCGTCGCGCCGGCGTTGGACGCGGCCGGGAACGAGATCGTGAAGAACTCCTTGTTCTCGGCCAGCGCCGCCGGCTTCACCTTGACGCGCAGGACGTCCTTGTCGGCCGCGTAGTCGGCCGGCGAGCCCGTGGACTGCTTGTTGAAGATGACGGTCCATTCGGCCTTGCCCGGGATCGTGAAGAGGCCGTAGGCGCCGGCCGGCAGCTTCTGGCCCTCGACCGTCACGTCCGTGTCGAACGAGATCTTCGTGACCGCGTTCGCGCCGGTGCGCCACACCTTGTCGTACGGAACGAGGTCGCCCCAGATCGTGCGGCCCTTGACGGACGGGCGGCTGTAGACGACCTCGGCTTTCGTGACGCCGAACGTCTGGGTGACGGACGCGTTCGGGCTCGGCATTGGCGTCGCGAGCTGCGCGAGCGCCGGAGCGGCCGCCAGGGCGAGGGCGGCGGCGGAGAAGCGGATCTTCGTCATCGGTGAGTCCTCCACGGTTCGTTTTTCGGGCGGAACGCCTCGAATCCGCGAATTCTACGCGGATGGATAAGATCCCGTCTCAAAGGAGACCCCGCCATGAAGAGAATCGCGTCGGCCCTCGTCCTCACGGCCCTCGTCCTCACCGTCTCCGCCGCCACGGCGCAGGCGCCGCCGGCGGGCTTCCGCGGCGACTTCCTCGCCCAGCAGGACGGCGTCGAAAAGGAAATCCTCGGCCTGGCCGAGGCCACCCCCGCGGACAAGTTCAAGTGGCGTCCGGCCGAGGGAGTCCGCTCGATCAGCGAGGTTTACATGCACCTCGCCTTCGGGAACTACCTCCTGACGGGCTTCGTCGGCGCCAAGACGCCCGACGGCATCACCGGCGGCATGGAGAAGACCGTGACGGAAAAGGCCGCCGTGATCGACGCGCTCAAGAAGTCGTTCGCGCACCTGCGAGCGGCCGTCGCCGCGACGCCGGATGCCGACCTCGGCAAGGCCATGAAGTTCTTCGGCCGCGACTCGACCGTCGGCGGGATCCTGCTCGCCGCGGCGAACCACGAGCACGAGCACCTCGGCCAGTCGATCGCCTACGCCCGGATGAACGGCATCGTCCCGCCGTGGACCGCCGAGCGGCAGGCGAAGGCCGCGGCGAAGCCCGCCGAAAAGCCCGCCGAGAAGAAATAGCGCGCGCGGGTTGACGCTCTTCTCGCCGGTTCCGCTTCTCCCGGACGCCGCCGTCCTCGCGTCGCGGGACCTCATCTTTGCGCTGCCCGTCGGCCTCGCGGGCCTGATCGCGTTGCGCTTCGGTCTGCTCCGCGGGCCGGGGCGCGCCCTGCCCGAGCCGGCGCGCCCGGCATGGCGCAGCGCCCTGGCCGGGGCCGCCGTCGCGCTCGTGCTCCTCGCCTGTGCGCTCCTGCCGCCGCTCGCGGCGGGCGTGTTCCGCCCCGGGACGCCCGGCTGGACGGCGTTCGCGCCGACGCCGCCGCCCGCGAACCCGTCCGCCGCTCCCGCCTCGATTGCGTTCTTCGCCGTCCAGGCTCTCGTCGAGGAGCTCCTCTTCCGCGGGGCGCTGATGACGCTCATTGCGGCGCTTGCGCTCGCCGTGTTGCGCCTGGCACGGGGTCCGCTCCCCGGCCGCGGCGACGCCGCAGGGCTCACCCGCTTCGGCCGGCGCTGGCTCGCCGCGGGCCTCGCTGCGAACGTGGCACAGGCCGCCGGCTTCGCCGCTCTCCACGCCGACAACCCGCACACGACGCCGCTCGCCCTCGTGAACATCGGCCTCGCCGGCGCCGTTCTGGGCTGGCTGTTCTGGTCGGGCGGCGGCCTCGCGGGCGCGTGGGCCTTCCACGCGCTCTGGAACTTCTCGCTGTCGGCGCTCGGTCTCCCGGTCAGCGGGCTTGCGCTGGAGACGCCGCTCGTCGCGACCGGCTTCGCCGGTGCGGGGCGGCCGCTCCTCTCGGGCGGCGCATTCGGGCCGGAAGGCTCGCTCGTGAACACCGCCGCGCTCGCCCTCGCCCTCGCCTTCCTCATCCGGCGCAGCGCGCGGCGTCTGCCGAACGGGTAGGATCGGAACCATGAACGGCGATCGCAAGCTCTTCACCTGCGGAAAGTGCGGCAAGAAGTTCTGGTACTGGGTGCTCGACGACGTCGCGCAGCCGAAGATCAAGTGCTATTTCTGCTCGACCGAGGCGTACCCGAACGGAGAGCCGCCGAAGCCGCCGGCTCCGGCCCCGGCGCCTCCGGCACCGGCCCCGCCCGCGGCCCCGCCGGCCTAGTTCGCCCGATAGACGATCTCCCCGCCGACGACGGTCATCACGACCTTCGCCTTGAGGATCTCGCCGGCGGGCGTCCCCGGCGCGAAGATCTCGCGGTCGAGCACCGTGAAGTCGGCGTCGAAGCCGGGCTCGATCCGCCCGCGGCGCTTTTCGGCGAACTCGGCGTACGCGGCGTCGGACGTGAAGAGGCGCAGCGCCTCCGCGCGCCCGAGTCCCTCCTCCGGGCGCCAGCCGCCGGGCGGTTTCCCGTTCGTCTCCTGCCGCGTGACCGCCGCGAAGATCCCGAGGAGCGGGTCTTCCGACTCGACCGGGAAGTCGCTGCCTCCCGCGAGCTTCGCCCCCGCCTTCAGGAGCGTGCGCCACGCGTACGCGCCCTTCACGCGCTCCTTCCCGAGCCGGCCCTCGGCCCAGATCCAGTCGGACGTCGCGTGCGTGGGCTCGACGGACGCGATGACGCCGAGCCTCGCGAAGCGCTCGGCGTCGCCCGGCGCGACGACCTGGGCGTGCTCGATCCGCGGGCGCGCGTCGGCGGGCTTCGCCGCCTCGAGGCCTTTCTCGTAGGCGTCGAGCGTCGTGCGGTTCGCGCGGTCCCCGATCGCGTGCGTCCACACCTGGAAGCCTCCGCGGAACGCCTTCTCCGCGAGCGCCGCAACCGTCTCGGGCGGCGTGACGTCCAGACCGCGGTTGCCCGGCGCGTCCGAATAGTCCGCGAGGAGCGCGGCCCCGCGCGAACCGAGGGCGCCGTCCGCGTAGAGCTTCACCGCCCGGAGCGTGAAGCGGCCGGACGCGACGGGCCCGCGAGCGAGCGCCGCGTCGAGTTCCTTCGGTCCGACGGTCGCGTAGACGCGGACGGGCAGCTTTCCTTCCTTCGCGAGCCCCTCGAGGATCGCGAGGTCGGCCAGCGACGAGCCCGACGCTTCGCCGATGCCCGTGAGCCCGGCCTTCGCACAGGCTTCGAGTCCGGCCACGAAGTCCTTGCGCGCCTCCTCGGGACCGGGCGGCGGAATCGCCTTCCAGACGAGGCTCATCGCGTTGTCGACGAGGACGCCCGCGGGCGACCCGTCCTTGAGGCGTTCGATGCGTCCACCCGGCGGGTCCGGCGTCGCCTTCGTGATGCCCGCGGCCTTCAGCGCGGCGGCGTTCACCCAGATCGCGTGTCCGTCCACGCGCCCGAGGACGACGGGCGTCTTCGGTGCGGCCGGCTCGAGGTCGGCCGCGGTGGGGAACGCCGTGTCCGTCCAGCGGTTCTGGTCCCACGCGCGGCCGCGAATCCACGCCCCGGGTGCCGTCGAGGCCGAGAGAGCCCGGACGCGCAGGAGGATCTCCTCCTTCGTGAGGCCGCGGCAGTCGATCATCCGGTGGAGCGCGCCGAGGGAGCGCAGGTGGCCGTGGGCGTCCGTGAGCCCGGGGACGAGGACGGTGCCCGCGAGATCGACGACCTTCGCCTCGCGCGCGGCGGCACGGACCTCGGCCTCGTACCCGACGGAGACGACCTTCCCGTCCTTGACGAGGATCGCGAGCTTGCGCGGCGTCTCGTCCCACGCCGTGTAGACCGACGCCCCGCGGAACACCGTCCCGGCGTCCGGAGCCGGAACGGGGAGCGGCGTGGGAACGGGGTCGGCGGCGAACGCGCGGCCGGAAAGCGCGAGCAGAACGGCGAGCGGGGCGATCCGGCTCATCGCGACACCACGACCTCTCCGCCCTTCATCACGAACGACACGCGCTCGAGAACAGTCGCGTCCTTGAGCGGATCGCCGTCCACCGCGACGAGGTCCGCGAAACGGCCGGGCGCGATGGCGCCGACCTTCTCCCAGCCGAGCAGCTCGGCCGCGTTCGCCGTGGCGGACTGGATGGCCTGCATCGGAGTGAGGCCGCCCGCGACCATGTACCGGAACTGCCGCGCGTTCAGGCCGTGCGGGTAGACGCCCGCGTCCGTCCCGTACGCGACCTTCACGCCCGCCTTAACGGCCTTCGCGAAGTTCTCGCGCTGGAGGCGCCCGACCGACCGCTCCTTCTCGATGATCTTCTCGGGATAGCCCATCTTCGCGAACTCCGCGAGGATCCAGTCGTCGTTGTAGACGTCCGCGACGAGGAACGTGCCCCGCTCCTTCATCATCCGGATGCCCTCGTCGTCGATCAGGCTCCCGTGCTCGACCGACGCGACCCCCGCGGCGACGGCGCGCTTGATCGCCTCGGTTCCGTGCGCGTGCGCGGCGACTTTGCGGCCCCACATCGCGGCCTCGTCGCAGATCGCCTTCATCTCCTCGGGGGAGTACTGCGGCGCCCCGACCGACTCCTCCTCGGAGAGGACGCCGGCCGAGGCGATCATCTTGATGACGTCCGCTCCGAACTTCACGTTCTGGCGGACGAGCCTGCGGACGGCGTCGACGCCGTCGGCGACGCCCGAGAAGCGCTCGAACTTCAGGTACGGCGAGAAGCCCGTGAGGTCCCCGTGGCCGCCGGTCGACCCGATCGAGAGGCCGGCGACCTTCAGGCGCGGCCCGGCGACCTGTCCCTTGTCGATCGCGCTCTTGAGCGCGACGTCGACGTACTCCGGGCTGCCGACGACCCGCAGCGTCGTGAAGCCCGCCTCGAGCGTCCGCTTCGCGTAGACGTGCGCCGTGACGGCGACGTCGATCGGCGACTTGCGGAAGCGGTCGGCGTAGTAGTCCTCGGGCTGCGACGTGATGTGCGTGTGGACGTCGATGAGGCCCGGCAGGACCGTCTTCTTCGTCAGGTCCACGACGGACGCGCCCGCGGGGGCCGCGATCCCGGGGCCCACCTGCTTCACGACGCCGTCCTCGATCAGGACGTCCTGGTTCGCGAGGACGCGTCCCGAGAGGACGTCGACGAGGGCGCCCGCCTTCACGAGGACGACCTTCTTCGCGGAAGGATTCTTCGGGGCCAGCGTCTCGGCGAGCAGGGCGAACGCCGCGAGCAGCGCGGCGGCGGGGGCGAGTCTCGGGATTCGGTGCAGCGTCACGGGGCCTCCTTGTGGGACGCGCGAACCTTACCAGCCGGGCGGCCCGAGGACGAGTGTCCCTAGAATGGCGGCGTGGAGACCGGCGCGACCGCGGCGACACCCGAACGCCTGCAGGCGCACATGCGCGCCGTCGCACGGCAGCAGTACGACTCCGTCCCGGTACCGCCGTTCACGCTCTACTTCCATCCGTCCGACGCGCTGCCCTACCTCAACTACGCAATCCCCGACGAAGAGCCGGGCAACGCGGCCTCGCTCGCGGCGCCGCTCGCGGAGCTGAAGGCCGAGTTCGCGCGGCGGGGGCGCAGGCCGCGCTTCGAGTTCGTCGGCGCGGTCTTCCCCGCGCTCGCCGGCGCCCTCGAGGCCTCCGGCTTCACGATCGAGGCCCGCCCGCAGCTCATGGTCGCGACGCCCGACTCGCTCCGCGACGTTCCTCCGGCCGCCGGGCTCGACGTCGAGACGGTTTCGGCGACGTCGCCGCTCGACGCCTTCCGCGTCTTCATCTCCGTCCAGCGGCGTGCGTTCGGCCTCGGCGACGCGGCCGCGGTCTCCGACCAGGACGCGCTCTGGCTGCGCGACGGCCTCGGCCGGGGGCTGTGCTTCGTGGGGCGCCTCGCCGGCGAGGCCGTGGCGGTCTCGATGTTCCTCGATCCCCAGGACGGCCTCACCGAGCTCGCCGGGATCTGCACGCTCGAAGCCCACCGCCGCCGCGGCCTCGCGGGGGCGCTCACGCATGCGGCCCTCCGCGAGGCCTTCCGGCGCGGCGTCTCCGTCGCGTTCCTCTCGGCGGCCGACGCGCGCGCCGGCCGCGTCTACGAGGCCGCCGGCTTCGCGCCGTTCGGGAACACGGTCTTCGCGATCGCGAAGACCTGACTCAGCGTAACCGGCGGTAGACGCGCACGGCGCCGGCAGACCCAAACGCATTCGCGGGGAGGCGGGCGACCTCGGTCCAGCGGGCGAGCGCGCCGGGGTCGGCTGCGAGCGTGGGGTCGAGAAAGCGGTCGAGCGCGACGAGCGCGACCGCGTCCGTCTCGCGAAGGAGGCGCGGCGGGATGGCGCCTCCGTCCGCGAGCGGCCGGTCGAGCCACCGGAGCGCCGCCGGCGAGACGAGCCCGACGGTGTCGAGAACGCGGGCGGGAGTCGCCCAGCCGAGCGCGCCGATCTCCGGCGCGGCGACCGTGTCCGCGGGCCCGAGGGCGAGGAGAGCGGCCGCGCGCTGGTAGACCGCCTCGCGGCCCGAGGGATCGTACGGACGGAACGTCGCGAGGTGGACGCACGCGGCCGCCGCGAGAAGGACGGACGCCCCGGCGCCCGCCGGCCGCGGCAGCCGGGCCGCGCAGGCGACCGCCACGAAGGCCGTCGAGAGGGCGAGCGGCGGGCGGTACCAGGGGAAGACGAGAGGGTTCGCGAGCGCGAAGGCCGCGACGTAGGCGCCCGCGAAGAGCGCGAACGCGAGGACGGGCGGATCCGTGAGAGCGCGCCGCCCGAACGCGAGGAGGAGCGCGAGCGCGCCCGCGGCGAGAAGCACGACGAGCGCGGGCGCCAGCGGCGTCGCGTACGCGACGAGCGTGTCGAGGACCGTCTCCTCGAGGCGAAGGAGCGCGTGGCCCGGGGGCATCGCGTACGCGAGGCGCTTGGCGGTCACGCTGTGCGGCAGCGGCGAGCCGTAGGCCCACGCGAGTGCTCCCGCCGCGGCCGCAGCCGGCGCGAGTCCGAGCGCGAGCTCCCGCCATGGCAACCGCCCGCGCGCCGCACGAACGGCGAAAAGGAGAGCGGGAACGAGGGCGGCGGCGTCGGGGTGCAGGAAGAAGAGCCCGGAAGCGACCGCGAAGGCCGCTGTGTCCCGCCCGCGGCACGCGAGCTCGACCGCGAAGAGAAGGCCGAGAAGGTAGAGCGGCGTCTCCATTCCGGACGCGAAGACCTCGAGGGACGCGTGCGGGGAGAGCGCGGCGGCGACGAACACCCCCGCGAGGAGCGGCCCGGCCGCGCGCCGCGCGAGGCGGTAGCCGGCGACGGCGCACGCCGGGAGGCACGCGGCCCCGACGAGGAAGGCGAGGGCCGGGATCGCGGCGCCCGTGAGAGACCGGAGGCCCGCGAGGATCAGGGCGAAGAGCGGCGCCGACGTGCCGAGCACGCGCTCCCCAGGGTTGTAGACGAGGCCGGCGCCCTCGACGAGGTTCCGCGCGTAGCGAAAGGTGATGTAGGCGTCGTCCACGGCGCGCGGCCCGCCGCGGAGAGCCACGGCGCCGAGCACGAGCGAGAGCCCGAGCGGGAGCATGAGCTCGCGCGGGCGAAACGGCACCGATGCACCGGCCGTCCCGGGTGCCGCAAGAGGGGGTGCGAGGCGCGGAGAGTCGATGCCCGATGTTAGCGGCTGCTAGGCTCGCCGGCGTGGAAGCCCGCATCCGGCTCGTCCGCGGCGACATCACGGCGCTCGACGTCGACGCGATCGTGAACGCCGCGAATCCCTCGCTCCTCGGCGGCGGCGGCGTGGACGGGGCAATCCACCGGGCCGCGGGCCCGGGCCTCCTCGAGGAGTGCCGGAAGCTCGGAGGCTGCCCCACGGGCGAGGCGCGGATCACGGGCGGCCACCGACTGAAGGCTCGTTTCGTGATCCACACCGTGGGCCCGGTCTGGCACGGCGGCAGCCGTGGTGAGCCGGCGCTTCTCGCCGCGTGCTACCGCGAGAGCCTGCGCCTCGCGCGCGAGAGCGGCTGCTCGCACGTCGCGTTTCCCGCGATCAGCTGCGGGATCTACGGTTACCCCGTGTCCGATGCCTGCGCGATCGCCGTCGCCGAGGCGCGCGCCTTCCTCGCCGCGCACGTCCTCCCCGAACGCGTCACCTTCGTGAGCTTCGGGGACGAGGTGTGGGAGGCTTACCGCACGCTCCTCGACGACGGACCGAAAGGATGACCATGACGAAATCCCGCCGCGATTTCCTCGCTGCCGCCGCCACCGGAGTTGCCGGCCTCGCCGTGGGCGCGCGGGCCGACGCCCAGACGCCGCCGTCCTCCACCACCCCTGCCGCCGGGACGCCTCCGGCGTTCGGCACGGCGCCCCCGGTGGGGCCCGAGATCACGCCGGCGACGATCGCCGAGGCCGAGAAGCTCATGCGCGTCACGCTCTCGCCGAAGGATCGCGCCCAGGCGGCGGGCAACTGGCCCGCCGCGATGGCCGGAACGATGGAGCGGCGCACCGGCCCGAGGACGGTCGTCCTCGAGCCGTCCCTCGCGCCCGCCTCCCAGTGGAACCCGGTGCTGCCCGGCCGATCCGCCGGCCCCGCGCGCGGCGTCTTCGCGCGCAGTGCGTCCGTTCCCGGCCCGCTCCCGAAGCGGGACGAGGACATCGCGTTCGCGCCGGTGACCGCGCTCTCGCGCTGGATCGAATCGAAGGCGCTCTCTTCCGAGCGGCTGACGAAGATCTACCTCGACCGCCTGCGCCGCTACGACCCGCAGCTCAAGTGCGTCATCACGCTGACGCCCGAACTCGCGCTCGAGCAGGCGCAGCGCGCGGACGCCGAGATCGCGGCCGGGAGGTACCGCGGCCCGCTGCACGGGATTCCGTGGGGCGCGAAGGACCTCCTCGACACGAAGGGAATCCGGACGACGTGGGGCGCCGAGCCCTACAAGGACCGCGTCCCCGACGCGGACGCGTACGTCGTGAAGCGCCTCCACGAGGCGGGCGCCGTCCTCGTCGCGAAACTGAGCCTCGGCGCGCTCGCGCTGAACGACGTCTGGTTCGGCGGCGAGACGAAGAACCCGTGGGCGCCCGAGGAGGGCTCGGGCGGCTCCAGCGCGGGGCCGGGCGCCGCGACGGCCGCCGGGCTCGTCGGCTTCGCGATCGCGAGCGAGACGGAGGGCTCCATCATCGACCCGTCCATGCGCTGCGGCGTCACGGGCCTGAGGCCCACGTTCGGGCGCGTCGCGCGCACGGGCGCGATGACGCTCTCGTGGTCCATGGACAAGCTCGGCCCGATGGCGCGCGGCGTGGAGGACGCCATGCTGGTCCTCCACGCGATCTCCGGTTCCGACCCCGGCGACGTTTCGAGCGTCCCCAGCCGTCTCGACTTCGAGGCGGACGGGCCCGTCGCGGGCGTGAAAGTCGGCTACTTCCCCGGCTGGATGAAAGAGGCGACCGACGTGGACCGCGCCGCGCTCGGAACCGCGAAGCTCGTCGGGATGACGCCCATCGAGGTGAGCCTGCCCGACTGGCCGTACGGATCGCTGAACACGATCCTCTTCGCCGAGGCCGCGGCGGCGTTCGAGGAGCTCACGCTTTCGGGCGGACTCGACCAGCTGAAGATGCAGGTCCCGGATGCCTGGCCGAACACGTTCCGGCAGGCCCGCTTCCTCTCGGCCGTCGACTACGTGCAGGCGGACCGGCTGCGCCGCAAGGTCGCCGGCGAGATGACCCGCCTGTTCGAGAAGGTGGACGTCCTCTTCGTCCCGTCCCTGCGCGACGAGATGATGACCATCTCGAACTTCACGGGCCACCCCTCGCTCACGCTGCCGGCCGGCTTCGTCGAGGTCGGGGAAGCGCGCAGCGACTGGGCGCCGGACCCGGCCCGGCCGCTCCCGAAGTTCTCGCCCCGGCGCCGCGTCCCGCACGGCGTGACGCTGATCGGGCGGCTCTTCGACGAGGGGACGCTCGGCCGCGCCGGCGTCGCCCTCGAGCGCGCCTTCGGGGTGCGCGGAGAGCGCCCGCGCGGGTTCTGAAACACCACGCTGAGAAAGCGTCTCAACTGAGGTATCCTCCACGCATGTACGACCCCATCGCCATTCAGCCCTTCCGCGACGAACTGACCCGCGCCGGCTTCGCCGAGCTCCGCACTCCCGGCGACGTGGACGCCGCCCTGGCCGCGAAGGGCACGGCGCTCGTCGTCGTGAACTCCGTCTGCGGCTGTGCGGCCGGACAGGCGCGCCCCGGCGTCGCGCTCGCTGCCCGTCACCCGAAGGCGCCGGAGAAGCTCCTCACGGTCTTCGCCGGGGCGGACGTCGAGGCCACGGCGCGCGCACGCGCGTACTTCACGGGGTACCCGCCGTCGTCGCCCTCGATCGCGATCCTCCGCGACGGCAGGATCGTCTTCATGCTCGAGCGGCGCGAGATCCAGACGATGGACGCGCGGCACGTCGCCGCGGCGCTCGGCGCCGCGTTCGAGGCCGTCGCCACCGGCGCCGAGGCTCCGGCGCCCGCGGCCCTCGGCCTCCCCGCCCGCTGAGCGCGGCGTGCCAGAATCCCCCGCCCGCGACTGAATCGTCCCGAGGGGGTTTCCATGCGCGTCCGTCTCGCCACCGCCGGCCTGTCGCTCTTCCTGTCCTCGGCGCTCTCTGCCGCGCCCGCACCCGCGGGCCCGTCGAAGATGCTCACGGACCCCGCGCTCTCCGCCGACCGGATCGCGTTCGTCTACGGCAACGACGTGTGGACCTGCCGCCTCGACGGCGGCGGCGTCTCGCGCGTCACGTCCGGCCCGGGCGCCAAGCTGCGCCCCGCATTCAGCCCGGACGGCTCGCTCCTCGCGTTCAGCGCCGAGCTGGACGGCAACCTCGACGTCTACGTCGTCCCGGCCGCGGGCGGCGTCCCGAAGCGCCTCACGTGGCACCCGGGCCGCGACATCGTGCAGGGCTTCACGCCGGACGGAAAGTCCGTCCTCTTCACGTCGCCGCGAGCCGCGTCCAACAACCGGCACACGCAGCTCTACACCGTGCCCGTCGAGGGCGGCCTGGAGACGGCCCTGCCCATCCCGTACGCGAACCGTGCGGCCTGGTCCCCCGACGGAAAGAGGATCGCGTACAACCCGAACGCCCCGGCCCACCTCCAGTGGAAGCGCTACCGCGGAGGCACGGTCTCGACGATCTGGCTCTACGACGTCGCGACGCACGCGATTCAGCGCGTGCCGCAGCCCGAGGGGCGATCCAACGACGCCGACCCCATGTGGGTGAATGGTCCAGGTGGCGCGACTCTGGCGCTGCGTTCCGACCGCGACGGCGAGTTCAACCTCTACGCTCTCACTCAGACGGCCGACCCAAATAATCCTTCTAAGAAATCCTTCTCTCTTTCCCGGCTCACCAGCTACACCGACTTCCCCGTTCTTGGCGCGTCCTCGGCGGCCGGCCGAATCCTCTTCGAGCAGGCCGGCACGCTCCATCTCCTCGAGCTCTCGTCCAACAAGACGACCGACCTTTCGATCACGGTCCCCGGCGACCTCCTCGAGACGCGCCCGCGCTGGGCGAAGGGCGCCAAGTGGATCCGCGGCGCCGCCCTCTCCCCCTCCGGCGCGCGCGCCGCGTTCGACTTCCGCGGCGAGATCGTGACCGTCCCCGCCGAGAAGGGCGACCCGCGCAACCTCACGAACACCGTCTCGGCCCACGAATCCGCGCCGGCCTGGTCCCCGGACGGCAAGTCGATCGCATACGTCTCCGACGAGAGCGGCGAGAACGAGATCGTCGTGCGCGCGCAGGACGGCAAGGGCGCGCCGAAACGGCTCAAGGTCCCCGGCGCCGGCTTCTACTCAGACCTCGTCTTTTCCCCGGACGGAAAGAAGCTCGTCCTGACGGACAACTCCCTCACGCTCTGGGTCGTCGACGTCGCGGGCGGCTCTTCGAAGAAGATCGCGTCCGAGCGCCTCTACGCGCCCGTCCGCTACAAGATGCTCCGCGGATCGTGGTCGCCCGACTCGCGCTGGGTCGCGTACACGCTGTCCGGCCCCACGTACATCCGTGCGGCCTACGTCTACTCCGTGGACGAGGACAAGTCGTTCGCGCTCACGGACGGCCTCTCGGACGTCTCGGACCCCGTCTTCGACCGCGGCGGCAAGCTCCTGTACTTCCTCGCCTCGACGGACTCCGGCCCGCAGCGGAACTGGTTCTCGCTCCAGAACGCGGACGCGCGCGTCACGAACGCGATCTACGTGGCGACGCTGAAGAAGGGAACGCCTTCGCCGCTCGCGAAGGAAAGCGACGAGGAGAAGGGCGACGCAAGGGACGCGAAGGCAGAAGGGAAAGACAAAGAAGAGGATTCTTTGAAGGGTAAAGAGGGTGGGAGGCCTGCCGATTCGAGGGATGGCGAGGCGGCCGGAAAGGGCGAGGAGAAGGGCGCGAAAGCTCGGAAGCCCGAGCCCGTCGTGATCGACCACGACGGCCTCGGCTCGCGCATCGTCGACCTCCCCGTCCACCCGGCCGAGATCTCGAACCTGCAGGCCGGCAGCGCCGGGCAGCTCTTTTTCGAGCGCCGCGCCGACGGGAAGACGTCCGTCCAGCGCTTCGACTTCAAGGACCGGAAGACCGAGACCGTCGTGCCCGAGGCCGACGACTACGTCGTCTCGTTCGACGGGAAGAAGATCCTTTCCCGGCTCAAGGACGCCTGGACGATCGGCGCCTCCTCCGGCAAGAAACCCGACCCGAAGGAAGGCGGCGACGGCAGGCTCAAGCTCGACGCGATCCAGGTGCGCGTCGACCCGCGCGCCGAGTGGCCCGAGATCTTCGACGAGGCGTGGCGCGTCAACCGCGACTACTTCTACGACCCGAAGATGCACGGCCGGGACTGGGCCGCGATGAAGGCGAAGTACGCCCCGTTCCTGCCGTACGTGTCGTCGCGCGGCGACCTGAACCGCCTCATCCAGTGGATGTGTTCGGAGCTCGCCGTCGGCCACCACCGCACGACGCCGGGCGAGTCGTTCGCCGAGGCCACGCCCGTGCCGGGCGGCCTCCTCGGCGCGGACTACGAGGTCGTAAGCGGGCGCTACCGCTTCAAGAAGGTGTTCGGCGGCCTGAACTGGAACCCCGAGCTGCGCGCGCCGCTCTCGGAGCCCGGCGTCGAGGTGAAGGCCGGCGAGTACCTCCTCGCCGTGAACGGCCGGGACCTCGCGCCTCCCGAAAACCTCTACGCGCGCTTCGAGGCCACGGCCGGGAAGATCGTCGAGATCACGGTCGGCCCGTCACCCGACGGCAAGGGCTCGCGCACCGTCAACGTCGTGCCCGTGGCGGAGGAGAACGCGCTCCGCAACCGCGACTGGGTGGAGAGCAACCTCCGGAAGGTCGACGCCGCAACGGGGGGCCGCGTCGCGTACGTGTACGTCCCGAACACCGCGGGCCTCGGGCACACGTACTTCAAGCGCTACTTCTATCCGCAGGCGTGGAAGGACGCGGTCATCGTGGACGAGCGCTTCAACGGCGGCGGGAGCGTCGCGGACTACTACATCGAGGCGCTGCTCAGGCAGCCGATCGCGTGGTGGACGTTCCGGTACGGCGAGGACATGAAGACGCCGAGCGCGTCGATCCAGGGCCCGAAGGTCATGCTCATCGACGAGACGGCCGGCTCCGGCGGCGATCTCCTGCCGTGGATGTTCCGGAAGTTCAAGGTCGGGACGATCGTCGGCCAGCGCACGTGGGGCGGCCTCGTCGGCATCCTCGGCTTCCCGACGCTCATGGACGGCGCCGTCGTCACGGCCCCGAACCTCGCGTTCTGGACGCCGGAGGAGGGCTTCGGCGTCGAGAACGTCGGCGTCCCGCCGGACGTCGAGGTCGAGCAGACTCCCGCCGACGTCATCGCCGGCCGCGACCCGCAGCTCGAGAAGGCGATCGCGATCGTGATGGACGAGCTGAAGAAGAACCCGCCGGTCAAGCCGAAACGGCCAGCGATGCCGGTGAGGTAGGCCCACCGCCGTGCACCGGACCCGCCGAGCCCTGGCTCTCGCCGCGACGCTCGCCGCGTGCGGCGCAACTGCGCAGCAGGTGCGGCCGCTGACAGAGCGCTACGCCGCCCTCGGCACGATGATCGTGACGACGTCGGACCACGCGATGTTCCCGCACGAGAAGCGCGCGAAGGGGCACACGTACGAGGGGAAGGCGTATCCCGCCGACGTCCACTACAGCGACAAAACGGTCGCGATCTTCGTGCCGAAGGGTTTCCGCCCCGGAGAGACCACCGACCTCGTCTTCTACTTCCACGGCTGGCGCAACAACGTCGACGACACGCTCAGGCAGTTCAAGCCCGCCGAGCAGCTCGCCGCGAGCGGCGTCAACGCCGTTCTCGTTCTCCCCGAAGGGCCGAAGAACGCACCCGACTCCTTCGGCGGCAGGCTCGAGGAGACGGGAGTCTTCGCGGGCCTCGTCGCCGACGTGCTCGGAACGCTGAAGGCGCGCGGTCTGGTCGCGACGACGAAGCCCGGGGCGATCGTCCTCGCGGGACACAGCGGCGCGTACCGCGTGATGGCGTTCATCCTCACGCGGGGCGGGCTCACCGCGAACGTCAAGGAGGTCTACCTCTTCGACGCGCTCTACGGCCAGATCGAGAAATTCGCGCACTGGATCGACCGCTTCCCGGGCAAGCTGATCGACATCCACTCGGCGGACGGGGGCACCCGCGCCCAGTCGCTCGACCTCATGGACGACCTTCGCGCGTGGGACATCCCGTTCGTCTCGGTCCCGGAGAGCGCCGTCACGCCGGACCTCCTGAAGAGGAACCGGCTCGTCTTCGTCGACTCCCCGCTCGCGCACGATGACGTCGTCGCGAAGAACGGGCAGCTCCGCGCGTACCTCGAAGCCAGCTCCCTCCCCCGCCGCTGAGCGGAGTCACTCCTCCGGCAGCGGCGCCGTGAAGACCGCGATGCCGGTCTTGCCGAGGAGAAGGTCCTTGTACACGGCGACGAGCCGGTTCGGGGCGCCCGGCATCATCCCCTTCTCGACGACGAAGAGCTTCGGCGAGCCGTAGATCTCCTTCCTCTCGAGCGCGCTCCTTATCCTCGACGTGTCCGCGGGCGCCTTCGCCTGCATCGCGTTCACCATGGCCATCGACGCGTCCTGCTGCGACTTCCCTGCCTTGATCGCCGCCTCGTAAGCCTTCTGGGCGTCCATCGCGGCCTGCATCTGGTCCTGAAACGCCTGCGAGCCCATGTCCGGCATCGCGTTCTTGCCGCTCTTCGCTGCCGCCTGGAACTGCTCGAGCGTCATCGCGTTTCCGAACTTCCCCGCGTAGAACGCGGCCACCTTGTCGACCGCGTCGCCCGTCGCGAACTCGCTCTGCCCGCGGGACCTGTCGCTCGCGTAGTAGAGGTACTGCGCGCCGGCATAGAGGGGCGTCTTGAGCTGCTCGGCCGTCGGGGCCGCCTGTGGGCGCAGGCCGTCACTCTCGTAGAGGCGCGCACGCTCCGCGAGCGGGCGCGCGGACGGATCGGAGCTGAACTCGAGCGCGCTCCGGGCGGAGCGCCTCACGCGGGGCACCGGATCGTTCAGGAGGGACGAGAGCAGAGGGGTGTCCTCGGGCCCCGGCGAGAAGCGCCCGAGGGCGGAGGCCGCCGAGGCGCGCAGCGAGGCGAACGGCATCTTCGCGGCCTCGCGCGCGAGGGGCCGGTTTCCGGGCTCTCCCGAGTTCGCGAGGAGCGTGAGGTCGTCGGCCGCCTTCCGCGCGAGCGCCTCGAGCGCCGCCGTGCAGGCGGGCGAATTCACGTCCCCGCACGAGGTCGCGACGTTGCCGGGCTTCGCGGAGATCCAGACCGCGCGCTGCGAGGCCAGAACGGGAAGCGACGCCGAAATAACGAGAAGGGCGATCGCGCGGGGGGCGCTCACTTTTTCACCCCCTTCTTCACGAGCACCTGTCTCAGGAGCTCGAGCTCCTCCTCGAGCCGTTTCTTGACGTCCCCTCCCTCGTGCTTCACCGTGCACGTCTTCTTCTCGCAGACCTTCTCGAGGGCCTTCCGGAGATTCTCGAGCTCCGTGAGCTCGACCTTGTACGCGTCGACCTCGTTCTGCGCGATCTGGGCGACCGAGCGGCTCTGTCCCGGCTTGCACGTCGTCACGTGAAACCGCTCATGCTTCTCGGCGGCGTCCGCGATTCCCGCGCAGGGCGTGACCTCGTGGTACTTCTTGACCTGGTCCTCGCGCAGGGTGCAGTCCTTCAGGTTCGTCCGGAGCCCGTAGTTGAAGTTGACGTTCCCCTTGTCGTCGCTCTTCACGGTCCAGCCGACGGCGGACCAGTACCGCATGGCGATCGGGTCCTTCGGATCCGGGGTGTTCCATTTGCACGCCGGCAGGACGCCGACGGTCTTCTCGCGCTCCTTTGCCAGCTCGGTGGCCATCGCGCTCTCGGCCGCCTCGTACGCCTCGTACGTCTGCTTCCCCGCGCCGGCCTGCGCGCGGTACCACGCCTGCATCTTCAGCGCATAGCGGATCTCGGCCTCGACGCAGGGAAGCTGGCAGCAGTCGCTGCAGGGCGTGGCCGCCTGCGCGACGAAGGGGGCCGACGCGAGGACGGCGAAGGCGGCGAGGACGGGAGCGACGGGGAGACGTCGGATCGTTGTCATGTGTTTCCTCTCCTGATTCGAATGGCCGCAAGGCCGCACTCCGGCTGACTCATGGCGGGGTCCGCTTCCCGCGCCGCCTCGAGAAGTCGTTCGGCGTCGTCGAGCCTTCCGGCGGCGAGGTAGGCGAAGCCCAGGTTGTTCTTCGCACGCGCGCTGCCGGGTGCTTTCCGGACGGCATCCTCCCACAGCGCCACGGGCGACCGGTACCGCGCGTTGCGCACGACGAGGCCCGCGCCGAGCGCTGAGGCGAGGGCGAGGGCGCCCGCCACGGCCGCGCGGCCGAACGCCGGCGCCCGCGCCGCGAGCGCGGCGCCGACGAGCCCCGCGGCGAGGACCGCCGGCCCGACGGACGCGAGGTAGAGAGGCCTCACGCCGACGGGGTCCAGCCTCCAGACGAACGAATTGCTCGGCGCGAGCGCGAGAAGCGACCAGCCGACCGCGAAGGCGAGGAACGGCGCGCGCCTTCGCGCGACGAGCGCGACCGCGGCGAGCGCTCCGAGGAACGCGAGCCCGAGAAGCGTCGGCGCTTCGGTCCAGGCCCACTCGAGAGGCTTCGCCGGGTCGATGCTGAGGCGCCACGGGAAGGCCCAGAGGCCCAGCATCGCCGGGACGGCCTGAACGTTGCCGCGCAGCGCCTCGAGCGGCGGGCGCACCGCGAGGCTGAATCCGAGAAGCTCGCGGTGCCGAGGCAGGACGGCGAGAACGAACGCGGCACCGGCCGTTCCGCCAAGGACGGGCGCGAGGCGGCGCGCGCGTTCGCGCAAAGGCACGTCGCGCGGCCCGAGCGTCGCCTCCCACCAGACGAGGAGCAGCGGCAGGACGAGCGCCGTTTCCTTCGCGAGCGGCGCGAGGAACGCGAGGAGACCCGCGCCGAGGCCGCGCCGCGTGGACGGAACGTCGTCCGCGGCGACGAGCGCCAGGGACGCCAGGACGAGGAGCGTCGAGAGGCCCATCGAGCGGCCCGAAACGTACGTCACGGTCTCGGCCGCGAGCGGGTGCAGCGCCCAAAGCGCGGCGCCCGCGAACGCGGCCGCCCGCAGCGCGCCGGAATCGCCGGGACGCCGTGCGGAGAGCCACCGCTCGGCGAGAAGGAAGACGAGGACGGCCGACGCGGCGTGGAGCGCGACGTTGAGAAGCCGAAAGCCTGAGGGTGACGGACCGTGCGCCCAGACGCCGAGCGCATACGTCGCTTTCAGGAGCGGCCGGCCGAGAGTCACGAGGCGCTCCGCGAACGTCGCGAGCGGGGTGACGCTTCCGACGACCTCACCCTCGTCGTCGAACACGAACCCCGCGCCGAGCGCGGCCGCGAACGGCGCCGCCGCGAGCGCGGCGACGAGGAGCGCGGTCCGCTCCGAGTCCCGCGCGCTCACTTCCCCACGACCACGGTCTCCCCGACCGAGATGACCGTCAGGTCCTCCCCGACGAGCAGCGGCCCCGCGTAGGTCTTCCGCGTCGGGCCCTCGAGGTCCTTCGCCGTCGTGGGCGACGGGACGATGTGCGAGTAGACCGCGAGCTTCGGCTTCACGGCGGCGAAGATCCTTCCGGCGTCTTCGGGCGTCGTGTGATGGTCGATGATGCGCTGCGTGACCGCGGGATCCCTCATCACGCTCGCGCGGCGCTCGACGTCGACGGCGACGACCTCGTGGACGAGGACGTCGCAACCCTTCGCGTGCGCGACCAGGTTCTCCGAATAGCGCGTGTCCCCGGAGAGAACGACGGACTTCCCCGCGTAGTCGATCCGGTAGCCGTAGGCGGGCTTCACCGGCCCGTGATCGACCAGAAAGGGAGTGACGCGAACGCCGGAGACTTCGAAGGGGGTGTCGAGACCCACGTCGTACGCTTCAACGGTCACCCCCGCACCGGGCAACCTCTCGTCAACGTCTCTTCTCGTCTTCACGTCGAATGCAAAGGCCTTCTCGAGGTGTCCCATCATGGCCGCGGTCCCTTCCGGACCCTTCAACGAAAGCGCCTTCGTCCTGCCGAACAGCCAGCCCGTCAGCCACAGGTCCGGCAGTCCGACGACGTGGTCGGAATGGAGGTGCGTCAGGAGGACGAGATCGACGCCCGAGAGCAGCTCCCGCCCGCCCACGGTGAAGAGGCGCTCGGCCGCGCCGCGCCCGGCGTCGACGAGGATGCGCGTCGGCGGGACCGTCGCCGCCTCGACGAGGATGGACGGGCCGTACCGCCCGGGCATCGGCCGCGGATTGCCCGTGCCGAGAAGCGTGATTCGCAGCGGCGGAGCGGCCTTCGGCGCCGCCACGACGTCGGCCGCGGAAAGACGAAGCGCGGCGAGCAGCAAGAGGAGGTGCGCCACCCGCCACGCTTTCATGCGCCGAGTCTATTCGTTCGCCCGCACGGGCCTCACTCGAAGTAGCCCGACACGTCGATGATGAGGGGCGTCGTCCCGGCCGAGCCGTTGAAGATCGAGAACCCCGTCGCGGCCGTGCCCGGCATCGCGACGACCACGTTGTTGGAGCGCGCCCGTCCCCCGTTGAAGTTGAGGTTGGACGTCACAGGCATCGCCGTCCCGGCAGGCCACACCACGAGGTGTCCCGTTGCGCCGGGCCCAACGACCGTCGCGTTGGCCGCGATCGCCTTCGCCGACGCCGGGATCCCGCAGGCGCCTGCCGGCGCGATCGTGCGGATCTCACCGGGCGCGAGCGACGCGCCGCTCCCGCCCGGAGTGGAGTACATGCGGCACGGGTAGAGGGGGTAGAAGAGCAGGGCCTGCCCGCCCGGCGCGACCGTCACGTTCGCCGTCGCCTGGGGCGACGAGCAGCCGCCGTTCGTCTCGACGACGGCCAGAACGAGCGTCCCCGGCGCGCCCGACCGGAACGTGATCTGGCTCGTGCCCTGCCCCGCCGTGATCGTCCCGTTCGTGATCGTCCAGGCGTAGATCGACCCGGGGTTGTTCGCGACGCTGGCGGTCCGGTTCGGCGAGTCCGCGCCGACGATCGCCGGCGCCGTGATGACCGGCGCCGGTGGCGGCGTGCATCCCCCGGAAGAGGTCGCAACGAGCGAGACGAGCGTAATGCTCGTCTTCGTCCCGTCGCTCGCCGTGAGGCGGAAGACGTAGAGGTCCGCGACGTCCGGCGTGAACGTCGGGGTGGGGCTGGACGTCGAGGAAAGCGCCGCCGTCGACCCCGAGGGCCGCCGGACGACCTCCCACGAATGCGCCGTCGCCGCGGCCGTCGAGCCGAGATTCCGCACGGCGCCGACGCTGCCGGTGGCCGAGTCGATCGTGGCGGCGACGGCGAGCGCGGGCCGGCCGATCCGGATCGCGTGGTTCCCGGCGTCGGCGATCAGGAGGTTCCCCGACGGGTCGACGGCGATCCCCTGAGGCCAGAAGAACCGGGCGAAGACCGCCGTTCCATCGTCGGCGCCGGCCGTGTTCTCGACCGAGCTCACGAGACTTCCGGGCGTCGTGACCTGACCCGTGACCGCGTCGATCCGCCGGATCGTCAGGCCGCTCGTGTCCGCGACCCACACGTTTCCGGCGGGATCCACCGCGAGGGCTTCCGGGAGCCTGAACGTGGCGCTGCCCGCCGGGCCGTCCGCTCCGCCGCAGACACCGGCCTGGCCAGCGTATGTCGAGACGACAACCGACGGGTTCCGGACGATCTTGCGGATCGTGCAGTT
This sequence comes from Thermoanaerobaculia bacterium, assembly GCA_044229475.1. Lineage (GTDB taxonomy): Bacteria > Acidobacteriota > Thermoanaerobaculia > UBA5066 > UBA5066 > Fen-183. The sequence continues at coordinate 261,376 of JBGASW010000002.1, read as the reverse complement.
GTACGTGTCCGCCACGTAGATGGCGCCGGACGCGTCCGCGGCAACACCCATCGGCCCATTGAACCGCGCGGTCGTCGGCCCGCCGTCGGTCGACCCCCCTTCCCCGGCCTTGCCGGCGAGCGTCGACACCATGCCCGACGACGTCACCATCCGGATCGTGGAGTTCCCCGAATCCGCGACGAACACGTTGCCCGAGGCGTCGACCGTGACGCCCCTCGGATTGTCGAAACGCGCGAGGCTTCCCGGACCGTCATCGCTGCCGCCCTGGAAGTAGGCGCCGGCCAGCGTCGTGACGTCGCCCCCGGTCGTCACCTTCCGGATCGTGTTTGCGTTCATATCGGCGACGTAGAGATTCCCGCCGTGAAGGGCGAGGGACCGCGGGTAGAGGAACCGCGCATTGCTCCCCTGCCCGTTTGCACCTCCGTACGTCCCCGCGAGGCCGGCCAGCGTCGTGACGACACCCCCCGAATCGATCTTGCGGATCGTGTGATTCCACGTGTCGGCGACGTAGGTGTTTCCGGACGAATCCGCGACGACACCCCCCGGCCTCCGGAACCTTGGCGGACCATCCGTGGTGCCGAGCGCGGCTGCAAGGGCGACCGGCGTCGTCACGACGCCGGCAGGGGTCGTGAGCTTGCGCAGGGCCGGGCCGCCGGCGTCCGCAACCCAGACGTTCCCGGCGGCGTCCAGCGCGAGGGCGTCCGGAATGACGAAGCGCGCCGCGTCTCCGATGCCGTCGTCGCTTCCCTCGAAGCCCGTGCCCCCGGGGCCATTGGCCTTGCCGGCGATGGTGGAGACGGCGTTGCCCGGGACGTCGATCCGCCGGATCGTCCGGTCGAAGCCGTCCGCCACGTGAAGCACGGTGCCGGCGGCGTTCGAAACCACTCCCCTCGGACTGTTGAACCTTGCTGACGTCAGAGGGCCGTCGTCGCTCCCGTAGGCGCCCGCACTTCCGGCAAGCGTCGTGACCGTTCCGAAGTTGCCTGGGGCCGGAACGATCTTCCGGATCGTGGAGTTTCCCGAGTCGGTCACGTAGAGGCTCCCCGCCGCGTCCACCGCGAGGTCCAGCGGATACAGGAAGCGCGCGCCCGCTCCGGTGCCGTCAATGCTCCCGGTCGAGCCCGCCACGCCGGCATACGTCGAGACGGCCCCGGTCCCGAGGTCGATCCTCCGGATCGTGTGGTTTTGACGGTCGGAAACGAAAAGGAGGTTCCGCGCTTTGTCGAGCGCGAGGCCGGACGGATACAGGAAGCGCGCGCCCGCTCCGGTGCCGTCACTGCTCCCGCTCGAGCCCGCCACGCCGGCGTACGTCGAGACGGCCCCGGTCACGAGGTCGATCCTCCGGATCGTGTGGTTCCCGGCATCGGCCACGTAGAGGTACCCCGCGGCGGTATCCACGGCGAGGCCGCGAGCCCCGAAGAACCTCGCATCGCCCCGCGAGCCGTCCGCCGAGCCCGCGAATTGCGTGCGGCCCGCGAAGGTCGTCACCTCGAGGGTCGGCGAGACTTTCCGGATCGCGTTGGCGTCGGCGACGTAGAGGTTGCCCGATTCGTCGAAAGCGAGGCCCGCGGGGGTTTTCAGGCGTGACGCCGTGCCCGTCGCGTCCGTCGCGCCCGCGCCACCCGTCGTTCCGGAGTAATGCGTGAACGTCAGAGACGGAGAGGGGGTGAGGCCCACGGCCGTAACGGCCGAGCCGGTCGCCACGCACGTCGGGCCTTTGGTGACCGTGACGGAGAGGACGACGAACCCGCCGCTCCCGGCCGTCCACGTGACCGTCGCCGCGTTATTCGGCGACGTGAACGTCCCGTTTGCGATCGTCCAGGCGTACGTCGCGCCGACGCCGGCGTCGGGCACGGAGGCGACGAGGCCGGTGGCGTTCGGCGGAGCCGCGGCCGGCGCCGTGACGACCGTCGACGGGGCGACGCCCGAAACTGTAACCGACCCGCTCCCCGAGACGGTCCCTTCTCCGAAAGCATCCGAGAAGGCGGTCAGCGTGTAGGTCGTCGAGACGGCTGGTGTCACGACCCGCGTCGCCGGGCTGGCCGAGACGAACTGCCGAAAGCCGTCGGACCAGGTGAGGTTCCAGGGCGGCGTTCCCGTCAGTGTCGCCGTGAGCGTGACGTTGCCCCCGCTGCACGTCGTGACTCCGCCGCCCGAGACGACGGCCGTGGCCGACGAGCTCGAGGGATTCAGATGGAAGACGACGCCGCCGTCATTCGGCCCCGCCATCTCGGTGGTGCCGAGGAGCGTCCCGTCGCTGAGCCGAAGGACGCCTCCGCGCGGGAAAGCGCCGTCAGTCCCCGAGAAGGAGTAAAGGATCCGGAGCGCGCCGCTGGGGGCCAGCTGGATGACCGAACCGAGGCGGTTCGCGCCCCAGCCGTACGAGGTCCCGTAGAAGTTCCCGTCGCTCCCGAGGGTCAGGACGGAAACTCCTTCCACCTCGCCCGCTGTAAAGTCGCGAAGCGTCTGGACGGTCGCGGGCGTCGTCGTCGCATCGAGACGGAAGAACGTCCCCTTGCCGTTCGCGCCGCCGGCCGTCGTGGTCCCGTAGAGGATGCCCGGCCCCGCAGCCGTGAGCGCGGCCCAGGGATTGGCGCCGTCCGGTCCCGAGAAGGAATGGAGCAGCTCGTGCGTGCCGCCGGTCGTCACCCGGAAGAGAGTGCCCTTGTCGGAGACGCCGCCGACATTGGTCACTCCGTAGAGCTTTGCGTCGCTGCCCGCGACGAGCTGGGACGACGGGTATCGGCCGTCGGTCCCGGAGAAAGGAGTGGACCAGGCGAGGCTCGAGGGGCTCGTGGGGTCCAGCGCGAAGACCGTCCCCTTGTCCGACGCACCGCCCGAGGCGGTGGCGCCGTAGAGGATTCCGCTGCGCTCCATGACGCCGATCGGGAAGCTCCCGTTCGGGAAGTTCCCGGGCGTCCCGGTGAAGGTGTAGAGCTTCTGGAAGCCGGAGCCGTTCAGCGTGTCGATCTTGTAGATGCTGTTGCTGTCCTTGGCCGTGCCGTAGAGGAAGCCGCCGGGGCCCGGCACGACGCCCGAGAAGTCCTGTCCCATGCCGAGGTCCTGCGTGGCCCGGAGCGTCGTGAGGGCGCAGGGGGGAGTCGCGCAGTCGAGCTTGTAGACCGCGCCGCCCACGCTGTTTCCGCCGACGGACGCCGTGCCGTACAGAACGCCGCCGCCGTCCCGGTAGAGCGGCGAGAACGGGCCCGCGCCCTCCGTCCCCGGGTCGGCGTAGAAGACGCCGAACGTCGGGAAGGTCGGGTTCACCCAGTACGCCGTGCCGTAGCCCCCCGGGCCCCCTTCCGACGTGGTCCCGAAAAGCCTCCCGTCGGATCCCAATACGAGACCGGTCGTCGGCGCCGCTCCGTCAGTTCCATTGAAAGAGTGGCGAGTGTCGTCGACGACGGGCGTCGCGGACGGATCGAGCCGGAAGACCGTCCCGTGGAAGTTCGCTCCGCCCTCGCGCGTCGTCCCGTAGAGGAGCCCGTCGGCGCCGAGGGTGAGCCCGGCGAACGGGCGCTGGCCGTTGCCGAAGTCGTAGACCTTCGTCAGCGCGCCGGAGCTCGTCACCTTGAACACGGTGCCCGAGCCCGAGGACCCGCCCGAATCGGCCGTGCCGTAGAAATCGCCCCCCTTTTCGACGACGCCTCCCCGCGGGGAACTGCCATTCGTCCCGTCAAACGACGCGAACCACAACATCGAGCCCGCGGAAGTGTCGAACTTGAAGACCGTTCCGAAACCGGACGCGCCCCCCTCGGCGGTGGTCCCGTAGAGGTACCCGCCGCTCTCGAGGAGGCTCGCGACCGGGCCGGCTCCGTCCGTCGCGCCGCCGACGAACGAATGGAGCGTCGTCAGCGTTACGGGCATCGTCGAGACGTCGAGCGAGAAGACGGTCCCGAGGCCGTTCGCCCCGCCGAGGCGCGACGTCCCGTACAGCTTCCCGTCACTCCCCTTGATGAGGGCCGCCTGGGGGCTGAAAGGGTCGGTCCCGGCGAGGAAGTCGTAGATCGTCTCGAACGACGTCCCGTCGGGCTTGATCCGGAAGATGGTGCCTCTACCGTAAAGGCCACCGCTCGTCGTCGTCCCGTAGAGGTAGCCGCCCGCGCCGTCGTAGACGAGGCCAGCCACGGGGTTCTCGCCGTCTATGTTGCTGCTGAACGAATGGAGCGTGGTCACGGCCCCGGCTGTCGTCACCTTGACGACGGAGCCCTGCGACCAGGCGCCGCCCGAGGTCGTCGTCCCGTAGAACTCTCCCGGGGCCACCTCGACGAGGCCGGAGGTGATCCTCACGGACGCCCGGAAGGGATAGAGGACCGTGTACGTTTGCCCGGCGGCTGGCCACGCGCCGGCAAGGCCGACCCAAAGGACGAGGAACTTCAGGAACTCGATTCCGGCCGGGCGACGGATGGACATGGTCTCCTCCTCGAGGGGGGCTCAGAGGAGGAGAAGCGCAATCCGCCTTTTTTTTCCCTCAGGGCGGAGGGACCCCGGGAACCGGACTAACGGTGCGGAGCGTTCCGGTAGTGCTCGGCGAGGAGGTCCTCTCCGAAATCGCCGTCGAAGTCCCGCCAGACGGCGTGGACGTGGTTCGCGCCGTTCTGCGTGTCGTCGTATTCGACGAGGAACGTGGCCCCCTGGATGCGGTAGTAGTGCCCTTGCCCCTTCTCGAGGCCGCCCATCCACGCGAACCGGATCGACGGGAGGCCCGCGGCCCTGAGGCGGTCCATCCGGGCGGCGGCGAGCTCGGGGCGCTGCGCGTTCGCGTGCTCCTCGAGCAGACGCAGGATCCGAGCCTGCTGCTCCGCCGTCATCGCGTTCCACGCGAGCCCGCCGTCCCCCTGCGTGGCCGCCCGGCGGGAACTGCCCGTGAGGATGTCCGCCGGCGCCGACGTCGAGACGACGGCCCTGCTTCTGCGTTCGGCGTCGAGCGCTTTCACGAAGGCACGTCCGAGGTCCTCCTCGGCCGCGAGGGCGCGCGTCCCCTTCAGGGGCCCGTCCTTCACCTCCGCGGGGTTCGCGCCGAGGAACTGGGGAGTCGAGGCGATCGAACGGCCCGCGACGAACGTCCAGTTCAGCGACACGTGGTGGCCCTCGTAGCGAAGGCCCCAGATGCCGGACTCGGACGGCTCGCCGAAGACGGCAAGGGTGTAGAGGTCGGGATCGCGGCTGGACGACCCTTCGAGGCCCGCGAGGACGCCCTCGAGCGAGCGGATGGTCTCGACCTTGGCATAGCCCTTCTCACTGAGGCCCGCCTTCAGGAGCGCGAGGGCGGCCTCCTGCTGCGCCGGCGCCATCGCCTTGAGCGGAAGGCCCGCCCGCACCTTCGGGACGTACGCCCAGTCGAAGCGTTCCTTCGCCTCGAACGGGTACCTCGCCTTCGCGGCCTTGGCGGGCGCGAGCGTCGCGAGAAACGCCCGGGCCGCTCCGGCCATCCGCACGGCGTGCGCGGGAGCGTCGGCCCCCGAGGAGGGAGCCGTGAGAAAGAGAGCGCTCACGAGAACGACGGTGAACCCGACCGTGCGTGGTGTCGTCATGCGACGGGATTCTAGGGGTGACCCCGCTTCGCACCCCCTGTGCGCCTCTCGGAAGAAAAACGCTCAGGCCGGGGGCTTCACCTCGAGCTTCGGCTGCGGCGTCGCGTCGGAAGAGGGCGGCAGGACGGGGTTCGGGACCCTGGGCTGCCGCCCGGTGAGTGTCCTCAGGAAGATCGTCACGCTCGCGGCTTCCGCATCCGTCAGCGTATGGCCGAGCTGGGCCGAGCCCATGATCTTCACCGCGTCCTCGAGCTTCCATACCTTGCCGGAATGGAAGTAGGGCTGCGTGACGGCGACGTTGCGCAGGGGAGCCGCCCGGAAGACGTACGTGTCCGCGGCCGTGTTCGTGACCTTGAAGCGGCCGACGTCTCCCGGCGGGCGGACGTCGTCGGGCGGCATCTCGACGACGCCGAACGGGTCGTAGTCGGCCCCGCCGACGTTGACGCCGTCGTGGCACGTCGCGCAGCCCTTGTCGATGAAGAGGGCGAGCCCCGCCTTCTCGGACGGCGTGAGGGCCTTCGCGTCGCCCTTCAGGTAACGGTCGAACGGCGCGTCGGGCGTCAGGAGCGTGGCCTCGAAGACCTCGATGGCCTTCGCGACGTTGTCGAACGTGATCGGGTCGTCTTCGCGCGGAAACGCCTTGCGGAATGCGGGCGCGTAGCCGGGGATGCTCTTCAGCGTCGCGACGAGACGGGACGGGTCGTTGTTCATCTCGACGGAGGCCTGCACGGGCCCTTTCGCCTGCGTCTTCAGGTCCTCGGCCCGGCCGTCCCAGAACTGCGCGACGTTGAAGACGGCGTTGAACACGGTCGGAGCGTTGCGCGGGCCCCTCTGCCAGCCGTGGCCCGTCGACGTCTCCTGGAGGTCGGCGCCCGCGAGGCTCACGTTGTGGCACGTGTTGCAGCTGATGAGCTGCGAGGACGAAAGGCGCGGGTCGAAGTAGAGCATCCGTCCGAGGTCGATCCGGGCGGGACTGGACGGGTTTTCCTTCATGGCCGGGGCCGCAGCCGGCAGCGGCTTGAGCACGGCACGGGCCCGGACGAGGAGATCGCGTGCGGGTTCCGCGGACGGGGCCGGGGACGCGAGCAAGAGCGCAAGGGTGGCGGCGACGAGTCTCATGGGAGCTCCTCCCGTCCCGGAATCTAGGTCCGCCCCCCCGGAGCCGCCGCCACCGGCGGTCTCCCCATGACCCCCGGCGCCGGGCGTTTGCGCCTTCCCTGGCAAAGGAGACTCCCATGAGACGTGCACTGGTCGCCGCCACGCTCCTCGCAGGATGCCTCGCCCCAGCCGCCCGCTCCACCGCCGGTGACCTGGGCGCTCCCGGGCAGAGGCCGACGTCACCTGCCGCCGGCTACGCCTGCATCTCGAGCCCGCGCGCGCCGCAGACGAAAGTCGTCCTCGGGGCGCCACCGGCCGGCTTTACCTGCCCGAAGGGGCAGCAGCTCTTCATCGTGACGAGACAATTGCAGGACAAGGTCGCGGCCGCGCCCGCGACCGAGATCGACGTTCCCGGCCAGGCGGGTCCGCCGGGGGTGTCGCCTCTCCCGGGCTCGCAGGAGCAGGAGGTCCGTGCGAAGAAGAGAAGGATCTCGAGGAAATGCACGTCGGACGGCACCGGCGGGCAATACTGCTGCTACGGCGGAACCTCGAACTGCCAGCTCGAATAGGGCGGGAACGAACGCGGCGGGCGACCGAAGCCGCCCGCCGCGCCTGGGGCCGTGAATCAGGGTGACTCTAGCCGCTGCCGGCTTCCTTCACCTTCGGTCTCGACATGAGCGTCGCCTTGAAGAAGTCGCGGTTCAGCTGGGCGATGAACTCCTGCTTGATCTCCTTCGGGCAGGCGCGCGAGCACTCGCCGTGGTTCGTGCAGGTGCCGAAGCCCTCGGCGTCCATCTGCGCGACCATCGAGAGCACGCGGTCGTAGCGCTCGGGCTGCCCCTGCGGGAGCAGCGCGAGGTGCGAGACCTTGGCCGCCACGAAGAGCATCGCCGACCCGTTCGGGCAGGCCGCGGCGCAGGCGCCGCACCCGATGCAGGCCGCCGCGTCCATCGCGCGGTCCGAGCAGCTCTTCTTGACGGGAATCGCGTTGCCGTCGGGGGCGCTGCCCGTCGCGACGGAGATGAAGCCGCCCGCCGCGATGATCCGGTCGTACGACGAGCGGTCGACGATGAGGTCCTTGACGATCGGAAACGGCGTCGCCCGCCAGGGCTCGAGCGTGATGGCGTCGCCGTCCTTGAAGGTGCGCATGTGGAGCTGGCAGGCCGTCGTGCCGCGGCGCGGGCCGTGGGGGTTGCCGTTCACGACGATGCCGCACATGCCGCAGATGCCCTCGCGGCAGTCGTGGTCGAACGCGATCGGGTCTTCGCCCTTAAGGATCATGCGCTCGTTCACGACGTCGAGCATCTCGAGGAAGGACATGTCCGGACTGATGTCCGGGGCGTCGTACGTGACGAACTTCCCTTCGGACTTCGCGTCCTTCTGGCGCCAGACGTTCAGCGTCAGTCTCATTTGTAGCTCCGCGTCGCGAGGTGGACGTTCTGGAACTCGAGCTGCTCGACGTGTCGGACCGGCGTCTTGCCTTCGCCCGTGTACTCCCAGGCCGCCACGTGGCAGAACTTCTCGTCGTTGCGGAGGGCCTCGCCGTCGGGAGTCTGGTACTCCTCGCGGAAGTGGCCGCCGCAGGACTCCTCGCGCGCGAGCGCGTCGAGGCACATGAGCTCGCCGAGCTCGAGGAAGTCGGCCACGCGGCCGGCCTTTTCGAGCGACTGGTTGAGCTCGCCGGCTCCGCCGACGACCGTCACGTTCTTCCAGAACTCCTCGCGCAGGGCGGGGATCCTCTGGAGCGCGGTCTCGAGGCCGGCCTTGTTGCGGCCCATGCCGCAGAACTCCCACATGATCTTGCCGAGCTCGCGGTGGAAGGAGTCGACCGTGCGTTTGCCCTTCACGTCGAGGAGCTTCTTCATGCGCTGCGAGACGGCCGCCTCGGCGTCCCGGAAGGCCGCGTGTTTCGTGTCGACGGAGTCCTTCTTGGTTCCGGCGAGGTAGTTGCCGATCGTGTACGGAAGGACGAAGTAGCCGTCCGCGAGGCCCTGCATGAGCGCGCTCGCGCCGAGGCGGTTCGCGCCGTGGTCGGAGAAGTTCGCTTCGCCGGCCACGTGGAGGCCCGGGATCGTGGACATGAGGTTGTAGTCCACCCAGAGCCCGCCCATCGTGTAGTGCGAGGCCGGGTAGATGCGCATCGGGACCTTGTACGGGTTCTCGTCGGTGATGCGCTCGTACATGTCGAACAGGTTGCCGTAGCGCTCGCGGATCGTGTCCTCGCCGAGGCGGCTGATCGCGTCCGCGAAGTCGAGGTAGACCCCGAAGCCCGTCTCGCCGATGCCGCGGCCCTCGTCGCAGACCTGCTTGGCGGCGCGCGAGGCGATGTCGCGCGGCGCGAGGTTGCCGAACGAGGGGTACTTCCGCTCGAGGTAGTAGTCGCGCTCGGCCTCGGGAATGTCGGCCGCGGCGCGCTTGTCGCCCTTCTTGAGGGGGACCCAGATGCGCCCGTCGTTGCGGAGCGACTCGGACATGAGCGTGAGCTTGGACTGGTGGTCGCCGGTGACCGGGATGCACGTCGGGTGGATCTGCGTGTAGCAGGGGTTCCCGAACGCGGCGCCCTTCTTGTACGCGCGCCAGATGGCCGTGCCGTTGCAGCCCTTCGCGTACGTCGCGAGGTAGAAGACGTTGCCGTAGCCGCCGGTCGCGAGGACCACGGCATCAGCGATATGGGACTGTATTGTTCCGGCGACCATGTCGCGCGTCACGATGCCGCGGGCGCGTCCGTCGATCACGACGAGTTCGAGCATCTCGTGGCGCGGGTACATCTTGACCTTGCCGAGACCGATCTGGCGCTCGAGGGCCTGGTAGGCGCCGAGGAGCAGCTGCTGCCCCGTCTGGCCCCGCGCGTAGAACGTCCGCGAGACCTGCGCGCCGCCGAACGAGCGGTTCGCGAGGAGGCCGCCATACTCGCGCCCGAACGGGACGCCCTGCGCGACGCACTGGTCGATGATGTTCACGGAGACCTGCGCGAGCCGGTAGACGTTCGCCTCGCGGGCCCGGAAGTCCCCGCCCTTGACCGTGTCGTAGAAGAGGCGCCGGATGCTGTCGCCGTCGTTCTGGTAGTTCTTCGCGGCGTTGATGCCGCCCTGCGCGGCGATCGAGTGCGCGCGGCGCGGGCTGTCCTGGTAGCAGAAGCAGGAGACGTTGTACCCGAGCTCGGCGAGGGACGCGGCACCCGCTCCGCCCGCGAGGCCCGACCCGACGACGATCACGGAGTACTTCCGCTTGTTCGCCGGGTTGATGAGCTTCATGTCGAAGCGGTGCTTGTCCCACTTGTTCTCGAGGGGACCGTCGGGGACGTTCGACTTGAGTTCGATCATTTCAGCACCCCCGCCAGGACCGCGAGTGGCACGAGGACGAACCCTCCCGCGACGAGAATCGTGAACAGGACGGCGAAGGCCTTGCGCGCCCCGAGGTACTTCGGGTGCGAGAGGCCGAGCGTCTGGAGCATCGACCACGCGCCGTGCCAGAGGTGGAACGCGAGGCAGCCCATCGCGAGGACGTAGAAGAGCGCGACCGGGACCGGCGCGAGGCCCGTGACGAGGTTCTGGTAGACCTTGCCCTCGACGAAGTGCGGGTGCACGTTGCCGATCGTCAGGTGCATGAGGTGGAACACGATGAAGGCGCCGAGGATGGGCCCCGTCCAGCGCATGGAGCGCGAGGCGAAGGTCGCTTCCTCGAAGTCGTTCACCTTGTAGCCCTTCGGGCGGGCCGCCCGGCTCTTCTGCGTGAGCGTCAGGTACGCCCACGCGTGGAGGCCCACCGCGAGGAGGAGCCCCGCCCGGACGAACCAGATGCCCGTGCCGTGCAGCAGCTCGCGCAGGAACGCGCCGTAGTGGTCGAGCGCCTCCGGACCGTTCGGCAGGAACGCCTGGAGGTTGCCGGCCATGTGGCCGAGGACGAAGAGCGACAGGACGATCCCCGTGATCGCCATGACGATCTTCTTGCCGACCGAGGAATTCAGGAGAGTTGCGGGCGCAGCCATTCGAGCGGTTCTCCTCCCCTCAGGTGGGTGGCGGGATCAGACGGTCAGCAGTCCGACGAGCTCCTGGACGGAGGCCGCGGACTTCTTGAGAGCGGCGGACTCCTCCGGCGTGAGCTTGAGCTCGATGATCTTCTCGATGCCTCCGGCGCCCAGGACGACGGGCACGCCCACGAAGAGCCCGTTGATGCCGTACTCGCCCTCGAGGTACGCGGCGCACGGGAGGATCTTCTTGCGGTCGTTGAAGATGGCCTCGGCCATCTCGACGGCCGCCGAGGACGGCGCGTAGTACGCCGAGCCGGTCTTGAGGAAGTTCACGATCTCGGCGCCGCCGCCGGCGGTGCGCTTCACGATCGCGGCGACGCGCTCGGGCGACATGAGCTCGGTGATCGGGACGCCCGCGACGGTTGAGTAACGCGGCAGCGGAACCATCGTATCTCCGTGTCCGCCGAGAACGGTCGCGTGGATGTTCGACATCGAGACGCCGAGCTCCATCGAGATGAACGCGCGCATGCGGGCGCTGTCGAGGATGCCCGCCATGCCGATCACGTTCTGCTTCGGGAGCTTCGTGATGCGGCGGACGACCTCGCACATCGCGTCGAGCGGGTTCGTGACGACGATGACCTTGAGGTCGCGCGAGCCGCGCGTCGTCCGCATGCAGCTCGCCACGATCTCCTCGTTCTTCTTGAGGAGGTCGTCGCGCGACATGCCCGGCTTGCGGGCGAGGCCGGCCGTCACGATCACGAGGTCAGACCCTTCGGTCTCCTCGTAGCCGTTCGTGCCGACGATCTTCATGTCGAAGCCTTCGACGGCGCCGGACTGGAACATGTCCAGGCCCTTGCCCTGCGGCACGCCCTCGATGACGTCCACGAGCACGACGTCGGCGATGTTCTGCTCCACCAAGCGCTGGGCGCACGTCGCTCCGACGTTTCCAGCCCCGATCACGGTCACTTTGCGTCGCATGGATGGTTCCTTCCCCGGCGCCTCTCGTTTTTTTTCGGCGGTGCCGTCGGCGAGGCAGCCTAGCACCGGGTAAATAGGCCTCATATGAAGCAAACCCATCAGTCAGAGGGTGCTTGGACGGCCCCCAGGAGGGGATCCCGGAACGTCCGGACGCCCCCGGGCGTATAAGGGGTGTGATGGCCGGCGAATACAAGAACCTCCCGCTCTGGAAGCGAGGGATGACCCTCGCCCACACGGTCTACGCGGCCGTGGAAGCGGCCGGGGCCAAGGGGACGGAGGCCGGCACGCGCCTTCGAAAAGCGGCCGTTTCCGTGCCTTCCCTCGTCGGCGAGGCCTTCCTCGACTTGTCCGGCAAGGACGTCGGGGAGGCCCTCTCGCTGGCCGAGGCGAAGCTGGACGAGGTCCAGACGCTCCTGAGGTCGCCGTCCCTGAGCGGCATCCCGGCCGCCGACCTCGAGAGTCTTCTCGGCGACCTCGAGGGCCTGAAGGCCGAGCTCGTGCAGCTTCGGGCCAGCCGGACGGGCGAAACGACACACTAAGGCGCGATCCGGTGCCGCGCCAGGAGCTCCCGGACCTCGTCCGGCGTGTGCCGCGGGAGGTCCGGCCCGGCGTCGTCCGCGACGCCCCACGCGAGGGCGGCCGCCAGCGCCGCCGTCTCGCGAGCCGCCGCGAAGTCGAGCCGGCCGGCCGTGTCCGCCGCCGTGTGGTGGAGGGCCGCGTAGCCCGGGTCGATCTGGTACGCCGTGAGGACCGGGACGCCGGCCTTCACGAAGGGAAAGGCGTCGCAGCCCGCCCAGATCTCGTACGTGCCGAAGACGGCCCGCCAGCGGTCGTCGGGGGCGAGCGCGCGCCGGAAGAGGGCGCGGAGATCTTCCTTGCGCCCGTTCATGTAGAAGCCCTTCGTCCGGCCGGAACCGAGATCGAAAACCACGGCGAGGGCGTGCGGCTCGGCGGCGTGGGCTGCCACGTAGGCCGACGAGCCCGCCATCTTCTGTTCCTCCCCGGTGAAGAATGCGAACCGGATCGTCCGGCGCGGCGCGGGGGCGAGCGCCTTCAGCGTGCGCGCCGCCTCGAGAAGCACCGCCACGTTGACGGCGTTGTCCGCCGCCCCCTCCCCCACCGCGACGCCGTCGAGATGGGCCGCGAGGAGGACGAGCCCGCGCGCGCCGTCCGTTCCGGGAATGTCCGCCAGGACGTTGCGCGCCGGCGCGTCGACGGCGGCGCCCGCCGGGCGCTCGTACGTCTCGAAGACGGGCGAGAGGCCGGCCGCCGAAAGGCGCGCGGCCGCGAGATCCTCTCCCTTCGCGCACGCCGCGCTGCCCGTGACCCGCGCGCCGAGCGCCGCGAGAGCCCGCGCGTCGGCCTCCACGGCCGTCGACGCCTCGGCCCGCGCCGCGAGCCGGGCCTGCAGCGACGGGGGCGTCGGCTTCGCGCAGGCCGGGCCGAGAAGCACGAGGAGCGCGGCGAGGGCGGGGCGCACCTTCATCGCGCGAGGTGCTGGAGGGCGTCCGTCGGGCTGTACGCGTCCGTCAGGACCGGCACGCCGGCGGTCTTCACCTCGCCCTCGTAGAGGCGCCCCGCGAACTCGAGGACGGCGGGCCTCCCGAGCCGCTCGGCGACCTCACGGGCGCGGTCCGCGATCGACCCCGGGTCCAGCCGCCGGGGCGAGCGCGTCGCGATCACGATCGCGGTCGACTTGAACGGAACCGTGCCGGCCTTCAGCTCGGCGCAGAACACGTAGACGCGCGGAAAGACTTCCGAAAGCGTCCTGAGCGCGGCCCAGAAGAGCTGGTTGCTGGATCCCGTCAGCTCGCCCCCGAAGTTCACGGCGACGACCCCGTCCGGGCCCAGCTTCCGCGCGCAGAGCTCGTCGAACTCCTTCGTGACGAGATGGAACGGCAGGCTGTCGGAAAAATAGGCGTCCACGAGGATCACGTCCGCGCCGTCCACCTGGCGGTCCATTTCGCGGCGGCCGTCGCCGACGATCACGCGGTCGTTCGCGTCCGGCGCGAACGCGAAATACTTTCGCGCGACCGCGACGACCTCGGGGTCGATCTCGATCGACGTCGTCGCGATCTCGGGCGCGCGCGCGGCCAGAAGAGTCGGAATCATGCCGGCCCCGAGTCCGATGACGACGACCCGCCGGGCCTTCGGCGCGAACGCGAGCGAGAGCACGAGCCCGTCCGTGTAGTTGAGCCCGAGCGTGATTCCGGGCCTCGCCGGGGCGTAGCCCTGGAGCCGGGCGTCGAAATAGAGGGCCCGGCGCAGCCCCTGGTCCACGACGCGGATGCGGTGGTAGGCCGTCTCCTTTTCGAGGAGGAGCGTGCCGGCCGGCCCGGGCGCCTTCGCGAGGCCGGTCCCGACGAGAAACACGAGCGCGCCGGCGGCTCCGAGGAAACCGGCCCACGCCGCGCGGCGCAGGAGCCGCCCGGCGGGGACGAGCAGCGCCGACACGAGCAGAGCGGCCCCGATTCCGAAGAGGATCGGGCGGGTGGGAAAGGTCGGGATCAGGAAGAACGCCGCCGCGAACGCGCCGAGGATCGAGCCGACGGTCGACACGGCCGAGAGCCGGCCCGCGGCCGACCCGACGAGCGCGAGGTCCTTCGCGGCGAGCCGCACGGCGAACGGCGTGACGGCGCCCATGAGGATGCTCGGAGGAGCAAAGAGCACGGCGGCCGCGAGGAGCGCACGGAACCGGTCCGGCACCGGCGCCCCGCTGGCGGCCGCGAGAACGGCGTCGGGGGCGGCGAAGAGGATGATCACGAGCGCGCCCGCCGCGAGGAGCACGGCCGAGAGCAGCTCCGGCTCGGGCCGGCGGTCCGCGAGCCGGCCGCCGAGGGCGTAGCCCGCGGCGAGGGCCGCGAGGAAGGTCGTGATGAGCGCGCCCCACACGAAGAGCGACGTCCCGAAGACCGGGGCGAGGACGCGGCTCCCGACGATCTCGAGGGCCATGAGGGCGGCGCCCGAAAGAAAGACCGCCGCGTCGAGGCGCAGGAGATCGCGGGCCGCCTTCACGACGCGGACCCCGCCGCTTGACGCCCCGGGGCGCGACCGATAGTTTTGCCGGCTATGAAACGCCGCCCCACGCTCACCGCAGTCCTCGCGATCGTCCTTCTCGCCGCATCCGCCGGCTTCGCCCAGACGACGGCGAGCCCCGCCGCTCCGGCCCCCGCGACGTCCGCCGCACCCGCGACGGCCGCCGCCGCTCCCGCAACGGGAGCGCCCGCGCCGGCCACCACCGCGTCCGCCGCGCCCGTGACGACCGCGTCCGCCGCTCCGGCCAAGGCCGCGGCGCCCGCGCCCGAGCCGCCGGCCGGCTCCTCGCGCACGACGACGATCGTCATCGGCCTCATCGTCCTCCTGCTCCTGATCGTCCTCGTGGTCCTCGGGACGAAAAAGGAAGAATGACCGGGGATCTCCTTAGAAGGTGAAGAGGGCTGGCGACGTTCAAGCCGCCGGCTCGGCCTGCGGCGCGGCCGCGGGTTCTGACTTTGCCTCGATCTGCACCTTTCTAAGCTCTTCCATTCTCTTCTCGAGCGTGTCCACGATCCCCGCGTCGTCCGCGAGCGGCGCGAGGGGGCCGAGCATCTCGCTTGCGCTCGCGACGGACGCCTCGAACCCCTTGCGTGCGGCCGTCCGGTCCTTCTCGGCGACGTCGTCGTCGAGGAGCGCCGTCGCCCACGTCGTCGCGTGGACGAGCGCGGCGTGAAGGCGTGTCGCGTCGGCTTTCGCGGACGCGGGCACGTCGCGCATGAGCTGGTAGGCGGCGTGCTGCGCCGCCATCGCGGAGCGGTAGAGCGGATGCTCGCGGACGGACTCCCGCGGGGAGATCTTCGGCATGGAGGGATTGTAGAGAAAGAAAAAGGGGCTTCGGAGAAGAGAGGATTTCTTTGAAAGTGAAGAGGGGCTGGGGGCGCTCCGGCGCCGCGCTGGAAGGGCCCGCGCTTCCCGCCGCCCTATTCACCTTCCAAGAAAATCTTCTTCTTTCTCCCTCTTCTTTCCTCCTCAGCAAAGCCACGCAATCCCGATCGAAAGCACGTCGACGCTGCTCGCCGCCGGCACGACCTCGACTTTCTGGAAACGGCTCGGGTCGGGCGGGGCGAGCTTGGCCTCGAGCTCCGCGATCTCGGCCTTCAGGCCCTCGACCTTCGCCTCGGCCGTCCCCTCCATGCGCTTCTTGGACAGCACGGAGCCCACCTTGCTCACACGGAGCGTCTTCTTCTTTCCGAGCAGGCCGCCGAGCACGTCGAGCGCCGCCGTGCCGATCGACGCGTAGGTTTCCATCGACCTCCCCTGCTCGGTGGCTTCCGCCGCCGCGAGGTCCCGCTTCTTCTTTTCCAGCCTCTCCCGGAGCGCTGCGGGAGCCTCGGCGCCCGACGCGGCGCGCGCCGCGAACGCGTCCGGCGTCTCGCCGGGGAGCGAGAGCGCGCCGGTGACCGGGTCGCGCAGGAGCGTCGTGGCGAGCTTGTCGGGGAGGCGCGAGCGCACGGCCTTCTCGGCGGCCTTCACGCCGGCCGGCCCGACCCAGGCCGGGAGGTCCGGGTAGCGCAGGGCGCGCGGCGCTTTGTCGAGGAGGCCGTCCGCCGCCATGTCCGTCGCCTCGCCTTCGAGGACGTCGGCGGCCGTGGGCGCCGACAGCGGGAACAGCTTGACGCCCTGCGTCTCGGGCGACGTGCCCTTCGCCGTCTTGTAGCGGACGGCGTACCGGACGTAGAGCGCGGGCGACGCGAGATCCGCCCCGCGCCTGTCGACCCACCGCGCGGGCCACTCCTGCGGAAGGGGCGGGGGTGCGGACCCGGCAGGGGCCGCCTCCGCTTTCTTCGAAGGGGCGGGCGCGGAACCGCGCAGCTTCGCGAGGTCCGACTTCGTCATCGGGCCCCGCAGGTAGCTCATCGCCCAGCGCGTCTCGACGAGCGCGGGCTCCTTGCGGTGGACGTCGTGAAGCAGAAAGACGCGCTTGCGCGTCCTGTCGAGGAGCTTCGACGCGTCCCTGCCGCCGGCCTCGACGAGGCCCTCGGAGAGCCGGTTGCGGTCGCGCTCGGTCTGCAGCGTCCCGACCCACCAGCAGCCGCAGTTCGCGAGGCCGCGGTAGTCGAGGTCCACGGGGTTCTGAGACGCGAGGACGACGCCCACGCCGAACGCGCGCGCCTGCTTGAGGAGCGTGAGGAGCGGCCTCTTCGTCGGCGGCTCGGCAGTGGGCGGGAAGAAGCCGAAGATCTCGTCGACGTAGACGAGCGCGCGGAGCGCCGGGCTGCCGGGAAGCGTGCGCATCCACGACTTCACGCGCGCGAGCAGCGTCGCGACGACGAAGAGGCGCTCGGCGTCGCCGAGGTGCGCGATCGAGACGATCGAGAGGCGCGCCCTGCCGTCCTTCGCCGGGGCGAGCATCGCCGCGACGTCGAGCGCGTCGCCCTGCCGGAAGGCCGCCGTGGACGGCGACGCGAGAAGTCCGTTCAGCGCCAGGACGAGCGCCTGCCGGTCCTTCGCCGGGTAGAACGCATCGAGGGAGAGCGCGCCGACCTTCGCGAAAGGCGGCGAGGAGGCCGTGTCGAGGAGCGTCTCGAGCGTGGCGGTCCTGCCGTCCGCCCAGAGCGCGTCCACGCAGGCCGCGAGAAAGACGAAGTCGCGCGACTTCACGGGGTCGGCATCGCGGCCCGCAAGGCCGAGGAGGCCGCCCACCCACGAGCCCACGAGGTCGCGGCCGTCCTCCTCGTCCGCGCCCGCGAGCGGCGGCGTGCACGCGCCGAAGAGGTCGAGGGGCACGCCCGCCGTCGAGCCCGGCGTGTAGACGACGGCGTCGCGGCTGGCCAGGAGCGCCTTCACGTCCGCAGGGCCGAGGCCCCATCCCGCGAGTCCGTCCGTCCACTTCTTCGCCTCGGACTCCGGCGTCCCGGCGGACGGGTCGACGAACGGCGCGAACTCCTCCGGTGCGAGGCCCGGGAAGTTCAGGAGCAGATTGCCGAGGTCGCCCTTGGGATCCACGGCGAGGACCGGGATCCCGCGCTGGAGAAGCTCTTCGATCAGGACGATGCCCAGCGCCGTCTTGCCGCTGCCCGTCATGCCCACGATGAGGCCGTGAGTCGTGAGGTCGGAGGGGTCGAGCCGGAAATCCTCGCGGCCGGTCTTTCCGGTCGAGGGGTCCACGGCGCGGCCCAGGAAGAGCGCGGTCTTCGTGTCGGGCATGCGCGCGATCTTAGCGCCGGCGTATCGTCTCGGCATGGACACGAACGCCCACGAGCCCGCGATCCGCGTCTCGATGCTGCCCCGCGACACGAACGGGCACGGGACGATCTTCGGCGGCGTCCTTCTCGCCTACATCGACCAGGCCGGCGCGATCGCGACGCGCCCGTTCTGCAACCTCGTGGTGACCGTGAAGATGAACGAAGTCGTCTTCCATCACCCGGTGTACGTGGGCGACGTCGTGAGCTTCTATGCGAAGGTCGTGAAGATCGGGACGACGTCGATCAGCGTGCACGTCACCGTCACCGCGGAGCGGTGGAAGGAGTCGGGCAAGGTCCTGAAGGTGACGGAGGCCGAGGTGGTCTACGTGAACGTCGGCGAGGACGGCAGGCCCGTGCCGATCCGGAAGCCGGCCTCCGGCGCGTGGGCCTGAGCCTCACTTCTTCTTGAAGAAGCGCTCGCAGCCGGCGGGCGGGCCCATCGTGAGCGGACCCTTCGTGTTGTTCGCCTCGTCCGCCTCGTCGACGAGGTTGCCGGGGTCGACCGTCGCGAGGAACGGGTGGTTGGCCTTGACCATGTAGGCCGGGTCCGAAGCGAGGAAGAGGACGTCGGCATTCACGGAAACGGACTTCCCGGGCGCGATTTCCGGGAGCGGAACGCTCGCCATCCAGCCGGCGCGGTCCTGGGCCGCGACCGTCAGGAGCGGCCGGCCCCCGAGCGAAGCCGATGACGGCGACGGTCCGGCGCCCGCGTTCGTGACGACCACGGCAAAACTGTAGACGACCGTGTTCGGCTCGCAGGACGGCTTCGGGACCGTATTCGCCGTCGGACCGGTGAACCCGAACGCCGTGACCTGGAGGTCCGCCTTCGCCTGCGCGCGGGCGGGCACCGGGGCGAAGAGGGCCGCGGCGAAGAGGGCGAAGGCGAGCTTTCGGTTCATGTCGATCTCCTCAGGTCAGTCTTCGTCGCGCACCGAGCCGCGCCGCGCTTTTCGGATCGCGGCCACGCGCTTGGCTTTCAGTCGCTTTTCCTTCGCGGCTCGTGACGGCCGCGTCGCGCGCCGCGCCTTCGGCGCGACCTGCGCCTGCTCGAGGAGCTCGCGGACCTTGTCGCGCGCCGCGGCGAGATTGCGGTACTGGTCGCGGCTGTCCTGCGCCGTGACGCGCAGGATTCCGTCCGCGCCGAGGCGTCGGCCCGCGAGGGTCGCGAGGCGGCGGCGCGCGAGGTCGCTCAGGCCCTCGATCTTCGCGAGATCCACTTCGAGGAGGATCTTCGAGGCGACCTTGTTGACGTTCTGCCCGCCCGGCCCGCCCGAGCGCACGGCGTGAACCTCGAGGGCAGCGGGCGGGACGAACACGCCGGGCGGCGCGCTGATCGGATCGGCCACGGCGCCGAGCATAATCCTCCGGTGATCCGGCGCGACCCCGTCCGCCTCGTCTACTCCACCGCGTCCGGCCGCGTCTGCGCAACGTGCGGCTGGCCGGCGGACGAATGCAAATGCTCTTCGAAAGAGGAAGAGAAGGTCCCTGCGAAGGTCGTCGTGAAGCTGCGGCTCGAGAAGAAGGGGCGCGGCGGCAAGACGGTGACGGTTCTCGACGGGCTGCCGAGGAATGAAGATTTCTTGGAAGGCTTAGCGAAGGACCTCAAGAAATCCCTCGGCACAGGTGGATCCGTCGTCGGCGCGACCATCGAGCTGCAGGGCGAGTGGCGCGAACGCCTCCGCATTCTCTTACCTTCTAAGAATCTCCTCGTGAAGGGCTGACCCGAATGCCGACGCGCGTGTTCCTGGTTCGCCACGGCGCGACGACGCTCTCGGCCGAGGACCGCTTCGCGGGCGAAACCGAGGTCGAGCTCTCGGAGGAGGGGCGCGAACAGCTGCACCACCTCGCCGCGCGCCTCGCGCGCGAGCCGCTCGCCGCCGTCTGCGCGAGCCCCATGCGGCGCACGCTCGAGAGCGCGAGGATTCTCGCGGCGCCGCACGGGCTGTCCGTTCTTCCGGTGCCGGCCTTGCGCGAGATCTCGCACGGCCGCTGGGAGGCCCGGACCCGCACCGAGGTCGAGGCCCTGTGGCCGGACGAGTACGCCTGCTGGGAGAGGGACCCGTACACGTTCGCGCCGAAGGGCGGCGAGACGGGCCTCGCCGTCACGGCGCGCGCGCTGCCCGCACTCGTCTCGCTCGTGAACGAGCACGCCGGTCGCTCGATCCTCGTCGTCTCGCACAAGGCGACGATCCGCCTCCTCCTCTCGGCGCTCATCGGCTTCGACCCGCGCACGTACCGCGACCGCCTCGACCAGAGCCCCGCGTGCCTGAACGTCCTCGACTTCAAGAACCCGGCGCAGGCGCGGCTCACGCTCTTCAACGACGTGTCGCATTACGCGCACGCCGGCACGTCGACGCCCGGCCTCCCGAAAGGCCGCCTCTCGAAATGGTGGGACGAGCCGCCGATCTAGGTCACGGCCGCGCGGCCGAAACGCCCGCCGTCCAGCCCGTGCCCCACGCCCACTGGAAGTTGAAGCCGCCGATCGGACCGAAGGCGTCCAGCACCTCGCCCGCGAGCCACAGCCCCGGGACGACCTTGCTCCGTCCGCTGCCGGGATCGACCTCGTCCAGTGCGACCCCGCCGCCGGTGACCTCCGCGGTGCGGTAGCCCTCCGTCCCCGTCGCGGGGATCGGGAACGCGGCCAGCGTCTGCGCGAGCCGCCGCCGCGCGTCGCGCGTCAGCCGCGCGAGCGGCTGATCCGCGACGCCAGCCTCTTGAAGGACGAGTTGGATCACGCGATCCGGAAGAGAAGAAGATTTTCTTAGAAAGGAAGAGAGGGAGGAGGCGGCACCACCGCCCACACGCAGAGACTCGTCCCAGCGGTCGCGCACGGGACCATTCGCAGAAATCTCTTCTTCTCCGAATCCGAAGCAGATGTTCACCTCCGCGCGCGCGTCCGCGCGCGCCGCCCGCTCGACGATGTGCGAGACGTCGAGCACCGCGGGGCCGCTCCAGCCCCGGTGCGTGAAGAGGAAGCCGCCTTCCGAACCGGCCTTCTCGCCGCTCGCCGCGCACGTCGCCGTGACGCGCGCGTTTACGCTCACGCCCGAGAGCGCGTGGTGCGCGGGCGCGTCGCCCGTGAGCGGGACGAGCGCGGGATAGGTCGGCACGAGCGTGTGGCCGAGCGCCTCGGCCCACGCAAAGCCGCGGCCGTCCGCGCCGCCGCCGAGGACGGAAAGGCCGCCCGTCGCGAGGATCACGCGGGACGCCCGGACGTCCGGCGCGTCGGCGAGCCGCACCGCGAAGCCCCCGTCCGTCCGTCCGAGCTCGCGCACGACGGTGCCCGTCCGGATCGTCGCGCCGGCCGCGAGAGCCCGCGCCGCGAGCGCGTCGCGCACGTCCTTCGCGCGGTTCGACGGCGGGAAGAGCTTCTTGCCCTCGGGCTCCTCGCGCAGCGGCCCGCCGAGGAGGTCCTCGAAGAATGCGCGCTGCTCGTCGAGCGGAACGCGCGCGAGGTACCGGCCCACGACGCGCGGCGGCGCTCCCGAGACGAAGCGCTCGCGCGCCTCCTCCATCGGGAGGACGTTGCAGCGCCCCCCGCCGGAGACGAGGATCTTCCGGCCGGCCTGCGGCGCCGCCTCCAGGACGACGACGCCGGAGGCGCCCGCCTCGGCGGCGCGAATCGCCGCGAGGAGTCCGGCCGCCCCGCCCCCGAGGATCGCGAGATTCACCGCGTCCGCCATCCCGTCGATAATGCGGCATGCCCCATTCGACCGGCGGTCCCGGCGGGTTCCTCCGCCGTATCGGCTACCGCGTGTACTTCGTCCTCGCGTGCGCGGTCGGAGGCCTCTCCTTCATTCTCTTCGCCGCCGTCGCGCTCTTCCATTACGCGCTCTTCCGCAACGGCGAGAAGGCGGCTCTCGTCTGGATCCGGAGCTTCGGTTTCGTGATGACGCGTTTCCTCTTCTGGAACGTGGCCGTCGAGAACTTGAACACGCTGCTCGCGACGCGGCCCGCCGTCGTGGTCGGGAACCACCAGTCGAATCTCGACATCGCGACGTGGGCGACGTTCTTCCCCGACCGGAGCGTCGCCGTCGGAAAGAAGGAGATCCTCAAGATCCCCGTCTTCGGCTGGCTGTGGAAGGTGTCGAAGCACATCCTGATCGACCGCTCCAACGCCATCGCGGCGCGCGAGTCGCTGAAGGCGGCCGCCGAGCGCATCCGGACGGAAGACCTGAGCGTCTGGGTGCTGCCCGAAGGGCACCGGAATTCGAAGCCCGAGATGCTTCCGTTCAAGAAGGGCGCCTTCCACCTCGCGATCGCCGCGCAGGTGCCGGTGGTCCCGTTCGCGACCTCGCCGATGTGGGAGGTCCTCGACGCGCACCGCTGGATGGTGCGGCCCGGGACCGTGCGCGTGCGGTTCCTGCCGCCGATCCCGACGGCCGGGATGACGGACGACGACGTGGACCGCCTCAGCCTCGCCGCACGCGCGGCGATCGAGGGGGCCCGCCAGGACTTCCTGAAGTCGGCGGGCCCGCGGATCGGCTAGACGCGGAAGAAGTCGGGCCGCCAGCTCCGGATCCGCTTCTTGATCGCCTCTCCGCTGAGGTTCTCGTCGAGCGCGGCCTGGACGAGGACCGCGAGCTCGGCGTCGGAGGCGAATCGCAGGCCGATGAGCTGGTCTTCCGTGAGCGAGAGGCTCCGGGCGCGCAGCGGCCCGTCGAGGACCGACCCGAGGCGCTCCCGCTCCTCGAGCCGGATGACGCGGTCCTGGGCCCTGAGCGCGAACGACCGGGCCTTCCACGCGATCACGACGAGGGCCGCCGAGACGAAAATCCCCCAGATCGTCCACGCGGACGGCGCCTTGATCGCGAGCCAGAGGTGGACGAAGAAGGCGATCACGAGAACGGGGGCCGCGAAGAAGTGGTACCAGGGGTCCCAGCGGCGGTGGGTCCTGAAGTCCTGCGTGGGCGTTTCGGCCATGTCTTTCCTCTCCGTGCAATCCGTCGCCGCTCCGGCTTCGGATCCTCGATAGAATCGCGGCCCCCCGGGGCTCCGCCCCACTCTATCCAAAAGGAGACTCCCCCGCATGTTCCGACCCCGTGCCCTCGCGCCGCTGGCGCTGGCCCTCGTCTCTTTCACGGGCACCTCCGCGCACGCCGAGAAAGAGACCTTCGTCCTCGACAAGAACCACACCGTGTTCGGATTCAAGGTCCGCCACTTCGTGACCAAGGTCCCCGGCAGGTTTGCGAAATTCGAGGGCACGATCGTCCTCGATCGCGCGAAACCGGAGGAGAGCTCCGTCGACCTCAGGGTCGACGCGACGAGCATCGACACGGGCGTGCCGAACCGCGACAAACACCTCAACTCGGCCGATTTCTTCGACACCGCGAAGTTCCCCGAGATCACCTTCAAGTCCACGAAGATCGCCGCGAAGGGCAAGGACGCCTACGAGGTCACCGGCGACCTCACGATGCGCGGCGTCACGAAGCCCGTCACGCTCGCCGTGACCGCGAACGGCTTCGCAAACGACGGACGCGGCGGCCAGAAGACCGGCTTCGACGTCGCCGGAAAGCTCAACCGCAAGGACTTCGGCGTGAACTGGAACGCGACCGTGGACCAGAACCTGATGCTCTCGGACGAGGTGGATCTCGAGATCTCGGTCGAGGCGAACAAACCCGCCCCCAAGCCGGCGGCCCCACCCGCGGCGCCCGCGGCCGCCCCCGCAGCCCCTGCCACGAAATGACCGATTCCCCGCTTTGTGCGGGAGCACCAAGAGCTTAGGATTCAATCGCCCGGCCTCGCGGCCGGGCGAATCACCTTCGAAGGAACTCTCCGATGACCGAAATTCCTCCCCCGCCGGCGCCGTTCCGGAGCCACCGCGTCCGCCCGATCGCGGCGTTCGGCTTCGCCCTCGTCCACGTCGCCGCGGTCGTCGGCGTGGTGACGCTCGGCCTCTCGTGGAAGGGCGCCCTGCTCGCGGTCGCCTCGTACTACCTGCGGATGTTCGCGATTACGGCGGGTTTCCACCGCTACTTCTCTCACAAGGCCTTCCGGCTGTCGCGCGTTCCGCAGTTCCTCCTCGCCTTCCTCGGACAGACCGCCGCGCAGAAGGGCGTGCTGTGGTGGGCGTCGAACCACCGCCACCACCACAAGTACTCCGACACACCCGAGGACATTCACAGCCCCCTTCAGGACGGCTTCTGGTGGAGCCACATCGGCTGGATCCTCTCGGGCAAGTACGACAAGACGGACTTCTCGCGGATCCCGGACCTCGCGAAGTTCCCCGAGCTCGTCTGGCTGGACCGCAACCAGTACGGCCCGACGATGCTCTACGGCCTTCTCTCGTGGGCCCTTTTCGGCTGGACGGGCCTCGTGTGGGGCTATTTCGTCTCGACCGTTCTCCTCTGGCACGGGACGTTCACGATCAACTCCGTCATGCACGTCTTCGGGCGTCGCGTCTTCCCGACGACGGACACGAGCCGCAACAGCATGATCTTCGCCCTCGTCACGATGGGAGAAGGCTGGCACAACAACCATCACTTCTACCCGAGCTCGGCCGCGCAGGGCTTCCGCTGGTGGCAGCTGGACGCGAGCTTCTACATCCTCTGGCTGGGCGAGAAGCTCGGCGTCGTCAAGAGCCTGCGCCGTGCGCCGACGGCCGCCGTCATCGCGCGCCTGACGTCCGGAGCGGGCGCCGTGGCCTCGCCGGCGCACCTCGCGTCCGACGCCGCGGACGCGCTCGCGGTGCGGTGGGAGGAGATCCGCTCGGCGGCCAGCGTCGCCGCGCACGCGGCGCTCGTCGAACTCGAGGCCGCGCGCCTCGGGGCCTCGGCGCGCCTCGAGACGCTCCAGGAGGACTACGCCGCCGCCCGCGCGCGCGCCGGCGCCGCCGCCGAGGCGAAGCTCGAGGAGCTCCGAACCGAGATCGAGCGCACCCGGCGCGAGCTGCACGAGACGCTCCAGCGGCTCGTCGAGCAGGCGGAAGGGCTGGGCCTCGCGCCCGCCTGAGAAGACCGATGGCCGACCTCTACGCCCAGCATCTCGTTCGTCTCGCCGCCTCGACCGCACGGGCGCTCGAGGAGACCGGCTTCGACCGGATGGTCGTCCATTCGGGCGTTCCGTTCACCTATTTCGCCGACGACAACGACGCGCCGTTCCGCTCCACGCCCACGTTCGCACACTGGGCGCCCGTGGAGGGCCCGTACCACCTCCTCGACGTCGTCCCCGGAAAGAGGCCGCGCCTCGTGCGCGTCCAGCCGCGCGACTACTGGTACGCGCCGCCCGCGCCGGCGCCGGCGTTCGTGACCCGGGAATTCGACGTCGTGGACGTCGCGACCTCGGAAGCCGCGTGGAAAGCCCTCGGGAACGGCTTCGCACGCACCGCCTTCGTCGGCGGAGCCGTGGACGAGTCGGCCGCGCACGGTTTCCGGCCGGAGAACGCGAACCCGAAGGGGCTCGTCGCGCGGCTGGACTGGGAGCGCTCGTACAAGTCCGACTGGGAGGCCGAGCAGGTCGCCGTCGCGAACGCAAAGGCCGCGCGCGGCTACCGCGCCCTCGAGAAGGCGTTCCGCGCGGACGCCTCCGAGATGGAACTCCACCACGCGTACCTCACGGCGATCGGCGACGTGGAGGAAGCCCTCCCGTACACGTCGATCGTCGCGCTCGACGACCGCTCCGCGACGCTCCACTACCACGGCAAGCGCGGCAGGCTGCCGTCCTCCTCGAAGGTCCTGCTCGTCGACGCGGGCGCCACCGTGAACGGCTACGCGTCCGACATCACGCGGACGTGGGTGAAGGAAGGCGTCGAGCCCGTTTTCGCCCGCCTCCTGGACGGGATGAAGGCGCTGCAGGCGAAGCTCTGCCTCGAGGGGCGGCCGGGCCTCCACTACCGCGACTTCCACCTCCGGGCCCAGCGATACGTCGGCGAGCTGCTCCGGGAGGTCGGCGTCCTGAAGATCTCCGCCGAGGAGGCCGTCACCACGCGCCTGACGTTCCCGTTCTTCCCGCACGGCCTCGGGCACTTCCTCGGGCTCCAGGTCCACGACGTCGCGGGCCGCCAGGCCGACCGCACGGGGACGCCCGCGCCGCCGCCGGCCGACCACCCGGCGCTTCGCACCGTCCGGCCGATCGAGGAGCGGATGCTCTTCACGGTCGAGCCGGGCCTCTACTTCATCCCGATGCTCCTCGAGCCCGTCCGCGAGGGCCCGCACCGCGCCGCGATCGACTGGCCGCTCGTGGACCGCCTGATCCCCATGGGAGGCATCCGCGTCGAGGACAACATCTTCGTCGGGAAGGACGCGAACCGGAACCTCACGCGCGAATCGCTCCCCGAGTAAGTCCGCGTGCGGACGGCGGGGCCGCTCGTCTCCGCGGCCGCTGCGGCGCGGGAGCGCTAGACTCCGGGTTCCGGAGACGCCCCGATGCGAACGGACCTCACACAGATCGATCTGTCCCCGATCGGCGAGCTCGTCCGAATCCGCAAGGAGGAGACGGTTCTCGAGGAGCGCCTCGCGAAAATGGAGGCGAAGAATCCCGGCGTTTCGCCGGTCGTGTACGCGCGCGTGAGGAGCGACTACGAGGCGCGTCGGAACGAGCTCGCACGCGGATCGCAGCCCCTGAAGGAGAGAGCCCTGCGCGAGTACCAGCGGCTCAAGGTCCTGCGTGCCGAGGTCGAAAGCGCCGTGCAGCAAGTCTCGCTCGAAAAGGAAGAGCTGGAGTTCCGCAGGGACCTCGGAGAGTTTCCGGACGACGAGTTCACGAAACGCATCGCCGATTGCGACAAACGCCTCGCCGAGGAGCGCCAGCAGCTCGAGGGCGTGCTCCAGATGCGCAACACGTTCCTGGCTGCATTCCGCTCGGAGGAAGAGCTCGAGGCCGGATCACCTCAGCCCGGCGCTCCCGCGCCCGCCATTCCCCGGCCTCCGCAGCCCGCGCCTCCGCAGCCCGCACCTGCTCAGCCCGCGCCTCCGCAGCCCGCTCCTCTTCAGCCTCCGCCTCCCCCGCCTGCGCCCCGGGCTGCGCCGAGCGCGCCGCCCGCATCTCCGGTCGCGTACGCCCCGGCGGGAGACGGCCTCACGCCCGACGGGACCGTGATCACGGCCATGCGTCCGCCCGTCGGCGGCGCGAGGATCCCCTCGAGCCACGAGATCCCTGCCGAGGACATCCCGGTGGCTCCGCCGTCTCACAGCGCGACGGCCGTCCTGCCACGCGCCCGGCTCACGCTCCTCGAAGGCGAAAAGCCCGTGAAGGAATTCCTCCTGAAGCCCGGCGTTTCGGTGATCGGGCGTCTCGCGCAGAGCGACATCCAGCTGCCTTCCCCCGACGTGTCGCGCCGGCACGCGCAGGTCACCG
This sequence comes from Thermoanaerobaculia bacterium, assembly GCA_044229475.1. Taxonomy (GTDB): domain Bacteria; phylum Acidobacteriota; class Thermoanaerobaculia; order UBA5066; family UBA5066; genus Fen-183. Next base: position 234,281 of record JBGASW010000002.1, on the reverse strand, counting down.
CGGGACCCGACGGGTGCTTCGTGGCCGATCTGGGCTCCGAGAACGGCGTGAAGGTGAACGGCCGTCACGTCGAGAGCCAGCGTCTCGAGGACGGCGACATCGTCGAACTCGGCAAGCAACGTCTCGTCTTCCGGGAGTGACGAACAGCCGCCCTTCTTGACGGGGCCGCGGTGGAATCCGATCATCACGGCCAGTGCAAGAGCCTGGTGGGTTCGGGACCGCGCGACTTCTGCCGTCGGCCGGGGCGAACGCCGCCTTCGCTCTGCACCTCGTTCTCGACGCCCCGGGCCGCGACCACGCACGGAGCCCGTGGGTCCGGCTGTCCGAGGCCGACGATTTCGCGCGCGTGGCTCTGGCGGCGGTCATGGGGGACCCCGGTACCCTCCTCGAGCTCTGCGCGCTGAAGCTGATGCCGGACGTCTGGCCCGAAGGCGCGACACCGGCGGCCCTCGGCCTCACGAACCGCGACCTCGAGGACCGGTGGGAGAGGGAGAGTGCGCGCCTCGTCGAGCTGGACGCGGTGTCGCCCCACTTCCCCCGCCCCGTGCTCCTCGAGGGCTCCGCGGAGGCCCCGCGCCGGCTCCCCCCTCTCGTCTTCTCGCACCCGGCGCGCTCGTTCTTCGTTCCGCCCTGCCCGCGCTGCCGGGCTCCGCTCTCGCTCTGCCGCGACGAGGAATGGCTCGCGAACGCCGGGCTGCCGCCCTACGCGACGACCCTGGACCGCTTTCTCTGGTGCGAGTCGTGCGCCCGCGGGCCCGAGGCGCCCACGGTCTACACGACGTCCCGGGTCAGCGCTCCGCGCGTCGCCGTCCGGTCCGCACCCGACCTTCTCGACGACCTGGGCCGCGCGCTCCGGGAGGTCTGGACGGAGGACGAGGCGATCGCGCTCGTCGGGTCGGAAACCGCCCGGGCGGTGCGCGCGTTTCCGGCGGCGAGCGGCGCAAGCGTCCGGGACCTCTTCACGTTTCTGACCTTCTTCGGATCGCCGCTCCTCCTGACCGTCGCGGCGCCGTTCGACCTCGAAGCGCTCGCGGACGCTCTCGGCGGCAGGCCGTGGGAGGAGCTCGCGGCGCCGGGCCCGGCGCCGGACCTCGCCTTCCCCCCGCGATGGGCATGGCTCGTCCGCCCGCCGGCACCGACGCGGCGGCTGCTCTTTTCTTCCGAGAGCGCGGGACTCGACGCGGTCGAGATCTTCGCCCTGAAGATGAGCGCGTTCCGGCAGGTCCTCGACGGGCTCATCGACTATTACCGGGCCACGGGCCGGCCGCATCTCGACCTCCATCCGCGCCACCTGCTGTTCGACCTCTCGGGAGCCGGCGACGGACTTCCCGTCTTCTGGACGTTTCAGGTCCGGATTCACGGACTCGCCGCCGCGACGATGCCGCTCCCGGCGCCGGGTTCACCGACGGTCGTCCTCCCCGGACACGGCCTCGCCGTCCCGTACGCGGCCCCCGAGGTGCAGGAGTTCCGCCTCGCCGGTTTCCGGCCGGGAGAGTTCGTCTTCACCGACATCGACGAGGAAGGCACCGCCGCGCGCCGCTTCCGGCTCCGCGGCCGCATCTCCGACCCCTACGGCCTCTATCCTTCGCCCCGGCCTCGCGACGCGATCTTCGTGTCGCTGCCCGATCCGACTCTCGCCTTCGGCTTCACGGGCCTCGCCGTCCGCGCGACGCCCGGAGAGACGCGCTCCGACGAAGCGGCGTTCGCGAGTGACCTGCTCGAGCTCGAGGAGAGCGGCCTTCGGCGTCTCCGCCTCGCTCTCGGCACGAAGCTTCCCGGCGCCCGCTACCGGGTCTACCCGGATTTCGGCACGCCCACCGATCTCTACGCGCTCGGCGTCGCTCTCCTTCGAGTACTGCTCCGGAACGACGAGCAGGATCTCGGCGCCGTGCTCAAGGCGGCCGACCGCCTCGGGAGAGAGCTGGCGGCGGTGGCGCCGGAGGCCCGGCGGGACGTGAGGCTCGCCGCCCTTCTCAAGCGCGCCCCGGACGCGGCGCCCGTCTTCGCGAAGACGCAGATTTTCTGGGGACGGGATGACCGACGGCCGAGCCGGCCGAACGCCATTCCGGACGGACTCTGGGAGCGGGCGCTTCTCCTCGCGCTCCGCCTCGTCACCCGCGTGCCGGGCTTCGCGGTCACGTCCGGCCCCGCGGATTTCGATCCGCTCTTCCGGGAAGAGAAGCTCGAGCGCGTCCTGCCCGAGGTCGTCGAGATCCTCGCCGAGCTGCAGTCGCTCCTCTTCGACCGGCAGCCGATCCACATCGAGATCCAGCAGATCCTGGCCGAGATCCGCGAGGACGAGCGCTCGTCCGGAGGGCGGGCGTGAGCGGCCCGGTCTTCGTCGCCGTCGAGGTCTGGCTCGGGCCGATGGAGGGACTGCGCCACGTGACGCCCGCGCCGGACTCACGCGCCACGGTCCACATCGGACGCGTGTCGGTGGACAAGAAGACGAGCACGCGGAACGAGTTCGTCCTCTCGTACGGCTACGGCGTTTCGTCGGCCCACGCAGAGGTTCGCTTCGAAAAGGGGCGGCTCTTCCTCAAGGACAACGGAAGCACGAACGGAACCTCCGTCCAGTCCGGGCAGGTCAGCGGGGAGGTCGAGATCCACTCGGGCGACGTCTTCCTCGTGTCGTCGACGCCGGTCCGGGTCCGGCTCGTCGACGCGACGCTCCCGGAGATGCCGTTCCCGCGCGTTCTGAGGGGCGAGGCGTACCCGGACCCCGCGGTCCAGAGCATCGTGCGCGGAGCCCGCGAGGCCGCGACGCAGCGCGGCGAGCTCTTCGCGGACAGCCGCCACCTCTGCGACGCGCTCCTCCGTTCGCGCAGCGCGACCATCCAGCGGATCCTGAGGGACTCGAACTGGTCCCGCGAGCAGGCGCTGGCCGAGCTCTGGGAAGGTCGTCTCTTCGCGGGATCCTACGAGTGGCTGAACGACCTCTTCCTCCAGCCGCTCGGCCTCAAGACCGGCTCCGACGAGCTGATCCTGTCGCCGAAGGTCGGCTTCCTTCTCGAGGAGTGTCAGCGCCGGACCATCGAGTCCTCGGCGATGGACCTCGAGACGACGCTGCGGCACGAGCTGCTCAAGCTCCTGCGGCAGGACGAGGAGAGCGCCGTCGGCTCGTGGCTCGCCCGGCGGCTTCCGGATTTCGCGCCCCGGGAAGAGCCGTCCCGTCCGGCTCCGGCGCCCGCTCCTCCCGCGCGGCCCGCCGCCGCCCCTCCTCCGGCCCCGGAGCCCGTCCACAAGGCGGCCCCCGCACGCCGATCGGAAACGCCCCGACGCGAGAGCGCACCGGAGCCCGCCGTTCCCGGAGCGGCGATCGCGGCCGCGCCGCTCACGCACGAGGAGATTGCCCTGGACCGGAAGGCGCGCGACCTGGCCGACGACCTGCTTCGCGAGGCCGCCGCATATCGCTTCTCGACGTCGGCCGACCGGCGCGAGGCGCTCAAGTCGCTCGTCCTCAAGGAGCTTCACACTCTCGCACCGGCCAAGAGGCCACGCGTCCTCGAGCAGCTCCGGCTGCAGTTTCCCGTCGCCGTGGCCGGCGACGTTCCGAACCTCGAGGAGGCGAGACTCCGCCGCCGCGTGGCGGAACTGGAGCGGCGCCTCGCCGAGGCGGCCTCCCAGCCGGCCGCTCCCGCCCCGAAGACGGCCGCCCCCGCGGCTCTGCCGTGGAAGGCGCTGCTGGCGCCCGAAGACGGCAAGGCTCCGGCCCTCGAGCCCCGCCTCGCCGTGCTGCGCGACGTCCTGCGCTTCGCCCAGGACGTGGAGACGTTCACCCTCGGCCTCGTCGAGGCCATGACGATGCCGGGCGCCGAGACCGCGAGTTTCCGCCTGCCCAACTTCCGCGACCGGCTGAGCGGCTTCCTGGCCGCAGCCGCCGAGGGAAAGGACGTGAACCTGGACGACGTCCGGGACTATCTCGGGGAGCTCCGGCGCTGGCAGATCGCCATCTCGGCGGGCCACCACGAGGCGCCGAAGTTGTGGTTCACCAGGCTCTGGAAGAGAATCAGCCCCTCGGTCATCGAGGCGGGAAAAGCGGGAGCCGGATGGAAGCTCCGCGGGGAGACGGCGGAATGGTGGAACCAGTACCGGGACCTCGTGAAGGACTTGAACCCCGATCTCGTCCAGGATCAGGTTCTCCAGGCGGCGGCGCACCTCTCGCAGACGGAATTCCAGAAGCTCAACAAGAGGAAATAAACGCCATGCCGACCTCCGCCGGCACGCCCGCACGGGCCTTCCGACTCGCCTCGCTCTTCCTCGCCGTCGCCTGCGCCGCGCTCGCCGGCGGCTGCGGATCGACGGCGGCCACGGTCGCCTTCCGTTGCGCGCCCGAGATCAACGGCGGGACGCTTCTCACCGTCGACGTCGTCCGCGCCACCGAACCCGAGGTCGAGAGAATCCGCGCCCTCGGCGAGAAGTGGTTCTACGACCCGCTCCGCGAGTCCCTGCGGGATCGGACGCGGACCGCCACGTTTTCGCAGGCCGAGGGGCGCTGCGAGAAGGAGCTGACCGTCCCGGCGAGCAAGGACGACAAGTTCCTCGTCATCGTCGCGGACTACCGCTTCCAGAGCGCCGACCCGGGCCGCCATCTCGTCGTCCTTCGCAAGGATCAGTGGAAGGGCCGGACGATCCGGGTCCAGGTCCGCGACCGGGAATTCTCGATCGTCCAGCCGTGAGGAAGAACCGTCCGGTCCTCTGGGCCGAAGGCATGTTCCTTCGGCCGCACCACCTGCAGGCGGCGGAGCGATTCCGCGAGGAGACGCTCCACGAGGAAGTGCGGCGCATCCAGCCTTTCTTCTGGGGCGTCACGCGGATGGAGGTCGCCGCGGACCAGCTCGAGAACCACGTCTTCGAGCTGCGCGACATCGAGGCGAAGCTGAAGGACGGATCGATCCTGTCGGCGGGCGCCAACCTGCGGATCTTCCCGCGCCCCTTCAAGGCCGAGCTCGAGCAGGCCGGAGGGCGGATGGACGTGTTCCTCGGCGTGCCCGTCCTCCGCGAGGACGCCCCGAACACGTTCTTCCCGGGCGAGGACCGGCGGGGCCAGGACCGGCGGCTGACGTCCGAAGTCCTCGAGATCCCGGACGAGAACACCGGGGCGAACCGCCAGCCCGTCGAGACGCGTCTCGTGAACGGACGGCTCTTCTTCGGGAACGAGAACCGGGACGGCTACGAGTGCCTGCCCCTCGCGATCGTCGAGCGCTCGGGCCAGGGGAAGAACTTCCCCGTCCTCTCGAAGGACTTCATTCCGCCCGTCACGGAGATCGGGGCCTCGGCGACGCTCCAGACGCTCTGCGAGTCGGTCACGAACCGGCTCGAAGCCAAGCATCGCCTCGTCCTGACCGAGGTGGCCTCGGGGCGCCTCGCGATCGCGTCGGAAGGCACCTCGGGCTGGCAGACGCTCATGAAGCTGAAGATCCTCGGCAGCTTCGTCTACATCCTGCAGCAGCTCACGCGGATTCCCCGCGTGCATCCGTTCCCGGTCTACTGCGAGTTCGCGCGTCTCCTCGGCGACCTCGCCATCTTCGACGAGGGGCTTCGGCCCCTCAAGGTGCCGCTCTACGACCACGACCGTCTCGGCCCCTGCTTCTTCGACATCTGCCACAACATCGAGCTCCTGACCGAGAAGGTCGTCGCGTCGCGCTTCATCCGGGTCGAGTTCGTCCTGAGGGAGGACCTCCTCGTCGCGGACCTGAAGCCCGAGTGGTTCACGAGCGAGGCCGAGTTCTACCTCTCGGTGGAGACGGATCTCCCCGAGCGCGACCTGAAGGAGCGGCTCAACACGATGAAGGTCGGCGCCGTGCACGACATTCCCGTGCTGCGGCAGCGGCGCCTCTTCGGCCTCGACCTCGAGATGCTCAAGCGCATTCCGTCCGGGCTGCCGGCCGGAGACGATCACTACTACTTCACGATCGAAAAGGAAGGCATCTACTGGGGCAATGTCGTGAAGGAGCACGCGATGGCGGTCTCGGGAATGCTCGACCCGAAGCTCAAGTTCTTCCTGTACGTCGTCTCGAAGCCGCTGAGCGCGACCCGTGGATAGCACGAGCACGACCGACCTCTTCGGGGTCAGCTCCCGCCTCTTCCTCTTCCTCAGCTCCTTCCGGCAGAAGGTCCGCCGCAACGTGCGGCTCGAGCCCGACGCCGTCGCCGCCGACCTCCAAGAGATCTTCGACGACCAGGCGCGCGCCGTCCGGGGCGACCCGCGCCTCGACGCGCTCTACGAGAAGGCACGGTACCCGCTCGTCGTCCTGGCAGACGAGATCCTCCTGCACTCCGGCTGGGATCGCAGCGCGGAGTGGGAACAGCACCTCTTCGAGGAGAAGTACTTCAAGACGAACATCGGCGGCGACCAGTACTTCTCGATCGCCAAGGACCTCCGTCCCGACGACGTGGAGCTCGCGGCGATCGTCTTCACGGGGCTGGCGCTCGGCTTCCGCGGCAAGTACCGCGAGCGCCCGGAGAAGGCCGTCGAGGTCAAGAACCGCGTCTACCGTCTCCTCGCCGAGTACCTCGCGGACGTGGGCGACAAGATCACGCCCGAGGCCTACCACGTGACGGCGGCGCCGGCGCGCAAGCTCTCCCCTGCGGTCACGCTCGCACGCGTCGCGATCGTCGGCGTGGGCATCCTCTTCCTCTACTACGCGATCACGTGGCTCATGTGGGCACGCTCGGTCGACGACCTGAGGACCGTCGTGCAGGCGATGGGGCTGGCGTAGGCGGCCATGGAAGAACTCCTCTCTCTCATCCAGGGTCTGCCCAAGCCGCTCAAGTACCTCGGCGCGGTCGTTCTCTTCATCCCCCTCGGCTATTTCCTCATCAAGCTCCTCGGGCTCGAGAAGTACTGGTGGCTCTTCCTCCTCGGCCTGCTCGTCGTCGTGGCGGCCGTCGTCCTCTTCGAGTTCCTGCGCAAGGGCCGCGAGAAGCAGAAGGGCCGGGCCTTCGAGGGCGAACTCCGCAAGGACTCGCAGGCCGGCGGCGCCTCGAAGGAAGAGGTGCGCGAGGCCCTGAAGGACCTCTCCGCCAAGTGGCTGGAGGCGGTACAGAACCTGAAGGGTGCGGGGCTCGACATCTACTCGCTGCCCTGGTACCTCCTCATCGGGGAGCCGCAGTCGGGCAAGAGCACGACCCTCAAGAACTCGGGGCTCGAGTTCCCGGTGGGGGGAGACGCGCTCTCGGGAGCCGGCGGCACGCGCAACTGCGACTGGTGGTTCGCGAACGAGGCCGTCATCCTCGACACGGCGGGGCGCTTCACGTTCCAGGAGGAGGCCGCTCCCGACGCGTCCGAGTGGTCGAGCTTCCTCAAGCTCCTGAAGAAGCACCGGGGCTATTGCCCCATCAACGGCGTCCTCGTCGTCATCCCGGCGACGTCGCTCCTCGAGGACACCCCGGAGGAGCAGGACAAGAAGGCGCAGAACATCCGGGCGAAGCTGATCCACATCCAGCGCCTCCTGGACATCCGGTTCCCGATCTTCTTCCTGATCACGAAGGCCGACCGCGCGCTCGGGTTCTCGGAGTTCTTCACGAAGCTCGACCCGGTCGAGCAGCGGCAGCTCTTCGGCTGGTCGAATCCCGCAGGCCCCGAGAAGCCCTACGACCCGAACGTCGTGGACGCGGCGTGGGACCAGATCGTCACGCGCGTGCACAAGCTCAGGCTGAAGTTCCTCGCCGCCGAAGAGAACGTCGCGAACGCCGACCGGTTCATCGTGTTCCCCGAGGAGCTGCGCGCCCTCAAGGACCCGGTTCGGCGCTACCTCGACGGCATCCTGACGCAGAGCCGCTACGACGAGCCGTTCGTCTTCCGCGGGTTCTACATCTCGAGCGGCGTGCAGCAGGGCAAGCCGATCGCCCAGGCGACGCGCGACCTCCTGAAAGGCCCCTCGGGCTCGGCGGGCGACGTCATCGAGAGCCTCGAGAACATCTTCAAGAAATCACGCGCGTTCTTCATCAAGGATTTCTACGAGAAGAAGGTCTTCCCGGAGCAGGGCCTCGTTGCGCGGACGCGCGCGGCCGCCGAGCGCGAGAAGAAGACCACGCTCGCGTTCCGGGTCCTCACGTGGGCGATCCTGCCGCTGATCATCCTCACGATGATCCCGGCGTTCCTCTCGCTCCGCCGGATCCTGAACCCGATCCGCACGCACGCCGCGCAGGCGCAGGCGTGCATGAAGGTGCCCTGCACGATCGCCCAGAAGTACGAGCTCACCCGGCTGCTCTACGAGGACCGCGTCAGCCTCGGCCAGCACCCCTTCCTCCTCGGCCTCTTCCTCAGAGGCGCGAAGTCGAACGAGATCCACACTCTCCTCGCGACCGTCCAGCAGAAGCTGTTCTTCGAGGGCGTCGTGAGCCCGCTCCTCAAGGAGTCCGAAGCGCGGATGGCGTCGCTGAACTGGGAGACGTTCTCCGACTATCCCGCGTTCTTCGGCGCGCTCCAGAGCTTCCTCGGCTGGCGCGGTTTCGAGATGTCCCTCAAGAAGGCGGACGGCACGGACGCCTTTCGCGCCGAGGATCTCCGCCTCCTGAACCTCGCGAACTTCGCGCAGAAGACGAAGGGAGTGGCCGGGACCGAGTACGCCGCGCAGATCGACGAATGGGCGGCGCAGATCTCGCCGGCCGACCCGCGTCCGGATGCGTTCGTCACGCAGCTCGCCCGCGGGCGCGCCGCGGGAGAGCTGAAGGTCGGGGTCCCCGACCCGTCCCGCGCGATCGACACGTTCGACCGGTTCTGGACCGTCGCGAACCTCGCGCGCTGGGACTGGAAGCTCATGAAGGGGCTGGAAGAGTGGGTCCGGCTCTACACGGCGCTCACGGGAATCGTCGATCCGCAGCAGGCGAGCTACCTCAAGCGCACCTCGGACACGGCGAAGCCGTTCAAGGCGAACTTCGACGCGCTCGCCAAGCACCTCGAGACGGCGCGTCCCGGCGAGAGGGGCTTCCCCGGCGCGACGATCGAGCAGTGGACGCGCTACCTCTCCGAGTCCTACGCGCAGCTCCTCACGGTCGGGCCGCCCGCCACGCCCGTCCCGCCGCAGACCGCCGCCGCCGCGCCCGCAACCGCCGGCGGCGTCGCGTTGCCGCCGCCCCTTCCGGCGCTCCCGCCGCCGTCGTTTCCGGGCACCACGATCGCACCGACGTTCCACCCGGCGGCGCAGACGCGCGTCAACACGTCGAGGCTCCAGGAGCTGATCGGGCGCCTTCAGGTCGACTCCGCGAATCTCGGCGCCCAGAAGAGCGGCTTCGCGTTCCTGCTCGACGAGTCGACGACGCCCGGAAAGACGAAGCTCGCGAACCCGACCGTCCTCGTCAGCGGTCTCCTCGCGGACGTCGGTGCGTACGCGGACGTCGACGCGTTCCGGGCGAGCGACGACGGGAAGATCCTCGCCCAGGTGAACACGATCTCGTCCCTGGACGGCAAGAAGCAGAAGCTCGAGGAGTGGCAGAAGCGGCAGGAAGACCTGAAGAACGCGTCCGTCGCGAAGGCGCCGGACTTCGAGCGGACGATGCCGGATCCGCGGTTCCGGGCGAGCGACGTCGTCCCCTTCGCGCGGCGCACCGCCGAGCTCGCGCTTCTCGCGCGCGTGCTGCCCCCGGTGCAGGAATTCCTGACCGCGTCGATCGGCCCGGGCTGCAACCCCGCGATCTGCTTCCAGAAGCCGTTCACGCAGATGATGATTCCCTACGGCAACGGCGTCGTCGCTCTCGCGGAGCGGCAGACGAACGCGCTCGCGCGCGAGGACGCGAAGAGCGACGTCAAGGCCGTCTCGCAGGGCGAGATCGAGTACCTGCAGCGCTTCCTCGACGCCACGGGCGCCCCGGTGCGGTCCGGAGGCGGCGGGTTCTCGATTCCCGCCTCCGCCCTGACGGCCCGCAGCTGGCGGGCGTACCAGATCGCCGTCGGGACATGGACTCCCGCCGGCGGCGGAGGAGGCGGCGGCGCGCCCGACCAGGCCGGCCAGCTGACGCTCGCCGACCTGCAGGGTTTCGTGCAGACGAACGCGAATCTCAACCCCGTCATCGGGTACTACAAGAGCCGATTCGAGGCCCGCGCCTCGGCCAAGCCGGCCGCGGTCCCCGACTACCTCCTCGCCGCCGCCGAGACCTTCAAGCGGACCGTCGGCGCTCTCGGCGACAAGGACGAGCTGAAGTCGTGGAAGCAGCTCGCGACGGGAGCCGAAGGAGCGACGCTGAAAGGCTGGCACGCGTTCACCGGCGACCTGAGGATCAAGTCCGGGCCGTACGGACGATCTCTGAAGAGCCTCGAGGACCGCGGCGGCAACCTCATCAAGGCCGCCGCCGAGCCGCAGTTCAACCCCAGGTGGGACGCGCTCTATCAGAGGCTCGCGTCCTGCTGCTCCGGACAGTTCCCCTTCATCACCGAGAGCCGCATGAAGCAGGAACGCGCCGACTACGCGGCCGAGCGCGCCACGGGCGGACTCTCACTCCGGCGGAACCTCCCGACGATCGGACAGGCCGACGTGCTCGGCGTCCTGACCGAGGTCGGCGTCCTTTCGGATGAGTACGCCGTCGACCCGCTCCTCGGCGGAAACGAGCCGTCCTTCGACTTCATTCAGCAGAACCGCGGGGCTCTCGCGGTCGCCCGCCTCTGGCAACGGTTCATCAGCGGCGCCGGCTCCACGGCGGGCGCGTCGCTCGCCGGGAAGCCCGGCGGCCCCGGCGGGCGCGAGGTCAGCGTCCTCGCCATCGACCGCGAGCCCGGCGCGGGACACCGCCCGCTGAAGGACCGCGTCTCGCAGATCACGCTCTTCGACAGGGGCGTGATCCTGCGGCCCTCGACGGACATCAAGTCCCAGAGGATCCCGCCTCCGTTCGTCTGGCGGCTCAGCTCGGCCGACGCCCTCCTCACGATCAGCGGCCGGAACGAGCAGTCCGGCGAAGGGGGATGGACGAGCACGTACGAGGTGACCGGCGGGCCCTTGAAGCTGTTCTACTTCCTCCGTCTCGCCAGCGAGTCGCGGACCGAACTCTCGGATCCGAAGGTCTGGACCATTCGTGTCCAGATCCCGGACGGAAGGAACTCGCGGGAGATCCTCGAGGGAGCGTTCGAGATCCGCCTCGACGAGCCGATGCCGCCCATCCTTCCGAACTGAAGGCCGTCGAGAGAGTCCCGTGGGCTTCCTGTCCCGATTCCAAAAACCATCGGCGGACGACGCGCCTCCGATCGAGTCGTGGCCCCTCTTCGCGTTCGGGAAGCTGCCCGTCTACAAGGACTTCATCTCCGCGGGGCTCACCGACGATGTCTCGCGGGAGTTCCGCGACTGGCTGTCCGACGGATTCAGCAAGGTGTGGTCCGCGCGCGACGACTGCCGTTCGGCCGAAATCCCGCTCCACGCATTCCTGCTGCGCCTGCCCGCGAGCCGCAAGATGGCCGCCGGCGTTCTCTGGGGCAGCACGGACCAGGGAGGCCTCCGGAAGTTTCCGTTCTCCCTCTTCACGATCCTCCCGGCCGGGAGGCCGGCCGCGGCCGTCCTGACGGCGCTCGACTACCTTCCGGTCTTCGAGAGCCGCGGCCGCGAAATCAGGCGGAAGTACGACGCCGGGGGCTCCCTCGCGGACGTCTACCAGGAGCTCCGCGGGGCCCGGATCGACGTTCCCCTCCGGACGCCCGAGCAGATCCGGCTGAAGCTCGCCGAGGCGCTCGCGAGCCGGCGAGTCGGGCCACTGGCGAGAGCCCTGTTCGAGAGCGATGCCGAGACCCGATGGTCCGCCCTCCTTTCCGGTCTCGACGCGGCCGCCCGGCATCCTGCGGCGGGAGCCGCGGCTTTCCGCGTTCCGCTCGACGAGGACACGTCTCCACTCGACCAGCTGAAGCTCTGGACCGTGCGGCTCGCGAAGGCCTCGCCGGGAGGAGCGTCCCCGGCGGGCGTTCTCTACCGGACCGGCGGCGCGGCTCCACGCGGCGTCGTCTTCTTCCGCGACGCGAGAGCCGAGGACATCCTCCTCCTCCACCCGGAGGCGATCCCGACCGACTTCGTCGAGGAGATCCCGCCGCCCGTCGCGTCCAGACCGCCAGCAGAAGCCGCCCCGCCCGCCGCAGCCGCCCCGCCCGCCGCAGCCGCCCCGCCCGCCGAGACCGCCCCGCCTGTCGCGCCCGCCCCGCCGGCCGGAGCTCCACCCGTCGTGGAGGAGATCCTCCTTCTCGGCGCGGCTGCCGCGCCCGCCGCTTCCGGGGACCCGTCCGCACCGGAGCCGCCGGCCGCCCCGGAGTTGCCGGACCCAGCGCCGCCGCCCGCTCCCGGCGCCCCCGCCCGGGCCCCTGATCCCGAGGCCCTGGCGGCGGCGGTCCCTCGCCCGGAGCCGCCCGGCTGGGACCTGCCGCTCGCCTCCCTCCTCGGAACCGGCTGAGCCGGCTCTCCGGCCGCCCGGCGAGAACGCGACTCAAATCTTACGCATCCCGCGCCCCCGGGCATAAGATGCGCGCCACGGTCCCAAACCGGGTGAAAGGAAATCGTGGCCATGGCGCTCGTCGACATGTTCCTGAAGCTCGACGGAGTCGAAGGCGAAAGCAAGGATGCGTCGGGCAAGGGCGGCTGGATCCAGATCAGCGGTTTTCGCATCGGCGCCGTGAGCCCCCGCGACGCGTTCACGAACCAGGCCAAGGGAGCGGTCCAGATGTCGCACCTGACGATCCGCGCGAAGGTCGACAAGTCGACGCCGAAGCTCTTCACGAAGATCAAGACGAACGAGAAGATTCCGACCGCGGTCCTGTCCTGCCGCAAGGCGGGCAAGGAACAGTTCGAGTACTTCTCGATCACGCTGAGCGAGGCCCTCGTCGTGAGGGTTCAGGCCGGCAGCCTCGAGTCCATGGGCAGCGACGTGGTCCCGGAGTGCGAATTCGACCTCGCGTACGGGAAGCTCGAGATGAAGTCGATGGAGCAGACGAGCATGGGTCCGACGTCGGGCCCGGTCGTGTTCAGCTTCAACCTGATGTCGAACGCGTGAGCATCACCGTGACGAACTCCCCTGCGCGGCCGCACGAGGGATCCGTTCATGTTGACCGCCGTCACGTGTCTGTCGCCGAGGGGTTGAATTCCATCGCGCGCAACCTAGGTTTGATACCGAGAGCGAGTTGCGATCGTGACATCATCAACGGAGAGACGAGGGAGCCATCAAGAACATCCGCCGAGCGCGGATAGAAGGAGCAGCCCATGGCCGTAGTCGACTATTTCCTGAAGCTTGACGGGATCGATGGCGAGAGCAAGGACGACAAGTACAAGGACCACATCCAGCTGGAGAGCTGGTCGTGGGGCGAGACGAACGCGAGCTCGGGGCACGTGGGAAGCGGACACGGCTCCGGGAAAGTCAGCGCCCAGGACTTCCATTTCGTGATGAAGGTCAACAAGGCGACGCCGAAGCTGATCCTCGCCTGTGCCGAAGGCCACCACATCCCGAACGCGACGCTGATCGCCCGGAAGGCGGGCAAGGGCCAGCAGGACTTCCTGAAGTACAAGTTCACCGACGTCTTCGTCTCCAGCTTCCAGACGGGGGGCCATGCCGGCGCGGACACGATTCCGACCGACCAGATCTCGCTGGGCTACGTCAAGATGGAGATCGAGTACAAGGAGCAGCAGAAGGACGGCAGCCTCGGCGGAGCCGTGAAGACCGGTTACGACTTCCAGGCGAACAAGAAGCTCGCCTGAGCATCCAGGAGCTCGGGAGAAGAAGACCCTCGCGCAAGCGAGGGTCTTCTCGTTTCCGGATCAGGCGACGGCCGCGGGACCGGGCGGGCGGAACTCGACCTGCCGGGCCTCGAACATCGCCACGTCGTCCTCGTCCACCTGGAAGGTCTTCAATCCGGCTCCACGGGACAGGTCCTCGGCGAGCGGAATCCAGGTCGTCATCCTGCCGAGCCGGAGCTGGTCGTCAGCGCTTCGGCACGTGCCCGCGTAGAGAGCCGGCACGTAGACGTCTCCGACCGTCCCGTCCAGGGCCTCGACCTTCGCGCGTGCCCAGACGAGGTCCCGGAGCTTCGACGGGGGGCTGATCTCCAGGCGGCGGATCTGCTCGAACGGAAGCCACGTGTACTTGTCCTTCACGATCAGCTCGAGGACGGGCCCGGTCACGTCGTCGCAGTCGCGGAAGTCGGCGAACGGCCGTCCGTTCAGCGTCCCGGGCAACGCCGGACGCTCTTCTTCCGCCCGGTCGAGAAGAATTCTGGCCTCGGCGACGTTGCCCTCGCGGATCCGGTTGATCGCCTCGAGGTGCCGGTCCACGTAGGGCGGCGGCTCGTTCAGGAAGTGGGGATGGAGGCCTTCGGAGAAGAGCCGTTCCCGCGAGCGCTCGGCCTCGATGTTCGCCAGGTAGACCTGGACCGCGAGCGCCTCGTTCGGTCCCGCCTGCCCGAGGACCTCGATCTGCTTCCGCGCGCGGTCCCAGTCACCCGCGAAGGAGAGGAGCTCGAACAGGAAGATTCGCGTTGGGCCGTCGGCCGGGTTTGCCCGGACTTCGGCGGTCAGGGCCTGGATCGCCGCCTGGAGTTGACCCGCCTGATACAGTTCCCGAGGTGTGGGCATGGTTTCTCCTTAGTTTCTGGACCGGCCCTTGACCGGGATCCGCGCCGTCGCTATCCTTCGACATTCTAACTGTTGGCCTTCGAATGGCATAAGCGTCTTTCTGACCGGAGGGAATCGTCGCGATGCCTTCAGCCCCCGTTTTTAACCTGGACGCGCTGCTCGCGCCGATCGCGGGGGAAAAACCGTGCGGTGAGAACCTCCAGTACTCGGGGCTCCACGACGAGATCCGCGAGGCGCGCCGCGCGGACGACGACGTTCCGCAGGGCGACTGGGTCCATGAGCTCAAGGTCGCGGACTGGGAAAAGGTGGCCGAGCTCGCCGGCGAGAGCCTGGCCAGCAAGACCAAGGATCTCCAGATCGTGGCCTGGCTTTCCGAAGCCGCCGTCAACATGCACGGGTTCCCGGGCCTCAGGGACTCGCTGAAGCTTGCGACCGGGTACCTCGGCAACTTCTGGGACGCGCTCTACCCGGAGATCGACGAGGGGAACGATCTCGAGGCGCGCGCGAACGCAATCGCGTGGATGGACCGCCAGGCCGCCGAAGCCGTGCGGAAGGTCCCGCTCACGAAGCGTTCCGGCGCGAACTACAACTTCTTCCAGTGGGACGAAGCCCTCCAGTACGATTTTCCGGCCGACACGTCGAAGCTCTCAAGCGAGGCGCTCGCTCAGCTCGAGGAAAAGCGCGCGCGCGCCCAGGCGGAAGGAAAGATCACGGGCGAGGAGGTCCGGAAGGCCAAGAGCGAGACACGCCGCGCCTTCTACGAGGAGCTCTTCGCGGACGTGGCCGACTGCTGGTCGGCCCTGAAAGCCCTCGACAAGGAGATGGACGCGCGCTTTGCGCGCCAGACTCCCGGGCTCGGCAACCTCACGAAGTCTCTGGATGCGATCCGGACACTTCTCGAGAAGGTCGTCAAGGAGAAGCGGATCGAGGAACCCGATCCGTCCGATGCGACGGAAGGGGCCGAAGGTGAAGCGGCGGCCGGCGGCGGCGGCGGGCCGGGCGGGACCATCCGGGCACGGGACCAGGCACTCGCCCAGCTCGCGCAGGTCGCCGACTACTTCCGGAGGACCGAGCCGCACAGCCCGGTCTCGTACCTCGTCCAGCGCGCCATCGCCTGGGGCCAGATGCCTCTCGACGCCTGGCTCGTCGACGTGATCAAGGACACCAACGTTCTCGCCGGCCTGCGTGAGACTCTCGGTCTCAAGGACGAGTCCGGCGGCACGGGAACCTGAGGGAGGGAGTCATGCCGAAGAAGGAAAGCATCCAGCAAAAACTCAAGAGGATCCGCCCTCCCCGCGTCCAGATCACGTATGACGTCGAGATCGGCGGGGCCATCGAGATGAAGGAGCTGCCGTTCGTGGTCGGAGTCCTCGGCGACTTCTCCGGTCAGCCCGCCGAGCCGCTCCCGCGGCTCAAGGACCGGAAGCTGATCGAGATCGACCGCGACAACTTCGACCAGGTCCTTGCCGCCCAGGCACCGCGCCTCGCCCTTCGCGTCGACAACAAGCTCTCCGACGACGGCAGCAAGATGAACGTCGAGATGAAGTTCAACAACATGACGGACTTCGAGCCCGATCGCATCGTTCAGCAGGTCGAGCCTCTCCGGAAGCTCGTCGAAGCCCGCCAGAAGCTTCGCGACATCCTTTCGAAAACCGACGGGAACGACAAGCTCGAGGCCATGCTGACGGATCTTCTGAAGGACCCGAACGCCCAGAAGCAGCTCGGCAAGCAGCTCGGCGTCGTGACGGACGAGGAGCCGAAGAAGGAAGAACCCCATGAGTAAGAACCCCGAGAAGAAGGCCGAGTCGGTCGTCCAGGAGCAGGAGGGCGGTCTTCTCAACAAGATTCTCGAGAGCGGACGCCTCGCGCTGCGCGCCGACCAGGTCGACAACGCGAAGGACATGCTGGCCGAGTTCGTCCAGCAGGCTCTTCAGGGGCAGGTCGTTCTCTCCAAGGACCTCGAGCACACGATCAATTCGCGCATCGCGGCGATCGACAAGCTCCTGTCGGCGCAGCTCAACGAGATCATGCACCACGCCGATTTCCAGAAGCTCGAGGGGAGCTGGCGCGGGCTCCACCATCTCGTGTTCGAGAGCGAGACCTCGACGATGCTCAAGATCCGGGTCCTGAACGTGTCCAAGAAGGACCTCCTGAAGGACCTCGAGCGGGCCGCCGAGTTCGACCAGTCCGCGCTGTTCAAGAAGATCTACGAGGAGGAGTACGGAACATTCGGCGGCGCGCCGTTCGGCGCCCTGATCGGGGACTACGAGTTCGGCAACCACCCGCAGGACATGTCGCTCCTCGAGAAGATCTCGGGCGTCGCGGCCGCGGCCAATGCGCCCTTCATTTCGGCGGCCTCGCCCGAGATGTTCGGCTGGCAGTCCTACACCGAGCTGACCGAAGTGCGCGACCTCGCCAAGATCTTCGACCGGACGGAGTACGCGAAGTGGCGCTCCTTCCGCGACTCGGAGGACTCGCGCTACGTCGGCCTCACCCTCCCCCACACCCTCATGCGCCTTCCCTACGGGAAGGATACGGTCCCGACGGAGAGCTTCGACTTCGAGGAGGACGTGGACGGCAAGGACCACAAGAAGTACCTCTGGGGGAACGCCGCCTACTCCTACGGGACGCGCCTGACCGAGGCGTTCGCCCTCTACAACTGGACCGTCGCAATCCGCGGGGTCGAGGGCGGCGGCCTCGTACAGGGGCTTCCGGCCCACACGTTCCAGACCGACGAGGGCGACGTGGCCCTGAAGTGCCCGACCGAGATCGCGATCACCGACCGCCGCGAGAAGGAGTTCTCGGATCTCGGGTTCATCTCGCTCGTCCACTGCAAGAACACCGACTACGCGGCGTTCTTCGGCGGCCAGTCGGCCCAGAAAGCGAAGAAGTACGACACCGACTTCGCGAACGCGAACGCGCGTCTCTCGACGCAGCTCCCCTACATCTTCGCCGTGTCCCGCTTCGCCCACTACCTCAAGGCGATCATGCGCGACAAGATCGGCAGTTTCGCCTCGCGCGCCGACGTCGAGTTCTTCCTCAACAAGTGGATCTCGAACTACATCACGCCCGACGACACGGCGTCGCCGGCCGTCAAGGCGCAGTTCCCGCTTCGCGAGGCGCGGATCGAGGTGGCGGAGGTCGCGGGGAAGCCCGGCGTCTACAAGGCGATCGCCTTCCTCAGGCCGCACTTCCAGCTCGACGAGCTGTCGGTGTCCCTGCGGCTGGTGGCCGAGCTGCCGGCTCCGACGAGAAAGTAAGGACGGAACACCGGAGGCCGGCGCATCGCCGCCGGCCTCCGGCATCCGCCCCGGCAAGTCACCATGTCGAGGATCGTGGACGAGATCCGGATCAACCTGTCGGTCCTCGACCGGCTGGTGGACTTCGAGCCGGAAGTGAAGGCCGAGCCCCCGACGTCGCGCTCGAAGGCCATTCGCCAGGTGAAACAGGCCCTCAAGCGCGACCTCGAATGGCTCCTCAACACCCGCCGGGCGTTCGAGGTGCCCACCGAGCTGCCGCTTCTCTCCGACTCCCTGCTCGCGTACGGTCTTCCGGATTTCTCGAACGTCAGCGTGAAGAACTCGGGCGATCAGCACAACCTCACACTCGCGGTCGAAGCCGCGCTCCGGCGGTTCGAGCCACGACTCGAGGACGTCGTCGTCAGCGTCGCGAGCGCGTCCGTGCTCGAGCGCGCCTTCCGCTTCCGGATCGAGGCGCGTCTGCGGGTCGACCCCGTTCCCGAGCCGATCTCGTTCGACACGACGCTTCAGATCGGGAGCGGCAACTTCGCCGTCAAGGGCGACTGATGCGCAGCGAGCTCCTGGAGTACTACGAGCGCGAGCTGAGCTTCCTTCGCCAGATGGGAGCGGAGTTCGCCGACAAGTACCCGAAGGTCGCATCCCGCCTCCAGCTCGAGCCCGACAAGTGCGAAGACCCGCATGTCGAGCGGCTCCTCGAGGCGTTCGCGTTCCTCGCGGCGCGTGTGCGCCTCAAGATCGACGACGAGTTCCCCGAGGTCACGGAATCTCTCCTCGGCATCCTGTACCCCACCTTCCTCGCTCCCGTACCGTCGATGTCCGTGGCGCAGTTCGTCCTCAACCCCGAGCAGGTCAGCCTCCAGACGGGGCAGACCATCGCGAAGGGCTCGACGCTCGCGTCCGCCCCCGTCGACGGGATCCCGTGCCGCTTCCGGACCGCCTATCCGGTCACGATCTGGCCCGTCGAAGTGAAGGCGGCCCGCTTCGAGCAGGCGCCCGCCGTCACGATCGACGGCCGGGACGCGCGGACGATGCTCCATCTCGACCTGCGCATCCTGGGGGGCGCCGCACTCTCCGAGCTGAAGGAGAAGACGTCCGACGGCGAGGAACGCCCGCTCTCCAGGCTCCGTTTCTACCTCCAGGGCGAGGGCAAGGTCGTCCATGCGCTCTACGAGCTGCTCTTCAACGACGCGCTCGCCGTCGAGCTGAGGCCCCAGGCCGCGGCTCCCGACTCCGCCGCGATCGTCCTCGGCCCCGAGGCGCTCCGCCCGGTCGGCTTCGGCGACGACGAGACGCTCCTGCCGACGCCCGACCGCCTGTTCCGGGGATACCGCGTCCTCCAGGAGTACTTCGCCTTCCCGGAGAAGTTCCTCTTCGTGGATCTCGACGGGCTCGACCGCCTCCAGGGCCGCGGCTTCACGGACACGCTCGACGTTCGGATCCTCCTCGGCCGTCCGTTCGCCGCGGAGCGGAGCGTCTCCGCGCAGACGTTCCGGCTCCACACGACCCCGATCGTCAATCTCTTCTCTCAGATGGCCGAGCCCATCCGCGTGACGCACCTCAGCCACGAGTACCGGGTCATCCCGAATCTCCGGCGGCCGGGCGCGCACGAGGTCTGGTCGGTCGACAGCGTCACGTCCACGGCCGCGGACCTCGAGACCGTGCGCGCATACCAGCCGTTCTTCGCGTTCCGTCACAACACGGAGCGCACGGGCCATGACGCGTTCTGGCACGCGAACCGACGCCCCTCGGAGCGCAAGGACGACGACGGGACCGAGGTGTACCTCACGCTCGTCGACATGAACTTCGACCCGAGCGTGCCGGACACCGACACCCTCACCGTGCATACGACGTGCTCGAACCGCGATCTCCCGGCGCGCCTCCCGTTCGGCAATCCCGACGGAGACTTCCAGCTCGAGGGGCCTGGCGTCTTCACCGCGATCCGAAGCCTCGTGAAGCCCACCGCGAGCCTCCGGCCTCCGCTCCGGCGCGGCGCGCACTGGAGGCTCATCTCGCATCTCGCGTTGAACGTCCTTTCTCTCGTCGAGCGCGAGGGAGAGAAGGGCCCGGAGGCTCTGCGGGAGATCCTGCGGCTCTACGACATCGCCGACTCGTCGGTCACCCGGCAGCAGATCGACGGGATTTCGAGGCTCTCCGCACGCCGGGTCGTCCGGCCGCTCCGCGACATTCACCCGGGGTTCGTGCGGGGACTCGAGGTTTCGATCGAATTCGACGAGCAGAACTTCGTCGGCTCGGGCATCTACCTCTTCGCGTCCGTGCTCGAGCGATTCCTCTCGCTCTACGCGTCCGTGAACTCCTTCAGCCAGCTCGTGGCGTCGACGAAGCAGCGAGAGGGCGTCATGCGCCGCTGGCCTCCGCGCACGGGCGACCAGATCGTCCTTTGACGAAATGACCGAACGCCTCCGGACGCGCCCCGAGCACTTTGGGTTCTTCCAGGCCGTCCGGCTCCTGTCGAGGCTTTCGCCGTCGAGGGCTCC
This sequence comes from Thermoanaerobaculia bacterium, assembly GCA_044229475.1. Classification (GTDB taxonomy): domain Bacteria; phylum Acidobacteriota; class Thermoanaerobaculia; order UBA5066; family UBA5066; genus Fen-183. The sequence continues at coordinate 213,995 of JBGASW010000002.1, read as the reverse complement.
GGTCGGACAGGACGGGCCCCCGGCGCGCGAGATCGCGCGCTTCCGGACGCGCGCCACCCTCGAGTTCCCGCCGAGCGAGATCTTCGAGCTCCGCCCGGACGCGACGGATCCGGACCGTCCGCCCGAAGTCACCGTCGCGATCGGGGGGACGACGGGTCCGCTCGGGGTCCTGCCCACACCGTACACCGAACTCCTCATCGAACGGGTCCGGTACAAGGACTACGCGCTCTGGGAGTTTCTCGACCTCTTCAACCACCGCTTCCTCTCCCTGTTCCATCGCGCCTGGCAGAAGTACCGCTTCCCCGTCGTGTACGAAAGCGGCGGCGACGATCCCTTCGTCGAGGGCCTGTTCGCGCTCATCGGCCTCGGCACGGGCTCTCTCCGCGCCCGCCAGAGCGTCCCCGACGACGCGCTGCTCCACTACGCGGGCCTCGTGGCGCAGCGGCCGCATTCGTCGAGCGCGCTCGTGGGCATTCTCCGCGACTACTTCGGCGTCCCCGTCGCGAACCGGCAGTTCGTGGGCCAGTGGCTCGACCTCGAGCCGGAGGACAGGTCCCGGCTCGGGTCCCGGAACAGCCGGCTCGGCGTCGATCTCGTCTGCGGAGACCACGTCTGGAACAACCAGTCCCGATTCCGGATCCGGCTCGGTCCGCTGAGCCTCGCCTCCTTCCAGAAGTTTCTGCCGCGCGGAAACGCGTGGAGGCCGCTGAACGACCTCGTGAGGTTCCTCGTCGGTGTCGAATACGACTTCGACGTGCAACCCGTCCTGAAGAAGGAAGAGATCCCCGAGTGTCACCTGAGGTCCGGCGCCGCGGTCCCTCCCATGCTCGGGTGGACGACGTGGCTCAAGAGCGCCCCGGCCCCCGCCGACGCCTCGGACCTGATCCTCGAGTCCATGAATTAGGATACAGACTCATTCCAGATTCTCGAGAGGAAGGCCACCATGGGCGCAAACCTGAAATCCCTCATCGGCCGACTGAACGACACCTGCCGAAACGCGCTCGAGGGAGCCGCCGGGCTCTGCCTGTCCCGGACGAACTACGACGTCGACGTCGAGCACCTGCTCGTCAAGCTGGGCGAGACGCCGGACACCGACTTCCACCGGATCCTGCGCCGGTTCGAGGTTGACGAGTCCCGGCTCGCGAAAGACCTCGTCCGATCGCTCGACCGTCTCAAGACGGGCAACACCCGCACCCCGTCGCTCTCCCCCCGTCTCCCGAAACTCGTCGAGGAAGCCTGGCTCGTCGGCTCGATCGACTTCGGCGCCTCCCGGGTTCGCTCGGGACACATCCTCCTCGCCCTTCTCGAGAAAGACGAGTTTGCCCGTCTCGCACGCGAGATCTCCAAGGAGCTCGCGTTGATCTCCGTCGAGGCGCTCCGGAAGGAATTCGACAAGATCGTCTCGGGCTCGGTCGAGGACCGCGACGCAGCCCTCCTCGGCGAGGCGCCGGCCGGCGACGCGGCGGGGCCGTCGGGCGTCCCCGGACGCACGAAGGCGCTGGATCAGTACACGGTAGACCTGACCGCGCGCGCGCGGTCCGGCCACATCGACCCGATCCTCGGACGGGACTTCGAGATCCGCCAGGTGATCGACATCCTCACGCGCCGTCGGCAGAACAACCCGATCCTCACCGGAGAGGCCGGCGTCGGGAAGACGGCCGTCGTCGAGGGATTCGCGCTCCGCATCGCCCAGGGCGACGTTCCGGGCCCTCTGAAGAACGTCGCCGTGAGGACCCTCGACCTCGGACTCCTGCAGGCCGGCGCCGGGATCAAGGGCGAGTTCGAGAACCGCCTCAAGACGGTCATCGAGGAAGTGAAATCCTCGCCGCAGCCGATCATCGTCTTCATCGACGAGGCGCACACGATGATCGGGGCCGGCGGCCAGGCCGGGCAGAACGATGCCGCGAACCTCCTGAAACCGGCTCTTGCCCGCGGAGAGCTGCGTACGATCGCCGCGACGACCTGGGCCGAATACAAGAAGTACTTCGAGAAGGACGCTGCGCTCGCGCGGCGCTTCCAGGTCGTGAAGGTCGAGGAGCCGACCGAGGAAACCGCCATCATCATGATGCGCGGCCTCACCGAGCCTCTCGAGAACCACCACAAGGTGCGCATCCTCGACGAGGCCGTCGAGGACGCCGTCCGACTCTCTCACCGCTACATCTCGGGCCGCCAGCTCCCGGACAAGTCGGTCAGCGTGCTCGACACGGCATGCGCACGTGTCGCGATCGGCCAGGCCGCGACGCCCCCGGCGGTCGAGGACGCGCAGCGGGCGATCGACCACAGCGCGGCAGAAATCGAGGTCCTCGCGCGCGAGGAGGCCGTCGGCACCGACCACAAGGAGCGCCTGGCCGAACTCACCGCGCGAAAGGCGGCCGCCGAAGAGAGCCTCGGCCGGCTGAAGGCGCAGTGGGACAAGGAGCGCGAGTTGATCGGAAAGATCCGCGACATCCGGTCGACGCTCGAGGACCTCGCGGCCCCCAAGAAGGCGCCCGCAGCCAAGGCTGCGGGACCCGGCGCCAAGCCCGCCCCTGCAACCGCCGCCCCGGCCGCGGCCGCGGTCCCCGCGGGCCCGACACCCGACCCGGCGGCCCTCAAGGCCGAGCTCGGTGCGCTCAATGCGGAGCTCGACAAGCTGCAGGGCGAATCGCCGCTCATGCAGGCCTGCGTCACGTCCCAGACGATCGCGGAGGTCATCTCCGGCTGGACGGGGATCCCGGTCGGAAAGATGCTGACGGACGAGATTCGAACCGTCCTTTCCCTGAAGGACCGGCTCGAGCAGCGCGTCATCGGGCAGTCCCACGCCCTCGAGGCGATCGCGAGCCGGATCCGCACCGCGCGGGCGAACCTGACGGACCCACGCCGGCCGATCGGCGTCTTCCTCCTCGTGGGGCCGAGCGGAGTCGGCAAGACCGAAACCGCCCTCACGCTCGCCGAGACGCTTTACGGCGGCGAGCACAACCTCATCACGATCAACATGAGCGAGTACCAGGAGGCGCACACCGTCTCGTCGCTGAAGGGCTCGCCTCCGGGGTACGTGGGGTACGGCGAGGGCGGTGTCCTGACCGAGGCCGTGCGGCGGCGGCCCTACTCGGTCGTCCTCCTCGACGAGGTCGAGAAAGCGCACCCGGACGTCATGGAGCTCTTCTACCAGGTCTTCGACAAGGGAATGCTCGAGGACGGCGAAGGCCGCGAAATCGACTTCAAGAACACCGTCATCCTGCTCACGTCGAACGCCGCCACGGACACCCTCATGAAGCTCTGCGCCGATCCCGAGACGGCGCCCGAACCGGACAAGCTCGTCGAGGCGATCAAGCCCGAGCTGAACAAGATCTTCAAACCCGCGCTGCTCGGTCGCATGGTCATCGTCCCGTACTACCCGATCTCGGACAAGGTCATGCGAGAGATCATCAAGCTGCAGCTCGGGCGGATCGGCAGCCGGCTGAGGGAGAACCACGGCGCCGCATTCAGCTACGACGAAAAGGTCATCGCCGAGATCGTCGCGCGGTGCCACGAAGTCGAGAGCGGTGCGCGCAACGTGGACCACATCCTGACGCGGACCGTCCTCCCGGAGATGTCGGGCGAGTTCCTCGCCCGGATGGCCGAAGGCCGGACGATGTCGCGCGTTCACATCAGCGTCGGTGACGGCGGGGGCTTCCGCTACGAGTTCGACTGATGGGGCCCCCGGGCCCGCGCCCCGACCGCGAGACTTCCGAAGCGAATTCCTGCGACCGGTCCGGGCGGGATTGAGGAGCGCCGAGTGCCCTACACCCAATCCGGCCGACGGCTCAAGGTCACGACTCCGCTCGGCCCCGACGTCCTGATCCTGAACGGGTTCTCGGGACACGAGGCCGTCTCGAGGCCCTTCCTGTTCCAGCTCGAGTGCGTCGCCGAGAACGTCAAGGCGAAGCAAGTCGTGTTCGACGCTCTCCTCGGCCAGAAGATCACCGCCGAGATCGCCCTCCCCGGAGGCGCCCCGCGCTTCGTCAACGGAACCTGCCTGAGGGTCGCGGAGGGCGCACGGGACGCCACGTTCACGCACTTCAGGCTCGACCTCGTCCCGGAGCCGTTCCTCCTGTCACGCAAGACGCAGAGCCGGATCTTCCAGCAGGCCTCGATTCCCAGCATCCTCAAGGAAGTCCTGAAGGACTTCGACGTCAGCTACGAGATCACCGGAACGTTCCATCCGCGCGACTACTGCGTGCAGTACCGCGAGTCCGACTTCGCGTTCGTGAGCCGCCTGATGGAGGAAGAAGGCATCTACTACTTCTTCAAGCACAGCGACGGCAGCCACGTCATGGTCGTCGCGAACACGCCGGGAAGCCACTCGGATCTCCCGGGGAAGAGCGCGCTCATCTACGAGACCGTCGGGGGCGGGTCCCGCGAGGAGGACCGCGTCCAGGCCTGGGAAAAGTCACAGGAGCTTCGATCGGGCAAGGTGATGCTCTGGGACCACAGCTTCGAGCTGCCCCACAAGCACCTCGAAATCGAGTACCCGATCGAAGCCGCGGTCCCCGCCGGGAAAGCGAGCCACAAGCTGAAGCTCGGCGCGAATGCGAAGCTCGAGCTCTACGACTACCCGGGCGGCTACGCGCAACGCTTCGACGGAATCAACAAGGGCGGCGGCGAAGAGCCGTCCGAAATCCAGAAGATCTTCAAGGAGAACCTCCGGACCGCCGAGATCCGGATGCAGTCGGAGGCGGCCGCCAGCGTCCTCGTCCATGCCACGAGCAACTGCCGCCAGGTCGTCTCCGGACACAAGTTCACCCTCGAACGCCATTTCGACGGCGACGGCCCGTGGGTCGTCTACGAGGTCGAGCACGCGGCGAGCGAGGCGGCCGACCTGCGCTCCGGCGGAGGCGGCTTCACCTATCAGAACCGCTTCACCTGCTTCCCGGTCGCCCTGCCCTTCCGGCCGCCCCGCGTCACTCCCATTCCCACCGTCCGGGGGACGCAGTCCGCCGTCGTCGTGGGCCCGCCCGGCGAAGAGATCTTCACGGACAAGTACGGACGCATCAAGGTGCAGTTCCACTGGGACCGCGAGGGCGCGTACGACTCCGACAGCTCGTGCTGGATCCGGGTCGTGACCCCGTGGGCCGGCCACCGCTGGGGCGCGATCCACATTCCCCGCATCGGCCAGGAGGTCGTCGTCGACTTCCTCGAAGGCGACATGGACCAGCCGATCGTCATCGGCGGGCTCTACAACGCGGACTGCATGCCTCCATACGAACTGCCGAAGTACAAGACGTACTCCACCATGAAGTCGCGGTCGACGCGAGACGGCGGCAACATGGACTTCAACGAACTGCGGTACATCGACACCTACGGCAAGGAACACGTGTTCCTCCACGCGCAGCGGCGGATGGACGTTCGCGTGAAGAAGAACAAGTACGAATGCATCGGGGGCACGAGTTCCATCAGTGTCGGCGGCGACCAGCTCCACACGATCGGCGGCGACTACAACCTGCATGCGAAGGGCAAGTGGTACCTCGAGGTCGACTCCGACATCGACGCCTATGCCAAGGGCAACATCAAGCTCGGGACCGCGGCCGACATCCGGGTCGGCGCCGTCCGTATCGAGGCCAACGCCAAACGCATGGTGCTGGACGGCGGAAGCGAGCTGATCTTCCGGGTCGGCGGCAACTTCGTGCGCATCGACGGCTCGGGCGTCACGATCCAGGGGACGCTGACGCGCATCAACGGCGGCGGAGGAGCGCCGCCCGCGCCGGTCCCGGACATCGACGGGCCTCTGGACGCAGGTGGCTGCGACACCGGCGAACCGGGTTATCTCGATCGACCCTACAAGGGAGGAGGAGGAGGCCGGAAACACTGGAACGCCTACAACGGTTCCGGTCTGGACATCGGAGGCGGCAAGACGTCCCCGGTGTTCCGCAACGACGACGGCTCGGTCAGCGTCGGCAATTCCATCACGATCAAACCGTCATCCAAGGATCCGCAATTCACCGACAAGGTACTGGATGACCTCGGCGCCATCTCCTCGACGCCTTCCGGCAAGGCCCGACTGGGAAAGATCGAGGACTCGGGCCACACCGTGAACATCGAGCGGATCGACAACGGAGCAAACGCGCAGGAGATCTCCTCCAACAACAACGACGCCGCCAAGGCCGGGGCACCGGCCTTCGGCGGGGGAACCGGCACCGGAAAGGGTTCGGATTCGACGGTGCAGTACAACCCGGACTTCAAGCCTCCGACGGTCGGGCCCGACCCGGCCCACCCGCTGACTCCGCCCGGGACGGTGCCTTCCGACGACATCCTGTTCCACGAGCTGGGGCACACCGAACACGGCGTTCAGGGACAACAGGACGCCACGGCGTTGCCGACTCAGCCCGACGGCCGCCAGTTCGACAACAAGGAAGAAAAAGCGACGACGGATGAAGAGAACACGTATCGTGACGAGCGCGGCCTTCCCCGACGATTCGACCATCACAACCTCTGAGGAAGCGACGTCACAAGGAGCGGGTGGAACGACATGATGGGTCACGACCGCGCGGGAGTCACGAATGCCCGAAGGCCAAACTAGCCCCGCCGCGGAGGCCGTCCGCGACAAGCTGCGCGTCGGCCTGACGGTGACGGCGGAGGCGGCGCGGCTCGTCGTCGAGACCACCGTCTCCAATTCGAGCGCGCAGACCATCCACGTCTTCAACGTCCTGTGGGACTACGCGCCCTCGGGCAGCATCGGCGAACCCGACAGCCCCGCCTGGGTCTGCTTCGAGAACGGGGAGCTTCGGCTCGCGCGCCGGCAGCTTCCCTACCCGGTCGGGAGGAAGGTCCTCGTCACGATCGAGCCCTGCCTGACCGCGATCGCGCCCGGCGCGGTGCTGCGCGAGCAGATGTCCTTCCCCGTTCCGGTTCAGGAGTACTCGTGCTACTTCCGGCGGCAGGATGATTCGCCGGTGGAGCCCGTCGAATCCTCGACCGCGCGCTTCGCGTACGGCATCGTCGTGGGCGCTTCGGAGGGGGCGTTCGGACCCGCTCCGATGCCGGGGGCTCTTCGCCTCATCAACGCGACCCGGACGGCCGGCGTCCTGACGGTCGAATCCGGTGCCGTGCCGTGCAAGGTACAGGTCCTGCGCCGACGAGACGCCTTTCAACGTTTCTGACCCATCAAGGACACGAATCGACATGCCTCAAGGTCCCGCAGCCCGCCTCACAGACGCCGTCGTCCACGTCCCGCCGGTCCTCACCGGGGGTCCTCCGGCCCTGACCGTCCTGATCGGGAACCTGCCGGCGTGGAAAGGGATCCCGCTCGCCGCGGCGCCGGGGCTGGTGGCGGCGCAACAGGCCTCCGAGGCCGCCATCAAGACAGCGGAGAACATCGCCATCGCCGCCCAGGCCGCCGCCGTCGCGGCAGCCGGGACTCCGGCGGCCCCGGCCGCGGTCGCCGCGGCGACGGCCGCCCGACTGGCCGCCGAGACCCTGAAGGCGTCGTCCGCGGCCGCCATGAGCGCGACGATCGCCGCTGCGGCAGCGGGAGGGGCGAGCATCCACGTGTGCGCGACGCCCTGGCCCATCCCCCCGCACGGGCCGGGCGTCGTCATCGACGGCTCGGCGACGGTCTCGATCGAGAACGCGCCCGCCTGCCGGCAAGGCGATACGGTCGTCGAGGCGATCGGCCCGCCGAACAAGATCGTGATGGGCTGCACGACGGTGATCATCGGCGGCTGAACGTCGAGAGGTCCCGCTGCGCTATTCTTGCGCCTCGTCCGGAAACAACCGGAGGTGTTGAGTGCCATACACCCAGTCCGGCCGCCGGCTCAAGGTCACGACGCCGCTCGGCCCCGACGTCCTGCTCCTGAATGGCTTCTCGGGACACGAAGCGATCTCGAGGCCCTTCCTGTTCCGGCTCGAGTGCGTCGCCGAGAACGACAAGGCCAAGCAGGTCGTGTTCGACGCCCTGCTGGGCCAGAAGGTCACCGCCGAGATCGACCTCCCCGGCGGGGCGAAACGCCACGTGAACGGGACCTGCCTGCGTGTCGCCGAGGGCGCTCGCGACGCCACGTTTACGCGCTTCACGCTCGACCTCGTCCCGGAGCCGTTCCTCCTGTCGCGCAGGACGCAGAGCCGCATCTTCCAGCAGATCACGGTTCCCGACATCCTCAAGAAGGTCTTTGCCGGCTTCGAGATGGCCTGGGAGCTCCAGGGAACGTTCGAGCCGCGCGACTACTGCGTGCAGTACCGCGAGTCGGACTTCGCGTTCGCGAGCCGCCTGATGGAAGAGGAGGGGATCTACTACTTCTTCAAGCACAGCGACGGCAGCCACAAGATGGTCGTCGCAAACCTTCCGGCGAGCCACTCGGACCTTCCCGGAAAGGCGAATCTGATCTTCGAGGCCGTCGGGGGAGGCAGCCGCGAGGAGGACCGCGTCCACGCCTGGGAGAAGTCCCAGGAGCTCAAGTCCTCGAAGGTGAAGTTGTGGGATCACTGCTTCGAGCTGAACCACAAGCAGCATCTCGAGGCCGAGTTCCCGATCCAGGCTGCGGTTGCCGCCGGAAAGGTGAGCCACAAGCTGAAGCTCGGCGCCAACGCGAAGCTCGAGCTGTACGACTTCCCCGGCGGGTACGCCCAGCGTTTCGACGGAATCCAGCCCGGCGGCGGCGACCGTCCGGCGGACATCCAGAAGGTCTTCGACGACAACAAGCGGACCGTGGAGCTGCGCATGCAGGAGCAGGCGGCCGCCAGCGTCCTCGTCCACGCCACGAGCAACTGCCGCCAGGTCGTCTCCGGCCACAAGTTCACGCTCGAGCGCCATTTCGACGGCGACGGCCCGTGGGTCGTCTACGAGGTCGAGCACGCGGCGTCCGAGGCGGCCGACCTGCGTTCCGGCGGAGGCGGCTTCACCTACCAGAACCGCTTCACCTGCTTCCCGGTCGCCCTCCCCTTCCGGCCGCCCCGCGTCACCCCGATCCCCACGGTCAAGGGAACGCAGACGGCCGTCGTCGTGGGCCCTCCGGGCGAGGAGATCTTCACGGACAAGTACTCGCGTATCAAGGTGCAGTTCCACTGGGACCGCGAGGGCAAGAACAACAGCGACAGCTCCTGCTGGGTCCGAGTCGCGACCCCGTGGGCCGGACAGCGCTGGGGAATGATCCACATCCCGCGCATCGGCCAGGAAGTCGTCGTCGACTTCCTCGAGGGCGACATGGACCAGCCGATCGTCGTCGGCAGCGTCTACAACGCCGAATGCATGCCGCCCTACGATCTGCCCGCGCACAAGACGCAGAGCGGCATCAAGAGCCGGAGCAGCCTCCAGGGAACTCCCGCGAACTTCAACGAGATCCGCTTCGAGGACAAGAAGGGGCACGAGCAGCTCTTCATCCACGCGGAGAAGAACCAGGACATCGAGGTCGAGAACGACGAAACGCACTGGGTCGGGCACGACCGCAGGAAGACGATCGACCACGACGAGACGACGCACGTCAAGCACGACCGCACGGAGACCGTCGACAACAACGAGACGATCACGATCGGGAGCAACCGGACCGAGATGGTCGGAATCAACGAGACGATCACCATCGGCGCGAACCGGACGGAGACCGTCGGGGCGAACGAGTCGATCTCGATCGGCGCGAACCGGTCCACGGCGGTCGGCGGGAGCGAGAGCGTGGCGGTCGGCGCGTCCCGGACCACCGCCATCGGGCAGAACGCGGCCCTCCAGGTGGGAGGTAACGCCACGACCCAGGTCGGAAAGAACGACGAGATCCAGGTGGGCAAGAGCTTCGCGTTGATCGCGGGCGACCAGATCCAGCTCCAGACGGGTGACGCAAGCATCATCATGAAGAAGGACGGGACCATCACGATCAAGGGGAAGGACATCAAGCTCGTGGGGAGCGGGAAGATCAACGTCAAGGCGGACGGGGACGTCGTCATGAAGGGAAGCAAGATCTCGCAGAACTGAGCGGGACGAACAGCCATGCTCCAGCTGAAGAACCGCACACGCCTCGCCGCGACGCTGTTCTCGTCGCCCGATCCGGACGGCGTCGAAACCTTGTACGCGGTCGTCAAGGGCACGTTCACCCTCGGCCCGCGCGTCGAGGAGGCCGAGAAGCAGACGCCGATCGTCGTGACGGACCGCTTCCACGGCGACCCTCTCAAGACGAGCATCGCCGAGCCTGCCGACATCGGGCTCGTCAAGCCCGGCACCGACGTCCTCCTGTTCGGCCACGCCTACGGGCCGGGAGGGAGGCCGGCGGCGCGAGCCGAGGTGTCCTTCCGGGTCGGGCCGATCGAGAAGCGCGCCGTCGTCTTTGGTGATCGCGTGTGGGGCGGAACGGTCCTCACGCGCGTCTCCGCCCCCGAGCCGTTCGAACGGATGCCACTGGTCTGGGAGCGCGCGTTCGGAGGAACAGAGCCGCCCGCGGGCGACCCTCCCCGAACCGACGGCGACGACCGGAACCCGGTCGGAACCGGATTCCGCTCGCGCATGAGCGGGCGGAAGCTCGAGGGAATCGCCCTGCCGAACATCGAGGACCCCGCGAAACTCATCTCTTCGCCCGGCGACCGGCCGTCGCCGATGGGCTTCGGCGCCGTCGCGCCGCACTGGAAGCCGCGCCCGAAGTACGCCGGAACGTACGACGAGGCGTGGCAGAAGAGCCGCGCGCCCTACCTTCCGCAGGACTTCGACCCGCGCTTCCTGCAGGTCGCCCCCGAGGACCAGCAGGTGCCCGGCTACCTGAGAGGCGGAGAACCGGTGGAGATCGCCGGCGCGACTCCCTCCGGCGTCCTGAGGTTCGCCCTCCCGGCTCGCCGCGTCGACGTCCTCTTCCACCTGGATTCAGGCGTGGAACGACGGATTGCGAACCTCGACACGGTGCTCCTCCATCCGGACGAGTCGCGGCTCGTCCTCGTGTGGCGCGCCGCACTCCCCTGCGACAAGCGGCTCCTGAAGGTCCGCGAGGTCGAGCCGATCGTCTCGAGGGCGGCGTAGGAAGACGATGGCCGCGCCGGACGTCGTCGTCGCCCGCGTCGGGATGGTCACGGCAGTCGGACTTTCTGCCGCCGAGACGATCGCGTCCGTTCGCTCCGCGACGATGCGCTTCGAGAAGATCGACTGGCTCGACCACCGCTTCGAGCCGTTCACGGTCGCCTTCGTCCCCGACGCCGGCCTCCCCGCGCTCGCGCCCGACGTCGCAAAGACGGCCGGCCTCAGCATCCGCGACGCCCGGCTGCTCCGCCTCGGCGCGAAGGCTCTCGCGGAGTGCCTCGGACCCGCGCGCCTCGGCGCGAGGCCGCCGATCGTCCTCGCCCTCCCCGAGCCGGAGAGGCAGCGGCCGCTGGACGCCGGCCGGTTTCTCAAGCTCTTCGCTGCGCAGTCCGCCGGCGCCTTCGACCTCGCCGCGAGTGCGACCGTGAGCACCGGCCGCGCCGGCGGCCTCTCGGCGATCGGGCGCGCCGCGGCCCTCGTGCGCTCGGGAAGGGCGCCGTTCGCCGTGGCGGGCGGCGTCGACTCGTTCGTCGACCTCTACACGCTCGCGACGCTCGATCTCGAGAAGCGCGTTAAGTCGGGCGCGCACCTCGACGGCTTCATCCCCGGCGAAGGCGCGGCGTTCCTTCTCCTCGCGAGCCCGCGCGCCGCGGCTGCCGCAGGCCTCCGGGCGCTCGCCGCCCTGTCGGAGCCGGCCGAAGGCTTCGAGAAGGGCCACCTCGGGAGCAAGGAGACCTACAAGGGAGAGGGGCTCGCCGCGACGGTCCAGGCTCTCGTCGGCGCCGCTCCGCCACCGAGACCCTTCGCGTCGGTGTGGTCGTCGATGAACGGCGAGAGCCACTGGGCCAAGGAGTGGGGCGTCGCGTTCCTGCGCTCGCGCGACGCCTTCGAGGATGCGCACGCGATGAACCATCCGGCCGACTGCTACGGCGACACCGGAGCGGCAGCGGGGGTTCTTCTCGCGGGGCTCGCGAGCCTCGACGCCCCGAACGGACCTGCGCTCGCCTACGCCTCGTCCGACTTCGGACCTCGGTCCGCCATTTCGATCCTGCCGGCGGGAGGAACCTGATGGCCGCAACGTTCGCGAACTTCCGCGGCATCGTTCACAAGCAGAGCGGCGGGACGTCCATCGTGTTTCCGGACGTCTGCAAGACGCCGGCGCCGCCGGCGCCGAGCCCGGTGCCGATCCCCTACCCGAACGTCGGGATGTCCTCGGACACCTCGCAGGGGCCCAACACCGTCACGACGGACGGCGCGATGCCGATGGTCAAGGGTGCGCAGTACATGCGTTCCTCGGGCGACGAGGCCGGCGTCGCCGGCGGCATCCTCTCGAGCATCAACATGAGCGTCTGCGAGTACCTGCTCTATTCCTTCGACGTGAAGTTCGAGGGCAACAACGTCTGCCGGATGGGAGACCAGCTCTTCCACAACAAAAAGAACATCATGGGGTGACGGTGTGACGGACTTCGGTGAGAGCGCAAGCGTGGACGTTCTTCTCGATAACCACGACGAAGACTGCTACTTCTGCACGAAGAAGTCCGTGCCGAAGTCGAAGAAGAACGTTTTGAAACAGAACTTCGACGAAGATTCGCTCATCGGCCTGGTTCCCGGAGGCATCGAGCACGAAAACAACTCCGGCACGCTCGGAACGAACTGCGCGTCGACACATCCCAGCCCTCTCCGCGTTCAGTTCGACGACTGGGAGGAGGATCTCCCGGTCGAGTTCGCCGCGCACCACCTCATTCCCGGCGACGCCTCCCTGCAGAAGAGCAAGCTCTTTCGCGATGCGGACTACGGACTGCAGATCGAGGGAGAGGACGAAGGAAACGTCGGGTATGACGTCAACAACACGACGAACGGCGTCTGGTTGACCGGCAACTACGCCTACAGCCAGCGGGGGAAGAAGAGGGGAAAGAGGCTCAAGAGTCAGTGGGGCGAGGACGGGGAGACGTTCGAGAGGGTCACGGGCATCCCGGCCCAGGAGTATGTCGACGCTGCGATCGAGTTCTCGGGCGCGCAGTTTCACGACGCCCACACCGACTACAACGAAATCGTGCGGAAGAAACTCGACCAGATTTACGACAAGCTCGAGAAATTCCAGGATGTGCCGTGGTGCCCGGAAGCAGCAAAGACGAAGAAGGCCAAGAAGGAGCCTCTTTACACGCTTGTGAACCGTCTGGCCAGCCTCTCGCTGAACCTCCGAAGCCGACTGACGTTCCCCACAAAGCACTGGAAATACGACCTCTACACGTCCGGGTTTTCGGAGTCCTGGATGAAGAATCAGGACCGTAACCGTACCCGGCGCCGAAGCCTGTAAGGGCGTCGCCATGTACTTCGTCCTCAGACGCTCCTCAGCCAAGCATCCGTGCCGGTGGATCCAGGACTGGCCCTTCATCAAAGGGGTCGGTTGGTCCTTCGGAACGCGGATCGAGCGCGACCTGCCGAAACCGCTGCGATTCACGCTCGAGCGGCTCAAGTCGAACGCCGGCGATCAGGGACCCGAGATGCCCGAGTGGCTGCAGGGCTGCGAGATTCCTCTGTTTCGCGATGATCTCGTGGAGGCCCTGCGGGCGTCCGGAGTCGACAACATCGATTTCTACGAGACTCTCGTCGAGGACCCGGACAGCGGAAAGACGTACAGCAACTACAAGGCGGCGAACATCATCGGGCTGGTTGCCGCCGCGGACATGAGTCGATCGGAAGCGACGGTTCATCCCGGGGGCCCGGTGGTCGACGTCGACTTCGAGCACCTCGTCCTCGACGAGGCAAGAGCTCGCGGCGCACTCATCTTCCGTCTCGCCGAGTCGACCGGCGCGATTCTCGTTCACGAGCAACTTCGCGATCGCCTCTTGGCCGCCGGCTTTCACACGTTGGACTTCATCGAACCAGAGCACTCGATCGCATGACCTCAGGAGAATGACATTGGACACGATCGTGACAACTCCGAAGAGCCAGCTTTCGATGACGCGTGGGAAGGTGCTCGCCGTCGACGAGCACGGTGCTGTGAGCGTGACGTTCTCGGACGAGGAGAGCGCCTTCCCTGCCGATCTCCTCGTCACATCGGATTCGTTAGCGCTTCGCGTCGCTCCAGGCGACGACGTCCTCGTGTGGACGCCCCCCGATGGCTCCCGGGCCGTCGTCGTCGGTCGCCTGGAGGCCGGGAACGGGGCGCCTGGCCGCGTACCCGATGAACTTCTTCTCGAAGCCAGGAAGGGACTCGTCCTCCGCGTCGGGGAGGGTTCCATCACGATCCGCGCCGACGGGAAGATCCTCATCAAGGGCAAGGACCTCGTCTCTCACGCGAAGCGCATGAACCGCATCAAGGGCGGGTCGGTGTCGCTCAATTGAGAAGGGCCGCGCGGCGACCATGACCGACGCTCCGCTGAAGTTCCTGCCCGACCTCGTGGAGGAGCACTTCGAGGAGCTCGCGTTCCTCTGGGGGCAGCGGCGCGGGGCGCTGCGCTCGCCGCGGTTCATGCCGCGCGACCTCGGCCGGCTCGAGGAGAGGATCGAGGCGCACGTCTCGGGCCTCCTGATCGCGGGCGACGAGCTCTCGGAATTCGTCCGGCCCGGGCTGGAAGGCGAGGACGCCGACGAGGCCTTCGCCGCGGGCTTTGGCCTCCTCCGTTCGAAGGTCGCAGGCGGCGCGGACAGGGTCTGGGAGGCTTTCGAGTCCGCGACGGGCCCGCGCGCCGACGGACTGGCGGAGGCGTTCGCCCACGGCCCGTCCGAGGCGCTGCTCTCGCGCCTGCAGGGGGCCGTCACCTCCGCGCCGCCGCCCCGCTCCGTCGCCGCGGCCGAGGCGCTCGCGCTGCGCGGCAGCCTGCGGCTCGACGGCCGCGCGCAGGAAGCCTGGCTCGCCTCCGAGGATCCCGCCGTCCGCCGCAAGGCCTGGCGCGTCGCCGCCCTCTGCGCACTCCCGCAGGCCCGGACCTTCTGGGAGCGCGGCCTCTCGGACCCGGACCCCGGTGTGCGCTCGGCGGCACGGGAAGCGGCCCTCTGGTGCCGGCAGTCCTGGGCGCTCGACGACGTCCGCCGCGGCCGGAGGCGCTCGGACGGCGCAGACCCGGACTCCCTGTACCTAGTCGCCGCGACGGGCGACGCGGCGGATCTCCAGCTCGTTCTCGCGTGGGTGAAGGATGTCGGTGCCGGCCCCGAGCGCTACCGTGTGATCGGCGTCCTCGGCCACCCCGGGGGGGTGGAGACGCTCCTCCACGCCATGGCGGGACTCGACCTCGCGGCGTCCGCGTTCGCCGGGCAGGCTTTCACGAAGCTGACCGGTGTGGACGTCGACTCCGGCCGGCGCACGGTCGTTCCACCCGCCGACGGCACGGAACCGGATTCGTTCGAAGCGGAATTCCTCGACGAGATGCCGCTGCCCGACGAGCGGCAGGCCCGGAAGGCCTGGGAAACGCGCCGATCGGAATTCGCGAAGGGAACACGATGGTGCCGCGGAGTCGATCTGTCGCGGGGGCTCCCGGAGGCTGCGCTCGAGGCTCTCGACCGGGAATCCCTCTGGGAGGCACGCCTCCGTGGCATTCTCGCCGGGACCTGGAAGGGCCGCCTCGCAGACCTCGAGGCCTTCCCGCAGAAGCGCCGGGCGTAGGGGGGGACGATGGCGGACGTATACGGTCTGACCCGTGGCATGGCCGACGCGATCGTGAAAGCGGTGCGGGACGACGCACAATGCCGCCTCCTGCTGCCGCGCGTGAGCGCCTTCAAGGTCTTCGGAGGAATCGGCCACGCGGGCACGGCGCGGAACTTCGCCAACGCCTGGAACATGAGCCTGGCGGATGCGGACAAGTTCGTGATGGACAAGGCCGGATTCCCGGAAGCCGGAAACCTCACGCGGGACTACTGGCGGCGTCTCGGTGACCGCCAGGCCTGCACGGGTGTGGCCGAGACCACGGCGCGTGTCCTGAGGGCGGCCGTGGGGAAGGCCGGCTACGAGTTTCTGGTCAGCGCCGGCCCGCAGGACCGCACGCCCAGCGACCCGCCGCACGACTATCACACGGCCACCGCGGTCACCGTGACCGGCGACCACGTGTACGTGTTCGACTGGCATTCCACGCTCGACGTCGGCGATCCGCTCATCTTTCCCTCGCCGGCGGCCTTCAAGGCCGGCCGCCCCTCGATGCGGTACTCGCTGTTCTGGGGCTGGACCTAGAAGCCGCTCCGGAAAGCCCTTGTTCGGAACCCGCCCCCGTCACATGATCCGCCTGACTTCCGCCCGGAGTGCATGTTCAGGGAGGTGACGCCATGGCCCCTCCTCCAAACGCTCCTCATTACGCACAGCGGGCGTACATCGACCACTGGTCACCGACGGGACGCGCCGAGCCGCCCTCGATGGCCGGCCGGATGCCCCCGCCGTCCGGACTCGGTCTGCCCGCGGTTTTCGAGTACGACGTTCACGGGGACCTGATCACGGACGCGAGCGACATGTCCTTTCCGCCGCGTCACGGGGACCCGTGCTACCGAGTGGGCGACTGCGTGCTGGTCCAGTCGATTCGCCGCAGCCTGCTCGGGGCCACGCAGAACTGGCGCGACCTCGGTCGGAGGCCTGAACTCGGCTACTGGATCATCCTGGCGCTCCTCGTGAACGACTCGGACGAGGTGACCGTCGGCTACAAGATACGAAGCATCACGCCGACCGGCGGCGGCGATGGCACCGTGCAGCTTGCGCGGGTGGCCGTCGTGGAAGGCCGGCCCGGTCGCGGTGGAGCGCAGATCCTCCAGGACGCCCCGGGAGGACCGGCCGTCTGGACTCGCCCGAACATCGACGAGAACCTGACGGAGTTCAACTCGGCGGGCCTCGTGCCGATCTACCGGTGGGTCGACGAGCACGCGCCGGATTTCTTTCTCGCGGGCATGGGGACGGCTGTCTCCGCGACCGAGGAGATCACGCAGCGAGGCATCCGTGCTGCTCTGAGGAAGGCGGCCAAGGCGGGACGGACCGCTCTCCTGAAGTCGTTCATGGCGGCACTCAAGGAGTACGCGAAGTGCGTCTGGCCCCTCGTGCGGGCCGAGGCTCAGCTGAAACAGCGCCCCGTGGACGCCGCAATGGTGTTCGAGGTGGCCGAGAAGAACCCCGCCGGCCGCAGGGAGGCGCTCGACAAGTTCGTCGAGACGTTCATCGACGAGACGTTGGGGGAGTGGATCGGGTCGAGCGTCGACCGAGCGACAAAGCTGCAGATGGAACAAACGCTCTTGAACAGCACGCTGTTCCGTCCGTTTGCGAACCTGGTGACGACCCGCATGATTCAGGCGGCCCGGGAGGCGGCGTTCCAGACATGGGTCGTGGGGGCGAGTCGTCCGGACGACTTTCCGGACTCGTTCATGAGCGCCTTCTGCCGTCAGGCCGCCGACGAGGCGCGCGGCGTCTTCATCCCGCCGGGTGTCTCGGCTTCGGCCGTCCACGACCAGGCCGGTTCATGACCGAAGGGCGCCCGCCTACCGCCTCGCGAGGATGAAGTCGGGGACGACCATCGCGCCTTCGAAGGTCTCTGATCCGGCACGATGTCGTGCGCCCGCGTGAGGTTCTTCACGTGATCGACCCCGGCCGACGAATGCCGCCCCATCACCATGGCGATCGCCGTGGCCCAGCAATCATGGGGGTTCGCCTGCTGAAGGTGTGCGACGTGGTGGCGGATCTCGATCGACATGGTGTCGAACGCTACACCAGGAACGCGTCCTGCATGCGGTAGCGATCCCATTCCTTGGGGTCGAAAACCGCGGTATCGGTCAGGCCGATCTCGGTGCTCTCGGCCTGGACGACGGACCACGACTGGCCGTTCCGGAAGAGCATGCCGATGTGCACGTCGCCCGGCTTGATCAGGATGTCGGCGTCCATCAGGTCGCTTTCTCCCGTGAGAGACACCGTGCCCGCCATCGGGTTCCGGAAGAACTTGATGTCGAGACCGAACGCCCCCCTGTACCAGTGCTTGCCGTAGCAGTAGTTCACCAGCCCGACGCAGTCGAAGTGCCGGACGCCCGCGCAGGACTCGCCCCAGACCACGTTGCCGTTTCCCGCGAGGTCGCCCCGAAAGTGGTACTTGCGGGGATACAGGTTGCCGCCTCCGCCGCCGGGCCACGTCGTCTGGTCCGTCTGGCCGGCGTCGATCTTGGCCTGACAGGCCTTGAGGAACTCGTCGAGGCTGCCGGTCCTGCCCCGCGAGCGACCGGCGCAGGTGTTGTAACCGTCGAACTGCGGCTGCACGGCCATGCACACCCCGAGGACCTTATCTTTTGCCGTTTCGGACGGGTTCAGGCTGGGGGAACGCATCACGGCCGCCGCCATTTTGCCGCCGCCCGGATTCCCGTCTCCGCTGCCCGGCGTGTTGCCGGCCGTGCCCCACAGGTAATGCGCGTTCGGAACGAAGGTGCGGGCGAGCTGGACGATGGCCCGGCGAACATCGGCCTTTCCGCCGCCGGCGCCGGCGCCGAGCGTCAGCGCGACGGGAGCCGAGTAGTCGTTGCCGTCCCAGCAGGCGCGCACTTTCTCGCTCTGGATCCGGTTCGAGTCGATCTCGTAGATCAGGCGCCACGAGCCCTGCTCGGCAATGAACTTGACGGCGGGGTCCGGCGCCTTCGCGTCGCTTCCGTCCTTGGCCGTCGTCACGTTCAGTTTGACCCCGCCGGGTGCGCCGCCGTAGAGGCCGATCCGGAACTTCGAGCCCTTGGTGACGCGCAGGGTCGTGATGTCCTTGCCGGAAAACGCGTCGAAGAAGTTCGCCATGACGCTCCCTTTCCCACGAATCCTGAGCGGCAGCCGGCACCGTCAGCGCAGCCATCTCCCGGCGAGCGCGCGCAGCGGGCTCGCGATTGGCTGAAGTCGCGCGACGCGCACGCTCTCGCTCCCCTTCAACGACAGAACCGGAACGAGCCCGGCCTCGAGAATCCTCTCCGCGGCGCGGAGAGTCAGGACGACCTCGGACGGCGGAGTGACCCGCATTTCGAGGCCGTCCTTGAAGACGTGCGCGGGCAGGCCCTGGACCTCGGCCGCCGTCTCGGGCCTGAGGTTCCATCCGCCCAGCTCGAACGCGCCGGCGAGCACGAGCGCGCAGGCGAGGGCCGCGTTTCCCCAGAGGTAGGCCTCGTGTTCCGGGGCGTGCGGGATCTCCTCGAAGGGGAAAGCCTCGATCGGATCGGTCTTCGCACCGTACGGGAGGCGCAACATGAGACGAGGCAGCGCGAGCGCAACCCAGCCGGCTTCCGGCAGAGCGCGCAGCTCCTCCCAGATGACGGCCCCGTCATCCTCGGGCTTCTTCCAGTCGTCGGGATCCGGCGTCCGGGCGAGGGACGCACAGCCGACGAGCTCCGGACGGGCGCCCGCGAGGAAGGGAGCCCCGGCCGCCTGGGCGATCTTGGCGATGCGGGACAGCAGCGCCGCGTCGGCGAGCGTCGGGCCGAAGTCGTAGAGCCCGACGACGGCTCCCCACGGCTCCGCACCCGGCGTGTCGAGCGTCTCCGTCACGAGGCGCCGGAAGAGTCCCGTTCCGGAAAGCTTCTCGTGGCTCGAAAGGTCCTCCACGAGCGATGCGCGCGACACGTCGAGGAAGAAGACGCGAACGGCCTCGTCCCCGATCCGGCGCACGAGCAGGTCGAGAGAACGCCACGCGGCCTCGACCTCCCGGAAGCGGGGGCTGCGGAGGATCGCGCGGAGCAGTCCCGAGCGCGCCTCGTCCACCGCATCCCTCAGGCGCGGCAGGTCGGCGTCCTCTTCCGGGGCGAGATGGGGCCGCACGATCGCCTTCAGTTCGGCCTCGAACGCGGTATCCGCGGCCTTCGCCCGGCGCGAGGCCCCCGCGAGGAGCTCGCCGACGATGTCGTCCCCTGCGCCGGCCGGCGCGGCGGCTCTTTCTCGTGGCTCGGGCGGTGGGCCGGCCCACGCGCGAATCTCCCCGGCCGCCTCCTGGAACGTCCGGGGATCCTCGAGCCGCTCGCGCGTCCTCCGCAACCCGGCCAGGGTGTCGACCCGCTCGAGGAGTCGGTCCGGGTGGAAGTCGTCGAGGTCGCGCAGCGTGATCTTCGCGCCGCGCCCGCCGCCGAGCGGCGCGTCCACGACCGCCTGAAGACGTGCGAGCTCCTCCTCGAGTACGTCCCGGTCGACGGCGTGCAGCGCTCGCGCCGCGAGCGGGCCGGCGCCCGCGCCGCCGAAGTCCCCGATCACGAGGATGCGAAACGGCGTTTCGGGGTCGAGCGGTTCCGGCGACGCCTGGGTTCCGCTCCCCAGCCTCACGTCGACGTCGTGGGACGGCGGGCGCTTGGACATCGCGGCCTCCTCGAACTGCGGCCCGCAGTCTAACGCGGCTGCGGGCGAGTCTCCGTTCTATGATCGCGTCCCCCCATGCCGGAAAAAGAGCCGACCGCCTACGACGCGGTCTCGTATCCCGGGTCGCCGTTCTCCCAGACCCATCCGGACCGGCTCGCGACGATCGCGGCCCTGTACGGCCTGAAGGCCGCTCCCCCGGGGAGCTGCCGCGTGCTCGAGCTGGGCTGCGGGAACGGGGCCAACCTCATCCCGATGGCCTATGGCCTTCCGGGAGGCACGTTCGTCGGCCTGGACGCCGCGCGCTCGGCCGTCGAGCACGGCCGCGCGCAGATCGCCGCCCTCGGCCTGACGAACATCACGCTCCTTCACGCGGACCTTCTGCACGCGGCGGACCTGGGGACGTTCGACTACGTCGTCGCGCACGGCCTGTACTCGTGGGTTCCGCCGCCCGTGCAGGAGAGGGTCCTCGAGATCGCCGCCGAGGCGGTCGCTCCGAACGGCGTCGTGTACGTGAGCTACAACGCGCTCCCCGGATGCCACGTCCGGAACGCCATGCGACAGATGATGCGCTGGCACGTGCGCGGCATGGAGGAACCCGCCGAGAGGATCGGCCAGGCGCGGGGCCTCGTCCGGTTCCTTGCGGAGGCCGCACCGAAGCGGCCCGTCTTCTCGGCGATCCTGGCCGAGACGCTCGAACACCAGGAAAAACAGCCGGATGCCGTCCTGTTCCACGACGACCTCGCCGAGGTCAACGAGCCGCTCCTCTTCGTCGACTTTCTCGAGCGCGCGGGCCGTCACCGCCTCAAGTTCCTCTCGGAGGCCGACTACTGCGACATGGCCGTCTGGGACGCCGACAGTCCTGCGGGCCGGTTCCTCCTCGACGTGGGATCCGAGAACCTCGTCCTGCAGCAGCAGTACCGGGACTTCCTCACGTTTCGGCGCTTCCGGCAGACTCTTCTTTGCCGCGAGGAGACCGCCCTCCGGCAAGAGCCCGATCCCGAGGTCCTTCGAGCGCTGTACGTCGGCGCGAACACGCGGCCGAAGGGCCCTCATCCCGACGTCGCCTCCGACGAGCCCCTGAGCTTCGTGGCCGAGAAGGACCGGGAGCTCGCGACGCCGCACCCGCTCTCGAAAGCCGCGTTTCTCGAGCTCGGAGAGATCTCGCCGCGCTGGATCTCGTTCCCCGAACTTCTCGCCGCCGCCCGCGCGCGACTCTCCGCGGCCGGAGGGCGACCCGCCACGGCGGAGGACGAGGCACGGCTCCTCCGCCTGCTGCTCGCCTCCTACGGGGCCAACGTGAGCGAGCTCCGGAGCACGGCCTGCCCGTTCGTCACGCGGGTCTCGGAGCACCCCCGTGCGAGCGCACTGGCACGGCTCCAGGCCCGCACCCTCCCCGACGTGACGAACCTCATGCACGGAAGCGTTCGGCTCGAAGACCCCCACGTGAGGACCTTCCTCGGGCTTCTCGACGGGACGCGAGACCGGACGGCGATCGAACGCGCGATGGCGGCCGCCCTCCGGGAAGATCCCGCCACGGCGGCACTCGAGGCGGACGTGGAAAAGGGAATCGCCCTGAACCTCGACCGCGTGTCCCGGCTCGCGCTGCTCGAAAGCTGAGGCGCGGGTCTTCTCAGAAGATCGGGATCGGCGGGCCGAAGACGCGCACCCTCTGAGAGTCGAACTTGCCGACGAACGTGAACGACCCGGGAACCCCGTCGGCCTTCAACGTGAAGTCGTCGAGGACGAGCCCCGCGGGCCCGAAGTTCCCGTCGGCCGCCGACATGACGAGCGGAACGCGGAACGCGAACGTCTGATTCTGCAACGAGCCGATCAGCGCAATGTGTCGAGGCGGCTCGTCCCAGACGACGATGTCGCCCATCCGGAAGCTCAGCAACGTCATGCGGGGCGTGAAGGGGGCGGTTCGAAAGTGATGCAGGTCTGCGAAGAGCGGGCTCTTGTCGAGGAGAAGATTCATCTGGCTCTGGACGTAGTTGATGACGAACCCCAGGCAGTCGAGTCCGAACATCCGGTCGCAGTAGCGACGCAACTTCTCCTCGATCGGCAGCGGCAGGGTCTTGAGCGCCGCCATCTCGGGAATGCCGCCTTTTTCCCACAGCTCGTGCTCCGCCACGAGCTCCAGCGCCTTCGCGATCGACTCGGGGCTTCCCTTGCCGCTGAACGCCGACTGGATCCGTGTCGTCCAGGCCGCCCCCGCCTTGCCGACGACAGCGTCCTTGGCGAGCATCTCGGGTGACGTCTTGGTGAAGCCCTCCCGCGCGGCGTTGCGGTAGCGGAGGGAGTTCAGCCCGACCGTCACCCCTCTCGGCGGTGAGCCGACGTTGACCTGATAGGTCCGATACCGTTTCGCGTACTCCGCGGGTGTCTGGCCCAGAAATCCTCCGGGCGACCCTCAGCCTTTCAGCGCCTCCGGGGCGTTCGCCTTGATGACCTCGAGGAGCTTTTCACGGAAGGGATCCTGCATCTCGACGATGTCCTCGGCGTTCACGACCTCCTCGAACGCATTCAGGCCGGAGATCTCCGTGCTCTCGATCAGGACGTCGTCCGGAGGGCGGACGGTCCGCACGCTCGAGGAGATGCACGTGACCGGAAGCTCGCCGAGACCCGGGAGCTTCTGGGTGACGACCGGGAATCGGAGCGCCTCGAAGACCGCGAGAAGCCCTGGCTGCTTCGTCAGCACCGTATCCAGAACGAGCGCGTGAAGGATCACGTCCTTCACCTGCGCGGAGTCGGGGATCTTCGCGGCCATCAGTTCCCTGAGACGCGTGGGGGCGAGCCCCGAGTACGTGAGGATCCACGTGAGCGGCTGCGTCACGGTGACCGTCTTGCTTTCCGATCCCGACTTCGCGACGTGCGGGTACTCGAGCGGAACGAGCTCGACGTTGGAGCTGAGGATCTCGATCGGGGGATTGAGCTCCTTCGGAAGGCCGAACGGCCGGCCTCCGGCGACCGACTCGTAACGGCTGCGAAGGTCGCGGAACGCCGCGTCGGCGCCCTTGACCTCGCCCTTGACGCTGCCCTCGACGAAATCGCCCAGGATCGTGCGCGGGCGCAGCAGGAGCGTCATCGTGGTCAGGTGTTCCCTGAGCTCCGAGCGCAGCGATTCCGCGATCGCGCGCGTCAGCTTCCGGAGCGACCGGAGTTTCTGGAGATCGAACCCTTCGTCCATCTGAGGTGAATCCTCCGTTCGGCGGCGGGACGCTCAGGCGTCTCCGTTATCGCCGGACTTCTCGGCTTCCATGATTTCGAGCAACCGCGCGCGGCGCGCGTCGACCATGCCGGCCACGTTCGTGACGCGCACGATCTCCTCCGTCGCGTCGACGCCCGAGAGGTCGGTACTTTCCAGGATGACCTCGTCGGCCGGCCGCTCGGTCTTCACCGCCGACGTGATCACCGTCAGGGGGAGCTCGCCGAACTCCGGCAGTTTCTCGGTCCTCACGGAGAAGTTCAACGCGTGAAGGAGTCCGCGCAGCCCGCTCTTGCGCTCCAGGACGACGTGCAGCAGCAGGTGGTGCGTCAGCACGCGCTGGAGCTCGTCGCGCGAGCGGTTTGGGTCCGCAATGAGGGCGCGCAGACGCGAGAGAGGAAACCCCGCGTACGTCACGATCCACGTCAGCGGGGCCGCGACCATGACGCGCTTCGTCTGCCGCTCCGAGCGCGCGACGTAGGGATAGTCGAGCGGGAGGATCTCGAGAGCCGAGGTGTTGATCGGGAGAGGCGGCGTCAGGCCGAGCCCGAGATCGTAAGGCCTCCTCTTCGCGACGGACTCGTACAGGCTCTCGAGGTCCTGGAACGCGCGATCGGCGCCCTTGATGGCTTCCTTGATGGAGATGTTCGCCTTCGCGTACTTTCGCGCGTCCTCCAGCTCCTTCACGGTCGGAGGGGCGGCCGCGTCACGTTTGACGGCCAGCTCGGACCCGCGGCCCCACCGGTCCGGAGCGAGCTGTGCGCGCGGGCCCGCGTCGGCCTCGGGCTTCGCGGACAGGACGCTTCGCTGCACGTAGTCCCCGAAGACGGTCTCGGCATGGAACAGCGGCGTCAGGGTTCCGAGAATCGTCTCGAGCTGCCCACGGAGGTGCGCCGACACGGCCTTCGTCAGCTTCCGATAGTGACGCAGGCGGGCGAGCGTGACCGGCGGCTCCTCGGCGGCCAGCGGGACGGAGGCGGCCTGCGGCACGGCAGCCTTCGGGGCGGCGGCCTTCGGCGCTGCCGGAGCCTTTCGATCCTCCCTGGGGGCGGACCCGGTTTCACGTTTCCGAGCCAGGTGCCTACTCCTTCCAGACCTCCGGCCCGCCAAGGGCGGCGCGACGGAGCGCTCAAACCGTCTGAGTCTGTCGAATTGTAGTCCAAGGTGGGTCCGGCCGGCGGGTTCGACGCCCGTTCACGCGCCTTTGCGGCCCGCCAGCTCCGCGAAGACGCCCCGGAACAGATCCTCCACGGGGCGCGGCGACGACTCGTCGGGATGCCTGGACGCCCAATCCGGCGCAAGGACGAGAGGGACCCACGGGATGAAGCGCGCGGGGGGGCCGGTCGATCCCGCACGCGCCAGCGCCGTCCAGGTCTTTCCCGGCATTTCGACCTGATCGATCGACTCCGCCTTCGGATCGGCGCAGTTCACGGCCGGCGAGGTCACGAGGTACTCACGGCAGGTGATCGGCCGGTCCGCGTGGATGGAGCAGCTCTCGTCCTCGAGAAACGGGCAGGGGATGCCGAGGTTGAAGTACGCGAGGCCCATCGACCGGGCGTCGGCCTCCTCGAGATTCCCCCGGTTCTCCAGTTTCGCGAGAAGGCCTGCCTCGGCGAGGCGCTCGAGGGCTTTCACGAATCGGGCGCGGACCTCCGCGCGCCGCGGCTCGGGAAGCTCCTCGACGAGCCGTCCGATGTGCCGTGCTTCGACCTCTGAAATCGGGACGAGTTGGCGGCAGCACGCGCCGCATCCCTTCCGGCACGAGACGGACCGCCCCTCGGCGCCCGCGCGATCGACGGCCATGCCGACGAGACCGTCCGCGACACGCTGGAACACCGGCAGGAGCGCCCCCAGCCGCGCAGCCCCGGCGGGGAGGGTCATCTCCATCTCGACGTCGTCGTCCCAGACCTTCATTCCGACGCGAACGGTCACGTGGTCCATCGAGTTTGCCGGCCCTTCCCTGTGGACGTGTAGCGCCCCCCGCGACGCGACGCAACAGAAATCGCGCGGGCCGCTCAGCCCGCCATTCGGCCTAAGATTCCGGAACGATGCCGTCGTGGATTCCGGGGTACGACCTGATCGAGGGACCCGAAGAGACGGGGATCCCCTTCCGTTACCGCGCGGTTCGCGAGGCGGACGGCGCCGCGGCGTGGATTCGCGTCGACGGCTTCGACTCGTCGTCGAGCCGCGCCGCGCAGACGGTGGACGCCCTCTACACGGCCACCTCCCGTTTCGACCATCCGCTGCTGCCGAACGTGCTCGATTTCGGCTCCGCGGCCGTGACCGGGCGGACGTACATCGCCTTTCAGACTTCCGAACCGGTCGCGGGCGGCGGGCATCGGACGCGACGGGGTACGCTGACGGCTCTCGCCGAGCTGCAGATCGTCGCGCTGGAATGCGGCTTCGAGGGCGTCCACCTGCCCCTGCACGAGCTCCTGCGCCTGCGGGAAGGGGTGCGCCTCGAAGCGAGGCACCTGCCTCTGAACGAGTTCCTCTGCGAGCCCCATCGCGACGACGGAAGGATCGCGCTCGCCGGGCTCGAAGCCGAGGACGAGGGAGCGCCCTTCCTTGCGCCGGAGAGCCGCTCCGGTTCGCCGGGGAGGTCGCGGCGCGCGGCGCTCGCCTACCGACTGGCCGCCCAGATCCACGTCCTTCTCGAGGGACACCCGCCGGGCCGTTCGCCGGTCGAAGACGCCGACAAGACCGTCGCCCTGTCGGCCCTCCCGTTCCCGCCCCGGTCTTCCGTCGAGACCGACGTGCCGAGGGAGCTCGTGCGGCTCGGCCTGTCCCCACGCCCCGAAGACCGCCCGGACCTCGAGCACTTCCTGACGGTCCGGCTACCGTCCCCGAAAACGGCGTGAGACGATCCCGACGCACGCACAAAC
The DNA here is from genome assembly GCA_044229475.1 of Thermoanaerobaculia bacterium. Classification (GTDB taxonomy): domain Bacteria; phylum Acidobacteriota; class Thermoanaerobaculia; order UBA5066; family UBA5066; genus Fen-183. Next base: position 187,695 of record JBGASW010000002.1, on the reverse strand, counting down.
GGATCGAGGGAAGAACGATGCGAGATGGCCGCAACTCCCGGAAGCAGGTCCTGTTCGCGACCGCCGTCGCCGCCTTCTTGATGGCGTCGGCAGCCCCCGCGCAGACGCCGATCCCCACGCTGCCCCCCTTGCCGCCGCTCCCCGCGGCGGCCGGAGCCGCGACGCCCGCGCCAACCGTCGCGCCGCCCGCGACCGAGCCCCTGTCCACACCGGCGCCCGCCGCCGCGCCGCCCGCGGCGGCGCCCGTGCCGACGCCCGCACCCGCGGCCCCCGCGGAGCGGCCGGCCGCTGCGGGATCTCTGGGCGGCCTGCCGTCGAGCGTCGTGATCCTCCTCGGAATCGGCGTCCTCGTGCTCGTCGCGACGCTCGTCGTCGTCCTGACCGTGATCCTGAAGAAGCCCGTCGTCATCAACGTCCCGTCGCGCTCCGCGCCCCCTCCGGCTCCGCCCGCAGGACCGACCCCGGCCGGATGGACCGAGGGCGGCGGCGTTCGGGCCGGGCAGCCCCCGACGGGCGAGCTGGACGTCCTCCCGGGACGGTTCCTCATCGAGGACGGCGACCAGCAGGTCGAGCTCCGGATCTTCCGGACCGCGCCCGGTGAACGCGTCGAGACGACGATCGGCCGCGACCCCGGGCCGGCCTATCGCCACATCCAGCTCCTCCCGGCTTCCGTCGCGGGCAAGCACGCGAAGCTCGTCTTCGACAGGCGCAGCTACTCGCTCATCAACTACGCCCGGGCGAACCCGGCGCGCGTCAACGGCGAGGAGATCGAGGAGAACGCTTCGCGTCGCCTCGTGGACAACGACCGGATCGAGATCGGCGACGTCGTCATGACGTTTCGAGAGGACTGAGGAATCCTCGTGAATGCCGACGCCGGCGCGGAGGCGCCTCGTTACCTCGCGGGCGGCCTTTCCGAGAAGGGCCGCCGGGAGTCGAACGAGGATGCCGCGATTCTCGCGGTTCTGCCGCCGTCGTCCGGCCTGCGCGCGTTTGCCGTCCTCAGCGACGGGATGGGCGGGCACAACGCCGGGGAGGTCGCGTCGCGCCTGACCGTCGAGATCCTCCGGAAAAAGGTCCAGGCGTTCGCCGCGCGCCCGGACGTTTCCTCGCTCGCGCCGGCGGCGATCGAGACCGAGATCCGCGGGTGGATCGACGAGGTCAACGGCGAGATCCTCCAGCACGGGAAGTCGTCGGCCGAGCGGAAGGGAATGGGCGCGACCCTCGCCTTCGCGCTCGTGCTCGGAGACGACCGCCTCGTCGTGGCCAACGTCGGCGACAGCAAGATCTTCCTTGCGTCCGGCCTGAACGTCCGGCAGCTCTCGGTGGACCACACGGCCCTCGCCGAGCACCGGCGGGCCCTCGGCTCCGACTCGGTCGCGCCCGAGGACGACGCGAGCAATCCGTTCGCGCACGCCCTCACGCGGAGCCTCGGCCAGGAGAAGAAGGTCGTCCCCGACGTGCGCAGCGACGTGACGCTCGGTCCCGGCGACGTCGTCATCCTCACGACCGACGGCGTCACCGACGTTCTCGAGGCCGAGCGCTTCCTGACGGCCCTCGAAACGGCCGGGAGCATCCAGGAGGCGGCCGAGGAGATCTATCGGCTCGCCTTCGAGGCCGGCACGAAGGACAACGTCTCCGTCGCGCTCCTGTCGCGCGGAACGCCCGCGCGGCTCGGCCTCGGAAGGACTCAGGCCCGGGCCGCTCCGCCGCCCGAAACGGCCCCGACGGCCACCGAGGAGATCCTCGTCGCCGGCGCGGCCTCCGGGCCCGCGGCCGCCGGCCCGGCCTCGCGCGCTCCGCGCCGCGCCGCGGCAATCGTCGTCGGCCTTCTTGCCGTCGCCGCCATGCTCGCGACCGTGCTCGCTCTCCGACGTGTACCTTCGAAGGCGAACGGCCCGGCCGGCGCAGGGCAAGGCTCCGACCGTCCGCCGACGCCGATCGCGTCCGCGACCACGTCGGCGACCGGCCTAATCCCGACTCCGGAGCCCAGTTCGCCTTCGAAGGAATACGGCGCCGCCTCTGCGACGGCCGCACCTTCTGCTCCGATTCCGACGGGTGCCGCGCCTTCCGCCGCGCCGCCGCCCGCTGCGATCGCCGCCGCCCCGCGCCCGACCGCGCGCGCCGCGCGCGCGCCGGCCGAGCCTGCGTTCCGCGCGCCGACCGTCCTCAGCGGGCTCCAGCCGCTCGAGTACCCGCCCACACCGACCGACTCGCCGACGCCGACCGCGACGCACACCGCGACGGCGACCGCAACGGCGACGCCCGTGATCGCTCCGGCAGCCCCGGGGAAGGCGCCCGCCGCGCCGACTCCCCCGCCGACTCCGCACCCCGCGCCGACGCCCGGCGGCGCCGCCTGACGATCGTCAGCGCCTGAAGACGAGGAAAGCCGCCAGCGCGCACGCGGCCACGAACGCCAGGATTCCGAGGGCGAGCACCAGCCCGCCGAGTCCCGGTCGCGGGCCAGGCCCGGGAGATCCGCCTGCGGGCGCGGCCCTCTCCCGCGGCGGCGCGTCTGCCGGCTGGGACGGCGGCTCGGGAAACGAGACCGCACGCAGCCTGCGAAGCGCCGGCGCGGCATCGAACCGCCTCGGCAGGAGTGCGTACCCGAGAGAGGCCGCCCGGTAGACGCTGGCGGGCGATGGCGCAAGCTCCCGGACGGGCGGAGGGTAGGCCCTGCGGAGCTCGGCGAGCCGCCTGACGACGGTCTCGGACGCCGGCCTTTTCTCGATGTCGGTTTCGAGGAGGCTCTCGACGAACGACGACAAGCCTCCGTCCGCCTCCCCGGCGCCGTCCCTCAGCTCCAGCTTCGGCGCGGCCCTCTTTCTCTGCGCCTTCATGACGCGTTCCGGCGTCTCGCCCGGGAACGGCGGCTTTCCCGAGAGCCACTCGTAGAGGAGGACGCCGAACGAGAAGACGTCGCTGCGGGGATCGACGAGCCCCGCGGCGCCCTCCCCCGTCAGCAGTTCGGGGGAGGCGAACGGGACGCGCCCGAGGAACGCCCCCGCCATCGTCAGGTCCTGGTTCGACGAGATGTCCTTCGCGACGCCGAGGTCGATCAGCCGGGGGTTGAGGCCGAAGCGGCGCGTCTCGACGAGGACGTTGTCGAATGCGATGTCGCGGTGGAGGATTCCCTGGACGTGCAGCGCGTCGAGGGCGGAGGCGACGCCGTACGCGAGACGCACGATCTCGTGGACGGGTGCGGCGCGGAAGGCCGAGAGAGGCGCGCCCTCGATCCATTCCATCAACGCCCATCCGGTGCTCCCGTCGCCTTCCTCGCCACAGCCGTAGAGGGCCGGAAACGCCGGGTGCTCCATCCGCGAGAGGATCCGGCACTCGCGATGAAAGCGCTCGCGCGGGCGGAACTCGGGATCCATCCGGTCGAAGGGATAGACCTTCGCGGCGAGGCGCGCCCCGGTCCCGCGATGGCGCGCGGCGAAGACCTCGCCCGAGCCGCCCCGGCCCACCATCCCACCGAGTTCGACCTCCTCGAGGCCGACTCCGAATCGGACCGTCACCGGCCGGAGGCCCTCACTTCGTCGCGGGGGCCGGGGCGGGAGCGCCCTCGATTCGCCTGAGGCGCGTGTCGAGGTTGCTGCGGTCCTGGAGGTACGTCTTCCCGAACTCGTCGGCCCATTTCTCGACGGCCTTCAGGGAGGCGCGGAGCTCCGCCGCTTCCTTGCGTGCCGCGGCGGCATCCTGCTTTGCCGCGTCGATGTCGGCCTGAAGGAGCTGGCGGACGCCCTCGAGTTCGCGCCTCTGCGCGTCCTGCTGCTCGAGCAGCTTCTTCTCGAGGCTCGTCACCGCGTCGAGGACCGGCTGGATCTGTTTGCGCGTCGAGGCGTCCATGGACTGGATCTGCTTCTCGAGAGTCGTTTTCGTCGCGACCTGGCTCCGGATGGCCTGGAGGACGAGCGAGCCCAGCGCCACCGCGACGACGATGAACGCGGCGGTGAGAAAGGCGAGCCCGATCTTGAGGTTCCGGTTCGAATGTCCGATCGACTCCGCGAGGTTCTTGAAGAAGACCGTCGAGCCCTGAACCACGCCCTGGCCCTTCGCCCGGCCCCGCGCATCGGAGAGCATCTCCCTCAGGGACCTGGACTCGGCCGGGCTCGAGGCGGTGGCGTCGACGTCCCCGGGACGTCCGGGTCGATTCTCGGTCATGGCCGCTCCTTCATTTCAGCACGGAGATGAGGACCCACAGGATGGCACCGAACAGCACGACGATGGCGCCGACGACGAGCGCGATCCCGATCCCGCGGAACCGCCGCCCGCCCACGGCCGAAGCGGGAGCGGGAACGGGCGCCTCCGGCGCCACGTGCGACGGCGCCACGCGCGGCGGCGCCACGGCGGGAGGCGGCGCCCCCCCGTACACGACGAGCCTCCGGCCGGGCGTCGGCGGCACCGCCGGGGCGCGCTCGCGGACGGGGGGAGGCGTAGGCACAGGCTCCGGGCGGCTGACGGGCCGCGACGGAGGCGGCGCGGGAGGCGGCGCAGGCGAAGGAGGAGGCTCCGGAGAGGGAGCCAGCTTTACGGGAGGAAGCGGTTCCAGGAGAGCCTGCTGCCTCAGCTTCTCGATCACGTCGTCGAGCCTCTCGGTCTTCTCTTCCAGGAGCCTCGACGAAGAGGAGCCGGCGGCCCCGGCGGGCGCGTCCGTGGCCGCGCCTCCCGACCACACGGGAACCTCGGGGATCCTCTCCGGCCTCCCCGTGGTCACGGTCGTCGCGGTCTTCATGGCGTCCGCGGGACCGGGCGGAGGAAGCAGTTCCGTCCTCGCCGGACCCGCCTCGGAGGCCGACCCCCAGCCCCTGGAGTCACCCGGCGGAGGAGGTTCGGACGGGATCTCTTCCTCCTCGGGGATTCCGGGCACGGCGCGAGAGGGCGGAGGAACGAAGCGCTCGGTGTGTTGCGGCTCGCGCGCATCGAGCTCCGGCCACCTCTTCTGCTGCGATTCCTCGACGGACGGGCTCTCCGCATCCGGGGCCGCGGCGTCGGACCACGCGGCGGGCGACACCGCCGGCGCAGAGGGAATCGACAACCGCTTCCCGCTGCCCGACGAGCCGATTCTCCCTTCGACCGGCGGCGGAAGGGTGCGGAGGTCGAACGGATCGGGCTCGAGCGCGGGCGGCAGACCGCGCTGAATGCGGTCGAGCACGTGGATGATCTCCTCGTAACTCTGCGGGCGGTCGTCCGGGTCCCGGGCCAGCATCCGCCGGACGACGGCCCGGAGCGGCTCCGGCAGATCCGGGAGGCCGGGCGGCGCCAGGACCTCGAAAACGTTGTCCTTCTGGTGCGCCACCATCCAGTCGTAGTAGTTCGACTTGCGGGCCACGGTGATCGGCGGCGCGTTCGTCAGGAGCCGGTGGAAGATGACGCCGAGCGAGTACACGTCGCTGCGCCAGTCGACGGCCGACGGGCGGAAATGCTCCGGCGACGCGAACGCGAACTTCCCGAGAAACTGCCCCGTCCTCGTCTTCACGTCTCCGTCCGCCGCCTGCTGCTGGAGGATCTTCGCGACACCGAAGTCGAGGATCTTCGTGACGCGCGTCTGGTTCTCGAGCGTGACGAAGATGTTGTTCGACGAGAGATCGCGGTGCAGGATGTTCTGACTGCGGAGATAGGCAAGGCCCATTAGGGCCTGGATCATGAGCGGCAGGAGCTCGGGGAACGGCCGGCCCTCGAACGCGCGGAAGTCGACGCCGTCGACGTACTCCATGACGATCGAGGGGGTCCCCTCGCGGGACTCCGTGATCTCGTAGCACCGCACGATGTTCCGGTGGTTCAGCGAGGAGAGGATCCGGTTCTCCTTGAGAAACCGCGCGTGGAGCTCCGGGTCCGCCGACCACCGGGACATGACCTTGATCGCGACCGGAAGGCCGGTCCTCCGGTCGTGCGCGAGGTAGACCAGCCCCATTCCCCCTTCGCCGAGGACGCGGGAGATCGCGTACTGGTCGAACTCCGGCGGCGCGTTCGAAGTGCTTGCGATGGGTACTCTCCGAGTACCCTCAGTCTAGCAGTCGCGAGGGGCGACGATTCCGCAGGCCGGCGCGCCGGGGCTAGAATTCCGCGTACCCAAGGAGGTTCGTATGAGGATCGCCCGTGGCGCCGCCGCCGCGCTTCTGTTCCTTTTCCTCGCCGCGGCGCCGCCTGCCGCCGGCCTCGGCCGGAAGCTCTCGCTCGACCAGATCGTCCAGCAGGGGAAATCCGTCCTCGTGGGTACGGTCGTCTGCGCGTCGACCCGCTGGGGCGAGGGGCGGAAGATGATCTGGACCGACTACGAAGTTTCCGTCCAGGAGACCTGGAAGGGCAGTCCCGAGCGGGTCGTCACACTGAGTTTCGCGGGCGGCACGCTCGACGGCCGGACGATCGCCGTGACCCACGTCCCCCGGCTCTCGGTCGGCGAGACCTACGTCCTCTCGCTGAACGACCTCGCGCGGGCCTACACCTCGCCGGTCGTGGGTGCCGAGCAGGGGCTTTTCCGCGAAGCCACCGATCAGGCGACCGGGAAACGGATCCTTCTCGACGCGGACGGGTGGGCCGTCGGCCTCGACCGGGAGGGCGGGCTGATGCCTCTCGCGTTCGCCCAGGCCGCGGAGTCCCCCGGCACGGTCGTCCTGCGACGGGAAGCTCCGCAGCTCGGAACCCACGCACGGGAAAGGGCCGCCCCGCGCGGCATTCCGGGAGCGACGTACTCGGACGGAAACGGAAAACCGCTTCCCGCCCCCTCGGGACTTCCGACGCTTGCGGCGGCGGCCTCGAGCGGCCCCGCCACCGGCGGGCAGCCGCTCACACGCGATGCGCTGCGCACGGCGGTCCGCCATGTCCTCGAGCCGCAGCAGCCGGCGGATCGCTGACGTGAGGCGTGACGTGAAAAGAACCGGATTTCTCATCGGGACGATCGCCGCCGCCGCGCTCCTTCTGCCGGATTCCTCCGCCCTCGCCCAGGCCAACTCCGGCCACCCGGGCAACGAGGGGTGCTGGTGCGGCTTCCAGACGGGCATCGTGCGCAACTACGTCGTCCGGGGCACGTCCAGCACGGCGGCCCAAAAGGACGCCGCCGCCGACATGATCCGGGAGTGGAACCGTTACGTGAGCCTGTTCAACGTGTCGGTCGACTCCTCCTCGAGCCTCGGCAGCCAGAACGGCGTGAACGAGGTGAACGTCTTCATCTCGAACGAGGAGTCGAAGGCCCGCTACGGCATCGAGCTCGACGCCAATCTCTTCGGCGTGGCGGTCATGTTTCCCGAGGCGGGCTTCGGCGCGTTCAACCAGTGCAAGGACTTCCGCCCCGACGGGTGCAGCGCCTTCACGGAAACCGACGTCGTCGTGAACGCCGGTTTCCCTTCGGGCTGGACGGGCGACTGGTATGCCCCGGGAAACGACACACAGGGAGGGGTCGCGCTCGTGCAGGCGACCGTCCTCCACGAGGTGGGGCACACCCTGGGCCTTCACCACGTGTTCGACGTCGCCTCGGGCGCCGGATACGGGAACAGCCTCTCGACGATGAACTACCTGAACGACGACGTCGGGAAGTTCGTCACGCGGATGGACTCCAAGACGATCCGGGCCGAGTACCCGGCCGCCGCGCGATCGCTCGTGGACGTCGCGATCTTCCCGTTCGCTTACGGAAACGCCAAATACAAGCAGGTTTACGCCGCCCTCTCGAAGACGTCCGTGCTCCCGGGCGAGAGCTTCACGCTGAGCAACTGGCTGATCCAGAACGTGGGGAGCCAGGCAACCGGCGCTCTCCGGGTCACGTTCTACCTGTTCCCCGCGGGATCCCGGGCCTACCCTCAGCCCGGGGACCTCGCGGTCGGCAACGTCGACTTCGCCGCCGGCGCGGACGTCGACGCCGAGCAGGTCATGAACGGCACGCCTCTCGTCGTACCGGCGGGCGCCGCCGCAGGAGACTACTGGCTCGGCGCGATCGCGACGGTCAACGGGCAGGAGGATTCGACCTATCAGCCGGGCAAGCCCAGCAACAACCGGTTCGTCGTCGGCCACAAGCCGGTCGCCGTTCGCGTTCTCCAGGGATCGGGCGGCACGACACCGCTGTCGGCGGATTTCCAGTCCGCGCCGGCGCCCGCGCAGGCGGGCCAGACCGTTTCGTTCCAGGACCTCTCGCGCGGCAACCCGACCGGGTGGCTCTGGGATTTCGGAGACCCCGCTTCCGGCAGCGCCAATTCGTCCACGGCGCGAAACCCGGACCACGTCTACCAGCAGGCCGGCACGTACACCGTCCGGCTGACCGTCTCGGCCTCGGGCACCGCCTCGAATTCGGCGACGCGACAGGTCGCCGTCACCCCGAAGCCCGGCACGGGAACTTCTTCGTCGGCACTTCTCGTGCCGATCGTCCTCGACCTGCCCGGGCGCTTCTCGTCCGAGCTCACCTTGACGAACAGCGGAAACACGACCGCGACGCTGCGCCTGCGGTACACCGCGGCGCCGGTCTTCGGCGGAGCGGGCAGCGGCACCGTGTCCAGAACGCTCGGCCCCGGCCAGCAGACGGTCATCCCGGACGCGATCGGATATCTGCGGCAGAACGGACTCGCGATTCCGACGGGCTCGAACCAGGGAGGGTCCCTCCGGGTCGAGTTCGAGGGGCTTTCGAACTCCGCCGCGGGCTACGCCGCGGCACGGACGACGGCGCCGATCTCCGGCATCGGCCGCGCCGGGCTTTCGTATCCCGGCGTCGACGTCACCAAGGCGTTCACGGAGCCCGTCGCAATCTTCGGGCTGCGCCAGAACGCCTCGGACCGCAGCAACCTCGCCCTCGTCAACGCGAGCACGACGAGCCCCGTCACGCTCACCGTCTATGTGGTCCGGGGCGACGGCAGCGCGTCGATCGTGTTCAACCCGATCACCCTCCAGCCGGGCCAGTGGAGCCAGTACGACGGGATCCTGACCCAGGCGGACCCGGCCCTGACCGAGGGCTGGATCCTGATCGAACCCTCGTCGGGCAACGTCCCCTACCTCGCCTACGGCGTCTTCAACGACAACGGGACCAACGACGGCTCGTTCGTTCCCGCGATCCCGGACAGCCAGGTCGACGCCCTTCTCGGCGTGCCCGTGATCGTCGAGGTCGGAAGCCGGTTCGCCAGCGAGCTGATGCTCACGAACCTCTCCGACAAGCCCGCCCAGGCGTACTTCGAATTCGTCGAGTCGCTTTCGACTCCGGGAGGCGCCTCGACCGGCGTCTTCTACGTCGACCTCGCGCCGCTGGAGCAGGTCCTCATTCCGAACGTCGTCGACGAGCTCCGCAGCGCCGGCGCGAGCATCGGACCCCGGGGCGGCTCCTACGCCGGCGCGCTCACGGTCCTCTTCTCGGCCGCCAACGGCCTGACACCCGGGCTCGCCGGCGTGAGAACGTCCAGCCCGTCGAGCACCGGCCCGGGCCGCTACGGCCTCTTCTACGCCGGCGACCCGTTCACGAACTCGGCCCGCGACGCCTGGATCTACGGACTCCAGCAGAACGCGTCCACGCGAACGAACCTCGCCGTCGTCAACGCGGCGGTCACGAACACCCCGATCACGATCCGTCTCGAGATCTACAGCGGGACGACCGGGGCCCTCGTCTCGCGCCAGACGCTGGCGACGCTCCAGCCGGGGCAGTGGCGCCAGTACGACAGCGTCCTCGCGCAGTTCGCTCCCGGCCTGGAGAACGGATACGCCCGGCTCACCGTCGTCGACGGCGACGACTCCTTCTTCGCCTACAGCGTCCTGAACGACGGCCCGGCTCCGAACACCGGGACGAGCGACGGGAGCTACGTTCCGATGGTGGTTTCGCGGTGAGGCCCGTCCGTCCCGGCCGGGCGCCCTCGCCGCGGACCTTGCGGCCGCCGCAACGCGGGACTCGGCCCCCCGCCGGATCTGAGATACGCTGTCCGTAGAGTTCCGATAAGGAGAGTCGCATGGCGAAAGCGAAAGCCGCGAAGAGAAAAGCTCCGAAGGGGAAGAAGGCGGCCGCCCGCAAGGCCGCCCCGAAGAAGAGGGCGCCGGCGAAGAAGAAAGCCGCGGCGGGGAAGCCGACCCGCTACTGCCTCGGCCGCTGCGCAACCTGCGGCTCGCCGTGCTGCTACAACGCCAGCCACGGCGGCTCGCACTACTGCATCGACCACGCCCCGAACGCCTGACCTCCAGCCCCGTCCGGCGCTCGCCCGCCGTTGCCTGAGATGACGACCGGCCGGAAAAGGCCGCTTGACGTGCGGGCCGCGTCCGTTCTATAGTTTGGTATTGCATTAACTATTCTAGAAACTGATAAGTACCATTCTTCCCGGCGCTCGGAGGCCCCATGAAACCCGCACCCCCCGGCTGGCCCCGCATCTCGTCCTCCCTCTACTACGACGACGCCGCGAAGGCGATCGACTGGCTGTGCGAAGCGTTCGGCTTCGAGGTCCGCCTCAAGGTCGAAGGCGAGGGCGGGCGCATCGAGCACTCGGAGCTCGTCTTCGGCGACGGCGTGGTCATGGTGGCCGGCGCCGCGGACAAGGTCGGCAAGTTCCCGTTCATGCGGAGCCCGGGACAGGTCGGCGGCGCGAACACGCAGAACATGTTCGCGTACGTCGACGACGTCGAGGCGCACTGCGCAAGGGCCCGCGGGGCCGGCGCGACGGTCGTCGTCGAGCCGAAGATCTCGGACTACGGCGAGGACTACTGGTCGGACAAGAGCTACGAGTGCGTGGACGTCGGCGGCCACCACTGGTGGTTCGCCGAGCGGCTGCGCAGCCCGAAGCCGAAGGGATGAGCGGAATCGACCAGACTCTCTCCGCCCTCGCGGACCCCGCGCGCCGAGGCGCGGTGGACCTCCTGCGCGTCAGACCCCGGCGCGCGGGCGAGCTGGCCGCGTCGCTGGGCCTGAGCGCGCCCGCGATGAGCCGGCACCTGCGCGTCCTGAGGGAGACCGGTCTCGTCGAGGAGGCGCACGGGGCGGAACCCGGGGACGCCCGCGTCCGCGTCTATCGCCTCAAGCCCGGGCCGTTCGACGCGCTGCGCGCATGGGTGGCGGACGTCGAGAGCTTCTGGACTCTGGAGCTCGCCGCGTTCAAGCGGCACGCCGAGCGCGCGCATCAGAGGAAGGGGCAGTGAGCGAGTCTCCCCTTCCGGGGGACTCGGCCCGCGTTTCCGTCTTCGTCGCCATGCCTCCCGAAGCCGCATGGGACGTCTTCACGCGCGAGACGGATCTCTGGTGGCGGCAGGGGCCGCGCTTCCGCATTGCGGGGGCGCGGCGCGGCGTCCTCGGCTTCGAGCCGGGGCCGGGCGGGCGCCTCTTCGAGACGTGGGGCGAGCCGCCCGATGCGCGGACGCACAAGGTGGGCCGGATACTGGCGTGGGAGCCGCCGTCGCTCCTCGAGATGGAGTGGCGCGGCGTGAACTTCAAGCCGCACGAGTCCACGCGCGTGACGGTCCGCTTCGCTCCGCAGCGGGACGGCACGCTCGTGACGGTCCAGCACTCCGGCTGGAGCGCGCTGCCCGCGGATCACCCGGCCCGCCACGGCCTCGAAGGCGCAGCCTTCGCCCGGATGATCGGCCTGTGGTGGGGCGACCTCCTCACGTCCCTGCGCGAGCACACCGCGGAGAAGGAGGCCGGGCCCGGCTCCGGCCCGCCCCGTCCTTTATAGTCCGGCGCGATGTCCGCCTCGCTCCACCGCTCCGGAGAGACGCCCCGCACGGCACGCTTCCGGCAGCCCGCCGAATGGGACCGCCACGAGGCCGTGTGGCTCGCGTGGCCGAGCCACGAGGACCTGTGGGAGGACGCACTCCCGGGCGTCCGCGCCGCGTTCACCGAGTTCGCCGCTGCGATCGCAGACCGCGACGTGGCCGGGAATCCCCGCGGCGAGCGCCTGAACGTCCTCGTGCCCGACGACGAGAACGGCCGCCTCGCGGCGACCGCGCTCGCAGGCCTCGGAGCGCGCTACTTCGTGATCCCGTTCGGCGACATCTGGCTGCGCGACACGGCGCCGGTCTTCCTCGTCGGACCCGGCCACCAGCGCGCCGCGGCCTCGTTCCGGTTCAACGGCTGGGGCGGAAAGTACGTCCTCCCGCACGACGACGCCGTGTCGGAACGCGTCGCGATGGCTTCCGGCCTCCCGGCGTACCGCTTCCCGTGGATCCTCGAGGGTGGGTCCGTGGAGGTGGACGGTGAAGGCACGTGCCTGACGACGCGCCAGTGCCTCCTGAACCGCAACCGCAATTCCGGGATGTCCCCGAAGGCGATCGAGGACGGCCTCAAGGACGCGCTCGGCGTCTCGACGGTCCTGTGGCTCGGCGACGGCCTCCTGAACGACCACACGGACGGGCACGTCGACACGATCGCGCGCTTCACGGCTCCCGGCGAGGTCGTGTGCATGGCCCCCTCGGGCGACGACGACCCGAACCACCGCGTCCTGCTCCAGATCGCGCGCGACCTCGGGAAGATGCGCGACGCCGAGGGCCGGCCGCTGCACGTGACGACGGTCCCGTCGCCCGGCCTCGTGTCCGGCCCGGACGGCGAGGTCATGCCCGCGAGCTACGTGAACTTCTACATCGCGAACACGACGGTCGTGGTGCCGGCGTACGGCGTCCCGAACGACGAGGCCGCCCGAAAATCGATCGGCGCGCTCTTCCCCGGGCGCCGCGCCGTGTCCATCCCCGCCCGCGAGCTCCTCGAGGGCGGCGGCGCCTTCCACTGCATCAGCCAGCAGGTGCCCGAATGACGGAAGTCCAGAACGTCACCTTCGCCGCCGTCCAGTGCGCGCTCGGCGGCTCCGTCGACGAGAACGTCGTAAAGGTCGAGGCTCTCGTGCGCGAGGCCGCCCGGAGGGGCGCCACCGTGATCCTCCCGCCCGAGCTCTTCGAGGGGCCGTACTTCTGCCGCGAGGAGCGCGACCGCTTTTTCGCGTGGGCGAGGCCCGCCGAAGGCCACCCGACGATCGCGCGCTTCTCGGCCCTCGCGAAGGAGCTCGGCGCGGCGATCCCCGTCTCGTTCTTCGAAAAGGCCGGGCACGCGTACTACAACAGCCTCGCGATGGTGGATGCGGACGGGACCGTGCTCGGGGTCTATCGCAAGAGCCACATCCCCGACGGCCCGGGCTACGAGGAGAAGTTCTACTTCCGCCCGGGCGACACGGGCTTCCGCGCGTGGAACGCGAAGATGGCGCACCTCGGCGTCGGCATCTGCTGGGACCAGTGGTTTCCCGAAGCCGCGCGCTCGATGCTCCTCCTGGGCGCGGACGTCCTCCTCTACCCCACCGCGATCGGCTCGGAGCCGGAGAACCCGGCGCTCGACACGCGCGACCTCTGGCAGCGCGCCATGCTCGGCCATGCCGTGAGCAACGTGGCGCCGGTGATCGCCGCAAACCGCGTCGGGAACGAGGGCGGACAGGTCTTCTACGGGTCGTCGTTCGTCGCGAACCAGCGCGGCGAGATGCTGGCCGAGCTCTCCCGCGAGGAGGAAGGCGTCGCCGTGGCGACGATCGACCTCGCGCAGGTCCGCCGCGACCGGGCGTCCTGGGGCTTCTTCCGGGACCGGCGGCCGGACCTCTACGGCCGGCTCGCTACTTGAATTCGCCCGTTCGGTTTCGGGAGTGAGATCCGGTCTTGACACGCCCCCCCTCCGGGGCATCTGCTAGGGCGCACAAGCAGACAGATTCGGAGGAGGGACCAACATGGGCCTGACTCGACGAACCTTCCTGAAGGCGGGCACGGCCGGCGGAGCCGTCGCGCTCGGCTTCGATCTCCATGAAGCTCGGGCGGAGATGCGCGAATTCAAGATCTCGCGCACGACGGAGACGCGTTCGACGTGCCCGTACTGCTCGGTCTCGTGCGGCGTCATCATCCACACGCTCGGCGACCGCGCGAAGAACGCGTCGGCCTCGGTCGTCCACGTCGAGGGCGATCCGGACCACCCGATCAACCGCGGCACGCTCTGCCCGAAGGGGATCACGCTCAAGGAGGACATCCAGCACGCCCACCGGCTCACGAAGCCGATGGTGCGGCGGCCGGGGTCCGACAAGTGGGAGGACATCTCCTGGGACGAGGCGATCGCGGGCATCGCGAAGCACGTCAAGACGACGCGCGACAAGTGCTTCGTCACGAAGAACGCGAAAGACCAGGTCGTGAACCGCAACCCGGGAATGATCGTGATCGGCGGGTGCACGGACACGAACGAATTCGCCCTTCTTCAGGCCAAGGCGAACGCGTCGTGGGGCGTGGTCTACCGGGACACCCAGGCACGGGTATGACACGGCCCCACGGTGGCCAGTCTGGCCGCCACGTTCGGGCGCGGGGCGATGACGAACGGATGGGTGGACATCAAGAACGCCGACGTCGTCTTCGTCATGGGCGGAAACCCCGCCGAGAACCACCCCTGCGGTTTCAAGTGGGCGATCGAGGCCAAGAAGACGCGTAACGCGAAGATCGTCGCGGTCGATCCGCGCTTCCATCGCACGGCGGCCGTCGCGGACCTCTACTCCCCCATCCGCGCCGGCACGGACATCGCGTACCTGAACGGCATCATCCGGTACGCGCTCGAGAAGAACCGATTCCACGAGGACTACGTCAAGCTGCACACGAACGGCCCGTACGTCATCGGCGAGAAATTCGGCTTCAACGAAGGTCTCTTCACGGGTTTCGACGGCAAGGCCTACGACAAGACGCAGTGGGCCTACGAGGCGGATCCGAAGACGAAGGGGTACGTCGTCGACCCGACCCTCCAGAACCCGCGTTGCGTCTTCCAACTCCTGAAAAAGCACGTCGACCGGTACACGCCGGAGATGGTCGAGCGGATCTGCGGCGTCCCGAAGGAGACGTTCCTCAAGGTCGCCGAGATGGTCACGTCGACGGGGAACGCGCAAAAGGTCGGGACGATCCTCTACGCCCTCGGATGGACGCAGCACTCCACCGGCGTCCAGATCATCCGGACCGCGGCCATGCTTCAACTACTCCTCGGCAACGTCGGGCGACCCGGCGGCGGCGTGAACGCGCTGCGCGGCCACTCGAACATCCAGGGCGCGACGGACATGGGGGGCACGTTCGACATCCTGCCCGGCTACCTCAAGACGCCGGCGGCCCCTCTCCAGACGCTCAAGGAGTACCTGGACACGAACACCCCGACGCCTCTGAACAAGGTCGCCTGGGCGTCCATGAACTACTGGCAGAACTATCCGAAGTTCATGGTTTCGTACCTGAAAGCGGTCTGGGGGGCGAAGGCCACGAAGGAAAACGACTTCGGCTACGCGTGGCTCCCAAAGGTGGACGGCAACTATTCGTGGATGTACATGTTCGACGACATGTACCGCGGCTCATCCAAGCGAGCCGGCGGCACCGAGCCCGGGCCCGAAGGGCTGATCACGTTCGGGATGAACCCGGTCGCCACCGGTCCGAACTCGCCGAAGATGGTCGCAGCCCTCTCGAAGCTCAAGTGGCTCGTGGTCGTCGAGAACGTCGAGACCGAGACGGCCAGCTTCTGGAAGGCCCCGAAGGAATACGGCGGCGTCGACGCGTCGAAAATCGCGACCGAGGTCTACCTCCTGCCGGCCGCGAACTTCGCCGAGAAGGACGGCACGTTCACGAACTCGGGGCGTTGGGCGCAGTGGAAGTGGAAGGCCATCGACCCCCCGGGCAAGGCGAAGAGCGATCAGGAGATCCTCGCGCGCTTGGTCCTCGCCGTGAAGGACCTCTACAAGAAGGAGGGCGGCGCTCTCCCCGAGCAGGTTCTCAACGTCTCGTGGGCCTACACGAACCCCGTCAGCCCGGATCTCGGCGAAGTCCTGAAGGAAGTCAACGGCAAGGCGATCACCGACATCCCGGACCCGAAGGACAAAACGAAGATCCTCAAGACCGCCGGCCAGCAGCTGGACGGGTTCGGCCAGCTCCAGGACGACGGCTCGACGCTCTGCGGCAACTGGCTGTACGGCGGCGCCTACACCGAGGCGGGCAACATGACCCAGCGGCGCAACAACGCCGACCCGCTCGGCCTCGGAATGTTCCACCAGTGGGCGTTCTCGTGGCCCGCGAACCGGCGGGTCATGTACAACCGGGCGTCCGCCGACAAGGACGGCGTGCCGTGGGACGCCACCCGTGCCGGAATCAAGTGGAACGGCGAGAAGTGGGTCGGCGACGTGCCGGACATCAAGCCCGACAGCAAGCCCGGCGAGTTCGGAGCGTTCATCATGAACGCCGAGGGCGTCGGTCGCCTCTTCTCGGCGGGGCTCAACGACGGGCCGTTCCCCGAGCACTACGAGGCGGTGGAGGCGCCGATCGAGAATCCGCTTCACCCGAAGGTGAGCGCGAACCCGGTCGCCTTGAAGTTCTCCTCCGACAAGGACCCGTTCGCCACACCCGACAAGTTCCCCGTCGTCTGCACGACGTACCGGCTCACGGAGCACTTCCACTTCTGGACCCAGCACAACTCGCGCCTGAACATGGTCCAGCCGGACTTCTTCTTCGAGATCCCCGAGGAATTCGCGAAGGAGCTGGGCGTCGCGAACAGGGGAAACATCAAGGTCTCCTCGCCGCGCGGCGCGATCACGGCGATGGCGATGGTCACGAAGCGCCTGAAACCGATGAAGGTGGACGGCAAGAACGTGTGGCAGATCGGGATGCCGATCCACTGGGGCTTCGCGGGAAACCCGGGCCACACGGGCCCCCTCGCGAACTTCCTGACGCCCTCCGCGGCAGACCCGAACACGTGGACTCCCGAGTTCAAGGCCTTCCTCGTGAAGGTCGAGAAGGCTTGAGGAGGCGGCGATGAGCGTTCAGAACACCCTCGAGGTCGTCCGCTCCTCCGCCCAGGTCTGGGGCTCCGGCTCAGGCCTGAGATCCCTCCCGACCGTCTCGAAGCTCGTCGACACGTCCACGTGCATCGGGTGCAAGGCCTGCGAGGTCGCCTGTCAGGAGTGGAACGACCTCAAGTCCGTCGCAACCGTCAACGACGGCGACTACCAGACCTTGAAGACCCTCGACGCCGAGTTCTGGAACCTGATCCGCTTCGACGAGCACGAGGTTGACGGCGGCATCAAGTGGCTCATGCGCAAGGATCAGTGCATGCACTGCGCCGAGCCCGGCTGCCTCGAGGCCTGTCCGGCTCCGGGCGCCCTCGTCCAGTACGCGAACGGCATCGTGGACGTGAACCCGGCCCAGTGCATCGGCTGCGGCTACTGCGAGACGGGCTGCCCGTTCGACGTCCCGCACTTCTCGGCGAAGACCGGGAAGATGGGCAAGTGCACGCTCTGCGTGGACCGCGTGTCCGTCGGCCTCGAGCCGGCGTGCATCAAGTCCTGCCCGACGGGCTGCCTCCACTTCGGCACCAAGGAGCAGATGGTCGCGCTGGGAAACCAGCGCGTCGCGGCCCTCAAGGCGGCGGGATACGCCGATGCGGCGCTCTACGACCCGATGGGCGTCGGCGGGACGGGCGTCGTGACGGTCCTCGCCTTCGGCAGCCATCCCGAGTGGTACGGCAACCTCCCGAAGGCCCCGCGCATCCCGATGGCCGTCACGTTCTGGAAGAAGTGGCTTCGCCCGATCGGCTTCCTCGCGATCTTCGGGGCCATCGTGGGCGCGTTCGGCCACCATCTCTACCACGGCAACAAGGGCCACGCCGACCCGGGTCCCGTGGGACCCGACGAGAAGGGCTGAGGGAGGCGCGCATGAGCAAGGTCGTCCGTCAGATCGGCTTCGACGAAGGCGCCTACGTCGCCCGCGAGAAGGAAGACGTCGTCGTCGGCAACGAGATCATCCGCCACCGGCTCTCCTCGCGCATCATCCACTGGGCCGTCGCCGCGACGTTTCTCGCCAACATCATCACGGGGCTTCCGATCTGGAGCCCCGTGTTCGGCTGGATGGCGACGCTCGTGGGCGGCCTGAGCGTGTGCCGGATCGTCCACCCGTGGTTCGGCCTCGCCTTCGCGCTCGCGTCGCTCGCCATGGCCGTCCACTGGTGGAGCGAGATGGAGATGACGAAGGAGGAGCGCGGATGGGTCGGTCCCAAGCTCCTCGAGTACCTTCGGGACGCCACGAACCACGACAAGATCGGGAAATACAACGGCGGGCAGAAGGTCTACTTCTTCACGTCGAAGCTCGGCGCGCTCGGTCTGCTCGTGTCGGGGATCGTGATGTGGTACCCGACGTCGTTCCCGGCCTGGACCCGGCAGATCGCGTACCTCCTCCACAACGTCAGCTTCCTCCTCTTCACGGTCTCCCTCGTCTTCCACGTCTACCTCGCGACCGTCGCCGAGCCCGGCACGTTCAACTCGATGACGCGCGGAACGGTCTCGAAGGCGTGGGCGCGCATCCACCATCCGAAGTGGTACCGCGAGCTCATGGGGCTCGAGAAGTAGTCCGATCGAAAGGAAGAGCGCTCTCGTCACCGGTGCCTCGGGCGGGATCGGGGCCGCGATCGCGACGTCGCTCGCGAGAACCGGCGCGCACGTTCTTCTCGTGGCACGCCGTGAAGAAGAGCTCGAGAAGGTGGCCTCCGCAATCCGGGCGGCGGGCGGGACGGCCTCCGTCCATCCCGCCGACCTGACCGACGACGCGGCCGTGGAGCACCTGGCCCGGCGCGTCACCGGAGAGGTCGGCGCGCCCGACATCCTCGTCAACAACGCGGGCGCCGGGCAGTGGAAGTTCATCGAGGAGACGAGCGCCGAAGAGGCCCGCCAGATGGTGGCGCTGCCGTACGTGGCGGCGTTCTCCGTGACGCGCGCCTTCATCCCGGAGATGCTGAGGCCCGGCAGCGGCCACGTCGTCAACATCAGCTCGGCCGCCTCGCGCGTCGCCTGGCCGGGGGCCACGGCTTACGTCGCGGCGCGCTGGGCCATGCGCGGATTCACGGAGGCCCTGCGCGCGGACCTTCGCGGCACGGGCATCGGGGTGACGCTCTTCGAGAGCGGCGTCGTGGAGACGCCCTACTGGCAGCACAATCCCGGAAGCCGCGAGCGCGTCCCCGGCATCGGGACGTTCCTGCTCCGGACGCTCACGCCCGAGGAGGTCGGCGAGGCCGTCGTGAACGGCATCCGCAGGAAAAGGCGCCTCGTCGTCCTGCCGTTCATGCTCAGGGTCATCTACGCGCTGCACGCCGTCTGCCCGTGGCTCGTGCAGGGACTCGTCGTCGTCACCGGCCACAAGCGCCGGTGACGGCGCCGGTCAGAACCGGATCCCGACTCCGACGAAGCCGTACCAGAACGTGGCGAAGCTGAAGACTTCGTCGTTGTCGGCGCCTCCGTCCAGAACCCGGCCCCCGGCGTAGAGGCTCACGGAACGGGACACGCTCCAGTCGCCCTTCAGCGAAACGTCGATCGCCCTTCCCTGCGGGGCGCCGAGGGCGTCGGACTCCAGGTCGAGCGCGAACCGCTCGGCGAGCTGCCATCGGGCGCCCGCGTAAATGAGAGGCACGAAACCGGTGTCGGACTTCTCCGCCGAGCCTTTCGCTCCGGAGATGTCGATCCGCGCGTCGCGGATCTTGGCCGTCAGGCCGAGCCGGAACGAGAGCGGCGACGAAGACGGAAACCGGTAGTACCCGGACAGGCGCCAGGAGTTAAAGCGGTAGCCCGCGTTCAGCGGCTCGCCCGCGGGGAACGTCGTCCCCGCGAACACGACGGGGGCCGTGGGCGTGAAGTCGACACTCGCCGCCAGGGGCGCGGCGACGAACCGGGCCGACCAGCGGGGCGAAAAGTCCCACGTGAGCGTGGCGCGCCCCGAAGCGAACGGGCCGTCGTCGTAGTCGGCGAGGGCGACGCGGGTGCCCGTCGTCCCCGGAACGGCGAAATCGTTGCGGGTCTGCCACACAGGCCCCCCCTCGATGTCGAGCCGGAAGCCCTCGGCGAGCACGGGACCGGCGACGACGAGGGTCAGGAGCACCAGAGAGGCCAGTCGAAAAGGCGCGAGCTTCACCATGCCGACACTACGACGGCCGTGGCCCGGAGGATTCCACCGGGTTGCGCCGGGGGGCGACGGGTCGAGGGCGTAAAGAACGTCCTCGTGCGGATCGGAAAAGCCGAGAAGTAGAGCCGACAGGCTACGGCGTGTACCAGATCGGCGACGTGTAGGCCCGTTCCGTGATCGTCATGCGCGTGCCGGGAAGCGGCTTCGTGCCGAACCGCACGGCGTCGTACGCCGTCCAGCGCGGCGTCGGGATCTCGATCACGCGTCCGTAGTAGAAGGCCCGCTGCGCGGGGTCGAAGGCCGGATCCTTCCAGACCGCCACGAGCTCGGGGGCGCCGATCGTGTTCGTGTACGTCGCCTTCGCGACGTCCACCGTGTCGCCGACCGGCGGGAGCTTGCCCGTCTTCGGGTCGGGCTTGCGCGAGCCCGACCACGCGACGTCGTAGACCTTCTCGTGGAGCTCGCCTTTGGCGTCCATCCAGCCCTTGACGATCTGGATCCGGTCGAGGTTCGCGCCGATCGGGTCCCGGAGAGCGCCCACGAGGAACGTCGGCGCCTTGCCCGCGGGGGCCTTCGAGAGGTCGCCGCCCATGGGAACGCCCTTGGCGTAGCCGACGCGCCCGGGCATCCGGTCGTACGCATCGTTCGGTTCGAAATCGAAGCCGCCGAAGAACCGCACGACCATGCGCGTCCCGGTCGTGGCGTACGTTTCGCGGCGCTGCATCGCGTCGAAGATCGCCTCGCGCGTGTTCTCCTTCGCCCACACGGCCGCCCAGCCCGACGCACCCACCTCCCAGTCCATGATGGTCACGCCGCTCTTCTTGTTTGCCACGAATGTCTTCGTCAGGCGCTCGGGGCTGGGCTCCTGCGGCGCGGTCTTGCCGAAGAAGTTGTCCTCCTCCATCGCCGGAAGGCCCGTGTGCGCGTCCGAACTCCCGATCATCCCGAACTTGTACGGGTTCGTGCCGAGCTGCTGCTCGAGCTTCAGCCCGTTCTTGTACGCCGAACGGGCGTACTCGTACTCGAGCATTTCGTTCTTCTTGGCGACGCTTCCGTCGAGGTTGCCCTTGTCCCAGAGCTCGAAGGCCGCGAACTCGTCGTTCGGCGAGAGGAAAGGATGGGCCTCTCCGGTCCCCTTCGTCTGCGTCATCTCGTAGAGCGGCTCGCGCTTCGCGCGCGTTTCCACGTACGTCCGGTCGAGCTTCTTCCCGAAGGCCTCGACCATCGGGAACATGATCCCGTTCGACAGGTTGCCGTTGTGGGCGATGGCGAGGACGTCGCTCCCCGTCTTCTGCTCCGCCATCGTCATCCACTTCCAGAGGTCCTCGGGGTTGTCGCTCCCGAGGGGCCTCAGTGTCGTATACGGCTCGACGAGGCCCGCCTGCGCGCCGCTCCCGCGGAAGATGACGTTGCGGTGGAGGTTGTTGCCGCCGGTGTTCGAGGTCCACTCGAAGCCGATAAACGCCGTGAACCGGCCCGGATCGTTGTAGGCCTCGGCCGCCTTGATCGTCTCCATCCACGCGTTGCGGTACGCGGGCGTGCCCGGGAGCGGGAACCCTTTCGGCAGCTTGCCCTGGCCGAAGCTCACGATGATGTCGAGGGCCGCGTCGGCGCCCTGGCCGCCCTTGATCTGGTCGTACCACTTGCGGCCCTGGGGCGTGGCGAGGAGCCCCGGATCGCCGCTCATGAGCTGCGGGAAGAACCCCATGCCGTCCGAGTGGTCCGCCACGACGAGGAAGTCCAGCGGACGGGAGAGCTTGACGGGCTGGCCCGAGTTCGACGTGACCTCCTCGCCCCGGGCGAATCGGTACGCGTCGCGCGGCGTGAGCCGCGCGCCGAACGCGCCCGCGTCCATCGAGAAGCCCGTGTGGAGGTGCGTGTCGCCGAAGTACGGGCGCGTCGGGTAGTCGCGGCCCGCGTACGGCGAGTACGAGGCCTTCGGGAACGCCTTCGCAAGGGCCGCGGGGTCGTGCTCGCCGGCGTCCTGGGCGAGCGCGGGCGCCGACAGCCCGAAAGCAACCAGGGCGGCACCAACGGCGCCGCGGGACGTGATTCGCGTCATACGAATTCTCCTGTCGTCAATCATCTCGTGCGTCGTGAGTTCCTCAAGAGACTGGTCGTTCTTTGAGCCACGCGCGGCCCAGGTAGTTTAGAGTGCCTCGTAGGGATCGGCTCAGCAGTCCGGGCTGCGCAGCAGTGGATCACCTTCGCGCAGGCCATTCAATAAGTTACGGTCCACTGCCGGTCGTCGCATCTGAGGCATCTGCATCAGCGCCGGCCGCCCGCGAGGCGCGTACGACGCGTTCACGGGACGAGAGGTGCGACCATGTTCGACACCGCGGAACTCGGCCACAGGATCGCGAAGACCGTCTTCGACCGCGCGGTGCCGAAGCTGCGGGCCGACCTGCTGGACGCCCAGTACCGCCTGAAGGAAGACGGGACGTTTCCCGTGATCGTCCTGATCTCCGGCGTGCGCGGGGCGGGCAAGGGCGAGACCGTCAACCTCCTCAACGAGTGGATGGACCCGCGCCACATCCTCACGCGCGCCTTCGACACGCCCTCGGACGAGGAGCGCGATCGTCCGCCGATGTGGCGTTACTGGCGGGCGCTCCCGCCGAAGGGAAAGATCGGCATCCTCTTCGGCTCCTGGTACACGGCGCCGATCATCGACCGCGTCTTCCGGAAGACCGGCCGCGGCGACCTCCTTCGGTCGATCGAGGACATCAACCGCTTCGAGAAGATGCTCGCCGACGAGGGCGCGCTCATCGTCAAGTTCTGGTTTCACCTCTCCAAGGACGCGCAGCGGAAGCGCCTGAAGGCCTTGAAGGCCGATCCCGGGACGCGCTGGCGCGTGACCCGCCGCGACCGCGACTTCTTCCGCGAATACGACCGGTTCTACAGGGTCTCGGAAGAGACGCTACGCGCGACGAGCACCGCAGACGCCCCGTGGATCGTCGTCGAGGGCGCCGACGCTCCGTACCGTTCCCTCACGGTGGGGCGGGCGCTCCTCGAGGCGATGGACAGCCGCCTCGAGGCGCCGGCCGGACGCGGGCGCCCGGTCCCGAGGGCGGCGCCGATCGTCCGCCCGATCGACGCGCGCGACGCGCTCACCGAGCTCGACCTGTCGCGGACCGTCACCCCGAAGGCTTACAAGGCCGGGCTCTCGGACTGGCAGGGGCGCCTCGGCCGCCTCGCGCGGGACGCGAAGTTCCGCCGGATCTCCGTCGCCCTCGCGCTCGAAGGCATGGACGCGGCGGGCAAGGGCAGCACGATCCGCCGCGTCACGGGCGCACTGGATGCGCGCCTCTACAACGTGATCCCGGTGGCCGCGCCCACCGACGAGGAGCGCGCCCAGCCTTACCTGTGGCGCTTCTGGCGCCACCTGCCCCGCAAGGGCCGGGTCGCGATCTACGACCGCACGTGGTACGGGCGCGTCCTCGTCGAGCGCATCGAGGGCTTCTGCTCGGAGGCCGACTGGATGCGGGCCTACGCGGAGATCAACGACTTCGAGGAGCAGCTCGAGCGCGCCGGCACCGTGGTGTGCAAGTTCTGGCTGCAGATCTCCCGCGAGGAGCAGCTTCGGCGCTTCAAGGAGCGCGAGCGCATGCGCTTCAAGCGCTTCAAGATCACCCCGGAGGACTGGCGCAACCGCAGGAAGTGGAGCCTCTACCAGTCGGCCGCCGCCGACATGATCGAGCGCACGTCGACGCGCAGCGCGCCCTGGACGCTCGTCGAGGCGAACGACAAGAAGTTCGCGCGCCTCAAGGTGCTCGAGACCGTCTGCCGGCGCATCGAGCTCGCGTTCGACGGGGTCTGACCGCTCCGCCTCAGCGGCGGCCGAGAAGCCCCCGGATCTGAGCCGCCTCCGGGCGGGCGGGGTCGATCGCCGCCATCCGGTCCGCCAGCGGGCCCGCCTCGGCGGGCTTTCCCTTCCGCAGGAGGAAGTCCGCGAGGGCGAAGAGCGCGTCGTAGCTCGACGGGTCGATCGCCGCGGCCTGCCGCAGCATCTTCTCGGCCTCGGCGTCGCGCCCCACCCGCGCGAGGGCGAGTCCCGCGTTGTAGGCGGCGCGCGCGTTCCCCGGCATTCCCGCCGCGGCGCGGGCGAGCAGCGCCGCCGCCTCCGGCATCGCTCCCTTCTCGGCCACGAGGAGGCCGAGCGCGTATGCGACCTCGGAGCGGTCCGGGTACGCGCCGAGGACCTCGCGCAGGAGCTTCTCGGCCTCCGCGCTCTTCCCCTGACGTGCGAGCAGCATCGCGAGGTTCGCCTTCGGCGGATACGAAAGGTCGTCCACCGCCAGGGCCGCGCGGTACGCCGCCTCGGCTTTCACGGCGTCGCGCATCCGCTCGTACATGAGCCCGAGGTTGTGCCCCGCGTACGAGAAGTCGAGCGCGTACTCCATCGCCTTCACGTAGTCGGCGAGCGCCGTGTCGAGTGCATCCTTCTGGTAGGGCTTCAGGAGAGCCGGGGACGTCCCGGCGAGCTGCGCGGCCGCTTCGAGCCGCACCGCGCGGAACGGATCGGCGAGGAGCGGCGCGAGCCGGGCGACGCGCTCGGCCTCGTCGGCGATCGGGGCCACCGCCACGGCGGTCCTCCGGATCAGCGGTTCCTCGTCGAGGAGCGCGCGCCGGAACGCCGCGGTCACGTCGTCTCCTGGGTATCCGCCCAGGAGTGAAAGGGCCGTGGCCCGCACGAGCGTCGGGGAGAGAACGTCGGCTTCGAGCCGGAGCAGATCGGCTTTCGCGGCCGGGCTCCCCTTCCGCCCCGCCGCGAGGACCGTTCCGTAGTGCGGCTTCCGTGCGGTCCCGTACCACTTGTCGAACGCCGCCGTCACCCACCCCAGGGGCTCGTCCGCGTGGCAGCCCGAGCGGCTGCACGCGTTCGGCACGCCGAGGTCCCGCGTCAGGTCGGGCCGCGGGACGCGGATGCTGTGGTCCGCGCGCATGTGGACCACCATGAACGGCGACTTCGGCATGTGGCAGGACGCGCAGACCGCCCCGTCGCTCGGCTTCCCCTTCCACTCCTTCTTGTGAAAGTGGTGGCGGGCATCGTCGTAGGCCGGAGCCGAGTGGCACTGCAGGCAGACGCCGTTGCCGTCTTTCCTGAGCTTCAGCGTGTGGGCGTCGTGGCAGTCCGTGCATCGCACGCCCATCCGGAACATCTTGCTCTGGACGAACGACCCGTACTCGAAGTCTTCGTCGAGGATCTGGCCGTCCGGGTGGTACGCGCCCTCGGCGAGAAGGACCGGGACGTGGTTGTCGAGGAGCTCCGGACGGCGGTGGTCGTAACCGCCCAGCTCCACGCGACGCGAGTGGCACGGCGCGCACAGCTCGACGAGCTCGCGGTTCGTGACGTTCGAGGTCTTGAGGACGAGGCCGAAGTTGTCGACCCGGGCGCGGCCCATCGGCGGGACGTCGGCCCAGGCCACGTGCCGCGAGCCGGGGCCGTGGCAGGCCTCGCAGCTCACGTCGACCTCGGACCACGTGGTCGTGAACGTGTTCGTCTTCGGATCGAACCCTTTCACGAGGTTCGTCGAATGGCAGCCGGCGCACATGCCGTTCCAGTTCTGGCCGTTGCGCGTCCAGTGCAGCCAGTCGGACGGCGGGATGTTCCGGCCCGGGTAGAGGAAGAACCACCGTTTTCCCGGCACGTCCCACGCGAGGGAGAACGCCTGCATCCGCCCGCCGGGAAACCTGACGAGAACCTGCTGGAGCGGGTCCCAGCCGAACGTGTACGCGGCCTCGTAGACCGCAGGTTTCCCGTCGGGTCCCGCCGTCTCGATCAGGAACTTCTTCCCGTCACGAAAGAAGCGCGCTTTCATCCCGTCGCCCTCGAAGACGGCGCCGGAGAAGTCGCCGCGCACGGTCGCGTCGGTCGCCTCCGTCATCGCGAGATCGTGGTGCGAGCCCGTCCACGCCTTCGTGGCTTTCTCGTGGCACCGGGCGCACACCTTGCGGCCCACGAAGGCGGCCTCGGCGGGAGCCGTGCTCTTCGGCGCGGGCCTGCGGAACGAATCGCGGACGAGCGCGAGCGGGCACGAGGCGACCACCAGGGCCGCGGCGACGACGGCCGCCAGCCGCCACCGGGCGAGCGCGTCCGTCACCGCGTCACGACCTCGTCACCTGCGCGGCGTCGAACGAGGACCGGCGGATGGGGGCCGAGACGTCGACCTTCACGATGCCGTTCTCGATCCGCACCGCGAAGAGGTCGAGCGGGCGGGGCGCCGGGGGAGCGAGGACGTCGCCACGCAGGTCGAACACGGACGCGTGGCACGGGCACGCGAAGCGTCCGGCGGCCTCGTCCCACGGGACGCTGCACCCGAGGTGCGTGCACTGGCGGTGGAGCGCGAGGAAGCCGCCGTCGGCGAGGCGCACGAGGTAGAACTTGCCCGCCGGGAACGCCGTCACCGAGCCGGGCGCGAACCCGTCCGAGGGCCCGGCGACGACGAGGCTTCCCGCGACCTTCGGCGCCTTCGGACGCGGCCGCAGGAACGCCACGACGATCCACGAGGCCTCGGCGAGCGCCGCGATCCCGAGAGAGAGCCACGCGAGTTTCAGGAAGGACCGCCGCTCCGTCACGCGTTCCACGGCCACACCAGCTTCATGCCCGCTCCCCGGAACCAGATTCCGACGACGGTCAGGACGGCGAAGGCCGTCCCGAAGAAGACGAAGAGAGCCTGCGCGGCCTCGAGCCGCGAGGCGCCGAAGCGCGACCGCAGGAGGCGAAAGCCCGCGGCGGCCCCCAAGAGGAGCGCGGCCGCCGGCAAGACGCCGCGAAGAACGAACGCGGCGCCTCCCGAGGGCGCACCTGGCTTGCCGAGTAGGAGCGCATCCGCGAGGACGAGAAGCGGGGTCGCCCCGAGCGCGGCCGCGGCCGCGAGCTTCGCCGTGCGCCGGCCGGTCTCCGAGAGGAACCATGCGCCGCGCGGCTCGTCGTCCGGGAAGCCGAGGAACGGCAGAGCGCACAATGCGGCGATGCCGAGCAACGGCACGACGACGACCGCGAAGAGCGGATGGAGGTGGACGAGGAGCTCCTGGAGGCCGAGGAAGTACCACGGCGCCTTCGCGGGGTTCAGGGAGAGGCCGGGGTTCGCGGCGGGTCCGAGCGGCGCCCTCACGAGGGCCGAGAAGAGCGTCACGGAGGCGAGGACGACGAGGGCGGCCGCGAGCTCCCGCCAGAGGAGCTCCGGCAGGAAGAGGACCTGTGCGGGTTTGCCGTTCTCGTCGCGCTCCGCGTCGGGCGGCAGGACCACGCCGCCGGCCTTCCGCACGCGCCAGAAGTGGAACCCCGCGCCGGCGAAAAGCAGCACGGGCAGCCACTGGGTGTGGAGCGCGAAGTACGTCCCGAGCGTCGCCGGCCCGATCTCCTCACCGCCGCGCAGGAACGCGGCGAGCGCGGGCCCCGCGAGCGGGACGTAGGCCGCCATCCCGGTCACGATCGTCACCGCCCAGTAGGCGAGCTGGTCCCAGGGCAGCAGGTAGCCCGTGAAGCTCGACGCCGCGATCGCCGCGAGCAGGAAGAGGCCGACGAGCCAGTTCAGGGCGCGCGTTCCGAGGAAGCCGCCCGTGAAGACGACGCGCAGCAGGTGAAGGACCACGACGAGGACGAGGAGGTTCGCGCTCCAGTGGTGGACCGCACGGACGAATGCCCCGAACGTCACCTCGGACTGAAGCTTCTCGATCGACGCGTACGCGTCACCGGGCACGGGCGCATACCCGAACATGAGGAGCGAGCCCGTGGCAAGGAGGATCGAAAGGAGCACGAGCGACGACCCGCCGAGGCCGAACGTGTGCGTGAAGCGGAGCGTCGCCGCCGGAACGCGAACCGGGCGGAGGTGGAGGACGAACGTCGAGACGACGGTCCGCGCGCTCTCGGCGGGCTTCACGCCTTCACGATAGCGCACGCGCACGGGGCAGGGGCGCCAGGGCGCCATGCCCCGGCCCCCCGGCCCGGAAATCGCCGCGGGAAACTACTTCTTCGCCTGCGGCGGGTAGTTCTCGAAGAGCTTCTGGGCGACCTGGTCCGCCTTCTGCTGGCGTTCCTCGGGGGTCGCGGAGGTCGAAATCTGGTCCTTGGCCATGCCGCGCCAGACGGCGGTCTTCGTGCTCGCGTCGACGAGGTCGATGACGACGGTCCCCGTGGGGATCTCCTGGACCGTGGTGGTCTGCATGCCGCCCATGCCGCCGTAGCGCCAGCCGCCGCCCCAGCCGCCATACCCGTACGAGTTGAGCTGGACGTCCTTCCCGAGGCTGAAGTGGGTGAAGACCGTCAGGTCTCCCCCCTCCGGTACCTGGCGGAGGCCGCGGGCCGCGAGGGCGTTCCCGAGGGACTGAGCGAAGCGCTCGGCCGCGATCGGGTTCCTGGGAGCCGTACCGGCCTTGAGCGTGAACGTCTTGTACTTCGAGAAGTCCGTGCCCGGCGCGTAGTCCGTGTTGACCTCAAGCGTCGAGCAGGCGACCGCGGTGACGACGAAAGCCAGGGTGGCAAAACGGCTGAGTTTCATGACAGTTCTCCTTCGTCTCTCGGCTTCACGATACTTCATAAGGCTCGGCGCTCGGGCGTTCTCCCCGAGGAGTGCGCCGCGTAATATGCTTCCCGATTCTATGAAAGGACTCGCTATGAACAAACGCATCCTCGCTTCGACGTTGGCCGTTCTTCTTCTGTCGGCCGCACTTCCGCTCACCGCGCAGATGGAGCCCAAGGGTTCCCTCCAGGGCCTGCAGCCCCCGAAGGCGGACGTTCCCCAGCTCATGACCCTCCAGGGCGAGTTCGTCCGGATGGCCTACAACAACGAGGGCTACGCCGTCCTCGGTTACCGCTTGGTCCAGGACGAGGTCGGGAAGCCCTGGGTCCTTCTGAACGTCGGCATGACGCTGCAGGAGGGTGTGAAGAACTACAAGCTGAAGCGCGAGCACCTCACGCTCAAGACGCCCGACGGCACGGTCGTCCCGCTGGCGACGCAGCAGGAGTACATGGCCGACCCCTATCTGCGCGCCCTCAACCAGCGCGCCAAGGTCGTGAAGGACTCCATCAACTACTTCCCGGCCGGTCCGGGTCGTCCGTGCGCCATGCAGTTCTTCGCCGACCTGGACAAACCGGGCCTCGCCTACAACGAGGTCGACATGACCGACAGCCGCGACTGCATGGGCCGCCTCTACTTCAAGGTCCCCGGCGGCATCCAGGTCGGCCAGTACTGGCTGCAGGTCCAGTTCGCGACCAGCATGATCCAGGTCCCCTTCCGCGTCTTCACGAAGGAGCAGGAAAAGGACTTCCGCAAGCAGTGGGAGGACCTGAAGAAGGCCCACGACGAGACGTTCTCCAAGTAGCCTGGTGGCCAAGACCCTCGACCCGGCGGCGGCATTCGAGGCCCGGGCGGCGCGCGCCGCCCCGGCCTCGTCGCCGCCGCGCCGCTCGTCGCCGAGCCGCTCGCCTTCGCGTCCGGCCTCTTCAGGCTGCAGGGGCGGCTCGCCGCGGCCGTCAACGCGCGCCACGTGGACGCCGCGTTCACCGGAGCTCCGGCCGACTTCCCCAGGGTGCTCGACCTCCTCGCGCCTCTCCTGACGTACGCGGCCGAAAAAGGCCCGCCCGAGCTGGCCGAGGTCGCGAGGGCACGACACGCCGACGCCGACGCGACGGCGCTCGCCCGCCTCTCGGTCTACTGGAGCGGCGAACGCGAGGCGCGCGAGGACTACCTCTCGCGCGCGTTCCTCAGGCCCTACGCCGAGGTGCTCGCCGCGCGCGGCGTGACGCTCGAACGCCCGCGCCACGAGGGCCACTGCCCCGCCTGCGGGAACGGCGCGGTCGTGAGCGTGCGGCGCGAGGTGCCCGAGTCGATGGGCGCGGCGCGTTCCCTCGTCTGCGCGCTCTGCGGCACCGAATGGCCGTTCGCGCGCATCCGCTGCGCCGCCTGCCACGAGGAGGACCCCGCGAAACTCCCGTCCTTCCGGACGGAGGCGCATCCGGCGGTCCGAATCGAGGCGTGCGAGACGTGCAAGCGCTACGTGAAGTCGCTCGACCTCACGCTCGACGCGCGGCCGCTGCCCGAGGTGGACGACCTCGTCTCGCTCGCGATGGACCTCTGGGCCGTCGAGGAGGGCTGGACGCGGCTCGAGCCGGGATGGGCGGGAATCTGAAGCCTTCCCTGCTCGTACTCGCGTTCGTCGGCGGAGGGATCGGCTCGGCCTGCCGTTACGCGATGACGCTCGCCCTGCAGCAGAGGCTGCCGGGGCCGTTTCCGATCGGCACGTTCTCGGTGAACCTCGCGGGGTGCTTCGCGATCGGCCTCGTCGGGGCGCTCGGCCTCGAGCGCGCCGCGCTTTCGCCCGAGGCGCGCACGTTCCTCATGGTCGGCGTCCTCGGAGGCTTCACGACGTTCTCGTCGTTCGCGTGGGAGACTCTGGAGCTGATCTCTGCCCGCGACGTCCTGCGCGCCGTCGTGTACGCATGCGGGTCGGTGGTCCTCGGCCTCTTCGGCGTGTTGCTCGGCCGTGCTCTCGGGCGCCTCTAGCCGAGCTGCGGAAAGTCCGGAGAGGACTCCGTCTCGGGCTCGGCGGCGCGCAGCGCGTCCCACGCCGCGACGAGCCGCTCGGTCGTCCACCCGAGGAAGACGCCGTCGCCCCGCCAGAGCGTCGTCTCCGGCGTGAGCTCGATGCGCACGATCCGGCCGGGCCCCTGCGCGGTGTGGACGGAGAGCGCCCACGCCGAGAACGTGTGGGCGACGTCGCGCGCCCGCGCCGCGATCCGCTCGACGCGGTGGGAAGAAACCAGGATTCCGGCGAGTGGGTCGAAGTCGGGGTCCGAGCTCATCGACCGGATCCTAGAACGAAGCGTGGAGCGCCGCTCCGCCCCCCTTTCGGAGGAGCAGCGGCGTCACCACGATGGAAACACGTCCGCCGGATCCGCGCCGCCCCGCGCGAATCGCGTCGTTCACCCTCACGACGGCGTTCCCGACGACCGTGCCGAGGATCGCGCCCGCGAGGACGTCCGAGGCCCAGTGCTCGTTCTGGTAGACGCGCGCGAGGCCGACGGACCCGGCGAGGCCGTACGACACGACGCTCACCCAGAGCCGCCCGTCGTGCGCCGCGATGACCGACGCGACGGCGAACGCCTGCGTCGCGTGACCGGACGGAAACGATGCGTCCCCCGAGAACGGCGCGAAATGGTCGGGACCCTCGCCGGCGTTCGGGCGCGCGCGGCCGACGACGAACTTCGAGACGGGCGCCACGACGCCGGTGGCGATCGCGCTCGCGAGGAGACCGTCCACGGCGACGTTCATCGCCTCGCGGTTCTTCCCGACGAAGCCCACGACGGCGAAGCCGCCGAGGACGGCGAAGGAGCACCCCAGCCCGAAGCACGCGACGACGGAAGCCGCGTCGTCGCGCGCGGAGGTGCGGCTGCGCTGTGTGGCGTCCTGGAGCGTGTTGTCGAGGAGGAACCCCGTGGCGACGACCGCGGCCGCGGCGCCGCCGAACTTGAGCCAGTCCGTGCCGTCCCATTTCAGCGGGGCGAGGAGGACGCCCGTCGCATCGCCCGCCGCCAGCGCGCCCGTCTCCTCGAACGAAAAGACCGGCGGCGGGGGCGGCGGCGCCGTGGAGGCGTCCTCGGCGTGCGCGGACGGGGCGACGAGGAGCAGAGCGGCGAGCGCCGCGGCGAGCGGACGGCGGAGCGGGGCGCTCAGCGGTCCGTCCCGGGCGGGGCGGGGCGGGGCGCGCCTTCGGCCTCGCCGACGAAGGGCACGAAGCGGACGGGCAGGACGCTCTTCTCCGTGTAGCCGCCGCCCTGACGTTCGATGACTTTCAACTCCTGGTAGAAGGCGCCCACGGGGATCACCATGCGCCCCGTCGACGCGAGCTGCTCGAGGAGCGGCGGCGGGATGCGCTCGGGTGCGGCCGTGACGAGAATGCCGTCGAACGGCGCCTCCTCGGGCCAGCCCCGGTAGCCGTCCGCGGCGCGCACCTCGACGTTCCCGATGCCGAGCTCCTTCAGCCGGGCCGCCGCCTCGGCAGCGAGCTCGGGCCGGATCTCGATCGAGTACACCTTCCCGGCGAGCTCGGCGAGGATGGCGGTCTGGTAGCCCGAGCCGGTGCCGATCTCGAGCACCTTCTCCTTCCCGGTCAGCCGAAGCTGCTCGGTCATGAAGGCGACGACGTAAGGCTGGGAAATCGTCTGTCCGCTTCCGATCGGCAGCGGCCGGTCGTCGTAGGCGGAGGCCGCCTCCGCGGCGGGGACGAAAAGATGCCGCGGGACCTTGCGCATCGCGGCGAGCACCCGCGGGTCCCGGATGCCGCGCGCCGCGATCTGGGTCTCGACCATGAGTTCGCGTTTCTTTTCCATTGGATCCGCCGGAGGGCGGCACGCGGCAAGAAGGGCGATCCCTCCCAGCGCCAAAGACACGAGCCCCGTCCGACGCCCCCTCACGGGAGCATTCTATCGAGGGACCTCCTGCGCGGGCGCGCGCGCCTCTCGCCGCCGGCGCTCGACCGGGTTCTCGAGCGCGAGCGTCATGGGCCCGAAACGGATCTCGACGTCGAAGTTCGCGAGGAACGAGGCGCCGAGGATCCCGTCCTCGAGCCCGTCGCCCTCCTCCTTCACCACGATGTCCTTGAACCGCACCATGAAGGCGTCCACGCCGAGGCTCACGTTCGAGATCTTTCCCCACGAAACGCGCGAGTTGCCGATCCCCTCGAGCGTCACCGGGAACGCAGTCTCCGGCTCGAAGAGCCGCGTCTTGCGGAGGCCCCCGCGCGTCACCATCGAAGGCTCCGAGCCCGTGTCGAGGAGGAAGAGCGACCAGGGCTGGCCGTTCAGCGACGTCCGGACCATGGGCTTCATGCGGCGGAAGAACATGTTCTGGTCCTTCGAGCCTCGGGCCGCCTTCGGGTCCACGCGCCGGGCGAAGAGGCGCTTCTCGATGTACTCCACGCGCCAGTCGAACTCCTTCATGAGGTGCGCGCCGAGGACGCCGTTCAGCCTGAAGACGCCGAGAGATGCCGTCTCGAACGTGAGCGTGCCATCCGGGAGGACGCCCACCGGCACGTCCGTGATCGTGAGGTCTCCCATCCGGACGGAGTCGAGCCAGCCGAGGCGCATCGGCGTCTCCGTCTGGTGCAGGCCGCGCGCCGACGCCGTGGCGCCCTGCGTGAACCGCACGCCGAGGCGCTCGGCCGCGCTCTCCGTCAGGAGCGAGACCGAGGCACCCGAGTCGAGGACCATCACTTCGGGCGGCCGCCCGTTCGCGCGCACGGAAAGACGGACGAGGTTCGGCCGCCCGAAGTCGACGGGCAGCGCCACGCTCGCGCCGGCGGCCGCGCCGCCGTACAGGGGGCGCGCCGGCGGCGACTCGAGGAAGACGACCCAGCCCTCGGGCACGAGCTTGCCCTCGCGCTGCGCCGCCCGCGCCCAGCGGCCGGCGCTCGTGAAGTCCCCCTCCCAGTAGGCGGATTGCGAGAGGAGCCAGGCGATCTCGGCGCGCTCGGAGGCGCGGGCGACGCCGGCGAACGCGCGCTCGAGGTGAGGGACCGCACCCCTGAAATCGCCGCGCTCGAGGAGCACCTGGCCGAGCAGCCGGTCGTAGCGCACGCCTTCCAGCGACTTCCCGCCGGTGGACGCGAGGAACGCCGCCACTTCCGGGATGTATCCGCGCTGGAGCTGCTCCTCGGCGTTGAACGAGTTCACGAGGCCGCCCGGCAGCGGCTTGGCGAGCCGGTGCGGGGACACGGTCGTCTCACTGGAGAAGGTGCAGGCCGCGGCCGCGAGCAGGGCCGCCGCAGCGGCCGGCGCGCGCCTCACGCGCCCGCGACGCGGGCGATGAGCACCGTCTGGTCGTCGTACTGCGCGACGCCCGCGGTGAAGTCGCTCACGGCCCCGAAGATGCGACGCGCCAGCTCGCCGGGAGGCGACCCGCGCCCTTCCAGCGCGAGCTCCGTGAGACGGTCCATCCCGAATTCCTCGTCGTCGCGGTTGAGCGCCTCCGTGATTCCGTCCGAGTAGAGAAGCAGCGTGTCGCCGGGCCCGAGGGTCACGGCGGCTTCGCGGTGGACGGCGGCCGGCATCATTCCGACGGGAACCCCGCCGCTCGGCAGGAGCGTCGCGCCGTCGCCGGAGAGCCAGAGGCCGGGGTTGTGTCCGGCGTTCACGTAGCGCAGCAGACCCGTCGCCGGATCGAACACCGCGACGAAGAGCGTCGCGAACTTGCGCGTCGAGGAGAAGCGCACGAGGTGCTTGTTCACGCGGGCGACGAGTGCCGGGAGGTCGCCCGAGAGGTTCGGGATGAGAAGGTGGAGGCAGGCGTGGACCGTGGACACGAGGAGCGCCGCCGGGACGCCCTTGCCCGAAACGTCCGCCACGCACAGCGCCGTGAGCCCGCCGGGCAGCGGGTAGACGTCGAAGTAGTCGCCGCCGACCTGTTTCGTCGGGCGGTTGGCGCCCGCGAGGGCGAGGCCCGTGACCTCGGGGAGCGTGTCGGGAAGAATCGTCTTCTGGATGGAAGCGGCGAGCTCCATCTCGCGTTCCATCTTTTCCTTCTCGACCGCCTCGCGGTGGAGGCGCGCGTTCTCGAGCGCGATCGCCGCCTGGTTCGCGAAGAGACTCGCGACCCTCACGTCGGCCTCCGTGAAGTCGTCCACCGCACCCCCGCGCGTCTCCTTGTCGGCGACGACGAGGACGCCGAGCGCGCGGTTCTCGACCGCGATCGGCACGAGGAGGAGCTTCTCGGCAGGCGCGTCCTTCAGGGAGCCGGGCCGGCTCTCGCGCGTGTTCGCGAGGACGGCCCCCGCGGGCACTTCGTAGATCGCGTCCGCGTGGAGGAGCGGCTCGCCCACGTGCTTGGCGAAAAAGCCCTCGTCGCCCTGCGCGCGCACGAGGAGCGACCCCGAGCGCGCGTTCAGGAGCGACACGGACGTCATGAGGACGTCGTCGGCGAGGGACTCGAGGTCGAGCGTCCGGGCGATGGAGAGCCCGACGTCGTAGAGGCTCTGGAGCTCCCAGACGCGGTACTTCAGCTCGAAGTCGGCCTTCTGGACCTTCTCGGACATCCGCACCGTGTCGAGGAGCCAGGCCGTGTGCGCCGTCGCGGACGCAAAGCCCGCGGGATCCTCGGGCGCCGCGTCGAGAACGACGAACGCGACGGTCTGCTCCTGTGCCGTGACGGGAATCGCGAAGGGCGTGCACGCGCCTCCGAAGAGGGGGACGAGTTCGGCCGCCGTCAGGGGCCCGGTCGAGCGGGGCGCGGCCGCAACCCGGAGCGCGAGCGCGTGCAGGGCGGCCGGAGGCACATCCAGGCCGCTGGCCACCGAGCGGGAGGGCTGGACCGGGTCGAGCAGGACGCCGCGCGAGGCCCCCGAGCCGAGGAGGAGCGCAGCGAGAAGCTCCTCGAAGAGGCGCTCGCGTCCGCTCCAGGGATCGATCGCCGCGAGCCGGGCGTGCGCCGCCAGGAGGCGGTGGCCGCCCGCGGCCGTCGCCGGCGAGGCGGAAACGCTAGTCGGACTCGCCCCGGAGCCAGGCAAGGGCGGGCTCGGGAGCGGGGAAGATGCGTGCATATTGCGCCAGACCCATGATCTGGAACGTCTTCTCGATCGTCGGCGTCAGGCGGCAGAAGGCGAGCTTCCCTCCCTGGTCGAGCAGCTTCTCGAGGATCTCGATGAGGATCGAGATGCCGATCGAGTTCACGATCTTCGTTTTCTCGAGGTCGAGGAGAAGGCGCGTCACGCCGCCCGCGAGAAGAGCGTACGCCTCCTTCGCGATCTCTTCGCCGCCGGTGTTGTTGATGTAGCCGTCGGTCCGGAGGATCGCGACGGCCGCGTCCGGCCGCTCCACGACGACTTTCAGGGTCTCGCTCATTCGGCTCCCTTTATATCCTACCGGTACTTCCGCATCACGATGCGCGTCCCGTGCTCCCCGCTCTCGATGCGGACGTCGTCCATCAGGCTCTCGATGATCTTGATGCCCCACCCGCGCTTGCGGCTGGACTTCAGGGCGTTCGCGATCTCGGGGGTCCTGACGCGCGTGGGGTCGAAGCCCCGGCCGGCGTCGGCGACGTCCACCTCGAGATAGGCGCCGCGGCCGCCGTCGTCCGAGCCGATCCTGAACGCCAGGGCCACCTTGCGGTCCGGCGTCGCGCTGTGCTCGAACGCGTTGATGCAGGCCTCGACGACGGCCATCTTGACCTCGTCGATCTTGTCCCGGCCCATTTCCATCCATTCGCCGAGCGCAGAAACCTGCGCCGTCGCCGCGATCTCCATCTCCGGAGCAACCGGGATGGTTAGATGGACTTCACGCCTCTCGACGGTCGACATCGCGGACGGCAGTTCCTCACTCTTCAAAACGTCAGGAGCGCGCGAAGGGCGTTTATCAGGGACTCCGGAATCTTACCCGAGAGGGCGAGAGCGCCGAACGCGGCGAGCTCGGCCCAGAGGAGCGGCACGAGCAGGCGCGAGGCGGCGGAAGGCGCGGACGACACGGCAGGCGCGAGCGAGGCGACGCCGTCCAAGGATCGCGAGGCGTGGGCCTTTGTGTCGTTGCGGCTCGTCATGGGCTGGCTCCGGTTAGCCCCAATACAGCAAGCGACGCGCCAGCCCCGTTAGCGTCGCGAATGCGGCGCTGAAGCGAAGTTAAGTTATTGAAAGAGAAAGATTTCTAAGAAGGTGATCGGAACGCTGCGCAAAGGCAAGGATTGCGCCACTATGTCACATTAACAGCGACCAGCTTAGAATAGGCCTATTAACCATTCTAAGAAAACTACTTAACGTGAGTGAGCGAAAATGTCACATCGTGGCGCATTGTCACCACAATAAGGGGGAGCAGAGCAGCACTTCAGACGTACGCCGGAGGCCGGGGCTCCCCTGCCGTCGCAGGCGTGTCGTACTGCATCTTCCCGAGGGCTTCGATGTTGTTGCAGTCGCAGAACCGCGGCGTCGAGCAGCGGAAGTGGGCGTCGCGACGCAGGAGGCGCCGCTCCTTCAGGTTTCCGGCGTCCGCCAGCTCCGGGATGTAGGGACAGCCCTCCACGCGCCCGTCGTTCCAGATCCGGAAGTAGTTCTGCCCCGCCGGACAGAGCACGGTCGAGCGCCCCGCGAACGCCTCCGCGAAATCCTGGGTGTGGGAGCGCTCGATCATCGGCGCGAAGCGCTGTTCGAGCGCGGCGAGCCTCGCCTCCTGCGCCGCCGAGGTCGGCCGCTCGCAGTCCCGGATCATCCACATCCGCTGGCCCGTCGGGCGGAAGATCTCCCGCTCGTAGAACTCGAGGGCCTCCTCCCACGCGTCGTCGGCCAGGGGCGAGAGGATGGTCCCGAGCAGCAGCTCTCCCGTGTGCCGCTCGATGATCGCCTTCGCGTTCTCGACCCAGACCTTCTCGACGCGTTTCTCCCGGATCTGCCGGTAGTGCATCGTCAGGTTGACGTGCCGGATCTTCCGAAGCTTCTCCGGCGCGATCTCCGGGTACTCCTGCAGGAGAACGCCGTTGACGTCGAGCGCGACCTCGACGTCGTGGTCGAGCAGCCGGTCGAGAAGCCGGTCCTTCTTCGAGTACCCCGCGAAGAAGTCCCCCTTCCCCGAGAACATGAGGAACGTCCGGTGCTTCACCTCGCCCAGGAACCACGCGAGATCCTCGTAGGTGAGGGACGGGTTCCGTTTGATGACGGGATGCACGACGCAGTAGTCGCAGTCGAGCTGGCAGTGCCCGGACGACGAGCAGAAAACGACGACGTCGCAGGTCGTCTCGAGGCGGTTCATCGAGGGCTCCTCGTCACGCGCCGAAATGCTAGCACCGCGCGGACACCGCGACTCACACTCGTTTGCGGTAGAGCGTCCGACGGCTGACGCCGAGGAGCTTGGCCGCGCGGCTCTTGTTGCCCTTCACCTGCGCGAGGACGCGGCTGATGTGCGCGTTCTCCACGTGCCTCAGGCTGACGCCCGCGGCCTTCGCGTCGTCCGCGAGGGCGCCCGCGGCGCCGCGCGCGATTCCGAACTGCAGGTCGGCCGCCTCGATCGCGTCGCCCGAGACGAGCGCGGCGGCGCCCTCGAGCAGGTTCTCGAGCTCGCGCACGTTGCCGGGAAACTCGTAGTCGAGGAGCGCCTTCACGGCGTCGCGCGTGAGCGCGGGCGGCCGGCGCCCGTCGCGCGCCGCGATGCGGGCGAGGAAGTGGCCCGCGAGCCGCGGGATGTCCTCGCGCCGCTCGCGCAGCGCGGGCATCGCGATCTCGACGACGCGCAGGCGGTAGAAGAGGTCCTCGCGGAACCGGCCCTGGCGGATGAGGTCCGGCAGGCTCTGGTGCGTCGCGGACAGGACGCGCACGTCCACGGGGATGCGCGCACGCCCGCCCACGCGCTCGATCTCGCGCTCCTGGAGGACGCGCAGGAGCTTGGCCTGGATCGCGAGCGGCGTGTCGCCGATCTCGTCCAGGAACACGGTGCCGCCGCTCGCGAGCTCGAACTTCCCCGGCCGCCCGTCCACGCCCGTCGCGACGCCCTTCTCGATGCCGAACAGCTCGCTCTCGAGGAGTCCCTCGGGCATCGCGGCGCAGTTCAGGGCGAGGAAGGCTCCGTCCCGGCGCGAGGATCCCGTGTGCAGGAGTCGCGCGGCG
Source organism: Thermoanaerobaculia bacterium (assembly GCA_044229475.1). Classification (GTDB taxonomy): domain Bacteria; phylum Acidobacteriota; class Thermoanaerobaculia; order UBA5066; family UBA5066; genus Fen-183. The sequence goes on along the minus strand of JBGASW010000002.1, from coordinate 149,265 downwards.
AGCTCCTTACCGGTGCCGCTCTCCCCCGTGATGAGGACGTTGACGCGGGAGGCCGCGGCGCGCGCGATGAGCTCCTTGGCGCGGCGCATGGCGGGCGAGTCGCCGACGAGGAGCTCGTCCACGGCGGTCGTGCCTTTCAACGAGCGGTTCTCCTCGCGCAAGCGGTCGAGATCCGCGGCGAGCGCCCGGAAGCGGCGGCTTCCCTCCAGCGCAGGGGCCGCGAGCGCCGCGAGCGAGCCGAGAAACCGGCGGTCTTCCTCGTCGAAGGAGGCCGCGTCGCCGCCGCGCGCCTCGCGCTCGAGGACGACGAGGACGCCGAGTACGCGATTGCCGGAAACGAGAGGCACGCCCGCGACGCTGCCGGCGGGACGGCCGAGGACGGTCTCCCCCGCCCGGGCGAGCGGCGCCTTCGCGCGCGCGAGATCGAGAACGAACGGGTCGGACGCGACGTCGAGAGGCGTCGGCGCCCTTTCGAGGCCGACGGAGGCGACGGCGCCCGCGCCCGCGGCGTCCTCGAACGCCGCCGCGAAGCCGCGGCCCGCGTCGAGGACGGGCACGGCCCGCGCGAGGATCTCCTCGAGGAGCGCGCGCTCGTCGGAGGCCGACGTGAGCGAGCGGCTCACGTCGTAGAGCGTCTCGAGACGCAGGACCTTCTTCTTGAGCGCGAAGGCCTCGAGGTCGCGCGCGGGCGGGCGCGGGACGCTCACGAGGTCAGGACGCGCTCTCCGCGCGGGCCACCGATGCGATCGGGGCGGGCGGCGCCTGCCCGCGGGCGCGCGCGAGCGACAGCAGCGCGGGGTAGAAGCGGGGGTTCTTCTCGAGGATCGGTGCGAGCGCCTTCTCCGCTTCGTCCGGGCGGCCGAGACGGCCGAGCGACGTCGCGAGCGCGAGACGCACGTAGGCGTTGTTCTGGTAGTAGTCCGAGGACGCGAAACCCTTGTCCTGCTTCTGCTCGAGCGAGGCCTTGAGGAGCGCCACCGCCTCGGCGTCGCGCCCGGCTCCCATCGCGATCACGCCGCGGATGAGGCTCACCTGGCGGGCGGCCATCTCCTGGGACTTCGGCTCCTTCGGGTCCGTGATCTCCTTGAGATCCACGGACGCGAGAGCCGCCTCGGCCTCGGCCGTGCGGCCGATGCGCCCGAGGAGGCCCGCGCGCCGGAACGCGTCGCCCACCTTCAGCTTGCGAGCCTCCACCCCCGGCGCCATCGCGGCGATCTCGGCCGTGGCGGCGTCGAGGTCCTTCACGGCGTCGTCCGGACGGCCCGCGTCCACGAGGCACATCGCGGACAGGAAGCGGAAGTCGTACCGGGAGTAGGTGTTCGGGGCGTTGTCGCTGGCCTTGCGGAAGTACTCGGCCGCCTTCACCGGGTTCCCGCGGCCGGCCTCGACGGAGCCGAGGTGGCCCCATGCGGCGTAGAAGTCTTCCTTGATCGCGATCGCCTTGCGCAGGTTCTCCTCGGCCTCGTCGTACCGGCCCGTGAACGCGTAGAGCTCGCCGAGCGAGTCCAGCGGGTTCGCGTCGTTCGGGGCGAGGAACCGGTAGCGCTTGAGGTAGTCCTCGGCCTTCGCGTTCTCGCCCCGGCTCGCGGCCTGATAGCCCAGGGTGTTGTAGGCGATCGCGTAGTTCGGATTCACAGTGATGAGGCGCTCGTACTCGGCGATCGCCTCGGGCATGCGGCCGCTGTTCGCGAGGAAGCCGGCGCGCATCTGGAAGCCCTCGGGGTCCTTCGGAAAGCGCTTCTGGTACTCGTCGTAGAGGGCCTCGAGCACCTTCATGTCTCGCTTGCCCCAGCGCTCCTCGTAGATGCGAAGCATGAGCTTTTCGCGCTCCGTGAGGTCGTCGCGGTACCGGGCCGCGCTCGCGAGGAGCGACGCGGCGCGCTCGGGGTCGCGCCCGCGCATCTTGTCGGCGAGCCGGAGCGTCGCCATCACGAAGTGCGGGTCGTACCGGAGGGCCTCGGCGTACGAGGACATCGCCTCGCGCTCGTACATCTTGAGGTCGTTCTCGACGCCCGAGCGGTAGGCCCGGTAAGCCTGCTCCGACGACGTCGTGACGTCCCGGTTCGCCCTCAGCCGGAACGCCAGGGCCGTGCCCGCGACGGCCAGGCCGACGAGGGCCAGGACGAGCGGCAGGACGCGGACGCGGCGAGGGGCCATGGTTCCTCCGGGGACCCCGCCGGGGGGCCCTTTCCCATGATACGCGCCGGCGGCGGGTTGGTTTTCAGGTCACCCGCATCAGGACGAACGTGATGTCGTCGTACTGCTCGGCCCCGTGCGTGAACTGCCGGACGTCCTCCAGGAGCTCGTCGGCCAGATCGGGCAGGGACCGGCGGGCGTGGCGCACGAGCGACGCCTTGAGGCGCTCGTCCCCGTAGGGTGTCATTTCGGCCGACATCGCCTCGTTCAGGCCATCCGTGTAGAAGAGCAGGAGGTCCCCCCGGGACAGGTACAGGGACGCCGCGTCGTAGACCGTGTCCCGGAAGGCGCCGAGCGGCAGGCGCGAGGCCGGGGACGGGATCTCGGCCGCGAGCCCGGAGCCCGGGCGCACGAGAAGCGGCGTCGGCTGGCCCGCGAACGCGTACGTCATCGCGAGCGCCCTCGGGTCGAGGAGGAAATACGAGAGCGACACGAACATGCGCCGCTTGATCTCGTAGAGCCGCCGGTTCGATGCCTGGAAGACCGCGGACGGATCCGGGTCGGCCATCGCGCGCGCGTTCACGATCTCCTTGGCCGCGACCATGAGGAGCGACGCGGGGATCGACTTGCCCGAGACGTCGCCGAGGACGAGCGCGAGGCGGCCGTCCGGACGGGAGTCCACGTCGAGGAAGTCGTAGAAATCCCCGCCGACGACGCGCGCCGGCCGGCTGACGCCGAAGAACTCGACGCCGGGGACGCGCGGGAGCTCGCGCGGGAAGAGGCTCGTCTGGATGTCGCGCGCGATGTCGAGGTCGCGCTCGACCTCGGCCCGGCGCGTGAGTTCCTCGTGGAGGCCCGCGGCCTCGAGGCCGAGGGCACCCTGGTTCGCGATCGTGAGGAGGTGATCGAGGTCCTCGCGCGAGAGCTCCTCCTCGGAGAGCTTCTTTCCGACCGCGAGGAAGCCGAGGAGCTTGCCGTGCGTGGCGAGCGGGAGGACGACGCCGATTCCGCGCGCGCGCTGCGCCTCCACGAAGCGCCGCGACGCAAGGTCGAGTCCTCCGTCGTCGGCGTCCGAGAGACGGATCGGCGCCCCGCGCTCGGCCAGCCTCTGCGGCAGGACCGCGCCCATGGGCAGCGGCTGGACGCCCGCCGCCGCCGCCGCCGGCTCGGTGAACGCGCCGTCTTCCGGCCGCGGGAGGAGGAGCTCGAGGCGCTCGAGCCGCAGGAGATCGGCCGTCCGCGACGTGAGCAGCTCCCGGAGCTTCGGGCGCTCGAGCTGCGAGACGACCGAGCGGCTCATCTCGAGGAGCGCCGTCTGGAAGTCGGCGCGGTCGCGGAAGAATACGCGGTCGACGACCTTCTGCATCCGGCGGCGCAACGGGTCGAAGAGGAGGACGACGACGAGGCCGAAGCCGAACGCGAAGGCCGGCGACGAGAAGACCGTCGTGGAGGAGACGTTCGAGACGATCGCGTTGCCCGCGACGACCGCGAGCGCGTACATCCCCGTCACGACGGCCGTGAGGACCGCGTAGACGAGGGACTTGCGCACGATGACCTGCACGTCGAAGAGCCGGAACCGCACGATCGCGTACGCGAACGTGAGCGGGATGAGCGCCATCGGCACGACGCCCCACAGGAGGAAGCGGTCCTCGCGGAAGAGCGACGGGAAGAAGACGGCGAAGACGACGAACGGGACGATCCCCGCGACCGTCCCGAGGAGCAGGACGAGGATCGGCCGGCGCGCCGCGCGGTCGGAGTTCGTCCACCACGTGTGCGCGAGCGCGAGGAGTCCGAGGATGAGGTAGTCCGCGAGGAGGATCCAGTTCAGCGTCGGCGCGCCGTAGATGAGGCGGCGCGGCCCTCCGTACCGGTAGCCGGCCATCTGGAGGACGTACAGGACCGGCGGAAGCGAGTAGAGGATCGCGAGGAGCAGCGGCGACCCGTTCAGGAACCGCTGGAGCGCCTCGAGCGCGGGCGGGGCCGCCGGCTGGCCGGGGCGCCGGTCCGCGAACCGGAACGTCTTCTTCTCGGGGAAGAGGAGGAAGAAGTGGAGGAAGACGGCCGGCAGGAGGAACAGCGCGAGCGTGCCGGCGATCTGGACGACGTAGTCGATCCAGTAGTAGCTCGACGGGCGCAGCCGGCAGACGAAGAACTCCATGAAGAGGATGCAGAGGACGTAGAAGACCTGCACCGCGGAGTCGTCCGGCCGGCGCGCGACGACGAAGACGCCCAGCGCGAAGAAGAGGAGGCCGAGGAAGACGAAGTAGTAGTAGGTGGCCGAGCCGAGCCGGTACGGCGTCAGGGAGACCTTCGTCTCGAACACGTTCCCGCCGCGGCGGACGAGGTAGTCGACCTTCTCCCCGACCTTGTGCCGGAGGAGCTCCGGGGGAGCGTCGGTCGCCTTGTTGAGCATCCGGTGGCCGATCCCGAGGATCACGTCGCCGGACTTCAGGCCGGCCCGCTCCGCCGCGCCTCCGGGGACGAGGTCGCGCACGAGGATGCCGCCCACGGAGTAAGGGTCGGGCACGACGCCGTCGTAGGCCTTCGGCAGGAACATGTCCACGACCGACAGGAGGGCGAGCAGCGCCCCCATGACTCCGACGGCGACGAGCGGCAGGTGCCGGCGCGTGAGGCGCGGGGCGTCGACGGCGCCCGAGACGCTGAGGAGAGCCGGCGACGAAAACGACATTACTGGACCCAGTATACGAACGGCGTGCCAGCGACGTTCCCGGGACGGATCCGCCCCGGCGCGTGTGAGAATCCGCGCCGTGATCCGCCGACGCCGGTCCGCCCCGCGGGGCCTTTTCGTCACCTTCGAGGGCATCGAGGGTTCCGGAAAGACCACCCAGATCGCCCGGGCGGCCGCGTGGATGGAGGCGAACGGCCTGCCCGTTCTCGCGACCCGGAACCCCGGCGGCACCGAGCTCGGGAAGCTCCTCCGGGGGGCCCTCCTCCACTCGAAGGGCCACATCGACGCGGGGGCCGAGCTCCTCCTCATGATGGCCGACCGGCGCCACCACCTCCAGACGATGATCGAGCCGGCGCTCGCCAAAGGGACGCACGTCCTCTGCGACCGCTACACGGACGCCTCGCGCGCGTACCAGGGGGCCGGCCGGGGGCTCGGCGAAAAGAAAGTCGACGAGCTCCACGAAAGATGGTGCCGCCGCGACCCGGACCGGACGTACCTCTTCGACCTGCCCGTCGAGACGGCGCTCGCGCGCGTCGCGAAGCGACGCGGCGCGTCGTATGACCGATTCGAAGACGAAGACAGAGATTTCCATGAAAGAGTGCGCAGGGCCTACCGCCGGCGCGCCCGAATGGAGCCGAAGCGCTTCGTCGTAATCGAGGCCTCCCGCTCCGCGGACGACGTCTTCTCTTCACTCGAAGAAAATCTTCTTCTTCTCTTCAAACTCCGGGGGGGCCGGTGAGCGGCGCGCCCGTCGTCCTCCTCGCGGGCCCGGGTTCGAAGCGCCTCGAGGCCGCCGCGCTCGAGGAGGCCGCCGCGACGATCTGCGGGCGCGGCTTCGATCCCGAGTCGAACGCGGCGCGCCGCGTCTTCCGCCGGGAGCATCCCGACCTCATGGTCGCCGCGCCCGAGCGGCGGCGGCGCGTGAACGCGCCTCACTTCGAAGAGGGCGACACGAAGGAGACGAGCATCCCGACGGCCCTCGTGCGGGCGGTCGCCGCCGACTCCACGCGCCTCCCTTACGAGGCGCCGATGCGCGCCGTCGTCTTCCTCGACGTGGACCGCACCGAGCCCGCGGCGTTCAGCGCGCTCCTGAAGATCCTCGAGGAGCCGCCGAAGAAGACGCGCTTCCTCCTGACGGCGACGCGGCCGCGCCTTCTGCCGCCGACGATCCTTTCGCGCGTCACGCTGCAGGCGCTGCCCGGGTCGACGCGCGCGGGGACGATCGACGCGCTCGTCGCGCGCGGGATGGCCCGCGAGGACGCCGAGGCGCGGGCCTCCTTCGTGCCGCACGACGCGGACGAGGCCGCGGCGCTGGACCTCGCCGAGGCGCGCGCGACGCGCGACGCGCTCCTCGAGGCCGCTTCCGGGGTCTTCCTCGCGCGCTCGCGCTCCTGGGCGCTCGCGCTCGCGGCCCTCGTGTCCGGCGACGACGCCGCCGAGGCTGGGCGCCGCCTCCAGCTCCTCGGGCAGCTCCTCCGCGACGCGGCCGCCGCGACGGTCGACCCCGCGGGAGCGCACGTCGTCTTCCGCGAGCGCCACCAGGACCTCGCGCGTCTCGGCGCCGCGCCCGGCGCCCGGCTGCTCGACGCGGCCGAGGGCGCGCTCGCGCTCGCGGGCAGCCTCGCCGACTCCCGCCGCAACGTCCGCCTCGCCACCGAAGCCTACGCGCTGGGGCTGTGACGGCGATGCCGAAGCCCACCGACGAAGAGAGCCTCGGGCGCGAGCTGCTGCAGCTCGACTGGGGGCTGGGCCTCTTCCGCTGGGTGCACCTCGCGGACGCCCTCGACCGCAGCCCCGGCGCGACGCGCGTGCTCTCGGTCGGAAGCGGCGGCGGCCTGCACGAGGCATTCCTCGCGCGCACGCGCCCGGGACTCGACGTGACCGGCGTCGACCTGCGCGATCCCTGGGTCCAGCGCGACCTTCCGAACCTCCGCTTCCTAACGGGCGACCTGCTCGACCCGTCGTTCCGGACGACGCTGCCGAAGGCGGACTTCGTCTACTCGATCGAGTGCCTCGAGCACATCGAGGACGACACGACCGTCGCCCGCGCGATGGCCGACGTTCTCGCCCCGGGAGGAACGCTCTACCTTCAGCTGCCGTTCGCCTCCCGGGCGGAGCAGTCAGACCCTGCGCTCTGCCGGACCGAGCGCAGGAACCACGGCCACGTGCGCCCCGGTTACGACGCGGAGGGTCTCCAGCGGCTCGTCGAGGGCCTCGGCCTCGAGGTCGAGCGTGTCGCCTGCGCCTTCTGGTTCCCGCTCCAGCCGATGGTCTGGGCGGCGCTCGAGAAGTTCGGCCCGATCCTCGTACCGCGCTGGCGGGAGGTCCTCGCCCTCGTGTCGAGCGACGTCCGTGACGGAATCGCCGCGGACCGCACGGCGGCGACGGCCGTCAAGATCCTCGCGCGGAAGCCGGCGCGCTGACGGGCGCCGTCTCGAACAGACACGCGAGGATCCTCGCCGCCGCCCCCTCGGGCCGGAACGTCTCCATGTCCGCGCGCGCGGCGACGCCGAGGCGCGCGGCGAGGCCGGCGTCCTCGACGAGGCGCACGAGCGCGGCCTCGCACGCTTCGCTCCGGGCCGTGTCGACGACGAGGGCATTGCGGCCGTCCGCGGCGAAGCTCGACGCGCCCCCGGCCGCCGGAACGATCACGGCGGCGCCGCACGCCATCGCTTCCATCGCCGTGAGCCCCATCGCCTGGTACGTCGAGAAGTCCGCGAAGACGTGCGTTTCGTTGAACAGCTCCGCAAGGCGCTCGTCGCTCGCGACGCCGAGGTTCCGGTGCGGAAACGCCTTCGACATCCGGCGGAACGCGGCGTCGCCCGGGTCGACACCGAAGAGCGTGAAATCGACCGAGTCCCCGAAACGTTCGTGGAGGCGCTCGAACACGCGGAGCGTGAGCTCCGGCTGGCGGCGCGGAGAGCTGGGGCGGATCATCGCCGAGATCCGCACGGGCGGCGGATCCGGTCGCCGGAGGCCGAGCGGCCGGAAGATCGTCGTGTCGAGGCTCGGCCCGACGACGGCGCACGGCACTCCGCAGCGGGCCTCGACCTCTTTGGCATTCCACCCGGTCTTCGCGAACCGGACGAGACCCGGCACGAGCGTGTACGAGGCGAGGGCGTGCGCACGGCCCGCCGAGCCCTCGTCGTAGAAGTACGGCTCGAAGTCCTGGACGTAGTAGCCGAGGACGGGGCCGCCCGGGACGCCCGCGAGCGGCAGGAGCCACTCGACCGAACGGTTCGCCGTCGCGACGACGGCGTCGAACCCGCGGGCGACCTCCGCGATCCCGCCCGGCGAGGCGAACGCGACCGGAACCTTGGGATCGGCGTACGCGCCACGAAAAGCGTCCTCGAACGAGCGCAGGTTGACGACGCGCGCGTCGACTCCCATCGACCGCATCGCGAGGGCCTCCCGAAGGACGATGTTCGCGCCTCCCCCTCGCTCGGCGATCGGCAGAAGAAAGAGAACCCGCTTGCCGGTGAAGCGCCCGCCGGTCGGATCCGGATCGGGCGGCAGGTCCCGCGGAGGCATGTGCCACGCGACGTTCCGGTCCCGCGTCGACGGACTTGCCGCGGAGTCCCGCGCCTGGAACAGGTCCTTGAACGCCCACCACGCGTTTCGGAGCTTCCAGAAGAAGCTCATCTCCATCATGGCGATGCGCTCGCGCGCCTGTCGAAGCTCGTGCCGGGTTCTCTCGAGCTCCTCGCGGAGCACATCGGGGGTCTCGTGACTCAACGTGCTTCGATTCTAGGGTTTCTCACCGCGTTCGCACGAGGATGTAGGGGCCGCAGTGGGCCACGACGGGAAGGTGTGCCCCCTCGGCTTTGGGCAATGCTTCTTCCCCGGCGAGCGTGATCTCGGCTATCGACGGAAGTGCCACCGGCCGCCTCCAGGCGTTGGCGAGCCGGTTCGTGCTCGCCCAGTAGTCCTGCGGCCAGCCGCGAGGCGTGAAGAGTCCCACCGGCTGTCCCGGCCGGAGAAGGCTGTCCGCCTCCCGTTTCAGCGTCGCGAGACACGTGAAGGACGAGTCCGTCTGCGGGCATTCCGGCGCTTTCTCGCGCCAGTCGAAAAGACCGCGGGAGAACGCCGAGCGAAGCGACCCGTGAAGACGCGCGATGCGCGCCCCCGTCAGATGGAGTTCCGTCTTCTGCGCGGGGGTCTGCGTCATTGCCGCCTCGAGGAAGTGCTCTGGCGTCAGCGCGAGGAAGTAGAAACCGTACGTCGGGTAGCGGATCTGGTTCCAGAGAAGGGCGGCCACGACGAACGCGGCCGCGCCCGCCGTCGCGAGGCGCCCTCTTCGGGCGAACGCACGCATCCACTCGAGGCCTTCCGCGAGGAAGCACACGAGGAACGGAAGGAGATAGACGAGAAAACGCCTGTCAGCCCAGTCGTACACGAAGAGCCAGAACGCCGAAAGAGCGAGAAGCGGCGCGAACACCGCCGCCCGGTAACGCCGCGCCGTCTCGTCGCGCGCGTCGAGGCGGAAGGCGCCCGCCACGTAGAGGGGAAGGACGAGGAGGCCGAGCACCGCGGGGAGCGCGACCGCATAGAGGGAGAGGTTCGAGAGATTCGGGCGGATCAGGGTCTCGACGCCGTGGCGCAGGAGCCCCGGGTGCGCGCGGTAATACGAGGCCCGGAACGCGACCCACGCTCCCAGCGGCGCGCCTGCCGCCAGGACGCCCCACCAGAGGCTGCGGCGCCGGACGTCCGCGGGCCTCAGGATGAGGACCGCCACGGCGAGGCCGAGCGCCGAGAGCGCCGCCGCGTAGGAGAAGAGAACGCCTGCGCCGAGGGCGGCGCCCATCGCCACGTAGGCGCGCGGATCGCGGCCGGCCCGAACGAAGGCGAGTGCCGCGAGGACGAGGAACGGGGTGCCGTAGGTCTCCGCCATCACGTAGCGCGCGAGGTCCTGAACCGCGTCGTTCGCGAAGAAGAACCAGCACGCCAGCGCCGCGATCCATCCGTCGTGGCGCTCACGCAGGAGGAGAAACAGCGCCGCCGTCGAGAGACCGAGAAAGAGGAAATTGACGACGGGAAGGAAAGAAAGTGCGCCGGCCTTCCAGAGCGCGGCGATCAGAAGGGGCAGGCCCGGCGGCCTCATCGTCGACGTGACGGGCTCGCCTGCCAGGAAGAGCCCGTTCGAGATCCAGTCATAGGAATCCGACGTCATGTACCGGTAGCACCAGTTCAGGTCCGGGACGAGGAGCGCGCGCACGACCGGCAGAGCGCCGGCCAGGCAGAGCACGGCGAGCGCCCCTGCGGGCCGGCGGTCGAGGAGCTCCGACACTCCGCCGAGTCTACGGGTACGTGAAGTAGAAGGGATCGTAGAGGAGCGTCACGTTTCCCGGAGCGCTGTGGTACTCCTTCGTCAGTCCGTTGATCGTGTCCGTGACCGTGACCCAGAACTCCACGGACGTGAACGTGGGGATCGCGATCCACGCCTTCCCGTTGTCCGTCGCCGTGTTGATCCGGATCATGTACTCGTACGTCGCGCCGTCGAAGAGCCAGAAAGCGCCGGTCGCATCGGTGAGCTTCGCCTTGTAGAGGTTTGCGGCCGCGCCACCCGCGTACTGGTTCTTCCATCGGCTCGTGACGCGATACCGGCCCCCGATGAGACACATCGTGTTCGCGTCCTCGACGCAGGAGTTGATCGTTGTGCACCCGGTGCCATTGCACGACACCTTCTTGTCCATGACGATCCAGTCCGCGTAGTACCAGGTGCCGCTTACGTTCTCACTCAGGAACAGCAGCTGCCAGTACTCGCCTGGGGGCATCGAACTCCCGAAAAACGAGACGCTCCCCGAGTTGACCTGTGAATATTGATACCCGGCCTGAAGGGGCGACAACGAAAGCGCGCCTGAGAATGTATAAGCGCCGCTGATCGTCTGGCCATAAGCGGGCAACGGATTCGCGAGAACGACCGTCACGCTCAACGGCCCGCTGAAGCCCGAGCCCCTGTTGTTGACGACGCGGTCCACGTGGAACGATCCGGAATTGCCGTTCCAGGCAACAGACGCCGTGCCGGCCAAGCAGATCGTGCAGCCCGGCTGGGCGAGGCTCTGCCTCCCGCTCTGGTTCGAGCCGGTCGACGGGTCTTCACGTACCGGCTCGGAGCCGAGAGAAGACGGGGCAGGACCGCCGGGGTCGCCTCCCACGAGCGGATAAACGAAAGTGCCCGGGTCGTAGATCAGGGTCTGGTTGCCGGCCGGGCTGTGGTACTGCTGCGACTGGCCCGTCCTCGTGTCGGTCACGTCGATCCAGAACTCCACCTGCGTGAACGTAGGGATCGCGATCCACGCCTTCCCGTTGTCCGTCGCCGTGTTGATCCGGATCATGTACTCGTAGGTTGCGCCGTCGAAGAGCCAGAAGGCGCCGGTCGAATCCGTGAGCTTCGCCTTGGAAAGCGTCGCCACGGCGCCGCCGGCGTACTGGTTCTTCCAGTGAGATCGAATCCGGTAGCGGCCACCGACGAGGCACATCGTCGTCGCGTCCTCGACACACGTGCTCGCTCCCGACGGGGCGACGACGACGGACTTGGTGATCGCGTTCGAGCCGCCGGAGTTCGAAACCGTCAGCTTGACCGGGAACGTGCCGGCCGTCGCGAAGGCGTGGGTCGCGTTCTGGACCGTCGAGGCACCCGCATCCCCGAAGTCCCACGACCAGGACGTGGGGCTCCCGGTCGACGCGTCCGTGAATTGAATCGTCTGGCCGGCCACGGGAGACGCAGGGTTGAAGCTGAAGTTGGCCACGGGAGCCGCGCTGACCGGGTTCGTCACGCGCCAGACGCCGCGGCCGTATGTGGCTGCCCAGAGGTCGTTCGTGACCGGATGGAAGGCGAGCTGGTAGACAGGAACGTTCGGCAGGCCGGCGTTGAACGTCGCCCACGAAGCGCCGCCGTTCGTCGAGCGGAACACGCCGACGTCGCTGCCGAGGAAGATGTCGGTGGGGTCGGTCGGGTCGACCTTGATGTCGAGAATCGGGACGTCAGGCAGGTTGTTCGAGATGTTCGTCCACGTCACACCCGCGTCAGTCGTGCGGAAGACGTGCTTCGAGGGCAGACCGAGATAGCCGGCAAACGTCGCGTACGCACTCCGGCCATCGGGTGTCACCGAAACGACACGTGTGACGGGAGCCGCCGGAAGACCCGTGAAGCGTGATGCGAATGTCGATCCACCGTCCGTCGAGAAGAAGATGCTGCCAGTTGGTGTCCCGCCCCAGACGGGCCCCGGGTCTCCCCCCGGAGCGTCCAGCGTCATGAAGTAGGAGTTAGTGATCTTGCTCGATGATCTCGCACCCCACCGCGCCGCGTCCTGACCAAACGTGTCGTTCGCCCAGATTCTGTTTGTGCCCAGCAACACCGTCCGCGGCTGCAACGAGACGGCCGTCGCCGGTACATAAAAGGACATGGACTCAAGCTTCTCGCCGGTGGAGCAATCCATGAGCTTTCCGCAGGGTGTCGCGTCGACGAAGTCGGCCGCCGTATTGCCGGAATATTCCAGAAACGCGTAATAGTGCGCTGAAAGCACCTGGCTCGGCGCGTCGCGGCGAAAGAGACTGAAGCCGCCGTCGCCTTGAGTGCGATCGCTCCATGTCGCGGATCCCGTATACCTTTGATTGCCATTGTCCTGTGTCCCTCCGACGGCGAGATTCACATCGGTGGGATGGAGTGCGACTCCGTTGAACTGTGCGAGATTCAGCGAAAAGTTCAAACTCTCGAAAGACCTCGCGCCATCGAAGCTCCGATAGATTCCTCCGTCGTTACCGACGAACATGGTCCCGTCGGGCCCGAAGACAGCCGTATGCTGGTCAGGATGTGTGCTCGCGGTCGGTCCCGAGCCTGAATAGACGTTCAAGATATTCGACCATGTTGCGCCCGCGTCAGTGCTCTTGTAGAGATCAATCGATCCGAAGTACACCGTTGAGGGATTGGAGGGGTCCGGCGTGATCCAGTGATCGTAGTGACATTGGTTGTTCCCGCCAGTAGCCTTAGACGGACACATTTTCGGATCGAAGGAAACGGCCTGCCACGTGGCTCCACCGTCAAGTGACCGGTAGATGCCCCCGCCGTCCGATGAATGGGTGAAGTCCGCCGCGAGCACGGAGGCGTAGATCACCAACGGGTCAGTCTTACTCACGCCCAGCTTGATGTTCGCGAGCGGAGTGGTCGTAGTGAGACCCGGCTGCCAAGTCGTTCCGAAGTCGGAGGAAACGAACCCTCCATAGGAGGCACAGCCGTTACACCTTCCAGTCGTCATGAATATGCGAAGTGGGTTTCCGGGATCCTGTACTAGGTCGCTGACACTTCCGCCAGTGAACGTCTGAGTGAAGTGAACTCCGCCGTCGACCGATCTCCAGGTTCCACCCACGTAGAATGTGTTCTGCGCGACACTGTGGTAATAGTAAATGCCAACAAGAACTATGGCCGAGTTGTTCGGCTGAACGACGACTCGCGAGATTATTGCGTTAGACGGCAAGTTGACGTCGATCCGGACCCACGTATCCCCGGTATCTGTCGACTTAAGTAGCCCCCCACCAAGGTAGGTTCCAAGGGAGTCGTTCGGATAGCCTTCTGCAAGCGCCTTGTCGGCCTCTCCGGTGGCCGCAAACGCAATCGACGGGTCCGAAGGCGAGAATGCGATGTGGCTGATGGCCAACGCAGACGCGGTATCTGACACTGGCCGCCATGTCGAACCGCCGTCGGTAGACTTCCAGATCCCGCCGGTCGCCCCGCCCAGAAGCATGACGGCGGGGTTCGTCGGATGTATGGCGATGGCGTCTACTCGCCCAGCGACGACGCCCCAATTCCGACGGCCAGAAGGAAAGGACGCCATCGGTTGGGGCCCAAGTGACTGCCAAGTCGTCCCGCTGAATGTGTAGCTCGAGCGGACGGAAGGGCCTACCGCCGACCGCGTAAAGCTGCCCACCGGCCCCTGCGCCATCGAGGGATCGACGGGCATCTGGCAGGTCGCATCCAGTGCCTTCAGCCGGTTCTCGGAAAGCACGCGCCCGTCGCGGTCGCGGCGCAGCATCGCGTTCCATTCCGCGCGTTCCGCAGGGTGGTCGCGGTCGGCCTCGCGCGGTTCCTGCGCCCGGGTGGAAATTGCGGTGGCCAGAGTTAACGCGGTCAGCCCAACGCGACAAAACAGGGCTAGCAGCTTCGGCCGTCCCATCAGGAAACCCTCCTCGGATTAATCGCGAGAAGTCTATTCCAACCACTCGGCCACCCGCGATATGACCTTGGATAGGTCAGCCGGGCGGACATTTGCTGTCCTTGCGTGCAAAGAAAAAGGGCCCGGTTTCCCGGGCCCTCTTTTCGTTTCGCCGATTGCGCGGCGGGCTTACTTCTCGAGCTCGATGACGACGTCCACCGGCGAGCCGGCGCGTGCCGTGACCTCGACGGTCTTGGTCTTGTACCCGGGGCGCGTGACGGTGATCGTGTGCGTGCCGGGCTCGGCGACGATACCGCGCGCGTTCGCCGCGAGGTCGTCGGCCGCGCCGAGGTACTTGTCGTCCATGTAGACGGCCGCGTCGTCCGGCATCACACGGAACTTGATCCGCCCGCGGTTCGTCGGGCGCGGCGGCGGCGCGACGCGCACGTCCGTGCGCTCTTCGTCCGGGGCCTCGCGCCAGGACGGCGCCGCGGTGCCGTCGCTCCAGCCGTCGTCGCCGCGCGGCGCGGCCTCGGCGGACGCCGATCCGCCTTTCGTGAACACGCGCCCGAGCGGCGTGCCCTTGCTTTCCGGCGGGAACGCGTCGAGCGCGCTCTTGCCGGGCTCGAGCTTGAGCTTCTCCTCGATCTTCAGCTGCTGGCCGGCCGTCACGTCGAGCTCGGTCGCGAACGTCATGTAGTTCGGAATGCGGAACTCGAGCTGGTACTTGCCCGGCCCGAGATAGAGGAAGTCGGGGTACCCGTCGAAGTCGTCGGCCGAGCCGATGTACTTGCCGTCGAGGAAGACCTGCGCCTCCTCGGGCTCGACGTCCGTCTTGACGACCGCGTACCGGCCCTGGCGCACGCCGACGTCGACGCTGCCCGGCGCGACGTAGATGCTCGTGCCGCCCCATGGGCCGCCCCACCACCACGTGGACCAGTACGGCGCGTAGCCCCATCCCCAGCCCCAGTAGGGGTAGTACGGGCGATAGCCGCCGTGGTGGCCACCGTAGTAGCCGCCGCCGTGGCCGCCGCGCGGCGGAGCCGGATGGCCCCCGGAGTACCGCGCACCGCTGGCCGAGTAGTGAGTGCCGGAGGGGTGAGTCGTCCATCCCCGGGCGCCAGAGTACGAGCCGCCGCTGCGACCACCGCCCGAATACGAGCCGCCACCGCCGCGGGGCGCCGCGTACGAACCGCCGCCACCGCTGCGGGGCGCCGAGTACGAACCGCCGCCACCGCTGCGGGGCGCCGAGTACGAACCGCCGCCACCGCCGCGGGGCGCCGCGTACGAACCGCCGCCACCGCCGCGACTGCCCCCGCCACCACCGCCGTGGCTGCCGCCACCGCCACCGCCGTGCCCGCCGCCGCCGCCTCTCTGCGCTAGGGCTCCCGGGGCGAGGACGAGGGAAGCCCCGGCAAACGCCAGGGCGCCGAAGAGGCCGGCCCTACGAAGAGCGCGGGGAAGGATGTACTGACGCATTTTCGTGACTCCCGGGAGGCCCCCTGGCGCAGCCTCCAGTCCCTCCAAAGCAACTCCCTTGCCGAACCCGCGTCCCCCCTGCCGGACGGGCCGGCAAAGGTTTGGCCACCATCCATCATAGGTCCGCCCCCCGATTCAGGGCAGGCGTCCCGAGAAGAGGACTCCGAGACGTTCTCGCAGCCCCAGCGGCGCCCGCGGACCCGCGGGAAGGAGTGCGGCCAGAACGGCCGCGGGACTCGACAGGAGCGCCCCCGGGAACACGGCGTAGGCCTCGGCCGCGGCACAGCCCGGCGGAAGCGTCATCCTCCGGTACGCGTTCAGCCCGTCGACGAAGGACGCGTAGTCCCGCTCGGCCGCCTGGGAGGCGAACGCGCGGACGGCCTTGCGCTTGCGCTCGAGGACCTGCGTGACGTCCACGAGGAAGTTCGGCCGGAACGGCTGCGAGACCTCGAAGAACGCGACCGTCGCGCGGGCAAGCGCCGCCGCGGCGGGATCCGCTCCGGGGCGCCGGGCGACGGCGAGGAGCGCGTACGCGACCGCGCGGTGGTCGGGGTGCGTCTCGACCGGTGAGGGGCAGAAGACGAGGTCCGGCGCCGCCTGCGCGAGCCAGGTCGCGACGAGTCCCTCGAGCGCTTCGGCGCGCGCGGCAAGTCCGCGGTCGGGCAGGCCGCCCTCGTGCACGGCGCCGCCGCCGAGGAGGGTGAGCGCCGCGCGCGATTCGTCCGCCCGCCGCGCCGCGATCGCGCGGCGCCCTGCCTCGTCCGAGGAGCCCGCAGCCCCGTCCGTCACGAGGAGGACGTCGATCGTCGCGCCGCGCGACGCGAGGTCCGCGAGGGCGCCCCCGCAGCCGAAGACTTCGTCGTCGGGGTGCGGCGCGAGGACGAGGACGCGGCGCGCGTCGAAACGCGACGCCTCGTACGGGACGAGCGCGCGCTCGTCCGGAAGCTCGTCGGAGGTCACCCTGGGAGCTTAAACTCCCTCCGTGGACGCCGCACAGCCCAGTCCGCGGGTGTCCGTCATCCTGCGCACGAAGGACCGGCCGGACCTCCTCGCCGAGGCGCTCGCGAGCCTGCGCGCGCAGACATTCGCGGATTTCGAGACGGTCCTCGTGAACGACGGCGCGCCCCTCCCCGGGGAACTGCTCGCCCCCCCTCCGGGCCGGGCGTTGCGCGTCGTCGCGCCTCCCCCCCCGGGGGGCCGCACGCGGGCGCTCAACGCGGGGCTCGCCGCGGCCCGCGGAAGCTGGATCGCGTACCTCGACGACGACGACCTCTACCTTCCCGGCCACCTCGCCGCGCTCGACGCCGCGCGTGCTGCGGGCGCGCGTGCGGCGCATACGTCCGTCCGTCAGGTCCGTCAGGAGAAGGGACCCGACGGAGCGTGGCGCGAAGCCGGTACGATCACGACGTACGACCGTCCGCTCGACGCGGGCCGCCTCCTCCTCAAGAACGAGACGCCGCTCATCGGCGTGGGCCACGAGCGGACGCTCGCGGAAGCGGCCGGGGGGTTCGATCCGGCGTTCGACCTCTTCGAGGACTGGGACTTCCTGATCCGCCTCGCGCGCCTTGCGCCCGTCGTCCACGTGCCCGAGGTGACGGCCGTCTACCGCGTCCGCGCCGGCTCCAACGTCACGGAGATGGCGCCGTGGGGCTCTCCCGCCGCCGAGGAGGCGCGCCGCCGCCTGTACGCCAAGCATGCGACCGCCGTGACTCCCGAGGCGATGATCGCCTTCGTGGACGGGGCGGTCGGACCCCTCGACGCCGCGCTCGGCCGCGAGAGATTCCTCGTCGGCGAATACGCGCGCGTGGAGGCCGAGAAGAGAGTCTTGGAGGCCGCGCTCGCGGCGGCCCACGAGGACGCCCGGCAGTTCCGCGAGGAGTCCGCGACGCGCGAGCAGACACTCGCGGTCCAGAACAGCCACCTCCGCGCCGAGGTCGCCAAGCGCGACGCCACGCTCGAGGAGATCTACCGGTCGCGCGTGTGGCGCTTCTTCACGCCGTGGTGGCGCCTGAAGGAGCGCCTGCGGAAATGACGGCCCCCTCCCCCGGGGTCCGCTGCGACCTCGTGATTCCCGTCCACAACGCGCTGCGCTCGACGCGCGCGTGCCTCTCGAGCGTGAAGCGGTTTGCGCCCGGCTGGGCGCGCGTCGTCGTCGTGAACGACGCGAGCGACGAGGCGACGACGGCCTTCCTGCGGGCGCAGGACGGCATCGTCCTCCTCGAGAACGAGCGGAATCTCGGGTTCGTGGAGTCCGCGAACCGCGGCCTCCTCTTCTCGGACGCGCCCTGGGTCTGCCTCCTGAACAGCGACACGCTGCTCACGGAAGGGGCGCTCGAGCGGATGGTCGCGGGCTGCGAGAAGGACCCCGCGATCGGCCTCGCGACGCCGCTCTCGAACGGCGCCGTGAACCTCTCCGTCGTGCTCCCCGAGGGCGAGGACGTGTTCTCGTTCGGCCGGCGCGTGGGCCGGACGAGCCCGGCGCGCTATCCCGACGCCGTCACGGTCGTGGGCTTCTGCCTCCTCGTAAAGCGGGACCTCATCGCGTCGCTCGGCGTCTTCGACACGATCTTCGGGCGCGGCTACTGCGAGGAGACGGACCTCCACTACCGTGCGCGCGCGGCCGGGCGGCGCTGCGTCGTCGCGGACGACGTCTGGATCTACCACCGGCACGGCGGGAGCTTCACGGACGGCAACGAGCGCACGGCGCGAAACATGGAGATCCTCATGAGCCGGTGGCGGGAGGCGCACGAGAGGGAGATCCGGGAGTTCAACCGCCGGAACGACCTCGGCGCCGTGCGCGACGCCGCGACGTTCGAGTGGATCCTCCCGGACGACCGGCCCCCGGTCCCGCACGATCTGCTCGTCCTCGTCCCGCCGGGCCCGCTCGCGCCCGCGACCGCGGACCGCCTCGAGCTCGCGAACGAGCTCGTGCTCGCGGGCTTCCGCGCGGGAGCCGTGGCGCTGGACGGCGCCGAGCCGGAGAAGGAGATGGAACTGTGGTTCCGGCCGTATCGCCGCACGGCAGTGACGCTGCGCACCGCGCCGCCCGCGGCGCGGGCGTGGGCCGCCGCGGATCCGGAGACGGCCGCTTCGCGGCCCGGAGAGATTTCTTCGAGTGAAAGAGGAGCGCGCGAAGGGCTCGCCCACAGTCCGCTCGGCTCGCTTCGCCGCCGCCTCGCCTCCCTCTTCACCTTCTAAGAAATCTTCTCTTCCTCGTCTCCTCTACAGGGCGCACTCCGCGACGACCCGGAGCGTGGCGAGGTCGACTCCCCGCGCGTACCACGGCGCGCCGCCGAAACCCGCGACGACGTCCTCCGGCGGACGCCAGGCGCCCGCCTGCGCGCGGGGCACAAACGCAAAGGACGAGAAATCCGCGAGCGGCGACAGGGCGACGGCTGCCGGGCGCGGGAGGGAGAGCGCGCCGTTCCCCGCGGGGGCGGACGTCCGCGGCGGCGGCGCGTTCGCCGCGAGCGCGTCGAGCGCGGCCGTGCCGCGCGCGCCGAAGTGCTTCGTGAAGTACCGGCGCTCGGACTCGGCGAACCACGCCGCGGCGCGCGGCTCGAGGCGCGCGCTCCGGTTGTAGGCGTGGACGACGCGCGCTCCGCCGACGCCGAGGAGCGCGCCCCCCATCCCGCGCAGGCGGCGCTGCCAGTCGTTCTCCTCGTAGTAGAGCGCGTAGGCCTCGTCGAAGGGTCCCACGCGCTCGAGCGTCGCGCGCGAGACGGCGACGAGCGCTCCGGAGAGCGCCTCCACTCCGCGGGTCTCCCCGCGGGCGGCCGCGTCCGCCGCGCGGACGGCCCGGCGCAGACCCCGGCGGAAGGCCGTTGGCGTTCCGGCGAGCCTCCGGCGCGCGAGCGCGAAGGGGTGAGGCTCCTCGGCGGGCGGCATGTGGATCGTCTCGCCTTCATCGAGGAAGAACGTCGGCCCCGCGGCGGCGAGGTCTCCGCGGGCAGCGTCGGCGAGCGCGGCGAGCGCGCCCTCGCGGACGAGGACGTCGGGGTTCGTGAGGACGAGGATCTCGCCCGAAGCCGCCCGCGCTCCCGCGTTCAGGCCGCCCGCGTAGCCGAGGTTGCGGCCCGGAACGAGAGCGCGGTCCGCGGCGCTCTCGAGCGCGCGCGCCTCGGCCGCGTCGTCCGAATTCACGACGGCGATCGTCTCGAGCGCAAGGCCCGAGAACGCGGCGTCCTTCCGCAGGCTCTCGAGGGCGCGCACCGCGAGCGCGCCCGATCGATAGCTCACGAGAACGGCGGAGATCACGGGCATGAGGTATTTTCAGCCCGATGGCCGTCGAGATCCGCGCCGCCGAAGCGTCCGACCGGCCGCTGCTTCTCGCCCTGGCCGAGGCCGCGTTCGGCGCGCCGCCGAGCGCCGCCGAGTGGGCGTGGAAGTACGACGCGAATCCTCACCGGGCGACGTCTGTCGTCGCCCTCGAGGGCGGGCGCGCCGTCGGGTTCTTCGGCGCGATCGCGACCCGCTACCGCGGCGCGGGCCGCGATCTTCCCGGCGCCGCGACCGGCGACGTCATGACGCACCCGGACGCGCGGCGTCTGGGCCACCGCAACGTCTTCTCGGACGTCGGCAAGGCGTACGTGACGCTCAACGCCGCGGCCGGCATCCCGCTCGACTTCGGCTTCCCGAACGAGCGCGCCCGGCGCGCCGAGGAGCGCCTCCTGGGCGTGAAGACGATCGAGGCGGTGGGTCAGCTCGCGCGCCCTCTCGACCCGCCGCTGACGCGCTCGCGCCTCACCTTCCGGCGCGTCGTGCGCGCCGGCGCGCTCGGGGCCGCGCACGACCGCCTCGCCGAGACGCTGCACGCGGCGCCGGGCTGGCGGACGGACCGCTCCACCGCCGCGCTGACGTGGAGGCTCCAGGCGCGACCGGACGTCCCCTACGAGCTCTTCCATGCCGTGGACTTCACGAGACGCGCCCGCGCCTTCGCGGCGGTGCGGGTCGTCGGCGACCGCGCGCTCCTCGTGGACCTGCAGGCCGAGAGGACGGACGGCGGCGCGCTGCCCGATCTCCTCGCGGGTGTCGCGGCCGAAGTCGCGGGGCGCGCGCGCGTCCTCGAGGTCCGTCTCCCCCGCCGCGGCGCGCTCCACGCGCGCCTCGCGGGCGAGATGGGGTTCACCGAGGCGGCGGCCGACACGCACCTCGTCGTGCGCTCGTTCCGCCCGGACGTGGACGCCGCCGCCGAAGGCGCCGCCTTCGACTATCGCTTCCTCGATCACGAAGTCTTCTGAGAGAAGATTTCCTCGAGCCGGTCGAGGACGGGGTCCAGCGGAAACCTGCGCGCGACCTCGAGGCCCTTCGCCCGCCGCGCGGCCCAGAGGCGCGGGTCGTCGAGAAGGCGCGCCGTCTCGCGGGCCATGGCCGCCGCGTCGCCGGCCGGGACGCGGGAGACCGCGTCCTCGGGAAGGATCGCGAGCGACGGAATGTCGGAGATGACGGCGGGAACCCCGGAGGCCATCGCCTCGAGCGGCGGGAGCCCGAAGCCCTCGGCGTCGTAGGACGGGAACAGGAGGACGTCGCACGCGTGGTACCAGATCGGCATCACGTCCACGGGGAGCGCTTCTCCGTAGACGTCCGCCAGGATCTGCCGCCGTTCCGCATCGGAGGGACGCATCTGGCTCGCACGGTACAGCCGCACGTCCCGGCCTTCGGCCCGCAGGCGGACCACCGTCTCGAGCGCGACCGCGACCCCCTTCTTCACGGCCTCGAACGGGCCCACGACGCCGACGGCCGGCGGATTCCGGCGGGTCGCGCGCTCAGGGTCCGGCGGCCTGTAGTCCTCCGCGCGGATCGTCTGCGGGAGAACGTGAAACGGCCCCGGGAAGACTCCTTCGAAGAGGACGCGGAGGTGGGCCGAGATGAGGAGCTTCGGGAGAGGCTCGCGGTAGGCCTCGTCGATCTCCTCGCGCCGGTGTGCGACGAAGTCGTAGAGCGCCTCGTAACCCTGGCTGAAGTGGAAAACGCGCCGCGCCCGGCCGGCGCGGGCCGTGGGGACGACCGTCGGGAACCACGTCGCGACGTGGACGTCGGCTTCGGGCAGCGTCGCCCGTGAGATCTCCGGCACCTCGACCACGGGAACGTGAATGGGAATCCACGCGTGACGCGCGTCGAGCGTCACGATCGAGACGTCGTGGCCGCGTGCCGCGAGCCCCTCGGCGTGCTCGACGACCACCTTGATGCCACCCGAGATCCCGAGGCTCGGGACGACGTAGACGATCTTCACCGTGCCTCCACACGCACCATCAGCCCGAGGCGGGACGACGATACCGCTTCGGCGTCGGTCCGGAGGCCGGCGCGATCCGCGGCCTCGAGCGCGTGTGCGACACGGGGAGGGAGGGCATCGCGTCCCAGGCCCGTCACGGCCGCGGCGAGACCGCTTCCGCGGAACCGCCGCGCAAGAGCCGCCGCCGTGAACCCGCAGGAGAGCGCGGCTCGCGCCTCCCCGAGCACGACGTCGCCCCTGAAAAGGGCCTCGAGCGCGGCCCCCGAAACGGCGTTCGGCAGCGTCCAGGAGGCTTCGCCGGAGGCCGTGGCCGCGGCGCGGGCCGCGCCCACGGGATCCTCGACGAGCGCGGCAAACGCGACGTTGGACCTCCCGAGCTCGAGCGATCCCTCGGGCGCGTCCGCGCGCGCGAGGAAGAGCCACTGGATCGCCGACGTCTCGGCTTCCGGCAGGCCCGCCTCCGCGAGAGCGCGCACCCAGGGCTCCAGGCGCCGCGACACGTGCGTGACCGGCCGTGCGGTCTCGACGCGCCAGCCGCAGGCGGCCAGGAGGCGGCGCCAGCCGGGCCCTCCCGCCCACGTGCGGTGGTCGTCGGCGACGACACCCTCGAGCGCGAGGTCCCAGCGGCCCATGAGCGCGCCGCCGAGGACGGCCGCGTGCGACGCGTTCGGAAGCGAGGTCACGAGCGCAGTGCCCGGCCGGCACCGCTCACGGAGCCGCCGCAGGGCCCCGAGCGGATCGTCGAAATGCTCGAGGACGTCCGCGGCGACGACGGCGTCCCAGCCCTCGCCGATCTCGTCCCACGCCTCGTCCAGCCCTCGCGGCACGACGCGCGAGAGCCGGCTCGCGGCGACGCGCGCGGCTCCGGCGTCCGGCTCGACTCCTGTGACGCGCGCCCCCGCCCTCTCGAGCACGGCGCCGAGCGCTCCCTCGCCGCAGCCGATCTCGAGGATGCGCGCGCTCCCCGGCGGCACGAGCGCGGCGACCTCGGGACGCGCGTGACCCCGGCGGAACGCGAAAGAATGGACGGTCCACGCCTCCGTGGAAAGACGCGATCCGTCCCCTCCCTCCGCACGTCGCAGCGCGACCGGAGCGGCCGGAGAATCGGAAGGCAAGGAGGAAGGCGGGCCCGGCGTCCTCGCCGCGACCTCCTCGAACTCCCAGACGGTGGCATAGGGCTCCGGTGTCCTGGGGCTTCCGCGCCAGAACCCCGCGGGCTCCACGGACGACGCGTCGCTCGCCAGAAGGATCGCGGCGGCGCGCGCGAGGCCTCCCGGCGCGACGGACGCCTCGGCCTCGGCGACGTCCAGCCGGAGTCCCGCGGACGGGGCGCGCGGGTCGTCCGGCTCCACCACGAGGAGATCCGGCCCGCTCTCGCCCCGCCACGCATCGTGCGAACGCGTGAAGGCGGCGCGGTCCGCTCGTCCGTCCGGCGCGGGCCCGGCGAGAACGGCGATCACGATCGGAATTCCCAGCGGGGGCGCACCGCGAGCAGGCCCGATCGCCACGTCGAGGACTCCACGTGGAAGACGGCGCTGCGCGAGTCGTAGAGCGCGAGTGCGTTCTCGTCCCCGACGAACAGAGTCGCGACGAACTCCCCCTTCCCGATCGGGAGCGCGTCGACGACGATCCGGAGCCGGTATTGCCTCGCACCGCGGAAGGGCCCGAAGCCGTCGAGTCGCGAATCCGCCGAGAAACAGACGACGCTGTCGCGCGTCGAGATGCCCAGGTGGACCTGGAGCGGACGCTCCGGAGAGTCGGCCTCGACGTCGATCTCGGCGATCCACGGCTCGCCCGGCCGGAACTCCGCCGCCGGGTTTCCCGCGGAGTCGCGGAAGGAGAGGCCGAGGATGCGGCCGTGCGTGGAGGGATTCGGCGGCGTCTCGTGCGCGGCGGAAACCGAGTCCTTGCGCGCGAGATAGCGTTCGTATTCGAGCACCACGGACTGGGCGTCGCCTTCGGCCGCGACCTTGCCCGCGTTCAGCCAGATCGCCCGGTCGCAGAGCGTCGAGACGTAGTACATCGCGTGGCTGCAGAAGAGAATCGTCTTCCCGGAGGCCTTGAGCTCGAAGATCCGGTCGACGCACTTCTTCTGGAAACGGCCGTCTCCCACGGCGAGCGCCTCGTCGAGGAGGATCACGTCGGGCAGGACGGCGGTCGCGACCGAGAACGCGAGGCGCATCTGCATGCCCGACGAGTACGTCTTCACGGGGCGGTCGAAGAAGTCGCCGAGCTCGGCGAATTCCTCGATCTCGGGGAGCGCCGCGGAAACCTCCTCGCGCGAGAGGCCGGCGAGCGCGGCCTGCAGGATCACGTTGCTCCGGCCGGTGTCGTCCGGATGGAAGGAAGAGCCCAGCTCGAGGATGGACGCGATGCGCCCCGGGAGGTTCACGGAGCCGGACGTCGCGGCGGTCGTGCCCGCGAGGATCTTGAAGAGCGTGCTCTTGCCCGACCCGTTCTCGCCGATGACGCCGAGGACCGCGCCCCGGTCGATCGAGCCCGACACGCCGCGGAGCGCGTGGACTTCGGCGTGCCGCGGCCGGCCCGTGAGGGCCTCGACGAGGCGGTCGCGCGGCGCGGAATAGAGGCGGTAGACCTTGGAGAGGTCCGTGAAGGAATAGGTCGTGGACACGTCGGACATGACTCCGGGCGATGTTAGCCGTCCCGGCGACCCGGACGCGCGGAAAAGAGCCCGCCCGGACGCGCCCGGGCGGGCCCTGGCTTCACGGAACGGGCAGGGCCTTCACGAACGTCGAGTCGGCCGACGCGTTGTCGATGATCGTCGCGTAGCCGCCCACGACGATCCCTTCGTCGAAGTTGTCGATGACGAGGGAGTAGCGGGGCAGCGAGCCCGGAATCCCCGCCACGAGGCTCGCGCCGCTGACCTGCATGACCGGCCGGACCTCGACCGGGACGTCCTTGAGCAGCGTGCCTTCCGGCGCGTACACGCGGACCCGGCACCAGCCGCCCGCCGTGCCGCTCGTCACGAAGAGCGCGAGGTTCGTGCGGTAGGCCGCGTCGGACCGGAGCCCGGTGAGGACGAGCCGCGTGTTTCCGTTCGCACCCGAGCCCGCACGGCTCGCGCCGTCGGCGGCCGGGTAGCCCGGCACCTGCAGCCCGACGTGGCCGCGCGACGTGCCGTCGGGGGCGGTGCCGAGGTCGGAGTACGTCTCGCCGAGGACGACGAGCGGGTCCGTGTTGCCGTCGTCGGCGGTGACGTCGAGGAGCGAGTCCTTGTAGTTCTTCGCCTCGTCGAGAATTGCTTCGTACTTGGCCTGGAACCAGACCTTGACCCAGTCGTCCCACGCCTGCGTCTGCCCGGGCGCCATTCCGACGGTGGACGAGTACGTCTTGCGATCGCCGCATGCGCCGCTCGCGTCACAGGACACGAACGAGTACGTCATCCGGACGATGCGCGACGCCAGCGACGGGTTCGACACGGTCACCCGGCTCCGGAACTTCTCGCCGTTCGCGCCCGTCAGGCGGACGATGCCCGGGATCCGGTACGCGGCGGCCGGCGTCGAGGTCGGCGTGACGACGATCGGGTCCGTCGAGTACGCGTCGATGACGGTCGCGTACGGGTAGACCGCGTACGCGTGCGCGCCGCCGCTCTGGTCGACGACGGAGACCTGCACCTTGAAGAGGTCGCTCGTCGAGCCCGCGCCGGCGACCGTCTCGAGGACCCGGTCCACCTGGAGCACCTGGTACGGGTTCAACGGGAGCGTCTTGGAGCCGAGGATCGAGTTCGTGCGGCCGTCGTAGAGGTCGAGCTTGACGGTCGGCCACTCGTTGTTGAGGTTCACAATCGCGAGGTTTGTCCGGGCCGAGGCATCCTGCCGGAGGCCCACGAGCATCTGCACCGCAGGCGCCGCCTGTGCGGTGACCCCGCCGGTCGCCGCCGACGCGCTCGGCACCGAGAGGCCGAACGTGCCCTTGCCCTGCGAAGACTGGTCGTTGAACGTCCGGGTCACGACCACGGGCGCGAGCGCCTGCCCCAGGGTGCCCTTGAAGAGAAGCGCCCCGTAGCTTCCCTCGGGCTTGCCGAGCGCCTGAAGCGCGTTCGAGCCGGCCAGGGCACCCAGCGGCGGAATGTCCGCGAGCGGCACGAACGTGAGCTGCGAATAGTCCGTGACGAGATTCCTCGGGTCGAGGAACGCGACCGAGAGCTTCTGCGCGAGGACCTTGTCGGGGTTGAAGATCGTGACGTCCGACGTCCAGAACGCGCCGCCGCTTCCGGCGAGGTACGCCATGCCCGGCACGACCCACTTGGGCGGCTCGGGGGGCAGGTGGACCGTCAGCGTCAGCGACGAGCTGACGGTGACGCCCTTGACGACGGTGAGCGTGACGGTCCGGGCCCCCGCGGTCGTGAAGATGTGCGTCACGACCTGGCCGGAGCCGTGAGGCAGCCCGTCGCCGAAGTCCCAGTCGTACGAGGTCGCGCCGCCCTCCGACGCCGAGAAACGCACGGCCTTGCCGGCCGTGACGTCGGCGACGACGAACGGCGAACCGTCGAGGTAGCCCGGCGTGAAGTTGGCGTTCGGGCCCGTGATCTGGATGTCGTAGGACCTGCCGCCGCAGAAGCCGCTGTCGTCCACGAACTGGGGCCTGAGCGTAATCGTCTTCAGACCCGTGGTCGTGTAGGCGTGCGTGGGCGGGTTGGCCTGGTACTGGGCCAGCGTGAGCGTCGTGACCTGCCCGTCTCCCCAGTTCCACTCGAACTGCGACGAGATCCCCGACTTGATCGAGAAGAAGAGCGGAGTCCCCACGCTCGCCGTCCTCGGAAACTCGAGGCCGAACTGGCCGGGCGTCGGCAGGAGCTCCTGGCCGTCGACGTAGACGCCCCAGTCCACCGCCGGGCAGGCGGGGCCCGGGGGCGGAACGACGAACAGCGTCGCCGACGAGGTTCCGGTTCTGTTCGCGGAGTCCGTGACGGTACACGTCAAGGTGACGGGAGCCTGTGAGGTCGGGATGTAGGTGTACGTCTGACCGGAGAACTCGTGGAAGAGAGAATCCGTCCACTTGTACGTGAGGGCTCCGGTGCCACCCGTCCCCGTGCAGGAGAACGTGGCCGGCCTACCCACCTCGACCGGATTCGGTGAGACCGACGCCGATGCCGTCGGCGCTCCCGCCGGAGCGCCGGGGTGGACCGTCACCGCGGCCGTGGCGAATCCGGATGCGCCCGAGGTCGCGTCCGTCGCGGAGCAATCCAGCGAGAAGCTCGAGTCCTGGCCGCCCGTATTCGTGACGCGGGTGGTGTAGTCCTGGGTGAAGGCGACGTCGCCGAACTGGCCGGACCACTTGTAGTTGTAGTTGCCCGAGCCGCCCGTCGCCGAGCAGTGGAAGACCACCGTGTCGTTGTGGTTCGCCGGGTTCGGCGAAACGGACGCGGACACGCTGAGGCTGTTCGTGATCAGGAGCGAGATCCCGTTCGCGGGATTCGCGTCCGGCCAGTCGACGGTGCCGCCCGTGTAGGCGACCCGGATCTTGAGGATCCAGTTGCCCACGCCCGGGTTCGGGATCGTGGCCGAGCTCGCCGGGCTGCCGTTCGTGTTCGTCGGGTCCGCCATCGACCACGACGTGTAGCTCGAGCACGACTGCCCCGCGGGGACGATGCAGTAGGAGTAGGCGCCGGTGATGTTGGTGTTGGCGCGCTTGGACGCGTTCGCCACCGTGAGCGTGCCGCTCGGGGTCGTTCCCACGGGGCCCGTCGCCGAGCCGTTCACGGAGAAGATCGGGACGAACGTCGACACCGTGTACGTGCCCATCGGCGTCCCGGTGTAATCCGGCGTGGAATACCCGATCTGCGCGTACGGCACGGTGACCCAGTACGTGTGCTGCCCGGCAGTCGCGTTGGCGCCCGCCGGGATGCACGCGGAGCCCGTGTTGCAGTTCACGAGCGCCCCGTCGAGGTACCACTTCCACGGAAAGGTCGGGTCTTGCGACTGCGGGTGGCCGTCGTACGACGCGACGAGCGAATCGCCGGCGATGATCGCAGACGAGACGAGGCCGATCGTGGGCCGCTTCCAGTTGATCGTGAAGAGATTCGCCCCGTTGCTGCCGTTCGCGTTGTTCGCCTCGAAGGCGACGACGAGCGGCTTGACGGCGCCCGCCGCCTCGCTGCCCGTGAAGTCCGGGCCGCCCTGCGCCGTGTTCGTCGTGACGGACGCCCAGCAGCCCGTGCCCGTCCCCCGCACGCCGCCGTTCTTCGGGTCGCACGGGCCGACGAGGTTGAACGTCCCCGACGGCGGGTACGCGGAGTTCCCGAACTCGCCGTTGTCGTTGTTCTTGACGCGGGGGGACGTGCCGACCCCGTTGTCCTCGACGAGGCTCCCCGTGTGGAAGTCGAAGTCGAAGTTCCAGCGGAAGCCCGCGAGGTCGGAGTTCTGGCCCTGCGTCGGCGTCGGCTGCACCTGCGCCGCGAACGTGAGCGTCTCGCCGTAGACGACCGCGTCACCCGAATTGACCGTGACGCCCGTGACCGGGTTCACCGCGGTCAGGATGGCCGTCGCCTTCGCGTTCGGGGCCGTGCACGTCATCGGGACCACCCAGGCCGAGGTCCCGGACGCCATGTACCCGTAGAGGTTTGCTCCCGACGCGAGCGTCTTCATCTCGCCGAGGGAGAACGTCGGGTCCGTGATCGTCTGCGGAACGCCGAACGAGCCCGTGGTCCACGCGCTCGTCGTGGTCGAGTGGAGGACGTACTGGATGCTCGGCGTGCGCCGGAACGCCCACATGAGGACGTAGAGCGTGCCGTTGTGCTCCGCGAGATACGACGAGTTTCCGGCGGACGTCCAGTTGTCTCCGACGACGGAGGGCACGCGGAACGGGGCCCCCGCGGGGACGGGCGTGCCGAAGTTTCCGGCGAGGTCCTGGGTCACCGAGAACAGCGCGTAGCTCGGAGAGTTCTCGCCGGAGGCCGGCTGGAGCTCGGCGAGGATCCAGAGCATCTTCGCGTTCCCCGGCTCGAGCGCCGACTTCGTCGCGCCGATCGAGTGGCCGTTGAACATCGGCGAGGACGACGGGATCGTCGTCCACTTCAGGCCGGACGCGATGCTCCCGGCGGGGCCGGGGTTCGACGCGTCGATGATCTGGATGTCGCCGGTCGCCGTCGTGTAGACGAGGTAGCTGCCCGCGGTCGAGAGCCTCGCTCCACCGGGGAGCCCCGTCAGCTCTGCGGGAATGTTGGAGCCCGCGAACGTGGCGGGCTGGTTCGTCACGTCCGACGCATAGAACTGAAAGGACGTCATCCCGTAATGGACGTAGCGGCTCCCGCTCTTGAGGATCGCGTTGCCGACGCCGCCGACCGGCGCCGTGTCGCCCCAGAGCGTCCAGCCGTTGTTCCCGTCGGGATAGCCGACGACGGTATTCGCCCAGGCCGGAATCGGACCATTCAGGGACAGCGCGACGCGCTGCCCGTCCGACGACGCCGTGATCGCCTGCGTGTAGCTCTGGCCGTCGCCGTTGATCGGGACCTTGTTCGTGTCGAACGGGAAGTAGTCGTAGCGAAGGACGCTCGGCTGGGCCGGGTTCGTCAGGTCGAGCGTCGAATAGCCGAACGTCTCCTGCATGAGGATGCGCGCGGCGCCCGAGCTGCCCTGGTAGAGGGAAAGGTGGTTGAACGCGACGGGGCTGAGAAGGCCCACGTTGCGCGGCGCGGCCGGGCCCGGGGGGTTCGGCTCGAACGTCGTCGGCGTGGAGACGATGCAGCCCCCCTGGCCGAGCGCCGCCGGGGCGCCCGCGAGCAGGAAGGCCGAAAGGACGAGCCCGAATGCGCCGGTGACGAGGCGCGCGTTGCGCGTGGACCTGAGAGGTTTCATTCCCTGGATTCCCTATCCCTGTGACTCGGACGCGAGGCCCGTGTAGTTGCGGAGGAGCCCCCAAAAGGCTCGGACACAAAGAGATACAATTCTAGCACCCGCCAGTGCGGCGCGGTTCGAGCAGGCGGACCCCCACTTGCATCTCCCGTGCCCTTCCGTAGTGGCCTCATCAGGGGGCATCCCTCGAAAAAAAAACGGGCGGCCGAAGCCGCCCGTTTCTCCTGAGACGTCAGGAACTTAAGGCGTGTTGCCGGGGCCGAAGACGAGGGCCGGCGAGCACTGGAACTGGTTGCTGAGGCTGGCAGCCGCGTGGCCGACGCTGAGGACAGCGCCGGGCGCGGTGTGCTGCACGCCCACCCAGCCCTGGTTGTAGAAGCCCGTGGCCGCCGTGAGGCCGGTCATCGTCGCGCCGCGGAGCGTCAGGTCGGCCCAGCCGCCCGTGAACTGCGCGGGGTTCCAGTCGGCGTCCTTCGCGGTCGCCTTGAGCAGGTCGATACGCTGGGACTCGAGGAAGAGGTACGTCTGGATCGTGTTCTGCGACGGGTTGTTGCCCGACGGGCCCGGCGGGATGCCGACGCCGCCGTACACGTTCTCGTCGTTGTCGAACGTGACGTACGTGACCTGGTGGAGAGCGTCATAGAGACCCGTGCCCGAAGCGCCCTTGTTCGCGCCCGAGTTCGGGTTCGCCCACGTGCAGAGGTTCGAGGTCAGGGTCGTGGCCGTGGCATAGAGGTCGGAGCGCCACACGAGCGACCAGGTCTGGTAGCCCGCGGAGGCGTTCGCGAGGTAACGGAAGCCGTAGCGGTCGCCGAGCGGCTCGCGGCCGTCGCCACCGAAGATGAACGGAGCCGGAACGTTGACCGTCACGCAGCCGCCGCCGTCCTCAGCCGGGCAGGCCGGTTCGGCCTTGTCCCACACGTACTTGCCGAAGAACGTCTTGACGGGGTTGGCCTTCGTGCCGCCGCCGGCCGTCCAGTTGAGGCGGGCGTCGAACTCGACCGGGATGGCCGGGTCGCCGGAGATGTTGCCGCCGTTCGTGGCGGAGTCGATGTAGAACACGTCGCCGATGAGGACGTTCGGCGTGTAGCCGGACTGGCTCCAGCCGGAGGTCGCGATCGCGTCCTCGTTGTAGAACTGGGCCTGGTCAGGGAAGTAGTTCGTGCAGTAGTTGACGACGTCGATCGTCAGGTAGCCGGACAGCGCGCCGGAGTACGTGCCGTCGCTGGAGCCCCAGCCGCACTGCGGGTTGTCCTTGTCGAGGATGTTCGCGCCCGCGGAGGAGATGTGCGTGGAGATGTCGCCCGACTCGTCGAGCGAGTCCCACACGACGGGACGGAACACCGAGCCGATGGCGTCGGTCGAGGTCAGGTTGTACTGCGAGATCGAGCGGAGGACGTCGGTCGTGAGACCGGCGGCCGTCGCCTCAGGGTGCGAGAAGCGGATGAACTGCGTCTGCCCCCAGCCGATGCTCGGAACGTACGTGACGTTGACGAGACCGGGGTTCTTGAGGCCGCACGGGTCGATGGGGTACTTCGTGGTGTTGTACTGCGGCAGGTTCGGGCTGAGCGCGCCGTTCATGATGTCGCGCATGGAGAAGGACGCGACGTCCTTGCCCGTGAGCGGCAGGTTGAAGTCGATGACGGCCTTGGAGTACTTGTTCCACACCGTCACGTGAGCGATCACGCCGGGGTTGGAAACGTTGACGATCGACACGAGGGTGTCGATGCCGCCCGTCGGGATGGGCGCGTCCGTGGCGCCGTTGAGGGAGACCTTCCAGTAAGGAACGAGGAGCGTCGCGCCCGGCACGTTGTCGTACGAGCACGTGACCGCGTAGCCGGTGCCCGCAACCGCGAGCAGCGCGAGCGCGATCAGAACGGAAAATTTCTTCATTTTTTCTCCTACCAGTGAATTCGATTGATACGGGTTGATTCGACGATCTTCAGAAGAGAAATCCGGGCTCTCGCCGCCTGCGATATTGAATCACCTCCCGCAATTTTTTCGGAAGCAACGGTTGCATAGCCGCTATTGCCATGAGGCAAGAAAAGCACGGAGTCGGATAGAGATATCCCGAACACTGGGCAGACGATAGGGGCGAAATTCCCCGATGTCAAGGCCAATCCCGAAAAATATGTTGGGGGCGCATATCTATCGGACTAGTGTCCGACCCCCCGGAAATCTCACTTTCCGAGGCCGCGGAACACCCGGAAGCCGCCGGCCCGGGTCTCGTCGCCCGTGAGGTACTGGTACATCAGCACGACGTCCGCCCGCCCGTCTCCGTCCACGTCGGCGATCCGCAGGCAGGTCGGATGGTTGATGAAGGTCGGCTCGCGATCCGCCGCCAGCTCCTCGAACTCCCCCTCGGCCGTCTGGAAGAAGACCCGGATCCGTCCGGCCGCCTCGTCGGCCCAGACGACGTCGTCGAGGCCGTCGCCGTTCAGGTCGCCGGCGGCGACCGCATAGGACGCCGCGACGAACTTGAGCGTCTTGACGACGCGCTTGGTCTCCATCTTTCCGTCCGTCCCGCGGTAGTAGGCGGTCACGCCTTCGCCGTCGATCTTCGGAGTCGCCCCGAAGGGAGACCGCTTGAACCACGAGCCGAACACGGCCGGCCGCCCGCGGTACGTGCCCGCGGCGGCGCCCGTGTGCTGCGTGTGCGCCTCGGCGACGCCGAACCAGAGGTCGCGGAACTTCTCGGTCTTCGCGTCGAACTCGTAGAGCATCGCGTTGATGCCGACATACCGGCAGGCCGACGCGTAGAACGGCAGCCCGGCTTCCGGGGTCTTCGGAACCGCGAGGGCGATCGAGTAACCGAAGCAGGCGCCCTCCGTCCCCTTGTGGACGTCCTTGAACGTCTTGCCCTCGTTCAGGAAGGCCCGGACGTCGTATCCCCTCTCGTACGTCGAGTCCTTGTCGAACGAGGGCTTCCCGCCCGCCTTCGACCACTCCATCTCGTCCGAGATCGCGAGAAGGTCGAGCTTGCCGTCCCCGTTGAGGTCGCCGACCGCGATGGCCCGCGTGGACATCTGCCGGGGCAGGCCACGCGTCTCGATGCGGAACTTGCCGTCCCCCTTGTTGAACGCGATCGCCGGACCGGAGCCGTGGCCGCCGAAGACGATGTCGAGCTTGCCGTCTCCGTCGATGTCACCGACCGTCGCGGCCCCGTAAGCCGCGTCGACGTTCTCCGGGTTTTCCATCTCGAGCTCGACGACCCGCCAACGCGGCGCACCCGCCGCGTCGCGGTCGAGCCTGAAGACCTGGACGCTCTTTCCGGTCAGCCGCGCCGGCGGCGCGACGATCTGCGGGCGCCCCGTTCCGAGCACGTCGCCGAGGTCGAAGTTCTCCCGCCACATGCCCGAGCGCGGAAGCCCACCCGAGATCTCCTCGAACCGGAGGGTTTCCTTCGACGTCTTCGGCGTGACGGCCTCCGACTCGGACTTCGGCATTTCGATGATCACCGGCGCCTCGGGCGCCCCGGTGGCGCTCTTTTCGGCGATCTTGCGCTCCTTCGGCGCCTCCACGATCCACGCGTCGGCGTCCGAGCGCAGGATCGGAACGCCCGGCCCGGCGACGATCGCGAGAAAGAGGCGGCCTTCCTTCTCGTAGTACTGCGACATGGGGTCGCCCTTCGGGATCCGGACGACGCGCTTTCCGAACTCCGGGTCGAAGTAGGGCTTCGGGGGCAGGGTCCGCTCGTCCTCGCCTTCGACGGGACCCGGGACCCGGAGACCCATGACCTCGTCGGGCCCCGGAGCGCCCTTTTTCGCGTCGGGTGCGGGGGCGGGCGCGGAGGCAGTTTTCGGAGCCGTGGAGGAAGAGCAGCCCGCCAGCAGCGAAAAGGCCGCAACGGCGATGACGGCGAAAGTGGGTTTCACGAAGTCTCCTGTCGACGCACGGAACCCGGCGGCCTTCGGCCGGCGGGCGAGCGGGATTCGGGGCTCAGAGAACGTCCGCGAAGGCCGGGCGCAACCGGCGATAGAGCTGACGTCCCAGAAAGCCTAGCACGATGAATGCCGCGGCCTCGATGCCGAGACGGCGCAGCGGCGGGGCAGGCATTCCGAAGAGCGCCGCGCGGAAAAGCGCGATGACGTCGCGCAGCGGATTGAGCGTGAGGAGGGGCGCCGCCCAGTCCGGCATCATCGATTCGGGGTAGAGGATCGGCGTCACGTAGAACGCGATCATGAGGACGGGCGGGAGGATCTGCGCGAGGTCCCGGAAGAACGGGTTGAGCGACGCGAGGATGAGGGCCGGGCCCACGAGGAGAAGGAGCTCGAAGCCGAACGCCGCGGCGAGAAGCAGCGGATCGACCGAGCCGCGGCCCGCGACGAGGAGGTAGCACGTCAGGAGGGCGATCGAAATCGTCTGGATCACGAGTGCGGCGCCGACGGAGGAGAGGGTCAGGAGAGCGACCGGGAACTTCAGCTTCTTGACGAGGTGCGCCTGGTCCGTGACGGAGGTCGTTCCGCGCACGATCGCTTCCTGGATCCCCAGCCAGGGGAGCATCCCGGCCAGCAGGAACTCGACGAAGGTCCCGCCGAAGCCGGCCGGCGGCCTGAGCTTGATGACGTACGCGAAGACGAAGGCGTTGAGGCCGCACAGGATCGCCGGGTTCAGGATCGCCCAGAACGGCCCCGCGAAGCTCCCGGCGTACCGGGCGGCGAGATCCCTGCGAAGCAGCTGGGAGAGCAGGAAAACCTTGTTCTTCAACGAACTAGCGTCCCTCGGGCGGCGCAAGACGGGCTTGAAAAGGCACCGCGGAAAGGCTATCTTAACCGGTCAGCGACCATGAGTGCCGTTCCGCGCGCGTCCCAGATTCTCCTCGTGGGGCAGAAGATCCGGCAGATCCGGAAGAGCCGGCACCTGACCCAGGCGGATCTCGCCGCGCGCATCGGGGTCACACAGTCCGACCTTTCCCGCATGGAAAACGGTGAGTACAAGGTCGGGCTCGACACTCTCTTCCGGATCCTTCAGGTGTTCGAGCTGTCCATGAGCCACTTCTTCGAGGAGCCCTCCGCCGAGCCGGCGGCCGCGGCGAAGACGCCCGGAGCCGCCGCGCCGTTCGAGGACTGGGCCGCGCTCCCCGAGGATTCCCGCCGCGAGGTCGCCGAGTTCATCGCCTTCAAGAAGATGCAGATCGAGAAGGCGAAGGCCGGCGAAGACCCCGGAGACGACACCAATGGCTGAGCCGGCCGTGGACGCCCGCTCGGCCGCCGAGGCCTCGCGCCGCGAAGCGCTCTCGCACCTCGAGAAGGGCGAGTTCGCGGCCGCACTCCACTGCTACGACGCGGCGCTCGCGTCGGCCCGGGCGACGGACGAGCCCGCGTTCGTCGACTGGATCTACGTCTGCCGCGCCGCGGCCGCCGCCGAGACGGGACCCGCGTCCGACGAGCTCGTCGAGCTGAAGCGGATCCTCCTGCGCAACCGCGAGCCTCAGACGGCGTTCCGCGCCGCGTATTCGAGCGCCGCGATCTACAGGCTCCGCAAGGAGCGCAACAAGGTCTTCTTCTACGCGAACCTCGCGCGCCGCCACGCCGAGGAGATCGGGGACCCGCGCCTGATCGGCGCGTGCCTCAACGAAGTCGGAAACGCGCTCGCCGCCGACAGCCGGTTCGAAGAGGCCGCCGAGGCGTACCTCTCGGCGCTCGAGCGCACGCGCGCCGACGCCCCGCTGCTCTCCGTGCCGCGCGCGCAGTGGTCCGACAATCTCGGGTACTGCCGCATCGCGCTCGACCGCGTGGCCGAGGGGCTCGCGCTCGTGCACGACGCGCTCGACACGCTCGAGAAAGAGGCCGCCCGCGGCTTCACGGTCTATCCGCTCCTCGACCTCTGCTTCGGCTACCTCAAGCAGGACCGCTTCGAGGAGGCCCGCTGGTTCGGCGAGGAGGGCCTCGCGCGCGTCGCCGTCGCCGGCGACCTCGAGGCCGAGAAGAACCTCCTGTACCTCCTCGGAGAAGCCTGCCATCTCTCGGGCGACGCGCCCGCGGCCCAGGGCTACTTCGACCGCCTCGCGCGACTCTATCCGGACTTCAAGAACCTTCGCGCCTACCTCGACGTCTTCGACTTCCGCAACGTCATCAACCTCCGGAGCTGACGCCGTGACCACCGCCTTCGAGCGCCCGTTCGCCGCCCGCCTGCGCGCCGCCCTCCTCGGGCTCGCGGCGTGCGTCCTCGTCGCGGGCGCACGGGCGGACGCCGCGAACGCGGTGCTCGCGAAAGACGGCACGCTCTACGAGGTCTTCGTCACGAACTACGGTCAGATCGTCGAAGGCGCGAACGGGACCGACTCCTCGATGCCGGTCGTCGCTCTCCGCTCGACGCCGCCCGGGAAGCCGTCCACCGTCGAGATCGTGGGCGGCACCGTGACGCCCCTCCTGAAGTTCAGCGAGTCTCTCGAATATGACGACACGACGCAGACGGTCTTCGTCGTCTACACGAGCCTTCAGGTCCAGGGCTTCTTCGCCGACGTGCGCGCCGCGATGCGCCGCGACGGCGGCTGGTCGAACGGCGGCTTCCTCCCGAACGCCGGCCTCTATTTCTCGGTGAACCCGAAGCTCCTCGTGACGCGCCAGCGCTACAAGGATCTCGACGACGAGGGCGCGGCCGTCACGAAGACGCGCTCGATCCTCTCGGTCGTGTGGTGGGAAGAGACCGCGCTCTCGCAGGCCCGCTACGCGGCCCTCTTCATCGAGGACGGCTCGATGAAGTTCGACGAGGTCGCCGCGTACAACCTCAACGAGCTCGCGGGCGCCGCCGGGCCGACCGACAGCCGCGGCCTCCCGACGTCCTCCTACATGTACCCCGCCGTGCAGCGCGACCAGGTCGGCGATGGCGGCGTCCTCGTCTCGTTCGCGAACCTCGCGACGCGCAAGCAGCAGGTCCTGCGCCTCGGCTTCCCCGACGACTACACGAAGCCGCCGACGACGGGCACGACGACGGCGGGCCGGACGTCCAACTCGCGGACGACGCCGATCGGGCGCGGCGGCTACGACTTCGCCATGCCGACGATGATCGACCTGCCGTTCACGCTGCCGGTCGGGACGCTCATTTCGCCCGCCGGGGTCCCGACGTACTTCTGGACGAAGGACGGCGGGCTGAACTACCTCACCGGCGACGCCGCGTCGCTCGCGCGCGGCGTGATGACCATCCCGCTCCGGCAGGACTTCCAGCTCGACAGCGCGCTCTCCGTCGTCCGGACGATGGCCGAGAAGCAGTAGACGCCGCTTTTCGTTTTCCGGGCGTTTCTTCTGCAGAGAATTTGAAGAGGGGTGCTCACTCCCTTGCCAGAGTTGAGCAAGCCGCACGAATCGCCCTGTTCACCTTCCAAGAAAATCCCTCTTGGTCTTTTCCTAGAGCCCTGATGGCAGGTTCGCGCGCGGGTTGCGCTCGTAGAGCGCGGCGAACTTTTCGGCGATCTTCCGTCCCTCGTCCGTGACGCGCTCGGGCGTCGCGATCGTGACGCGGTAGTAGTGGTCGCCGTCGGCGCCGCGACCGCTGCGCACCCCGAATCCCTTGAGGCGGAAGCGCTGTCCGGCCGCGGTCCCCGGCGGGATCTTCGCGCGCACGGGGCCGTGGATCGTCGGAATCTCGATCTCGGCGCCCGCGTACGCCTCCGGCACCGTCACGGGGACTTCGGTGAGGATGTCGTCGCCTTCGCGCCCGAAATAGGGGTGCGGCTCGACCGTGAGCGCCACGTAGAGGTCTCCCTCTTCCGTGCGGCCCTTCCCCGCCACGCGCACCTTCGACCCCGTGGAGACGCCCGCGGGGATGCGGATCGTGATCTTCTCGTTCGCGACGACCTCGCCGAGGCCGCGGCACACCGGGCACGGGCTCCCGCCCGTCCGGCCCGAGCCGCCGCACCGCGCGCAGCGCCGCGGGAGGCGGGCCCGGAACGAAACGGCGCCGCCCAGCACGGCGTCGCGGAACGGGATGGTCAGCTGCGCCGCCGCGTCGTCGTCGTCCTCGGCGACGCCGCGCGGGCCGACGCCCGGCGCGCCGCCCGAGAACAGCTCCGAGAAGAGATCGCCGAAATCGCCGGTCCAGCGGAACCCGCCGCCGGGCCCTCCGCCGCCCGGCGCGCCGCCGAACGGTGATCCCGCCGGGCGAGCGGCCCCACGGGGGGCGCCTCCTCCGGGCGGCCATGCACCGGGCTCGGGCGGCTCGCCCGTGTCTCCGGTCAGGTCGTAGTGCTTGCGCCGCTTCGCGTCCTTGAGGACCTCGTACGCCGACGCGATCTCCTGGAACTTCTTCTTCGCCGTCGCGTCGCCGGGGTTGACGTCGGGGTGGAACTTGCGCGCGAGGCGTCGATACGCCTTCTTGACGTCGGCGTCGGACGCGGATTTCGGGATTCCGAGCGCGGCGTAGAGGTCCCGGGTCGCCATGGCGCCACGATACCCGAGACGCCGGGCCTCGTCGCGGTAACATGGGAGCGCCCGTTCGAGGCACCGCCGTGAAGATCCTCCAGCATCGAGACGTGCTCTCCGTCGTCCTCGCGGGCGGCATGGGCGAGAGGCTCTTCCCGCTCACGCGGGACCGCGCCAAGCCCGCCGTGCCTTTCGGCGGGCGCTACCGGATCATCGACTTCGTCCTGAACAACTTCGTGAACTCCGGCCTCACGAAGGTCAAGGTGCTCACGCAGTTCAAGTCGAATTCGCTCATCGAGCACATCATCCGCACCTGGCGCCTCACGTTCGACATCGGGCAGTTCGTCGATCCGGTGCCCGCGCAGATGCGCCGCGGCCCGCACTGGTTCCGCGGCACCGCGGACGCCGTCTACCAGAATCTCGACCTCGTGTTCGACGAGGAGCCCGCGCACGTCTGCGTGTTCGGCGGTGACCACATCTACGTGATGGACGTGAACCCGATGCTCGCGTTCCACGAGGACGGCGGAAACGACCTCACGATCGCCGCCTTCCCGGTGCCGCTCAAGGAGGCCTCGCGCTACGGGATCCTCGAGGTCGCCGCGGACGGCCGGATCGTCGGATTCGAGGAGAAGCCCGCGGAGCCGCGCGCGATCCCCGGACAGCCGGATCTCGCGCTCGCGTCGATGGGGAACTACATCTTCCGCGCGTCCGTCCTGATCGAGGCGCTCGAGCACGACGCGCTGCAGGACACGACTCACGACTTCGGCAAGAACCTGATCCCGTCCCTGCTGAAAGGCGGCGCGCGCCTCTACGCGTACGACTTCTCCACGAACCGCGTCCCCGGAAACGAGGACCTCGCGCCGTACTGGCGGGACGTCGGCACGGTGGATTCCTACTGGGACGCGTCGATGGACCTCATCTCCGTCACGCCTCCGCTCAATCTCTACAACCAGAAGTGGCCCATCAAGAGCCACTCTCCGCAGCTGCCGCCCGCGAAGTTCGTTTTCGCGGATGCGGTTTCGCAGCGCATCGGCCTCGCCACGGACTCGCTGGTCGCGTCGGGCGGCATCATCTCGGGCGGCACGATCCACCGGTCCATCCTGTTCCCGCGCGTGAGGATCAACTCGTTCTCGCACGTCGAGGAGTGCGTCCTGATGGACGGCGTGGACGTCGGGCGCTACGCGCGTCTCAAGCGCGTCATCGCCGACAAGGGCGTGAGGATCCCGCCGCGCACGGAGATCGGCTTCGACCCCGAGGAGGACAAGAAGCGCTTTCACGTGTCCGAGGGCGGCGTCGTCGTCCTGCCCAAGGGTGCGGTGCTCTCGGACCCCGACTGACGCTCCGGCCCCAATTCCGGTTGCCTCGGCGACGGTGACCGTATAAAGTTCGGGTTCTCGATCCCAGAGCCGAATTTTATATGGACGACACCGATCGCCGCATCCTCGACA
Source organism: Thermoanaerobaculia bacterium (assembly GCA_044229475.1). GTDB lineage: Bacteria > Acidobacteriota > Thermoanaerobaculia > UBA5066 > UBA5066 > Fen-183. Next base: position 109,958 of record JBGASW010000002.1, on the reverse strand, counting down.
TCCTCCAGCGGGACGCGAAGATCTCGCAGGCCAGGATCGCCGAGACCGTGGGCCTGACCACGCCTTCGGTGAACGAGCGGATCAAGAAGCTCGAGACGAAGGGCTTCATCCTGAGGTTCACGGCTCTCCTCGACCCGAGGCTGGTCGGGATGCCCCTCGTCGCCCACGTGGACGTGATGCTGGAACACCCGCGCTTCGAAAGGCCTTTCCTCGAGGAAATCGAGAGCCTTCTCGACGTCCAGGAGTGCTACGCGATCTCGGGCGACTTCGGCTACCGGCTGAAGATCCGCGCCCGGGACGTCGAGCATTTCGAGAGAATCCTCCGGGAAAAGCTCCAGACGCTGCGCGGGGTCGTGCGCACGCGCGTCGAGCTCTCGCTGTCGATCAAGAAGGACTCGACGCTGCTCCCCCTGGCCGAAAACGCCTGAGACCCCGTCTCGCTCCGGGAGTGTCGATTTCGCACCAAATCGTCCCCTGAAAGGCGCGTTTCGGAGTGCCGATCCGGCGTGACTTTGCGCACAGCGTAATGGCAAGTCACTGCAAGGGCTTCGGTTGGAAACGATCGTTCGAGGAAGAAAACCGAAGGCATCGCGCTTGCGTATACGAAGGCAGGAGATCGAAACGAGCATTCGATGCAAAGTCAGATGAAAACGCCGGTCTTCACTTCCTTCCATCTTCCCGCCGGCCTCCCGGCCGACGGGCCCTCCACTTCTCTTCCCTCCACACAGTAACCCTCAGTTAGTCCATCCCACCGCCGCAATCCCCGCCCGACCGAAAGGTCGGGTGGGAGCCCACCTTTTCTGGCGGGCTAGAAGTGGTAGGCGACCGAACCGCCCAGGGTGATGGGCTTGTGGTTCGCTTCGGTGCGCAGGAGGTAGGCCGCGGCTTCGAGCCGGAGGTCCCAGCGCGCGGAGATGTGGAACGCGGCCATGACGCCGCCGTGCCAGCCGATGACCGTTTCTTTGATGTCCGTCGAGCTCTGGCCTTCGCCGACCGGCTTGGGATCCAGGCCGTAGACCCCGACGCCGCCGAAGAAGCCTCCGTCCCACCACGGCTCGCGGAACAGGTAGCCGACCGACACGACGCCCGCCTTCACGTTGACGTCGGGCGCCGTCGTCGGGGTCCCGACGCCGAACTGCGGGGTGACGGGCGTGCCCGGCAACGCGAAGTTCATGTAGCGGGCCTGGAGGAAGACGCCCGTCTCGAGGACGACCTCTCCGAACGCGTGCCATCCCCCGTTCGAGAACGCATCGACGTCGGTGGCACGGCCGTTGTCCGTCACCCACTCGCCGCCGACGCCGACGGCAAACGGAAACTGGTGCGTGCGGGGCGGCCCGACCTGGGCGCGGGCGGACAACGCTGCGGCGAGAAGGCCGAGGCACGCGGCGAATCGAAGGAGTGAACGCATCGGTTTCGAGAATACTTCAGGTGCGGCGGCGCCATGAGTCATATCGTTCATACGATCGCCGCGCCGCCGTCGTCTAGAATCCGCGCCGTGCCCGGCCCGGAGCCGCTTCGACATCTCCCCGGCGCGCCCGCAATCGCCTCTCTCCTCGCGTTGCTCGTGCCCTCCCGGTGCGCCGTGTGCGACGAACCCCGCCGCGACGCAGGAGGCGGAGGCGTCTGCCGCGCCTGCTGGGCCGCGCTGCCGCGGCTTGCGCCCTCCACAGGGTGCCCCCGTTGCGCGCTGCCCGGCGACGGCGGGCCGTGCGCCTCCTGCCGCCGCGAACCACCACCCGTCTCGCGCACGGCCGCGTTCGGCCTCTACGCGGGGGGCTTGAAGACGCTGCTCGTCGCGTTCAAGTTCCGGGGATGGGATCTCCTCGCGGCGCCCTGCGGCGCCCGGCTCGCCGAGACGGCCCGGGCGGCGGACCTCACGGCCGGCGCCGACGCGATCGTGCCCGTGCCGTCGACCCGCCGCCGCAACCGCGCGCGGGGCTACGATCCCGCGGCGCTTCTCGCGGAGTCCGCCGCCCGCCGCCTTCGCCTTCCCGCCCGGGCGCTGCTCTCGCGCACGCGCGACACGCATCCCCAGTCCGATCTTCCGGCGGGCGCGCGCCGGGCGAACGTCGAGCAGGCGTTCGCCGCGAAGGAGTCGGCGCGAGGGAGCGTCCTCGTCCTCGTGGATGACGTCTCGACAACGGGCGCCACCCTGTTTTCCGCCGCGAGCGCCCTCGCCCTCGCGGGCGCCGCCGAAATCCGCGGGCTCGTCCTCGCCCGCACGCCGGAGCCGGAGCCCTCATGACCGCATTCGACCGCCTCGTCGTCTCGACGCTTCCCCTCGTCCCGAAGGCCATCGTCAAGCAGGTGGCCTCGCGCTACGTCGCCGGCGATACGCTCGACGCCGCTCTCGACACGATGCGCACGCTCGCCGCCGAGGGTGCGATGGGCACGATGGATGTCCTCGGGGAGAGCGTCACGCACCGGGACCAGACGATCGCGACGCGCGACCAGTACCTTCGCACGATCGACGCGATCGCCGCGTCGGGTCTCCCGGCGAACATCTCCGTGAAGCCCACCGCCGTCGGCCTCGCGATCGACCCCGCGCTCGCCCTCGAGAACTGCATGGCGATCTGCACGCGGGCCGCGCAGCATGGGATGTTCGTGCGCCTCGACATGGAGGACAGCCCGTACACGGAGGCGACCGTGAAGCTCGTCCTCGCGCTCAAGGACCGCTTCGAGGTCGGCGCCGTCCTGCAGGCCTACCTCAAGCGCAGCCTCGCAGACCTCGGCAGGCTTCTCGAGAAGAAGGTCAACGTACGGATCTGCAAGGGCATCTACGTCGAGCCGCGGGCGATCGCCTGGAAGGACCGCCAGACGATCATCCGGAACTTCGCCGCTCTCGTGGACAAGCAGCTCGCCGGAGGCGCCTACGCGGCGATCGCCACGCACGACGAAGCCTGCGTCCAGCTCGCCCTCGCGACGATCGACCGGCTCGGGATCCCCCCCGACCGCTACGAGTTCCAGATGCTCCTCGGCGTGGACCCGGGCCTCCGCAGGAGCCTCATCGAGGCCGGCCACCGGCTGCGGGTCTACGTCCCGTACGGGAAGGACTGGTACGCCTATTCCACCCGCCGGCTGAAGGAGAACCCCTCGATCGCCCGGCACGTCCTGAGGTCCATGGCGGGGATGGGTCCGGCCGCCGGCTGAGAGATTCTCTCAACGGCGTTGACGCCGTGCGGAAAACGGGCGGAAGATACGCGGACCGGGGGTTCCCGTGCTGCGATCGATCCGCCCGTCCGCCGCCCTGCTCGCCGGCCTTGTGGCCGCGTCGATGCCGGGACGTCCGGCCGCCGCCGCGCCCCCCGCGCTCCAGACTGCGGTGGTCGCGCCGCTGTCCGGCATCGTCCGCGCAGACGGCCGCCCCCTCCCGGGTGCAACGCTCATCGTGCGAGGCGTGACGGCGGGAGGCGCGACGCTCACGCGCACCCTGAAGAGCGATCCCGACGGGACGTTCGTACTCTCGGACGCCGCCGAGGGCCTCTACACCGTCCTGTCCGTGGTGCCCGGCTTCCGGCCCGCGATCGCCCGCCTCTTCCACCGTCCGGCGGGTCCGGAAGGCGCGCTCTCGTTCGTCCGCATCGACCTCGAGAGGCCGTCCGGCGTGCTGCCGGAGGCCCCGGCGGGCGTCCTCGACCCGTGGAGCGCGCGCGCGGTAGTCGCCGGCGACGTCCTGCGCGAGGTGCCCGCGATCTTCGCGGCGCTCGACGCTGCGCCTGCGCCCGCGCCCTCCACTCCGCTTCTCGCCTCCGCCCGCGACGCGCGCGCCGCCATCCCCGTGCACGCCGCGGTCACGACGACGGCGGGCTTCGGCGCGGCCGGCGCCTCGTCGCTCTCGCGGACCTCGCTCGACGTCTCGGGAGCGCTCGGCGCCGGCGTGCGATGGGGCGCCTCCGGCCAGTACGCGCGCCTCGCGGACCTCGCAGGCGAGAAGACGGGCGACTCCGCGCGGCTCGCGCTCGAAGTCGACGCCGGAGCCTCGCAGTCGGTTCACATCTCGACGCGCCGACAGAACCTCTCGGCCGAGGCCGACCCCACCCGCTTCGCGGCCCACGCGCTCGACTGGAGCGGTGCCGTTTCCGAGCGCGGGCAGGCCGCTCTCTCGGCGCGCGTGATCTCTCAGGCCCATCTCCTCGCAACCGGTCCCGCGGCGGACCTCTTCGCGCGCTCGTCCGACGCCGTCGACGTGGCCGCGCGGTACCAGACGGACCTCGGGGCCGCCACGTTCGCGCGCGTGACCGTCGGCTTCCGCTCGACGTCCGGCGATTACGCCGGAACCGTGACGCCGTTCGAGCACGAGACACGCGCGGGCGGCGTCGCGGGCCTTCGCCTCGGCGAGATCCTCGTCGTCGAGGCCGGGGCGTCGGGCGACTCGTCGTTCTACGGCCGCGGCATCACGCCGGAGCTCATGGTCGCTCTGCAAACGAAGGACGGCTGGCGCATCTACGGGTTCGCGTCCCGCCGCTTCGAGAGCGCCGCCGAGACGCCCGCCGTGCGGCCCGGCGAGGCCGGCGCCGACGAAGCCGACCTGACGCGCCGCTCGCGCTCGCTCTACCGCGGCGGCGTGCGGTGGCAGAACCGCGACGGCGAGAGCTTCGCCGTCGACGTCTCGCGCCGCGAGATCAACGGGACGTACCGGCTCCTGTTCGACGCGGACTTCCTCGACCGCCTCGACTCGCTCTATTTCTTCCCGAACGACGTCGCGACCGACGCGGCGCTCACCGTCTCGGCCCGCCTCGGCGCCGGCTTCGACGGGCGCGTGTCGCTCCGGGCCGGCACGCTGTCGGGCGCGCGCGACGGCGCCATTCGCTCGGACGAAGCGAACTGGGGCGTCGCGCAGGCGGCCCTCCGCGTACGGGCGACGGACACGTCCGTCGGCATCGGATACCGGCAGGTCGCCCAGTCCCTCCAGCGCGGCCCCACGACGCTTCACAACGACTTGCAGGCCGTGGACGTCACGCTCGCCCAGGGACTGCCGCTTCCCATTCTCCGGGCGGTCGGGAGCGACTGGCGGGCTCTCTTCTCGGTCGAGTTCGGAAAGCGCCGCGAAGGCGAGGACGAAGAGAAGGCGAATCGCCGCCTCGCGGGCGGCCTCGCCCTGTCGTTCTGACTCTCCAAACTCCCATAGTTCACTTCAAGTTCTTGATTCGAGATGCCGTCTCGGCGCGGCCGCTGCTCCCTAACTGACCGCGAATCAGTTCTTTTTCGAAATTCAAAGTCCCGGATCGTTGGCATTCGACTTGCTCCGCGCGAACGCATGGAGACGGCCGGCTCGACGGGTCGCGCCTTGGCGCGTGTGGGGCTCGTGTCCCTCCTGCTCGCGGGTCTGTTCCCCTCGGCGCTCTCCCTCGTCCGCAAGGCGGCCACGTTCGGAAGGGCCGACGTTCTCGTGGCGCCCGAAGGCGACGGTCTGCGAGTGCACCGCGTGGGCCCGTCCGCCGTCCCGTCGGGCCTTGCGCCCGGCGACATCCTGCTCCTCGTCGACGGTGCCGGCGCCCGCAAGTCGCTCGAGCCGGCAAAGCTGCTGGCCGAGCGCGCGGCCGACGTCGTTCTCCTCCGCGACGGCGTCACGCGCAGCCTCAGGACGGCGCCCGTGCCCGCCCCGTGGGACGTCCGGTACCTGTTCCTCTTCGCGGTCGGGGGCACGTTCCTCGCCTCGGCGCTCGCGGCGCTGCGGCCCGCCCGGCCCTCGAAGGAGGCGCTGCTCTACGCGGCGTTCGCTCTCTCGGTCGGGCTCGTCCTCACGCTGACGCCCGCGCCTCCCCTCGACGGGATCTTCCGCATCGCGGTCCTCGCCGAGGACGCCGCGCGCGCCCTGTTCCCGGCGTTCCTGCTCGCGCTCGTCCTCACCTTCCCGCGCCGCGCGCGCCACGTCCCCGCCGGACTCGCGTTCGTGCCGGCGGCGGCGCTCCTCCTCGCGACGGCCCGGGTCTACTTCGGCCCCGGCGCGAACGCCGCCGCCGACGTCGCCGCGCTCGACCGGGCCCAGATCGCCTGGATGGCGGCGGGCGCCACGCTCGCGGCCGTCCGCCTCGTCGTCGTCGCGCGGCGCCCGACCGATCTCCTGACCGAAAAGCAGGTGCGCTTCCTCCTCCTCGGAACCGCGGTCGGGATCCTGCCCCTCGTCGTCCTGAACTTCGTCCCGCGCCTGCTCGGCGGGTCCATTCCGATTCTCTCGACGCTCGCGCTCCTCCCGCTCGCTCTCGTGCCCGTCGCCTTCCTCGCGGCCCTGACGCGCTACCGGCTGTGGGACGTCGAGGCCCTCGGACGGGAGGCGGCGTCCGTGACGGGCGCGCTCCTCGTCGGGGCCGGCTTCTTTGCGCTCGCGGAGATGCTCCTCGCGCACCCGCTCGCCCTCGCGATCCCTCACGCGCGCGGCGCGCTTCAGACCTCCGCGGGCCTCCTGATGGCGCTCAGCTTCGTGCCGGTGAGGCGCGGCCTCTCGGCCGCGTTCCGCCGTTTCCAGGTTCGCGACGACCTCGGCGACCGCGACGGGCTGCTCGCTCTCCTGCGTGAGCTGCCGTCTCCGCGGCCTCTCGCCGAGCTCACGGATCTTCTCGTCGCCCGCGTCGCCCGCGGGCTCGGCGTGCCGCGGGCGGCGCTCCTCGGCGTGACGGGCGACGCCGCGGACGGCGCGCCAGTGGACGGCGGCGGGGCTCTCGCGCTCGGCGAGCTGCCCGCCGCGGCGCGCGTCCGGACGACGCGCCTCTCGCGCCAGGAGTTCACGCAGCGCCCGACCGCGGCCGTCGCCCGCCTCCGGCGCGCAGGATTCCGGACGCTCGCTCCCCTCACAGTCAGCGGCCGCCTGCTCGCGCTCTTCGCCGTCGCCGACCGGGGCGGCCGCGTCCCGCTCTCGGCGGAAGACACCGAGCTTCTCGAAACCGTGCTCGCGCCCGCCGCGCTCGCGCTCGACCACGCGCGGCTCTTCGAGGAGCTCCGGGCGCAGGCGGACCGATACCGCAACCTCCAGGAGTTCCACGAGAACGTCGTGGCCGGCTCCGCCGCCGCGATCGCGGCGACGAACGGCGAGGGACGCTTCACGTCGGTCAACCCGGCCTTCGCCGCGCTCGTCGGCCGGACCGCCGCGTCGCTCCTGGGCTGCCGCGCCGCCGAGATCCTTCCACCCGCGCTCTCCTCCGCGAACCCGCCCGCGCGCCTCGAGGCCGACCTCGGAGCCGGCCCGCGCGTCCTGAACGTCGCCGTCTCGCCCTTCCCGGGCGCGCCCGCGGGGTCGAGCGCCCGCGTCCTCGTCCTCGTCGACGCGACGGAGACCGCCCGGCTCGAGAAGGCGCTCGCGGACCGCGAGCGCCTCACCGCCCTCGGAACGCTCTCGGCGGGCGTGGCCCACGAGGTGAACACGCCGCTGGCCGGCGTCGCGGGTTTCGCGCGCCTCCTTCTCGACGAGACGCCGGGCGACGACCCGCGCCGGCCCCTCGTCGAGAAGATCGAGCGGCAGGCTTTCCGGGCTTCGCGCCTCGTCGGAAGCCTCCTCGACCTCGCGCGGGGGCGGCCGCGCGAGATCGAGCCCCTCGACCCTTCCGACGTCGCCCGCGAGGCCGCCCGCGCGCTCGAGGACGAGGGCGCCGCACGCGGGGCCTCCGTGCGGCTCGAGATCGCCGGACGGCCGCCGGCCGTCGCGGGGCACCGGGACGCCCTCGTGCAGGTCCTCGTGAACCTCGTCAAGAACGGGATCGAGGCCGCCACGGCGCCCGGCGACCTGCGTCCGGCCGCCCCCGAGGTCGTCCTCGCCGTGTCGTCCGGCGACGGGAGCGTGCGCTTCGACGTCACGGACAACGGGCCCGGCCTCGCGTCCACGGACGCCGCGCGCGTCTTCGAGCCCTTCTACTCGACGAAGACGGCGCAGGGCGGGACCGGACTGGGCCTCTCGATGGCGCGGGATATCATTCGCGCGCACGGCGGCACGTTGACCGCGGCGTCCGGGTCGTCCGGCGCGCGCTTCACGGTCACGCTTCCCGCCGTGACCTGACACATGGCCACGGTACTCATCCTCGACGACGAGCCCGTCATCCGCGAGGTGCTCGGCTCGGTGCTCGCGAAGGCGGGCCACGCGACGCGCGAGGCCGCCACGGCCGCCGAAGGCCTGCAGCGCCTCGAGAAGGAGCCGGTCGACCTGCTCCTTCTCGACCTCATGCTCCCGGACCGGCCGGGTCTCGAGGTCCTCGTGGAGGTCCGCGCCCGGCACCCCGAGATCCCCGTCGTCGTCGTGACGGCCTACTCGTCCGTCGAGAGCGCGATCACGGCGATGCGCGAGGGCGCCTTCCACTACATCCCGAAGCCGTTCCGGAACGAGGAAGTCGTCCACGTCGTCCGGCAGGCGCTCGAGAAGCGGCGCCTCGTCGCCGAGAACCGCGCGCTCCGCGCCAAGCTCGACGCGCCCGGCGGATTCCGCGAGCTCGTGGGCCGGTCCGCTGCGATGGAGCGCGTCTTCGAGACCGTGCGCCAGGCGGCGGCCTCGCGCTCGACGATCCTCGTCACGGGCGAGAGCGGCACGGGCAAGGAGCTCGTCGCGAAGGCGCTGCACCGCCTGTCGCCGCGCTCCGCGGGCCCGTTCGTGACCGTCCACTCGGGCGCCTTGCCGCCCGACCTTCTCGAGTCGAACCTCTTCGGGCACGTCCGCGGCTCGTTCACGGGCGCCGTCGCGGACAAGAAGGGGCTCTTCAAGGCCGCCGACGGCGGCACGATCTTCTTCGACGAGATCGGCACCGTTCCGATCGACACGCAGGCCAAGCTCCTGCGCGTCCTCCAGGAGCGCGAGTTCACCCCCGTGGGCGCCGTCGAGCCGATCCACTCCGACGTGCGCGTGATCGCCGCGACGAACGCGGACCTCACGAGGGCCGTCGCCGAAGGCCGCTTCCGCGAGGACCTCTTCTACCGGCTCTGCGTCATCACCGTGAACCTGCCGCCGCTGCGCGAGCGCAAGGACGACATCCCGCTCCTCGTGGAGACGCTCCTCGCGAGGGCCGCCGCCGAGAACGGGCGCGCCGTGCCGTCCGTGACGCCCGCGGCGATGAAGGCGCTCCTCGACCACGACTGGCCGGGCAACGTCCGCGAGCTCGAGAACGTTCTCGAGCGCGCGCTCGTTCTCGGGCACGGCGTGATCGGCCTCGACCAGCTCCCCGACCCGGTCCGGCGCTCCGTCCCGCGCGCGGCCGCGTTCCCCGCGGAGGGCCTGAACTTCAAGGATGCGGTCGCCGCTTACGAGCGCGCGCTTCTCGCGGCCGCCCTCGCGCGTGCGAACGGCGTCCAGAAGCGCGCCGCCGAGCTCCTCGGCCTGAAGCCGACGACGCTCAACGAGATGCTGAAGCGGCACGGGATGCTCCCGCGCGACGCGAAGGAGCCGGAGACCGAGCCCGCTAGCCGCGCCTGAGAAGGACGAGCGTCCGGTCGTCCCCGAACGGCGTCCCGCCCGTGAACGCAAGGAGCGTCGCGGCGAGCTCGCGCTCGAGTTCCGGCAGCGGCTTGCCCCGCAGGTCCCGGAGCGCCGCGACGAGCCGGTCCGTCCCGAACTCCTCGTCCTCGGCGTTCGCGGCCTCCGTCACCCCGTCCGTGTAGAGCGCGAGAAGGTCGCCCGGTGCCATCGTGAACGTGCCGGACCCGTAGGTCTTCCCGGGGAAGAGGCCGAGCGGCGGGCCGTGGGCGCCGAGCATCTCGACCGTCCCGTCCGTCCTCACGAGGATGCCGGGGTTGTGCCCCGCGTTCGTCCAGACGACCGCCCCGGACGCCGGGTCGTAGAGCGCGAGGATGAACGTGACGAATTTCTCGGGGCTCGTCCGGCGGTAGACGAGGTCGTTCAGGCGCGAGCAGAGCTTGTCGGGCGGGAAGCTCTCGCCCGCCCAGACCTGGAACGCGGACTGGACGGAGGCCGCGAGGAGCGACGCTCCCATCCCTTTGCCGCAGACGTCCGCGACGACGAGGTCGAGCGTCCGGTCGCCGCGCTCGTAGAAGTCGTAGTAGTCGCCCGACACGGTGCGCGACGGGATCGTGCGCCCGAGGATCTCCGTGTTCGGGAGCACGGGCTCGGCCTCGGGGAGCATGCGCCGCTGGATGTCCCACGCGAGCGCCATCTCGCGCTCGATGCGCTGCTGCGCGGCCGCGCCTTCCTGCAGGCGCAGATTCTGGATCTTGATCGCGGACGTGTTCGCGAGCGACGTGAGGAGACGGAGATCCTCCTCGCTGAAGCTCTTCCGGCCGAGCCGCACCTCGAGGTAGATGAGGCCGATGACCTTGTCCTCGACGAAGAGCGGCGCCGCCATGCAGGACGTGATCCCCTGGATGCGGATGGACTCGGCCGCGCCGAGGCCGGCGTCCGTCGCGGCGTCGATGAGGAGGATGCCGTTCTTCTTGTCCACGACCGACGCGATCAGGGTCTTGGACAGGCGGATGTCGGACGGATCGACGCCGGGCGCGTACTTGACCTTCTCGGCCTTCAGCTCGCCCGACTCGTCCGCGAGCATCAGGAGACCGCGGTCGGGCTGCAGGAACGTGAACGTCTTCTCGAGAATGAGCTCGAGGAGCCTCTGGAGAGGGATGTCCCCGAGGAGCTCCACGGAGATCTCGTTGAGCATCCGGAGCGACGCGTTGAGGCGCGCGAGTTCCTCGGCGCCGAGCTTCGCGTCCCAGGTCTGCCGATGGGGGCGGAGCAGGTCCTTGGAAGACTGAAGGAACGTCGTCTTCTTCGAGGTCTCGTCGAGTCCCTCGATCACGACGCGCGTCGTGGACTCCTCGAGGACGTCGATGAGCGTCTCGCCGAGCTGTATCCGGTCGCCCGCGGCGAGGACGGCGGGGTCGCCGATGCGCCCGCCGTTCAGCGACGTCCCGTTCCGCGACCCGAGGTCGACGAGCCGGACGTTGGCGTCGGACACCTCGAGCCGGGCGTGGACGCGGGAGAGCGTGCGATCCGCGAGCGGGACGTCGTTCGTGGACGAGCGGCCGAGCGTGAGGACGGGGCGGTCGAGACGGATCCGCCGGGCGGGCTCCCCCGGCACCCTGACATTCAGGATGAGCACGGCGCGAGTGTAACCGGACCGGGGCCGCCGCGGGACGGGGCGCGTGCGGGCGTGCTATCCTCACGGGTTCCGGACCGGCTCACCATGCGGCCGGCCGACGAAAGGGTTCCCCCATGAAGGAAAAGATCCACCCCGAGTACCACGAGGTCGACGTCCACTGCGCGTGCGGGACCACGTGGAAGACGAGGAGCACCAAGAACGAGCTCCGGCTCGAGATCTGCTCGAACTGCCACCCGTTCTTCACGGGCAAGAGCAAGCTCGTCGACACCGCGGGCCGCGTCGAGCGCTTCCAGAAGCGCTACGCGAACGTTGCGAAGCCCGCCCCCAAGGCCAAGGCTCCCGAAACCCCGGCCTGAGCCGGTGACCGGCGCGGCCCGAAGGGCCGCTCCCACCCGCCATGTTCCAGAAGCTCGACGACATCGAACGGCGGTACGCGGACCTCGAGGCCCGCGCCGCCTCGCCCGAGGTCCTTGCGGACCACGCCCTCGCGACGAAGACCGCCCGGTCGATGCGGGAGATCGCGCCCGTCGTCGAGAAGAACCGCGAGCGCAAGCGCATCGAAGCCGAGCTCGCGGGCGCACGCGAGCTCCTCGACACGCTTCCGCCGGCCGACGAGCTGCGCCCCGTGGCCCAGGCCGAGTTCGAGGCGCTGAGCGCGCGGCGGGCGGCCGTCGACGAGGAGCTCCGCCTCCTCCTCCTCCCCAAGGACCCGAACGATTCGAAGAACGTCGTCCTCGAGATCCGCGCGGGCACGGGCGGCGACGAGGCGGCGCTCTTCGCCGAGGAGCTGTTCCGGATGTACGTGCGCTACGCCGAGGGCCGCGGCTGGAAGGTCGAGGTGATCGACCGGAGCGACTCCGGCGGCGTGGGCGGCCTCAAGGACGTCCAGGCGATCGTCGAAGGCGAGGGCGCGTACTCGCGCCTGAAGTACGAGGGCGGCGTCCACCGGGTCCAGCGCGTCCCCGCGACCGAAGCCGCCGGGCGCATCCACACGTCGGCGGCGACCGTCGCGGTTTTGCCCGAGGCCGAGGACGTGGACGTCGTCGTGAACGACAAGGACGTGCGCGTGGACCTCTTCTGCGCATCCGGCCCGGGAGGGCAGGGCGTCAACACGACCTATTCCGCCGTGCGCCTCACGCACATCCCGACGGGCGTCGTCGTCCAGTGCCAGGACGAGCGCTCGCAGATCAAGAACAAGGCGAAGGCGATGCGCGTCCTCAAGGCGCGCCTCTTCGAGGCCGAGCGCGAGCGGAAGGAAGCGGCCTACGCGGCCGACCGCAAGAAGATGGTCGGCTCGGGCGACCGGTCCGAGAAGATCCGGACCTACAACTTCCCGCAGAGCCGCGTGACGGACCACCGGATCGGGTTCACGTCGCACCGGCTGGCCGACATCCTCGACGGCCGCCTCGACGAGCTCGTGGACCCGCTCGTCGCGCACTTCCAGGCCGAGAAGCTCAAGCAGGAGCTGGCGAAGGCTTAAGAGGAAGAGAAGATTTCTCAGAAGGTGAAGAGGGGAACGGGGCGGCTCTCAGCCGCCCCGCAGGGGCAACTTCCCTACGCAGCCTTCTTCGTCTTCTTCTCGGTGGCGGGCTTGGCTTCCTTGGCGCCCTTCACCTCGATCGACGAGCCGTGCATCTTGTACTTGACCGTGACCTTGTCGCCGACCTTGACGTCCGCGCCGCCCTTCGTGTCCTTGTCGATCCCGATCTGGAAGCGCTCCTTGCCCTTCATGACCGTGATCGTGTCGGCTGTCTTCTCCTTGACCTCGCCCGTGACCTGGAAGTCGTCGAGGGCGAGCGCGGAGCCGGTGAAGAGAAGGAACGCGGCGGGGGCGAGGACGCGGAAGAGGTTCTTCTTCATGGCGGGGTCTCCTTTGTGAGGCGGAATTATGCTCCGGTCCGGCGGTCCAGGACGTATGCGGGCGACCCGTCCGCGAGGGCCACGAGGTCCGTGACGACGTACCCGCGCGCGAAGAGCGGCTCGACGAGCGCGCCGAACCGGCGCCGCGCCTTGCGCGCCGTCCCGGGTTCTGTCCTGTAGAAACGCGGGGCGCCCGCCGGGAACGGCAGGAGGACGCGCCGGGCGTCCGGGAGCGCGCGCGGGCTGCGGGCGACGGGAACCCCCGCGACGTCGGGCGGCGTCCGGATCTCCCCGGCCGCCGCGCGGACGGCCCGCGGCGCCTCGAGGCGCCAGAACGCCTCGAAGCGGTCCGACGGGAGGTCGGCGTAGATCCCCCCGATGAACCCGTAGAGGTTCGGATGGAACCGTTCGGCGGTCGCCCCGAGGCGCACGAGATTGAGCGTCGCGTTCTTGACGAGGAACGGGTCGTACATCCACGTCACGAGCCGAATGCCGCGGGCGAGACACCAGTCGCGCTGGAAGTGCTTGAGCTTCACGGCGAGCCCTCGGCCCTGCGCCTCCGGCAGCACGGCCAGGAGGTGCGAGTACTGGCACGGCTCGGGAAGGTTCGTGCGCGGGAAGCCGTGGACGAACCCGAGCATTCTCCGGCCCGCGAACGCGGCCGCCGTGAGGCCGCCCGCGTGGGTGGCGGCGACGAGGTCGCTCGCGGGCGAAACGCTGCGCTCCGTGAAGCCCCAGGCGGCCTTCGAGACGTCCATCGTCGCGAGGAACTCGTCCGGCGTCCTCAACTCGCGGATCACGACGCGGCCGCTCACGGAGCGACGCCCTCGAGAAGGCCCGCGACGAGCGCGGCGCGGCGCGGAAGGTCGTCGACGAGGAGGTGCTCCGTGCGCGCGTGCGCGCCGCCGCCCGACGGCCCGAGGCCGTCCAGCGTCGGGACGCCCGCGGCCGCCGTGAGGTTGCCGTCCGAGCCGCCGCCGACGCGAGCCGCGGGCAGCTCGAAGCCGAGCGCGTGCGCGAGGGAGGCCGCGCGCCGGTAGAGCTCGAGCGACGCCTCGGTGGGCTCCATCGGCGGCCGGTTCGGGCCGCCGTCGATCTCGACCGTGACGCGCGGGTCGGACGGTCGGTAGGCGCGGAGCCCCGCCATGAGCCGGTCGGCCTCCGTTCGCGTCCAGACCCTGAAGTCCACCGTGAGCCCGGCCCGCTCGGGCACGACGTTCGTGACCTTGCCCGAACCGGCGACGGTCGGGACGACGGACGTGCCGGCCGGCTTGTCCGCGAGGGCGTCGGCGTAGAGGGCGAAGCGCGCCATCTCGAGGAGCGCCGAGGCGCCCTTTTCGGGCTCGAGCCCAGCGTGCGAGGCGACGCCGGAAAAACGCACGGTCACGAGCCCGGTCCCCTTGCGCGCGACCTTTGCGGCGCCGCCGTCCCCCGAGGGCTCGAGGACGAGGACGCGGTCGCGCCGGAGCGCTTCCTCGACGAGCAGGCCACTCGAGGCGCCGCTGCCGACCTCCTCGTCCGGCGTCAGGACGAGGGAGACGCCGCCCGCCGGCGTCACGTCGCCCTTCGCGGCCGCTTCGAGGACCGCGAGCGCGACCGCGATTCCGGATTTCATGTCGAAGACGCCGGGGCCCTTCGCGATGCCGTCCTCGACCGAGAACGGGATCTCGGCGAGTGTGCCCGCGGGCCAGACGGTATCGAGGTGCCCGAGGAGCAGCGTGCCGCCGGTCTCCTCGCCGAAACGGACGCGCACCGCGTCGCCACGGCCCTCGCACGGGACGCATGCGGCCGCGAGGCCCGCGCGCCCGAGGCGCTCGGCGATCCAGAGGGCGAGCTGCGACACACGGGCCGACTCGTCCGACGGGCTCTCCCTCACGACGAGCGCCTCGAGGTCGGCGAGGAGGCGCTCCTTCCGCGCGGCGAACATCGAGCCGAGGTCGCCCGCGCGGCTCACGCGCGGAACTCCGTGACGGCCGTCGTGTACCGCGCGAGAACGTCCTGCCTCACCGTGACGCCGGTGCCGGGTCCCGGCGGGACCGGCATGAGACCGCTCGCGGCCTCGAGCGCCGGCTCCACGATGTCCTCCTCGAAGTAGCGTGACGAGGACGCCGTGTCGCCGGGCTTCGAGAAGCCCGGGAGGCTCGCGATCGCGACGTTGTGCGCGCGTCCGACCCCCGCCTCGAGCATGCCGCCGCACCAGACGGGAACTCCCGCCTCGCGCGCCGCGGCGTGGATGCGCACGGCTTCGCCGTGGCCGCCGACGCGGCCGATCTTGACGTTGATGACCTGGCACGCGCCGAGCTGGAGCGCCGCCTTGGCGTCGGCCTCGGAGCGGATCGACTCGTCGAGACAGATCGGCGTCTTCATGGCCTTCGCGAGCTCCGCGTGGGCGACGAGGTCCTCGTGGTGGAGCGGCTGCTCGACGTAGTCGAGGCCGAACGCGTCGAGCGACCGAAGGGTGTCCGCGTCGGCAAGCGTGTACGCCGCGTTGGCGTCCACGGTGAGCGTGACGTCGGGGAAGGCCTCGCGCACGGCCGCGAGAGGCTCCGCATCCCACCCGGGCTCGATCTTGAGTTTGATCCTCCGGTAGCCGTCGGCGACGTGCTTCCGCACGTTTTCGACGGTCTCCCGCGCGGACGGCGAGATCCCGAGCGAGACGCCGACCTCGATCACCTCGCGCGTTCCGCCGAGGGCCTTCCCGAGCGGGACGCCCGCGGCCCGCGCCTGCAGATCCCGCAGAGCACACTCTACGGCGGCTTTCGCCATCCGGTTCCCGCGAACGCGCCGGGCGGAGTCGTCGAAGGCCGGCGGCGATGCGAGGTCCTTGCCGAGGACGAGGGGGAGGAGATAGGTCGTCAGGATGGGCAGCGCGGTCGCGAGCGTCTCCGGCGAGTAGAACGGGGCCTCCTCGGCGACGCACTCCCCCCAGCCCGAGAGGCCCTCCCCGCGCAGCTCGAGGAGGAGGAACTTCTTGACAGACGTCTCGCCGAATGAAGTGCGGAACCGGAACTTGAGCGGCATCTCGACGTGCCGGAGGACCGCGGATTCGACGCGCATGAAGCGATTGTCTATCATTCGTTTCCCTTCGCCGAGAAGGGATCTGCCTCAAAGAAACTCCACCCCCCGAAGGAGGACCGCATGACCGGTTCCACGCTTCGTTTCCGTTTCGCCCCCCTCTGCGCCGCCGTGCTCGTCGGCGCCGCCGCCCTCGCGGGCTGCGGCGGGAAGGACGAGGACGAGGACCGCCCGAAGTCCTCTCGCGCCGCCGGCGCCTCGAAGGACGCCGCGGCTCCCGCCGCCGCCTCCGCGGCCCCGGCCGGACCGGCCGCGGGCGCAACGGGCGCCGCCTCCGTCACGGGCAAGATCGTCTTCGACGGCGCCGTCCCGGCGGCCGAGAAGTTCAAGATGTCCGCCGACGCGTTCTGCGCCAAGGCGCATCCGGGCGACGTCGCCCGCGAGGACGTCGTCGTCGCGGCCGACAAGGGTCTCGCGAACGTCTTCGTCTACGTGAAGACGGGCATCACGGGCACGTATCCACCGCCCGCGACCGCCGCCGTGATCGACCAGAAGGGCTGCACGTATCACCCGCACGTCTTCGGCGTCGTCACGGGCCAGAACATCGAGATCCTGAACAGCGACCCCACGCTCCACAACATCCACTCGCTGCCCGAAAAGAACGAGGCGTTCAACCTCGGGATGCCCGTGCAGGGGATGAAGTACACGAAGAAGTTCGACAAGCCCGAGGTCATGGTCCGGATCAAGTGCGACGTCCACGGCTGGATGTCGGCGTTCTGCGGCGTCGTCGCGCACCCGTTCTTCGCGGTGACGGCCGCCGACGGCACGTACATGATCAAGAACCTGCCCGCGGGCACGTACACGATCGAGGCGTGGCACGAGAAGTTCGGCACGCAGACGCAGCAGGTCACGGTGGGCGCGACGGACTCCAAGGCGGTGCCGTTCACGTTCAAGGCCGGTGCCTGAGACGTTTCTCAGGATCGGGACCCGGACCGTCGCAGTCTGCGTCTTCCTGCTCCTGATCGCCGGCGCCCTCGTCACGTCCACCCAGTCCGGGCTCGCGGTCCCGGACTGGCCGCTCTCGTACGGGAAAGTGATGCCGCCGATGGTCGGCGGCATCCTCTACGAGCACGGCCACCGGCTCGTGGCGGCGGCGGTCTCTACATTGGTAGGCCTCGAGATGGCCACGCTGTTTTTCTTTGAAGGTAGAAAGACGGTTCGGCTGCTCGGCGTGATTGCCTTCGTCGCGATCCTCGCGCAGGCCCTGTTGGGGGGTCTGACGGTTCTTTTTCTCCTTCCTCCCGCAGTTTCTTCCGCGCACGCGGCGCTCGCCGAGATCGTCTTCGCGCTCACCGCCGTGGTCGCGCTCATGTGCTCGAAGGGCTGGGAGAATTTTCGGATTTCTTTGAAAGGTGAAGAGGCGAGAAGCGCCTTCCGATGGGTCGTCCTGGCGACCGCGGCTGTGTATCTGCAGATCGTCGTGGGGGCCGTCATGCGGCACACCGGCGCGGGCCTCGCGATCCCGGACTTTCCCACCTCGTTCGGCGGACTGCTCCCCACTTTCGAAGAGATCTCCCGGCCCGGCGTTCCCGTTCATCTCGCCCATCGCCTCGGGGCTTTGGCGGTCGTCCTGCTCGTGTTCCGCGCCGCGAAGGCCCTCGCCGCGCTCTCGGAGCGTCTCCCGCTCCTTGCAACGGCCGGCGCCGCCTGGGCCGGCCTCGTCTGCCTGCAGGCGTTCCTCGGGGCCTCCTCGATCTGGTCCGCCAAGGCCGTCCCCCTGACGGTCGCCCACCTCGCCGTGGGGGCCCTCTGCTGGGTGATCGGCGTTCTGGCATCCGTCGCGCTCGCGGCCGGTTTTTCGGATAAGCTCGCGCGCGATTGAGGTGCATTCTCTGAGCCGCTCCCTCGCCGCCTACGTGTCCCTGACGAAGCCGCGCATCACGGTCTTCGTCGTGATGACGGCCTTCGTCGGATTCGTGGCCGGCACGAAGGGGCCCCTGTCCGGAATGGACCTCGCGCTGCTCCTGCACACGCTCCTCGGCACGGCGTTCGTCGCGTCGGGCACGAGCGCGTTCAACCAGGTCTGGGAGAAGGAGCTGGACGGACGGATGGCGCGCACGGCCTCGCGTCCGCTCCCCTCGGGCCTCCTCTCCCGGACCGGCGCCGCGCTCTTCGCCGGGGCGCTGTCCGCCGCCGGGCTCCTCGAGCTCTGGATCTTCACGGACCCCGTGACGACGGCGCTGGCGGCGTTCACGCTCGTCTCGTACGTTCTCGTCTACACGCCCATGAAGACGCGCTCGCCGGCCTCGACGATCGTCGGCGCCGTCCCGGGGGCGCTCCCCCCGCTCGGCGGCTTCACGGCCGCGGCGGGCGGCGCCGTCGGCCTTCCCGGGCTCGCGCTCTTCGCGATCCTCTTCGTGTGGCAGCTCCCGCACTTCTTCGCGATCGGCTGGCGCCATCGCGACGACTACGCGAAGGCCGGCGTCGTCATCCTCCCGGTCGTCGACCCGTCCGGCCGCTCCACGGCGCGCCAGACTCTCCTGTGGACCGCCGTCCTCCTCCCGATCAGCCTCCTCCCGTCGCTCGTCGGCTCCGCGGGCTTCGTCTACGCCGTCGGGGCGTTCGCGATGACGCTGCTGTTCCTCAACGCGTCGTTCAAGTTCGCCCGCGAGGTCTCGGACGGCCGGGCGAAGTCGCTGTTCCTCGCTTCGATCGCGTGGCTCCCGGCCGTGCTCACGCTCCTCGTCGCCGACCGGCTCTGACGCGCCGCGCGTGACCGCTCCCGCCGTCGAGACCGCCGCGCTCTCGTGCGCGTACGGCGCGCGCCTCGCGCTGGACGGCGCGACGCTCTCGGTGGCGCGCGGCGAGATCTTCGCGCTCCTCGGCCCGAACGGCGGCGGCAAGACGACGCTCTTCCGCATCCTTGCGACGCTCCTCAGGGCCACGTCGGGGACCTTCCGCATCGACGGGCTCGATCCCTCGGCCGACGTCAGGGCGGTGCGCCGCAGGCTCGGCGTCGTCTTCCAGACGCCCGGCCTCGACCGGAAGCTCACCGTGACGGAGAACCTCGCGCTGCAGGGGGCGCTCCTGAACAGGACGGGCCGCGCCCTCGCCGGCCGGATCGACGAGCTCCTCGACGCGTTCTCGATCCGCGACCGCGCCGGGGACCTCGTCGAGACGCTCTCGGGCGGCCTCGCCCGCCGCGTCGAGATTGCCAAGGCGCTTCTGGCAGCGCCGCCGGTCCTGCTCCTCGACGAGCCCTCCACGGGGCTCGACCCCGGCGCGCGCCGCGATCTCACGGCGCTCCTCTCGGAGCTCGCGAAGGGCGGCACGGCCGTCCTCCTCACGACGCACCTCTTCGACGAAGCCGACGCCGCGCACCGCATCGGGATCCTCGACCGCGGTCGCCTCGTCGCCCTCGGCGCGCCCGCCGTGCTCAAGGCCGAGGTCGGCGGGGACGTCGTCACGGTCGAGGCGCGCGAGGAGGGCGGCGCGCCCGCGCTCGCGCGCGAGGTCTCGGAGCGCTTCGGCGCGGAGGCCGGCAAGGTCGCGCACGTGGGGAACACCGTCCGCGTCGAGCGCCCCGAGGCCCACACGTTCGTGCCCTCGCTCGTCGAGGCGTTCCCGGGCCGGTTCCGGTCGCTCACGCTGGGCGCGCCCTCGCTGGAGGACGTCTTCATCGACCGGACCGGCCGTGCGTTCCGCGAGGCGGACGCCGAGGAGCCCGCGCCTGCGGGAGGGCCGGCGTGAGCGCAGGCCTCGCCCTCGCGAAACGCGAGCTCGTCCGGTTCCTGAGGCAGAAGAGCCGCGTCGTCGGCGCGGTCGCGCCGCCGCTCGTCATGTGGCTGCTCGTCGGCTCCGGCTTCAAGGGCTCGTTCCGCGGAGACTCCTTCGGCTACTTCTTCCCCGGGACGGTCGTCCTCGTCGTCCTCTTTGCGGCGATCTTCGCGACGATCTCCGTCATCGAGGACCGCCGCGAGGGGTTCCTGCAGGGCGTCCTCGTCGCGCCCGTCGCGCCGGCGTCGATCGCGTTCGGCAAGATCCTCGGCGGCAGCGTCCTCGGGCTCCTCCAGGGCCTCCCGCTCCTCGTTCTCGTCCCCGTGGCGGGCCTTTCGGCCGACCCGCGCGGCCTCGTCGGCGCCGCGGCGGTCCTCGTCCTCCTCGCCTTCGCGCTGACGTCCCTCGGCTTTGCGATCGCGTGGTCCCTCGAGTCGACGCAGGGCTTCCACGCGATCATGAATCTCTTCCTGATCCCCATGTGGCTCCTCTCCGGGTCGTTCTTCCCGGTGGAGGGAGCGCCCGCGTGGCTCCGCGCGACGATGGCGGTCAACCCGCTGACGTACGGCGTCGCAGCCCTCCGCCGCGCGCTCGGCGGAACGTCGGAGTCCTTGCCCTCGCTGAGTCTCTCTTTCGCGGTGACCGCGGCGTTCGCCGTCGTGATGTTCGCCGCCGCGACGGCCGTGGTCGCGAGGTGGCCGTCCGGCCCCGAGCGGCGCCGCCTCAAAGCGGGCAGAATTGCGCCATGACCGTCCGCGACCTTCCGACCCTGAACGCCTTCCTGAACGCGACGAGCGCCGTGCTCCTCGTCCTCGGCTGGACGTTCATCCGCCGGAAGAACCGTGACGCGCACCGCCGCACGATGATCGCCGCGTTCGTCTGCTCGGCCGTCTTCCTGACGTCGTATCTCGCCTACCACGCGCAGGTCGGGAGCGTGCGGTTTCCGGGCACGGGGGGCGCGAGGACGCTGTACCTGGGCATCCTCCTTACGCACTCGGTCCTCGCGGCCGCCGTCGCGCCGATGGCCGTGACGACGTTCGTCCTCGCGTGGAAAGGCCGCTTCGAGAAGCACCGGCGCCTCGCCCGATGGACGCTCCCGATCTGGCTCTACGTCTCCGTGACGGGCGTCGTCGTCTACGTGATGCTGTACCGGATGGCCTGGTAGCCCCGCGTCACGCGTCGATCCGGCTCCCCCACTTCGCGACGAGCTCGCCGACGCGCGCGAGCGTGACGGGCTTCGACACGAAGTCGTTCATTCCCTCCGCCTCGCAGCGCTCCTTCACGAGGTCGGAGGTGAGGGCGGTAAGGGCGACGACGGGCAGGCTCCCGCCGGCCGGGAGGGCGCGGAGGCGCCGGAGCACCTGGAAGCCGTCCATCTCCGGCATCTGGAGGTCGAGGAGGACGAAGCGGAACCGGAAGCGCGCCGCGGCCTCGACGGCCTCGCGGCCGGTGCCCACGGCGAGGACGTCGGCGCCGCGCGACCTCAGCATGTGCGCGAGGAGCTCGCGGTTCTCTTCGTTGTCCTCGACGAGGAGAACCGTCGGGCGCCCGCTGCCGCTCCCGAAGACCTCGGGCGTCAGCGCCTCCGCGGCGTCGGCCTCGACGCGGGCAAGCAGCTGTTCCGTCGTGGCCTTCAGCTCGGCCGAGGCCGCGCTGCGCTGGATGGGCCCCGAGCTCTCGTCCGTCGAGCGCCGCGCGGCCTCGACGATGCGGGCGATCTTCGCCCTCAGGTCGTGCGTCGTCGTCACGATCGCTTCCGCCGCGGCCTCCCGCGCCGCGAGGAGCGCCTGGCGCGAGGCCTCGAGCTCGGTCCGGAGGCGGCGCCGCGAGGCGCCGTCGATGAACACGGCGTCGGCCCCGCCTCCGGCCCGCGCCGAGACGAGGACGTGAACCGGCCGCGAGGCGCCCTCGGGGGTGACGAGAACGCACTCCTCCTCGCCGGCCGAGAGCGGCGTCGTGCCCGCGGCGCGCACGGCGTGCGCGCGCAGCAGCTCGCGAACCGACTCCGGGAGAACCTCGGTCCGCGCGACGTCGAGGCCCTCGAGGGCGTCCGCACGACGTCCGAGGAGGTCCGCGAGCCGGCGGTTCACCGCGTCGATACGGCCCGTGCCGTCCACGCCGAGGAGACCCGCCGGGACGGAATCGAGCAGGCGCCCGTGCCGCTCGAGCGGTGCGCCTCCCCGCGTGTCGGCCCTGAAGACCGCGACCTCGACGACCTTTCCGTAGCGCACGACCGGCGTCATCGTGACGACGGACTCCACCCGGGGACCGCCGCCGGCGTAGAGGAGCAGCCGCCGCGCAGCCGTCGGCCGGCCCGACTCGAAGACTTCGCGCAGCGCCTCGACGATCTCCGGGTCCTCGGCCTCCGAGTACGCGACGACTCCCGCGGGACGGCCTTCGAGCTCGCGCGCGGGCTTCCCGAGGACGCGGATGGCCCCGCGGTTCACGTACCCGACCCGCCCGTCGCGGTCGACGGTGAAGACGGCGAGCGTCTCGAGCGCGTCGAGCGCCGGCCCGAATGCGGCCCGGACGCCCGTCTCGGCCTCGCGGGCGGGCCCCGCGGCGTCCCGGAACGACGCGACGAGGATCAGGATCCCGCCCAGGCCTGCGAGCAGCGCCCCCGGCGCGAGGGCGGCCGCCGGCGCGACCAGAAGGCCCCCGGCCACGAGCAGCAGACCGAAAAGGACGAGAATCCTCGGGCCGGGCATGGCACAAGTTTAGAGCCGAGACCCAATGACCGAACCCGAGTCCTCCGCCGCCACGTGGTCCGACCTCCTCGCGCGCGCTCGCGCGCGGCTGTCGGGCCGAGACCACGCGCCGTACGAGGCCGAGGAGCTGCTGGCCCGCGCCTCCGGGCGCCCCCGCTCGTGGTTCCACGCCCGACGCCGCGAAACGGCCGAACGCGCGACCGCCGCCGCGTTCGACGACCTCGTGGCCCGGCGCGCCGCGGGTGAGCCGCTCCAGTACCTCCTCGGGGAGTGGGAGTTCCTCGGCCGCACGTTCGCCGTCGACCCGCGCGCGCTCATCCCGCGCGGCGAGACCGAGGGGATCATCGAGGAGGCCAGGCGAGTCGCGCCGGACGCGGCGCACCTCGCGGACCTCGGGACCGGGAGCGGCATTCTCGCGGTGTCCCTCGCGCTCGAACGGCCGCGCGCGCGCGTCCTCGCGCTCGACCGCTCCCCCGCCGCCCTCGCTCTCGCGGGCGCGAACGCGCGGCGACACGGCGTCGCGGACCGCGTCCGCCCCGTCGCGTCCGACTGGCTTTCCGCGCTCGGCAGGGCCGCGCGCTTTGACCTCGTGGTCGCGAATCCTCCGTACGTCCCGCTCACGGACCAGCCCCACCTCTCGAAGACCGTCTCGGAACACGAGCCCGGCCTCGCGCTTTACGGCGGCCCGGACGGACTCGACCCGTTGCGCGTGATCCTCGCGGCGCTTCCCCGCTTCCTGGAGCCGGGCGCGCCGTTCGTCTTCGAGTTCGGGTACAGCCAGGCGAACGAGGTTTCGGCCCTCGTCGAGGCCGCGCCCCTCTTCCGACTCGAGCGCATCCGCCTCGACGCGGCGGGCATCCCGCGCACCGCGACGGCGATCCGGACGTGACCGCGAGCCGCTAGACTTCCCTGCCGTGGACGCGTTCCTGCTGAAAGGCCCCGTGCGCCTGGAGGGCACCGTCTCCGCGAGCGGGGCCAAGAACGCCGCGCTCCCCGAGATGGCGGCGGCGCTCCTCGCGGACGCGCCCGTCGTCCTCGACGGCGTGCCGGACCTCGCGGACGTGCGCACGATGGAACGCCTCGTCGCCGGCATGGGCGTCTCCCTCGGCCGTCCCGCGCCCGGACGCGTCGTCCTCGACGCCTCGCGAGTCACGTCGACGGAGGCGCCGTACGACCTCGTCCGCACGATGCGCGCGTCGATCCTCGTTCTCGGCCCGCTCGTCGCGCGCTTCGGCGAGGCGCGCGTCTCCCTCCCCGGCGGCTGCGCGATCGGCGTGAGGCCGGTCGACCTCCACCTCATGGCGCTCGAAGCGATGGGCGCGCGCGTCGCGGTCGAGAAGGGATACATCCACGCCCACGTCTCGCGCGTGTCTCGCGCGCGCGGCCGCCTCACCGGCGCGACGGTGCGATTCCCGACGCCGACCGTCACGGGCACCGAGAACGTCCTCTTCGCCGCCGCGCTCGCGCGCGGGACGACCGTCATCGAGAACGCCGCGCGGGAGCCGGAGGTCGAGGACACCGCCCGTCTCCTCGTCCGGATGGGCGCGAACGTCTCGGGCGCCGGGAACTCGACGATCACGGTCGAGGGCGTCGAGCGTCTCCGGGGCACCGGCGAAGCGCCGCACGCCGTCGTGCCCGACCGCATCGAGGCCGGTACGTACCTCGCCGCCGGCGCGATCACGGGGGGCGACGTCACCGTGAAAGGAGCGCGCGCGGCGGATCTGGGCGCGTTCCTCGACGCGCTCGTGCGGGCGGGCGCCGAGGTGGAGGCGCTCCCCGGAGCCGTGCGCGTCCGCTCCCCCCGGCCGCTCGTCGCCACGGACGTCACGACCGAGCCTCACCCGGGCTTCCCGACGGATCTGCAGGCGCAGTTCCTCGCGCTCATGACGCAGGCCTCGGGCACGAGCCGCATCACGGAGACGATCTTCGAGAACCGCTTCCTCCACGCGGGCGAGCTCCTGCGCCTGGGCGCCGACATCCGGCTGGACGGCCGCACCGCGATCGTGCGCGGGCCCACGCCTCTCGAGGGCGCGCCCGTGACGGCGTCGGACCTCCGCGCCTCGGCGGCGCTCGTCCTCGCGGGCCTCGTCGCGAAGGGCGAGACGCGCGTGAGGCGGATCTACCACCTCGACCGCGGTTACGCGGACATGGACGGGCGCCTCCGGAGCCTCGGGGCGCACGTCGAGCGGATCGACGGATAATCCCCGCGTGAGCCCGACATTTGCCGACCCCAGCTGCCTCTTCTGCCGGATCGGCCGGCGGGAGACTCCCGCGAGGATCGCGTTCGAGAACGACCACGTCCTCGCCTTCCACGACGTCGCCCCGAAGTCGCCCACTCACGTCCTCGTGATCCCGAAGGTGCACGTCGCGGCCCTCTCGGGTACGACGGCGGCGCACGCGGAGACGCTCGGCGCGTGCCTGGCGGCGGTCGCGGAGATCGCGCGCACGCTCGGCCTCTCGAGCTACCGGGTCGTCGCGAACGACGGGCCGGACGCGGGCCAGAGCGTCTTCCATCTGCACTTTCACCTCATGGGCGGGCGCTCGTTCGCGTGGCCGCCCGGTTGAGGCCGAGCCTCCCGACCGTCCTGCTCGCCGCCCTCCTCGCCTCGCCGCTCGCGGCCGCCGAGGCCGGTCGCGAGCAGGCGCTCGCCGCCGCGGCGCGGGCCGGCAGGTGGAACGAGGTCCTCGAGCGTCTCGCGGCCCTCAAGGCCGACGCGCCCGACCGCTACGCGGACGGCCGGTTCGACTACCTCGCCGCGCGGGCTCTCGCGTCCACGGGCCGCCGCGACGCGGCGACCGCGCTCTTCGAGCGGTACGTCTCGCCAGACGACCTCTTCGACGTCCCCGCCCGCCTCGCGTCGGGCTCCCTGCGCTTCGAGGCGGGCGACGGCCTCGGCGCGATGGAGCTCCTCCTTCCCCTTCTCCAGAGAAAGGGCGGCGCCGTCTCGCGGCGTGCGCTCCGAATCGCGCTCGACGCCCTCGAGACGCGTCTCGACGCGGCCGCCCTCCAGCGCCTCGTGTCCGCGCACCCGCCGGCCGCCCCGCGCGAGCGACGCCGCCTCACGGCCCTGCGCGCCGAAGCGCTCGAACAGGCCGGGGATTCCGCCGGCGCGGCGGCGCTCCGCGAGGGCCTTTTGCGCGAGGCGCGGCGCGACGATGCCGCGGCCGTCGTCCTCGCCCGCGAGATGCGCGGCCGCGTGCCGAAGGACGTGCCCGACCGCCTGCTCCCCCTCCTCGTGGAGACGGCGAAGGCGCAGCGCGACCTCGACCTGGCCGAACGCCTGCTCGCCGAGGGCGATCGCCGCGCCGAGGCGGGCGGCGACGCGGCCGCGCGGTGGGGAGCGCGCTTCGACCTCGGGCGCATGCGGGCGTCGCGCGGGCGCTTCGCGGAGGCCGCGGCCTCGTTCCGTTCGATCCTCGACACGGAGCCCGCCCGCAAGCGGCCGCCCGCGCGGAAGAAGGACGATTCCCCCGGCACGGCGGCGTTCTTCGCGCGCGTGCGCTTCAACCTCGGCGCGACCCTCGAGAAGCTCACCGACCTCGACGCGGCCGCGCGGGAGTTCCAGCGCGTCGAGGCCGGGCGCGTCGGCCCGTCCGGCCTCGCGGCCCTGCAGCGCGCGCGCCTCGAGATGCGGCGCGGCCACCTCGCCGAAGCCGAGAAGATCCTCCTCCGTCCCGCGCTGGCCCGGGAGCCGGGCCGCGTCGAGGGCCTCCTCCATCTGACCGAGCGCTACGCGGAGGTGGGAGACGGCACGGCGGCGCGGCGCGCCCTCGCGCCCGTGGAAGCTCTTGCACGGTCCCGCCGGCTGCCCGAGCCCTGGAAGAGCGAACTCCCGTTCTGGCGGGGCCGCGTCGCGGAGGCCTCGGGCAGCGTCCCCGGTGCGCTCCAGGGTTACGCCGAGATCCTGGCCTCGCGCCCGTGGACCGCCGTGGGGGAGCTCGCGAGGGAACGGATGGGCTCGCTCCCGGAGCTCCCCCGCGCCGCCTTCCTCCGCGCCGCGCGCACGCGCGGAGAGTCCCTGCTCCGGGCGGGGCGCACGGCGGAGGCGAAGACCGGCCTACTCCCGCCGGCCGTGCTCGGCGACACGGCGGCGCGCGACCTCCTGAAGGTCGCGTACAACGCCCTGCCCCGCTACGCCGAGGTGCTCCTCGCGCCCGACCTCGCGGACGACGCGCTCCCCACGCTCTGCGGCGACGCCGCCGCGTGCCGCCTCCTCCAGCTCGGCCTGCCCGAGGAGGCCGAGCCGATCGTGCGCGACGCCTCGCGCCTCGACACGATCCTGGGCAGCCTCGTCGCGGCGCGGCTCGCCGAGGCCGCGGACGCCGGCCCCGCGGCCCTCGACGCCGCGGCGGCTCTCGACCGGATCGTGCCGGCGGACTTCCTCCTCGAGCTCGCTCCCGCCTCGATTCTGCGCGGCCTCGCGCCTCGCCCGTTCGACCGGCTCGTCTCGGAGACGGCCGACCAGAGCGGCGTGCCGCGCGAGCTGCTCTACGCCGTCATGCGCCAGGAGAGCCGCTTCGACCGCGAGGCCGCGTCCCCGGCGGCGGCGCGCGGGCTCATGCAGCTCACGCTGCCGGCGGCCGGCGACGCGGCGCGCGAGCTGAACGAGAGCCCTCCCGCCTACGCGGACCTGTACGACCCCGCGCGCTCCCTGCGCCTCGGCGCGCGCACGCTCAAGAACCTCCTCGTGCGCTTCGACGGCGACGACGCGCTCGCGGCCTCGGGCTACAACGCGGGCGCGGGCCAGACGGCGCTCTGGGCGGGCGGCGCGCGGCGCCCGGTGGAGGCGCTCCTCGCGTCGATCAGCTACCCGGAGACGCGCACGTACGTCCGGCGCGTTCTCTCGAACAGGATCCTCTACCGGATGTCCGGGCCGCGCCCCCCCGTCAGCGGCGGTAAATGAGGACGCGCGTCTCGGCGCGCAGCTGCTCGGTCCAGCGCTCGATCTCGGCGTTGAGCTTGCGTTCGCGCACGAGCTCGCGGATCTGCTCCGAAACGTCCTCGTAGGGCGGCAGCGACGCGAGGCCCTTCGCACGCGCCTCCTCCCGGAACGGGCCGTCGTAATACGCGCGCAGCTCCGTCTCCGTCGTCTTGATCCCCGGCGAGAGGCGCTCCCGCACGAAGCTCTCGAGCGCCATGCCCCTCTTCACGAAGAGGAAGAGCTCCTCACGCGTCGCCCCGGCGCGCGCGAGGATCGCGTCGAGCGGCTCGCCGCGCTCTTTCACGACGCGGTCTTCCAGGGCGGCGACGCGGGCCTCGACCTCCCCGCGCTTGGGCTCGATTCCGCCCGTCCTGCGAAGCTGCCGGTCGCGCAGGACCTCCACCACGCGAACCGAGAGAACGCGGTCTCGGTACGCGGCGTCCGACTCCCCCGCCTCGCGCGGCAGGTACCCGACGCCCGCCAGCTTCCGAAGTTCGCTCTCGAGAATCAGGTCGTCGCCGACGACAGCCGCGATCCGGTCGAGGACGACCGTGCCCGGAAGAGGCGCCGGCGAGGGCGCGGGCGGCGCGGGGGCCTGAGTCGCGAGGAGCCACGCCGCGAGGACGCCGAACACGCGGGCGATGCTAGCA
Organism: Thermoanaerobaculia bacterium; assembly: GCA_044229475.1. Taxonomy (GTDB): domain Bacteria; phylum Acidobacteriota; class Thermoanaerobaculia; order UBA5066; family UBA5066; genus Fen-183. The sequence goes on along the minus strand of JBGASW010000002.1, from coordinate 81,999 downwards.
GGCGCCGCAGGGCCGGCGCTGCGACAATGGGCGCATGGGCCGCCTCCTCGTCGTCGCGACGCCGATCGGGAATCTCGACGACCTCTCGCCGCGCGCGAAGGACGCGCTCGCGAACGCCTCCGTCGTCTACTGCGAGGACACGCGCCGCACCGGAAACCTCTTCGCGCGCCACGGCCTGACCACGCCGCGCGTCTCCTGCCACGGCCACAACGAACACGCGCGCGTCGACGAGGCGCTCCGGCGCCTCGCCGCGGGCGAGACGCTCGCACTCGTCTCGGACGCGGGGACGCCGCTCGTCTCGGACCCGGGCGAGCGCCTCGTGGCGGCCGCGGCCGCGGCCGGGCACCGCGTGGAGGCGATTCCCGGTCCGTCGGCCGTCCTCGCGATCCTCTCCGTGTCGGGCTTCCCGGCCGTGCCGTTCACGTTCCTCGGCTTCCCGCCTTCGCGCCGCGGCGAGCGCGACCGCTGGTATGCCGCCCACGCGGGGCGCGCGGGCACGGTCGTCCTCTTCGAGTCGCCGTTCCGCGTCGCCGAGTCTCTGGAGGCGCTCGCGAAGGCTTGGGGCGATCCGCCCGTCGCCCTCGGCCGCGAACTCACGAAGCTCCACGAAGAAGTCCTCCGCGGGAAGGCCTCCGAGGTCGCGCGGGCTCTCGCGGCGCGGCCGGGCGTGAAGGGCGAGATCGTGATCGCGGCCGCCGCCTCCTAGCGGAGCCGGGTCCAGACGACGTCCACGACGTCCCACGTGTTGTCGATCCACGCGTTCGGGTGCGGCAGGGGCGCGAGCGTCACGGTGACCCGCCACACCTCGCGTCGCGGATAGGCGGCGAGGAGTTCGGCGCGTTTCTCCGGGAGGTCGCGCGCGAAGACTCGGGGGGCGCGCCGCGGGTCGAGACCGTTCTCGAGCAGGAACGAGCCGTACGTCCACTCCACGGTGTTCCCCGCGACGAGCACGAGCGCCGACGGGCCGACTCCGGCGGCCGCGAGGCGGCGCAGCGGCTCCCCGGTGTGCGCGTGGTAGGCGTGGGAGAGCGCCTCGGCCTGTCGCGGCAGGAGCGTCACGAGCGGGAAGACGGCGAGGAAGCCGACCGCGGCCGCCGCCGCTCCCGGGCGAAGGAAGCCGAGGCGAACGCGGGCGAGGAGGCGTCCCGCGAAGGTTCCGATCCGGAGAAGCGCGCGCGAGGAGAGGAGTGCGAGCGCCCCGAGCGCCTCGAACGCGTAACGGGGGCCGGAGTGGTTGATCTCGTAGAAGCGGTAGGCGCTGAACCCGACGAGGAGCGCGAGGACGCACGCGGCCAGCCAGGCGTCCCGTCGGCCGCCGGGCGCCGGGATCACGAGCACGAGAAGGGGCACGAGGTCTCCCCACGGAAACCCCCACAGCGTCGCGCCGAGGTCGTGCAGGAACCACGGAAAGTGGGACGAAAAGAGCTGCAGGACCGGAAGGCCGTACGTGAACGACAGGTTCGGGTCCCAGACGAGATACGCCATGCGCAGCGGATGGCCCGACAGGGCGAAGTTGTAGGCGAGAAGGAAGGCGAGAGGCGGCGCTCCGCCGAGCACGAGCAGTCCGACCGACCGCGCGAGCTCCTTCCTGCGGGCCACGAGAACGCCGACCAGCGCCGGTGCCAGGAAGAAGACGGCCGCCTGGGGGCGCACGAGGACTCCGAAAGCTCCGAGGAAACCGGACACGAGGAGCGGGCGCACGGCCGCTCCCTGGAGGGCCTGCGCGAGGAAGACGAGGCCCCACGTGAAGACGCTGAGGCTTGCCACGTGCCCCATGAAGCCTGCACCCATGAGCAGCGCGAACGGCGAGACCGCCAGGAGGAGCGCGCCGAGGAGACCCGTCACGTCGTCGTAGAGGACCGCTCCGAGGCGGAAGACGCCCAGGACGGCCAGCCCGAGCAGGAACGGGTTGACCAGGGAGGGGGCCCCGAGGAGCCAGCCCACGGCGAGGAGCAGAGGAAACCCCGGAGGATAGATGCCGCACCAGTGAGCCGCGTCGAGAAGGACGTTCTGGCACTTGAACGCCTCCGGCACGAGCGGCGGCTCGAGCCAGAAACGGCCCGCCGCGAAGATCTTCCCCTGGAAAGCGTACGAGATTCCGTCGGCCACGTGCGGCACGCCGCCGAATACGCGCTGCCCCAGTACCGCACTCGCGACGGCGGCAGAGACGGCGAGACCTGCGGCGAGAGCGGCCGGCCGGGGCATCCGGAGACTCGGCGCCTCGCTCACCGCAGCGCTACTGGGCCGATCGGTCTTCGAGCGACAGGCGGCCGTCGGCGACGAGCATCCCGTCGAGGAGCGGCCAGTGCACGTCGGGCTGCGCCGCGAACGCGTGAAGGTAGAGCGACACGTCGCGCGCGGGCCATTTCGCGAGCACCGCGTCGACGCCCTTTGCGAGGACCGCCGCGGACGGTTGTGGGATCTCCCCCTCGGTCGTCAGGCTCGCCCCCTCGTGCGGGAGCTTCACGGCGTCGAGGAACGCCGAAATGAGCTCCGCCTGCCGGCGCGTGAGCGCCGCCGAAAGGACGTAGAGCGCGAGGTCCTCGGCCCGCTTGTCGCGGAGCGTCCGTCGCACGTAGGCCCGCCGCGTGTCTTCCGGCAGCTTCGAGAAGCGCTTCAGGGGGATCTGCTGGTAGGTGAGAACGGCGCCGGCGACCTTTTCGGGCAGCTCGTCGTCCTCGCACGCCGTTTCGACGAAGGCGGACACCTCGGCCGCCGAAAGAAGCCGGAAAAGCTCGTGCGATCTTGGGGCTTTCATCGGGGGCGGAGGATACCCGACAATGGACGGCTCTGATCGTCCTGCACGGCTCCCCGCTCCCTTCCGGCTTCGCGTTCTGGGCCGAAGGTTCCTACGTCGCCCGAGACGCGCGCGACGCGCATCCGCGCGCCGTGCCGGCGGAAGACGTGGAGGCGGCCCTGCGCGACGAGGGCCTGGCCGGCTTCCTCCCGGCGTCCCGCGCCCGGATCGCAGCCCTCGCCCTCGTGGCCCCGGCCGTGCACGGAAGGCCCGTGCCGTCCGTCCCGGCCCTGCGCGAGCCGGCGGACTACGCCGCTCCCGGCGCGCCCGTCCTCCGGACGTTCCTGCTCCAGGGCATCGTTCTCGCGCCCGTCGAGGCGCTCGAGGCGCTCCTTGCGCTGCCCGCCGTCCTGCGCGTGAGGCCGCTGTCCCTCACGGCCGGCGACGACCTCGAGTACTGGTCGGAGGTCGCGCGCTGGACGTACGACCTCCTCCTGCGCCGCCGCATCGCGCCCACCGCCGACCAGGGCCGGCCGCGCTGGCGGCCGGTCCTGACGGATCCCCACGAGAAGGAACGCTTCCGGCGCTTCGCCGCCGCGCTCCCGCCCGTGTCGCGCGCGCTCTCGGAGGAAGGCGCCGCGCCGCCGGCCGAAGGAGGCCTCCCGCCCGCGGCGGCCGTCCTGCAGGGCTTCCTGGACGCGGCGGTGGACGCGGCCGCGCGCGACGTCCTGCGCGACGTCCTCCCCGCCGAGAGGCGCCGCGCGGGCGACGGCCCCGAAGCGCTCGCCGTCGCCGGCCTCGCCGAGACTCCTGCGCCGGCGGCCGACGCCGCGATCCTCTCGCGCTTCGCGGAATGGAGCCTCCCGGTCCTCGACCCGCTCCCCGAGGGCACGCTGCGCCTCGGCATCCGGGTCGTGCCGCCCGAATCGGTCGGCGGCTCCTTCGCGCTCGCCTTCGCCCTCGAGTCCACGGAGAAGGACGAGATCGCGCTCACGGCCGAGGAGATCTGGGAGTCGCCCGAGACCGCCGTCAGGCGCCGGGGGCGGCTCTTCTCGAACCTGCAGGACACGCTCCTCGCGCGCCTCGGCGCGGCCGCGTCGCTCTCCCGCGCCGTCCAGCGCAGCCTCGAGGAGCGCCATCCGACCGGCGTCGACCTCTCCCCGGAGGAGACCTGGACCTTCCTCTCGGAGGAGGCTCCTCTCCTCGGCGAGGCCGGCGTCGCCGTCCGCCTGCCGGGCGGCGGCACGCTCCGGCGCGTCTCGCTCCGCCTCGTCGCGAAGGAAGGCGGAGGGGCGACGTCCGACCCCGGCGTCACGCGCTTCGGCCTCGACACGCTCGTCGACTTCGACTGGAAGGTCGCCGTCGGCGACGCGCTCCTCTCGTCGGCCGAATTCGAGGACCTCGCGGCGCGGCAGATGCCGCTCGTCGAAGTGCGCGGCGAGTGGGTGCTCCTCGACCGCGAGCACCTCGAGCAGGCCCGCCGGATCCTCGACCGGCGCCCCGGCGGCCGGACGACGCTCGGCGAGCTCCTGCGCCTCGCGGGAGGCCTCGATCCCGAGGGCGCGGGCGCCTCGGTGGACGGCGTCGCGGGAGAGGGCTGGCTCGCGGGGCTCCTCGACCCCGACGTCGCGCGGAAGGAGATCGGCGCCTTCACCGCGCCGCGCGCGCTCACGGGCGTGCTCCGGCCGTACCAGATGCGCGGCGTCGCCTGGCTGCGCTTCCTCCTGACACGCGGGCTCGGAGCCTGCCTCGCCGACGACATGGGTCTCGGCAAGACGATCCAGTTCCTCGCGACTCTCCTCGCGGCCCAGGAGGCCGGAGAGAGGATCGGTCCGTCGCTCCTCGTCTGCCCGACGTCCGTCGCCGAGAACTGGGTGTCGGAGGCCGCACGGTTCGCGCCGTCGCTCCGCGTCGCCGTCCACCACGGCCCCGGGCGCGCGAGCGGCGAGGAGTTCCGGCGCCTCCTCTCGAACGTGGACCTCCTCGTCACGACGTACGCGCTCGCCCACCGCGACCGCGCGCTGCTCTCCGAGGTGAACTGGGAGTACCTCACGCTCGACGAGGCGCAGAACGTCAAGAATCCCGCAGCGGCGCAGTCGCGGGCCGTGCGCGGGCTCAAGGCCGCGCGGCGGTCTGCGCTCACGGGCACGCCCGTCGAGAACCGCCTCGCGGAGCTGAAGTCCATCTTCGACTTCCTGAACCCGGGCCTCCTCGGGAGCGACGACTCCTTCCGCCGCCACTTCGTGGTCCCGATCGAGCGGAGACGCGAGCCTGAAGCGGCGGCCCGGCTGCGCAACGTCACCGCGCCGTTCCTCCTGCGCCGCGCAAAGACGGACCCGGGCGTCGTGCCGGACCTGCCCGAGAAGATCGAGACGAAGGAGTACACGGGCCTCACGCGCGAGCAGGCGGCCCTCTATCGCGCGACGACCCGCTCGCTCCTCGCGGGCATCGGCCGCGCGAACCGGCGCACGCGCAAGGCGAAGATCCTCCTTCTCCTCCTGCGCCTCAAGCAGATCTGCGACCACCCGGCACTCTTCCTCGGCGACGGCCGCCTGGACGGGAGGAGCGCGAAGATCGCGCGCCTCCTCGAGATGTGCGAGGAGACGCTCGCCGAGAAGAGCCCGTCGCTCCTCTTCACACAGTTCGCCGAGATGGGCCACCTCCTCGTCGCCGCCCTCAAGGAGCGCTTCGGCTGCGAGGTCCTGTTCCTGCACGGCGGCGTGCCGCGCCGCGCGCGCGCCGAGATGGTCCGCCGCTTCCAGGAGGACGACGACCCCCCGCCGTTCTTCGTGCTGTCGCTCCGCGCGGGCGGGACGGGCCTGAACCTCACGCGCGCCTCTCACGTCTTCCACGTCGACCGCTGGTGGAACCCCGCGGTCGAGGAGCAGGCGACGGACCGCGCGTTCCGGATCGGCCAGACGCAGCACGTACAGGTCCACAAGTTCGTCTGCCGCGGCACGCTCGAGGAGAGGATCGACCGGATGATCGAGGACAAGAAACACCTCGCGCGCTCGATCGTTGGCGCCGGCGAGCAGTGGATCGCAGGCCTCTCGGACGATCAGCTCGCCGCGCTCGTCGCGCTCGACGCCGACACCGCGGTCTCGGAGGGACACTGATGCCCCGCCGCCGCAAGGTACGGGTTCCGCGCGCCGCCGCGCCCGACGCGGGCTGGGCGTTCCGCTTCCTCGCGCGGCTCGCGTCGTTCGGCTGGGACGAGGCGCTCGTGGACGGCCGCGAGGCGGCGCTCGCCGGCGCCGTCGTCTCGTTCGAGGTCTCCCGGACGGGCGCCCGCGCCGAGATCCGCCGCGCCGACGGCCGCCGCGAGGAGGCGCGCGTCTCGCTCCGGCCCCTCCCGGCGGCCGCGCTCCGGCGCGCGCTCTCCGCGATGGCGCTGCGCGCGCGATTCGCCGCCGACCTCCTCGCCGGGCGCATCCCGGACGACGTCGAGGCGGCATTCGCCGGGACGGGCCGGACGCTCCTCCCCGCCACGGCCGATGACCTCACGGTCGCGTGCTCGTGCGACGCGCCGCTCCCGTGCATGCACGCCGGTGCGGCCGCCGTTCTCCTCGGCGACGCGCTGGCCGACGATCCCTTCCTCGTCTTCCTGCTCCGCGGCCTCCCGCGCGAGGAACTCCTCGCGGGTCTTCAGCGCGCGCGCCGGCGCCCGGCGCCGTCGGGGTCCGTGCGGCCCGAGGACGGGGCGGAGAGCCCGCGCCGGCCCGAGGAGCCGCCCGAGCCGCTGCCCGCGGCCGTCCTCGAGAAGCCGGAGCTCTTCTACCGGCCCGGCGAACCCGCGGCCGCGCTGCGAACGGTCTTCGCGCCGACCGAGCACCCGGAGGCCGTCCTCACGCGCCTCGGCCCGCCGCCGCTGCACGACCCCGAGGCGTCGCGCCTCCTCCTCGAGCTGCACCGCGCGATCGGGCTCGGCGCCCGCGAGCGCCTCGCGGACTGGGAGTGGCGCCGGGCCGGCGGCCGCGGATGACAGCGGCCCGGCGCCCCTGATCCCGGGACTAGGGCTGCAGCTCCGACGTCACCGTCGCGCCGCCCATCTGCGGGACGACGGAGCTCGTCTTGACGACCTTGCGCGAGTCCTGCGCGACCCACACGGTCGTCGAGCCCGGCTCGCCCTCGGCCGACGTCACCTCCGCCTTCCACGTCTTGAACGTGCCGGCGGGGACGGTGAGCTCCTCGGCGCCGAGGACCTTGACCTGCTTGAGCGAGGGCTTCTGCTTCTGGACGTCGAAGTTGCGGAACGTGACCGCGTAGCCTTCGGCGAGCGGCAGGTGCGCGATGGATTCCCACGCCGCCGAGCCGTCCGCGTAGAGGGCGCCGCCCGTCGACGCGTCCACCGGCTTCGGCTCGCCGCCCATCGCGACGGACCCGGTCACCTTCCCGTCCTTGTACGCGAGGTCCATCGACACCTGGCCCTGTTTGACGGAGCGCTTGACGGGCTGCAGCGTGGCCTTGTCGAGCGTCACGGTGTCGTTCGCTTCGCCCATCGGGAGCTTCATCGTGTAGTTGACGGTGTACGTCCCCGGCTCCTCGGTCACCGTGTTCACGCCGCTGATCGGGATCGTCTGCGCTCCGGCCTGGATCGCGCCGGCGTACTTGTACGTCCCCGGCACCAGGCCCGAGACGGGCTTCGGCGCGCCGACGGCCGCGGCGTCGACCGCCTTCGAGAGGACGACGGTCTTCGGGTCGACCGTGATCTCCTTGAGCCGCGCGACGACCTCGGGCGTGCCGCCCTCCTGGAAGCGCCCGCCGATGCGCTTGGCGAGGAACGCCTCGGCCGCCGCCATCATGGCCATGTTGTTCACGGGCCGTGCGAACCCGTGGCCCTCGTCCGGGGCGAGGATGTACTCGACCGGGAAACCGCGGTCGCGCAGCGCGATCACGATCTGTTCGGACTCGGCCTTCTTGACGCGCGGGTCGTTCGCGCCCTGCACGACGAGGAGCGGCGTCTTGATCTTCGCCGCGGAGTTGAGCGGCGACTGGCGCTCGAGCTGCTTCTTGCCCTCGGGCGTCGTCGGGTCGCCCATGCGCGCGTGGAAGATCACGCGGCCGGACTCCCAGTACGGAGGGATCGTTTCGAGGAGCGTGAGGAGGTTCGACGGCGCGACGATCGCGACGCCGGCCGCGTACAGGTCCGGCGTGAAGGCGACGCCCGCGAGGGTCGCGTAGCCGCCGTACGAGCCGCCCATGATCGCGACGCGCTTCGGGTCGACGACGCCCTCGGCGACGAGGTGCTTGACGCCCCACGTGAGGTCGTCCTGCATGAGGTCGCCCCACTGCTTGTTGCCGGCGTTCAGGAACTTCTTGCCGTATCCGGTCGAGGAGCGGAAGTTCGGCTGCAGCACGGCGTAGCCGCGGTTCGCGAGGAACTCGGCGTAGTTGCTGAAGCCCCAGCTCGTGCGCGCCCAAGGGCCGCCGTGCGGGAAGACGACGAGCGGAAGATTCTTCGGCGCGACTCCTTTGGGCAGCGTGAGGTACGCCGGGATCTCGAGGCCGTCCGAGGACTTGTACCGGATGGCCTTCATCGGGGCCATGTGCTCGCGCGGGATCCGCTCACGGGCGACGTACTCGAGGCTGAGCTTCTTCGTCTTCCGGTCGAAGAGGTAACGCGAACCGGGGTCCGTGTCGCTCGACGCGGTCACGAGCCAGACGCTCTCGTCGGCCGTCGAAGAGTTCGGGAGGACTTCCTTGTCGCCGAGCTTCTTCTTGAGGAGGTTGTAGTCGGCCTCCCAGTTCTTGTCCCGGAAGTAGAGGCGCGTGCGGTCGTCCTCGTACGTCGTCGCGACGAGCTGGTCCGTGGCGTCCGAGAAGATCGCACTGCCGAAGTCGACCCGCTTCATCGGGTCGCTCTCGACGACCTCCTCCTTGCCCGTCGCCGGGTCGAAGAGGACGAGCTGGACGAGGTCGGGCGCGCCCTTGTTCGTCTCCATGTAGACGCGCGCGTTGTCCTTGTGGAACCGGACGGGGCCGCAGCTCTCGAAGACCGTGCACGTATAGACGAGTTTGAACGCGTCGGCGTCCACGCGGAGGATCTCCGTGTCGCCCTTGTCGGACGTGCGCGCGGCGAGCTGGAGCTTCCCGGCGTTGTCGAAGACCCAGCCGGCGATCTTCTCCGTGTTCTTCCTCACGAGCGTCCGCTCGCCGGTCGAGATCTTCACCTTGTAGACGTCGTGCCAGGCGGCGTCGCGGTCGTTGAGGCCGACGTAGATCGTGTCGGGGTCGGCCTTCGGCACGGCGTAGATGGCCGCGCGGGCTCCCTTGGCGTCCGTCAGGTTGCGGGCGGCCGGCGCGTCCTTGCCGGCCTCCGGCGCCGCGGCCGGGTCGACGGCATAGACGTTGTAGTTCTCGTCTCCGTCCTTGTCCTGGACGAAGAGGATCTTCTTGCTGTCGCGCGTCCAGAAGAATCCGGGAATCGGCCGCTTCGGGTCCGCCGTGACGAGGTGGGCCTTGTCGTAGCCCTCGCCCGTCTTCTTGACCCAGACGTTCCGTGTGTCCTTCCAGGGCTTCAGGAACGCGATGTACTTGCCGTCCGGGGACAGCTGCGCCCCGGCGATCTCCGGGTTGCCGAAGAAGAGCTCGCGGTCGAGAAGCGGCGGGGCCGCCGCCTGGGCGAGTGCGCCCGGCACGGCAAGGGCCAATGCGAGCAAAAGCCCACACGCGCGGGCTCGAACGATCGACGGATTCATGGATTCCTCCTCAAATGTGTGGGGTCCAGAGGGTTATACGCAGGGCGAAGGCACCCGGTTCTGAGACGGGTTCTCGAAGGCATCGTTCAGGGAAACGCGGCAGGCGCCGGGCGGTCGAAGCCGCGCCACGCGAGCAACCCGACGAGGACGGCTGCGGCCAGGGCGCCGTTCACCGTCCACCAGGGGACGCCGCTCGTCAGGAGGTCGGCGGCCCCGCCCGCGAGTCCGAGGCCGGCGGCCGTGAAGACGTACGCCCGGGGGTCGTCCCGAAGCAGGGTCGCGAGCGCCGCGAGGAACGCGGCGCCCACGATCGAGCCCGCGAGGACCGGCACGAGTAGCTCTCCCCACGTCCGCGCGTCGAGCGGAGCGAAGGCGCCCGCCGCGAAGACGGCCATGAGGGCGCGGACCGCCGGCTTCCTCAGGACGTCCGCGAGGAGGAGCGCGCCGAACGCGGCGCCGCCCGCGAGGAGCAGGAACCGCGACGTCACGGCGTCGAGCACGGACGCGGCCGGAAGCAGGCCCTGCACGCCCGGCGGGAACGGGGCGCCAAAATCGCCGGCCTCGAGCGGGAAGGCGACCCCGATCGACCGGGCGAGGGAGCGGGCGGCCACGACGAGGAGCACCGCGGCGGCCGCCGCGAGGAGCGCCCGCCGGCCGTCGATCGCCCCGCGCCGGAACGCGGCCGTCGCGTCGGGTTTCACGGCAAGGACCATTCCCGCGGCGAGGAACGCGAGGAGGAAGGACACGAGGATGCCGACGACCAGCCCGACGCCCGCGATCACGGTGAAGACCGGAAGCGTGAACTGCGAGTCGTAGCGCGCGAGGACGACGGGGAGCCCCGCGGCCCGCGCGACAACCGCGGGCAGAGTCAGGAGCGCCGCGAGGGCGAGCGCGCGCTTCCAGGGCACGATCCCGGCGCGCGCGACCTTCACGACCTCCACGACGAGAAGTCCCACGAGCGTCCCGAGGCCCAGGATCTTCCAGACGAGGGCGGCGTACTTCGGCGGCGTCGACTTCTCGCGCCGGCGTACCCATTCCTCGGGGAGCTTGAGCGCCGTCGCGTAAAGGGACGGGACGTCGCCCGCGAGCGAGACGAACAGGCGGCGGGCGGCCTCGCCCGCGCGGTCGGCCTTCGACTCGAAGACGACGCGCGTGTCGCGACGGGCCTTGCGGTTCTCGCCGCTCGCCGAGACCAATGTCCAGCGCTCGGCGTCCTCGCCGAACGTCCGCATGACCTCCACGGCCTTCTCCCGGGAGATGCGCTCGTCCGGAGAGGCGCCCTTCTCGGCCTCGGGGAACGTGCGCCGGAACGCGACGACCTTTCCGGTCCGCGCGTCCACGGCGGCGGTCCACCCGTGCTCGTCCAGCGCGCGCACGTACCGGACGTTCCAGACGGGGCCGGGCAGGACCGCCGTCGCCCACTTCGTCAGGAGAGGCATCCCGCCCCGCTCGAGCAGCCAGCGCACCGCTCCGTCGGAGACGCCATAGGGGATGAGGCCGGAACCCGTCTCCGAGGGGTCCTCGAGGCCCGGCAGCGCCGTCGCATGGGTGACCGCCCTGAGATAGGAATCAGGGTCATCGCCCTGCTGCTTCACGAACGCGTCCGCAGCCGCCTTCGCCGCGGCCCGGTTCACGCGCAGCGCCAAGCCCTCCCAGGGCGTGGCGTGCGGCAGGACGACGCGCGAGAGAAAGAGCACGGCGAGCGCGAGGCCGGCCGCGAACGCGAGGCGGCGCGGGTCGAGCGCGCGCGGCGGCGCGCACGCGGCCGGCGCGTGCTCGACGGCCGGCGGCGGCGCGGGCGCCGAGCCGACCGCGGCGTTCGAGAGACCGTCGTCCGGCGCGAACCCTCCGCTGCGGAAATACAGGATCAGCGCGACGGCCATCGGGAGCAGCAGGACGAGCGCCGCGAGGGTGCCGGAGACCACGAAGTAGGGGTTCGTCGAGCGCACGAGGAGCAGCGCCGTGTAGACGGCGTCCACCGTGAAGTGCCAGACGAGGAGCGGGAGCATGCCCTCCCTGAGGAAGACGAGCCCGATCAGGACTCCCGCGAACCCCACCTCGAGCCCGCGGATGTAGAAGGGCTGGTTCGGGTACGTCGAGTGCGCGAAGCCCCAGACGAACGCGGGCAGGGCGACCGCGACCCAGCCGGGCGCGAACTGCCGCACGAACGGGATCGAGAACATCCGCGACGAGAACTCCTCGGTCGTCGCGGGCATGAAGCCCATGACGAGGACGCCGAGCCACGGGAACGACGTCCCGAGGAGGCTCGAGTAGGGAACGTCCGCCGGCGCCCAGGCGCCGAGCCGCTCCGCGACGATGTAGAAGACGACCTGGTACGCGAAGAAGAACGCCGTCATCGCGTACCCGAGGAGGAGGCCGCGGAAGAACCTCTTCGAACGGAAGGCCGTCCGGGACAGGATCCTCCCGAGCGCGGGCTGGCCGGGATACGCCTCGCGGAACAGCGGCTCGCCCGCCGCGACCAAGAGAAAGAGCGCGGCCCCGAGCGCGATCGCGCCCGCGACGTCGGAGAGGAGCGCCATCGCGAGGAAGCCGGACCAGGCCTCCGCCGTGTCGTAGTCGTAGAGGCGGATAGGGAGCTCGTTGAGCGACGCGAGGAGCTGGAGCACGGCGCCGACCGCCGCGAACGTCAGCGCGAGCCTCCACTTCACGTCCTTGCGCCGGACGCGCTGGAGGAAGACGACGAGAACCGCGCCGAACGTGAGGATGAGGCCGAACGTCGCGACGCTGCCCGCCGCGAGGTTCTTCGAACGGAGCGTCTGGTAGTCGCGCCGCCACTTCTCGGGGACCTCGAGGTGCAGCGACGTCCGCCCGACGCGGTCGCCCTGCACCTCGACGAGGTAGCGCATCGCGGCATCGCCGAAACGGATCGTGTTCGACTCCCACTCGAAGACGCGGTCCGTCCGCGCGGGCCGCTTCTCGACCTCGGCCCGGATGAACCGCAGCGAGCCGGGCTCGAGGCCGCGGTCCTTCCGGAGCGCCTCTTCGGCGAGAGCGCGCGCGGCCTCGTCGCCGGGATCGGGCGCGGCGGACTTCTCGGGGAGGAGCCGGCGGACGGAGAGGACGCGCCCGTCGGGCGCGACGGCGGAGCGGTACTCCAGCTTCTCGAGCGGCGTCACCCAGCGGACCGCCCAGCGCCACACGGGGACGTCCGTCGCGAAGAGCGGGCTCGCCTTCCGGAGGCCGAGCGTCCTCTCGAGAAACACCTTCGCCTCGTCGTCGACGTCGAACGTCGCGAGGGCCCGCATGCCGTCGACGGAGAAACCGCGCGCCTTCAGCGCGTCCGCGCCGCGCCTCACGGCCTCTTCCCGCGTGACCTTGAAATCGATGGAGGCCTCGGGGAAGGCGCGCGTGAACCCCGCGCGCCCGACGGCCGCGCCGAGGACGATCACCGCGAGGCATGCGAGCACGAAGAGGCGGTCGCGCCGGTCGAAGCGGACGGCGGGGGCGGCGTCCGGCGCGCTCATCCGGCGGCTCGCTGGGCGGCGGGGCGCGCGCGTGAAAGGAGCCACGCCTCGAGGAGCTCGCTCCCGGAGCCCGCGCCGGTCTTGACGCCGCGGTCGATCGCCTCGATTCCGACGAGCGCGTCGGCGAGCTCGTCCGCGGTCCAGTTCAGCGAGGCGAGGTAGGCCTTGTGGAGGACGAACGGGTGGCCCTCGAGCGGCAGCGGAGGGAGGCCGGGCTTCGGCGTCTTCAGCGCGGGCAGGATGCGGTCCGCGAAGCTGCGGTAGTCCGCGCGGCGCATCGACGCGCCCCGCTCCTCGAGAGCGGCCCTGAGCGCGAGCATCCGCCGCACCTCTCCCGCGAGGAGGCCGAGGAGGGGGAAGAACGCCGCCTCGCCGCGCGGACCCTTCTTCGCGGCCTGGGGCGCTTCCTCCTTGCCGCCGAACGGCCGGAAGGCCGCGAACGTCGCGCCCGAGAGGAGCTTGCCGAGGAGGCGCAGGGCCTCGAGCATGTCGCGGGCCGCGACGGCATCCACGAAGTCCGAGCCGTACTCGCGGCTCTCGTCCGCGACCTGACGCGCGGCGTGCTCGGCCGTGACGCGCGGGCCCTCGGCCGAGTCGATGAGGCGGTCGAGGTCCGACAGGAAGGGCCGCGCCATGAGGCGCCCGTGGCTCGTCAGGAGCTCGAACACCTCCGCCTCGACGAGGACCTTGCGGTCGATCGCACGCTCGAGGCCGAGTGCGTGGAGACGCTCGCGGCGGACGTCCTCGGTCGCGCACGAGAGGTCCGCGGAGCGGGCGGCCTTGCGCAGCAGCTGCGAGGCGGCGTGCTGCGGGTCGGGCGCCACGGCGTGGACGAGGAGGACGTTGTCCGACGAGGCCGCGCGACGCGCGAAGTCCAGGAGCCGGTCGAGCGCCGACTCGGCGCCGTCGTCCTCGGCGCCCGGGACGCCGAGAAGCGCCGCGAGGGCCGGCGCCCGGTCGGCGCGCTTCACCCGACCCGCGACGCGGCGTGCCGCGTCGCCGGGGTCGGCGGCGACGTCGGACGCGGGGATACCGGCGGCCGCCGCGATCGCGCGCGCCCGGCGCGCGAGACGCGTGAACGCACGCGCGTCCTCCCCCGCTTCGGCGGCCTCGTCGAGGAGCGCGTCGAGCTCGTCCGCCGTCAGGCCCTTGCCCCGAAGGAGATCCGTCGCCTCGAGCGTCACGAGGCGGTTCGTCGAGAAGAGCGCGACGGTCGCGGCGTCGGCGACGGCCTCGGCGACCCCTCCGCCGGGGGCCTCGTAGGACGTGACCTCGCCCTCGCGGAAGGCCTCGCGGAACGCGGCTGCGATCCGGCGCACGGCCTCCGCGACGATCCAGTCGTCGTCTCCCGTGACGAAGAAGAGGGGCGGAAGGGGTGCCGTCCGCGCCGCCGAGAGCAGCGGCCCGATCTCGGCGAAGGGCTCCGGGCGCTTCACGGCGCCCATCCTAACCGCTTAGAGAAGGCCCTTGTCCTGAAGCTCCTGGCAGTCCAGGCAGTGGCGCGCCCAGGGCACGGCCTCGAGCCGCTTTTCCTGGACGGGCTGGCCGCAGTTGACGCACGTGCCGTAGGTGCCCGCGTCGAGCCGGCCGAGGGACTCGTCGATCAGGAGCAGAATCTTGCGGTCGCTCTCGGAGAGCGAGTACGCGAATTCCTTCGTGTAGGCCGACGTGGCGCGGTCGGCCATGTCCTGGGCGGACTCGTCGACGGTCTCGTCGGAGACCTCGCGGTTCTTGGCGAGGTCCGCCAGGAGCTCGTCGCGTTTGGCGTGAAGGCGTTTCTTGACCTTCTCGCCGGATTCCTTCTTGGAGAATTTCGCGGGTGCAAGCGCCGACTTGGGAGACATCGTGGTTTTCCTCGAGGTCACTTGGAATACGCGACGCCGGAGAGCGTCGCGGTCGCCCGGTAGACCTGCTCCGCCAGGAGCAACCGTGCCATCTGGTGGGGCAGGGTCATCCGGGAAAGCGAGAGGATAGCACGCGCCCGCGGAGCCAGAGAGGGGTCGAGACCGAACGCCCCCCCGACCGCGAACACCACCGCGGACGGCCCGGAATCGAGCCACCCGCGCAGGTCCCGGGCGAACTCGGCGCTCGTCCGCTCCTTTCCCCGTTCGTCGCAGAGAACCAGAAGGTCGCGGGGCTGGAGGGCCCCGAGAAGGCGCTCGCCCTCCTTCGTCTTCACGCGCCCGGCGTCCGCCTTCGCGCCGGGCTTCTCCTCCTTGACGACGACGACGTCGCAGGGCGCGAAGCGCGCGATCCTCGCCACGTAGCGCTCGACGCCGCGCGCGTACTCGGCGTCCTCGCTCTTTCCGACGAAGAGGAAGCGGATGCGCATCCGGTCTCAGCCCCGGCGTTCGTAGAGGGTCTTCCGCGCGATTCCCAGGCGGCGCGCCGCCTCTGCGACGTTTCCTCCGGAGTCCTCGAGGACGAGGCGGAGGTACGCGTCCGTCAGCTGCCGGAGAGTCCAGCCCGCGTGCGCGGCGGCCGCCAGTAGCGCCGCCGGGTCGGACGGGGCCGCGAGCTCGAGGTGCGCGGCGTCGATCGCGGCGGCCTTCGCGCCCGCCGCAGCGGCCGCGGCGCGGCGCACGACGTTCTCGAGCTCGCGGAAGTTGCCGCGCCACGCGTGCGCCTGAAGGAGCGCGCGGGCCGCCGGCGTGAACGCGCCCGGGCCGCCCGCGGCGCGGGCGACCGCGCGCGCGGCGGCGAGGAGGTCCTCGCGCCGTTCCGCGAGCGGCGGAAGCGTCACGGTCACGACCGCCAGCCGGTAGAAGAGATCCTCGCGGAATTCGCCGCTCCGCGCCCGGCGCGGCAGGTCGGGGCCCGCCGACGCGACGAGGCGCGCCCGGAGCGCCGTCTGCCGCGTTCCGCCCACGCGGCGGACGAGCCGCTCCTCCACGACGCGGAGCAGCTTTCCCTGTGCGCGCAGGGACAGCGCGTCGATCCGGTCGAGATAAAGGGTCCCGGCGCCCGCGCCCTCGAGGAGGCCCGGCTTCGGGGACACCGCTCCCGTGAAGGCGCCGCGCTCGTGGCCGAAGAGCTCGCTCTCGAAGAGATCGTCCGCGATCGCCGCGAGGTCCACGCGCACGAACGGCTCGGCGGCACGCCGTGAGCGCTCGTGCAGGAGGCGCGCGAGGCGGTCCTTGCCCGTGCCCGGCGCCCCGAGGAGGAGGACCGTGTTCGCGGAGTCGGCGGCGCGGGCGAGGCGGCGGAGCTGCTCCCTGAGGCCGCGGTGCCGCGTCGCGAAGAACAGCGGCGCCGGCGCGGCCGCGCGCGTACGGGCGGGCACGCGCGTCAGCGGAACGACGCGGTCGCGTCCGGCGCGTCGCCCCAGAGGCGCTCGAGCCCGTAGAAACGGCGCGCCTCGTCGTGGAAGATGTGGAACACGACGTCTCCGTAGTCCACGAGGATCCACGGCGAGGAGTAGCCCTCGATCGAGAGGGGCCGGCGCCCCTCGGCCTTGAGGGCCGCCTCGACGGCGTCCGCGAGCGCCTGCGCCTGCCGGTCGCTCGAGGCCGTCGCGAGGACGAAGTAGTCGGCCATCGCCGTGAGGCCCTGGAGGTTCAGGACGACGAGTTTCTCCGCTTTTTTGTCGAGGAGCGCCGCCACGCCCCTCTTGAGGTGCGCCGTGAGCCGCGCGTCGAGCTCGGCGTCCGCGGGCCGCTGGGGCCGTTCGCCGGCCGGGCCGGTTGCGCGCGCGAGCGTCGCCGCGATGAGGTCGTCCACGTCCCCGATGGGGGGGACGGGATGCTTCACGGGAGGCGGTAGAGGGCGTGCTTTCTGAGGTACGCGGCCACGTTCTCCGGGAGGCTTCCGCTCAGGTCTTCTCCCGCGGGGATCGCGCGCCTTAGCCACGTGGACGAAATTGTAACCGGAGCGTTGCCTCCCCAGTAGATCGTCTGCTCCGGGACGTCCCCGCCGGGCCGGGAGCCTTCCGGGGCAAAGCGCCCGGCGACGTCCTTCGGCAGCGCCCCGAACAGCGCCTCGCGTGTGAATCCCTCGCGCGCGACCACCGCCAGCCGGAATTCCGCGAGGATCTCGCGGAAAGACCGCCACGTCTCGATCTGAGCGAGCGAATCGGACCCGAGGACGAGCAGGATCTCGGCGTCCTCCCGCTGCGCGCGCAGATGGCGAAGCGTCTCGATCGTGTAGGTCGTTCCGCCCCGCGCGACCTCGAAATCCGAGAGGAGGAGGTTCGGATACGGCTCGAGCGCGAGCGCGAGCATCGCGAAGCGGTGATGCGCCGGCGCCGACGGCGAGGCCGGCTTGTGCGGCGGCTGGGAGGCGGGGACGTACAGGACGCGGTCGAGGCCGAGGTTGACGCGCGTCTCCTCGACGGGGAAGACGTGCCCGACGTGGACGGGGTCGAACGTGCCGCCGTAGACCCCGATCCGGAGCGTCACGGGGCCTCCGGGCTCCCGGGGACCGGAACGGGCGTCGAAAGAGCGGCCAGGGCGTCGAGGCGCGTCCCCAGGTGGGCGACGAGCGGCTCGAGGCCCTGCCGGGCCGCGGCCGAGATCGCGAAGAACGTCAGGCCGCGCCGCCTGGCCGCTCGAGAGACGGCCTCGATCTGTTCGGGCGTCGCGGCGTCCGCTTTCGTCGCGACGAGCACACGCTCGCGCCTCGCGAGCTCGGGCTGGAACGCCGTCAGCTCGTTCTCGATCGTCGCGACCGCCGCCTCCGCGTCGCCGGCGGGATCCTCCGCCGAGAGGGACGCCGCGTCGACGAGGTGGGCGAGGATGCGTGAGCGCTCGACGTGCTTGAGGAACCGGATCCCGAGCCCGTGACCCTCGTGCGCGCCCGCGATGAGGCCCGGCACGTCGGCGGCGACGAACGTCCGGAACCGGTCCCACGACACGACGCCGAGGTTCGGGACGAGCGTCGTGAACGGGTAGTCCGCGATCTTCGGCCGCGCCGCCGAGATGGCCGCGATGAGCGTCGACTTCCCGGCGTTCGGAAGGCCGACGAGGGCGACGTCCGCCAGGAGCTTGAGCTCCAGCGCCAGCTCGCGCGTGACGCCCTCCGTGCCCGGATCGGCGCGGCGCGGCGTACGGTTCGTGGAGGTCGCGAAGCGGGCGTTGCCGCGGCCCCCGCGGCCGCCCGGAGCGATCAGGAGCGTCTGCCCCTGCGCGACGAGGTCGCCCAGGATCTCGCCCGACTCGCGGTCCTTCACGACGGTGCCCACCGGCACCGAGACTTCCAGCGGGCGTCCGTTCTTCCCGTGGCAGTTGTTTCCCCTGCCGTGCCCGCCGCGGCCCGCGACGAAGCGCTTCGTGAAGCGGAACGGGTAGAGCGTGTTCAGGGAGGGGTCCGCGACGAGCGTGACGGACCCGCCGTCACCGCCGTCACCGCCCGAGGGACCGCCGTGCGGGATGAACTTCTCTCGGCGGAACGCGACGCAGCCGTTCCCCCCGTCGCCCCCGGCGACGTGGATGGCGGCTTCGTCGATGAACATGGGTTAGTTGGGCTTTTGTTCGACCGGCGTGATCGAGACGAAACGCCCGAGGCGGCCCTTGTCGTGGAAGTTCACGACGCCGTCCACCTTCGCGAAGAGCGAGTCGTCCTTGGCGCGGCCGACGTTCAGGCCCGGCTTGAGCGGCGTGCCGCGCTGCCGGACGAGAATCGAGCCCCCGGTGACGAGCTGGCCTGAGAAGCGCTTCACGCCGAGGCGCTGCGCGTTGCTGTCGCGGCCGTTGCGGGACGAGCCCTGACCTTTTTTGTGTGCCATTTGTCCGTCTCCGCCCTAGGCCTTGATCGAGGCGATGCGGACCTCGACGAGGTCCTGCCGGTGACCATGGGTGCGCTGGAAGCCCTTGCGGCGCTTCTTCTTGTAAACGAGCAGCTTGGGACCCCGGGTCTCCCGGACGACCACGGCCGTCACGCTCGCTCCCTCGACGAGGGGCGAGCCGAGGTGCAGGCCGTCCTCCCTGCCGATCGCGAGAACTTCTCCGAGGGACACCTCGGCGCCCTTTTTCAGGGTCTCCTTCGTGAGGCGCTCGACGCGGACCACGTCGCCTTCGGCGACGCGGACCTGCTTGCCCCCGGTGCGGATCACTGCGTACATGGCTTCTCCTGAAACCCCGACCTCGGAGAGGTCAAAAGGGCCGGCAAAAATACCAGAGGGCCCGCACCCTGTCAAAAGGACGAAGGACCGCTCGTCAACCTCACCAGCCGGAAGGCTTTCCGGCGTTCTGCTCGTCCAGCCACTTCCGGAGGGGGGCGAAGTAGTCGAGGAGGGCCGTGGCGTCGATCTTCCGCTGGCCCGTGAGCTTCTCGAGCGCCTCCGGCCAGGGGCGGGAGGACCCCATCTCGAGCATCTCGTTGAGGCGCCGGCCGGCTTCCTTGCTGCCGTAGATCGAGCAGCGGTGGAGCGGTTCCGCGCACCCCGCGGCCTGCGCGAGCGCCCTGTGGAACTGGAACTGGAGGACGTGAGCCAGGAAGTAACGCATGTAGGGGACGTTCCCGGGAACGTGGTACTTCGCGCCCGGGTCGAAGTCGGCCTCGGAGCGGACCTCGGGCGGCACGACGCCCTGGATCTTCCGCTTCAGCTCCCACCACGCGGCGTTGTAGTTGGCCGGGGTCACCTCGCCCGCGAAGACTCTCCAGCGCCACTGGTCGATCAGGAGGCCGAACGGAAGGAATGCGACCTTTTCGAGCGCCCGGTTGAGCAGGAAGCCGATGTCGCCGGCGGGCGGCGGCTCTTTCTCGACGAGGCCGAGCCTGACGAGGTACTTCGGGGTAATCGAAAGCGCCACGGCGTCGCCGATCGCCTCGTGGAAGCCGTCGTTCGCACTCTCGCGGAAGAGCGGCGGCTGCTTCGCGTAGGCGCGCTGGTAGAAGTTGTGGCCGAGCTCGTGGTGGACCGTGACGAAGTCCTCGGCGGTCGGCTCCGTGCACATCTTGATCCGGATGTCGCTCTCGCTGTCGACGTCCCACGCGCTCGCGTGGCAGACGACGTCGCGGTCCCGCGGGCGCGTGAAGAGCGAACGCTCCCAGAACGTGGCGGGCAGCGGGGCGAAGCCGAGCGACGTGAAGAAACCCTCGCCGTACTTCACCATCCCCTTCGCGTCGACCTTCCGCCCCTCGAGGATCTTCGTGAGGTCGTAGCCGGGGTCCGCGCTCTTCGGCGCAAGGAGCGGGTACACGTTCGTCCAGTCCTGCGCCCACATGTTCCCGAGGAGGTGGGCCGGGATCGGACCCTTCGACGGGACGGCGTCGCCGTAGGTTTCCCGGAGCTTCGTCCGCACGTACGTATGGAGGGCGACGTAGAGGGGCTTCACCTCATCCCAGAGCCGGTCCAGCTCCTTCGCGAAGGCGTCGGGCGGCATGTCGTACTTGCTCCGCCACATCGCGCCGGTGTCCGCGAAGCCCAGCTCCTTCGCGCCCTCGTTGGCGAGCGTGACGAAGCGGGCGTAATCGGCGCGCAGCGGTGTCCCGACCGCATGCCAGGCCTTCCAGAGCGCGAGAAGTTCCTGCGGGTCGCGGCTCGCCGCCATCCGGCGGTTCACGTCTTCGAACGTGAGGCACTCCTTGGCGCCCGGCAGGCATGCACGCCCCCGGCCGTAAGCGGCGTCCAGGCCGGTCGCGAGGCGCGTGAGCTCCGCGCTCTTCGCGGGGTCGGCGGGCGCCGCGAGGTCCAGCGACAGGCGGATCTTCTCCAGCTTGCGCGCCGTCTCAGGCGGCACCGGGACGCCGCGGAACGTCTCGGCCTGCTTCGCGAGCTCCGCCGTGGCGCTGATGAGGCGCTCGGACGCGAGAGCCGAGAGGGCCTCCGTGTCCTGCGTGATGAAGTTCGCCTGCACCCAGCCCGCGCGGCTCGCCTCCACGGTGAGAGCCAGCAGGCGCTTTTCTGCCGCCTCGACGAACCGGACGGCGTCGTCCGCGGTGGGATGCGGTGGGGCGGTCTGGGCGCGCGCCGTCCCGGCGAGCAGAAGGAGGGCGCAAAAGGGGAGCGTGACTCGCTTCATGGTCTTCAGTCCTCGCTGACGTCGTCGGGAAGCTCGTTGCGGTCGGACGTGCCGTCTCTCGGGAAGAAGAGCGCGAGGGCCTCGCCCAGCTTCTCGACGGCGGCGACGATTCCTTCGGTGAACTTCCCCTCGGTGAACCGCTCGCGCGCGGCGTCGCGGGCCTCGAGCCAGAAGCCGTCGCCGACTTTTTCGTGGATCCCCGCACCGCCGATGACCGCGAAGGCCCGCGATTCGGGCGCGAGGAAGATCAGGCAACCCGACCCCCGGGCCGTCTTGTCCATCCCGAGCCTCAGGAACGTCTTCTCGGCTTCGGCCCGCGCGTCGGCCACGGATCCGTGGTGGAGATGGACGCGGATCTCGCCGAAGCTCCTCGCCTCGGCTCGCCGAATGGCCTCGACGATCGCCGGATGGTCGAGGCTCTCGAAGAACGCCTTCGCGGGTTTTTCGCCCATCACCAGTCTCCGCTCGCGCCGCCGCCCCCGAAAGAGCCGCCGCCGCCCGAGAAGCCGCCACCGCCGCCGCCGCCGAAGCCGCCTCCACCGAAGCCGCCTCCGCCAAAGCCGCCGCTGCTCAAGTACCAGTACTTGCCGCGGCGCCCCCCGCGCGCCGCGGGGAGGATGACGAAGAAGAAGAGGAAGAGCAGGAGGAGGAACACGGGGAAGGGGATCGGGATCTCGCCGCGTCCCTTCTTCTTCGCCTGCGTCGTTCCCGAGCCCTTGTATTCGCCCTTCGTCGCGGCGATCGCGGCCTCGACGCCGGCCGAGACGCCGCCGTCGTAGTCGCCCGTGCGGAACCGCGGGAGCACCTGCTCGTCCAGGACCCGGCGGGCAAGCGCATCGGGCATGGCGCCCTCGAGCCCGTAGCCGACCTCGAGGCGCACCTTCCGCGACCCCGGGAAGACGAACAGGATCATCCCGTTCTTGCGCTGAGTCTGGCCCGCCTTCCAGGCCTGGGCGCACGCGACGGTGTACTCCTCGAGCGTCGTCCCGTCGGGCACGACGCGCTCGGTGTAGACGAGGAACTGGTTCGAGGTCTCCTTCTCGAAGCTCTCGAGGCGCTGCTCGAGGCGGGCGGCGGTGTCCGGGGAGAGCGCGCCGGCCTTGTCGGTCACGAAGCGCGTCGGCGCGGGCGGGACGGAGGGCCCTGCGGCGGACACGGCCGCGGGCGCGGCGGAAAGGGAGAGCGCGAGGACGGCCGCGAGGCGCATCGGTGTCAGTCCGAATCGCTCGAGCCGCCGCCCCCGCTGTCGCCTCCGCCGCCCGAGAAGTCGGACGACGAAGACGAGTCGGAGGAGGACGAGGAGGACGAGGAGGACGAATCCGAAGACCAGCCGGACGAGGACGACGGCTCGGAGGAAGACGTCGCGAGACGAGACCCAGGTGCCCTCCGGCGCCGGAAGCGGAGCCACGTTACGACGATCAGGAAGCCGAACCCGAGGGCGAACGCGGACAGCAGGGCGACCCGGACGAACGTACGGGTCCGGCGTCCCCCGTCCGTCTCGGCCGCCGTTTTCCCCGTCCCTTCGTACGGCTCGCCCCGTGCCGCGGCGAAGATCGCGTCGGCCCCGGCCTCGAGCCCGCCGGCGACGTCGCCGGCCCTGAAGCGCGGCGCGATGATCTCCGCGTCGATCCGGTGCGCGCGCGCGTCCGGGATCGCGCCCTCGAGGCCGTACCCGACCTCCATCCGCATCCGGTGGTCTTCCGTGAAGTAGAAGAAGACAACGCCGTTCGACTTGCCCTTCTGGCCGACGCCCCATTCGCGGAAGCAACGGTTCGCGAACTCCTCGAGCGTCGTGCCCTCGGGCACCCTGCGGTCGACCCAGAAGAGGACCTGGTTCGACGTCTCGCGCTCGAACGCGGCGAGCTTCTCGTTCAGTCGGCTCGCGGCCGGGGCGGACAGGACTCCCGCGCTGTCCGTGACGTACTTCGCGGGCCGCGGAGGAACCGGCGGCGGCGCCGCGAAGGCGGCGCCGGGAACGGAGACGAGGAAAAGGGAGAGAGAGACGAAGAGGAAGAGGAAGAGAGAGAGGAAGACTGCTTTGAAAGCGGAAGAGGCGGCGAGAAGCTCGCCGGCACCGCGCCGCTGCTCCCCTCCGCCTCTTGTCATTCTCAGAAATCCGAAATCCGAATCTTCTCTTCGTTTCTGCGTTCTCTCTTCAGAACTTCACGGCGGGCGGCTTGTCGGCGCCCTCGGCGGCCTTGAAGAACGGGCGCTCCTTGAAGCCGGCGAAGTTCGCGACGATCACGGTCGGGAACGAGCGGCGCAGCGTGTTGTAGGCCTGCGTCGCGTCATTGAAGCGGCCGCGCTCGACCGAGATCCGGTTCTCGGTGCCCTCGAGCTGCGTCTGCAGATCGCGGAAGTTCTGGTTCGCCTTCAGCTCGGGGTACCTCTCGACGCTGACGAGCAGGCGGCCGATCGCGCTGCCGAGCCCGTCCTGCGCCCTCTGGAACTTCTCGAAAGCCGCCGGGTCCTTGATCGAGTTGGCGTCCAGCTTGACCTGCGTCGCCGACGCGCGGGCCTGGATGACCTGCGTGAGGGTTTCCTTCTCGAAGTTCGCGGCGCCCTTGACCGTCTCGACGAGGTTCGGGATCAGGTCGGCCCGGCGCTGATAGACGTTTTCGACCTGGGCCCAGGCGCCGCTGACGGCCTGGTCTGCCGCGTTGAGTTTGTTGTACGCCCCCGCGGCCATACCCCCCACGACGAGCACGCCGACGAGGATGAGGACGATGCAGCCGAGAGCTACGCTTTTACCCATATTCGAAACCGTTCCTCCAAGAGCCGGACATGCTATCAGGAAACCTTCGAGGCTCCGTTCGAGTCGACGTAACCGTCTGTCAGGAAAGCATTTCGAGCAGCTTCGGGGCCAGATAGAACTTCAGCTCGGCGGGCTCGAGGGAAGGATCGGATGCCGCCTCGAAAGCCGCGAGGCCGGCCTTCTTCATCGGGACCTCGAGGCGGGACCGGCCCGAAAGGAGGAGTCCGAAGAGGCGCCCGAGGTGCGGCTGGTGACCCACGAGAAGGACCGTCCCGGGCTTCAGGCGGGCCAACTCGTGGAGGACGTCCACGGGGTCGGCGTTCGGCTCGAGGGCTCTCGTTTCGACGAGGGGCTTTCGGAAGCCGCAGGCCTCGGCCACGGGCTCGGCGGTCTGGCGCGCCCGCAGAAGCGGCGAGACGAGGATCGCGTCGTAGCCCGGGTCCATCCGGGCGACCGCCTTGGCGACGGACTTCATCCGCCGGCGGCCGTCCTCGGTGAGCCGGCGGTCCGCGTCCCGGCCCGACGGCGACAGGTCCTCGGCCTCGGCGTGGCGCAGGAGGTGGAGGATCACGGCGGGATTCTATTGCCCGCCGTCGGGTGCGAGATCGCGCGCGAGTTCGCGCCGCGTCTCCGGCGAGAGCAGCGCGCTCGCGCGGACGTGAGGGTGCGCGAGGTGCAGGACGACCGGGAGCGGGCCCTCCTCGAGAGCGGCCCTTACGGCCGGCTCGGTCCCGACCGGGAAACGCAGGTACTGGACCGCCGCGATGCGGTCCTCGCGGCTCTGCCCGTCGAGGAAGCGCGCGAAGACGCGGCGGCCGGCGATCTCGAGCCAGAGGTGCTCGCCCGAGGTGAGCCCGAGGAGCTTGTCGAGCTCGTCCTTGACGCGCTCGACGTCCGTGATCTCGACGAGCAGCGTGGCGGCGATTTCGCCCGGCCCCGGCAGAAGCTCGTTGTAGACGTCCAGTTCCTGCTGGACGGCCGCGGGCTTCACGATGCGCTCGGCGCGGCACATTTCCTGGACCTGGTGCAGGACCGTCAGGCGGTTCTCGAAGACGAGGGAGATCCAGCCGCCGAGCGCGACGCGGCGCCGCGCCTTGGCGGCGATGACGTCCCGCTTCCAGTCGTCGCGGATGAGCTCGTAGTCGTGGAGGTTCTTGACGTCGGCGAGCGTGAGCTTGTTCATCGCGGGAGCCCGTACGCGTCCCGGAGGACCTCGATGGGATGGAGGACGTCGACGCCCATCCCCTGGTGGATCTGCACGCCTGCGAGGGCGCAGTCGGATGCGACGACCTCCGCGCCGGCGGCGGCGAGTCCGTCGAAGAGCTTCTGGCCGACCTTCATGGACTCGTCGAAATATTCGGCCTTCATCGCCCACGTCCCGTCGTGGCCCGAGCACTTCTCGACCATCGTGACCGCCGCGCCGGTAGCCGCGAGGACGTCGCGCGACTTGAAACCCATGTTCTGGACCTTCAGGTGACACGGGAGGTGGTAGGCGATCGACTTTGGCGCCTTCGGGAAGTCGAGGGAAAGCGCTCCCTGTGCCTTGAGCTCCGCGAGGAACTCGAAGAGGTCCCGCGTGTTCTTCGCGACGAGTGCCGTGGCCTCGTCCGGGGCCCCGCCACGTGCGGCGAGCCAGGGGTATTCCTTCTTGACCATGAGCGAGCAGGACGGGCCCGGCGTCACGATCGTGTAGCCCTTCTCGACCCAGCCCTTCATCGCCCCGACGAAGGTCCGGCGCGCCTCGTCCGCGCCCGCGACGTCGCCGACGTCGAAGAGCGGCATGCCGCAGCACTGCGGGTACGCGACCGCGACCTCGACGCCGTTCTTCTCGAGCACGGAGACGGCGGCCCGCCCGATCTCCGGGCGGTTCCACTCGACCGAGCACGTCGGGAAGAGGACGACCTTCGCGACGGGCGGCGCCACGCGCCTCGGCGCCTCGCGCGTCTCGAACCAGCGGGTGAACGTCTGCCAGACGAAGCGCGGCAGGTCCTTCTTCGCGGCGACGCCGAGCGTCTTCTCCATCCCCCATCGCGCGAGAGGGAGCGTGTTCATGAAATTCGCGACCGGCGCGACCGTCGACGCCATCCGGCCGAGCGCGTCGGGGTCCGAAAGGAGCCGCTCGCGGAGCGGAAGGCCCTGCGCCTCCATGCGCACGCGCCGCGCGTCGAGCACCAGGTGCGGAATGTCGACGGCCCACCGGTGAGGCGGGATGTACGGGCAGTGAGGCAGGCAGAGCTTGCACTCGTAGCAGAGGTCGACGAAGTCCTCGAGGATCTTCCTCGGGAGCTTGTCCGCTTCGCCGTCCACCTCGGGGACGTCGAGGCCCTTGAACAGGACCTCGAACGAGGGACAGAGCGAGAAGCACCTCCGGCAGCCGTGGCAAATGTCGGCGATGCGGGTGAGCTCGGCGGTAAGGGTCGCCGCGTCTTTCACGGCGATGGGAGTTCCAACGGCGCCCATGTTCACTCTGCTTTCGGAAGATTCGGAGGAAGAGAAGGCGAAGAGGAAGACGAAGATTTCTTAGAAGGGTGAGTGGGGGCGGAGCATTCCTCGCCGCCACAGCCGCGATCGAGCGCCTCGCACCCCATTCACCTTCTAAGAAAATGCGCCCTGCCGACCTGCCGCGCCATAGTTCGCGCGCTTCAGGGCGCCTGGACCTTCTCTCCTCTTCAGCCGATCGTCGTCAGGAGCTTGCTGAAGCGGTTCGCGTGCGACTTCTCGGCGCGCGCGAGCGTCTCGAACCAGTCGGCGACCTCGGCGAAGCCTTCCTCGCGGGCGGTCTTGGCGAAGCCCGGGTACATCTGCGTGTACTCGTAAGTCTCGCCCTCGATCGCGCTCTTGAGATTCAGCTCCGTCGAGCCGAACGGAAGGCCCGTGGCCGGGTCGCCCGCGGCCTTGAGGTAGTCCATGTGCCCGTGGGCGTGGCCCGTCTCGCCCTCGGCCGTGTCGCGGAAGTTGCCGGCGATCTCGGGGTAGCCCTCGATGTCGGCCTTGTCGGCGAAGTAGAGGTAGCGCCGGTTCGCCTGGCTCTCGCCCGCGAACGCGTGCTTGAGGTTCTCGTGCGTCTTCGTTCCCTTGAGTTCTGCCATGTGGCCTCCTTCTTCATTCTGTGTCCCCGTGGAATCTCGGTCCCGGGGACCTTTCGTGCAACGATGAGGGCTGGACTTTATCTGGACTTTGTCTAAACTACAAGTGCCGGGGCGGTCCCGCCCCGAGAGACCCCGCACGAGACCGCAAGGAGAACTCCCATGCCCCAGATCGTCGGCCGCCAGGCCCCCGACTTCGCGCTCGAAGGCGTCCTGAACGGACGCTTCGCCCACTACCGCCTCTCGGACTACAAGGGAAAGTGGGTCGTCCTGTTCTTCTACCCGCTCGATTTCACGTTCGTCTGCCCGACCGAGATCCTCGCGTTCTCGGATCGCCTCGGAGAGTTCAAGAAGCTCGGAGCCGAGGTCCTCGGCGCGTCCGTCGACTCGAAGTACAGCCACCTCGCCTGGACCGAAAAGCCGCGCGAACAGGGCGGCATCGAGGGCCTCGCCTACCCGCTCCTCGAGGACCTCGGCAAGGAGCTGGCCGAGGAGTACGGCGTCCTCGACGAGACCGGAAAGGTCGCTCTGCGCGGCCTGTTCCTCATCGACCCGGACGGCGTCGTCCAGCACGCCACGGTCAACAACAACTCCGTGGGCCGCTCGGTCGACGAGACGCTCCGCGTCCTGCAGGCCTTCCAGTTCGTGCGCGAGAACGGCGAGGTCTGCCCCGCGGACTGGAAGCCCGGGACGAAGGCGATGACGGCCGACTGGGAAAAATCGAAGGAGTATTTCTCGACGGCGGCGAAGTAAGACCTGAAAGAATCGGCCCATGCCTCAGAAGCAGCACTACCGGGTCGTGATCATCGGGTCCGGTCCCGCCGGCCTCACCGCGGCCATCTATGCGGCCCGTGCGAACCTCGCGCCCCTCGTTCTCGAGGGCATCCAGCCCGGCGGGCAGCTCACGACGACGACCGAGGTCGAGAACTTTCCCGGCTTCGAGCATGGCATCCAGGGCCCGGAGCTCATGGACGTCACGCGCAAACAGGCCGAACGCTTCGGCACCGAGATCGCGGCCGACACCGTCGTCGACGTCGACGTGAAGGCAAGACCGTTCGCCCTCACGCTGGAGACGGCGGGCCGCATCACGGCCGACGCCGTCATCATCGCCTCCGGCGCCTCCGCGAAGTACCTCGGGCTCGAGAGCGAGAAGAAGCTCCTCGGCTACGGCGTCTCGGCCTGCGCCACGTGCGACGGCTTCTTCTTCCGCGGCAAGGAGGTCGTCGTCGTGGGCGGCGGCGACACCGCGATGGAAGAGGCGACGTACCTCACGAAGTTCTGCACGAAGGTCCACCTCGTCCACAGGCGGAGCACGTTCCGGGCTTCCGCGATCATGGCGCAGCGCGCCCTCGCGAACCCGAAGATCGAGGTCCACCTCGACACGGTCGTCGAGGAGGTGCTCGGCGAGCCAGGCACCGGGGTATCCGGCGTTCGCGTGAAGAACGCGAAGACGGGCGAGACGAAGACCCTCGCCGTCTCCGGCTACTTCGCCGCGATCGGCCACCAGCCGAACACGGCGATCTTCGCGGGCAAGCTCGACATGAACGAGGTCGGCTACCTGAAGATCGCGCACCCGACGACGTACACGTCCGTGGAGGGCATCTTCGCCGCGGGTGACGTCGCGGACTTCATGTACCGGCAGGCGATCTCGGCGGCGGGAGAGGGCTGCAAGGCCGCGATCGACGCCGAGCGCTGGCTCGGGGCCCAGGGCATCCACTGACGCCGGCGGGCGCTTTTCGGCGCCTCAGAACGCCTGGCCCGAGGCGAAGGAGACGAGCCAGCCCGTGCGCCCGAGCGGGTCCGGGTGAAGAACGCGTGCGACGTCGATCCGGATGAGGTTGCTCTTGCTCGCGCGCGTGAGCCCGACCCGCAGCCCGACTCCGGCGTCGGCGAGGTGCCAGAAACCGTCCGGCGCACCCCACGAGTACCCCGCGTCCCCGAAGGCCGCGAGGCCGAACGACAGGAGCGACCAGATCTCGGGCACCAGGAGAACGCGCGCCTCCGCGTTCGCGACGAGCCGGCGGTCTCCCGCAACCGCGTGCAGGCGGTAACCGCGCACGCCGGTCGCGCCGTCCAGAACGATCTGGTCCTCGGGATCCAGACGCCAGCCGACGAGGGTCCCGACGCGCCCGACGAACGCCCACGGCGGCTTGAGCACGTACCCGCGAGCGTCGGCGCCGACGAGCGCGTTCTGGAACCCGCTCTGGAGGCGGGTGGACGCCGTGGACGTGAAGGTCGCGAAGCCTGCCGGGAACGAGGTGCCCGACTGGACGCTCGCGAGGAGGCGGCCGGCCGCGCTCTGCTTGTCGAAGCCCGGCGAAATGCCCGCCTCGGCGCGCAGGCCCGTCGCGAGGTTGAAGTCCTCGTCGCGCTCGAGCCTGTCGACCTGCCGGCGCGTGATCCACTCGGACCCGACGTGCTGGAATCCCCCCGAAAAGAAGAGAAACCGCCGGTTCGACGCGGGCCCGTCCGGCGGCGGCGGCCCGTCCTTGTCCTGCAGCCGGACCTCCGACCACTCGATGGAGCCGAGAAGGCGGTCCGCGCCCCAGGCGCCGCTCGCGAGGCGGGTCCCGCCCTGGACGCGCGCGATTCTCTGCCGTTTCCTCCAGGTGGCGGCTTCCTCACCGCCGGCGTACAGCTTCGTGTCGAAGTCGGCGCGGTTCACGAGCCCCTCGAGCGCCCACGGCACGCCGAGCGCGTAGAACGGCCGGCCGTAGGCGATCGAGAAGCGCTGCCCGTCGGACAGGTCGGACACGTCGATGCGAAACGCCGCGTGCGGCCAGATGAGGTTCGGATCCGCGAAGAAGACGGACCGCGACGTCCGCGTCACCTCCTGCTCGAACCCGAAGCCGAACTGCATCCCGAGTCCGAGCAGGTTGTACTCCTCGGCCCCGATCGAATACTCCGTCACGCCGCCCTTGTTCGAGAACGACCCCCTGAGGAGGAGCGTCCAGGCGTCGGCCGTCTCGACGACAACACTCGTTCCCTCGGCCTTCACGGAGACCCGGCGAAAGAGACCGAACGCCCGGAGGTTGCGCTCGGTCTCCGCGAGGATCTCGGGGCGCAGCGGGTCGCCGGGCTCGAAAAGGAGCTGCGTGCTCACGAAAGAGGCCTTCGTCTTGACGTGGAGGGCGTTCGCCCAGCGGTAGAGGAAGAACTTCGCCGCCTCCGCGTCGTTGAAGACGTCGATCGTCCGGATCTCGACCGCCGAGATCGCGGGCGGGCCCTGAGCCACGGCGGGGCACGCCGCCAGCGCCGCGAGAAGTCCGATGAGGTCCGGGACTCGAACGCGCGTCAACCCTGCTCCGGCTCCCAGAGCGGTTCGGGCTCGCGGCGCGCGCGCGCGGCCCAGCGGCCGAGCACGAACAGGAGGTCCGACAACCGGTTCAGGTAGACGAGCGCGTGCGGACCGACGGATTCCTGCCGCGCGAGCGTCGTGACGAGGCGCTCGGCGCGTCGGCAGACCGTCCGGGCCTGGTGGAGGAACGCCGAGACCCAGCCGCCGCCCGGAAGGACGAAGGAGCGGAGCTCGGGGAGCCCGTCGTTCATCTCGTCGATCGTCTTCTCGAGGAAAGTCACGTGACGCTCCTCGATCACCGGCTGCCTCGGGTGACGGTCCTGCGGAAGCGTCGCGAGGTCCGAGCCGAGGTTGAAGAGCTCGTTCTGAAGGCGCGTGAGAAGTCCGTCCAGGCGCGCACGATCCTCGTCCGACGCTCCGGGCGTCTCGCGGTTCGCCGTGCGCACGAGACCGAGGATCGCATTCAGCTCGTCGACGGTTCCGTAGCTCTGGATGCGGATCGCATCCTTCGCGATGCGCGGCCCCCCCACGAGGCTCGTCTCGCCCGCGTCGCCCCCGCGCGTGTAGACACGGTTGATCCGGATCGCCATGACTCCTCCGAACCCCGAGACTACACTCCGCGAAGTTCCATGCCGACCCCCAGATGCAACCTCCGGACCAGCACCGACTACCACGTCCACACGGCCCGCTGCGGCCATGCGGGAGGCGCGATGCGTGCGTACGTCGAGACGGCGCTCGCCCGGGGCCTCTCCGAGATCGCGTTCACGGACCATGTCCCGCTCTACTTCCTGCCCGGGGACGACCCGGACCCCGGGATCGCGATGACGCGCGCCGAGCTGCCGGGGTACGTCGAGGAGGTCCAGGCCCTCTCCGAGGAGTTCGCGGGGCGGATCGACGTCCTCCTCGGCCTCGAGGCGGATTACGCCGAAGGCCACGAGGCCGTCCTCGCGGAGATTCTCGCCATGCACGACTGGGACGTCGTCCTCGGAAGCGTGCACTGGGTCAAGGGCGACTGGATCGACGCGCCGCATTCCGCCGCGCGACACGAGCGCGAGGGCACCGAGGTCCTCTGGGAGGAGTACTACCGCCTCCTCGCGAAGGCCGCGGCGACGGGCCTCTTCGACGTCCTGACCCACTTCGACCTCCCGAAGAAGTTCGGCCACCGGCGGCCGGCGGCGCTCGCCGCGGCCGAGGCCGCCGCCGTCGCCGCCGCGCGGGAGGCCGGCGTCGCCGTGGAGGTCTCGAGCGCGGGGCTGCGGAAGGCCGTCGCCGAGGAGTACCCCTCTCCCCCGCTCCTCGCGGGCCTCGTGAAGGCCGGCGTCCCGATCGTCTTCTCGTCGGACGCCCACGCGCCCGCCGAGGTGGCCTGGGGCCGCGAGGCGATCGAAGCCGCGGCTCTCGCCGCGGGCGCGAGAGAACATTTGAGTTTTCGGAAGAGAGAGAGAAGAAGACACCCTCTCTGAAATTCAGGTGTCCAATCGACGGGAAACGGTCTGCAAATTCCTTGGAAGGGTGAATGGCCTTGGAGCCGCTCGAGCCACCGCGCGGCGGGCGCATTTGCCGCGGCCCCACACACACCATCTAAGAAATCTTCTCTTCTCCCCCTCTATCTCTTCTCTTCAACGAGCTCGACCGAGAAGTTCGGCGTCACGGTGAGGCGCAGGGTGTGGAGGCGGCAGGGCCAGCCTTCCTTCGCGATGCGCGCCGCGACGCGGTCCCAGATCCAGCGTGCGAGGTTCTCGGCGGTCGGGACCGTCTTCGCGAACTCCGGGATCTCG
This sequence comes from Thermoanaerobaculia bacterium, assembly GCA_044229475.1. GTDB lineage: Bacteria > Acidobacteriota > Thermoanaerobaculia > UBA5066 > UBA5066 > Fen-183. Next base: position 50,201 of record JBGASW010000002.1, on the reverse strand, counting down.
GCGTTCAGGTTCCGGTGGTCGAGCGGGCGGTCGACCTCCTCCTTGAGGATCCGGTCGAGGTCCGTGAGGTTCACGAGCATCCCGGTCGCGGCGTCGGCGACGCCCGCGACGGACACGTCCAGGGCGTAGTTGTGGCCGTATCCGGCCGCGTTGGCCGAGTCGCCGTACGTGGCGCGGTTCCACTCCTCGCTCCGGCCGGGGTTGTGGAGCCGGTGCGCCGCGTTGAAGTGAATCGTCCGCGAAAGAAGGACCATCGACCCCGGACTATACGGTGTGGACGGGGACCACCTTCGCGACCTCCTGGGCCAGCCGGCCCCGGACGACCTCCTCGAGCTCGTACCGCACGCGGACCGTGGGCTTCGCGAGCCGGACGACGCGCGTGAGATCGATCGGCGTCCCGACGACGACGACGTCGCACGGCGTCGCGGTGATGGTCTCGGCGAGATCGGCGATCTGCGCCTCTCCGTAGCCCATCGCCGGCAGGATCCCCGCCGCGTTCGGGTACTTTCGGTACGTCGCCTCGAGCGAGCCCACGGCGTAGGGCATCGGGTCGACGATGCGGGCCGCGCCCGCCTTCTTCGCCGCCACGAGGCCGGCGCCGAAGCTCATGCCGCCGTGAGTCAGCGTCGGCCCGTCCTCGACAACGAGGGCACGCTTGCCGCGGACGAGCTCGGGGCGGTCGCAGACGACCGGCGAATTCGCGCGGAGGACGTGCGCCTTCGGGTTCAGCTTCGCGGCCGCCATCTCGACGGCGTGTATGTTGCCCTCGTCCGCCGTGTCGCACTTGTTGACGAGGATGACGTTCGCCCGCCTGAAGTTCGCTTCGCCCGGGTGGTAGGCCGTCTCGTGCCCCGGCCGGTGCGGATCCGCGATGCAGATGTGGAGGTCCGGAACGTAGAACGGCAGGTCGTTGTTGCCCCCGTCCCAGAGGATCACGTCGGCCTCGGCCTCGGCCCGCCGCAGGATCCTCTCGTAGTCGACGCCCGCGTAGACCACGAAGCCGTTGTCGAGGTGCGGCTCGTACTCCTCCCGCTCCTCGATCGTGCATTTCTCCCGGTCGAGGTCGGCGTACGTCGCGAAGCGCTGGCAGGCCTGCGCCGCGAGGTCGCCGTATGGCATCGGGTGGCGCACCGCGACCGCGCGGAGGCCGAGCTCCTTGAGGATGCGCGAGAGGTAGCGCGTCGTCTGGCTCTTCCCGGCGCCGGTGCGGACGGCCGTGACGGCGATGACGGGCACCTTCGACTTCAGCATCGTCCGGTCCGCGCCGAGGAGCAGGAAGTCGGCGCCCGCGGCGATCGTGCGAGACGCGAGGTGCATGACCTGCGTGTGCGCGACGTCCGAGTACGAGAAGACGCAGAGGTCGACCTTCTCCGTCCTGATCAGGTGCTCGAGCGAGTCCTCGGGCACGATCGGGATGCCGTCGGGATAGAGCGCGCCCGCGAGGGCCGCCGGATACCGGCGCGAGTCGATCCCGGGAATCTGCGTTGCCGTGAAGGCGACGACCTGGTGGCCCGGTTTGTCCCGGAAGACGGTGTTGAAGTCGTGGAAGTCGCGGCCGGCGGCGCCCAGAATGACGACACGCCTCACGGGGCTCTGCATGAAGACCCTCCGCGGGGAAACCCCCGCACTCCAAATCTAGGGGCCGGCCCCGCGGAAGGCCTGATTCCGATGCTCTACTTGACTCCGAGGAGCTCCACGTCGAAGACGAGCGTCGCGTTCGGCGGGATGACGCCCCCGGCGCCGCGAGAGCCGTAGCCGAGCGCAGACGGAATCAGGAGGGTGCGCTTTCCGCCGACCTTCATCGTGGAGACGCCCTCGTCCCAGCCCTTGATGACCATGCCGAGGCCGATCTGGAACTCGAACGGCTGGCCGCGGTCGACCGAGCTGTCGAACTTCTTTCCCTTGGCCTCGTTCTCCCAGAGCCAGCCCGTGTAGTGCATCACGCAGGTCTGCCCGGGCTTCGGCGAGGCGCCTGTGCCGACGACGGTGTCTTCGTACTGGAGGCCGGACGGAGTCTTGATCATCTTGGACGCTTTCTCCTCTTTCTTCGGCGCCGAAGCAACGGGCGAAGGTGTCTTTTCTTCGGGTGGCAGAGCGAACGACGCCGGCGCGGCGAGGAAGGTCACGGCGCAAACCGCCGCTAGGTTTCTGAACGAAAGTTTCACGCGATCTCCTTTCAAAGAAATCTTCATCCCCGGTTCTCCTTCTCTCTGTTCTTTCGCCTTCATCCGCGCGCCGCAACCGCCTTCGACTCGCGGACGAACCCGTCCACGCGCGCGACGTCGTCCTTCGACCCGAGGTAGATCGGCGTGCGCCCGTGGTTCCGCGTCGGGACGATGTCGAGGATGCGGCGGCGGCCGTCGCTGGCCGCGCCGCCCGCCGCCTCCGCCACGAGCGCGAGGGGCGCGGCCTCGTACATGAGGCGGATCTTTCCCTGCGGACTCTGCGCGGTCGCCGGGTAGAGGTAGATCCCTCCCTTGAGGACGATCCGGTGGAAATCGGCGACGAGCGCACCCGAGTAGCGCGTCGAATAAGGGCGGCCCGAGACCTCGTCCTTTTCCCGGGCCCATTCCTCGACGAAGCGCCGGGGGCCCTCTTCCCAGTCCCGGATCCCGCCCTCGTTCGCGCCGTAGTACGGCCCGTGGTCCGGAATGCGGATCTCGGGGTGGGACAGGAGGAACTCGCCGACGCCGGGGTCCAGCGTGAAGCCGTGGACCGAGCGCCCCTCCGTGTAGACGAGCACCGTCGAGGGGCCGTAGAGGAAGTAGCCCGCGACGACCTGCTCGTGGGAGATGCGCGACATAAGCTCGGCCTCGGACGTCACCTCGCCGCGCCCGGAGAGCCTGCGCACCGAGAAGATCGAGCCGACGCTGCCGTTCACGTCGAGGTTCGACGAGCCGTCGAGCGGGTCGAGAAAGACGATGTACTTCCCGGACTCGACGTTCTCCGGGAGGTGGGCGGGCAGGTCCATCTCTTCGGTCACGATCGTCGGGACGAGCTGTCCGTACGCGAACGCCTCGAGAAACACCTCGTTGGCGAGGGCGTCGAGCTTCTGCTGCTGCTCGCCCTGGACGTTGACGCCGCCCGACGTGCCGAGGACTTCCGTCAGGCCCGCCGACGAGAGGATCCGGCTGATGCGCTTGCCCGCGAATGCGAGCTGGGACAGGAGGTCCGAGAGCTCGCCGGTGGCCGACGGGTAGTGGCGCTCCGTCTCGTAGAGGAAGCGGTTCAGTCTCGTCCCGACCGTCGTCACGAGGGTGCCTCCTCCCCCGTCAGGGCTGCGGCGTCCGAGAGGAACGCGAGCGTCCCGTCGACGGGCGCGACGCGGGCCGCCGGCAGCGACGGATCGCCGTTCAGGACGCGCCGGAGCGCCGCGTTCTTGTCCTTTCCGGTCACGAGGAAGGCGACGTGCCGCGCCGCGTTGATGAGCGGCAGCGTGAACGTGACGCGCGACGGCGGCGGCTTCGGCGCGCCGTCCACGCGGACGACGAGGCGCGTCTTCTCCTCGACGGCCGGGTGCCCCGGGAAAAGCGACGCCGTGTGCCCGTCCTGCCCGAGACCAAGGAGGATCAGGTCGAAGCGAGGGATTTCGGAAGAAGAGGGAGATTCTCTGAATGAGGAAGAGAAGACCCGGCGCAACTCGGATTCGTATCGCTGCGCCCCGTCGGGTTCGGTGGCGGGGACGCGGTGGATGTTCTTCGAAGGGATGGGGACCTTTCGCAGGAGCGCGTCGAGTGCCGCCTCGTCGTTCCTTCCCTTGTCGCCCTCGGGCACGCACCGTTCGTCCCCCCAGAAGACGTGCGTTCTCTCCCAATTCACTTTCGAAGAAATCATCGGTGCGGCGAGGATGCGATAGCCGGCCAGGGGAGTCGTGCCCCCCGCGAGGGAGCAAAAGAATTCTCCCCTCTCCGCGATCGCCTTCGCGGCGAGCGTCACGAACAGGAACACCGCGGCGTCGGCGACGTCGTCGGCGGTCGCGAACGGGCGAACGTCGCTCACGGGCGCCGCCAGCGCCTCCCGTCCCGCGCGAGCAGGGCCACGGCGGCGTCGGGGCCCCAGGTGCCCGCCTCGTAGTTCGGGTGGTCGAGCGGCGGGTTCTCGCGCCAGGCGTCGAGAAGCGGCGTGACGCGCTCCCACGCCGCCTCGACCTCGTCGCGCCGCGCGAACAGCGTCGAGTCGCCGTGCATGGCGTCCATGAGGAGGCGCTCGTAGGCCTCGGGCTGCGACGCCCCGAAGAACTCCGAGTACCGGAAGTCCATCGTGACGGGGTCAACCTTCATGGTCGGGCCCGGCTCCTTCGCGCCGAACTTCAGCGCGATGCCTTCGTCCGGCTGGATCCTGAGGATGAGGGCGTTCGGCTCCTGTCTCACGACGCCGACCTGCCGGAAGAGCGAGATCGGAGGCGTCTTGAACTGGATGGCGATCTCCGTGACGCGCTTGGCGAGGCGCTTGCCCGCGCGCAGGTAGAACGGCACGCCCGCCCACCGCCAGTTCTCGACCTGTACCTTCCACGCCGCGTACGTGTCTCGCAGGGACATCGGGTTGACGTCCTTCTCGGAGCGGTAGCCGACCACCGGCTGGCCGCCGATCGCGCCGGGGCCGTACTGGCCGCGCACCGTGTCGCGGATGATCTCCTCCGGCGTCTGCGGCTGGATGCACTTGAGGACCTTGACCTTCTCGTCGCGCACCGCGTTCGGGTCGAAGGCCACGGGCGGCTCCATCGCCACGAGGCAGAGGAGCTGGAGCATGTGGTTCTGCACGATGTCGCGCAGGACGCCCGACTCCTCGTAGAAGCGGCCGCGGTTCTCGACCCCAATGGACTCGGCGACTGTGATCTGGACGTGTTCGACGTAACGCCGGTTCCAGAGCGGCTCGAAGATCCCGTTGCCGAGACGGAAGACGAGGATGTTCTGCGTCGTCTCCTTGCCGAGGTAGTGGTCGATACGGAAGATCTGCCGCTCGCGGAAGACGCGCGAGAGCTCCTCGTTGAGGGCGCGCGCGGTCGCGAGATCGCGCCCGAACGGCTTCTCGACGATGACGCGCGACCACGGGCCGCCGTCGACAGGGTAGACGAACTGCGCGTCCCCGAGGTTCTTCACGACCGGGCCGATCATCGACGGCGGGATCGCGAGGTAAAACATCCGGTTGCCCGGCGTCCCGCGCTCCTTTTCGAGCGCCTCGAGGCGCGTCTTGAGGTCCGCGAAGCTCTTGCCGCTGTTCAGGTCGCCGCGGAAGAAGAAGAGCCGCGACTCGAAGGTCCTCCACTTCGCCTCGTCCACCGGCTTGACGCGCGCGAACTCGGCGACGGCCTGCTTCATCTCGGCGCGGTACGTCTCGTCGGACTCCCCCGTCCGGGCGTAGCCCACGATGCAGGTCCCGGGCGAAAGCTGTCCCTGGGCATCCAGCTCGAAGAGCGCGGGGACGAGCTTTCTCTTCGAAAGGTCGCCCGAGCCTCCGAAGATGACGATCGTCGCGGGCTCTGGAGTTGCGGCGCTCACGGCGTCCTCACCTTTTCCCGGCGAGGGCCGCCCTCACGGCCGCCGCGATTCCGGCCCCGTCGAGGCCCATGCGCCGGTAGAGCTCCTTCGCGGGGCCCGAGGAGGCGTAGCCCGTGACGCCGAGCTTCACGACGCGCGCCGGGAGGCCGAGGTCGTTGAAGCGCGCCTGCAGGAGTGTCCCGAGACCCGTCTTCGGGTTGTGGTCCTCGACCGAGACGACGAGGCCGTGCCGCGCCATGAACGCGAGGTCCTCGTCCGCGAGGTCGCTCCACGCGCAGACCGAGACGAGGTCGGCGCGCACGCCTTCCTGCGCGAGGGCGTTCCACGCGTCGAGCGCGTGCGGGAGCATGTTGCCCGCCGAGACGAGCGCGAGCGGGCCGTCGCCCGACCGGAGAACGTCCGCGCGCGACGGGTCGAACGCCGCCTCCCCCGCGAAGAAGGCCGTCCCGTCCTCCTTGAGCGCGAACGGGATCTTCGAGCGGCCCATGACGAGAGCGTGGTTCCCGCGGTGCGTCGCCATCCAGCGGACGACGCGGTCCGTCTGGTTCGGGTCGGCCGGCGTGAAGACCTTCCATCCGAACGTCGAGTTCAGGAGGCCGAAGGTGTCGATCGAGTGGTGCGTCTTCCCGTCCTCGCCGACGTCGATGCCCGCGTGCGTGACGGCGAGCTTCGCGTTCGCGCCGTTGATGTCGTTCAGGCGCTGCTGGTTGTAGGTCTCCGCGATGCCGAACATCGCGAACTCGCCCCACCACGCGTGGACGCCCGCGACGGAGAGCGCCCCGAGGAGGACCGCGGCGTTGTGCTCGGCGATCCCGCCCTGGAAGAACGCGGACGGCACCTTCGCCTCGACCGTCTCCGTCTTCGTCGAGACCGAGAGGTCGCAGTCGATCACGGCGAACGGCGTCCCCGCGGCGGCCGCCGTCGACGCGAGGTCGGCCAGGGCGTTCCCGAACGCGCTCCGGTTGTCCGTCTGCTTGTCGAGCGGGTAGGTGCGCGGCGTCCCGCCGGACGCGAGGACGACGGACTCCTCGGGCCGGTGCGGAAGGGCCTTCTTCCAGTCGGGCGCGGGCTTCTTCCGCTCCTCGACCCAGCGGTCGAGATCGTCCTCGACGCCGAGGATCGCGAGCGCCTCGCGGCACTTCTCCGGCGCGAGCGCCGCGCCGTGCCACTTGAAGCCGTCCTTCTCCATGAAGGGGACGCCCTTGGACATCACCGTGTGCGCCGCGACGAGCGTCGGCTTCTCCGCGCGGAGGGCCGCCCGGAGCGCGCGGTAGACGGCGCGCACGTCGTGTCCGTCCACCTCGATCACGCCCCAGCCGTCGGCCTCCCAGTCCGCGACGATGTCCTGCCTGAGGATCGCGTCGTTCGACCCGGACAGCTGCTCGCGGTTCCAGTCCAGGACGCCGACGAGGTTCGTCAGCCCGTACTTGACCGCGAACCGGCGCGCCTCGGCGAGCTGGCCCTTCTGCTGCTCGCCGTCGCCCATCGCGCAGAAGACCTTCGACCCGTCGCCCTTGATCTTCGCCGCCAGCGCGAACCCGGCAGCCGCCGACAGGCCCTGCCCGAGGTTGCCCGTGCCCCACTCGATCCCCGGCACGTCGCGCTCGACGTGCCCCTCGAACGGCGACCCGGCGCGCCGGAAGCCGACGAGCGGGAGCGCCCGGTCGAACCAGCCGAGGTGGGCGAGCGCCGCGTACGCGGCGGGCGAGGTGTGGCCGTGACTGATCACGATGCGGTCGCGCTTCGGATCGAACGGGTTCTTCGGGTCGCAGTTCGCGAAGCCCCAGAGCACGAGCTCGAAGTCGATCGACGACATCGAACCTCCCGGGTGGCCGGACGCCGCGAGCGTCGTCATGCGCAGGATGTCGCCGCGGGCCGCGGCCCCGAGTTCTGCGAGCCGCTCGACCTGTGCATCGGCGAGCTCGGGCGCTTCGAAGGTGCCGAGAATCAAGCCTTCACCCCCGCGGCGGCCTGGCGCCGCTGCTCGATCGTCCCGAGGAGCTGGTCGTAAGACTTCTCGAAGAGGACGACGCCGTCCTTCTGCAGCTCCTCGCCAACGGCCTCGACGTCGATGCCGATCCCGGCGAGTTCGGAGAGGACCGTGCGGCTCTCCGCGACGCCCTCGAGCACGGTGTCGGACGGGGTCGCGCTGCCGTGGTCGAGAAGCGCGTCGAGCGTCTTTTCCGGCATCGTGTTCACGGTGTCGGGGCCGACGAGGTTCTCGACGTAGAGAAGATCCGAGTAGGCCGGGTTCTTCGTGCCGGTCGACGCCCAGAGCGGCCGCTGCAGCCGCGCGCCCTTCCCCCGGAGCGACGTGAACCGCTCGGCCCCGAAGATGTCCCGGAAGTCCTGGTAGACGACCTTGCTGTTCGCGAGGCCGGCCCGGCCGCGCAAGGACTCGAGGTGCGCCTTCCCGGCGCCGGAGGCCGCCGCGGCCTTCTCGTCGAGACGCCTGTCGATCAGAGTGTCCACGCGGGACACGAAGAACGACGCCACGGAGTGGACGCGGGAGAGGTCGCCGCCCTTCGCCGCCAGGTCCTCGAGGCCACCGAGGTACGCGAGCGCGACGTCCCGGTAGTGCCTGCGGTTGAACATGAGCGTCACGTTCACCGAGATGCCCTCCCCGATGAGCCGGCGGATCGCCGGGACGCCCTCCGGCGTCGCGGGGACCTTGATGAAGACGTTGGGGCGGCCCAGGGCCGCCGCGAGCCGCTTCGCCTCGCCGACCGTCTTCTCCGTGTCGCGCGCGAGAGAGGGCAGGACCTCGAGCGAGATCCAGCCGTCCACGGGATTGCGGTCGTGGATCGCGCGGAACGCGTCGGCGCCTTCGGCGATGTCCTGCTGCGTGAGCGCGTCGTAGATCGCGAAGGCGTCCTTCCCCGCGCGCGCGAGGCGCTCGATCCCCGCGTTGTAATCGCCCTCGTTCTTCTCGATCGCCTGCCCGAAGATCGTCGGGTTCGAGGTGACCCCGTAGATCGTCCCGGCGTCGACGAGGGACTTCAGCCGGCCGGTCCGGATCATCTTGCTCGAGATGCTGTCCAGCCACACGGCCTGGCCGCGGCGGCGGTACGCGATCGGTGCGCTCATGGGGTCTCCCTCACCTCACGGATCGTATTACGACGTGGTCTCGCTCTCGTGGACTCCGTAGACGTGGAGGCGCGCCCCGAGAGCCGACAGGCGCGCGACGATCGCCTCGCGCAGCTCGGGAAGCCCCGCGCCGGTCGCGGCCGAGATCCGGAGTCCGTCGGCGTCGAGCGCCTCGGGCGACGGGCGGTCCGTCTTGTTGTAGGCGAGGAGGACGCGGCGCTTCTCGACGCCCAGCTCCTCGAGGACCTGCTCGGCGACGGCCTTCTGCTCGGACGCGGCGGGTGAGGACGCGTCCACGACGTGGACGAGGAGGTCCGCGTCGCGGACCTCGGCGAGTGTGGACTTGAAGGACGCCACGAGGTCGTGCGGCAGCTTGCGGAGGAACCCGACGGTGTCCGCGAGCACGATCGCACGCCCGCCGACGCCGTGCAGACGGGCGTGCCGCGGGTCGAGCGTCGCGAACAGGCGGTCCTCGGCGAATTCCTTCGAGGACGTGAGGCGGTTGAAGAGCGTCGTCTTCCCCGCGTTCGTGTACCCGACGAGGGAGACCGTCGCGACGCGCTTCATGCCCTTGCGCCGGACGTCGCGCTGCGTCTCGATCTTCCCGAGCTCTTCCTTCAGCTTCGCGATGCGCATCCGGAGGCGCCGGCGGTCGAGCTCGATCTTCCGCTCGCCTGCCCCGCCGCGGAACGCGCCGCCCCCGCGTTGCTGGGCGAGGCCCTGGGACTTGCCCGCGAGGCGCGGCAGCTGGTACTGGAGGCTCGCGAGCTCGACCTGTGTCATGGCCTCGCGCGAGCGGGCGCGCGCCGCGAAGATGCGGAGGATGACGCCCGCGCGGTCGAGGACGTTCGTCGGAAGCGTCTTCTCGAGGTTGCGCGACTGCGACGGCGTGAGCTCGTCGTCGAAGATCGTCCAGCCGGCGCCCTGCGCCCGCGCGACCTCGGCGATCTCCTCAAGCTTGCCGGAGCCCACGTACGTCGCCGGGTCCGGCGACCTCCGCTCCTGCAGGGCGCGGGCGACGACGACGCCGCCCGCCGTGTCCACGAGGCGCTCGAGCTCGTCGAGGTGGTCCTCCGCGAGGGCGCGCGGCACCTCGCGCCCGTAGACGCCCACGAGGATTGTCTTGTTCGAGTCGGGCGGCGGCTGTGCCTCCGCGGGCTCTTCAGCGCCTGATTTCCGCATTCCGTTCGATCGTAGCAGCCGCCGGCCTCTGTTAGACTTGGCCCTCCGCCGTGAAGAGCATTCTTCGAAACCTGTGCCTGGCTCTGCTTCTCGCCGGCTTCGTCCTGACCTACGCCGGGGGGCCTTCCGTGCCGCCCGGTCACCAGGCACTCGCCCAGGGTCCGACGTTGACGCCGACGAGCACCCCCACCACGACTTCGACGCCCCCGGCGACTTCTACGCCCACGCCGACGCCAACGGCAACGCCGACCTCGTTCGGTACCACGACGCCCACGGCAACTGCCACGCCGACGTCCACCGCAACGGCGACTGCCACGTCCACCGCAACGGCGACTGCCACGTCCACCGCAACGCCGACCCCCACGTCCACCGCAACGCCGACCCCCACGTCCACCGCAACGCCGATTGCCACGTCCACCGCAACGCCGACGTCGACGCCCACGCCGGTCAACTCGGCGACGCCGACTCCGGCCGCGACGGCCACACCCACGCCCCTGCCGAGCCCCACGTTCACGCCGACTCCCATCGGGGGCGGCGGTTCGGCCGTCGACGTTCCGGCCCTCGACCCGCGCGCGCTCGGCGTTCTCGCCGTGGCCCTCGGTCTCGCCGGGCTCGCCTTGACGAGGTTCCTCTTCGGAAAGAACTGAACCCGGCGGCCCGAGGCGCATGAAGGTCCTGGGACGTGAGGCGCGGCGGACGGGGGTGCTCATCGCCGCCGTCATCGTCGCCGCGGCCGCGTTTCGGCTCTTCCGGCTCGACTGGGACGCGCGCCAGCACCTGCATCCGGACGAGCGGTTCCTCACGATGGCCGAGACCGCGCTGTCCTGGCCGGAGACTCTCTCCACGTACTTCGACGAAGCGCACTCGACGCTGAACCCGCGCAACGTCGGCTTCCCGTTCTACGCCTACGGGACCTTTCCGATCGTGGCGGTCAAGGCGGTCGCCTCCGCCCTCCACCGGACGAGCTTCGACGAGGTCACCCTCGTCGGCCGTGCCGTATCCGCCGTGGCGGATCTCGCCACTCTCGCCCTCCTCCTCCTGCTTGCGTGGCGCGTCAGCCGGGACCGGCGCGTCGTACTCCTCGCCGGGTTCTTCTACGCCTTCGCCGTCCTGCCGATTCAGCAGGCGCACTTCTTCACAGTCGACTCCCTCGCAACCTGTCTCGCGACCGCTGTGCTTCTCTCTCTCGTCGCGGTTCAGTCCAGCCCGCGGCCCGCCCGCTTTGCCTGGGCCGGCGCGCTCATCGGTCTCGCGCTCGCGACCAAGATCACGAGCGCCCTCCTCGTGCTCGTGGCCGCCGTCGTCGTGGCCGAGGCCGTCCTCCGTGCCTGGAAGCGGGGCGGAGCCCCTCGCGGTGCCCCCGTCGAGAGCCTTCTGTTCCGTTCCACCCTCGCGGGCATCGCGGCCTTCAGCGTCTTCCGCCTCGCGCAGCCAGATGCGTTCCGGGGTCCCGGCCTGCTCGGCATCCTCCCCAGCGACCGTTGGCTCTCGAATTTCGCCGAGGCAGCGGCGCTCGTGAACGGCTCACGCGACATTCCACCCGGCGTGCAGTGGGCCGGCCGCGTGATGCTGGCCTGGCCGCTCGAGAACCTCGTCCTTTGGGGGTTGGGCGTTCCTCTGGGGCTCGCGGCGCTTTGCGGCACACTCGCGGCGGCGGCGGCTGTGCAGCGGCGCCGCGAGGGTGCGCTCCTCGTTCCCGTCGCGTGGGTCGCCGTCGTCCTCGTGTATCAGGGCACACAGTGGGTGGCTTCCATGAGGTACTTCCTTCCGGCGTACCCTGCTCTCTGCCTCCTCGCCGCATGGGGCCTCGTGAGGCTTCGCGATCGGGCCTTGACCACCGCCGCGCGACGCGCAGCCGCCGGGGCCATCGTCCTCACGGGGATCGGCACGCTTCTCTGGGCGACCGCGTTCATGCGTATCTACACGCGGCCCCACCCGCGCATCGAGGCGAGCCGCTGGATCTACGCGAACGTTTCGCCGGGCGCCACCATCGCGTGCGAACACTGGGACGACCCGCTCCCGCTGAGGCTGAGCGGGCCCGACCCGTTCCCGTCGCTCTACACCGGGTTCCAGCTGCCGTGGTACGACGACGACACTCCCAAAAAGCTCACGAAGGTCCTCGACGGACTCGACCACGCCGACGTGCTCGTTCTCTCGAGCGATCGGCTTTCCGGATCCATCCCGCGGATGCCCCTCCGCTGGCCCATGACGACGCGCTACTACGAGGCGCTCGAGGACGGCTCGCTCGGCTTCGAAGAGGCCGCGCGTTTCACGTCGCGGCCGGGCCTGCTCGGCCTTTCGGTGCCCGACGAGCGAGCGGAGGAGGCCTTCACCGTCTACGACCACCCCCGCGTCCGCATCTTCCGCAAGACCCCGGCTTACTCCCACGACCGGGCCGCCCGGATTCTCGACGTGGACCTCGGCCGCATCCTGCGGATGACTCCCCGCGAAGCCTCCCGGGCGCCGAACGGACTGATGCTGAGCGAGGTCGCCTGGGAACGCGTCCGTCACCGGGGGACATGGTCTTCCCTCTTCGGACCGGCAGCACCCGGCGCTTTCCGGTCCGTCATCCTGTGGAGTCTCCTTCTGCTTGTCCTCGGGCTCGTCGGAGCGCCTCTCACGGCTCTCGCGTGCCGGAGTCTTCCGGACGGTGGATTCGCGTTCGCCCGCGCCGTGGGTCTCCTCGCAACTTCGTGGATCGCCTGGCTCGTCGCGAGCCTCCGGATCGCGCCGTTCTCGAGCGGTACGCTCATCGTCGCGCTCGGCATCCTCGGCGCCGTGTCGGCAGCGGTCGCCGTAGCCAGGCGGCGCGAACTCAAGGCTCTCCTCGCGGAGCGCGGACGGCTCCTCGCCGCTGAGGAACTTCTCTTCTGGTCCGCTTTCGTCGCGTTCCTGCTCATCCGACGCGCGAATCCCGATCTCTGGCATCCCACCCTCGGCGGCGAGAAGCCGATGGACCTCGCCTTCCTGACGGCCGTCGTGAAGTCGGAGGATTTCCCGCCGTACGACCCGTGGTTCGCAGGCGGCGCGCTCAACTACTACTACTTCGGGTTCGTGCTCGCGGGCGCGCTCGTGAAGTTGACCGGCGTCGCACCCGCCGTCGCCTACAACCTCGCCGTCCCGACATTCTTCGCGCTCACGGTCGCGGGCGCCTTCGGCGCCGCGCTCGCGCTTGTTGCACCGGCGCGCGGCGGAGCCGGGCGTCGCACGGCCGGTTTCGCGATTCTCGGCGCTCTCTTCGTCGCGGTGATGGGAAATCTCGGCGAGGTGCGCCTTTACCTTGAGGCCGCGCGATCGGCGAGCCCTTCGACGTGGGCCAGCCCGGTCCCCGGGCTCACCGCCCTCGTCCGGACGGCGACCGGACTCCTGGCGTCGGCGCGCGCGGGGACGCCGCTAGTCGCGCATCCGGACTGGGCCTACTGGACGGCAACCCGTCTCATCGGACACGCGGAGGCCGAGCCCGGTCCGATCAACGAAATGCCGTTCTTCACGTACCTCTTCGGGGACCTCCACGCCCACGCGCTCGCCCTTCCCCTCACGCTTCTCGTCTTCGGGCTCGCGGCCGCGCACGCCCTCGCGGAGGCCGGCGAGTCCCGGCTCGCGGAGGGGGCGCGCCTGGCCCTGCTTGCGCTCGGCCTTGGGGCGCTCGTGGCCACGAACACGTGGGACGCGCCGACCTACGGACTGCTCGTCTTCGTCGCGTGCGTGATCGGCGCATTCGCCCGAGGCGACTCCGCCGCCTCGCAGCTCCGGGGGGCATTCATGCGCGCGGGCCTGGTCGCCGTGGGCGCCGCGGCCCTGTTCTGGCCTTTCCTGCGGTCCTGGGGCCGCCCTTATGGCGGCTTCTCGGCCTGGACGGGAAGCTCGACTTCGCTCGGTGCGTTCCTGCTCATCCACGCCATCTTCCTCTTCGTGATCGTCCTCGCCTTCGCCCTCGAGCTGTCACAGCCCGGGAATCGCGAGGCCCTTCGGAACTTCGCGACACGGGGGTCGCCCGCGATCGCCTTCGCGAGAAACGCGACCGGGGTCGCCGCGTTTCTCGGCGGAATTCTCGTTCTCCTCGGCCGGCCCGTCGCGGGAGTTCTTGTCGGCCTCCTCGCCCTGACCGCCGTCGTCTCGCTCTGCTCCGGACACGACGCTTCGTGGCGCCTCACCCTCGCCGGCGCGGCGACGGGTTTTGGCGTCCTTCTCTCGGCGGAGCTCATCGTCCTGACGGGAGACGTCGGACGGATGAACACCGTCTTCAAGTTCTCCCTGCAGGCCTGGGTGCTTCTCGGGCTCGCGTCCGCCGCGTGCGCGGCCCGCATCGCCGCCGTTCTTCCGGGGCTCGGCCCCGCCATCCGCCATGCGTTCCGGTCCGCCTTCGCCCTCCTCCTTTTCGGGGGTCTTCTCTATCCTCTTCTCGCGACACCGGCGCGCATCCGGGACCGCTTCGACCCGGCTGGGGCGCGCGGACTCGACGGGTCTTCGTTCCTGCGGAACGCCGTGATCGACATGGGCGGGGCCCGGACGCCGCTTGACTGGGACCGGCAGGCGTTCGTGTGGATTCAGGAGAACGTCTCCGGCACGCCCGTCGTCGCCGAGGCGAACACGGATCCGGTTCTCTACGGCTGGGGCAATCGCTACGCGATGTTCACGGGCCTGCCGTCGGTGATCGGCTGGCGCTGGCACGAGGTCCAGCAGCGCGCGGCGACAGGGGCCGAGGCCATCGACCGGCGGATTGCGGACCTCGGGCGGTTCTACCGGACCGAGGACCTCGATGAGGCCGCGCGGCTCGCCCGCCGGTACAACGTCGAACTCGTCGTGGTCGGCCCCCTGGAACGTGCGATCTATGGGAACACCGGTCTCGGGAAGTTCGCGGCCGGCGGGCGATTCACCCTCGTCTACGAGAACCCCGGAGTGCGTTTGTACCGCGTGAATCCTGGACCTCGCTCGTGACGGGCCTCGCTTCGCGACTCCGTTACTACGCGTCATCCCTCGTCACGCTGGCCGCGGGCGTCCGCAACCCTCTCGCAGTGCTCCTCGCGCTCGCCACGGGTCGAAAGCCGTTCCTACTCGAACTCGCGAACGGGCTCCGCTTTCTTGTCCGCGGACCACTCGACGTGTGGATCGTGAAGGAGACGTGCCTCGACGGTGAGTACGACGCCTGGGCGCCCGCCCCCGGCGCGTGCTCCGTTGTCTTCGACGTGGGAGCCGGCCTCGGGGATTTCGCCGTGCACGCGGCGCGCCGGTGGCCAGAGGCGCGCGTTTTTTCGTTCGAACCCCATCCCGAGACCTTCTCTCTCCTCGAGCGGAACCTCGCGCTCGACGGCGTGACGCAGGTCGTTGCCGTGCGCGCCGCGTTGACGGGCGCCGGAACGGCGGAGGCGGTCCTCCGCGAGGGGCACTCGGCTTCGGAGCGGTCCACAGCGACGGGATCAGGCCCGGGAATCGCCGTGCCGTCGACCACGCTCGGCCGCGCGTTCGAGACGCACCGGATCGAGCGCTGCGGATTTCTCAAGATCGACATCGAGGGCGCCGAATTCGACGTCCTTCTTTCCGCCGACGAGGCCACGCTTGGGCGGGTCGAGGCCCTCTGCCTGGAGTGGCACGAGGGCCCGGGCCGGACGATCGAGGCCCTCGCGAGCCATCTGAGCGCGTGCGGTTTCGCCGTGCGCCTGCGGCGGAGCCCCGTGCACGCCCACCTCGGGCTCCTCGACGCCCGGCGTGCCGCGGAGCTCCCGTGAGGATCCTCTCCGTGCTGACGTACTACTCGCCCCACTGGACGGGACTCACGCGCCACGCGGTCCGTGTCGCCGAGGACCTCGCGCGGCGCGGGCACGAGGTGACCGTCCTGTCGACCCGACACACCCCCGACCTCCCTCCTCACGAGACGCAGGGCGGCGTGCGCATCGTCCGCGTCGAGCCCGTGTCCCGGTTCTCACGGGGGATGTTCGCGCCGATGTTCCCGCTCGCGGCGCTCCGCCTGATGGCGCGCACGGACGTCGTTCAGATTCACAGCCCGCTCCCCGAGGCGCCGCTCGTGGCCTTCTTCGGGCGGCTCCTCGACAAGCCGGTCGTCCTCACGCACCACGCAGACGTCGTGATGCCCGCCGGGCTGGCGAACAGGTTCGTCGAACACGCGGCCCTCGCGGTCCTCACGTCGGCGGCCCGCCTCGCGTCGGCGGTCACGTCCTACAGCCGGGACTACGCGGACCACTCGCCCTTTCTCTCAGCGTTCGAGGACCGCCTGACCTGCATCGCGCCGCCCGTCCGGCTTCCCGAGCCGGACCGCATCGCGGCGCGGGCCTGGCGGGATTCGTTCGCGCCACACACACGCAACCTCTTGGGATTCGCCGGCCGCTGGGTGGAGGAAAAGGGCTTCGACGTCCTGCTTCGCGCCTTCCCCCTCGTCCTGCGGGAGCTGCCCGACGCTCACCTCGTGTACGCGGGCGAGTCCGGAGTCGTCTACGAGAACTCCTTCGACCGGTGCCGGCCCCTCCTCGAGCCGCTCCGCGACCACGTCACCTTTCTCGGCCTCCTGCGCGACCCGGCACTCATGGCGAACTTCTACGCCCTCTGCGACCTCTTCGTCCTCCCGAGCCGATCCGACATGATGGCGCTCGTGCAGGTCGAGGCCATGCTCGCCGGAACGCCCGTCGTCGCGTCCGATATCCCCGGAGCCCGGATCGTGGTCGAAAGGACCGGATTCGGAAGGCTCGCGCCGCCCGAAGACCCCGAAGGACTCGCGCGCGTTCTCGTCGAGACACTGCGCGATCGGGAACGCTTCCGCCCGGAGCCCGGGGCTGTTGCCGCCGTTTTCAACCCGCAGACGTCGATCGACGACTACGAGGCGCTCTTTCACCGGGTTCTGGGGGACGCCCGATGACGCTGACACCCGGCGACCGCGCCGCGCTCGACAGGCTCCTCGCCCGGGAGTGGGACTTCGCCTTCGCCCGCCGCACCCGTCTCCTGTTCGAGGACCTCGATCCCCGGCCGGGAGAGCGCATTCTCGACTGCGGCTGCGGGATCGGCTTTCACCTCCTGCTCCTCCAGGCCTGGCGCGGCGTCGCTCCATCGGGAATCGACATGGACGTCGGGCGCCTCCGGAAGGCGAACCGCGGAGGCGCCCGGCCGAGGGTCGCGGGAGCGGCCCTGCCGCGCCTTCCCTTCCGCGACGGGACCTTCGACAAGGTCCTGGCCTCGGAAGTGCTCGAGCACCTGCCAGACGACCGCGCCGCCCTCGCCGAGCTCTTCCGCGTGCTGAAGCCGGGCGGGATCCTCGCTCTTTCGGTGCCGCACGCCCGCTTTCCCTTCTGGTGGGATCCGATCAGCCGCGTCTGGGGCGCGCTCGGGGGAAACCCGATCCGCCGAGGGCCGCTCGTCGGCATCTGGACGGGCCACGAGCGGCTGTACCTCCCGGAGAACCTGGCCGCACGCGCGTCCGAGGCGGGATTCCGCGTCGAACGCTGCGTCGAGGCCACGACGCACGCCTTCCCCTTCAGCCACTTCATCCTCTACGGCATCGGCAAGCCTCTCCTCGAGTCGGGCCTTCTGCCCCGTTCCTTCTCAGAGGGCGTCGGCCGCCTCTCGACAAGCAGCGCCGCGGACGTCGGATGGTCCTCCTTTCTGCGTGGGGCTCTCGCGCGCGTGGACGCTCGAAACGAGGTTGCTCCGGCGGCCGCCGACCGGTTCGTCAACATCGTGCTCCGGGCCCGCAAACCGGAGGGAACCTGAGCCTGCCGGGGCCCGGCCGCTTCGTTCGCGCCGCCGGCGCTGCCGCGCTCGCCGTGGCCCTCTCCGCTGCGGCCTGGTTCGGCACCGCCGGCAATCAGTTCTCGGGCCGGGGCTTCTTCGCATGGGCCGCGAGTCTTGTGATCCTGTGGCGCCTGCTCGACCGGCCCGGTCCGCCGCATCCGCCGGCATTCCCGATTTCGCGTGCGACCGGGGCAGGCCTGGTGGTGATCCTCCTTGGGGCGACCGCGCTGCGGTTCGCCGCTCTCTCCTCCTACCCGCCCGACATGACGAGCGACCATGTCGAGAAGCTCCTCGATGTCCAGCGGATCCTCGACGGCGATCGGCCGGTCTTCATGGGCAACAACGGCGGCCGCGAGAGCCTGCACTTCTACGGACTCGCCCTCCTCGCGAAGGCGACGGGCCAACCGCTGGACTTCGATCTTCTGAAGGCAGGTTCGGGACTCGTGGGACTTCTCGGCGTCCTCGCGTCTTTCTGGCTCGGCCGGATCCTCGCCGGCGACGACGGATCCGCGTTTGCAGACGGCACGGGACTCCTCTGCGCCGCCCTGGTCTCGGTGAGCTGGTGGCACGTGATGCTGTCGCGCCTCGGACTGCGCATCGTCTGGACTCCTTTCTTCGTGTGCCTCCTCGCGGGCTTTCTCGCCCGTGCTCTCCGTACGGGGCGGCGCCGCGCGTACCTCGCCGCGGGCCTCACAGTCGGGTTCGGGCTCTACGCCTACCAGGCACTCCGGATGGCGCCCGTCTTCGTCACCCTCGGCGGGCTCGCAGCGCTCTTCCTGGCCCGTCCGGCGGGCGGGACGCGCGCGATGGCCGCCGGGAACTTCGCCGCGCTGGTCGCGCTCGCGGCCGCCACGGCAGTCCCGCTTGCACGCTATGCGCACGATGCACCGGCGGTCTTCTGGGCGCGCACGAAGGGACGCATCCTTGGAGACGACGCGGTCTCCGCCGCCGACCGGCACGCGGCCCTCCGGTCGAACCTCAGTCGCCTCGGATCGAACGCGGCGCGTGCCGCAGGGATGTTGCACGTAAGCGGCGACCGGGCGTGGATCACGGGAGCGCCCCAGGGCCCGCCGCAGGTGGATCGGCTTACGGGCGTTCTCCTCGCGGCTGGCTTCGCAGGCCTCGCGGTGCGTCTCGTGCGGCGGCGGGATCCCGGAGACGCCCTCGTGCTTCTTGGATTGCCCGTCATGCTGCTGCCGACGGCACTCGCCCTCGCGCGGCCGAGCGAAGTACCCAGCGCGACCCGAGCGAGCGGCGCCCTGCCCTTCGCGCTCTTCCTCGCGGCGTGGGCCGGGGCGCACGCCATCCGGTTGTTCGCGCGGCGGGCGGGTGCCGCGCCCGCCGTGTCCATCGTGGCTCTCGGTCTCGCCGTCAGCGCCCCCGCGAACGCCCACATCTACTTCGGACCCGCCATGGACGCCTACCGCTCCTCGACGTTCCCCTACGCCGAAGCAGGCGCGGTCCTCGGCGCATTCGGTCGCGTCCACGGCGCACCGGGCAACGCGTTCATGGTGGGCGCTCCAAACTGGTGGGATCACCGGGCACTCGCGTTCACGTCGGGCTTCAACCGCTGGGACAACGGCGTCCTGCCCGACCCGCTCTTCGGGCGGCTCGACGAGAAGGTCCGCACCAACGCCGGCACGCCCCTCGCGGTGCGCCCGGAGGCGCCTCTCCTCTTCTTCGTCTCACCGGACGACACCGGAACACTCGACCGCCTGCGAACGAAGTTCCCGGAAGGCCGCCTTCGCCGCATCCACACCTCGCGGCCCGGTCGGGACTACCTGCTCCTGTACGTGGATTCGCCCCTGCTACGATCGGGCCCGTGAGGCCCCGATGACTCGCGGCGCCGGCCCACGCGACCTTCCCCTCCTCGGCGAGCGCCTCGACGCGCTGCGCGCGGACTGGGCGGAGAGGAGGCTGGATTCGGATCCCCTGGAGTTCGCAAGGAGAGCGAAGCCCGTGGAGCAGGAGGTCACGGCCTTTCTCGCGGCGTCCCTGGCGTTCGGGCGCGTCGCCTCCATCCGCACGTCCATTCGAAGGATTCTCGACGCCCTCGAGGACCGCCCCGCCGCTTTCCTCGAGCGCTGGGACGAGCGCCCAATCCCCGCGCTGGAGCATTTCCGGCACCGCTGGGTTTCGGGGGAGGACGTTGAAGATTTTCTTCGAATGGTGAAGAGGGCGAGGCAGGCGCACGGCTCTCTCGGCGCGCTGTTCGCGGCGGGCGACGAAGAGGAAGAGAAGATCTTCTTAGAAGGTGAAGAGGGGCTTCCCGCCAGCCGCGCCGCGTTTCCGGACTACACGGCGGCTCTCTCCCACTTTCATAGAAATCTTCTGTCTTTCTCTTCTTCTTCCACACCTTCTCGCGGCCTGAAGTTTCTGCTCCCCGAGCCCAGAAGCGGATCTGCCTGCAAGCGTTCGCACCTCTTCCTCCGCTGGATGGTCCGGACGGAGGGCTTCGACCTCGGCCTCTGGACCGGCGGGAGTTTCACGCCCGCGCGCCTCCTGCTGCCGATGGACACGCACGTCCATCGCATCGCGACCTATCTCGGCCTCACGCGCCGCCCGTCCGCCGACCTTGCGGCGTCGCGAGAGGCGACGGGCTGGCTCAGGCGCCTCAACCCGGAAGACCCCGTCGCGTACGACTGGGCGCTCTCGCGCCTCGGCATCCTCGCCGAGTGCGTCATCGAGCGCACGCGCCGCCACTGCGAGCGATGCGCCGTGAGGCCCGTCTGCCGCGCGTCCCTCATTCCTTCCCAAGGAGCCGCCGCCGCATGAACGACTTTCTCGACCGCAGGAAGGCCCTCAGCCTCGGCATCGCCGCGCTCGTCTCGGCTGCCATCGCGTTCGTCGCCAGGGACGCGCTCCGCCCGCCCGCGGTCCGTGCTCCCGCGCCTGCCGCGCCCGAGAAAACGGCCGTGCTGCCCGCCGGGCCGCTCGTCGTGAGAGACCGCCAGGGCGCGGCCCGCGACCTCGCCGTGAAGTCCGGCCGGGGCCTCATCCTCCACTTCTGGGCCACGTGGTGCGGCCCCTGCCGCGAGGAGATGCCCGGGCTCGTGAAGTTCGTCAAGGAGACGAAAGGCGATCCGAACGTCGAGTTCCTCGCCGTCTCCGTCGACGAGGATTGGAAGGTCGTCGACGCCTGGCTCAAGGAGCGCGGCATCGCGGACCTCCCGCTCGCGCTCGATCCGAAGGGCGACACGGCGCGCCGGGTCGGGACGAAGCTGTTTCCCGAGACCTGGTTCGTCGCGCCGTCGGGCAGGATCTTCCACTACATCGACGGCCCGGCCGACTGGAACGACCCCAGGCTCCGGGCGCTCGCGGCCGAGTTCAGCCGCGCGTCAGCCGCGAGGTCCTAGTCGGCCAGGGAGAGCGTGACGTCCGCCCTCGCGACGCCGCTCGCGGGCACGACGACGGACTGGACCTTCTCCCCGAGCAGCTCGTGCCACGCGTGGAGACGGTACGTGCCCGGCGCGACGCCCGGGAACGCGAAGCGGCCCTCCCGGTCCGTCACGGCGGCAAACGGCCCGTCCGCGACGAAGAGCCACGCGTTCATCCAGGCATGGACGTCGCACTTGATGCGCACGACGCCGGCCGTGGTGAATCTCTCGGTGAAGCTCTGGCCCTTGACCGGGATCGCCTTGTTGAAGAGCGCGTCGCCCTTCACGGTCGTCGCGTGGACGTTGTGGAGGACCGGGTCGGAATTCAGGACCGTGACGGGGACGCCCCGGCTCACGACCTGCGCGTAGGGCTCGAACGCGCAGCCCTTCTGGTCGATCCGGAACGGACCTTTCGGAAGGTCACCGCCCGTCGCCCCCTCGAGCCACACGAAGGCGTTTCCGACCTCCCGGCCCTTGCCGAGGACGAGCGCGGGCGACGGGCGGTCCGCCCTGCCGCAGATCGCAACGTCCGAGATCACGGGCCGCGGCGCGAGCTTCGGGACGGGGCCGGAGAGGGTGACGACGCCGAAGACACCGTCTCTTGCCTCCGGATGTGGGGCACCTGAAACGGCGCTTTCGGATTTCTTAGAAGGTGAAGAGGGCGATGCGCCGCTGCCCGCCGCAGCAGCGCCGCCTTCGGCCCGCGCTCCTCCGCCCCTATTACCTTCTAAGAAGAAAACCACCGCTGCAACGAGCAGTGACGCTTGCACGACGCGCACGGGTCTTCGCTCTCAGTGCGACGCGACCTGCGTCGGCGCCTTCTTGCGCGGCGCCGACGGCGCCGTCTGGAAGTCGTTTCCGAGCGACCAGATGTGGTCGCGCAGCGCCTTCGTGACGCGCTCCGGGTCGCCGAGGTAGGCCTTCGCCTCCGCCTCCGACCCCCAGATCGCGACGAGGTCCTTCTTCAGGCCCGCGAACGCGGGCGTGTCGAGCGCGGGGGCGAGCGGCGAGATGCGCTTGTCCGACTTGTCGTCCACCTTCGGGAAGTTCGTCGGCATCCGCGTGCCCGGCATCCACTCGTCGGGCCGCTTGATCCAGTCCGCGATCCAGTCGTAGCGCAGGCGCGTGTGCGCCGCCGCGAGGATGGGCGCGAGGTCGGCGGGCGTCTTGCCCTCCCGGAGGGCCTGCGCGAACGCGTCCTGCGACGTCGGGTGGCACTGGGCGCACTTGAGCGACGCGAACGTCGCGGCGCCCGCCGCCCTGGAGCGCGGGTCCAAGGCCTCCACGCGCCCGTCGAACGGGTAACGCGCCTTGTCCTGCGCCGCGAAATAGGCCGTGAGCGCGTTGATCTGTTCGGTCGTGAAGCCGAACGTCGGCATGCGGACCTTGAGCCACGGCCGGATCTGGCCCGTCTTCGGACCGTGCAGGAACGCGAAAAGCCATTCGCTCTGCACCTTCGCGCCCTCGCCCCGGATGATGGGCGGCGCCATCGCGAGGTCGATCTTGCTCGCGGTCATGGCTTCACGGATCGCGCCGCCCTTGTCCTCGAGGACGTGGCAGCCCTGGCAGTTGTAGTCCTTCACGATGCGCCGCCCGGCCTCGATCGCGCCGCGCGGCCCGGTCGCGCGGGCGGTGAGCGCGTCGCTCATGTCGTCCTTCTGCATCCCGAGGACGGTGGACTGGACGGCCTCGATCTCGGCGGGCGAGAGCGAGAACTGCGGCATCTTGAGCTTCTCCTGGAAGCTCTTGACCTTCTCGCGGTCGTAGCTCCGGGGCTGGCCCACCTTCTGGGCGAGCCAGTCGGCCCGCGTGTGCGGGACGCTCACGAACCCGAAGTCGAGGAGGTGGACCGGCTTGTTCCCCCATTCGGAGAGCTCGACGCCGATCGGCTTGGCCTTCTCGAAACCGGGAATGTTGTGGCACGCGTAGCAGCCGTAGTGGGCGATGATCTTCTCGCCCACGAAGAGGTCCTTGTCGTGCGCCGACATCTTCGCGAGGTCCGCCTTCGCGTCGACGACCGAGCGGGTCTGCATGAGGTACTCCGAGACGAGGGCGTCGCGCTCGGCCGGATCGGCCTTCGGCGCGTGCGAGGCCTTGAACTCCGGCTGCGACGGCCGCGACCAGAGGTACGCGACGAGGTCCGAGATCTCGTCATCGGCCAGGCGCAGGTTCGGCATCCGCGTCTCGGGGTTGTACGCCTTCGGGTCCTTCAGCCACGCGGCGATCCATCCGGGCGTCGTCTTCTCGGAAAGGCCGATCAGGTTCGGGCCGTGCTGGCGCCAGCCGTCCATCACGCGCCGCTCCGCGCCGGGCTCGGAAATGTGGCAGCCCTGGCATCCGACGTTCTCGAAGAGGACCTTGCCCCGCGCCGCGTCGCCCTTCGCGGGGGCGGGGTACGCGGCCTTGCCGGACTTCTCGAACAGGTACGCCGTCACGCCCGCGACCATCGTGTCCGTGAGCTTGTGGCCGGACGGCGTGTCGAAGTTCTCGAGGTAGAAGAACCGCGGCATCTTCGTGTTGCTGCGGAACGCGCGCGGGTTCACGAGCCAGCGGCCCGTCCACTCCGGCGTCGTCTTCGCCGCGACGCGCGCGAGGTTCGGCCCCGGCTTCGGAAGGTCCTCGATGCCCCTCATCTTGTGGCAGCTCCAGCAGCCGAGCGCCTCGATCAGCTTGCGGCCCTGGTCGAGCTTCGCAGCCTTCGGGTGGCCCGCGTCCTGCCGGTGGCAGCGGAGGCATCCCGCCTCGACGGCCTTCATCGGGTACATCGGAAGGTCGTTGAACCTGTCGACCTCCCAGCCGTAGGCCTTCATCCAGCGGCCGGTCTGCGTTTCCTCCATCAGCTCGCGGAGGGCGTCGTCGTCGACGGGCATCCCCTTCTCGTCCCGGCCCGCATGCCGCTCCTCCTCGAGCTTCTCGTAGGCCGCGTAGTCGTTCGGCATGTGGCCCGCGCGCGTGAAATCCGTCGCGCGGTCGCGTCCGCCGTGGCAGGAGGTGCAGCCGAACGTCGCGTACGGGTGTGGAGAGTTCGAGTCCACGAACAGGTCGAGGCGCGGGTGCGTCCTCAGCACGGACTCGGGGTACTTCTGCTTGTCCTCGAAGCCCCGCTTCTCGGCCGCGATGTGGCACGTCACACAGCGGTCGACGCGCTGGCTCCTCAGGAAGTTCACGTCGTTCGAGAGGCCGTCGAGCTGGACCTGCTGGATCTTGAGCGACGGCGCGAGCATGTCGGCGATCGGCGCGTTGCGCACGAAGTAGAACGCGTCGTCCTGCTTGAGCGTCTTGAGCTTCGCCCGATAGCGGTCGTATTCCTCGTCCAGCTTCCCGAGCGCCTCCTCGGCGTCCTTCTTCGTCTTCTGGAGTTCCGCGAGCGCGGTCCTCGTCCCGTCCCACGCCTTCTGCGCCGCCTGCTCGCGGCCGCGGCTCTCCTCGTAGGCCGCCCGGAGGCGCTCGTAGGCGGCCTTCGCCTTCGCCGTGGCCGCCGACTTCGGGTCTTCCTTCTGGCGCGTCTCGAAGACGTAGCGCGCCGTGTCCATCTCGGCCTTCTTGAATCGGAAGTCCTGGTCCGCGTCGTACCAGGCGCCCTCGGCCTTCCGGTCCCTCTCCTCGGCCTCGGCGACCGCCGCGCGGTTGCGGCGCAGCTCACGCGCGCCCTCGCGCTTCTGGTCGAGGTACTTCTGCTCGGCCTCCGGGTCGATCCTCTCGGCGGCCGCCCGGAGCGCCTCGCGCGTCTTCTTCCGGTCGTTCTCGACGAACTTCTTCTGCCAGCTCTTCCAGTCGCGCCCGTAGTCCTGCCACGTCATCCACGCGAACGCCGGGAGGGCGAGGATCGACACGATCGCGAAGACTTTCGTCAGCTTCGCGATGTCGTAATGGTGGTCGATTGGTTCGGGCGGCGGAGCTTTGGCCATTTCAGATGTTGAACGAGAATTCCTGGATGTTGACGATGTACTTGAGGTTGAAGATCCACCGCAGGTACATCTTGATCGGCACGGCGAGCATGATGAGAAACAGGTTCACGCCCACGAGATACCGGACGGTTCCCATCTTCTCGTAGAAGCGGCGGAACAGCGTCTTCGAGAGCAGCCCGGGAAGGGCGCCCATGTAGAAGAGGACGAGGAAGATCCCGGGAAACTCGCGCTTGAGCCAGAACGTCGGAAGCGCCGTGTTCAGCCATTTCACCCAGAAGATCTCGGAGACGCTCACGTTGTTCAGCGGCTCGAGCTTGTTCGGGTCCCACGTCTCGTACGGACCGAAGAAGTTCCAGTTCGGGCCGCGCAGGAACGTCCCGAGGATGATGAGGACGACCCACAGGATGATGAACCCGAAGCAGAACATGAGGATTTCCCACTTCCGCTCGCGGAAGGAGAAGTACCCGTTGCCGCGCGGGTTCGTGTCGATGTACGGGATCGCCATGAGTCCCACGATGATGAGCGTCGGGAGGACGACGCCCGCCATCCACGGGTCGAAGTAGACGAGCAGCTCCTGGAGGCCGAGGAAGTACCACGGCGCCTTCGCGGGGTTCGGCGCCGCGCCGGGGTTCGCGGGCTCCTCGAGCGGCGCCTTCAGGACGATCGACCAGACCGTCATGACGATCGAGCAGACGATCAGGGCGATGAGCTCGACGTAGACGAGATCCGGCCATGTGAAGACCTTCTTGTCGCTGTCTTCCTTCTCGAGCGGCGGCAGGCCCTTCTCGAGGCGGGCGTCGTTCAGGTGCGCCTGGTACATCGCGTACCAGAAGAAGAACCCGACGAGAAAGAGCATTCCGAGGATCGGGACGTTGTCGGGCATGCTCGCGACGATCCGGAAGTTCGGATCCGTGAAGCTGAACGCGAACCCGCCGACGAGCGTCGCGAAGAGGAGGAGGCCGCCGCGCTTCGTCCAGAGCGGCCGGTAGAACATGGCCGAGACGAGTCCCACCATCGACAGCGTCACCGCGATGGCCGGAGACGCGAGCCAGTTGATGGCGTGCTTGATCGCGTTCATCGCCTACAGCGGCCCCGAGATCCCGCCGTCTTTCCTCACGCGCCAGAAGTGGACCGCCATGAGGAATGCCGCGATGAGCGGGATGAAGACGCAGTGCAGGACGTAGAAGCGCAGGAGGGCGTTCGCGCCGACGATCCGGCCGCCGAGGAGGCCGAAGCGCGCGTCGCTGCCCGCCGTCACGAGGTTGACGCCGTTGACCGCGATCTGGGCCGCGAACGGCCCCTCGTAGCCCGCGAGGGGCGTGGCGCGCGCCATGTTCGAGCCCACCGTGATCGCCCAGATCGCGAGCTGGTCCCACGGAAGGAGGTAGCCCGTGAAGGAGAGAAGCAGCGTGAGGACGAGGAGGACGACGCCCACGTTCCAGTTGAACTCCCGAGGCGGCTTGTAGGAGCCCGTCATGAAGACGCGGAACATGTGGATCCAGACCGCGATGACCATCGCGTGGGCGCCCCACCGGTGCATTTCGCGCATGACGCCGAACGGCACCTGTTCGCGCAGGTCGAGCATGTCGCCGTAGGCGTACTCGATCGTGGGCCGGTAATAGAACATGAGGAGAAGACCCGTGAACGTCAGGACGAGGAAGAGAAAGAACGTCATCCCGCCCGCGCACCACGTGTAGCGCATCTTCACGCCCGACTTCCGGGTCTTGACGGGGTGGAGGTGGAGGACGACGTTCCCGAGCACCGCGAGGACGCGCTTGCGGTTCGTGTTCGGGATCCCGACGCGGAAGATGGACTTCCAGATCTGCGTCTCGACGACGGCCCGCTGGAGCTTGCGCCACCGATGCTCGAGACTCACGCCGCTTCCCTCTTACCTTCCAAGAAAATCTTCTTCATCTTCTCTTTCTATGTCGTCTTGATGAACGCGGCGGGGTCGGTCCACTGGCCCTTCTCGTAGAGGAACTTGCGGGACTTGTCGATGAAGATCTGGCCGTCGTCCGGCGAGATCGAGATCGCGGCGCGCTCGAGCGGGCGCGGCGTCGGGCCCTCGAAGTTGATGCCCGACCGGTAGTAGCCCGAGCCGTGGCACGGGCACTTGAACTTGTTCTGGGCGGCGAGCCAGTTCGGGATGCACCCGAGGTGCGTGCAGACCGTGATGAGCGCGTAGAGCATCTCCGTGTTCCGCACGATCCAGACCTGGTACTTCTCCTTCCAGCGCTCGTCGACCTCGCCCGCCTGGTAGTCCGAGGGGTAGCCGGCCTTGAAGGACGACGGCGGCTCGAAGAGAACGTTCGGGAAGAGAAAGCGCGCCGTCAACGTCAGGAGGGCCCCGACGCCGGCCGCGAACGCGAGCCACGCCACCGCCAGCCACGACAGAAACCCGCGTCGCGACGGCGACGGAGCCTCAGTCGCCGTGGTCGCGGCCGGAGCGGTTCCCGTGGTGACCGTGTCCGCCATGCCCTCCTCTTTCCGGAAACGACCGTGAAAGTCTCAAAAATAACGGGCCGCGTCAAGATTCGCCGCGGACCGCGTTACCGCCGGGGGGACTCCAGGATCTTGCGGGCCTCCCGCCGGACCCTGAGCGACGGGTCCGCCTCCACCATGCGCTTCCCCAGCGCCTGCGCGTCGGGGTCCTTGAGGAGCGCGAGGCCTCGCAGCCCGTTGAGGAGCGCATCCTCCTGCTGCTCGGCGGAGAGGCCCGGCGTGGCGCGCAGCGTGGCGCGGTCGCACATCCCGAGGAGGACGTCCTTGCCGGACGCGTCGTCGAGCGTCGCGAGCGCGAGGGCGGCGTTCCAGCGCACGTCCGTGACGGGGTCGCCGAGAAGCCGCTTCAGCGCGGGCACGGCGTCGCCGTCCTCCATGCGCCCGGCCGCAAAGGCGGCGGTCTTCCGAACGCCGGGGTCCTCGGAGTCGAGGAGGGGCCGCACCTTCGCGGCCGATTTCGGGTCGCCGACGAGCGCGAGCGCCCAGAGAGCGTAGAGGCGGGTCTCGGCGTCCTTGTCGTCGAGCGCGCTCTCGAGGAGCGGAACCGACTTCGGGTCGCCGAGGCGGCCGAGGACGAGCGTGAGATAGCGGCGCACCCGCGGGTCGTCGGACCCCGCCCCCTCGAACGCCTTGATGGCCGCGGCCGAGAACGCGGCCTTTTCGGCCGGGTCCGTCAGGGCGGGGAGCTTCTTCGTGAGCTCGAACGCGGCCTGCCAGCGCTGGTTGCGGCCGCCCGTGCGCACGTCCGCGAGGAGCTCGACCGGGGTCTTGTGGTCGACGGCGAGCGAGCCGAACAGCCAGAAGACGAAGACGGCGACGCCCACGACGAACGCGGGGATCAGGAAGAACTGGACGAGCAGCCGCCCCGCGGGGGTGGCGGAAGAGACGGAGTCGGAGGAAGAAGATTCTTCGAATGGTTCATGGGGCTGGCCAGGCGGCGGAGTGCGTTCCGTCATGGCGCTGCAAGCCGCCTCGCCGCGGCCCTCCCCTCTTCACCTTCTAGGAAAATCTTCTCTTCTCTTCTTTCTTCAGAGCACCGGCAGGTACTGCTTCGCCTGCGTGATCGGGTTCGGCACGTAGATGGCGTCCTTGTCGCACACGGTCTCGCAGAGGCGGCAGGAGACGCACGGGGCCGCGTCCACCTCGGCGACCTTGTAGTGGAAGTTCGGCGCGAGCGGGTCCGCCACGAGATGGATGCAGTCGAACGGGCAGATGTCGATGCAGAACTCGCAGGCCGTACACAGGTCGCGGTCCACGATCGCCTTCGGGATGTCTTTCGGCTTGACCTTCTGGACGATCTCGCCGTGCTGGTCCTGGATGCACGACACGGGGCAGTAGACCGCGCAGACCGAGCAGTCGATGCAGCGGTTCTGGTGGATCACGAACTTCTCGTTCTTGCCGCCCGTGATCGTGTGCGTCGGGCACTTGATCTCGCAAACCCCGCAGCCGATGCACGTGTCGTGAATGAAGTGCGGCATGTCCCGTCCCGGGGACACCGTAGCATCCGGGGCCGGGCGCTCGCAAGACGCCGTCTCAACGGTGCCCGGGGCCGGGGAGGCGGAAAATGGCCCCGGCCCCGAACTTTCCGGCCCGAAGGCTCGTTACACCCCTCAGGAAGAACCCATGAAAGAGCTCCGATCCGCCGTCAACGCCCTGTTCCTCTTCGCGATCTTCCTCCTCGTCTACTCGGCCGTCGTCCCGGGACACGCCCGCGGGAGCGTCCGCGGACCCCGCTTCCTCAGGATGCAGGTCGAGGACAACCACCAGCCCGGGCACCCCGTCAAAGTGTCCCTCTCCGTCCCTTACGGCTTCGTTTCGGGCGCGCTGCGGTTCGCGTCCCTCGGCAAGGTCCGCCGGGAGCTGGACCTGCACTTCGACGAGTCCGTGGACGCTTCCGAGGTCCGGACGATCGTCCAGGAGCTGAAGGACAAGCCCGAGGGCACCGACGTCGTCCGCACGCACGACGACGCGACGCTCACGCTCCGCAAGGAGGGCGGCCTCGTCACGATGGAGGTCCGGAAGAAGGACCGGGACAAGGAGACCGTGACGCTGAAGCTGCCGTGGCGCCTCGTGGACGCGCTCGCGGAGGGCGACAGGGACCTCGACGTCAACGGCCTCGTCTCCCAGCTGCGCGACGCGCGGCGCGGCGACCTCCTCGAGGTCACGGCCCCCGACGCCCACGTCAAGATCTGGGTGGAGTAAGGTCCCCTACTCGTCGGCGAAGGGGTCGCGGCCCATGTCCGCGAGGAGCTTGTCGAGCCGGTACTGGCTCGGCCCGAACACGAGCCGCATCTCGCCGTTCTCGCAGACGACGTCCTTGACCTGCACGGACAGCTCCGGCGGCAGGACGCCGGAGAGGTCCACGACGACGATGCGGTCCTCGGGGTAGAAGAACGCGCGGCCGGGCGGCTGCATGTCGACGATCTTCTTGACGACCCAGTTCGGGATCGGGACGCGCTTGAAGACGCGCAGGTCGGCGATCGCGAACCCGAGGTACCCGTCCTTGACGCGCATGTCGCGGAGCTCGCCGCGGAAGGCGACCGGGATCCCCTTCTTGACGCGCACCGTGATCCCCAGGCGGCCGTCCTCCGGGTCGATCAGGACCTCGCGGACCTCGTGCACGTTGCGGATCAGCTGGCGAGCGAACGTGTTGAGCGTCGTCGCGTCGATCGCGACGACGAGCCCTTCCCAGCGGACCGTCAGGGCGGGCAGGTCGGGCGTCGGGGGCAGGGGCGCGGGCTCGAACACGCCCTCATCGTACGCCAATTCCTACAGCACGTACGCGAGCGCGAACCCCACCTGCGCGCACATGAGCATGAGGTACATGTGGGTCCAGGACGGGTGGTTCTCGGTCGTCGCGAGCTCGTCCGGGTTGCGGCTGAGCAGATGCACCGTGTACGCGCCCCACGCCGCGAGGAGCAGGCCGAGCGCCGTCAGGAGCCACGGGTTGCCGGACAGGAGCCGGTGGCCGGGCGCGAACGGGTCGCCCACCCACGCGAGGCCCGCGAGGAGCAGCCACGGCAGGACGAAGAACGGCGAGATCATCGCGACCGCCCGGCGGTTCCCGTACTTCACCGGCAGCGTCTCGCAGCCGCCCGCGCGGTCGCCCTCGGCGTCGGAGAAGTCCTTCGTCGAGGAGGCGCCGAGGAGAAACAGGCCGAAGAGGCCGCCGATGACCCACGGCTCGGCCGAGAACGCCGACGCGACGAGCGTCCAGCCCGCGACCTTCAGGAGCGTCCCGCGCGGGACCGCGATCGTCACGTTCGCCCAGATCCCGAGCCGCTTCGTGCGCCCGAACGCGGGCACGGAGTAGACGAGCGTGGCGAGGAGGCCGCCGAGAAAGAGGAAGAAGCACTGGTGCGTCGGCAGGGGCGCGAGGGCCCGCGGCGCAAACCCGGAAACGGCGGGCACGACGATCCACCACACGGGAACCATCGCGAGCGCGTACAGGGTCCACGTCAGGCGCCAGGCCGAAGCGATCGACGCCTCGCCCGTCACGAGCGGTCGGTCCGGCTTGTTGATCCGGTCGACGTCGAGGTCCGTGATCTGGTTCAGGACGTTGGACGCGGCGTTCAGGAGCGACGCGCAGAGCGCCCCAAGAGCCACGATCCCGAGGAGGGCCGGCGTCACGCGGTGCGCCGGATCGGGGTTGTGGACGCTGCCGAAGGCGCAGACGGCGCCCGAGAGGATGCCGAGGAGCGGCGGGAGCAGCGTGAACGGCCGAGTCAGGCGGATCGCCGTCTTCAGGGTCACGAGATTCCTCCGAGGAGCGCGGCGAGGGATGGCGCGGCCGCCGCGCCGGCGAGCGTGTTCACGAAGTTCAGGACGTGTCCGTTCGACACGCGCCACCGGGCGCCCGCGCGCCCGAGCAGGCTCTCGAGGATCGTCCCGAGAAGCGCCGCGAGGACGACCGCGGCCGCGCCGGAGGGCGCGAGGACGAACGCGGCCACGCCGACCCAGGCCAGCAGCCCCGCCGCCGCGAGGCCGGCCAGCGTGCCCGCGATCGAGACGGCCCCGTCCGTCCCCGGCGGCACGCGGCGGAAGTCCGGGAGAAGCACGGTCGGCGACGCGAACGCCTGGCCCACCTCCGTCCCGACCGTGTCCATGAGCGCCGTCGCGAGCGCCGCGGCCGCGGCGAGGTGGAGCGCGGCCGGGTGCGGGCCCAGGCCGGAGGCCAGGGCGCAGAACGCGGCCACGGACACGTTCGCGAGGACGTTCGCGGCCCCGCGCCGCCCGCCCCTTTCCTCAGCCTTCCCCATCGCCTCCTTGCGCGCCTTGCGGAAGCGAGTCGCGAGCGTGCCGCCGAGGAAGAAGACCCAGAGAAGGACGTAGAGGCCCGCGCCGCCGAAGCCGAGGACGACGGTCCCGAGCAGCGCGCCGGCGAGGGCGCCCGACGGGCGCACGACGCGCAGCGCCGCGGCCAGGCCCGCGACGGCCGCGTTGACCCCGAGGGCGACCACGAACGCGCGGAGACCCGCGGGCTCGAGCGCGCCGGTCAGGCCCGCGCGGCAGGGGAGGAGGAGCGCGAGGGCCGCGGCCGCGACGAGCGGCGGCAGGACGTTGTCGTCCAGCTCCGACGGCAGGCTCTCGACGGCCGCGCCCGCGAGAGCCGCCGCGAAGAGACAGCCGAGTTCCCAGCCCGACGGGACGTGCGCGGCGACGAAGCCGAACAACGCCGCCGCGCCGAGGAAGCCGAAGACGACATAGCCGAGGAAGCCGGAGAGAGACTTCTTCGGGTTCCAGGGGAGGCGAGGCCCCCCCACCGTCATCCCGACGATCGACGCGAAGCCGTCGCCGAAGGCGAGGTATCCCCAGCCGGCGGCGGCGATGGGAAGATTTCTTTGAAAGGTGACTACGAGGAGGAGCACCACGAGCGGATACAGCGCGATGCCCACGGAAAAGCGCTTCGGTCGCTCTTCCACTCTAAGAACATTCGGCGCGGCCCTCGGCACCAAGAAAACATTGATGGCGAGGGCAGCGGCGGCCGCGGCCGCCGCCTGCCGCCACGTCAGCGTCCTGAGGAGGAGCGCGAATCCCGCCATGCCGACGTGGACCGCCTTGCGGAGTGCTTCCTCGCGCGGCAGCGGCGTCATGGGAACGGGGCCGGCGACACCACGGCACGGCGCTCCTCGAGGTACGCGGCGAGCGCCTGGGGCCAGGGCCGGGGCGTGACTTTCGTGAGGCGCTCGTAGAGCGACGTGTCGAGGACCGAGTGCTTCGGCCGGCGTGCCGGACGCGGGAATTCCTCGGTCTTGACGGCCCGGAGCAGGACGTCCTCGCGCCCCGAGAGGCGGAGCGCCTCGCGGGCGAGGTCGTGCCACGTCGCGTCGCCGCCGTTCGCGAAGTGGACGATGCCCGTCACGCGCCGGTCGATCAGGGAACGGATCGCGGCGGCGAGGTCCCCGGCATACGTGGGCCGGCCGACCTGGTCGTCGACGATCGAGAGCTCGCGCGAGCCGGCCTCCACCCGCTTCAGGATCGTGTCCACGAAGTTCGAGCCTCCGGTTCCGAAGACCCACGACGTGCGCACGACGAGAACCTCGTCTCCCTCCTCGAAGGCCCGGCGCTCGCCGGCGAGCTTGCCGCGCCCGTAGGCGTTCACCGGGTCCACGGGATCGTCCTCGCGGTACGGCCGGATCGACCGGCCGCTGAAGACGTAGTCCGTCGAGACGTGGACGAGCGTCGCGCCGATCTCGCTGCAGCGGGCGGCGAGGAGGCCGACGGCGACGTGGTTCACGCGGTTGTGGCGCGGGTCCGTTTCGGCCGCGTCCACGCGCGTGTCGGCGGCCGCGTTCAGGACGAGGCGCACCCCCGGCTGCACGGCGGCATGCACCGCCGGGACATCGGTGATGTCGAGGGCTGCGCGCGTGAAGCGTTCGGCCGCCGGGAACTCGCGCCCGAGGGCGCGGCCCAGCATTCCGCCGGCTCCGAGGATCACCGTCTGCACGGAAGAGGCAGTGTACCGGATGAGACCCGCGCCGCGCGTCTACTTGCGCAGGGGAACGGCGTAGGAATTGGTCGCGGCGCCGCTCGCGTTCACGTCGAAGACGTACGCCACGCCGATGACCGAGCAGCCCGCCGTCGCGTTGCGGACGACGACGGACGCGTTGCGCACGTCGGCGCCGATCGCAAACGTGTCTTTCAGGCGGCTCTTCTGCATCGCCGTCAGCGGCGGCACCGAGAGCGAGCGGGCCGCCCCGAGCGCGGCCCCGGCGCCGTCGCGCACCTCCGCCTGGAGGACGCACGGCACGGGCGCCGTATTCACGAAGACGAGGTTCGTGCGGGCCGCCGCGTCCTCGCGGACTCCGGTGAACCGGCCGGTCTCCCCGGTCGCGAGCGCTTCGGGAGCGGCGAGGCCCGGCGAGACGTCCACGCCGGCCGTGTACGGGCCGATCGTGCCGCCGCCCGCCGCGGGCGCCCAGGCGCGCGAGCCGACGAGAAGCCGGCGCGTGGACTGGATGAGGAGCGCTCCCCAGTCGTCCGCGTGGCCGTAGAGCCCGACGACGTCCTGGTAGAAGCGGCTGCCGCCCGCCGCGACGAGCTGGGCCGGAGCGACCGCCTGCCGCGCGGGAATCGTCTGGTCGCCGTCGTTGCCGTGCGCGAGGTACTGCACGAGGAACTGGGCGTCGGCGTTCTCGAGGTTCGTCACGTAGAGGTCGCTCGTGAATCCGCCCGAGCGCACGAAGTTCGGAATGAGATACGTGTAGGCGTACGCGACCGCGACACGGGCGACGTTGAGATTCAGCGTTCCGCCCGCGGAGGGCTCGACCAGTCCCGTGTAGGGGTCCGGAGCGCCGATCGCGCCGACCGCGATCGAGTACGTCGTTCCCGCCGACAGGTTGAGCGTGACCGAGGACCGGAGCGTTCCGGGAGCATCGTCCGGGAAGAAGCCGTTCCGGCCGCACACGCCCGAGACGGGCGCGAGCGTCCCGCACTCCCCCGTGTAGACGCCGAGGATCGTGTCGTAGTCGGCGGGAGACGAGCCGAGCGTGTCGATCCTATAGGTGTCCGTCGCCTGAGGCTTGAACGAGAACCAGACCACCTTCGACGGCTGCACCTGCCCGCCCGCGGGAAGAAAGAGCTTCCCGTAGCACGGGAACACCGGGACCGTCGGATCGAGCGGCGCCGAGCGCGTGTCGATCCCCGCGGCGGCATAAGGGAGGGAGGCCGGGTCGATCACGATAGGGGCCGCACAGGACGCCGATGCGGGAGCCGGCCCTGCGGCCCGAACGGCCGGCGAAAGGACTCCCATCGCGGCCAGGGCCGCTCCTGCGAGCGTCCGGACGGTGCGTGCGTGACGGCTGGAAAGGCTCATGTACGGTTTTTTGGATGCCCGGCGGGCACGGTCCAGTGGGAAGTGTCTCGCGAACCGCCTATCCCTCGTCAGGGCAGGCTGCCCGTGAAGTCCAGGAAGCTGCCCACGTTCCGGAGGGTGAGGGCGACCCGGTAGTCCCGCGAGGGGGTCTCCCCCGTGCGCAGATCGCGGTATTCGACGAGGACCCGGAAACACGACGCCGAGAAGGTCAGCAGCGAGCGGGACTCGAGCATCCGGCCCTTCGTGAGGTCGTAGTTCGCCTCGATGTCGAACCGGAGCCTCTTCGGGAGGAGAGGCAGGCCCGCCGCGACCCGGAGCTGCGCGGACGCGCCGGGGTCGGCCTCGGCGGGAATGATGACGGGGTGGCTGTCGAAGAGCGAGAGCACGAGAGACCGCTCGCCGCCCGTCAGGATGGCCGTCACGCTCGCGGACGTCACCTGCCCGAAGTGCGTGTCCCACGTGACGCGGCTGTCGAAGTTCAGCCCCTGCGCCGCGTTCACGCGCAGGATGAAGTCCGTCGGCGACGAGCGCTGGGCGGTGGGGCTCGGGCCGTAGGCCGTACCTTCGCCGGGCAGCCTGAAGTAGTAGTAGCGCGCGATCTCGAGCGACGCGACCTCGCGCGACCCCCCTGTGTCGCCCTTGGCGAGGAGGTGCTGGAAGAGGGAGTACCGGAGCGCGTTCGTGGGAATCAACGTGTCGATCTCGTCGAAGAGCGGCGTCGAGCTGAAGTCGTCGCGCCCGACGAGGTACGCCCACTCCGCGCGCGGCTCGATCACGTGCTTCCACTTCGCGAACCCGCCGGCCTTCCAGTCGAACAGGCGCGAGAAGGAGGGCCCCGTGAGGGCCACGTTCGTGACGAGCGCCTGGCGCGTGTAGCGCTCGGAAAGGAGCGCCGTGCCGTCCGGCGAGAGCGACATCCCGTAAGACGTCACGCGGCCCCCCGCCGACGAGTCCAGGGAAAGCCACGGCGCGATCGAGAGCGGCACGCTGATCTGCGGAAAGAGGTCGAAGCGGTCATACGTGCCGGCGGGCTGGTTCGGACCGCGGTCCGTGTGCAGCACGCCGCCCTGCGCGAGGAAGTCGAGGAAGACGCTCTGCCCGAAGAGCGGCGTCGGCCGGAGGCGGGCCTCGAGCGTCGGGAGGCGTTCGCTCACGACGGAGTTGCCGTCCGAAAAGCCGATCGCTTCCTGGCGCGACAGGCGCAGGTTCAGGGCCCAAGGGTCCGGGCTCCACGTCAGGAACCCCTCGCTCCCGATCGTGCGCGTCGAGCCGAGGGCGAAGTTCCGGTTGAAGTCCTGGAAGAACGTCGGGTCCGAGAAGTTCAGCCACGTCGCGACCCCGCGCACCTTCGGGGCGATGTCGTCCGAGACGAGCCGGCCCGCCGTCTGCCAGCGCCACGCGTCCACGGTCGGGTCCTGGATCGTGTAGTACGTCCCCTCGAACCGCGTCCCGGCGGACGGCTGGCCGCGGACCTCGGCGCCGAACCCGTAGTACTTCTCCGTGTAGACGTCGCCGGAGAACGTCGCGTCCCACGAGCGGTCGATCGCCCAGTAGTACGACAGGCCGAAGTAGCCGCCTCGCGTCGAGTTGTAGCCGAGCCCCGGGACGAGGAAGCCCGACGCGCGGTCGCGGAGTGCCGGCCAGAGAAGGTACGGCGTCCAGAGCAGCGGGACCCCGCCGAGCGTGAACGTCGCGTTCTTGAGGCGCGCGTAGTCCTCGAGCGTGACGCGGCCGCTCTTGACGGTGAACTTCCACGCGGGGTCGTCGCCGTCGCACGCGGTGACCGTGCCTTCCGTGAGCGTGAAGCTCTTCGGACCCACCTTCGCGATCGTCGCTCCCTTGAGGTGGAAGCCCCCCTCGAGGTCGACCCGGCCGTCGAGGAGGACGCCGACCTTGTCGTTCAGGTCCAGGTCGAGGCGCACGCCGTACATGCGCGAGAGGCCTTGCACGAGCGTCACGTCGCCCTCCGCGACGACCGTGCGCCGCTTCAGGCTCCCGGTGACGCGGCGCGCGGTGAGGCGGATGTCCTGGTACTCGACCGTGACGAACTTGCCGGGCGGAGCGTCGGCCGTGAAGAGGTCCTCGTCCACGACGGTCTGCCGCCCCTGCGGGCCGCCTTCCTCCCCCGCGTCGATCGCGATGCGGATCGAGCCGCCCTTTTCGGGGAGCTTGAACTTCACCTCGAACCCGCCCTTCTCGCGGAAGCGCGAGGCGAACGGGTCCGTGTCGAAGGAGGACTGGGAGAACGCGCGCCCCGCGGCCAGGAACCCGAGCAGGACGAGGCCGATTCGACGCATCACGTGACGCGCCGCAAGACGGAGGCCAGTCAGACCTTCATCTCGGGCACGTCGCCCGAAACGTCCAGGGGCGGCTCGGTGGCGGCGCGGATCTCCTCGACGGAGACGCCCGGAGCGCGCTCGACGAGGACGAGGCCCCCGCCTTTCTTCACGTCGAGGACGGCGAGATCCGTGACGATGCGGTGCACGCAGCCGCGCCCGGTGAGCGGCAGCGTGCAGCGGTTCAGGATCTTCTTCTCGCCGTTCTTCGCGACGTGCTCCATCGTCACGACGATCCGGCGCGTGGCCGCGACGAGGTCCATCGCGCCGCCCATGCCCTTCACGAGCCTGCCCGGGATCATCCAGTTCGCGATCGAGCCCTCGGCGTCGACCTGCATCGCGCCGAGGATGCAGAGGTCGACGTGGCCGCCGCGGATCATCGCGAAGGAATCGGCGGACGAGAAGAACGAGGCGCCCGGGATGACGGTCACCGTCTCCTTGCCCGCGTTGATGAGGTCCGGGTCGACTTCGGCTTCGGTCGGATACGGGCCCATCCCTAGGATGCCGTTCTCGGACTGGAGGATGACCTCCATCCCCGCGGGGATGAAGTTCGAGACGAGCGTCGGCATCCCGATGCCGAGGTTCACGACCATCCCGTCGCGCAGCTCCTGCGCGGCGCGGCGGATGATGCCGTCGCGGTCGAGCTTCGCCATCAGCCTTTCCTCACGGTCCGCCGCTCGATCCGCTTGACGCGCGGCGCGACGACGACGCGCTGGACGAAGATGCCGGGCGTGTCGACCTCGTCCGGATCGATCTCCCCCGGCTCGACGAGCTGCTCGACCTCGGCGATCGTGATCTTCCCCGCCGTCGCGGCCATCGGGTTGAAGTTGCGGGCCGTCTTCCGGTAGACGAGGTTCCCGAGCCGGTCGCCCTTCCACGCGGCGACGAGCGCGAAGTCGCCGACGATGCCGCGCTCGAGGAGGTACTCCTTGCCGTCGAAGACCTTCGTCTCCTTGCCCTCGGCCACGATCGTCCCGACGCCCGTGGGGGTGTAGAAGCCCGCGATCCCGGCTCCGCCGGCGCGCATGCGCTCGGCGAGCGTGCCCTGCGGGCAGAACTCGAGCTCGAGCTCGCCCGCGAGGTACTGGCGCTCGAACTCGGCGTTCTCGCCGACGTAGGACGAGAGCATCTTCCGGATCTTCTTCTTCCCGAGGAGGAGCCCGAGGCCCCAGTCGTCCACGCCGCAGTTGTTCGACACGCACGTGAGGCCCGAGACGTCCGAGGCCGCGAGCGCGAGGATGAGGTTCTCCGGGATCCCGCAGAGGCCGAAGCCGCCTACGACGAGCGTCGCACCGGACGGCACGTCGAGGACGGCCTTCGCCGCCGCCTCCGCCGGGCTCGCTCCCCTCACGACCTTGTCGATCACGGCCCGATTATCCCGTCAGAGCGCTTCGACGACCACCGCGGTCGCTTCTCCGCCCCCGATGCAGATGGACGCGAGACCGTACTTCCTCTTGCGCGCCTTGAGGGCATGGACGAGCGTCGCGAGGATCCGGGCGCCGGAGGCCCCGATCGGGTGGCCGAGCGCCACCGCGCCGCCGTTCACGTTCACCTTGTTCGGGTCGAGGTCGAGGTCCTTCACGAACGCCATCGCGACGACCGCAAACGCCTCGTTCACCTCGAAGAGATCGATCGACGCGAGGGGGAGACCCGCGCGCTCCGCGGCCTTCTTCGCGGCCGCGACGGGCGCCGTCGTGAACCACTCGGGCTCCTGGGCGAACGACGCCTGGGACAGGATCCGCGCGATCGGCTTGGCCGACGCCGCGGCCTTCTCGCCCGCGAGAACGAGGGCCGACGCGCCGTCGTTGATCTTCGAGGCGTTCGCGGCGGTCACGGTGCCTTCCTTCTGGAAGGCGGGCTTGAGCGATCCCATCTTCTCGAGCTTCTCGAGCGGCGTCGCGAACGGCTCCTCGTCGCGGTCGACCACCGTCGCGCCCTTCTTGCCCTCGATCGTCACGGGTGCGAACTCGGCGTTGAAGTCGCCCGACTCGTTCGCGCGGCGCGCGCGCTGGTAGCTCTCGAGCGCGAACGCGTCCTGCGCCTCGCGCGTGAACGCGTACTTCTCGGCGCACATCTCGGCGCAGACGCCCATGTGGATGTTCTTGTACGGGTCCCAAAGGCCGTCCGAGATCATTGAGTCCAGGAGCTGCCCGTGGCCCATCCGGAGCCCGAGGCGGCCCTTGGGGAGCAGGTACGGAGCGTTCGACATGGACTCCATGCCGCCCGCGACCGCGAGCTCGAACTCGCCGCACCGGAGCGCGTTCGCGGCGTCCATGACGGCGCGCATCCCCGAGCCGCAGACCTTGTGGACCGTCACGGCGCCCGTGCCCTTGGCGAGCCCTGCGGCGAGAAGCGCCTGGCGGGCCGGCGCCTGGCCCTGGCCCGCCTGCAGCACGTTGCCCATCCAGACGTGCTCGACGCGCGCGGCGGCGACCTCGGCGCGCTCGACGGCGGCCTTGATCGCGACGGCCCCGAGCGCGTGCGCGGGGAGCGTGGACAGCGAACCGAGGAAGGAGCCGATCGGCGTGCGGGCGGCGGAGAGAATGAAGACGTCTTGACTCATGATCCTGGTTTCTCCGAGGCGGCGGGCGCCGCCGAAGGACGAGGATTGTATCCGGAGTGGACTTCGAAGAGGCGCGCTCCTACGATGAGACTCGTGCGCGTCCTCGCGGTCGACTTCGGCGAGAAGCGGATCGGCCTCGCGGTTTCGGACGAGACCGGGCGCGTCGTCGTCCCGGTGGGCGCCGTCGCCCGGACGAGCGACGCCCGGGCGGCCGCGGACGTCGCGCGCGCCGCGAAGGAGCGCGAGGTGGCGCGCGTCGTCGTCGGCCTCCCGCGCAACCTCGACGGGAGCGAAGGCGCGATCGCGCGCCGCGCACGCAACTTCGCGCGCCGGCTCGGCGAGGCCTCCGGGCTCCCCGTCGATCTGCACGGCGAGGCGCTCACGTCCGTCGCCGCCGACGCGGCGCTCGACGACGCGGGCGTTCCCGCCCGCGGCCGGGCCGGGCTGAGGGACGCCGAGGCCGCCGCGGTCCTCCTCCGGGACTGGTTCGCCGCGCACCCGGGAGGATCCGCGTGAGAGGCCCACGGTGAAGCGCACGGCCGCGATCCACAAGCGCCACCTCATCCCGCTCCTCGTGTGGGTCGCCCTCTTCGCGCTCCTCGCGGGCGCGGTCGGCTTCGGGCTCCTGCTCTACGGCGTCCGCGCCCCGTACAAGGGCTACACGGGCGACGAGGTCATCGTATCGATCGCGCCGCGGACGCCGTCGGCCACCGTGTTCGCGCACCTCGAGAGCGTCGGCGTCCTGCGCGACTGGCGGCTCGGCCTCGTCGCCCTGAAGGTTCTCCACCGCGGCAAGACGCTCAAGGCCGGCGAATATCGCTTCGCGGGGCCGCGCGCCCCCGACCAGGTGGTCCTCGCGCTCGTCGCGGGCGACGTCGTGACGTACCGGATCACGGTGCCCGAAGGCTTCGCCGCCGAGGAGATCTTCGCGCTCTTCTACTCGCAAGGCTTCGCAGCCCAGAGGGACTACGAATTCCTCTTCACGCGCCCGGCCGAGTTCGAGGGCGTCCCCGCCGGCGCCCCGACGCTCGAAGGCTTCCTGTTCCCCGACACGTACACGGTCACGCGCTCGATGACCGCCCGGGAGATCCTGTCCGCCATGACGCGACAGTTCGCGCGCCGCCTCCCGGCCGACTTCGCCGAGAAGGCCAAGTCGGAAAAGCTCGGCATCCTCGAGGCGACGACGCTCGCGTCGCTCGTGGAGAAGGAGACCGCCCTCCCCGCCGAACGCCCGATCGTCGCGGGCGTCTATCGCAACCGGCTGAAGGCCGGAATGCTCCTCCAGTGCGACCCGACCACGATCTACGCCCTCAAGCGGCTCGGGCGGTGGCGCGGCGCGCTCGCGCGCTCGGAGCTCACGGTGGACGAGCCCTACAACACCTACGTGCGCGCCGGCCTTCCGCCCGGTCCGATCTGCAGCCCCGGGCTCGCATCGCTGAGGTCCGCGGTCGCGCCCGCGGACGTCGACTATCGCTTCTTCGTGGCCGCGGGAGACGGCTCGCACCTCTTCTCGCGCGACTACGAAGACCAGCAGCGCAACGTGACCCGATACCACCAGGCCAAGCGGGCGGCCCGCGAGGAGCGCGCGACTCCCTGACCGGATCGGACTGGTAGACTGAGACGCACCCGACCGGAGTCTGATGAGCGCTTCCGCATCCAGTCCGCGGCCTTTCGGGCCGTACGTCCTGACGCGCGCGATCGGAAGCGATCCGTTCGGAGAGGTGTGGCGCGGCGGGACGGCGGGAGCGCCCCGGCTGCACCCCTTCTACCTCTTCCGGACCTTCACGTCCGCGGCCGTGGACCGGGCGGCCCTCCTCGCCGCGATGGAGACGGCCGTGCACCTTGTCGACGAGGTCCGGGGGCCGGCCGTCGCGAAGGGCACGGTCATGGGCGTCGTCGACGACACACCGTTCCTCGCGATCGAGTACGTCGAGGGCCGCACGCTCGACGCGCTCTTCGGTGCGCGCGTCCTCGGGGCCGTGATGCCCGCCGAACACGGGCTCCTCATCGCCGAACGCCTCCTGACCGCGCTCGAGGCCGGCGCCCCCGTCGAACGGTTCACGGGCGCCCCGCACGGCTTCCTCGTGCCGTCGTTCGTCTCCGTGTCGAACGAGGGCGAGGCGCGCGTCTTCGGGTACGGCCTCGGGCCGGGTCTCCTTCCCTCGCTCGGCGTCGCGCGCGCCCGCCAGGCGTTCGCGCCCTACATCGCGCCCGAGGTCCTCGCGTCCGGAAAGCCCGGGGTGCCGGGCGACCTCTACAGCGTCGGCGCCATCCTCTTCGAGGCGCTCACGGGCAAGCCCCCTCTTCCCGGCGTCGCGCTCGAAGCGGTCGACACGTCCACGCTCGCCGTGGACGGCTCGCCGGTTCCCGAGGACATCCGGCGCCTCCTGCGCCGTGTGCTCCACCCGGACCCCGCGACGCGCGACCGCAGCATCGCGGGCTTCCGGCGCGATCTCTCGGCGCTTCTTTACGGCGGTCCCTACGCGCCGTCGTCCTTCAACCTCGCGTTCTTCCTCCAGAAGAACTTCGAGCGCGCGATCCAGCGCGAGCAGGCGGAGATCGGCGCCGAAGAGGCGCTCGACCCTGCTGCGATCGCGGCGTCCCGGTCCACCTCCGAGACGAGCGGCCGCCGCCGTGTCGAGTCGAGCGGGAGCGGCCCGAAAGCGGACCCTCCCGCACCGGCACGAAAGGTGGACTCGACGACGGGCTCGCGCCGCGCGCCCGTCGTGCCTCCGCAGCCCGTGCGGCCCGCGCCCGCGAAAGGCGGCGCGCCGCTCCGGACGATGACGCCTCCCCCGAAGAAGCCGCTGGGCGGCGTCCCCGTGTGGGCGGTGGCCCTCGGCGCCGTCGTCGTCCTGGGAGCAGGAGGCTACGTCGCGCTCCGGCCGTCGGCCCCGCCGCCGGCGCCCGCGCCCACGCCGGCTCCGAAGCCGACGCCGGCGCCCCCGACTCCGGTTCCGACGCCCGCGCCCGTCGTCGTCGGCAAGGACGACCCGCTCTTCCAGGCCGCGGTGCAGAAGAAGCTCGACGAGGAGCTCAGGAAGCAGGAAGCGCGCGCGGCCAAGCAGCAGGACTCCGCCGCGAAGAAGAAGCAGGCCGAAATCGAGCAGGTGTCCGAAGAAGCCCGCAAGGCTCGCGAAACCGAGGACGCGGCGAGGGCTGCGCGCGACCGCGCCGACCGCGAGGAGGCCGCACGCCTCGCCCGCGAGGGAGCCGCGAAGAGACGGGAAGAGGCCCAGGCTGCCGCCGCCGCCGCGCCCACCGCCCCCGCCGTGAAGGAAGGCGACGTCGTGGACATCGAGGCCTGCGACACGCCCCCCGTGTCCACGCGCCAGGTGAGCCCGGCCGTGCCGCTCTTGGCCAAGCAGCGGCGCGTCTCCGGGACGGTCCTGCTCCGCGTCCTCGTGGACGAGACCGGCAAGCCGGCGAAGATCGAGATCCTGAGAGACGTGACGCCGAGCGTCGGACTCGGCGCCTCGAGCGTTCAGGCGCTCGAGCAGTGGCGCTGGAAGCCCGCGACGAAGAACGGCGTCCGGGTGAAGACCTGGATGGCCGTCCAGGTGCCGTTCAGGAATTAAGAGAAGAGAAGACTTCTTAGAAGGTGAAGAGCGGCGGGGCGCTCGCGCGCTTCTAGTGCTTCGCCGTTCCTGCCGCAGCCGGTGAGCTCGCGGGCAAGGGGAGGCCCTTCCCGCCGAGGTACGTCGTCCGGAGGAACTCCTCCATGAGGTTGTCCGCGAACCACGAGACGTAGACGCCGTCGATGTAGTACGTCGGCGTCGAGCGGACGCGCAGGGCCCAGCCCTCGGTCAGGTCCGCGTGGATCTTGTCGTTCGACTTCGACTGCAGGTAGCACGACCGGAACTGCGCGTCCGGGATCTCGTTCGCGTACGCGTAGTCCATCGCGAACGCGTCCACGCCCGGCACGCTGAGCTCGTCCTGCTTCGCGTAGACCTGCGCCTTCCAGCGGAAGAACGACTCGGCGCCCTGAAGGTCGAAGAAGCAGCGCCCGGCCGACGCCGCCCGGAACGCCCAGGGGTGGGCGGACGTGAGCGGGAACGACTTGACGTAGCGCTTGATCTTCAGCTCCTTGGAAAGCTTCGAAACGAGGGCGTCGAAGTCCGCCGTGCGCTTCCTGCAGAAGCCGCA
The DNA here is from genome assembly GCA_044229475.1 of Thermoanaerobaculia bacterium. Classification (GTDB taxonomy): domain Bacteria; phylum Acidobacteriota; class Thermoanaerobaculia; order UBA5066; family UBA5066; genus Fen-183. The sequence goes on along the minus strand of JBGASW010000002.1, from coordinate 6,550 downwards.
CTGCATGTCCGAGTACTCGACGACCGTGACCTTCGCGTCCGCAGGGCCCGTCATCGGAGTGCCGGCGAGCCTGATTCCCTCCCGCCGCTGCTCGGCGATCGAGCGGTTGCGGTCCCAGAACCGGCCGAGGACGAGCAGCGTCCCGTCGTCCGCCTTGATGAAGGCGCTCATCGGGGTGGACCCGTAGCCCGTGTCCGTCCGCACCGTCACGCCCTTCCAGTTCTTGCGGTCGGTCGCGGGATCGAGGACGAGGTTGAAGCCGCCGATCAGGAACTGTCTCACCTTCCCGCGCATGCTCGCGAGATCCGCGTCGGTGCGAACGGGCGCGGGTGCCTTCGCGCGGTCCTCGTCGTAGAAGATGTCGCCGACGAGCACCTTGCCGCCGTCTTCCACGAAGAGGTGCGCCTGGTCGTTCATGCGCGGGTCCTGCGCGTACGTCCGCTTCGCGAGGTAGATCCTCGTGTTCGGGATCTTGACCGTCGTGATCTCCTCGACCGTGGTCTGGCCGGCGCCCCAGGCGAAGAGCCCCTCGACCCACTCCGTGAGCGGATCGGTCTTCGCGGCGGCCGGCTTGGCGGCGGCCGGCGGCGGCGCGGTCTGGGCGGCGTGGCACGAGAGGCCGAGGACGAAGAGGAGCGCGGCGGCGGTGCGGGCGAGCGTCTTCATGGGGCGGAGATTAAGCGATCTCCCCGCCCCCGGAAACCTCCCCGGGCCGTCAGGCCGGGTCCGCCGCGAACCGGACGAGCACTTCGCCCGCGTTGACGGGCTGCCCCGCCGTGACGGCGATCCCGGAGATGACGCCGTCCTGAGGCGACTTGACCTCGTTTTCCATCTTCATCGCCTCGAGGACGACGAGCGGCTGCCCCGCCGTGACCGTGTCTCCCGCCGCGACGAGGACGCGCAGCACGCGGCCCGGCATCGCGGCCGCCACGTGCTTGGCCCTCTTCACGGCTCGGCCCCCGGTCGCGAGGAGGGCCCGCGCCGTGAGCTCGTCGAGGAGGTCGAACTCGAACGTGACGGCGCCGATGCGCACGCGCATCCTGCCGTCGGGCGTCCGCTCGATCCGGACCTCGGCCTGTCGGCCCTCCGCGGTCACGAGGGACCACACGCCGTCTCCGAGCCGGCGCGCGTTGCCCGCGAGGACCCGGCCCTCGGTCTCGATCTCGTAGGACGGAGACGGGGCCTCCACGCGGAGGGCGACGCCGCCCGGAGCGGCGCCTGGGAATCTCGCGTGGTATTTCATCAACGCACCCCGTGGGTCGGCCGGACCGTTCGCCACGGTGCCGGAACCGCGCCCTTCGTCTGCGGCCGGACGCTCTTCGTCTGCTCGAGCGCCTCGAGGACGGCCGCCGAGAGCGCGAGGTCCCGCAGGCCCTCTTCCGCGACGGGCGGCTCGTACTTGTAGGTGTCGAGAAACTGGGTCGAGATGTCGTTCTTCTCGACGCGCGGGTCGTTCAGGAGGGAGACGAAGAACGGCACGGACGTCTGGATGCCCTGGATGCGCGTCTCCGCGAGCGCGCGGAGCATCCGGCGGCGCGCCTCGTCGCGGTCCACGCCCCAGGCCGTGATCTTCGCGACCATCGGGTCGTAGTCGAGCGGGACGACGTCGCCCGCCGTGAGGCCGGCGTCCACGCGGATCCCCGGCCCGCCGGGCCAGCGCAGCGCCGTGATGCGGCCCGGCGACGGGGCGAACGCGCGCCCCGGGTCTTCGGCGTACACGCGGCACTCGATCGCGTGCCCGCGCAGCGCGGGCTTTTCGGCGAACGACATGGGCCGGCCGAGCGCGATCCGGATCATCTCGGCGACGAGGTCCACACCGTAGACCATCTCCGTGACGGGGTGCTCGACCTGGATGCGCGTGTTCATCTCGAGGAAGAAGAACCGCCCGTCCTTGGCGAGGAGGAACTCGACGGTGCCCGCCGAGACGTAGTCGACGGCCTTCCCGGCCGCGACCGCGACGGCTTCCATCTTCGCGCGCAGCTCGGGCGAGACGGCCGCCGACGGACATTCCTCCAGGACCTTCTGGTGGCGGCGCTGGAGCGAGCACTCGCGCTCGCCGATCGCGAGGACCTTTCCCGTGGCGTCGCCGAGGATCTGGACCTCGATGTGGCGCGGATGCTCGACGAAGAGCTCGGCGTAGACGCGGTCGTCGGCGAAGTAGGACTTGGCCTCGCTCTGCGTGCGCGCGAACGCCTCCGCGACCTCGGACTCGGCGCGCACGACGCGCATGCCCTTGCCGCCGCCGCCCGCCGCCGCCTTGAGGAGGAGCGGGTAGCCGTTCTCCTTCGCGAACGCCGCGACCTCCGCCGCCGACGCCGCGGGCGTCGTCATGCCGGGGACGACGGGGACGCCCGCCGCGAGCATCCGCTGGCGGGATTCGGTCTTGCTGCCCATCGCGGCGATCGAGAACGGCCGCGGCCCTACCCACGTGAGACCCGCGTCGATGACGGCCTGTGCGAACGCGGCGTTCTCGGAGAGGAAGCCGAACCCCGGGTGGACGAGCGTCGCGCCCGTTTTCCGGGCCGCCGCGATCAGTTTTTCCGGGACGAGATAGCTCTCACGGGCGGGCGGCGGGCCGATCGCGACGGCGTGGTCCGCGAGGCGGACGTGCAGCGACCCGCGGTCGGCCTCGGAATAAACGGCCACCGGCGAGACCCCGAGGTCGCGGCAGGCGCGGATGATCCGGACGGCGATCTCTCCGCGGTTGGCGATGAGAAGCCGCGGCGCGCTCACAGCGGGATGTTCCCGTGTTTCTTCTGCGGCATGACTTCGCGCTTGTTCCCAAGAAGGTCCAGCGCGCGGATGAGGCGCGGCCGCGTCGTCCGGGGCGCGATCACGTCGTCGACGTAGCCGCGCCGCGCCGCGACGTAGGGGTTCGCGAACGCCTCCTCGTACTCGGCGATCTTCTCCGCCCGCGCCTCGGAGGGATGCTTCGAGGCCGCGAGCTCGCGGTGGTAGAGGATGTTGACGGCACCCTCGGCGCCCATGACGGCGATCTCGGCCGTCGGCCACGCGTAGTTGAAGTCCGTCCGGATGTGCTTGGACGACATGACGCAGTAGGCGCCGCCGTAAGCCTTTCGCGTGATGACCGTGAGCTTCGGGACGGTGGCCTCGGCGAACGCGTAGAGGAGCTTGGCGCCGTGGCGGATGATCCCGCCGAACTCCTGCTTCGTGCCCGGCAGGAAGCCCGGGACGTCCTCGAACGTGACGAGCGGGATGTTGAAGGCGTCGCAGAACCGCACGAACCGGGCGCCCTTCACGGAAGCGTCGATGTCGAGGACGCCCGCGAGGTGGTCCGGCTGGTTCGCGACGATCCCGACCGGCTTGCCGCCGAGGCGCGCGAACCCGACGACGATGTTCTTCGCGTAGTCCGCGTGGATCTCGAAGAGCTCCCCGTCGTCCACGATCCGCTTGATGAGCCCGATCATGTCGTACGGCTGGTTCGGAGCCGCGGGCACGACGCGGTCGAGCTCGGGATCCTCGCGGTCCACCGGATCGCCGTTCTCGCGCCTCGGCGGGTCCTCCTGGTTGTTCGAGGGGAAGAATCCGAGGAGCGTCCGGATCCGGCTCAGACAGTCCGCGTCGGAGTCCGCGACGACGTGCGCGACTCCGGAGACGGAGGCGTGCGTGTCGGCGCCGCCGAGCGCCTCCTTCGTGACGTCCTCGTGCGTGACGGTCTTGATGACGTCGGGTCCGGTCACGAACATCGAGCTCGTCCCGCGCGCCATGAGGACGAAGTCCGTGATCGCGGGCGAGTAGACGGCGCCGCCCGCGCACGGACCGAGAATCGCGCTGATCTGGGGGACGACGCCCGAGGCCAGCGTGTTGCGCAGGAAGATGTCCGCGTAGCCGCCGAGGGAGACGACGCCCTCCTGGATGCGCGCGCCGCCCGAGTCGTTGAGGCCGACGAGCGGCGCCCCGACCTTCATCGCGAGGTCCATCAGCTTGCAGATCTTCGCGGCGTTCGTCTCGGACAGCGACCCGCCGAAGACCGTGAAATCCTGTGCGAAGACGAAGACGGGCCGGCCCTCCACGCGGACGGAGCCCGCGACGACGCCGTCGCCCGGGATCTCGTTCGCGGGGTCGTCCATCCCGAAGTCGCGGGCGCGGTGGACGACGAACGGGTCGATCTCGTCGAAGGAGCCGGGATCCCCGAGGAGCTCGACGCGCTCGCGCGCCGTGAGCTTTCCGGCCTTGTGCTGCTTTTCGCGGCGCTCCACGCCGCCCCCGAGCCGCGACTTCTCCCTCAGGGCTTCGAGCGTCGCGAGCCGTTCGTCGATCGACCGCGTCATGGGTCTCCCTTTACAGCGGGATCTTCTTCTGGGCGGCGAGCATCTTCTTCGCCTTCCGGAACATCTCCGCGTAGTCCACTCCCGCGCCGCGGATCGTCGCCGCGTTCTGCGCGAGGATCTTCTTCACGTCGTCGTCCAGGGCCCGCTCGCGGTCGCGGTCTTCCACGAGGGCGGTCTCGAGCGCCCGCCGCAGTTCCGCGGCCGCGGCCGTCTTCACGAGCCCCTCGGAAAGGATGCGGCGCGCCACGTACGCGGCCTGCGCGGCCAGCCGGGCGTCTGACAAGGCCATAGGACGTTCGAGGATATCCCACCCTCGAAACCGTCGCGCTTTACGGATTGAGTCGCAACGAGAGGGTGCCGCCGGGCGGGAGGACGCCCGAGACGCAGGCCTCCGGTGGGATCTCGGCGTCGTCCTCGAGATCGCCGTACTCGAGCCCGCAAAGGGAATAAGAGCCCGCGGAAGCTCGGAACGAGAAAGTGGACGTCATCCCGGAGACCGCGCTCTTCGCCCCCGTGATCTCGCGGAAGAAGAACGACGGCAGGTTGCAGCCGTTCGCGGCAAGCTCCAGGAACCGGCGCTCTCCGCGAGGCGTGAACTCCAGGGAGAGCGTGCCCGGCGAGGCGGCGACCGGCACGTCCTGCTCGCTCTCCGAGGCCGGGACCGGCACGAGCCGGGCGGCCTTCGAGGGGTCCACGACAAGGAGACACGCGCTCTCGCCGCCGCCCCGGACCGTCATCTGGAAGCGGCCGTCGGCCGGAGTTCGGAGGTTTTCATTGAAGGTGGAAGAGAGCAGGCGGATGCGCGCATTCGCGGCCGGCTCGCCCGACCCAAGGACGGCGCGCCCCTTCAGCACATACGTCGGCCGGATCTCGAGCGCGATGAACCCGGGATCGACCCAGCCGCCGGAGACGCGGATCCTTCGGATGGGAGACTGGTCAAACGAGCCCCGGCCCGAGGCCGAGCCAAAGACGGACATCCACCCGTCGACGACGCGCGCCCATTTGAACGAACCTCCCTCCACCTTCATGGAATCCGAATTCCCGTTTCCCATGACGGAAAGCGATGCGACAGGAACGCGCACGTTCCTGAGGTCCACGATCTCGCCCTGGATGGCCTTGCTCACGACACGGATCTCGACGTCCGGCGGTGTGCCGTCGCGGAAGACCGGGTCCACCTTCACGTCGAACGTCGTCTTGAAGTGCGGGCGGTCCGCGGCGACCGTCACGCTCCACCAGCCGTCGCGCGGGAGGACGCCTTCGAACGTCCCGTCCGTCTTCGCGGCGAACGGCACCGAGACGAGGCCCTCGCGGTCCGTGAACGTCACGCGCGCCGAGAGGGGCTTCTTCCCGAGGACGAGCCTCGCGCGAAACGCGCTCGACGAAAGGCGGATTTCGCGGGGCCGGCCGCTCGGTTCGCTTCCGGACCATTCGAAGGATTTCTCGTCCGCGAACCATCCCGCACCGGCTGCCGTCGAAACGCGGAGGCAGTACCGTGCGCCCGCCCGCGCCGCGGTCGACGTCCACATCCCGCCCGCGTCGACGGGGCGCTCGTCGACGGGTTTCCGACCTTCAGGAGATTCTTCGAAAAGCTGCACGATCCAGGCGGCACCCTGCGGATCGAGGGCCGGAGCGACGCGCACGGACAGCGTCGCGGCCGGCGGCCCGGCCAGGCCGCCGACTCGCACCAGAACGAGGAGAAACCCGAAAACAACCTTCATGGCTCTTCTTCCCTATATACGCCTCTCGCCGGACCCCCGTCGTCGGATCGCGGGGCGCTTCTACAATCCCCCGTGTTGAGCGACGCCGTCACGGTCTTCCGCGAGGACGCGGAGGACGCCGTCCGCATCGTCTCCGGGATGCTCCGCCGCGGCGAGGGGGGCGAGGCGTTCCGCGAGCGTCGCCGCACGATCGCGTGGAGCGCGACGGAAGCCGGGCTCCAGTCGCCGTCGATCGTCGAGGAGAGCGGGACCGCCGTCCGCGTGACGCGCGGGAAGGACTCCCTCCTCGTCGCCTGCGACGGGGACGGTCCCGACGCGCTGCGGGAGGTCGTGCGCGAGGCGGCCCGCCGCGCGGGCGGCGCGCCGTTCTTCAAGACGAAGGCCCCGCGGGAGCGGCCGGAGAGCCGCGGCCCGTCCGGCCCCGACGAGGAGGGGCGCGCGACGCAGATCGCGTCCGCGCTCGCACGCGCCCTGCCGGACCCGCGCGGCATCTCGATGACGCTCGCGATCGCGCGCGTCACGGTCTCGCGCGCCGTCGTG
>JBGASW010000005.1:0-327734 GCA_044229475.1 Thermoanaerobaculia bacterium | reverse complement strand
CGGCCTTTACCTGCTCGAACTCCACCAGCCGCGCTCTCTCCTTCAAGCTCAGCCCCACGATCCCCTCCATCCATGCCCCCTCTTCCAAGGGGACATTTCTATCGAGTTATCGAGGGGACACTTTCATGGAGCTACGACAGCTGAATCCCGAAGGCTTGACGCGGAGAGGCGCGAACCGTACGATGCGCGGCCTTCGCGCGGCCCGCGCGTGCGGAGAGCCCCCGCTCTTTCACATTCCGCAGTAGCTCAATGGTAGAGCACTCGGCTGTTAACCGAGATGTTGTAGGTTCGAGTCCTACCTGCGGAGCCACTTCACTGGCTCAAAGCGTCGGAGGGGTACCCCTTCCGGCGCTTTGATTTTTTCGAAGACCTCCTCCGACGCGGGGTTGCCGTGGAACTGGAGACGGAGGCTCGACTCCGAGACCTCTGCCCTCGCGACCACGAGCCGGATCAGCTCCTTGCGCTGGTAGGGCTGCAGCTTGGCGTAGACCCTCCGGAAGTGGTTGATCGCCGTGACGACCTTCTCCTGGTCCACGGCAGTCTTCCGGATCTTGTCGATGGCGTCGTCGAGTTCGGCGACCGTGGACTCGAGGCCTTTCCGTTGCACCGCGAGCTTCTCGAGCTTCTCCCTGACGAAGACCGAGGCCGCGGAGGCGTCGAGTGCGGCGGCGTGCCGGAAGGTCGCGTCGGCGTCCGCGGCCACGGCGCCGAGTTCCTGCACCGCGGCCTTCCTCCGGGACTCCAACTCCGGCAACTCCTCGGTTAGGCGGCGGTTGGTCTCGGCGACAAGAGGCGTGAGGAGCGAGGGTTTCTTCGCCAGCTCCCGGATCCGGAACAGCACGACCTTCTCCACCTCGCCCGCGGGGATCCTGAGCTTGCAGACCTTGCAGAAGTAGTAGAAGTAGGGCCTCTTCATCCGCGACGTCCCCGACCGCCCCTCCATCTGCTTCTTGCAGGCCTCGCAGTAGAGGAGCCCGCCGTTGAACACGTACACGTGACGGACCTGCTTCGCGACGTTCCGGGCCGAGAGCGTGTTGGCGGTCAGGAGCCTCTGCGCACGGTCGAACGTCTCGCGGTCGAGGATCGGCTCCCAGTTCGCCTTGACCTCGCGGTACCGCTGGCTCTCGGGGAGCGTCTCGGGATCGACGGTCTTGTTCTTCTTGTTGACCTCGCGCACGCCGACGTACGCCTTGTTCTGGAGGAGCCAGCGGGTCTTCGTGTACCCGAACGCAACGCTCGCGTGGGACCTGTCGCGCCGCGACGTGTACGCCTCCGTGCGGAAGCCACGCGCAGTCAGCTCCTTGGAGGTTTCGAGGATGGAGCCGGTCGTCTCATAGATGGAGAACGCCAGCCGCACGATCTCGGCCTGCCTTTCGTTCACGACGAGGGTGCCCTTCTTCCCCTCGGGCAAGTCGTAGCCAAAGATGTGTCCGCCGTTCCAGAGCCCCCGTTGCGCCCGAGCGAAGGTGGACTCGCGGTTGCGCTGGCACACCTGATCCCTCTCGAGTTCGGCGAAGACCATGATGATCCTCGTCATTGCCTTGCCGGACGGCGTCGTCGAGTCGAGGTCAGGATGGAGGCAGACCACCTCGGCGCCGTGCCCGGTGGCGAATGTGAAGAACTGCAGGAAGTCCGGAAGGGAGCGGCTGATCCGGGACAGGTCCGTCGCGAGAACAACGTTCACGCGCCTAGCCTGGATGTCGGCTCGGAGCCGGTGCATCTCCGGGTTGTTGAGCGACGTGCTACCAGAGACGGCGCGCAGCTCGTAGATCTCGGCCTCTCGCCAGTTTTCGCCCTGCTTGCGCTTGGACTCGATCCGCTCCCTGAGGCGCTGCTTCTGGGTGACCAGCGAGCCTTCGTCGTTCTGGGCCTGCCGGTCGGTGGAGACGCGGACCACGAGCCCGCACCTCTTCTCGGGCGTGAAGCCGTTCGTCGTCACGGGTCCTCTTCCTGTTCGAGAACTGTGGGTTCGGCCTGCTCGAACAGAAAATTCGAACATGCAAAGCCGTCCTCCGACAAGACACCGTCGTCGTCCGGTAGCTCGTCGTTGGACGTGACGTCTTTCAAGAACGCCACAACGCCCGTCGCCAGCAGCTCGACCAGCGCGGCCTCGCGCCGGGCGTGCAAGAAGGGGTCGGGGCCCGCGGGGAGGGGAACCTCCCCCTCTGGGACCGCGGTGCCAATGGTGCCTTCGGTACCGAACCCGTCGCTCTGCGGCACGTCCGCGCCCGCGCGCACCTCGCGCGCCAAGGCCTCCGCAAGAGGCGGCACCAGACCTTGTCCGTTCTGGTGCCGCCCCTCGCCGACGACTGCCACGCCTGCGCTCTTGGGCGGCGACGACACGTCGGGCCTCCGTCCGTGACCTCTCTCGCTAGCGCTCCTTCCTGTCGTCCGGCACGCCCTCCGACTTCGCGTCGGTCGGCGTCTCTGGGACCTCCAGCACCGGCGGGGCGTCCGCGGCCGGAGTCGCGGCTGTCTTCGTCTGGCCGTCCGCCGTCACGGGCGGTACGGTCGTGGGCGGCACCGCCGCCGCCGGCGCGGCCGGCGGTTTCGCAACGGGCTTCTTGCGCTTCGCCTTCGCGGGCTCCACCTCGAGCACGAGGTCGTCGTCGGGCAGGGGAACGCTCGCGATGTCCCACGCGGGGCTCGGCTGAGCCTCCTCAGGCTCGTCCTTCGGGACGAAGTGGTCCTCGCGCAGCGTCCAGACCCGAGGCCTCGTCTGACCGATCCGCATTAGGATCGTCGAGCGACCGGGCTCGGCGTGGTGAAGCAGGCGTTCGGCGCGAAGGAGAGCGCCGACGGCCGCGACGCTACGGGGTAGCGCGATGTCGCCGCCAAGGGCTCGCGACGCCGCGAGGAGGGCCGCCGAGGGAACGAGGTAGACCAGACCGCGGTTCTCGTCGCGCCACCCGATCAGAGCCGACTGGGGCCCTGGCTCCCCATGGACACGCCCCCACTTTTCCCTGTCAACCAAGGGGGGGCCTCCGACCACGTGGTCGAGATAGGCCTGCCCCAAGCTGAAGGCGGCGCGAAGCCCCTCCAAGAGCAACGTGATGGGACTCCGCTCCATCTCGGCCTCGCTCGAGCCCCTCGCGGCCTCCGCAATCGCCTCGACGGCGGCGCCCCTGAGCGACGCCTTCTCCGCCTCCGAGACCAAGCCGGACCTGTGCGCGAAGTCGAGGAAGACCTCCACCGCCGCGACGAGCTTCGACGCGGTCTCGGCGACCCGGCGGTGCGACGCGACGAACTCCGACCTGAGCGCTTCGACGCGGCGCGGCAGCTCCTCGCGAAGGACGGCGAAGCGGCTCGCCACGTCCTTGACGAAGGCCGCGGTGACACCCGCGTAGAGGAGCGCCTCCTGCTGCGCCCACGCAAGCGCTTCGTTGTTGATGCCGACGTTGTCCCACGGGATCTCAAAGACTCGGGCCTGCGTGGACTGGCCGGCCGGCTGCGGAAGCTCCGCCGTCACGAGCACGAGGCCGCGGGGCGGCTTGCCGCCGACAAGGGTGCGGTCTGGGCGCATACGGTTGCGGCCGTGACGGTCGCCGACAGCGCGGATCAGCTTGAAGACGGTCTGGTCCTGCACCGACTGCAGGCTCTGGTTCGCGGCCGGCGCGAAGTCGTCTACGACGAAGACGACGTCCTTGGCGGCGTGCGCGATGCCCTGCGTGGCGTTCGCCGTGGACGTGAAGTTCCCGGGCAGTGACAGCCTGTCAAACTTCCCGAAGAAGCACGAGACGAGCGCCGCCGCCGTGCTCTTGAACGTGCCGGTCCTCCCCCAGACCCACGCGACGAAGTCCGTCGGTACGATCTCGCCAAGAATGGCAGCGGGCACGAGAGAGAGTAGGCGCCAGCCGCGGACCGCCCCCAGCGTCTCCAGGAGCCTCCGTACCGCCGCGAACGAGGCCGCGAGGTCGACGGACTCCGGGTCGGGCAGCGCGTAGCGCTCGAGGCCGCCGGGGACCTCGACGTCCACGTCCGTGCGCAACCCCTCCGCCGTGATTGCGCCCCCCGCGTGGAGGTAGAACAGTTCGCCGTCGCGCTCGCGCCACCCGAGGTGGGCAAACACTGTCCGCTCCCGGCTGTCTGTGGAGAGGGACTGGATCGCGGCTCGCGTGCAGTCCTGCGCGGCCAGGCCGGGCGACACGATGGCCCTCGCCCCGAGCTTCGTCGGGATCCAGCCGAGCGAGTGGTACTCGTGCGCCGGCACCGAAACGGTCCGCTCGCGTCCACCCACGACCGCGCGAATCCTGTAGTGCCGTGTGGACTCGACGCCGTCGTCTAGCTCCACGTCCTCGACGATCTCGGCGGTGAAGTTCGTGAGAAGGATCTCGACGACGCCGCCGTTCTTGGTCGGCTTCATCATGACGATGCCGTTTGGCGTGACCTTAAACGGGTGAGCGGGCTCGGCGTCGTCGTTCTCGAAGACGATGAGTTCGCGGTGCTCCTCGGTGGGCGCCGGCTCGGAAAGGAGCGCGTCCAACGCGCCGCCCGCCGCCAGGTAGTCGTCGACGCCGACCTTCGCGCCGTCGGCGCCTGCCGGCAGGTACACGGTCCGCACGCTCGCGCCGCGGCTCCTGAGGAAGGCGGCGAGCCTCATGAGGGCCGTCGCCACGTTCCTGTTCGTTGAGAGGTCGGAGTCGAAGACGAGGATCACGTCCCGCCCGTTGAGAGGAACGTTCTCCCAGTCTGGGAGCGCGGCGACGCCGCCGTAGCCGTTCTTGCCGCGCCAGCCGTAGACGCCGTTGATCGCCATCGCGACCTCGCCCGCGGACACGAGCGCGTCGCCCTTCTTGACGCCTTCGGTGATCCAGAGGCGGTTCGCGGGGTCGGCGAGCCTCGCCGTGCAGAGGGGGTTCACGTCCAGCACGGGGGCGCGACCGGGCAACGACTCGTACTTGGCGGGCTTGCCGTCCCTGAGCCGCGGGGCGTCAGGTCGAAGTTGGTGCCCGGAGGCGCGTCCGGTCGGGTCGAAGAGCGGGAACACGAGCGCGGGCACGCGCGACTGCGCCTGTGAGAACCCGAGGGTCCTCGCGGCGTCTGCGTCGACGACCGAGAAGACGCCCCGCGCTTCCCAGACCTCCTGCTTGATGGCGGAGGCTTCGAGTTGCGTGCGGTGGTGCGGCGCCACTTCACTCGGCGACGACGAGGGCGAACACGTTGAAGATGGGGTTGGGGTCGAAGGTTCCATACACTGCTCCTCTTTTCGAATGCGGAGCAGTGCGGAAACTCTCTGCCTCCCCAGAGCGCTACGAAGTCCGGTCTACGAATCCCCGCGCCGACCGGCGGCTAGATAATCGGGGACTGCGTGGCAGGCGTGTTTAAGCCCCGGGTCCGGGAGGAGTGCGGCCCCGGGGTCGGGCCGCACGGAAAGTATCCGCGCGCTTCTCGATGGGTGTCAAGACGTTGACAAGTCTCCTTGGGCGCACTACCTCGGTAGCCGCCGGCGCGGCGAGAACGACCTGACGTAGCGAAGCAGTCAAGGTATACCGGCACCGCCGGCACCGCTGTCACCGCGGTTGGGAGAGGGGAGGGGAAAAGTTTGGGTGGGAGAGGAAAGTGGCGACGTAGGCCCGGGGGAGGGAACTCCTAGTCGTCGTTGTCGAACGGCGACGGCCGGTGTGGAGGAAGTACCCCGACGATCTCGGTCTCGATGCCGAGCGTCTGTGCGGCGACCTCGCGGACGCGTGTCGTAAAGGCGTCGGACAACTCACGGTCGCCGGGCTTGCCGACGACGAAGACGAGTCTTCGAACTGTCACCCCGTCCTGTGCGTTGAGCGCAATGACCTTCCACAGGTCGCGGAAGAAGCGATGATGCGGGTTCTTGCCAGAAACTTTGAACTCGTATGCGACGCCCTCCACGAAATCCACCGCGTCGATCCTGCTGCGGTGCTCTCCGGACACTGGCTCCACCTCGAAGTTGAGGCGGCCGGGGAACTGTCTTTCCAGCGCGTTTCGCCACGCCCGGGTCACTTGCTCCTCGTAGCGGTTCGCGATGGCCTCGTCCGACGACGAGTCCCAGTACCCGAGCGCGTGACGAGCGGCTTGTACGACGTCCTCTGTTCTCATGAGGTGCCTCCCACAAGGATGGTGTCGTTGTCGTCCCCCTTCCCGGAACGTTCGGCGCACGCGTCTGCAGCCAATGGCGAGGTTGCCGCGCGAGCAGGGAGAGACGTCCCGGCCCGACGCGCCCCGCCCCGACCACATGACTCACCACCGGAGATTGATTTCTGCCGGGTCGAAGGTGCGCTTCACGCCGCACGCGATTCGGGTCAGACTGGCTTTATCTTGTTAAAGCAGCTTTGTCACGGTCGAGGTACATGACCCCCTGGGGTCCGTCTCTTCGGACCACAGCACGGGGGGTTGCTACTGTCCTCTGTTTCCACGGCACCGAAGGCGACGGAGGTGCCTTCCCTCGCGACGACGACCTACTTCCTCAGCGCCGCTCCCCGTGCTTTGATCGGTGGGAGCATGGCGACCGACCAAGAGCAGGACCGCCGTCGAATCGGACGGTCTCTTCACCTGAGCGACAAGTGGCACGAGTTCGCGGAGTACGGCGAGGTCATGGCCACGTGCTGGATCCCAGAAGATCAGATCCTCGTCCACATCAGACCGAGCTGGCGGTCGTGGCAGATCGCTGCGGTGATCATCCGAGCCTTGACTCGGGTAGCTTCAGCTCGGCCCAAGCTCCTCGTCTTCGTCGGCGCATACCCGGACTCTTACCACACGGGGTGGCTGGGTCACCTGCGGTGCTTGGCCGTCCACTGCGGGGTAGGAACGCACAGCACACGCCGGTGGAAGGCGAAGACTGGCGGTGGGACCAATGAAGTCCGAAGCTCCTAACTAGGAAGGCGACTGAGATGGACAAGAAGGAGCGACAGCTCGCGGCTGGACTCGTGGCCCGACTGTGTTCTGGCGACTTCGGCGAGTCGGACGTGCTCGCACTCCTCATAGTCCTGAGGCGTCACGCACAGGGAACGGCGCCGTTCGTAGCGGAACTCGGTGACTTCGTGGCACACCGAGAGAAGGACCGTGGGCTCCTCCTCAAGTTCCTTCAGGCGGTGCAGGCTTCAATTACAGGTACGGGTCCCAAGCGCGATGAGTTCGAGGTACCTGGGAGTGCAGTGGCCCTCCATCAGGAGCTGGAGCGTCTGCTTCCAGCGCTTGATCTTCCTACTATGCCGTTGGAGACGGTGGAGTGCCTTGTCGTTCTGGCGTCCAGTCTGCTCCAGTCCGTGGCCTTCGACGCTGCCGTGGAGCAGCCGTGGCAGGAGTGGCGCCTCGAGTTCGGGTTTACGAGAGACGTCGTCGGTCTCTACGGAGTGGTGCCTCTCCCGAAGTCCTCAATGCTCTTTCCCGTTCTACTAGCGCGCAATCGCTTCTTCTCGTCCCCGTACGAGGGCGGCGAGGCGTGTTGGACCCCAGACCGGAGCTTCTTCGTCACCACCTGGTGTCGAGGTGGAATCGTCTTCTTCGACCAACAGCCGACGACACCTCGGCGGTAGTAGCGTTGGTCCCGCCGGTAGTTCCGAAGGCACCGCTGTCACAGCGGAGACCAAACGCTAGAGCGTGCGAGGCCAACATCATGAACGACTCTTCCTTCTATGAATTCTTCGGCCACGCGGTCGACGCCGACATACAGCTGGCACTTCTGCGGGAGTATTCGACAGCGATTCATGCGTTTCTCAAGAAGGCGGCTGAGCCAGACTCTGACCTTCCCGATGCACTTCAAGCGATCGCGACCGACCGCGCCTATCTATACGAAGAAGTGTTTCCGCAGGTCCTTCATGAGTCCTTTCTAATCACCTGTGTCGTCTTCCTTGAACGGGAGCTCCGGACCATTGTGGAGATCTTGCGGCGAATCACCGGTACGCCGCTCACTTTTGGTGACCTATCCGGGTCCAACGCCGAGCGCTTCCGGACGTTTTGCACCAAGGTCTGCGCCTTTGATCCAGGCCTTTCAAATGAGCAGTGGCAGGCGCTGACTGGGCTAATCGAGGTAAGGAACTGCCTCGTTCACTCGTCTGGCCTTCTCGAAGACTTCCCGAAGCGCGCCGCTGTTGAGACTTTCGTTCGACGGAGTCCTGACTTCAAGATCGAAGATGGGCGTCTGGTGGTGTCCGAGGCAACCTCTGCGCGTGCGGTGGCTATCCTCAGCGACTTCGTCGAGACAGTGTTTCGAGCGGGCACCGAGAAGTACCCCCGTGAAGCCTAACCCCGCATTGAGACGTTACTCTCGCCGCTGAAGTCGAGACCGTTGAGGTTGCGCATGGCGAGTACCACATTTCATCCGCGGGCGTTCCCGACCCTGCACCGTTATTTCATGTGGTCGGTCCTCATGAAGGATCGGTTTGAGGAGGCCCTGTCGGAGCCTGAGGGCCGCCAGGGTGACGGCTTCGCCTACCTCGCCACTAAGGCCGGCACCTTCATGTCTTACTGGTATGGAGGCCTATACGTGGTCGTCGAGGGGTGGAGGGAACTCGGCCTCAGTGATCCGGTCATAGACCCACTCCTTACCTCGCCCAACGTAGAGGCGCTTCGTCTGTTTCGGAACGCGACGTTTCACTACCAGCACCAATGGCTCCACCAGAAGCACCGAGCGTTCATGCAGATCGAGGGCAGCGTTTCTTGGGTGCGGCAGCTTCACGCGGCCTTCTCGCAGTACTTCCTTCGCGAAATGCGGGCCAGGTACAGGTCACATCGGGATACCTAACGGCGACGCCGCGGACGGTACTGTGAACATCAAGGAGACGATCGACTCGAACCTTGCTCGTTCCTTCGTATAAACCTCCCGCCTACGGGACCGGGATTGAGTAAGAAACCGCGGGCGTTTCTGTAGTCCCTACGTGCCACTGGCAATTCTCATCGCGCGCCCACATGATCCGGTAAACTCCACCGTCGTGTTGCGAAGGCTTCTCGTCACGCTCTGCGCCGTGGTCCTAATGCAGGAGACGAATCTCGGCTCCCTGATCGTCGGCGCGGAGTGCTTCGAGAAGTGCGACGACGACATTGGCCCCGGTCACTGCTCGCCAGCCTGCGCGACGTGTGTGTGCGGAACGCACGCGAAGCCGCATGCGCCGGGCGCCACCCGGCTTCCGGCTCCCGCGGTTACGACCACCCGTGAGCTCCCTCGTGTGGCGCGGGCGACGGGCGACTTGCACCTGCCGGACATCCTGCACGTCCCGAAGCGGTTCGTCGCGTAGAAACGGCACAGAAGAAGAGGCAGTAGGGGACGGCGGCGCAGCGCGCCTCGTGTTTCCCGCGCCCGCTCCTGTGCCCGGCGTTCTCAGCGAACTCTCGGGAGGAAATGGATGTCGATTCCCGGCCACCTGTGTCGGTTGTTTATGGTTGCTGTTCTCGGCGGGGCCTCCGCGCTCCGTGCCGACGAACCGCTTCGGATCGAAACGTATGTCGAGATCGTCCTGCAATCGCACCCCGCTGCGCAGGTGGCCCGCGCATTCGATGAGAGCGCCGCGGCAGAGTCGCGAGTCGCGCGGCTGTTCCCCGACCCGACGCTCGAGCTGAGTCTCGGCCAGGGGCGCTCCGTGACCGATTCCTCGGTCCGCGCCACCGAGACCGGCATCACGCTCTCGCAGGTGATTCCGTGGTTTCCGGCCCGCGCAAATGCCATCGACGCCGCGGATTTCGCTGCCGACGCCCGCCGGGCCGAGGGCTCAGCGGCGCGCTGGAGGCTGAGGATCGACGCGCGCCTCGCGTTCTACAGGCTCCTTCAGGCCCGGGCCCTGGTCGACGTTGCGCGCGCGACCGAGACGGACGCCAGATCGCTCCTCGATCTCGTCAATCGCAGGGCTTCACTCGGTGAGACGAGAGAGGTCGACCGGATCAAGGCCCGCGTCGAGTGGCTAAAGCAGCAACGCGAGCTGCACAAAGCTGAGCGCGAAGCGGAGGCTGCCGAAGCCGCACTCCGGACGCTGGCGGCAACCCCCCTCTCCCGGCCGCTCGTCCTAAACGGTGAGCTTCCAAAGCCGGCCGACTCGACCAGCACGCTCGAGGATGCAACCCCGGCGCGGCTCGACCGCAGCCCCGAGATGGCCCGCGCGCGCGCGGAAGCCGCCCGGGCCGTCTCCCTTCTCTCGAACGCTCGCCGGTCGCGCGTTCCGGACCTCGGCCTCTCCCTTTTCAGCCTCAAGGAGCTGGACCGCGACGCTTACGGTGCTTCTCTCGGCGTCGTGATTCCCCTGTGGAACGCGCGCCGCGGCGACATCGCGCGAGCCGGCGCCGAGTCGATGCTCCGTTCCGCCGACACGGACCGCATCCGCCTGGCGCTCCTCACCGAGGTCGAGACACGGCGGCGCGACGTGGATACGTCGGCCGCCGAGGCCGCGACCCTCATGAACGAGCTGCTTCCCTCGGCCGCGGAGAGCCTGCGCCTCGCGCGGCTCCTCTTCGAGGAAGGGGAGACCTCGCTTCTCGACCTTCTCGACGCTCAGCGGACGGCACGCGACGCGAGGCGCGAGGAAATCCGCGCCCGCTTCGAGCTGGCCGTCGCTCTCTCGGAGCTGCAGCGGCTCCTGGGCCCCGAAGAAACCTCCGGGAGATAGGAACACATGAACACGCGAACCCTTCATCAACTCACGGTCGTAACGCTTTGTCTCGCGCTCGCGCTCGGCGGCTGCTCAAAGCGTAAGGGGGCGCCTGCGGGCGACTCCGAGAAGAAGACCGGTGAGGCGTCTCAGGAGCCCGCGGTCCCCCACCAGGTCCGCCTGACTCCCGCCGCGATCGCCGAAGCGGGCATCACCACGTGGAAGGTCCAGGTCGTGGACCTCTCGCACCTCCTGTCGCTGACCGGCAGCGTGGGTTACGACGAGAACCGGCTCCTGCAGGTCGCCGCGAACGTCAAGGGTCGTGTGGCGAAGATCCCGGTGGACCTCGGGGCCCGGGTGAAGGCGGGCGATCCGCTCCTCGTGATCGAGAGCGTCGACCTCGGTCGCGCGCGCGAGGAGTTCGTCAAGGAGTTGTCGAGCTTCAACGTGTCGGCCAACGCCTACGAGAGGGCGAAGAAGCTCGTCGCGGCGAACGCGATCAGCTCGGGAGAGTTTCAGACCCGAGAGGGCGACTACCTTTCCAGGAAGGCCGCCGTCGCGTCGGCCGAACGCACTCTCCACCTCTACGGAGACAGCGACGATGCGGTCGCGCGCCTTCGGGCCGGCGCCGGCGGCCAGACGCTCTCGGCGGCCGACGGCGCCACGCTGACGCTGCGGGCACCCTTCGCCGGCCGCGTCATCGACCGGAAGGTGACGCCCGGCGCCCTCTTCGAAGCGCTGCAGCCTCTCATGACCCTCGCGGATCTCGGGTCCGTCTGGGTGTTCCTCAACGCCTACGAGAAGGACCTCGCCCTCCTCCACGACGGCCTCCCCGTCACGCTCAGGACGGATGCCTATCCCCAGGAGTCCTTCCACGGGCGGGTCGACTTTCTCGGGAGCGTGGTCGACCCGCAAACCCGGAGTGTCCGCGTCCGCGCGACAGTCGAGAACCGCGCGGAGAAGCTGCGCCCCGGCCTGTTCGTCAAAGCTCAAGTCGAGGTGCCCCGCCCGCAGAGCGAGAGCCATCAAATCGTGGCCATCCCCCAGGGAGCGCTCCAGACGCTGGAGGGGCGGGCGACTGTGTTCGTCCAGACGGAGCCCGGCCTTTTCGTCCGCCGGCTCGTCGAGACCGGGCACACGTTCGAGGGATTCACCGAGGTGCTCTCGGGGGTGAAGCCGGGAGACGTCGTCGTGACGGAAGGGAGCTTCGTCCTGAAGTCGGAGTTCGCGAAGGCCTCGCTCACGGAGAAGGACTGAGATGCTCAGGCGTCTCGTCGACTTCAGCCTCGAGAACCGGCCTCTCGTCCTCCTTGCCGCGATTCTGGTCATCGTGGGTGGCGCCTATGCGCTCACCCAGCTTCCGATCGACGCCGTCCCGGACATCACGAACGTGCAGGTTCAGGTTCTGACGAAAGCGCCAGCCCTCGGCCCGGTGGAGATGGAGCAGTTCGTGACGTACCCGGTGGAGGCCGCGATGAACGGTCTCCCGAAGCTCCGGGAGATCCGCTCCATTTCCCGCTACGGTCTCTCGGCGGTCACGGTCGTCTTCGAAGATGGCGTCGACGTCTACTTCGCCCGCCAGCTCGTGGCCGAGCGCCTCGTCCAGGCGCGCGAAGCGATTCCGCCAAACCAGGGCAACCCCGAGATGGGTCCTGTCACGACCGGGCTCGGCGACGTCTTCCAGTTCACGGTCGAGGGTGACGGCGTCTCCGCGATGGAGCGCCGGACGATCCTCGACTGGACGATCGCGCCCCGGCTGCGCGCCGTGCCCGGCGTCACCGAGGTCAACACCTGGGGTGGCCTTCCGAAGCAGTACCAGGTCGTCATCGATCCCGCCAAGCTTCGGGCGCACGGCCTCTCCCTGAAGGAAGTGTTCGAAGCCGTGGGGCGAGGGAACGCGAACGCGGGCGGGGGCTACATCGAGCACAACCGCGAGCAGTACATCGTCCGCGGCGAGGGCCTCGTCGGTTCGCTCGCCGACATCGAGAGGATCGTCCTGAAGTCCGGTCCCGAAGGAACCCCCGTGACCGTCGGAGCGGTCGCCCAGGTCCGCGAGGGGGCGATGCTCCGCATCGGCGTTGCGACCGCCGACGGAAGGGGTGAGACCGTGATCGGTCTCGTCCAGATGCTCGCGGGAGAAAACGCCCTCGAGGTCGCAACGCGCGCCCGCAAGGCCGTCGAGGAGCTTCAGCCGACGCTCCCCAAGGGGATCCGGGTCGTTCCGTACTACGACCGCGCCACCTTCGTCCGCCGGGTGATCCGCACGGTCGAGACGAACCTCCTCGAAGGGAGCATCCTCGTCATCGCAGTTCTTTTCGCGTTCCTCGGGAACGTTCGCGCCGGCCTCATCGTCGCCTCGGCGATTCCGCTCTCGATGCTCCTCGCCTTCACGGGAATGGTCGAGTCGCGGATCTCGGCGAACCTCATGAGCCTCGGCGCGATCGACTTCGGGTTGATCGTCGACGGCGCGGTCGTCCTCGTCGAGAACGTCGTCCGGCGCTTGTCCGAGCCCGAAGGCCAAAGCAAGACGGTCCGTCAGCTCACCGCCGAGGCCGCTCACGAGGTCGTCCGACCGATCACCTTCGGCATCGGAATCATCGCGCTCGTCTACCTTCCGATCCTCAGCCTCGAAGGAGTCGAGGGGAAGATGTTCAAACCGATGGCATGGACGGTCGTGTTCGCCCTCGCCGGCTCCCTGCTCCTGACGTTGACTCTCACGCCTGTCCTCGCGTCGATCTTCCTGAAGAAGACAGGCCACGAGCACGAGCCTCGCTTCGTCGGGAAGTTGCGGGCTCTGTACCTGCGCGGGCTCGACATCTGCCTCGCTCGTCGCGCGCCCGTCATCCTCGGCGCGATCCTCGCCATTGCGATCGGCGCGGTGGTGGCCGCGAGGCTCGGCGGCGAGTTTCTTCCCCGCCTCGACGAGGGTGACCTCTCGATCAGCGCCATTCGCCCGGCTTCGGTGGGCATCTCCGAAGTCGCCGCGAGCACGGGCCGGATCGAGCGTGTGCTGAAGAAGTTCCCAGAGGTGATCACCGTGGTGAGCCGGTCGGGCAGCCCGGAGCTGGCCACCGACGTCATGGGGATCGAGCAGGGGGACGTTTTCGTGATCCTGAAGCCGAAGGGCGAGTGGACGACGGCCCGGACGAAGGGCGAGCTCGTCGAGAAGATGGAGCACGCGCTCGACGAGGCGGTCCCGGGCGTCGGGTTCTCGTTCCTCCAGCCGATCGAGATGCGCTTCAACGAGCTGATCGCGGGCGTGAGGTCCGACGTCGGCGTCAAGCTCTTCGGTGACGACCTCGAGACGCTGCGCCAGAAAGGCGAGGAGATCGCGCGCGTCGTGGCCGGCGTCCGCGGCGCTGCCGACGTGAAGGTGGAGCAGACGGCGGGCTTGCCCGTGCTGCGCGTCAAGGTCGACCGCGAGCGCTGCGCGCGCTACGGAATCTCGGTGGGCGACGTCCTTGACACGGTCGAGGCGGCGCGGGCGGGGAAGATCGTCGGGACGGTCTTCGAGGGCCAGCGCCGCTTCTCCCTCGCCGTGCGCTTCGACGACGAGACCGCCCGCACGATCGAGGGCCTCGGGAACGTGCCTGTCGCGACGCCGGGCGGCGCTCTCGTCCCCCTCGGGCAGCTCGCGGACATTTCGCTCGAGACGGGGCCGGCCCAGATCTCTCGCGAGGCGGTCAAGAGGCGCATCGTCGTCGAGCTGAACGTCCGCGATCGCGACGTCGCGTCCTTCGTGGCGGAGGCGAAAGCGAAGCTCGCGAGCGGCGTGAAGCTCCCCGACGGGTACTACATCCGCTGGGGAGGGCAGTTCGAGAACCTCGATCGCGCCTCCCGGAGGCTGACGGTCGTCGTGCCTCTCGCCCTTGCCCTGATCTTCGCGATGCTTTACTTCACCTTCGGGGCGCTGAAGCCGGCGGCGCTCATCTACCTCAACGTCCCGCTGGCCGCCACGGGCGGCGTCTTCGCGCTGGCGCTCCGGGGACTTCCGTTCTCGATCGCCGCGGCCGTGGGGTTCATCGCTCTTTTTGGCGTCGCCGTGCTGAACGGCGTCGTCCTGATGACGCAGATCCGCGACCTCGAAGCGCGATCGGACATGGGCGTTGCCGACGTCCTTCGAAAGGCCTGCGGGTTGCGCCTCCGACCCGTTCTCATGACGGCCCTCGTCGCCTCTCTCGGCTTCGTGCCGATGGCACTCTCGACCGGTTCCGGAGCCGAGGTCCAGCGACCGCTCGCCACGGTCGTGATCGGCGGCCTCATCACCTCGACGATCCTGACGCTCTTCATCCTTCCGACCATTTACAGCCTCTTCGGCCGGCGAAACGCCGGGCCGACCCCCGCATGAGGTGAGCCGTGGATTACGACATCATCAATACCCTCGTGGCATACATCCGTCCGTTCCAGCTCGACGCGGTCGTGGACGCGCTGCGCAAGCTGCCGAACTTTCCCGGGCTCAGCGTCAGCGACGTTCGCGGGTTTGGCCATCACGGTGCCCATCCGCCGCACCGCGGCGAGACGGCGGAGGTGGACCCGTTCACGCCCATGGCGCGCCTCGAGATCACGTGCCGCGGCCAGGAGCTGTCCGGTATCGTGGAAGCGATTCGCCAGGCCGCGCGGACCGGCCACCACGGCGACGGAAAGATCTTCATCAACACGACCGCGTGGGCCTGTCGAATCCGCACCGACGAAGAGGGCCCGGACGCGGTCCTCGGCGGCCCCTGAGCAGCTCGATGAGTTTTCTCTCCACACTCGTCCGCGCTCCGGAGATGCGCTCTGTCCTCGCCGGCGGCGCGCTCCTCGCCGCTGGCCTGGCCATCGACCATCTTGGCGTCGACCACGGCGTGGCCGTGGCGATCTACGTCGCATCCATGCTGGTAGCGGGCTGGCACTGGATGCGCGAGGGGTGGCGAGAACTCGTTCATTGCAGGGAGATCGGCATCGAGGTTCTGATGTTCGCCGCAGCGGTGGGCGCGGCGGCGCTCGGGCTCTGGGACGAGGCGGCTGCCCTCGTCTTCCTGTACGGGCTCGCGGAGGCGATCGAGGAGCAAAGCTACGACCGGGCCCGGCGGGCAGTCGAGCGACTTCTCGATCTTGTCCCAGCGCAGGCGACTGTTGTCCGGGATGGAACCGAGATTCTCGTCGAGGCCTCGCGCCTCCAGCGGGAGGATCGAATTCGTGTCCGGCCTGGCGAATCCATACCCACGGACGGCGTCGTCGAGGAGGGTGACTCGGCTGTCGACGAGTCGAGCCTGACCGGCGAGTCGATCCCGGTCGAGAAGAAGCCCGGAGACCGGGTCTTCGCCGGCACGCTGAACCGGTCCGGAAGCCTGGTCTTCAGCGCGACCGCGGCGGCGGAGGAGAACTCCGTGAGCCGTCTCGTGAAGCTCGTCGAAGCCGCACAGAAGTCCAAGGGACGCAGCCAGCAGGTCGTCGAGCGATTCACGAACGTCTACTCGCCCGTCATTCTTGGTGTTGCCGTTCTTCTCCTGCTTCTTCCCTTCGTGATCGGCGGGAGCTTCTCCGTGTGGGCACGGCACGCCGTGGTCCTCCTCGTCGCGGCGGCTCCTTGCGCGCTCGCGATGTCGACTCCCGTGGCGTTCGCCGCCGGCATGTCGGCCGCGGGTCGCCACGGCATCCTGATCAAGGGCGGCCGCTACCTCGAGGTGCTCGGACGCGTCCGGACCGTCGCGTTCGACAAGACTGGGACGTTGACGCGCGGGCGGCCGGAGCTTGTCGTCGCGGAGCCCTTCGCGGGTACGACGGAGGAGGTGCTGCTCTCGACGGCTGCCTCGCTCGAGAGGTTCTCGGAGCACCCGCTCGCCGCAGCCGTCCTCCGAGCGGCAGAGGTAAAGGGGGTGACGAACCTCCGGGCTGCCAGCGGCTTTCGAGCGCTCCCGGGCGCGGGCGTCGAGGGCGTCGTCGACGGCGCGCGCGTGCAGATCCTTCAGCCGGACGGGGGTGGCGAATCCTTCGGCGGTCTCGGCCAACGGCTCGAGGACCTGGCCCGTGCGGGCATCACTCCGGCCGTCGTCCTAGCGGGCGGCCGTCCAATTGGAGTCCTCGGTTTTCGCGACGAGCCGCGACCCGAAGCGCCTGCGGCGCTCCGCCACCTTCGAGCGGCTGGTATTACGCGCCTTGTCGTTCTCTCGGGGGACCGGCCGCTCGTTGCCCGAAGCGTCGCTCAGGCGCTCGGCGTGGACGACGCGCGAGGGGGGCTCCAGCCGGAGCACAAGGTTGATGCCGTGCGGACGCTTTCCTTGGAGTGCGGCCCGCTCGCGATGGTGGGCGATGGGATCAACGACGCGCCCGCCCTCGCGGCCGCCGATGTCGGGATCGCCATGGGGGCCCTCGGGAGCGACGCTTCGATCGAGGCCGCCGACGTGGCGCTGATGGCGGACAGCCTCGATCACCTCGACGAAGCATTCCTCATCGGTCAGCGCGTGCGGTCGATCGTTCGACAGAACGTCATCTTCTCCATCGCCGTGCTGGCGATCCTTATCCCGGTTGCCCTCTCAGGGCTCATCAGCATCACGGTCACGGTCGTAGCCCACGAAGCTGCGGAGTTGATAGCGGTTGCCAACGGGTTGCGGGTGCTCGGCTCGGGACGAAACCACGAGAGGGACGAAGGGCGTCGCCTGAACAGATGACGGGATGACGTCGCGGCGCAACGGACGCGGTTGTCCGAGTAAAGGCCGAGTTCGAGCTTTCATAACTGAATCGTTTCATCGGCGGCCTGTGGCGTTAGGGCCGTGCACCTGAAATGTCAGATTGACGTCTAAAGCAGATGCCTCATTGAGTCTGAGAGTCGGGTTCAGGATCCTTCACGCGGAAGAGAGAAGGAGAAGTCCCATGTCCACGGTCAAGCGATTCGTCCCTGGCGTCCTCCTGTTCGCCCTTCTTGGACTGGCTCTCCCGGCGATCGCGCAGACCGGCGGTATGCAGAACGGACCCTTCGACGGGATGTCGGCCGGAATTGTCGTTCCCGCCGCTGTCCGGGCCGACGGGAAGAACGGCGCGTTCTTCCAGACGGATCTCTGGATCCGCTGTCGGACCGTGCCGGTCGCCGCCACTCTCTACTTCCACGCGGCCGACGCCGCGAGCGCAACGCCGACCGTGACGGTCCCCGTCACGCTCACGCAGCCGGTAACGTATCTGCCCGACATTCTCTCGGCGACGTTCGGCGTCTCGAAGGGCGCCGGGAACATCCGCATCGTCGCGGCAGCTCCGGTTTCTGCGGTCCTTCGCGTGTACAACAACGGAGGAGGCGGGGCGTTTGGCCTTTCGTTCATGGGCATGCCGTCGACGATGTCGCTCCAGTCGATGCCGATGATGGGCGGCTCTTTCGGGATGGACGACTTCGCGATGTACATGCTCGGCCTTCTCCCGGAACCCGGAAACCGCGTCAACGTGAGCGTCGTCAATACGAATTCGACGACCGTCAACGGCGTCGTGGAAGTCCTCGACTCGGACGGATTGGCTCCGACCGGCACGGGCGTCACGAGCCTTCCGTTCTCGATCGCCGGCTACTCGTCGCACCAGTTCAACGACGTGCTCCTCAACGTCCACTCGCGCTTCGGTTCCGGAGATACCGGCCTGCAGATCCGGGTTCGCTTGAATCAGGGTTCGGCAGGGATGGTCATGTCCTACGCGGTCGTCAACGACAACACGACGAACGACGGTTATGTCGTGATGGGAAACATGATGAACGGCGGCCGCGGCATGGGGATGATGAACTAGGGGAGACACCGGAACGCGGGATGGCGAAGAGGCGAAGCTCCTCACTCCGCGACGGTTAACACGAGTCGGTTCGCTCGCGTTCGTCCAATCTCCAGGGCCCGGTAGTCCCGGACCACCGCGCTCTGAGCCATCCACCTGGGGATCAAACGGGAAAACGGTCGGTTTCTCGAACCTAAACCGCTTGCCAGATGGGGGCGCTGACGAGCTCTAGGCGCCGCGGCCCTGGCAAACCTCGGTACCCCTCCGGCGAAGATGAGGGTAGTCTTGTCGAGCTGACGGCGACATGGAGGCGGACGATGGGCTTTCTCGGGAAGCTCGTTTGCGGACGCACTTTCCGGGAACGCTCCAGGGAGACGGCAACATCCGAGATGCGTGCGGCCGGCTCATCGCAATTGCCGTCGCCGGACCGAGCGCGGTCCAGCGCTCCCGCCGCCTGGCTGATTGTTCTGCTTTCGGCACAGCTTCGCGCCGCTGATCCCTCCCCACCGGCATACTCGGCGACCGACATCAAGACGACGATTGTCGAGAACCTTCCACCCCCAATCCCGAACGCTTATCACGCGCTAGGCGACTACATCTTCGCGGTCCAGCCGCTTCGAGGGAACTTTCACGGGGACTTCAACGGCGACGGCCTTGAAGACATTCTCGTGGCGCCCAACTACGCGACCTTTCAACCACAGCTGCCTATTCAGATATGGATCAATCAGGGCAACGGCACGTTCGTTGACCAGACGTCGACGGTGATTGAGGGGCCGATTACTGTCACGGGAGCCGCGACCAGCATCTTCGTCGCCGACTTCAACGGCGACGGCAGGCCTGATGTGTTCTTCGTGGATTCGGGACTAGAGGACAAGGATCCCAGCGCCGGCTTCGACGGAGGGATCAATCACGTCCTCCTCAGTCAGCCGAATGGGAAGCTCAAGGATGTCACGTCCGATTCGTTGCCCCAGAATGTGTTTCGCTTCAATCATGTGTCGAGCATCGGAGACGTCAATGGTGATGGCACCCTCGACATTGTGCTCACCGTGCTGGGTGGGAGAACTGGTGGCGCTGGGACTCTGTTCCTACTCAATGACGGAAGGGGCGTTTTCACGTCGACGTCCAGTGGCCTGCCCCTCGACATCGCCTATTACCCATCGGGACCATGGTGGCCCGCCGCGCCCGATCCACAACTCCCTGGATCGAACGGAGTGCTGGACCTCGATGGAGACGGGCGGTTGGACCTCGTTACCGGGACCTACAGCCTCAACGACCCGGTCTCAAAGAAGCGGAGCGTCCGGTTCTTTCAGCAGCGGCCCGACCATAGCTTTGTTGAGCGGTCGCGAATTGAGATTCCGCTCGCTCTCGCGAACATCGGCTACCGCGGGGGAACAGTCGCCGACTCCGGCGGGGCGGGTCTGGGTGTGGCGGGAATCACGGGTGCAGATCTGGACGAGGACGGCCGCACCGACGTCGTGGTGCTCTGGGAGGGCGCCTCCGCGAGTTACATCCAGATTCTGCGAAATGAAGGGAACTTCGTGTTTACGGACAAGACACTTGACTGGCTCGGGACCTACGATACGAACGTTGTCGCTGGGGGCCTAAAGTGGAGTGCGTCCGCCTACGACCTGATGGACGTGAACGGTGACGGGCACATTGATCTGGTGCGTCGCGGGGCAGGCTACGACGCCGCGACGCTGTGGAATGGCGGGTTCGCGTTTCTCAATGACGGCACCGGCCATCTGAAGCCACTGGCTTACCGGACGCGCAGCTCCGCCGCTGGCCTAGACGACTTCATTGGAGCGCTTGGCTGCAGCTACTGTGCCTATACGCCGTTCCTCTTCGACGCGACGGGGGATGGCCAGATCGATCTTGTGCTGCTAGACATTTCTTCCGGGAATTCGGGCCGCTGGACGCCCGAGAAGCCTTTCCGAGATAAGGAACTCTACCTTCATGTGTTCTCTGGGCAGGGCAGTCTCGCGGGGCTATCCGCATCCTTTTCGTATGGACCGAGCTCGCCGGCTGCGGGTACGCCCGTAGGGTTCACAGACACCTCTTCGGGGGCGACGTCCCGAGAGTGGAAGTTCGGTGATGGCGGCACGTCGACTTCCGCACAGCCCTTGCACACATACTCGGCCCCCGGCCTTTATACGGTGCAGATGACCGCACGGAACGGTACGCAAGCGATGACTGCGTCGCGTCGTATCGCAGTCACGCTCGGGAGCACGACCCGTCATCAACCAGTCTCGGGGCCGCCGGGAGGTCAGCCGGTCAAGAAGCGGCCTTAGAGGCTCGAGCGACCCGACGGCCTCACTTCCGACCTGTTCGCCCGCCGTCGAGCGACTTCCAGCACCCGGTAGTCCCGAACCACCGCACTCTGAGCCATCCACCCGGGGAGCCACTCTTCTCCCCCCGCGAACGTCCGTGAGTTCGCGGTTCACACGCACCCCGCGAGATCCCTCGCGGGGTTTCGTGTCTAAAGGGCGTTCCTCAATCTAGAGCAGCGCGGCGAGCGTCGTCGCCACGAACAGAACGCCGACGAGACTCCAGACGGCGATCCAACCCATCTGCGCGCGGCGGGTCATGGCAGGCACGCGATGCGGGCACAGGCCCGCGGCGCAGGCGCCTCGAGCAGGACCGTCCCGTCGGCCCGGACGACCCAGACCCCGCTGCGGGTCAGGGTGTAGACGGGCAAGCTGAGGCGCCTCGCGAGCGCCGCATCGACCGAAGACGGCCGCGGGTCGGCCCGGTCGGGATGGGTGTGGACGATCGCGAGAGCGCCGTCCGGCGGCGGCCCGTGCCAGGCCGCGCGCTCGACGGCGCCCGTGAAACTCCAGTCACGGAGGACGACGTCCCCGCCGCGCTCGCGCACGATCCAGGCTGCGCTCTCGTACGAGGCGAGGCCGTACTCGGCCCGTGCGAAGAGACGGCCGAGCGCCGCGCGCAGGGGAGCGTTCGAGAGCCAGTCGAGCATCGTGTCGGGGGGCCGCGCCGGAGGCGTGCACGGAGGGCCGGAGGCGATGAGGATCGCGAGGACGAGTGCGGGTGCGCCCATGATGGGCCGAAGATGGGCTCCGGCCCGGACCCCAGGGAGAGCCGGTCTTTGGAAGGTGGGTGGTCCACTTCAGCCTCCCGTGGCCGCCCGCGCAGGCGCGAAGGAGGAGGTCGCGACGAGTCGGCGCCGGGCGCGCGCGAGCCGGCGCACCGCTTCGACGAGCTCGGTCTCATCGAGCCTGCTGAACCCGATGCTGAGGAACGGGCGCGGTTGGTCGTCGACGGCGTAGGTCTGCGCCGTCCTCACCGACACTCCTTCCTCGACCGCAAGCGCGCTCCAGCGCTCGACGTCGAGGTCCTCGGCGGCCTGCGCCCAGATCCCCATGCCACCCGTCGGCATCGCAAACGAGAGGGCGTCGCCGAGCTCCTTCTTCAAAGCCTTCGCCAGAAGGTCGCGCCGGTTCCGGTAGAGCCTCCTCACGCGCCGCGCGTGGCGCGCGACGTCGCCCTCCGCGAGCAGGCGGGCCACGGCCACTTCTCCGGCCAGGTCGCCCTGAATGTCCGAGACCTGTCTGAGAATCGCGAGACGGTCGACGAAAGGCCGCGGCGCCACGACGTATCCGATCCTCAGCCCGGGAGCCAGGATCTTCGAGAGAGTGCCCACGTAGACGACGACACCCGCCGTATCCACACTGGCCATCGGAAGGACCGGGCGTGACTCGTAGTGGAACTCGTGGTCGTAGTCGCCCTCGAGGATCGCGATCCGATGCCGCCGCGCGAGCTCGAGAAGCTGAAGCCGCCGGCCGGGCACGAGCGTGACGGTCGTCGGACACTGGTGGTGCGGCGTGAGGTACACCGCCCGGACGGCGGGCTCGCGGTCGACGAGCGCCCGCACGGCCTCGACGTCGATCCCATCCGCGTCGACCGGAATCGGCACGACGGAAGCTCCGGCCTGGCGCAGCGCTTCGCGAACCGGCTTGCTTCCGAGCTCCTCGACGGCGACGACGTCGCCGGGCCCGAGAAGGGCGCGGGCCGCGAGGTGGAGCCCCATCTGGCTCCCCCGCGTGACGATCACGTTCTCCCAACCCACGGCCAGGCCGCGCGTCGCGGCGAGCATCTGGGCGAGAGCCTGTCTGAGATCCCGGCTCCCGTACGCTCCGTTTTCCAGCTCGAGGGCGCTGCGTCCGCGCGTCTGGTAGTCGAGGACGCGGTGGCCGTCCATGCGGAGCGCCGTTCGGTAGGCGCGCGCCAGCGCCTCGACAGGGACCAGGCGCACGTCCGCGCTCCCGTTGCCGAAGTCGAGGTTGCCCGGCCGAAAGAGCGGCCCGGGGGAAACGCTCGGAGACGGGACGAGTTCGAAGCCCACCCGGGACGGGACCTTGCGCCGCAGAACGCCGAACGAGCACGGAACCTCGCACGGACAGGTCCCGGAAACGAAGGTCCCGCTCGCCTCGGAGCCGGTCGTCCAGCCTTCTGCCTCCAGCTCGCGGTAGGCGGCGACGACGGTGTTGCGGTTGAGCCCGAGCGCGTGCGCGAGCGCCCGCGAGCCGGGCAGGCGATCACCGGGGAGAAGCCGGCCGCGTCGGATGTCCTGGGCGAGTGAACGGACGATCTGAAGGTAGACCGGCAGCTCGCTGGCTCGATCGACGGGGATCGGAAACTCCCAGCGCGCCATAGAGGGCCAAGCCTCCTCCTCGCTTCCGGGATCGTAGGGAAGGGCGTAGCATTACCCTAATCGAAAGAAAGAAAGCTTTGAATGTTCCAGGTGCATGAAAGACCGGCCGGGTCCGGCGGAGGGGACTTTGGAGCTCGACCAGATTCGCGCATTCGTGTTCGCCGTCGAGGAGGGCTCGGTGCAGGGCGCCGCGCGGCGGCTCCACCGGTCCCAGCCGGCGGTGTCCCGCCTGATCCAGTCGCTGGAGCGCGCCCTCGGAGAGAGCGTGCTGGACCGGAGCACGAGGCCCGCCTCGCCGACGGAGTTCGGCCGGGAGGTGCTCGACGAAGCCCGTCGGGCGCTCGACGCGGTGGATCGCCTCGAGGGCCGCGGCCGGACGGACGCCGGCGCGAAGCGAACCACGATCCGGCTCGGCGTGTCCCATGCCTACACGCGGATCGTGGCGTCCCCTCTCGTGTCCGTGGCTCTGAGGGCCTCCGGGAATCCCGCTCTGCGCATCCACACGGGTTGGAGCATTCCGCTCCTCAAGGAGCTGCTGGAGTCCCGTCTCGACGCGGCGCTGATGGGATTCCCGGGACGCTGGTCTCCGCCCGCCGACCTCCGGAGCGAGCCGGTCCGCGAGGAGGAGCTCGTCGTCATCGCGCCCCGGGACACGAAGATCCGGGGCATCACGCGGCTCCGGGACCTGGCTCCGCATCCCTGGGTCCTGAACTCGGAGGGCTGCGGACTCAGAGCGCTCCTTCAGAGGGAGTTCGCCGAGTCCGGCCGGAGCCTGGACCTCCACCTCGAGCTGCAGGGAAGCCTCTCCCAGCACATCGAGTTCGTGGCCGCGGGGTTCGGTTTCGGACTGGTGCCGCTCTGCGCCCTGACCATTCATCCTCAGCGACGCGAGGTCCGAAGAGTCCCGCTGAAGGAGACGCTCGCGACGAACCTGTGGATACTGTGGCGCCCGTCTGACCGCGCCGCGGATGCGCGCTGGGCCGGGATCCGTGCCGCGCTGGTCCGCTCCGCCACGCCCCGGGCGCTCTGAGCCGAGAACGAGTTGAATTCAGTGGCCGAAGCGTCGCTGCAGCTCGGCATACGGGATGGCGCCGTGGGCGAAGCCGAAGGTGCCGTGATCGGCCATCTCCCGCGCGGCCTGCTCGATCCGGGTGAGGGCGGCGCGGGCGAGGGTGCCGCCGACGCTGATCCTGGCGACGCCGAGCGAACGCAGGGTGGCCGCGTCCAGAACCGGCTCGACCAACCCGGCCACGACGTTCACCGGCGCGCCGATCGCGGCGGTCAGCCTGCCGATCTCCTCTGACGCGCTGACGCCGGGAACGAAGATGCAGTCGGCTCCGGCCGCGAGGTAGCGCTCGGCCCGCCGCACGGTCTCGGCGAAGGCGTCCGGGCGCCTGAGCATGTAGGCGTCGGTGCGCGCGTTCAGCACGAACGAACCGGACGGCGCGGCGCTCCGCGCCGCCTCGAGACGTTCGCAGGCTGCCTCCACCGGGAGCAGTTGTCCGGGCTGGATCACGTCCTCCAGATTGCCGCCGACCACCCCGAGCTCGACCGCAGCGGCGACCGTCGCGGCAACGTGACCGGGAGTCGCGCCGTAGCCGGATTCGAGGTCGGCGCTCACCGGGCACGCGACAGCCGAGACGATCCGCGCGATGCAGTCGAGCATCTCGGCCCTCTCCATGGTGCCGTCGGCGGCACCACGGCTGAAGGCAATGCCGGCGCTGGTCGTCGCGATCGCGGCGAACCCGGCCTGTTCCAGGATCCGTGCCGAGCCCCCGTCCCAGGCATTCGGGAGGATGAAGCCGGCGCCGGGGCGATGCATCGCCAGGAACGCCGTGGCGCGGTTCGGGGTTGCGGCCTCTGTCATGCGTCCGATTCTATTCATGGACCTCGTGTCGAAAGCGTTCGACGAGCTCCTCCGGGCCATTCAGACGGTACGCGATCGGGAGCGTCAGTATGCGGTCGTCGGTCACCCGGGCCGCCCGCGACGGGCCGAGGGTAGACTGCCCGCGCTCGGATCGGATCGCGCGTCGCCGACGAGTGGGAGGGGGCGGATGACTCTCGAGCCCGGCACCAGGCTCGGTCCCTACGAGGTGTCCTCGCCTCTCGGCGCGGGAGGGATGGGCGAGGTGTACCGCGCCCGTGACCCTCGCCTCGCGAGAGACGTCGCGATCAAGGTCCTGCCCGAGGAATTCTTCGAGGGCGAGGAAAGAAGAGTGCGCTTCGAAAGGGAAGCCCGCACGCTTGCGAGCCTGAACCATCCCGGGATCGCCGCGATCTATTCCTTCGAAGAAATCCCCTCTTCGTCTTCGTCTTCCTCCGCGACGCGCCATATCCTCGTCATGGAGCTCGTCGACGGCGAGGACCTCGCGCAGCGCCTCGGACGCGGCGCCATCCCGGTGGACGAGGCGCTCGCGATCGCCAGGCAGATCGCCGAGGGGCTCGAGGCGGCGCACGAAAAGGGGATCGTCCACCGCGACCTGAAGCCCGCAAACGTGAAGCTCACGCGCGACGGGGTCGTGAAGATCCTCGACTTCGGACTCGCGAAAGCGTTCGAGGGAGACGCAGCCTCCTCCTCGAGCTCGCCGTCGGTGACGCAATCGCCGACGATGTCGCGTCCCCTGACCGAGGCGGGGATGATCCTCGGCACCGCGGCGTACATGAGCCCCGAGCAGGCGCGCGGCAGACCGGTCGACAAGAGGACCGACATCTGGTCCTTCGGAGTCGTCCTCCACGAGATGCTCACGGGAAAGCGCCTCTTCGCCGGGGAGACGGTCAGCGACACGCTCGCCGCGGTCCTCCGGCAGGACCTCGATCTCGCCGCGCTCCCGGCGGAGACGCCCGACCGCGTCCGCCGCCTCCTGGCCCGCTGCCTCGTGCGCGACCCGAAACTGCGGCTCCGCGACATCGGCGACGCGCGGCTCGAGCTCGACGCGGGCGGCGCCGATCGGCCGGCGGACGTGCCCGCCGCGGATCGCCGGCGTCCGTCGCGTCCTCTCGCGATCGCCGCGGCGCTCGGGGCGGCCGCTCTCGCGGCCGCCGCGGTGTGGACGCTGAAACCCGCGCCCGCGGTTCCACGGCACCCGCTCGTGAGGACGAGCTACCCGATGGGACCGCAGCTCGGCCTCATGATCCAGCGCCGCCTTCTCGCCATCGCGCCCGACGGCCGCACGCTCGCGATGGTCGTGGGATCTCTCGGGACGGGATCGCACCTGGAGGTGCGGCGGCTCGACGAGCTGGCGCCGTCGCGGGTCAAGGGATCCGAGGGGATCCAGAGCGTCTTCTTCTCGCCCGACAGCCGCTTCATCGGCTTCACCACGGACACCGCCATCAAGAAGGTCGCGATCGGCTCGAACGAGGGCGTGACCGTGGCGGACATCGGAACGAACCTCTCGTCGGGGCCGAACGGCATCGCCTGGGGAGATAACGGCATCATCTATTTCGGGACTCTCGACGGCATCCGCGCGGTGCCGGCGACCGGAGGCGCCGCGCAGCTGGTCGTCGCCGGCCGGAAGCTCTCGCATCCGCAGGTGCTCCCGGGCAGCCGCTTTCTCCTCTACGCGCGCCAGCCGCAGACCGCGTTCACGCCGGACGGTGCAGTCGTCCTCCGGTCGCTGGGGGACGGGACGGAGACCGAGCTCACGACGGGAACGAGCCCGGTCTGCCCCGCCGGCGACGTGCTGCTGGTCGCCCGCGCCGACGGCGTCTTCGCGGCGCCACTGTCTCTCGCCGGCCGGCGGCTCACGAAAGAGCCCGTCCTCGTGGTTCCGGGAGTCGCGCTGGTGGGCAGCGCCGCGCAGTACGACCTCTCGAAGACGGGGACGCTCGTCTACATGCCGGGCAGCGTCCTCAACGAGTCGCTCTGTCTTCCGCGGCGCGTGCAGGCGACCGGTCTCGCCGCGCCCCTTTCGAAGACGGTCCACGAGTACTCGGACCCGCGCGTCTCGCCCGACGGGCGCCACCTCGCGCTCCACCTGCAGGACGAGGGGGACGACGTCTGGGCATTCGACGTCGCCCGGGACTCCCTGACGCGGTTGACGTTCGAGCCGGGAGAGGACGAGACGCCGGTCTGGTCCCCCGACGGCCGGTGGATCGCCTTCAGCGCAACGCGGGGGGAGAAGCGGTGCGTGATCCGGAGACCCGCGGACGGCAGCGGCGCCGAGGAAGTGCTCTGGACCCTGTCCGACCACGCCCACGTGACCGACTGGGCCCCCGACGGCCGATCCCTCGTGGTGGACGTCTACCGGGTGAAATCCCGCAGCGACATCGTGCGTCTGGAGCTGGGAGAGAAGCCGACGCCGCACCCGTTCCTCGAAACGCCGTTCGACGAGTCCTCGGGCCGGGTCTCTCCCGACGGCCGGTGGATCGCGTACCGGTCGAACGAGTCCGGCCGGGACGAGGTCTATCTGCAGCCCTTCCCGAACGGCGGGGGCAAGGTGTCGATCTCGAACGGCGGAGGCGTCCAGCCCGTGTGGGCGCGCGACGGGAAGGCGCTCTACTTCCGCTCCGACACCGATCTGATGGTTGCGCGGCTCGGCGCGGCTCCGGCGCCCGCGTTCCTGCCGGCGATTTCCGTCTTCAAGGACCGCTTCGTGCGGCCGCAGGGCGCCGCGCACACGACCTACGACGTCTTCCCGGACGGCTCCTTCGTCTTCCTGGAACCGACGAGCCTGCCGGACGGGTCGGCGGCCCCGAGCCGGAGCGTGATCGCCGCGTTCCACTGGCTCGAGAACCTGGAGATGCGGGTCGAGGCGAAACCGTAACCCGGGGGATGAGTCGAAACCCCGCGACGGGCGTCGCGGGGCTTGCGTACGGGGGCGATCCTGAAGCCCCGCTCGATCCTCGATTCGTCACCCTCTCGGGCTTGAGGGGACGCCGAGTCTCAGTCGCGGCTTAGAATGCCCGCGACGATCCGGCAGGGAGGTGGCGATGTTCGGTCTCATGAAGGCCCGCTCGTGCGCTCTCGACGACGACGCGAAGGAGACGCGCCGCCTCCAGTACTGCGGGACCTGCAAGACGCTCGGGGCCCTGTACGGACAGAGGTCGCGGCTTCTCCTCAACCACGACACCGTGTTTCTCGGCGAGGTCCTCTCGGCCCTGGAGGAGGGCGCGCGCGGCGAGACCGCGCCGGACCCCTCGATCGCCTCGAGGAACTGTCTTGCGCTGCCCGCGCGGGACGCGGCGCGGACGACGCCTCTCGCCTTTGCCGCCGCGGCCACGGTCGTGCTCGCGGAGGCGAAGCTCGCCGATCACGCCGCCGATTCCGGGAAATTGCGCTGGCGGCTCGGGCGGCGCTTCTACTCGCGGACCTTCGAGGATGCGTCGCACTGGCTCCGCGAGCAGGGGTTCCCGATCGACGAGGTGACGGAGGCCCTCGCCGGCCAGGAGGCGCGCGAGGCGCGCGCCGTCGCCGTGCCGAGCGGACCCTCCGCCGAAGCGTCGCTCGAGTCGCTCTCCGAGCCGACCGCCTTCGCAACGGGCGCGTTCTTCGCTCACGGCGCGCAGTTTGCGGGCCGGCCGGAGGCCGAAGAGGCGCTCGGGGCGCTCGGCCGCGCGTTCGGCTCCCTCGTCTATCGCCTCGACGCGTTCGAGGACTACGACCGGGACGCGCGCTCCGGTGAGTTCAACGCTTACCGCGCGGTGCGCGGTGGCGTCGGGCCGCTGTCCGGGGAGGACTCCCTCGCGATCCGGCAGCGGATCTGGTCGCAGGGCGTCGAGATCTGCGACCTGATCCGGAGTCTTCCGATCCCTCCGGCGCGGGCGGAGGTCTTCGCGGAGCGGCTCCGGACGAACCTGGCGGCCCGGCTCGGCCTCTCGCCGAAACAGGCGGCGTGCACGTGCGTGAGCGCGCTGAAGAGCTCGAAGCCGGCCGAAGACGCGGCGGCGGAGGCGGCCCCCGCGCGTCCCCTGCGCGAGTCGCTCGCACTCCTTCTCAATCTGCCGTTCCTCGCCTCGGCGGTCTCGGGCCTCGCGTCGCCGCTCTACTTCTCGGCATCGGGCCCGGGCGGGCTTCCGGGGGCGGCGGGCGAGGCCGTGAAGCACGTGAAGAAGGGCGGCGGCGGCAAGGGCGGGAGCGACTGCGGGTGCTGCGACGCGTGCGACTGCGGGGACTGCTGCTGCGACTGCGACTGCTGATTCTCTGACCCTCCGTCTTGCGCCGGCTCGGGCGGGGCCCCATCTTCATCCTCATGCCGGACAACGTCCACGACGGCACGCCGCTGACGTACGTCGACACCGCCTGGCTTCACATGGAAGACCCCACGAACCTCATGATGGTGACGGGGATCTTCATCTTCGACGGGCCGCTCGACCTCGCCCGCGTGCGCGACACGCTGCAGGCGCGCATGGTGGACCGGTTCCCGCGCCTCCGGCACAGGGTCAAGCAGGACGGGTCCTCCGCCCACTGGGTCGAAGACCCGACTTTCAGCCTGGACGCCCACGTCCACAAGATGGCCCTGCCGGCTCCCGGCGACCTCGGGACGCTCCGCGACGTCGTGAGCGACCTCATGTCGACGCCGCTCGATTTCACGAAGCCGCTCTGGCAGTGCCACTACATCGAGGGACTCGGCGCCGGGAGCGCGATCCTCCTGCGCTTCCACCACTGCATCGGCGACGGCGTGGCGCTCGTCCACGTGATCCTCTCGCTCACGGACGCCGCGGCCGACGCGCCGCGGCCCCGGCGAACCAGGCTCCTCGCCCACGAGACGCACGTCGGCGAGCGAATCGTCTCGCTGTTCGACGAGGCGCGGTCGGCGGTGGAGAGAACGGTCGGGGCCACGCGAAAGGTGACAGGAGCGATCCTGGAGGAAGGGGTGGAAACGCTCCTCCACCCGTCGCACGTCCTGGACATCGCGCAGACGACCACGGAGGCCGCCGGAGTCCTCCTGAAGCTGATCCTGAAGCCGGCGGATTCCGCCACGCTCCTCAAGGGGCACCTCGGGGTCGCCAAGCGCGCGGCCTGGTCGCGGCCCCTCCGCCTGGACGAGGTCAAGGCCGTCGGCAAGTCCGTTGACGGAACGGTGAACGACGTCCTTCTCACGGCGGTCGCCGGGGCGCTCCGGCGCTACCTCCTCCAGCGCGGCGATCGGGCCGACGGTGTCGAGATCAACGCCATGGTGCCCGTCAACCTCCGTCCCCTGTCCGAAGCGGACCAGCTGGGGAACCGGTTCGGGCTCATCTATCTCGCGCTCCCCGTCGGCACCCGGGACCGCCCCGAGCGGCTGCGGCTCGTCAAGACGCGGATGGACGAGATCAAGAGCTCGCCCCAGCCCTTCGTGACCTTCCAGATCCTGAACGCGCTGGGGCTGGCCCCCGCCGAGGTCGCCGGGCTCGCCGTGAACATGTTCGGAACGAAGGCGACGGCCGTGATGACGAACGTGATCGGGCCGAAGCAGCCGCTCTACTTCGCCGGCGAGAGGATCCGCACGTGGCTCGGCTGGGTGCCGCAGTCGGGCCACATGGGCCTGGGCGTCTCGATCTTCAGCTATGACGGGCAGGTCGTCCTCGGCGTCGCCAGCGACAAGGGTCTCGTTCCCGATCCGGAGTCGATCGCGAGCGCCTTCGAGGAGGAGTTCGAGGCGCTCGTCGAATGGGCCCGCGGGACGGGCGCCACCGGGGCGGCGACGAAGAGGAAGAAAGCCGGGCCCGTGAAGAACGCGACCTGAATCCCGGCGCTGCGCTCGAGAAGCTGGATCAGAAGGGGCTACGGGTGTCATGATCGTTCCCCTGAGGGGAAGGTCCGATCCGTGTGCCCTGTTCCCTGTCTCTTCTTTGGAGGCGGCCATGATCAGCGTCGAACGCGACAGCAGCGGGCGGACCTACCAGATCTGGAAACAGGATCAGTTGAACTCCTGCGGCGTCGCCAGCGCCTGGATGGCGCGGGGCATCGTCATGCAGATGAGCCTCAACGAGGACGAGTGGAGCCTCGCGCAGAGGATCTACCGCCAGGCGGTCGACAACGCGCTCGCACCGCTGGGCGTGCCGTCGTCGTCGGGCCCGATGTCGCTGAACCCGGGCTCGTTCGCGAACAACCAGAGCAGCATGGCGTCCACCATCGCCAATTTCGGGTTCTATGCCGCGCAGCTCGCGCATGCGCTCCGGGCGCAAGGGCTGAAGGTCGAGCACGTCGGTTTCAACGGCCAGCCGCGCATCGTCACGGCCTCGAAGATCTCGATCAGCAAGCCGGCCATCGCGCTCGTGTGCTGGAACGGCGGCGGCGGCCACTTCGTGGTGGTCGGGCGCGCCACCCAGAGCCTGATCTCGTTCCTGGATCCCTGGGACGGCCGCGTCAACGAGCAGCCCAACAATGGCCGCTACCGGGCCCGCTACAACAACCAGGGTTACATCGGCGAGATTCTGTATCTCTCGATCTGACCGGCGGAACATGGACAGAGCGATGCAGAGCCGGGGCGCGTTCGAGCGAGCAACGGGGACTCTCGAGGCCGGGAAGGCGCCATGAGCTTCATGCGCGGCCTGAAGCTCGCGGGATTCGCGCGCCGGCACCTCGGCCGCATGGTGCGCGGGCGCCGCGAGGTGATGACGCACCTTTCCGCGCCCGACCCCGGCAACCTCCCGATGCCCACGTTCGTGCAGCTCCGCGTCACGAACCTCTGCAACCTCCGCTGCAAGATGTGCGGACAGTGGGGAGACACGGGGATCTACCGCGGAGGCGCCGACGGGCCGGCGTCCGACGGACAGCGTGAGCGGGACAGGATCCGCGAGCTGATCGGTCTGAACCGGCAGATGACGCTCGCGGACTACGTCCGCCTCCTCGACGAGATCGCGCCCTCGCAGCCCATCATCAGCCTGTTCGGCGGCGAGCCGCTGCTGTATCCGGACATCCTGCCGCTCATCCGGGAGATCAAGGGGCGCGGCCTGACGTGCTCGATCATCACGAACGGCTGGCGACTCGAGGAGATGGCCCGCGACCTCGTTGAGGCCGGCGTGGATTCGATCATGGTCTCCATCGACGGCACGCCCGAGGTCCACGACCGGATCCGGGGACAGGCCGGCAGCTTCGCGCGCGCCGCCGCCGGCGTCACGGCCATCGCCCGCTTGCGCGGCGAGCTCGGGTCCGCCGTGCCGATGCTGCTCGCGATCCTGCCGATCACCGAGCTCAACCTGGACGACGTCGCGCCGGCGCTCGAGGCCCTGCAGGCGCTTCCGCTCGACACGGTCAACGTCGGGCTTCGCTGGTTCGTGTCGAAGGACACCGGCGCGGCGTACGAGAGGGTGATGTCCGAGACCTTCGGCGTCTCCGGCTCCTCCTGGAAAGGATTCGAGTTCGACGGCGCGGACTTCGCGGCCACGAAGGCGAGCCAGCTGACCCAGCTCGCGAAGCTCCTCAAGGGCCTCCGCCGCCGCCGCTTCCTCGACTCCACCCGCGGCCGTCCCTGGGTCTCGTTCGTGCCGGACGTGCCCGCGGCCCGCGTGCCCGACTACTTCGCCGACCCGGGCAAGACGTTCGGGCACGACCTCTGCCCCGTGGCCTGGTACTTCGCGCAGGTCGAGCCGGACGGCGAGGTCTGCTTCTGCGGAGACTTTCCCGACTACTTCATCGGCAACGTGCGGAAGACGCCGTTCCGGGAAATCTGGAGCGGGGAGCGCGCCGGGCTCTTTCGCGAGAAGCTCGCGCGCGAGCCGCTCCCCATCTGCAGCCGGTGCTGCGGGAGCTGGGTCTACGGCGCGTGGACGCGCCCGCCTCGCTCCGGCGTGTCCCCGGCCGCGCCCGCCGAAGCGCTCCCGTCCTTCCAGAACCGGTAGAAGTTGAACCACTGCGTCGGGTGGGCGCGCACGACGCCCTCCAGGTCCGCGGCCACGCGGCTCATGATGCGGCGCGCATCCTCCTCGGGGGAGAGCGACTCGTCGGCGGCGAGCGGTGCGCCCCAGACGTTGAAGTACGAGCCGTCGGGGCTGCGCATGAAGAAGCCGGGCAGGATCTCGCACTTGCAGAAGCGGGCGAGAAGGGCCGGCGAGCGGAGAAAGGGCGTGGGGCGGCCGAAGTAGGAGACGACCACCTGGTCCTCCGGATAGGCGCGGTCGACGAGCAGCGCCACCGCCCGCCCCGCCTCGATCGCCGCGCGCACCCGGAACGCGGTGGCCATGGAGGAGCCGATGTCGATCGACTCGACGCCGAGGCGGGACCTCAGGGAGAGGCGCATTTCCTCGACGTCCGGATCGAGTTCCGGCTGGCCGACGACGGCCGGCGTCAGGCCGTGGCCGCGCAGCGTCACGGCGCCCATCTCCCAGTTTCCGACGTGCCCGGTCACCAGGAGAAATCCCCGGCCGTTCCGGCGGACCCCGGCCAGGCGGGCGGCGTCCGCGTCGAACGACGTGATCTTCGGAACGAAGGCCTCGCTCCGCAGCCGCCAGACGTCGATCACGGCCTTGCCGTACTCGAAGAACAGGCGGCGGGCCAGGCGGCGCGCCTCCGGCTCCGGAGCGGCGAGCGCGAGGCGGAAGTTCTCGCGGATGCCCTCGAGCGTCTCGCGCATGAGCGTCACGGCGAGGGTGTTTCCGACGAGCGAGATCCCGTGCAGCACCGGCAGCGGCAGCCAGCGGGCGCCGTAGTGGAGCCCGCCGTAGACGACGCGGTTCGACAGTCCGTGTGTGACCCATTTCCGGCGGCCGCGCGGCGCTTCCACGCCGGGCGTCGCCGGGCTCGCTTCGGGCATCTCCGGGTCGCGCATCGCCCGGACTATAACGAGCCGCACGCGCGATTCGCAGCGCCGCGAGGCAGAATGGCTCCCGTGCCGGCGCCGCAGAAGGACCGCCTGTCGCAGATCCTGAACCTGACCGTCTTCGTGGCGGCCCTCGGGTACTTCGTCGACATGTTCGACCTGCTGCTCTTCCCCATCGTGCGGCAGCCGAGCCTGACGGACCTCGGCGTCCCTCAGGGGGACCCACAGGTCTCCGCCACGTTCCTGCTGCTCAACGCCCAGATGGTGGGGATGCTCCTGGGCGGGATCCTCTGGGGCGTCCTCGGCGACAAGAAGGGCCGCCTCTCGACGCTCTTCGGGAGCATCGCGCTCTACTCCGTGGCGAACATCGCGAACGCCTTCGTGCACGGGATCCCGTCCTACGCCGTCTGGCGGTTCCTGGCCGGGCTCGGTCTCGCGGGCGAGCTGGGCGCGGCGGTGACGCTCGTCGCCGAGATCCTCCCGCGTAACCTCCGGGCCTACGGCACCGCCATCGTGGCGGGCGTCGGCATCTTCGGCACGGTGACCGCGAGCCTCGTCGGCAAGTACCTCCCGTGGCGCACCGCCTATCTCGTCGGCGGCGGGCTCGGCCTCGTCCTCCTCGCCACCCGCTTCAGCCTCCGCGAGAGCGCGATGTTCAAGACGCTCGGCGAGCAGACGGGCGTGACACGGGGCGACTTCCTGAGCCTCTTCACGAGCGGGGAGCGCTTCCTGCGCTACCTCCGCTGCATCCTCATCGGCCTGCCGACGTGGTTCGTGGTGGCGATCCTCATCACGTCCGCGCCCGAGTTCGCGCCGAAGGTCGGCGTGACGGGGCCCGTGACCGCGGGCACCGCCGTGGCCTTCTGCTACAGCGGCATCACGCTCGGGAGCTTCGCGTCCGGCATCCTCAGCCAGGCCTGGGGAAGCCGCAAGAAGGTCGTTCTTCTCTTCATCCTCGGGACGCTCGCCGGCGTCGCGGCCTACCTCACGCTGCGCGGGCTCAGCCCGATCGCGTTCTACTTCCTCGCGGGATTCCTCGGCCTGATGGCGGGCTACTGGGCCGTCTTCGTCACGATCGCCGCGGAGCAGTTCGGCACGAACCTTCGCGCCACCGTGGCGACCACGGTGCCGAACTTCGTACGCGGAGCCGTCCCCCTGATCACCGGCGGCTTCTCCCTGCTCCGCGCCCCTCTGGGCTACGTGGGCAGCGCCTGGGCGGTGGGCCTCGCCTGCATCGCCCTCGCCCTGGTCTCCCTCAAGGGCATGGCCGAGACGGCGGGGCGCGACCTCGACTTCCTGGAGTGACGGAAAGCGAGCGGGTTCAGTTCCTCGGGAGGATCGACTCGAGCTTCGCCGTGAGCTCGGCGGACGTCGGCTCGACGCCTGACGCGTAGCGCGCGACGACCGTGCCGGAGGGATCGACGAGGAACTTGTTGAAGTTCCACCGGATCTCTCCCTCGAATCCCTTGACGGACGTGAGGTACGCGTACAGCGGATGTTGCTCCTTCCCCTTGACCGAGATCTTGGAGAAGAGGTCGAACTGCGTCCCGTACCGGGACGAGCAGAACTGCTTGATCTGGGCATCGGAGCCGGGCTCCTGCGCGCCGAAGTCGTTCGCGGGGAAGGCGAGGACCATGAAGCCCCGGTCGCGATAGCGCTCGTAGAGCTTCTCGAGGCCGGCGTACTGGGGCGTGTAACCGCATTCGGAGGCCGTGTTGACGATGAGGAGCGCCTTGCCGCGGTAGTCGCCGAGCGCCTTCGGCTTGCCGTCGATCGTCTTCATCGTGAAGCCGTAAAGCGCGGCGTCGCCGGCGGCGAGTGCGGCACCCGCGGCGAGGGCGGCGGCGGCGATGAGCGCGAACTTCATGGATAACCTCACGGGGTCTCTACGCTGGCGGCGGCGCAGCGGTTTGCGGCACACGGCGTTACGTCTTTGGACGTGCGCCTCGAATCCGTCCTCGAGAGCGGGCCGTAATCAGGGCACGGCGCGAGTTCGCCGCCAACAAGAAGGAGAATCCCATGAAGACCGTCACCAAGTCGTTGATTGCCGCCGGAGTCGTTCTGGCGCTTGCGTCCCCCGTTCAGGCCGGCGAGAAGAAGGACATCGTGGATACGGCCGTGGCCGCG
Organism: Thermoanaerobaculia bacterium; assembly: GCA_044229475.1. GTDB lineage: Bacteria > Acidobacteriota > Thermoanaerobaculia > UBA5066 > UBA5066 > Fen-183. Next base: position 291,996 of record JBGASW010000005.1, on the reverse strand, counting down.
GGCTCGTTCACGACGCTCGCCAAGGCGCTCGGCGCCGCAGGGCTCGTCGACACGCTGAAGGGCACGGGCCCGTTCACCGTCTTCGCGCCGACGGATGAGGCCTTCGCGAAGCTGCCCGCGGGCACCCTGGACAAGCTGCTGGCCGACAAGGCGCAGCTGAGCAAGGTCCTGACGTACCACGTCGTCGCCGGAAAGGTCATGGCGGCGGACGTCGTGAAGCTGAAGTCGGCCAAGACGGTGGAGGGAGAGGACGTCAAGATCACCGTCAAGGACAAGAGCGTGATGGTGAATCAGGCGCACGTGGTCAAGACGGACATCGAGACGTCGAACGGCGTCATCCACGTGATCGACGCCGTGCTTCTGCCGCCGGCGAAGAAGTAATCGGGCGAAATCTCTCGGTGAGGGGGCCGGCGCTTCTGCGCCGGCCCTTTTTCGTGAGCAGGCGAGGAGGCGCGAGCTCCTCCCTCAGCCCGGGCGGCGGCCGACGCCGACGGGCTTACTCCGCGGCGCGACATCCGGATGCACGGGAACGCTCGGGGACCGCGTCGAACTGGTGCGCGCCGGCGCGGCCGCAGGCGCGGGCCGGACCGCCGCGTGCGCCGGCCGGCGGCTTCCGGACCCGTGGTGGCTTGCGTGCGGCGGGCGGCGCCGCGGTGGGACCGGCGCCCATCCTCCTCCGCCCCATCCTCCGTAGATCTCGTTCGAGACGATGCCGGGCGGCTGCGGCTCGGGGACGACCTCGGGCTCGCCGCGGGCCTCGTCTTCCTCCCACGAGACGAACCGCAGGTCGACGGGCTCGCGGGGCACCGTCGTCTCGACGGCCGAGAACCCCCCCTTCGCCTTCCGGCCCTCCCGAAGCTCGCGCCCGACGTCCGAGAGGCTGCGCCGGGCGGCGCTGACGGGAGCGCCTGCGTTCGCCACCGGCGTCAGCTCGACCATCTGCGCCGGGGCGGCTTCGAGCGCGGTCGCGACGACGAGCGCCAGCAACATGGTTTTCCCCCGTGCCGGAAGGATAGTCCCCGGCAGACCTCTTCGCCGCCCCCTGTCGTCCGGACCGATGCGGATCGCCGTTTTTCGTTTTTCTTTTGGCCCGCACTCCCTGAGAATCTGTCTCTGCCTCGAGTCCCGCGTGGAATGCGAAGAGGGGAGGAACCGTCATGCGGCCTCGCCACCGTGCTTCGGCTCTCGTCGCAGTTGCTGCACTTTCCGCACTCGGCTGCGCCGCGATCGGGGGCGTCCGATCGGAGGACGGCTCGAAGTCGGCCGCGAGCCGCGAGCTCGCGCCCGACTCCTCGACGCTCTTCGTCCCGGTCGTCCTCTCTTCGTCGGGCCTGCAGGGTGCGTTCTTCACCTCGGAGATGATCCTCACGAACCGCGGCACGACGCCGGCGTCGATCGTCTACACGTACGTCGCCGCGTCGGGCGGCGGGAGCGGCTCCGGCGCCGACACGCTCGCGGCCGGCGAGCAACGGGTGGTCGCCGATGCGATCTCGTATCTCCGCACGAAGGGAGTGCCGATCCCCGACTCCGGCAACCGCGTCGGCACCCTGCGCGTCGCGTTCACGGGGCTCTCGTCCGCCGCGGCGGCGGCCGTCACGGTCCGGACGACGACACTCGTGCCGCCCGCGGCGCCCACGGGCCGGGCGGGGCTCGCGTACGCCGGCGTCGCGCCTTCGCAGCTCCTCACGGGCACCGCGTACCTCTGCGCGCTGCGCGAGAACGCGTCCGACCGGACGAACGTGGCCATCCAGAACGCCGGGGACGCCGACGTCCGCATCCGGCTGACGTTCCTTCCGGGCGACGGCTCGTCGACGACGGGCTCGGTCGAGGACACGCTCCCGCCCGGCGGCTTCAAGCAGTACCGGATCACCGACGTCGCGGCGGGCGCCGCGAACGGTTTCATCAGGGCCGAACGGATCTCCGGGACCGGGCCCTACTACGCCTATGCGGTCATCAACGACAACGCGACGTCCGACGGCTCCTTCGTGACGCCGCTCGTGGAGAGCTCGCTCCGGAGCCGCACGGGCCTCACGCTCCCCGTCGTCGTCGAGACGGGCACTTTCTCCACCGAGGTCGTCCTCACGAACTTCTCGGGCGCGTCGAAGCAGGTCACGCTCGCCTACGTCTCCGATGCCGTGAGCACGGCCGACAAGACGGCCACGCTCACGCTGACGGTCTCGCCGGGAGAGCAGCGGATCCTGCCCGCCTACGTTCAGCTCCTGCGGGACAACGGCGTCCCCGGCGTCGGCCCTGCGGGCCCCACCTACACGGGATCACTCTTCGCCACGGTCGCCGGCGGCGACGTCGGCGGACTCTTCCTCGGCGCCCGCACGTCGAACCCCGGAGGCGGCGGACGGTACGGGCTCTTCTACGCCGCGAGGCCGTTCGGCGCCGCGGTCACGACGGAGGCGTGGCTCTACGGTCTTCAGCAGAACCCGGAGAACCGGACGAACGTGGCGTTGATCTCGACGGGGGAGGTCGATTCGAACCCCATCACGCTTCGCGTCGAGATCTTCGACGGCGGGAGCGGCGCCAAGGTCGCCACGATCGAAGGGGATCCGACGACGACGGTCGCGCGGCGCGGCTTCAAGCAGATCGGCGCCATCCTGAGCCAGTACGCGGCCGGGGTCTCCCAGGCTTACGCCCGCGTCACCCGGACGAGCGGCCAGAACGGATTCATCGTCTACGCCGTCGTGAACGACGGCGGGAGTCCCGGCGAGCGGAGCGGCGACGGCGCCTTCGTGGCGCTGGACACGCCGACGGCGGTCGCCGCCACGTTCGCGGGCACGTGGCGGAACACCACGTTCGGCAGCACGGGCAGTGCGTCGATCACGATCACGGGCGACTCGTACACGCAGGCGTACTCCGGCACCTCCAGCGTGGGCGGCAACGTGTTCGGCGGCGCGCCGCCGCCGCCCGAGATCTACGCGAACATCTTCACGCCGGCCGGCGGGACGTTCACGACGCACTCGAACTTCTACGGCGACGTCACGATGACGGTGCTGCCGAACGGAACGTTCACGCTGACCGCGGAGAACATCCCGAACGCGAACGTGAGCCGCGCGACGTGCTCGGGGACCATCACGCCTCCCGGCCCGAACGCCCAGACCATCTCGGCCACCGGGACGATCTTCTTCCGCGCGGGAGGAAGCGCGAGCACCGTGACGACGCTGACCCGGCAGCCGTGAGACGGCCTGGCCCGTGATCAGGACTGCGCGCGCTTGCCCATCCGGGAATCGAGGTACCAGATGGCGCCCCCCGCTGCGCCGATCGCGTGGAGCTGGTCGACGATCTCGCTGATCGTCGCCTCCTCCTCCACCTGCTCGGTGACGTACCACTGGAGGGTGATCTCGCTGGCGTAGTCCCCTTCCTTGCGAGCGAGGTCGAAGAGGGCGGAGATCTTGGCGGTGACCGCCTTCTCGTGCTCGAGCGTCTTCTCGAAGACCTCGATGACCGTCCCGAACTCGGCCGGCGGCGCCGGGATCGGGCGGAGCTGCAGGCGGCCGGCGCGGTCGAGGAGGAACTGGATGAGCTTGGCCGCGTGGGCCGTTTCCTCGGACGCCTGGATCCGGAGCCAGTGCGCGAATCCCTTGAAGCTCTTCGTGGCGCAATGCGCGCTCATCGCGAGATAGAGCTGGGCCGAGTACTGCTCGGAATTGATCTGTGCGTTCAGGGCGTCCTGCATCGTCGGACTGATCATGAATCCCCCCGCGGAAGTCTAGCGTGCCGTTCCGATGCGCGACTCGATCCACTTCTCGAAGTCGCGCTTCGGAACCCTCACTCCGTCGACGAGCCACTCGTCGGCGGCTGCCGTGACGAGGCGAAAGACGGAGAAGCGGCCGCGCTCCTCGAGGATCGTCGTGACGTCGCCCTTCGCCTTCAGCTCCTTTTCCAGGGCCTGGGCCATCTCGGGATCGACGGGCAGAGGAGCGCCGTCGTCCGTGGTTTTCGGGGCGCCGGGTGAGAGGAGCTTCGGCCCGGCCGCGTCGGCTCGCGCCTTTGCCAGCATGTCGTCCGTGCTGCCGGCGCGCGAGGCCCGGCGCGAGAGCCGGATCCGCTCCGCGCCCGCCGGCTTCCCGCCTCCGAGGAAAGCGTTTCGCGCGTCGCGCGCCTTCTGGCGCTCTGCCGCGTGGATCTTCGCGTCGAAGGCGAATCGGGCCCGAAGCGCCCGATCGACGAGAAGCGGCCGGCAGACGACCTGCTCGACCCGGCCGCGGTCGTTTCCGAGCGCCTTCTTCATCGCCTCCCACTGGTCCGGGGCGCGGGTCTCCTTCTCGATGCGGTCGTATTCGGCCGCGAGGAGTTCGCGCGTCACCTCCATCCCGAACTCGCGGCGGAGGACGTCCTCCTCGGCCGCCTCGCGCGTCACCATCTTTTCGAAGACGCTCCTCGGATAGACGTCATCGAAGGGTTTCGCGGCGTCGAGGACGAAGGCGTAGCGCGCCCTCTCCACCGCCCGCGCGCCGTCGACACGTGCGGCAAACGGAAGCGGCGGCGCCGCCGCGAAGAGAAGGACGAGCGCCGCCGCGGTAGGTCCAGTCATTCAGCCGAAAGCCTGCCTCAGTTCTTGATGAAGAGCGAGAGAGTCCGATAGGTGCCGCCGACCTGTCCGTATCCGCCCCAGACGACCATCTCGTTCAGAGGGAGACCCGTCCAGTGTCCTGTGTACCCGTAGTTCGCCACGGGTGCGTTCGTCGTCGTCATCGTCCGCCACGTGTTTCCGGCCGGGTCGTAGATGCCGCCGGTGTTGGTCACGCCGCCACCCGTCATTCCGGACCAGACGATCATCCGCGAGCCGGTCCAGACGGCGACCTGGTTGTACCGGGCCGTCGGAGCGCCCGTATTCGTCATCGCGGTCCACGCGTCACCCACCGGGTCGTAGAGGGCGCCGTTTCCGAGGTGTGGCGCGCCGCAGGTCCCGCCCCAGACGATCATCCGCGTGCCCGTCCAGACGGCGCTCCCGGCGTAACGCGCGCCCAGGCCCGCCGCCGCCGTACCAGCCCACGTGTCCGACGCCGGGTCGTATCGTCCGCCGGTGTCCAAGCACGTCCCGGCGCCGATGTACCCCCCCCAGAGGACGAGTTTCGCCCCGGTCCAGACGAAGACGGGCGCCGCCCGCGGGGCCGGCTGACTCCCCGTGCTGAGAGCGGACCAGGTGTCGCTGGCCGGGTTGTAGGCGCCGCCGACTGAGGGATAGACGTTGGAACCCGAGAAGCGGTCGAGCCCTCCCCAAACGAGCATTCGAGGGGGCGAGGCCTCGGCGGCCCAGACGACAGCGGCCGAGAACCGACCGGCCGGCGCGGAGGCCGTCGTCATGGCTGCCCACGTGTTCGCGACCGGGTTGTACCGGCCTCCGGTGTTCAGGGCGGCGAGGGACGCGTCCTCACCTCCCCAGACGAGCACTTCGCTTCCCGTCCAGACGCAGTGGGCGTAGCGCCTGGCGGAAGGAACGTTCGTGCCCGTGCTCGTCGCCGCCCAGCTGTCCGTCGCGGGATCGTAGAGGCCGCCCGAGTTGTAGATGGGGACCTGCGTGGCGTCCTGCCCGCCCCAGACGAACATCTTCGTCCCGGTCCAGACCGAGCAGTGCCAGAAGCGCCCCGCCGGCGCGTTCGTCAGCGACGTCGGCGTCCAGACCTCGCGGTCCATCGGGACGATCTCGGTGAAGCCCTGGCCGATGAGGGTCGTGTCGCCCGGCTTTCCGAGAACCGCCGCTCCGGACGGCATCACCGCGGCGATGCTCAGCGTCTGCGCCGACGGGGTGATCGTCACGTTGCTGCCGGCCGCCAGCGTCAGGTCGCCTGCGAGCGTGTTGACGCTGGTGACGCTCGGAACGGTCGCGTAGTAGCCGTTCGTGTCGAGGATGACGTCGCCTCCCGAGACGCCGAGCACCACCGAGATGCCCCCCGTCACGCTCAGGGGGACGACGGCGGCGTTCACGATGATGTCGTTGCCGAGGTAGTTCAGCGTCGACACGGGCGGAAACGCGCCGCCTTCCGGGTAGAGCGTGAGGAATCCCGGCCCGGTGGGCTTGACGACCGTCGCGTTCAGCGAGATCGCCTGCGCATTCGCAGGCACGTTGCAGACGCCCGCGAGCGTGTAGCTGCGGACCGTGGCGGGTGGCAGCCAGCCTCCTCCGAGCGGCGCCGGGAAGACCGGCGCTCGCGTGTCCACGAGGCGGCACGGGAAGAGCGAGATGAACGGCAGCGCGTTCGGGCCGCCCGCGAGGGGCTGGCGCCCGGCGAGGGCGTCGCGATTCGCCGGCTGGGATGCGGCTCCGCCGGGAGGCATCCAGTAGGGCGGCGCCGCCCAGTTGCTGATTTCATCACCGAGGGCGAGCGGCGTCAGCAGGGTGATGACGAGCACCACCGCTGCACGACAGGCACACGCCGAGAGACGCATAGATCCTCCTCCATGCGACCCTCCGGGGAGAAGCTAGTGCCTCGAGGCCGCGCCCGCCACCACCTCCTCCGGCCCGTCGCTATCATGCCGGCCCATGGACCAGCGCAGGACCCCGCTCCTCAAGTCTTTTCCGGCGGTCTTCTGGGTCGCCAACGTCATGGAGCTGTTCGAGAGAGCCGCCTACTACGGACTGAACTCCGTCCTCGCGGTCTACCTCTCGAACCCGGCGGCAAAGGGCGGCCTCGGGTTCCCGGAGCAGTCGGTCGGGTTCCTCCAGAGCCTGATCTACGCCTGCAACTACGTCGTGCCCATCGCGGGCGGCGCGCTGGCCGACCGGTACGGCTACCGGCGGATGCTTCTCTTCGCGTTCTCGATGCTCGCGACCGGGTACTTCGCGGCGGGCAACGTCAGCTCGTACGGCGTCGTCTTCGCGGCGCTCCTCCTCATGGCGACGGGCGGCGGCCTCTTCAAGCCGATCATCTCCGGCACGATCGCGCGCTCGACGAACGACGAGAACTCCGGTTTCGGCTTCGGGGTCTACTACTGGATGATCAACGTCGGGGCGTTCCTCGCCCCGCTCGTCGTCAGCGTCCTGAAGGGGTTCTCCTGGCGCTGGGTCTTCATGGCGTCCTCGGGCTACTGCGCGCTCATGCTCCTGCCGGCGCTCTTCGCCTTCAAGGAGCCGCCGCGGCCCGAGAACACGAAGAGCTTCGGCGACGTCGTCCGCGGTGCGGCGCTCGTCCTCGGGGACGCCCGGTTCATGCTCATGATCGTCGTCTACTCGGGCTTCTGGATTCTCTATTTCCAGAACTTCGGGTCGGTCCTCTGGTACCTGCGCGACTTCGTCGACGGGACGCCGGTGGACCGGCTCTTCGCCTCGTTCGGCATCCCGCTGAAGTTCGACTCCGAGCACGTGACGGTCATCAACGCGGGCACGATCATCCTCCTGCAGATCGTCGTCAGCCGGGTCGTCAAGAACGTCCGGGCGCTCCCGACCATGGTCTCGGGGATCGCCTTCGGCGCCCTCGGCTTCCTCTGCCTCGCCCTGTCGCGGAACGTCTGGGCCTTCATCCTCGGCCTCGCCGTCTTCTCGATCGGCGAGATGACGGCGCACCCGAAGTACTACAGCTACGTCGGGCTCGTCGCGCCCCAGGACAAGAAGGCCGTCTACATGGGCTACGCGTTCCTCTACGGCGTGATCGGCTCGCTCATCGGCTCGAGCCTCGGGGGCGCGATGTATGCCGCGTGGCTGAAGCCGCTCGTGGGGCAGAGCGGGACGGAAGCGGCGACGCGCGGGTTCTGGCTCGTCTTCGTCGTGCTCGATGTCGCGGCGATGATCGGTCTCGTCGCGTACGACCGCGTCTTTGCGGCGGACACTCCCGCGACGAACGAGAAGGCCCGGAAGGTCATGGTGGGCGTCTACGCGCTGCTGCTCCTCGTCGGTGCGGCGTTTCTCGTTCGGTCGCTCTCCGGCCCCGAGATGTCGCCGCGGACGCTCGTCCAGGCCGTCATCATGCTGGCGCTCGGCGGCGGCGGCATGGCCGTCAGCCTGGGGCGGAAGCGATGACGGATTCCCCCGAGGCTGAGGGTCCCCCATTCGAAGCCGTCGCCCTCCCGCCTCGCGGGTAAGATCGTTCTCGGGGCTTCATCTGCTCGCGATCCTGATCCTCGCCCAGTCCGTCGCGGCGACACCCGCGGCCGTCCCGGACGACGGGCCGCCCCCGCCGTCGATCGTCGAGCGGATCGGTGCGCCGACCCCCGCCCCTTCTGCGGCGCCGACGGCGCGCGCGGTCGCCCCGCCGCCTCTGATTCCGACGGCGGTGCCGGTCACGGCTCCCGCTCTCGCGGCTCCCGTTCCGAAGGCTGCCCCTTCTGCGCCGCCCGTTCCTTCCGCCCGCCCCGTTCCGGCCGCGCCGCAGAAAGCCGCCGCGTCTCGCGCGAGCGCGTTCGGTGTCCACGTGAGCTCGTTCCGCAAGCGCGAGATCGCCGAGGCCGACGGCAGGCGCTGGACCGCGCGGCTCGGGCTTCCGGCGCGCGTCCTCGAGGTCGACCTGGGGGAGAAAGGCGTGTGGTATCGCGTCGTCGTCGGCGAGGCGGGTTCGGTGGCCGAGGCGTCGGTGCTCCGCGACGAACTGAAGGGAAAGGGCGCTCCCGACGGCCTGGTCCAGGGCTTCCCTCGATGAGGACCCGGCGCCGGCTCTTGGTCCCGCTCGTCGCGCTCGCCGTCGTCGTCCCCGTGCTCCGGCTGCGCGCGGAAGGTCCGGCGCCGACGCCGCGCGCGACTCCGGACAGCCGCCTTGCGGACGCGCGGGCTCTCGTGAGGAGCGGCAGGGCCGCCGACGGCCGGAAGATCCTCGCGGGCGTCGTTGCGGCGGATCCGAAGAACCGCGACGCGCGCAAGGCGCTGCTCGAGGCCGCGGCCCTCATGAAGGACTGGAACGAATGCAACGCGCAGACGGCTCTCCTCGAGCCGTTCGCGGACGGCGAAGAGCCGAGCATGTTCTACGCCGCGGTTGCGCTCCGGGAAACCGGGAGCATCGCGAGCGCCCGCGCGCTCGTCCAGCGCGCGCGGCCGTTTCTCGTTCCGAGCCCCTTCGTCGACTGGTACACGAAGGAGATCCTCGGGAACTGACCTCGGGCGGCCGCCCGTCAGGCCGATCGATGCAGGGCGCGGCGTACGAGAAGGCCGAGGAGGGCGCCCGCCACGATCCCGGCGCCGAGCGCCCAGAGCGCGATCGTCACGGGGCGGGACTCCACGTAGTCGTCGATCCCGCCGGAGAGGTCCTCGAACTTCTTTTTCGCGATCCGTCGCGCGTCGCGCGCCGCCTCCTTGCCGTATTCCCAGCTCTCCTTCAGGTGCGCGGTGGCGGCGGCGATGTCGGCGTCGTACGCGCGGGACGGGTTCGGGGCGCTCGTCGTGTCCATGTGGTCCCCCCGGGGAACGAAACCCCTCTTGAGAGAAGGTGGGCGTCCGAGGGGAGAAGGTCAAGGTGGAGCTACGCGATCGCGGTCCATTAAGCGAACTGGGCGGCGCTGGATCCGAACGAGGCGTTCACGAAGGAGCAGCGTGAGTTCCAGGAGAAGCACTATGGCTCCATCGAGAAGCGCGACGCGGCGGCAGCGCGCCGCCGGGAAATGCAGACGATGCTGCGCAGCGTGCTCGTGAATGAAGTGGAGCTGAAGTAGGGCTCCGGTCCACCCGGGCGGGTTCCGAGGGCGCCGGTTCTCAGGGCGCCTTCGGGCCCGCCTCCTCGAAGGCGTACTCGTGCTGGGCGTCGCGCATGACGAGCCGGCGCCTGCCGTCCTTGTCCGCGACGACGAACTCGAAGCCCGAGATCGTCGGGTCGATCGTGATGAAGGAGACGGTCCCGTCGTCGTTCTTCCGCGAGGCGACCGTGCTCTTCCACTCACCGACGTCGAAGATCGTCGCGGTCCCCTTTCTCGTCACGGAAACGTCGCCGAGGGCCGTCGAGACGTAACGCGGTGCGAGCCGCGCCACCGCGGCCGCATCTGCCGGCACGACGAGGCGCTCGCGCTCCTTCTTGATCGAGGCCTTCCGCGCTGCGGCTCCGGCCTTGATCTGCGCGTCGGCTTCCGGCTTGCCGTCGAATAGAAGCTCGACGAGCTTTCTCAGAAACGGCCCGCGAAGGCTCACGCCGGCGTCCGAGTTCGCGAGGATGACGCCGCCGATCCCGTAATCGGGGAGCCAGAACATGTCGCTGTGGTACCCGGCGAGGTCGCCGCCGTGATGAACGATCGTGATCCCCCATCGGGTGTCCACGAAGAGGCCCATCCCGTAGGTGACGTCCTCGCTCACGAGGACCTGGGGCGCGCGGCGCGCGAGGAGGTTTTCTTCCGAAACGAGGCGCGTTCCGTCGGGGAGGAGGCCCTTGGCGAGTTCCATCTGGACGTATCGCGAGAGGTCCCGCGGGCTCGTCCAGACGCCGCCGGCCGGGCGCACCGGCACCACCGACTCGTTGAGATCGATCCGCGCGCGCACGGTGTTGCCGTCCACGTCGTCGCCGTGCGGCTGCGCAACGATTCCCGAGAGGGCCTTCGCGAAGTCGAACGTCGTGTTCGTCATCCCCAGCGGGAGGAACACCCTCTTCCGCATCGCCTCGTCGTACGCGGTGCCGAGCTCCTTCCCCGGCATCTCGAGCGAGGCCGCGATGAAGCCCGCCGCCGCCGCCATGAGGTTGCTGTACTGGAACACCTCGCCGAACTTGCTCGTCGGCTGCATCGTGCCGAGGAGCGTCATCGCGGAGGCGGGGCTGGCGTTCCGGTACTCGAACAGCCACTCGAGGTCCTGTCGCGGCATGCCCGTGCACGCGCAGACGAGGTGCTTCACGAGGACCTGCTTCGTCGTGGCCGCGTCGCCGAGGCGGAACGCGGGGTAGACCTCCGTCACGGGCTGATCCCAACGCATCTTCTTCGCGTCCACCTGTTCGGCGACGAGCAGGGTGGAGAGCGCCTTGGTATTCGAGGCCGCGATGAAGAGCGTGTCCGCGTCCACAGGCGCCGGCTTGCCGAGGTCGCGGACGCCGAGGCCGCCCTCGAAGACGACTTTCCCGCCGTCGATGAGGCTGAACCCGACTCCCGGCACGTCGAACTGCTTCATCCCGTCCGCGAGGAAGGCCTTCAGTGCCGCGACCATCTTCGCGTCGACCGGATGCGCCTTCTTGCCCGCGAACGACTCCTTCGCGTAGCCCTTCGGGCGCAGGCTGTTCAGGGCGAGGGAGAACGGCCCGCCCCGTTTCTCGAACGTCGCGTCCGACGCGTCGACGATCACCACCGTCCACGCCTTGCCCGCGCGGAACGCGCCCGCGAAGACCGTCTTCTTCTCGTTGGGCGAGGTCTCGTACTGGTAGATGCGCCGCTCTTCCCAGCCGTTTCGCGAGGCCTGAGGCGTCGAGAGCTTGAGAGGCCACTTCGGGCCCCCGGCGTACGCGGCCCAGGCCGCGGCGACGGCGGCGTCGGCGTCCTTCGCCTCCGAGTCGACGAGCGCGAGGCTCGAGTCCCCTTCGGGCGGCCGCAGGACGACGAGCGGGCCCTTCACGGCCGCGGTCCAGCCGGCCGGGGCCGTGAACGTCGCGCCGGCCGGAGTCGTGCGGGGCGTGTCCTTCTCGACGCGCTCGGCGGAGACGGGGGCCGCAGGGAGGGCCTCCGGGCCGGGCGAGAAAGCGAGAGCGAGGGCGAGCAGCACGCGGTGGGTCATGAGGAGTCCCCCTTCTTCAGGCTCGGGCGCCGATGGGCGTACGCAGATTCCGAGAGGAGGGTTCTCAGCGCTTCCGCCAGCCCTTCGCCGGGCCGGCGTGGAAGAACTTCTCCGGCGTCATGACGCCGCCCTGCTTGAAGACGAGCCCGTCCTTCATGACGAACCGCACGTCCCGCAGCGTGTCGATGTCCTCGAGCGGGTTGCCCCTCACGGCGATGAAGTCCGCCGCGAGGCCGGGCCTGATCGCGCCGCGCTCCTTTTCGACCTGCGCGCACGCGTAACCCGTCGTCGTCATCGCCTTCAGGATGTCCGGCGCGGGGATCCCCGCGGCCTTCCACGTGAGGAGAAAGTTGATCGTGAGCTCGCCGCGATTCATGGGGTTGCCGGTCTTGTAATAGTCCATGTCCGTCGAGAACGTGACCTTGACGCCGTTCTTCCACGCGCTCCTGAGCTGCGCGGCGTTCTTCTCCATGCCGTCCTTCGTGCCGTGGTACGGCGTGAAGGGCGTGTCCGTCGAGGCGAGGAAGATGCCCTTCTGCGCCATCGCCTTGTGGTGCGCCTCGGTGAGCGCCATCCCGTGTTCGATCGAGAAGATCCCGGCCTCGATCGCGCGCGTCGCGCCCTCGGGCGTCTGGACGTGGCCCGCCACCTTGAGCCCGCCCTTGGCCGCCTCGGAGACGAAGAGCTTCATCTCGTCCACGGTGTAGCCCCACGGCTTGCAGTCCACGCAGATCTTGATGACCTTCGCGCCGAACAGCATGTTCTCGCGCACGGCCTTCACGATCTCGTCGGGCGTGTCGGCCTCGAGGTACTCGGGGTAGACGATTCCGTGATGCTTCGCCATCTCGGGCGTCGGCCAGAACTGCCCGCCCTTGCCGCCGATGATGAGGCCCGAGTTGACCATCGTCGGGCCGGGGATCCAGCCCTGGTCGATCGCGACGCGGTGCGCCGTGTCGGTGTAGAGCGCGTTGTTCCCGAGGTCGCGCACGACCGTGAAGCCGGAGTTGAGGAGCTGGATTCCGTTCGACGCCGCCTGGATCGCGCGCAGCGGCGTCGAGTCCATCACGTACGTCAGGTAGTAGTAGTCGTGCTCGGGAACGTCCTTGTACGTGAGGCCGAGGTGCGTGTGCGTGTCCACGAGCCCCGGCAGGACGGTGAGGTCCGACAGGTCGATCACCGTGGCGCCCGCGGGGACCGCAGCGCCGGCGCCGACGGCCTTGATCTTCTCGCCCTCGACGAGGATGACCTGGTTCGCGGAGATCTTCCCGGTTTCGGGGTCCACGAGCCGGCCCGCCTTCACGGCGGTCACGGCGGTCACGGCGGGCTGCGGCACGGGAGCGGGCGCGGGCTGCTGCGCGGAGGCCCGCGCGGCGACGACGAACGACAGGACGAGCGCGACGCAGGTTCGATGGCTCATGGGGTCCCCTCTTTTGCGCGGAGTCTAGTCGGTGGCGTCAGGTCCGGCAGGCGGCGATCGCGATGAGCCACTGGGCCGTGAAGTAGCTGGCGTGGACGAGGGCCTGAGCGCCCGGGAACGGTTTGCGGAAGCGGTTCCAGGCGAGGAGAGAGTCCGAGAGAACGAAGAGGGCGGCGCCGAACGCGGTCTGGAGAGCCGGAGCCGTATGGAGGTTCCCGGCCCTGCTGGAGGCCTGGCCGGCCATGACGAGGAGGATCGCCACGTAGGCGGCGACCGGCAGGCGGAGGCGCCGGGGGATGCCGGGCCAGAGCACACGGAAGACGGCGCTCCCGACGGCGATCCAGACGGCGAACGGCAGCAACGGGGTGGCGAGAGGGCTGTCCTGCAGGAACGCGAACACGTAAGAGGCGTGCGCGAGCAGGAAACAGAAGAGACCCGAGCGGAAACGGTCCGACGGAAGCATGAGGAAGACGTCGCCGAGGAGGGAGAAGAAGAGGCCGCCGAAGACCGCCGCCGCGTACCTTGACGAGAGGACGGAAGACCCGGCAGCGACGAGGAGAAGCAGAAGGGCCGTGCTGAGCGGCTTGAAGACGTACACGACGGGCTGGCGGCCGAGGGCGTGGGCCGCGACCGTGATCGTCGCCGCCGCGGCGAACGCCACGCTGACGAGGACGGGGGTCACTTCGGCATTCCCACCGTCTGCGCGAGGAGGATCCGCTGGTCGGGCCGCAGGCCGAGGACCTTCGCGAGGGCCGGGCGGTCGACGGAGCCGCGGACGACGGTCGAGAGCCCCGTCGCGGCGCACCAGAGGTAGACGTTCTGGCTGACGAAGGCCGCGTCCGCCGCGGCGTAGAGATCGCGGTCGCCGCCGGAGGCGCCCGACATCCGCGAGAGGTCCGCGACGTAGACGAGGTTCAGCGGCGCGGCGGTGACGAAATCCTGCACGCCGGTGGCCGCCCGAAGGTCTCCTTTCGCGACGCCGCGCAGGGCGTGCGCCTTCGCGTCGTAGACGTACGCCCCGCCGGGAAGGACGGCGTAGACGTCGATCTCCTGCCAGTTCTTCGCCGACGGCGCCGTGCGCCGCCCGTCGTCGCGGTTCACGCCGTCCGCGGCCCAGAGAAGGTCCGACAGCGCCTGCACGGAGAGCGGCGCGGGCGAGAACTCCCGGGCCGACCGGCGCGCCTTCAGCGCGGAGACGAGCGTGGCGGGAGAGTCGAGCTTCGGCCTCGGGAGCTCGAGCGCCGGGGGAAGGTCGGCCGCGATCGCGACGCCGGCCGCGAAGGGCTGAAGCAGGAGGACGATTCCGAAAAGCCGGCGGGCGCGGAAGAGGTTCACGGGTGCTCCTTTCGGCCGCCGTCGGCGGCGACACTTCGGCTTCGATCGACCCTGCTTCCCGATGGCCTTACCGAGACTTCACGGAAGGTTCCTTTCTGCAAAGCGTGCCGGCGCGCGAATGCCCTCTCGAAAGATAGGAAGCGGGAGCCCAGCGAGCCAGGGGGCCGGAGGCAGTCAGTAGGCAGATCGAATAACGACGGCGAGAAGAAGATGCACGGGCTCGGCCTCGACGACAAGGGAGTGGTCTACGTCGTCGACGGCGCCGTGACGCTGGTCAAGCGCGTCACGGTCACCGACGAGACCGGCACCGACAGGGTCCGGCGCGCCGCCCGGTCGACGAGAAGTGACACCTCGCCGGGGGAGCGCCCCGGTCTTCAGCGGGCGTATTTGCCCTTCGCCTTCGTGAAGTTCAGGCCGACGTGCATCGTGGTGCCGTGCGTCGAAACCGACAACACGAGGACGTCGCTCAGCGTGTAGACCATGTAGGGCTCGTCGCTGTCCTCGTTCTTGTAGAACTCGACCCAGACGGCGCTGAACGTGGTTCCATTCATGCAGGCCTGCCAGATCTTTCTGGACATCGAATTGACGTCCATCGAGAAGTTCACGTCGTTCGCGCTTGCCTGCCTGCCGGTGCCTGCCAGGGTGCCGGCAGCCATTCCGAAGCGCAAGGACGACACCTCGGTGTAGTCGTCGATCGGCTTGCTGAACTCGACGTACACGGACATGTGGGCCTCCCCTTCCGCGGATCCGCCACTGCGACTGAGTCATCTTCGCACAGAGCCGCCGTCCGCGGCGGGAGCGCCCCGGCCGGCCTGGACCGCCGAGACCTTGGAGAAAATTGTGTCCTTCGAGGTTCCACTTCTAACAAAAGTTTGCCGCGAGGGTTTGATTTCAGCGCGTAAGTGACTGCATTCAGAGCCCGATGCGCTTGGATCACGTCTTGCAAAAAGTCTCTCGAGAGGCGTCGGCCCCAGGCCTTCAGCGCTCTCTGCACGAGAAGGAGAAGCTGTGGCCTTGAAACGAGTTCTCACGACATCTGTTCTCTTCGCATTCGCGCTGACGTCCGCTCATGCGGCCCGAGCCGTCGACGCGTCCGAGCAGGGTCCGTCGACCTGGTCGGCTCCCGCCTTCTTCGCGCCGCCTGCCGCCGCGCACTCCGCGGGCGGCCGCCAGTCGCTCGCGGCGGGGCCGGGCGTCCCGCTTCCGTTCGTCGCCGTCACGCCGTGCCGCCTCGTCGACACGCGCGGGAACGGCGCCCCCCTGCAGGGCGGATTCCTGCCGGCCGCGACGGTGAGGACGTACACGCTCGTCGGCGTCTGCAACATCCCGGCGGACGCGAAGGCGATCTCGCTGAACGCGACGGCCGTCAACCCGGTCGGCCCGGGCTTC
This sequence comes from Thermoanaerobaculia bacterium, assembly GCA_044229475.1. Lineage (GTDB taxonomy): Bacteria > Acidobacteriota > Thermoanaerobaculia > UBA5066 > UBA5066 > Fen-183. The sequence continues at coordinate 276,241 of JBGASW010000005.1, read as the reverse complement.
CTGACGCTCTATGCCGCAGGCGCGTCGCTGCCGACCGTCTCCACGCTCAACTTCGTCGCCAACACCGTCGTCGCGAACGCGGCCGTGGTGCCGCTGAGCGCGTCTGGAGCGATCTCGGTCGTCTTCGGCGTGTCGGGCGGCGACCTCGTTCTCGATACGAACGGCTATTACTCGCCGCTCGGCGTCGTCAACAGCCTCAACGGCCAGGGCGGGGATCTGACTCTCGTCGCGGGCAGCAACATCACGCTCACTCCCGGCGCGGGAACGCTGTCGATCAGCGCCGCGAGCGGTACGGGGCCCCAGGGCCCCGCCGGCCCGACGGGTGCGACGGGCCCCACGGGCCCGCAGGGTCCGACCGGCGCAACCGGCACGTTCGACACGTCGTGCGTCGTCTCGGCGACGGACTACGCGGCGCTGAGGGACTGTCTCCTCGCGCCTGCGACCGTCTTCGACAGCATTCCCTCGCCGACACCGCCGAACGTGCCGAGCGAAGGCTTCCAGTGTTGCCAGAATTCCGAGGTCGGCGACCAGATCACGCTCGCGGGCACGGCGCGCAAGGCGGTCTCGGCGACGGTTCTCATGTCGAGCTGGTCCCTCCTCTCGACCTACCCCGGCATGAGCGCCGCGGGATACACGCACCCGATCACGCTGAACCTCTACTCGGACGCGAGCCACGCCGCGGCGCACACGCCCGACCTCGGGAGCGTCACGCAGAACGTCCTGGTGCCGTGGCGGCCGCCGGCGGATCCGACGTGTCCGGGGGGCACGGCGTGGAGGGCGGGCAACGGAAGCTGCTACAACGGCTACGCGTTCCCGGTCGTGTTCAGCCTCAGCGGGATCACGCTTCCGAGCACGTTCGTCTACGGGATCGCGTACAACACGAACACGTGGGGCTACGTCCCGATCGGCGCCGGCGGGCCGTACGAGTCGCTGAACGTCGGCCTGAACAGCACGCCTCCGATCGCGGTCGGAACCGACGTCGACGTCGATGCGGTGTGGCGCTCGATGGGCAAGCCGTCCGGGCCGTTCGCCCCGGAGACGGGCTGGACGCCCTACACGCCGGCGGTGAAGTTCAAGGCGACGAACTGAGCGGCGGGCCGGGCCGCGGCCCGGGAACTCTTGATGCACCTGCCTCAATAGGGAGCCGATCTCCCCGCCGTCAGAATCGCGGCGGGGAGATCGTGATGGCCCGCCTCGTCCTCCATGAAGTCGGCCCGCGCGACGGCCTCCAGGTCGAGAAACAGATCGTCCCCACCGCGACGAAGCGCGCGTGGATCGAGCGGCTGCTCGACTCGGGCGTCGACATCGTGCAGGTCGGGTCGTTCGTCAACCCGGAGAAGGTCCCCCAGATGGCGGACACGGACGAGTTGTTCCGTCAGCTCGCGGCGCGGCCGGCGGGGAAGGGCGTCCTCTCGGGCCTCGTCCTGAACGAGAAGGGGCTCGACCGCGCGCTTCTCTGCGGCGTCCCTCTCGTGTGCCTCGGCGTCTCGGCGAGCGACACGCACAGCCGGAAGAACACCGGGATGGACACGACCGAGGCGACGCGCCGGATCGTCGCGACGGCGAGGAAGGCCGCCGAGGCGGGACGCGCCGTCCAGGTCTCGGTCCAGTCCGCGTTCGGCTGCGGGTTCGAGGGGCCGGTTCCCGAGGAGCGCGTGCTCTCGATCGTGAAGGAGTACCTCGCGGCGGGTCTTCGCCGGATCTCGCTCGCGGACACCGCGGGGCATGCGTATCCCGAACAGGTCGAACGCCTCTACGCCGCGATCCTCGCGCTCGCGCCCGACGTCGAGCCCGCCTGCCATTTCCACGACACGTACGGCCTCGGGATGGCGAACGTCTGGGCCGCGATGCGCGCGGGCGCCGTCTCGTTCGAGTCGTCGTTCGCGGGCCTCGGCGGCTGCCCGTTCACGAAGGTCGCGGCGGGAAACGTCGCGACCGAAGACCTCGTCGCCGGCTGGCAGCGATCCGGGATCCGGACGGACGTCGACCTCGCGGTCCTCATCGAGGTCGCGCGCTCCGTCGCGGCGCATTTCGGCCGCGAGATGCCGGGACGCGTCCACAAGACGGGCCCGGTCCCGACGGCTCCGAAGAAGGTGGAGGTCCCCGCGTGACCCGAAAGGCCCTCGAAGGAATCCGCGTCCTCGACCTCACGAACGTCCTCTCCGGCCCGTACGCGACGCTCCACCTCGCGCTCCTCGGCGCCGAGGTCGTCAAGATCGAGAACCCGGCGGACGGCGACCTCGCGCGGAAGCTCGGCAACGTCCCGAAGCTGAACAAGGAGCTCATGGGGACGAGCTTCCTCGCGCAGAACGCGAACAAGAAATCGATCACGCTGAACCTGAAGAAGAAGGAAGCGAAGGAGATCTTCCTCAGGCTCGTCGCGGAATCCGACGCCGTCGTCGAGAACTTCCGCCCCGGCGTCATGACCCGGCTCGGCGTCGGCTGGGACGCGATGCGCGCCGTGAACCCGCGCCTCGTCTATTGCGCGATCTCGGGCTTCGGGCAGGACGGGCCGGACGCGGACAAGCCGGCTTACGACCAGATCATCCAGGGCCTCTCCGGCACGATGTCCGTGAACGGCGACGAGCGCCTGAACCCGCTGCGCTGCGGGTTCCCCGTGTGCGACACGGTCGGCGGCCTCACGGCGGCGTTCGCGATCATGACGGCCCTCTACCACCGCGAGCGGACGGGAGAGGGGCAGATGATCGACGTCGCGCTCCTCGACGCGATCATGCCGCTCATGGGCTGGGTGGCCGCGAACCTCCTCATCGGCGGCCAGCAGCCGGTCCTCATGGGAAACGACAACTTCACGGCCGCGCCGAGCGGCGTCTTCAGGACCGGGGACGGCTTCATCAACATCGCCGCGAACAAGCACGAGCAGTGGGAGGCCGTCTGTGACGCGCTCGGCGTGCCCGAGCTCAAGACGGACGCGCGCTTCGCCGAGCGCGACACGCGCAAGAAGAACCGCAAGGACCTGACGCCGCTCCTCGAGGCGAAGCTCGCGGGGAAGCCGACGAAGGAGTGGGTCGCGCTCCTGAACGCGAAGGACGTCCCGTCGGGCGAGATCCTCGGCCTCGACGAGGCGCTCCACCAGCCGCAGGTCGCGCACCGAGGAACGCTCACGACCGTGGACGCGCCCGGAATCGGGCCGCTCCCGCTCTTCAACCTCCCGGCGCTCTTCGGCGCCACGCCGGCCGCGGTCGAGGCGCCTCCGCCCCGGCTCGGCGCGCACACGGAAGAGATCCTGGGTCGTCTCGGCCTTTCAGCGTCCGACCTCACGAACCTGAAGCAGTCGGGCGCAATCTGAGCGCGATGAACGACGCAGCCCCGGCGCCCGGACGCCGCATCCGCATGCCCCACACCCTCGTGATCGTGGGAAGCCTCATCGTCTTCGTCCTCGTGCTCTCGTGGCTCGTGCCCTCGGGCGCGTACCAGACGATGGAGAAGGCGGGCCGCCAGGTGACGGTCCCCGGCACGTACCAGCGCGTCGCGAAGGTCGTCCTCGGCCCGCAGTGGCTCGTCATCGCGCCGATCCGCGGCTTCCTCGACGGCTCGCTCATCATCGCGTTCCTCATCCTGATCGGCGGCGCGTTCAACGTCATCCAGACGACCGGCATCGTCGAGCAGGGCATTCGGAAGATCACGGCGGCGCTCGCGTCGAGGCCGCGCCTCGAGAAGCTCATGGTCCCGGCGCTCATGACGATCTTCTCGCTCGCGGGCTCCGTCTTCGGCATGTCCGAAGAGGTCATCCCGTTCGTCCTCATCTGCGTCCCGCTCGCGCTCTCGCTCGGGTACGACTCGATCGTCGGCGTCTCGATTCCCTTCCTCGGCGCGGCGGCGGGGTTTGGCGCCGCGTTCTTCAACCCGTTCACCGTCGGCATCGCGCAGGGACTGGTCGGGCTGCCGCTCTACTCCGGCCTCGGTTACCGGGTGATCACTTGGTTCGTCTGCACGGGCGTGATCGTCGGATGGGTCATGGTCTACGCCGCGCGCGTGAAGCGCCGGCCGGAGTCGAGCCCCGTGTACGCGCTCGACCGCGCGCGCGACCGCAGCGCGTTCGACGCGAGCGCGCCGCCGGAGCCTTGGACCGTCCGGCGGATCCTCGTCGTTCTCCTCTTCCTCGCGGGCATGGTCGCTCTCGTCTGGGGAATCCTCAAGGCGCAGTGGTTCATCGAGGAGATCGGCGCGCTGTTCCTCGCGATGGGCCTCCTCATGGGCGCCGTCGCCGGCCTCAGGCCCGGGGAGATCGCGACGAGCTTCGTCGCGGGCGCGAAGGACATGGTCAACGTCACGCTCATCATCGCGTGCGGGCGCGCGCTCCTCATCATCGCGCGCGAGGCGCGGGTCCTCGACACGATCCTCTACGCGAGCTCGGGCGCCATCTCCATGCTGCCCACCGTCGTCGCCGCGCAGGTGATGTTCGTGGTCCAGGCGGTCATCAACTTCTTCATCCACTCGGGGACGGCGCAGGCCGCCCTCACGATGCCCATCATGGCGCCGCTCGCCGACCTCGTCGGCCTCACGCGCCAGACGACGGTGTACGCGTACCAGCTCTGCGAGCTCATCAACCCGATCCTCCCGACGTCGGCGGTCACGATGGGCGTCCTCGGGATGGCGAAGATCCCGTGGGAGACGTGGGCGCGCTGGTTCCTGCCGCTGATGCTGACGCTGTGCGCGCTCTCGTTCCTGCTGCTGGTCCCGCCCGTCCTGATGCACTGGGGGCCGTTCTAGATGGCGTCGTTCGCGCCGCTTCTTCTCGCCGCGGCCCTGGCCGCCGGGGAGCCGGCTGCCCTGCCCGAGGACCACCGCAAGCTCGAGAAGACGATCTCCTACGCGCAGATGGAGACGTTCCTCCGCTCCGTCGACGGCAAGGGGCCGGTCCGCGTTTCCGTGGAAGGCCGGACCGCGCAGGGGCGCGCCGTGTACCTCGTCCACCTGTCGACGGCCGCGCCGGGCGTCCCGCCCGCCTGGAAGGTTCTCTTCTACGCGCAGCAGCACGGCGACGAGATCTCGGGCAAGGACGCGCTGCTGTATCTCGTGAGGGACATCGCGGCGAAGCCGTCGCTCCTCCCGCCGGACGTCGACCTCTGGATCCTGCCGATGATGAATCCCGACGGCGCGGAGGCCGGAACGCGGCGCAACGCCTCCGGGGCGGACCTCAACCGCGACCACCTCGCGCTCGACCAGCCGGAAACGCAGGCGCTCCACCGCGTGGTCCGCCGTGTGCGGCCGCACGTGGCCGTCGACTCCCACGAGTTCGGCCGGGACTCGAAGGCATGGCGGGCGAAGGGCTGGCGGAAGTGGCCCGACATCACGATGGACGGGCTGAACAACCCGCTCTTCGACCGCGGCGTCGTCGCCGCGGCGCGGCGGTGGGTCGACGAAGGCGCCGCCGCCGAGGCGGACGCCGGCCATCCCTTCCTGCGCTACTGGGTGGGCGAGCCGCCGCCGGACGGCGAGCAGCGCCACTCGTCGCCCGACGTCGACAGCGGCCTGAACGCCGTCGGGATGTACGGCGGGCTCTCGTTCATCATCGAGGCGGCCGCGTACGAGAGCGGCGCGCCCGCGGGGGACCTCGGGAACCGCGTGGACGCATACCTCGTCCTCTACCGCTGCTTCCTCGCGGGCGGCAGCCGCCGCGCGGAGGACCTCGCCACGATCGAGCGCGCCCGGAGGCGGCCTCTTCCGGCATTCCTCCCGACGAACTACCTCTGGGTGAACCCGGACGCGAAGGTGACGGAGTTCCCCGTCGTCGAGGCGTCGACGGGCCGCGTCCTCAAGGTCCCGACCGCGAACCTGATGACGGATATGGCGGTCAAGACGACGGTTCCGACGCCGCTGGGCTACGCGATCTCGCCCGGGGCGGCGGAGGTGTTCAAGACGCTGCTCGACAGGCACGGCATTCCCTTCGAGACGCTCGCGGCGCCTCGCACCGTGAAGGCCGAGACCGCGACGCTGCTCCGCGTCGAGGACACGTTCGACGAGGTCTACAGCCGCTACGCGGGGCGCCAGATCGTCCGCCGCGGCGAGGCTCACGCGGCCGAGCTCGCGGCCGGGAGTCTCTGGATTCCGCTCGAAGGCGAGGCCGGCGTGCGGGCCGCGCTCGTCCTCGAGCCGGCCGCGCTCTACGGCCTCTACGAGCATCCGAAGTTCCGGGCGCTCGCCGGCAAGGACGGGACGCTGCCGGTCCTGCGCGTCGTCCGTCCGCAGGCCGCGAACCCGTGACGCGGATCCCGGCGGCGCTCGACGCGTTGCTCGCGGAGAAGGTCCCGGCGGTCGACCGCGCCGATCTCGTCCTCGTGCGGCTCCCGTTCGTGAGCCCGTTCGCGATCTCGACGGCCGTCTGGACGACGAAGGACGCGCTGCTGCTTCGGCTCGAGTCCGGCGCCGTCGCGGGATGGGGCGAGTGCGTCGCCGATCCCGACCCGTTCTACGCGTACGAGACGACGGGCACGGCCCGGCACATCCTCAAGGACTTCCTCCTGCCGCGGCTCGAGCCCGGGATCACGCTCGGCGAGCTCGAGCGCCGGATGCGTCACGTGCGCGGACACGAGATGGCGCGCGCGACGCTCGAGAACGCCGTTCTCGATCTCGTCGCGAAAGCGAAAGGCGTCCCGCTCCACGAGCTGCTCGGGGCGCCGCGGAAGAGGATCCCGTCCGGCATCAGCATCGGCCTCCAGGAATCGCCGGCCGCCCTCGTCGCGGCCGTGGCGGACGCGGTCGCGAAGAAGTACCACCGCGTCAAGATGAAGGTGCAGAAGGGCAAGGACCTCGACTACGTTCGCGCGGTGCGCGAGAGATTCCCGGCCCTCCCGCTCATGGTGGACGCGAACGGCGACTACCGGCTGGACGACGCGGCGCACCTTGCGCGCCTCGACGCGTTCGGCCTCACGATGATCGAGCAGCCGCTCTCGTACGACGACGTCTGGCAGCACGCGCTCCTGCAGAAGTCCCTCGAGACCCCGCTCTGCCTCGACGAGTCGATCCACTCTCTCGACGACGCCGCGGCCGCGATCGCGCTCGGCGGCTGCCGGATCCTGAACCTCAAGCAGGGCCGGGTGGGCGGCATCCTGGAGTCGATGCGCATCCTCGAGCACGCCGCCTCGCACGGCATTCCGGTCTGGTCGGGCGGCATGGACGAGACGGGCATCGGCCGCGCGGTCAACATTCACCTGCAGACGCTGGACGGCTTCACGCTGCCGGGGGATACGTCGGAGACGAGCCGCTACTTCCACGAGGACCTCGTGGAGCCGCCGGTCGTCCTCGACGCCGAGGGGTTCATCGACGTGCCGGAAGGCTCGGGCTTCGGTGCGAGGGTCGTGGACGAGCGGCTCGCGCGCCTGACGTTGTCGGAAGAGAGGATCTTCTGAGCATGAAGACCAGCGCGGCGACCGTTGCCGAGGGCGCTACTTCGGCGCGGGCTCCTTCACGACCTTGCGCGCCGTGAGGTCGAAAACCTCCCCGGGCAGGAGGACGTGCACCTTCAGGCCGTGGACCCCGAGGAGGTCCTTCCCGGCCGCGTCCGGCTGGCGGGCGACGGCCGCGCCCGCGGCGTCGAAGACCATCACGGAGCTCTTGCCCATCACCTGGAAGGTGCGGTCCGGACGCACCCAGATCGCCGCCGTCTCGTCCACGCCGACGCCGAGGAGCTCGGGATGCTCGAGGATCACGGAGAAGAGGCGGTTCTCCCTCTGGCGCTTGACGAAGTGCTGGTCGACGACGACGCCGGGGAAGAAGCCGAGCCCCTCGAGGACCTCCACGCTCTTCGCGCGGATGCTCGTGAAGTCGCCCTCGCCCGTGATCATGAGCTTGCTCTGGCAGGCCGTGCCGGCCGAGGTGCCGCCGACGACGGCTCCCCGCGCGTACGCTTCGGCGATCGCCTTGCCGACCGGCGTGTCGAGGAGCGCCTTCGTGATGCGGACCTGGTCTCCGCCCCCGAAGAAGACGCCGCGAGCCTTGCCGGCGAGCTCGGCGTAGTCGGCGCGGGCGGCGTCCTCGCGCGTCTTGATCCGGAGCGAGACTGTCTTCGTGCAGCCGTACTTCTCCCGGAACAGCCTCTCGTAGTAGTCCGCCGCGTCCTCCTCCGACGAGGCCGTCGGGATCGCGACGATCGGCGCGTCCGGCCCGCCGGCGAGCTCGACGAACTTTCGCATCGCGTCGTCGGGCTTGTCGCCGCCGCCGATGAGCACGAGGTTTCCGGTTCGCGCCGCGGGCGGGGCCGCTGCGGGCGCGGGAGCCTGCGTGCAGGCCGGCGAGGCGAAGAGGGATGCGAGGAGGACGGCCAGCGGGAGACGTGCCTTCACGGGACCTCCGAGACGAAACGGGGGCGGCCGAGAGCCGCCCCCGCGATCCGATGGGCGGGAAGAACTAGAACGTGAAGCGCGCGCCGGCCCGGACCTGCCGCGGCTGTTCGATCGTGTAAGGGGCGCCGTAGTTGCTCGCCTTCGTCCATGTCTGCCGGGACGCCCGCGCGTCGTACGTGCCCCAGCGGTTGTAGTTGTCGAGGACCGTGCCCTTGTTCAGGGCGTTGAAGCACTCGAGCGAGAGCTCCAGCCGGCCGACGCCGGAGAAGTTCATGCCCCAGGCGAGGCGCAGGTCGACGAGGTTCCGGTCGTCGAACTGCTCGGAGCCGCGCGAGACGAGCGTGATGTCGCGGCCCGTCGAGGAGTTGTAATTCAGGCCGCGGTTGACGCGCACGTACGGCGTCCAGTACTGGCCGGAGAAGTACGTGTACTGACCGCTCGCGACGAACCCGAGGGGCAGGTCGACGGCGCCGGAAAGCTTGAACTCCCACTCGGCGTAGGACAGTGCGATCCGGCCGTCGATGTTCGTGAAGCCGTTCTTGTCGCGGTACTCGTTCGCGTAGCCGCTGTTGCTCGCGATGTTCCCTTTCAGGTCGGTCCAGACGACGGAGGAGCGCAGTGACCAGCCATGGGAGTAGCGCTTCTCGAACCGGAGGACGAGGGAGTCGTAGTCGCGATAGCTGCCGTTGTCCGTCGTCAGGGCGAACTTCGTGGGGGAATTCAGGATGTAGATCGGGAGGTCGCCGCCCGTCAGCGGATTGTTCTTGGCCGTGACCATCGAGTAGTCGTTGTTCACGTTGACCATGGCCATCATGCTGCGGAACCGGCGGTCGATGAAGTCGAACCCGAGCGCGACGTCCTTGCTCGTCTGGTGCTCGACCGTGAAGATCGTCTCGTCGACGTACGGGTGGTTGACGGTCCCCATGGTCGCCGAGATGGACGTCTTCGGGTCGCAGTCCGTGTAGCCCTTCGTGCTCGATTCCCAGTAGCAGTCCTGGTTTGGGATCGCCACGTTGCCCGAGACCTCGCGGTCGTACATGTACGTGAACATGCCGGCGTGGTACCGGCCCCAGTGCGCCTTGACCGCCGTGCGGGCGTTGCCGAAGACGTCCCAGACGATGCCGATGCGCGGGTCCCAGTTGTCCACCTTGTAGACGCTCGTGTTCCCGTAGCCCGGCTGGAAGCCCGCGTCGTAGTGCGTGTACCGGATGCCCGCGTTGACCGTCACGCGGTCGAGCCGCATCGAGTCCTGGGCGTAGAAGACGATGCCCGTCTGCTGGCCGTGGAGGTTGTACTCGCCGTATCCCCGCTCGATGTAGTACGGGCCGCAGCCCGGGTTCTTGAAGTACTCGGTGAGCCCTCCGGCGCAGTCCCCGGAATAGTCGTAGTACGTGAAGCCGCCGTTGCGCAGCCACTCGTCGGACGCCGTGGCGCTCTCGAAGCTGCCGCCGAACTTGAAGGCGTGCGAGTCGGTCTTGCCGAACAGCCCGTCCTTGTAGAGGCTCCACGAACCGTCGAGCGTGATGTTGTGGCGGTGGTCGAACTGGTGGATGTCCTGGTTGACCCACGCGTAGCCCGAGTCGTCGTCGATCCGGCCCGGCAGGCTCGTCCCGCCGTAGGGGAGATAGTCGTCCCGGCCGTCGTAGCCCGTGAGCTTCAAGGTCAGGAAGTTGCTGGAGTTGACGAGGTACTCGGAGTTCAGGGCAAACGTCGCGTTCGGGCCGTCCTGCTTGCTGGACGCCTCGGGCAGCGTGTACGCGCTGACGCCCCGCCGCTCCTGGGTCACGGCGTCGTACTCGCCCATGGCCGACATGCGGAGCTTGTCGGTCGGCTGATACGTCAGCTTACCGAGGAAGCGGGGAATCTTTCGATCCGTGTCGGCCAGCGCGCCGACGGGCGTCGTGACCTGCTGCCAGTACTCGGCGGAGGCGAAGAACCAGAGCTTGTCCTTCGCGATCGGCCCGCCGATGCTGAGGGCCGCATCCTGGAACTTGAACGATCCCCCGTTGTCGAAACCTTCCGGGGCGTTGTTCGAGGTCCAGGCTTCCGGCTGGTAGTAGTACTCGAGCCCGCCGTGGAACGTGTTGCCGCCCGACTTCGTGACGCCGTTGATGATGCCGCCCGTGTAGGCGCCGTACTCGGCGTTCGCGCCGAGGCCGCTCACCTGGATCTCGTCCATCCACTGAATGCTCGGCAGCAGCCAGTAGCCGCCGCCGCCGGAGTCGGCGACGTTCACACCGTCGATCGTGTAGGCGTTCTGGCGGGACTGCGTGCCGCCGTACGCGAGGATCGCGCTCCCGTTGCCCGTCACGTCCGCGTTCACCCCGGGGGCGGTCTTGACGATGCTGTAGTAGTTGCGCGGCAGGGGCTGCTTCTCGATGAAGTCCTGGCCGAAGTTGTTGGAGACCGCGTTGGACACGACGCTGACGATCGGCGCCTCGGCAGTGACGGTGACCTCCGTCTTGACGGAGTCCAGGCTCAGCTTCAGGTCGACGGCGAGAGCCTGGCCGAGGCCGACGCGCAGGCCCGAACGCTGGACCGTCCGGAAGCCCGTCAGCGTCGCCTCGAGCCGATACGTTCCCGGCGGCAGAGAAGGGAAGCGGTAGACGCCGGCGGAGTCGGTGGTCGTCGTCGCCTTTCCGCGCACGAGCGCGTCCGAAGACACCACCACCGTGACGCCCGGAACGGCGAGCCCCTGGTCATCCCGGACGACGCCTTGCAGGCTGCCCGTGAGAGCGCCTTGGGCGAGTGCCGCGCCCGGCGAGCCGAGCAGCAGAACGAGAGCCAGTCCGACCGCGATCGAGATCTTTCGTGTCATGACCTCTCCTTATTCTTGTGAAGATTCATTCTTCGAGGCGCAGCCGGGCCTCGCCATGATGCAAACGGCTCAAGCCCGGGGAACCCGGCCGTGCGCAAATCCGTTCCCGCAGACATGAGGGGGGGGATCGGCCCGAAGCTCTACGTTGCCTGGGCGACGCTCGCGGTCGGCGGCTCGATCGCGCTCGCCGGCCTCACGGCGGAGAGCGTGACGCGCCTCCTCGTCCTCGGATTCCTCGGCGCCCAGCTCGTCTTTCGCGAGAGCCTCGCGGCGGCGCTGCCTTCTCTCGCTCCAAGGGCTCGATTCGTGGTGATGGGCACGCTTCTCGCCGCCGTCGTGGAGGGCTTCCACATGATCTCGACGCCCGTGTTCCCCTCGCTGCGCGTCGGGCGCGGGACGCCCCCGCTCCAGGCCCTGGAATCCTTCGCGCTGGACCTCCTCTTCACGGTGCCGGCCTATCTCGTGATCTTCTCCGTGATCTGCTTTTTCGTCTCGCGGTACCGGTACGGCACGTGGGCGTACGTCGTCGTGATGGGCTTCGCGCAGGCGATCGGCGACGGCGGCCTGTTCTTCTTCGCGAGCGCGCCCGCGATGCTCGTCTTCCTCCCGTATCCGATGACGAACTACCACGCCGTCAACGTGCTGCCGTTCCTCGCCGTGCGGGGCCAGCTGGATCCGGAGCGGCCGTCGAGCGCCCGGTCCTGGCTCGTCGTGCCGGCGGTCGTGGGGACTTACCTCGTCTGCGGAGCGCTCATCAAGGTCGCGGGCCGCTGGTCGGGACTGGAGCCGCGGTGAGCGGCGTCGCACGGACGATCAGCCGCTGGGGCGCCGAGCCGACGTAGTAGAACGGGTAGCACGTCACGAGCGTGACTGCGGCGCCGCCGGTCTCGTCGAGAACGGACACGTCGTCGGGATCGACGATCTTCGTCCACGCCACCGCGTACCGCGTCGTCTCGCGCGGCGTCTCGAGAACGACCTCGTCGCCGGCCGCAACGTCCTTGAGCGCCCGGAAGAACCCGTCGCGGTGAGCCGAGAGGCCGACGTTCCCCGTCTCGCCGGGTCGCGACGTGCCTTCGATCCAGCCGGCTCCGCGGTTGAGCGTCAGGTCGTCCGTCCCCTCGAGGACCGGGACGTCGATCTTCAGGCGCGGCATCTTCAGGATCGCGAGCGGCGTGCGGCGGTCGACCGCGAGGCTCTCTTTCCACTCTTTCACGCGAACCTCCGACCAGAGCGACACATCCACCGGGCCCTCCGCGAGCGTGCGCGCGGGCGGGACGCTCGTGGGCGTCGGGGGCGCCGCCGGCGCCCGCGCGGCCGCGCGCTGCTCCTCGAACCGCGACCGGTCCTGCCGCGACCCGAGAACCGTGTGCACCCTCGCCGCGGCCCAGGCGCCGAGGAGGACCACGCCGACGGCGATGAGGACGGCCCCGAGGCGTCTCACAGCCACAAGAATGCCATCGCGACGATGGCATAGACAACGAGGAGCTGCGCGCCTTCGAGCCAGTTCGACTCGCCGTCCGCGGCGATCTGGCCGGCGATGAGGACCGAGACGCCGAGGACCGCGACCTCGAACGGGTTGAAGAAGAGCGTCATCTCCTTCCCGAAGAGAAGCGACGTGAAGACGAGGAGCGGCGCGACGAAGAGCGCGATCTGCTGGCTCGAGCCGAGGGAGATCGCGAGGGACAGCTCCATCCGGTTCTTCGCCGCCGTCGAGACGGCGACGAGGTGCTCGGCGACGTTGCCGACGAGCGGGATCAGGACGATGCCGAGGAAGACCTCCGACACGCCCGTCCGGCGCACGACGGGTTCGACGGCGCCGACGAGGAGCTCGGAGAGGACGACCGTCGCGAGCGTCGAGCCGACGAGGACGCCCACGGCCGCGCCGAGGCTCCACGCGCCCTCGGGCGCCTCCCGGTGCGTCACGCCGACTTCCGGTGCGATGCCGCGCGACGGCGTCGTGAGTGAGAAGACGAGGGAGAGCACGTAGACGAGCATCAGGACCGCGGCGACGCCGAGGGAGAGCTTGTCGAGGAGCGGGTCCGGCGACTCGGAGAGGATCGGCAGGTGGTGCTGCACCTTGTGGACGATCTCGAAGAGCGTCGGGATCAGGAGCCCGATGACGGAGAGCAGCATCATCGTCGAGGCCGTGCCCGCGGCGCGCGAGTCGAAGCGCTGGAGCCCGTTCTTCAGCCCACCGACGAGGAGCGAGAGCCCGAGGATCAGGAGGAGGTTTCCGAGAATCGACCCGACGATCGAAGCCTTGACGAGCTCGACCTTTCCGGCCCGGAGCGCCACGATCGTGATGATGAGCTCGGCGGCGTTTCCGAGCGTCGCGTTCAGGAGACCGCCCACGCGCTCGCCCGTGCGGTGCGCGATCTGCTCCGTCGCCTCTCCCATCGCGCCCGCGAGCGGGAGAAGCCCGAGGCACGCGAAGGCGAAGACGAGCGCCGGGGAATGGAAAAGCCACTCGGCGGCGAGCGCGAGGGGGACGAACGCGAGGAGGAAGCGGAGGACCTTCACGCCGGAGGCGGCGCCGCCGAATGGCGGTCCCGGGGACGCATGGCCGGATTCTACGGGTGACGGATGGACAGGACGCCCTCGGGACGGTTACAACAGGCGCTGGAGATGCCCATGCCGCTGGTCGACCTCGACGCGATCCCCCAGGTTCCCCTCGACTTCGTGAACGCGGACCATCGCGAGGAAGGGCGGCTGCTGAACGCGGTGGCCGACGCGGTGGACGCGCTCGAAGCGGGGTTGGGCGACGCGCCCGCGGCGCTCGCCAGCCTCGCGGCGCTGCGCGACCACACGGCCGCCCACTTCGGACGCGAGGACGACGCGATGCGGCGTTCGGGATTCCCGGCGTTCCCGGTCCACCACGCCGAGCACGTGCGCGTCCTCGCGGAGCTCGACGACGAGATCCGCCGCTTCCGGGAGACGGGCGACGCCGCGCGCCTCCGGGCGTGGGTCCTCGGCGACGTCCCGCAGTGGTTCGTGAACCACATCCAGACGATGGACCTCGTCACGGCGCGCTTCGTCTCGGGCCGCGGCTGACGGCCGGACGGGCGGCGAGCCGCCCCACGGGGGAGCGGCCCGCCTCCAGGACGAAACGCGAGTTCAGTTCGCCTTCGCGCGCGCGGCTTCGAGGGCGATCGTCACGAAGACCTCGTCGCCGAGGATCGTGCCGCCGTGGTCGAGCGCCTTGTTCCAGACCATGCCGTAGTCCTTCCGGTTGAGCGTCACGGCCGTCTCGAACCCGGCTTTCTCGCTGCCCCAGGGGTCCTTCTGGACCCCGAGAAACACGACGGGGAGGGACACCTTCCGCGTGACGCCCCGCAGCGTGAGGTCGCCGGTGACCTCGTAGCGGTTCTCGCCGGCGGGCCTCACGGACGTCGAGACGAACCGGATCTCCGGGTACGACGCGGCGTCGAAGAAGTCGGCGGAGCGCAGGTGCTCGTCGCGCTTCGTCTCGTTCGTATTCACGCTCGCGGCTTTCACGACGAAGGACACGGTCGACGCTTCGGGCTTTGCCGCGTCGATCTTCACGGAGCCGTCGAACGCGCCGAACGAGCCGCGGACCTTCGTCATGAGGTGGCGGACCTGGAATCCCACCTCGGAGTGGGCCTTGTCGATCGTCCAGGCGCCGGCGGCGCTGGCGGGGCCGACGGCGGGCTCGGCGACGGCGGTGGAGACCGCGAAGGCGGCGGCGGCGGCGGTGAGGGCGAGGGTGTTCTTCATGGGGTGTCTCCTTTCGAAAGACCGAAGTTTACGCAACCAATATGGTTACGAATCTCGACAAAAAAAGTCAGGCCCCCTTCTTCCCCCCGGCCGAGGGGACGCGGGCGACGACGTCCGAGAGGCGCACCCGCCGGAGCTCGCCCTCGGCGGCGCCCTCGGCCTTCGTGAAGACCTCGGCGAGCACGCCTTTGATGCAGGCGCTTACGGGGCAGTTTCTCGCCTCCTTGTTCGCGTGGACGGCGAAGAGCCCCTTCCCGCCCACCGCGCGGTGGACGTCGAGGAGCGTGATGGCCGAGGCCGGCCGGGCGAGCGTGAACCCGCCCTTTCGGCCCGGGTGCCCGGAGACGAGCCCGGCTTTCTCGAGGAGGGACAGGATCCTTCGCAGGACGACCGCGTTCGTCACGACGCTCCCGGCGAGCTCTTCCGACGTCAGGATTCCTCCGCTCCAGGCGAGGGACGTCAGGAGGTGGACACCGACGGCGAAACGGGTGTTGGCAGCCATTCCGTAACAAAGATAGTTTCGATTTCACGTTTTGTCAAGCGGCGCACCGTCCGGTCCGGCCTCGGCCTCCTCCCCGGGGCGATACCTGCGGGTTAGAATCAGTCGCACAAAGAGGCGCACGATGTCACTGTTCGTCAAGTTCAACTTGATCCTGATCCTCGTCTTCGCCGTGGCCCTCGTACCGGCGGCCTACCTCTCGAACCAGCTTCTGCAGACGAACGCGCGCACGCAGGTCGTCCAGAACGCGCGGCTCATGATGCAGACCGCACTCGCGACGCGCGGCTACACGAACAAGCAGATCAAGCCGCTCCTCGCGCCGCGGCTCGCGGAGGAGTTTCTGCCGCAGTCCGTCCCCGCGTACTCGGCGACGGAGATCTTCAACAACCTCCGGGAGAGCAACCCCGAGTACACCTACAAGGAAGCGACGCTGAACCCGACGAACCCCCGCGACCGGACGGTCGACTGGGAGGCCGACGTCGTGAACGCGTTCCGCGCGGACCCGAAGCTCACCGAGGTCATCGGCGAGCGCGAGGGTCCGCTCGGCCGGTCGCTGCACCTCGCGCGCCCGATCAAGATCACGGACGCCGGCTGCCTCTCCTGCCACACGACGCCCGAGCTCGCGCCGGCGTCGGTCGTGAGGGCGTACGGAACGAACAACGGCTACGGCTGGAAGCTGAACGAGACGGTGGGCGCGCAGATCGTCACCGTCCCCATGTCCGTTCCGTTCGCGATGGCGACGAAGGCCTTCCAGACGCTTCTCGCGACGCTCGTGGGCGTCTTCGTCTTCATCCTCGTCTTCCTCAATATCCTCCTGTGGTTCGTCGTCATCCGGCCGATCCGGACCCTCTCGTCCATGGCGGACCGCATCTCGACCGGAGACCTCGACGTGCCCGAGGTGGCCGTTCGCGGCCGCGACGAGGTGGCGGTGCTCGCCGGCTCCTTCAACCGGATGAGGATCAGCCTCACGAAGGCCCTCAGGATGCTCGAGGACGAGTGACGGACGGCAACCTCGCGCCGGGAACGCGCTTCGGGGACTACGAGATCCTCGCCGAGCTGGGGGGGGGCGGGATGGGGCGTGTCTACCGCGCGAAGGACCTGACGCTCGAGCGCTTGGTCGCGCTCAAGACCCTCGCACCCCAGTTCGGGTCCGACACCGGCTTCGTCCAGCGTTTCCTGAAGGAGGCGCGCGCCGCGGCGCGCCTGAACCATCCGAACATCGTCCAGATCTACGACTTCGGGCAGGTCGGCGAGACGTACTACCTCGCGATGGAATACGTGGACGGGCATTCGCTCGGTGCGTATCTCCGCCGCGGCCACTTCAGCGAGCGTGACGCGATCCTCGTGATCCGCCACGCCTGCCGCGCGCTCGCCGTCGCGCACGCCGAGGGCCTCGTTCATCGCGACATCAAGCCCGACAACCTGATGCTCACGAGCAGAGGCGAGGTCAAGCTCGTGGACCTCGGGATCGCCAAGCGCGTGGACGAGGACCAGTCCCTGACGCAGACGGGCCAGGCCGTCGGCACGCCGCACTACATCTCGCCGGAACAGATCCGGGGCATGCGTGACGTGGACGCCCGGGCCGACATCTATTCCCTCGGCGCGACGCTCTACCACCTCGTGACGGGCCACACGCCGTTCCGCGGGACGTCCGGCGCGCTCGTGATGTCCATGCACCTCGCCCAGCCCCTCGCCGACCCGCGCACGTACGTCGCCGGCCTCTCGGAAGGGCTCTGCCGCGTGATCCGGAAGATGATGGCGAAGGACCGGATCGAGCGCTACGCCGACGTCGACACGCTCGACCGCGACCTCTACCGGCTGCAGACCGGGGAAGTGCCGGAGGGGGCCGAGCCCGGCGACACGGCGGTCGACACGGTCGCCCGCGACGACGTGCGGGCGGCCTCCGGACGGCCGGGCTCCGCTCCGACGCACACGCCGGCGCCGCACCCGGCGTTCGACTCGGGCGTCCTCGCCCGGGTCGAAGAGATTCTCGCCGCGGACGTCGGCCCGATGGCGCGCGTGCTCGTGCGGCGCGCGGCGAAGTCCGCGCTCTCGCTCGAGGCTCTCTGCGGGTCGCTGGCGGAGCAGGTCGAGGCCGGCCCCGCGCGCGAGGCGTTCCGTTCGAAGTGCCTCCTCGCGGGCCGCACCGCGACGCCGCCGCCCGCGCCCGCGCCGCCCCGGACGCCTCCGCCGCCGCACGGCTCCACGGTGCCGCGCACGACGCCGCCGCCGCTCGAGAAGAGGGTGACGCCGGCGCCCTCGCACTCCACGCCCGCCGGCTCGCCCGGCGCGGCGGGGAACACGCTGTACATGACGGACGAGGACCTGCGCGCCCTCGAGGCCGAGCTCGCGAAGCACGTCGGTCCGCTCGCGCGCGTCCTCGTGAAGAAGGCCGTGAAGGGCTCGGGCAACATGTCGCACGTGATCACGAAGCTCGAGCTCGAGATCGACTCCGACGACGCCCGCCGCGCCTTCCGCGCGGCCGTCAAGAAGATGCGGTAGCCGCGGACGCTAGCGGTCGACCTCGATGAAAGGGTCGTTGTCCTCGAAGGGCTTGCCTTCGCTGTCGGTACCCGAGATCGTGTACTTGTACTGAGTCTCGAAACTCAAGTTCTTCGGGAGCCGCAACTCGCACTCATACTTGACCTTTTTGCAGTCGGGAACTCCGACCTCCGGCCTCTCGAAGGTGATTTCCGTCGACTGGTTACGGAACGACCAGATGATCGTGGAATGTGGAGCAGCCGGGTCGTAGCTTCCGACAATGAGTCGGTACGGATAGGCGACCCCCTTCTTCTTCTTGGGATCTTGGGTCCCCTGACCCTCCCGGATCAGAACCACGTGCTCCGGATCTCGCCTCTTACAATCAAGGGTCTTGCCTTGGCCGGTCGGCGCGGGCGCCGGAGGGGCCGGCTTCGGCGGCGGCGTTCCGCCGTTGGCGCAGGCGGCGGCGAGCAGGACGATCGCGGCGAGCCCCATCTGAACGCGCCATGAAGAATGCACGGACATAGAGAGCCTCCTTGAGCTTCGTTCAATGCGCTCCCGGAGAGCGCGGTGTCGCGAGTGCCTTCTCGAAGAGCGGATCGGCCCTGACCTCGGTGAACTCGGGATCGGCCCGCAGGAGGGCCGGACTGAACCCCTTGCGCACGGCATCGGACAGGAGGGCGAAGGCGGCGGCGCGGTCCTGGTGCAGGAGGGCGAGGCGCGAGGCCTCGACGAGGATCGACGAGTCGTCGGGCGCCGCGGCGCGCGCCCCGAGAATCGCCTCGCGCGCCTTCGCCTCTTCGCCCAGGTTTCGAAGGGCACGTGCCCGGTTGCGCAGCGCGGACGCGGACCGGGGGTTGACGCTCAGCTCGTCGTCGGTCCGGCGCAGGGCTTCCTGGTAGGCGGCGCGCGTGCGGGTCGCCTCGCCGCCGGACGACCGGAGCGCGTCGCCGAGGCCGATCCACAGGGAAGAGCGCTTCGGCGCGGCCGCGGTCGCCTTCTCGAAGGCGGCGGCCGCGTCCGAGAAACGACCCGCGTAATAGTGGGCGGTTCCGAGGTTCGCCCAGCCGCTGGCGCTCTGCGAGAGATCCAGCGACTTCTGCGCCGTACGGACCGCGTCGTCCAGCCTGCCGCTCTGGAGGTAGACCCCGACCAGGTTGGAGAGCGGACGAGGCGTCGAGGGATTCAGGCGCGCCGCCTCTTCGTACTCCGGGATCGCGCGGCCGTAGTCGCCTTTCGAGTAGAAGAGCGCACCGAGCCGATTGTGCGGAGCCCAGTAGGACGGACGAGCGGCGGCGGCCCGCCGGTACGCGGCCTCCGCGTCGGCGGGTTTCCCCGAGTCCGCCAGCGCATCGCCCAGCGAAAGGAGCGCTTCCACGGATGACGGATCGCGTTCGAGCGCGCGCCGGAAGTCCACGATTCCGTCGTCGAGGCGTCCCGCCGCCGCCTTGATCCGGCCGAGCGTCAGGAGCGTCTCCAGCCGGCCGGGGTCCAGGTTCTGAGCGCGATCGGCGCTCGCCTCGGCGAGCCGCGAGAAGGCGATGTCGTGCGTGTTCTGGTACACGGCGAGATAGGCGCGGCCGAGAGTCGCCTGAACGGTCGCGGTGTTCTCTCCGCCCGGGATCGTCTTCAGGAGGTCGATCGCCTTCTGGAGCGACGCGGGATCGTCGTAACGCTCGAGGTACCCGAGCGCGACGACGTAATCCGTCTGCGACGGGCCGGCGGGGATCGTGGAGCGGGGCGAGGTCCTCGCTTCCGGCGCGAGGTGAAGCTTGAGTGCGGCCACGAGCTTCCGGGCGAGATCGTCTTCGAGCTTGAAATGCTCCGCGGCCGCGCCCCTGACCTCGCCGGCATCGATCTGTACGGGAGAGCCGGCCCGCGCGATCGAGAACGAGATCTCGCGAATCTCTCCCAGCTGACGGACGACGGGCTGGACGATGATGTTCGCGCCCTTCTCGCGGGCCCACTTCGAGGGGTCCGCCTCTCTCTCCTTCAGCTCTGCCGGAGCGTCCGGCCGGATCAGCATGAAGTCCGGAGAGAGCTCCCGGAGCTTCACGCCCAGGCTGAAGGACACGCCGTCGCAGAGCTGGCGCCCGTCCGGGCGCCCGGTGAGGTCGGTGGCGGGCAGGATCGCGAGCAGCTTCGAGGCGGGCAGGGCCGAGCCGGCCCGCTCGCGCACGGCCAGCCAGAGGAACCCGGCGCCGACGGCGAGAAGCACGGCCCCGGCGACGAGGAGGGTCCGGCCGCCTCCGCGGCGCGCGAAGGACGCGGATCGCCCCGAGACGGGGAAGATGGCCGTGGTGCGGGAGCCCGCCGCAGCCTCGAGGAAACCCCGCGTTTCGCCGATCGTCGCGAGGCGCCCGGCCGGGTCTTTCTGGAGCAGCCGCTTCAGGAGCTCTCGAAGCGGCGCCGGCGTCGCGGCCGGCAGCGCGCCCCAGTCCGGCTCGCGGTCGAGGATCGCGACGAGGATGTCCGACACGCTCTCGCCGTCGAACGCTTTCTTTCCCGCGAGCATCTCGTAGAGCACGCAGCCGAAGGACCAGAGGTCCGTGCGGCCGTCCAGAGCCCGGCCGCGCGCCTGCTCGGGGCTCATGTAGCTCGCCGTCCCGAGGACGACGCCCTGGTGAGTCGGGTCGACCGCGAGCGTCGGCGAGTGCGAGATCTCGGGCGAAGCCGCGCCGAGGGCGAAGGCCTTCGCGAGGCCGAAGTCGAGGAGCTTGATCTTGCCCTCGGGCGTCACGTTGACGTTCGCGGGTTTCAGGTCGCGGTGCAAGACGCCCTTGGCGTGCGCGGCCTCGAGAGCGTCTGCGATCTGGAGCGCGAACCGGATCGTCTCGTTCGTGGAGACGGGTGCGCGCACGATGCGCTGCTTGAGCGTCTCGCCGGTCACGAGCTCGAGGACGAGGAAGCGGACGCCGTCGATCTCCTCGAGGCTGTAGATCGCCGCGATGTTCGGGTGGTTCAGGGACGCGAGGACGTGGGCTTCGCGCGTGAAGCGCAGGAGGCGGTCGGCGTCCTGTGCGAACGCTTCCGGAAGGACCTTGATCGCGACGTCGCGCTGCAGGCGCGTGTCGCGCGCCCTCCACACCTCGCCCATCCCTCCCGCGCCGAGGCGCGACAGAACCTCGAACGGCCCGAGGCGGGAACCGGGTTCGAGAGTCATGGTGTCGTGACGATTATCTACAATCCGGACCCTATGTTGATTCACGGTGCGATCGCGCCCGCCGCCGCCTTCCTCGCCCTGTTCGCCGCGGGTCCGGCCGCACCGGCCGAATCACCCGCGGCGGGCTTCTGGAACGCATGGCCGGCGGCGCGCGTTTACACGGGCGATCCCTTCGCGCTCAAGTCGGCGGCACTCCGGGCGGAGATCGCGCGCCTCGTGGACCGTTACCCCGGCGTCGTCCGCGTGGCCGAGGAGGGCGTCTCCGCCGAGGGCCGTCCCATTCCGCTCCTCCTCGTCGGCGAGGGGCCGACGACGGTTCTGCTCTGGTCGCAGATGCACGGGGACGAGCCGACGGCCACGGCCGCTCTCCTCGACGTCCTGAACCACATCGGCGCCACGCGCGCGGTGCCCGCGACGAAGGCGCTTCTCTCGGAGCTGACGCTCGCGGTCATTCCGATGCTCAATCCCGACGGGGCCGAACGCACCCGCCGGACGAACGCGCAGGGCATCGACATCAATCGCGACGCGGGCCGCCTCCAGACGCCCGAAGGGCGGTTCCTCAAGTCCGTGCGCGACAGGCGCAGCCCGGCGGTCGGCTACAACCTCCACAACCAGGGCCCGAATCAGCTCGCGGGCGCCGCCGGCGCGCAGGCCGCGATCTCGCTCCTCGCGGTGCCCTTCGACGAGGCGTTCACGGAGAACGAGGGGCGGCGCACGACGAAGCGGCTCGCGGTCCTCGTCCGCGACAGCCTGAAGCCCTGGGCGGCGGGCCGCGTCTCGCGCTACGACATGGAGTACACGGCGCGGGCGTTCGGCGACTCGATGACGCGCTGGGGGACGCCGACGCTCCTGATCGAGTCGGGCGGCTTCGCGGCCGCCGGGGCCGACGAGGCCGCGGCGCTCGTGCGCCTCAACTTCGTCGCGATCCTCGCGACGCTTTCGGCCCTCGCGGACGGCTCCGTCGGAAAGGTGGACGCGGCGGCCTACGACGCGATCCCGCTGAACGTGCGCGACCGGCTCATGGACGTCGTCGTCCGGAACGCACTCGTCATCGGGGGCGGCGGTCTCGCGCCCTTCCTCGCGGACGTCGGCTGGAACGTTCCCGTCACGCGGCCGGGATTCACGGGCTCCGCCGTCGGCCGCGCCCGGGGCGGCGCGGTGCTCGAAGTGGGCGACCTCGACTCGTACAAGGGCAAGACCGAGGTCGACGCGACGAACCGCGTCCTCGTCGTCGCGCCGAAGGGGGGCGCCGACGGGTGGGCCAAGGCGCTCGAGGGGCTGAAGGCGAGGGGCCTCGCGACGGCCGACGGGACGCTCACGCTCACGCTCGACGTGCTCTCGCAGGAGGCGAAGGCGTGGCTCGACGGCGCCCCGGCGCTCGCTCCCGGCTACGGCGGCGACTTCCTCCTCATCGCACCGTCCGGCGAAGGCCGCTTCCGCGTGGACCGGCGGCTCTCGGTCGCGGGTCCCTAGGCGAAGGCGCCGACGACGTCCTCGACGTATTCGGGCCGGCGCATGCCGGCGAGGACGACGTCGACGCCCGGCGTCGCGAGGAGGGCGCCCAGCGTGCGCTGGGCGAGCGAGCCCGCGGCGGGCGCCGCGCCCGCGAAGGCCGACGTGACCCACGCCTGGAGCTCGGCGGCTCGCGACTTCTCCCAGGCCGCGTCGCGGCCGATCTCCGCGAGCGCCTCCGGCGGAAGGTCCGCGAAGCGGACGAGCCCGCGGCCCGAGAACGCGTTGAACGGCCGGTTGACGAGGACGCCGAGGCCGGCGGCGCGCGCGACGTCGAGGACGCTCCGGCCGTCCTCCGTGTGGATCGGCTCGCGGGCGCCCGTCTCGATCGGGTTGAACGGAAGCTGAATCGCGGCGAAGCCCGGCCCGGCGCCTGCGAGGAGCCGCTCGAGCGAGACCGCGTCCGCCCGCTCGCGCGCGACGACGAGCGTGTTCGAGGAGACTCCGTACGCCCCGATGCGCCCGGCGGAGACCTCGGATTCGAGGCGGCGGAACGCCCGCGCGGTCCGGTCGTAGAACTCGGCCCGCGCCTCGTCCCGTGCGACGCCCGCGTGCATCGCGTGCGTGAGGAAGTACTCGGGATTGTGGAGGAGGAGAAGGTCCACGCGCGGCATCGCGAGACGCTCGAGCGAGGCCGTGAGCTGGTCCTCGAGGAAGTCGGGCGAGATCGCGTGCCAGAGATCGGGCCCGTACTCGACGACCTCGCTCCACGGCCGCCCCGCGCGGACGCGGCGGCGCGCCTCGTCGAGGTTGCGGCCCTGCAGGTAGCCGATCTTCGTGACGACGACGATGTCCGCGCGCCGGACGGCGCCGCGGAGCGCGGAGTCCGCGAGGACCGCGCCGACGAGCGTCTCGCTGTGGCCGTCGGCGTAGTTCGTCGACGTGTCGATCAGCGTGACGCCCGCCGCGAGCGCGTCCGAGAGCGCCCGGCGGTGGACGTCCTCGCGGTCGTCCACGCGGTAGCACCCGAACCCGACGCGCGAGACGCGCGGATGCACGCGGCCGAGACGCGCGTACGCGCCGTCCCCGAGCCGCGGGGCCGTCAACGGGGCGCCGTCGCGGGCGCGATGGCCCGGGCCGGGGCGCGATCGCAGTAGCGCGCCCAGATCGTCGCGGAGACGAGCGCGGCGATCGAGAGCGTCACGATGACGACGAGGGCGACGGGCCGCGCCTTGCGCGACGGCGCCACGGAGAGGGACTGCGCGAGGCGTTCGGCGCTCGTCGTGCGGCGCGCGCCGTCGGCCTCGAAGGACGTCTCGACGTCCCCGAAGCGCACGGACGCGCCGGTCGAGAGCTGCGCCTCGGAGACGCGCTTGCCCTCGACGAACAGGCCGTTGGCGCTGCCGAGGTCGCGAACGAGCCAGGAGTCTCCGGCTCGTTCCACGATCGCGTGCTTGCGCGAGACGGAGCGGCTCTGCAGGACGACGTCGCAGTCGGGATCGCGGCCCACGACGGCGCGCGCGTCGAAGACGATCCGACGCTCGTTGCCCGCCTCGCGCACGGTCAGGACGCCCGGCATTCGTTGTCCTCCTGGCTTCGGCCCGAATCTTAAGCCGCCGGCGGCTCGGGCGTCCCGGGCTGCGGCGCGAGGACGAAAGCCACGTCGCCGACGTTCGTTCCCGTCGGCCCCGGACTGAATGCGTCGCCGAGCGCTTCGAAGAAAGGGCCGGCGTCGTTGTCCAGGAGCGCGCGCCCGGGGTCGAGGCCGAGCGCCTCGGCGCGCTCGAGCGTCGTCCCGTCCGCGAACGCGCCCGCCGCGGAGGGTTCGTAGTCGACGCCGTCCGTCCCGGCGCAGAGGATCGTCGCGCCGGGAACCCCCGCGATCGCGTACGCGGCGGCGAGGGCGAGCTCGCGATTGCGGCCGCCCCTCCCCGTGCCGCGGACGGTGACGGTCGTCTCCCCGCCGAAGATCGTGAGAAGGCGGCGCGCCGCGACGCTGCGCCTGCGCAGGTTGCCCGCGGTCGCCCCCGCGAGCGCGAGGCGCCGGCCGGCCGCGCGCGCCTCTCCCGCGAGGAGCTCCGGCACGACGCGTGTCTCGAGGCCGAGCCGGCTCGCCTCGAGCCTCGCCCCCTCGAGCGCCGTCCTCACGTCCGCGAGAAGAACGCTCCAGCGCGGGCCGACGCCTTCTCCGCCCGGAGCGGCCGGGAGGTCGAGGTGGGTGCGGACGGCCTGCGGCAGGAGCGGCCCGAGCCGGTAGCGATCGAGGATCGCGCGGGCCTCGGCGGGCCGCGGCGGGACGCCGAGCGTCGGCCCGGACGCGACGAGGTGCCAGCCGTCGTTCCCGAGGTCGGAGAGGACGAGCGTCATGACGTCTGCAGCGCCCGCGGCCGCCGCGAGGCGGCCTCCCTTGACGCGCGAGAGCGCGCCGCGCACGACGTTGAGGTCGGCGATCGGCGCTCCGGCCGCCATGAGCAGCGCCGCCGTGCGGGACTTGTCCTCGAGGGAGAGGCCCTCGGCCGGCACGGCGAGCAGGCTGGACCCGCCGCCGGAAAGGAGGACGAGAAGGAGGTCGCCCTTGCGCTGCCGCCGGGCGAGCGCGAGGGCGGCCTCGCCGGCGGCGAGGCTGTTCTCGTCCGGGTGCGGATGGCGCGCGTGAATGACGTCGGCGCCGGGCGGCAGGCCGCCCGTCGGAGAGCCGGCGGGCGTGACGACGAGCGCCCCGTCGAGCCGGCGGCCGAGGCAACCCGCGGCGGCGGCCGTCATGGGCACGGCGGCCTTCCCGACGGCGAGAACGGTGACGCGGTCGGGTGCGAAGACGAACTCGCGGCGCGCGGTCGACGACACGGAACGAACGACGACCGCGTCGCCCCGCCGCCCGAGAGCCTCGGAGACGAGCGCGGCCGGGTCCACGGCGGCGACGGCGGCGCGGTAGAGCCGCGTCAGGATCTCGCGGTCGTCCAAAGCGCCCGGAGTCTAGCGAAACTGGCGCGGGCGGGAGGGGTAAACTCGCATGCAGGAGAACTGCCATGGCACGCTCACGGATGGACGACATTCTCGGAACGGTCCGCGACGCGGGCGACCGCAGCCAGGAGATCGCTTCGCAGGTCGCCGCGCGCGTCGAGGACGTGCTCGACGAGGCCGGCGCCCAGGGCAAGCGCGTCCGCAAGGAGCTCGCGCGCCGCTGGAAGCACGTGGATCGCATGGGCCGCGACAATGCGTTCGTGATGGCGTTCGGCGCGCTCGCCGTCGGGGTCCTGATCGGCTACCTCGTCGCCCGCGACGACGACTGACGCGTCCGGTCTTCAACGCGGGCCGGCCAGCTCCTTCACGAGGACGGCCCAGTGTTCGAGGCCGTCGTAGAAGGATGCGACGGGGATCCGCTCGTTCAGCCCGTGGGCGAACTGGTCGCTGTCCTTGATGAACGTCTCGCCGACACCATAGGTCGGGATGCCGGCCGCGCGAAAGAGCCGTCCGTCCGTGCCGCCCGACTCCTGGTACGGCGCGACGGGGACCCCGGGGCGCCGCGCATGCACCGCCTTCTCGACCGCGGCCAGGACGTCGGGGCGGAGAGGCGACTCGTCGCTGGGCTCCGGCCTGCCGAGCGTCGCGACCGTCACGCCCGCGCCCGTGGCCTTCTGCAGCAAGGCCCTCACGTCGTCCACCTTCACGCCGGGAAAGATGCGGCAGTTGACGGTGGCGCTGGCGGACTGCGGCAGCGCGTTGTCGGCGTGGCCGCCGCGGAGGAGCGTCGGGATGCAGGTGGTCCGCGTCGCCCCGACTTCGGCAGGGCTGTCCCCGAGGACGGCGGCGGCCCCGGCGTCCTTCGGGTCGGCGGCGAAGCGGCGCATCGCGTCTCCGAGCGGGCCCGCGGTGCGCGCCCCGGTGACCCGGAACCAGGCGCGCGTCGTGTCGTTCCACATCACGGGGAAGCGCGTGGCCTGCACGGCCTTCAGCGCGTCGGCGAGCTCGTAGATCGCGTTGTCCTTGCGCGGCAGCGAGCTGTGGCCGCCGGCGTTGCGCACGGTCAGCTCGAAGCTGGCGTACGTTTTCTCCGCCGTCTGGAGGCCGTACGAAACGGGGCGCCCGTCCTCTTCCGCCAGCGTGCCGCCCCCCGCGTCGCCGTTCAGGGCGAACTCGGCGTCGACGAGGTCGCGGCGGTTCGTGACGAGGTCGCGCGCGTGCGCGCCCTCGGTTTCCTCGTCGCCCGTCAGCACGAGCACGAGGTCACGGGCCGGAACGAACCCTTCCGCCTTCAGACGGAGAAACGTCGCCGTGAGGAGGGCGATGGTGTTCTTGTCGTCGCACGTGCCGCGCCCGAAGAAGTACCCGTTCTCCTCGACGAGCGTGAACGGGTCGCGCTTCCAGTCCTCGGGCTTCGCGGTCACGACGTCCATGTGCCCGAGGAAGGCGATCGGCTTCTTCCGGGCCGCGGCCGGGCGGGGCTCGCCCCGGTAGCGGACGACGAGCGAGGCGGATTCGCCGTAGGGGATCACGTGGATGTCGGACTCCGGGAATCCCGCGGCCTTGAACCGCGACGCGAGGTACTCCGCGAGCGCGGGCACCTGGCCGAGCCCGATCGACGTCCGGTACGCCACGGCCCGGCGGAGGATCTCCCGCGCGTCGGCCTCGTGGGGCGCGAGGGCGGGAGGCGCGGGAGGCGGAGCGGCCGAGAGCGGGGCCGCGAGCAGCATGACGAACGCGAAGCGACGAGCGTGCACGAAAGACTCCTCTCGCCATCTTAGCGGCGCGGGCGCCGCCGTCGCGCTGGACCGGTCCCCGGGGATTGACTAATCTCCCTCCGCGGAGGGCGGACCATGGGCATGTACATCATCGCGGAGCCCTGCATCGGCGTGAAGGACACCGCGTGCGTCGAGGTCTGCCCCGTGGACTGCATCCACCCGAAGAAGGACGAGGCCGGGCACGCCGAGGCGACGCAGCTCTACATCGACCCGAACACGTGCATCCAGTGCGGAAACTGCGAGCCCGTGTGCCCGCCGAAGGCCATCTTCACGGAGGAGACGATCCCCGAGAAGTGGAAGCACTACCAGCAGATCAACGCCGACCACTACGCCTGACCGTCGACGCACGCGCGCCGGAGGACTCTTGGATCTCGCCGCACGACTCAAGGTTCTCCGCACGGGGTTCACGCGCACGTTCTGGGTCGCGAACGTCCTCGAGCTGTTCGAGCGCTTCGCGTTCTATGGCAGCAAGGCGGTCCTCGCCGTCTACCTGAACCGGGCCGTCGGGCTCGGCACGACGGGCAACGACCTCGTCGGGGTCTACGGCCTCCTCGTGTTCGGCCTCCCGATCTTCGCGGGCGTCGTCGTGGACCGCTTCGGCTTCAAGCGGAGCCTCCTCGCCTGCTTCTCGATCTTCTGCGCCGGGTACACCCTCATCGGGCTCGCGGGCCTTCCGGCCGGGCAGCCGTTCGTCGACGCGCTCGGGAAGAAGGGCTACGTCGTCCTCGCGCTCGTCGTCACGGCGATCGGCGGCTCGCTCATCAAGCCCTGCATCGTCGGGACCGTCGCGCGGACGACGACCGAGGAGACGAAGTCCCTCGGCTACTCGATCTACTACTCGCTCGTGAACTTCGGCGGGTTCTTCGGGCCGATCCTCGCGGGCGAAGTCCGGACGCGGTTCGGCATCGCGTCGGTCCTCCTGATGTCGGCCGGCGTCTCGGCCGCGCTCGTGCTCGGGACGCTCGCGTTCTACCGCGAGCCCGAGGGGCCGCGCGAAGGCCGGACGTTCGCGAAGGTCATCTCCGACGCTTCGCTCGTCCTCCGGAACGTCCGCTTCATCGGGTTCCTCGTGATCTTCTCGGGCTTCTGGATCATGTTCTGGCAGGTCTTCTACGCGCTGCCGTTCTACGTGACGGACATCCTGAAGATCGAGCGGTTCGAGCTCCTCGAGACCGTCGACGCCCTCGGGATCATCTTCCTCTCGGTCCCCGCGACGGCGCTCATGAAGAAGGTGCGGCCGATCCGCGCGATGGCGGGCGGCTTCGCGGTCGCGAGCGCGTCGTGGCTCGTGATCACGCTCACCCAGACCTGGCAGGGCGTCGTCGCCGCGATGCTCCTCTTCGCGCTCGGCGAGTCCATGCAGGCGCCGCGCTTCTACGAGTACGTCGCGGACCTCGCGCCCGAAGGCCAGACGGGCACGTACATGGGCTTCGCGTTCCTGCCCGTCGCGATTGGCGCGTTCGTGGCGGGGCGCCTGTCGGGGTACCTCATCGAGCACTATCTCAAGGGCCCGAACCCCGGCGGGATGTGGATCCTGCTTTCGGCGATCGGATTCGGTTCGACCGCCGCGATGCTCCTGTACGACCGGTTCGTCGCGCCGAAGAAGGCCGTCGCCTGACGGCGGAGCGCCGGCATGTTCACGTTCTTCACGCTGCTCGTCGCCTTCGCCGCCCTCGGCCTCGCGGCCTGGCTGCGCGAGCGCGTCGTGCGGCTGGAAAACGAGGTCAGGAGACTTTCTGCTCCCTCTCGGACCTCCTCGCCTGCCTCGTCGTCCGTTTCGGCAACGCAGGCCGCGCCGGTGGATTTCTCTTCGAAGGTGAATGGGGCTGCGGAGCAAAGCGCGGCGCCGCCCCGCGCGACGGATACCTCCATACCGCCAGTCGCATTCCCGGCGCCGCCGGTGGCCTTTGCTCCACCGCCCATTACACCTTCTAAGCAAGCCACCGATGCGGCTGCGCCGCCTCGTGCCTTCGAGGCTGGCTTGCCGATGCGCGAGGGGGCAGAGAGAATTTCTCCCCTCGCGCCGCCTCCGGCGGCGCGCATGGACTGGGAGAGCTTCGTCGGGATCAAGCTCTTCTCGTGGATCGCCGGGATCTTCCTGACCATCGGCGCGATCCTCTTCCTGCGCTACTCGATCGACCGCGGCTGGCTCACCGAGCCCGTGCAGATGGCGATCGGTCTCGCGGCCGGAGCGGGCCTCCTCGTCGTGTGCGAGCTGCGCGCGGCGCAGAGGTACGCCGTGACCGCGAATGCGCTCGACGCCGCGGGTCTCGTCATCCTGTTCTCGACGCTCTTCGCGGCCCACGCGCGCTGGGGCATCCTCGGCTCCGGCGCGACGTTCGCCTCGCTCGCCGCCGTCGCGGCCCTCGCCGTGCTCCTCGCGGTCCGCCACGATTCGACGTTCATCGCGCTCCTCGGTCTCCTCGGCGGCTTCGCGACGCCGGTCCTGCTCGGGACGACCTGGCGCGTCCTCTTCCCGTTCCTGGGCCTTCTCGCCGTGGGCCTCTTCGTCTTCGCCGTCCTCCGGAGGGCGCCGCTCCTCCACACGCTCTCGGGGCTCGCGACGTTCGTGGTGCTCGCGGGGTGGTTCGTGCGTTCGCTGACGCCGGACCTCCTCGCTGCGGCCCTCACGGCCGCATGCGGTCTCTCGTTCTTCTTCCTGTTCGCGCCGGCGCTCGGCGCGCGTCTCGCGCCGCCGGATCCGCTCCCGGCCAGTGCCGCGGGCCTCGGCCTGATGGGTCACGCGCTCCTTCTCTACGTCGCGGCCGAGAAAAGCCTCAGCGCGCCGCCGGCGGTTTCCGAGGCCCTCGCCCTCTTCGCGCTGACGGCGGCGGCCACCTTCGCGGCGCGCCGCCCCGGGGCCGCCTGGGTGCACGCGGCGGGTCTCTCCCTCGCGCTCCTCGCCGTCACGTCCTTCACGTTCACGGCGCGCGTGGCGCCCTGGCCGCTCGCCGCCCTCGGGGCGGCGGGCGCCGTCGCCCTGTGGGGGCTCGGGGCGTGGGTCCTGGACGGCTCCCTCGCGTTCGGCCGCGCGGCCGCAGTGGGTCTCGCGGCTGCGCAGGCCGTCGCGATCGCCGTCACGCTCGTTCCCGGCGTGCCGCCGCTGCGCGCCGTGCTGACGGCGCAGGCGCTCTTCCTCGTCGCGCTCTTCGCCGTGGCCGCGGGCGCGCCCGAGCCGCGCCTCTCCGTGCTCGCGGCGGGGCTCGCGGTCCTCGCGCCGCTCGCCTGGGGATTCTGGCGCCGGAGCGGCGCGCCGTGGCAGGAGGTCGCGCTGTTCGCGGCCGTCCTCTGGCTGCTGTTCGTCCTCCATCCCGTGGTGCTCGGGCGGCGCGCAGGCCGAGGCCGGGCGCCGTATCTCGCGGCGGTCCTCGCGAGCGCCGGTTTCTTCCCGATCCTGCGGGTCGCGCTCGAAGAGGGCGGGTACCGCCCGGTGATCGGTCTCCTTCCGCTCGCGATGGCGCTCGGGATGGCCGGGCTCGTCGCGCGGCTCCTGACCCTCGGAATCCCGCCGGAGGAGGATCGCTCGCGCCTCGCGCTCGTCGCGGGCGCGGCGCTCGCGTTCCTGACCGTCGCGATCCCGCTGCAGTTCGAGAAGGAGTGGCTGACGCTCGGCTGGGCGTTCCTCGGCGCCGCGCTCGCGTGGCTGTACGGCCGGATTCCCCACCGCGGCCTCGTCGTGTGGTCCCTCGGGCTCTTCGCGGCCGCGTTCGTGAGGCTCGCCCTCAATCCCGCCGTCCTGACGTACCACGCGCGTACGGCGACGCCCGTCTTCAACTGGTATCTCTGGGTCTACGCGGCCGCGGCCGCGGCCTTCTTCGTCGGTGCGGCCCTGCTGCGGGGCCCGGGCGCGGCGGCGTGGCCGGTCGGCGTCGCCCTCCTGCCCGCGGGCGGGGTTGCGCTCCTCTTCGTCCTCCTGAACCTCGAGATCGCGGACCTCTTTGCGGAGGGGCGGCGGCTCGTCGTGAACCCGTTCTCGACGTCGCTCGCCGAGGGCCTCGCCTACACGCTCGGCTGGGCGCTGTTCGCGATCGCCCTGCTCGTCGCGGGAATCGCGCGGAGGAGCCGCGGAGCGCGCGCCGCCGCGCTCGTCCTCCTCGTCGTCACGATTCTCAAGTGCTTCCTCTTCGACCTCGCGCAGCTCGGCGGCCTGTACCGGGTCGGCTCGTTCGTCGGCCTCGCGGTCTGTCTCGCGCTCGTCGCGCTGCTCCTGCAGCGGTTCGTCCTGCGGCGCGAGGGCCCGGGCGTCAGTACTCCTGCTCCGGGATCATCCGGATGAAGCTTCCGTCGGACGTCTGGGCGTCGTTC
Organism: Thermoanaerobaculia bacterium; assembly: GCA_044229475.1. GTDB lineage: Bacteria > Acidobacteriota > Thermoanaerobaculia > UBA5066 > UBA5066 > Fen-183. The sequence continues at coordinate 244,746 of JBGASW010000005.1, read as the reverse complement.
AGGACACCGTATGCGAGCCACGTGTCGTCGCCCGCGATGCGCGTCACGACGGCGTACGCCTGCGTCACGTTCGCCGGGACGCCCGCGGTGTCGAAGATCCCCGACCACTGCGTCCAGTCGCCGGGGAGGAGCGAGACGGTGACGGGGCCTCCGACGGGCTGCCCCGTCGCAGCGTCGTAGAGCTGGACGGAGAGCGAGAGCGCCGACTCCGAGCCGCCGCCGAGGTGCACGACGGCGAGGTTCGAGCGCACGGACGCGTCGCGCGTGAGGCCCGGGACGAGCGCGGAGGCGCGCGCCCCGCCGCCCTTCGCGGCCGCGGGGTACGCCACGCCGAACGCGCCGCCGGTCGCGGCGTTCGGGTTGGGCGTCGTCGTCCGGGCGATCGCAACCGTGCGCGGCGCGTCGAGGTTGAAGAGGTTGCGGAACTCGACCGTGAGCGTCCCGGCCTGCGGCCCCGTCGAGGCGTCGGGCACGTTCAGACCCTTCGTCCGGAGGTACGCGATCACGTCCGGGAGCGTCGTCTGCTGGCCGGCCGCGAGCGTGAGCGTCACGAACGGGACGCCCGTCGAGGACCCGAGCGCCGGCTTGTAGAAGAGGTCGACGGGCGTCGCAAACGCGCCGTCGTTCGCGAGCGTGAGCTCGGTCGTGTAGTGCGAGCCGGCCGCGCCGAAGACGTCGAGGACGACCGGCACGACGAGCCGCCGCGCCGCGGCGAGGCCGCCGGGGCGGTAGAGCGGAAGGATCGAGCCGTCGGACGTCTTCGCATCGTTCACGACGCCGTAGCCCGTCCACGCGTTGACGCCGGACGTGCGCGTGATCTTCGCGTACCCGTACGCGGGCTCCGTCATTCCGGCCGTGAGGAGGACGCCGTTGAGCTGCTTCCATTCGCCGGGACCGAGCGTGACGACGATCGGCGCTCCGGCCGCCGCGCCGCCCTGGTCGTAGACCTGGACGGAGAGCGTGACCGGGTCCGAGCCGCGCCCCGGCAGGGAGGCAAACGCGAGGTTCGACCGCGAAACGCCCGCGACGCTCCGGAGGCCGTAGATGAATCCTGCGTCCTCGGCGGCGTCGAGGTCGGTCGGGGCGTCGAGGAAGACGCCGTAACTGCCGCTCGTGTCGCGCGAATACGTCCGCGTCAGCGCGTAGAGCCCGGCGGTGTCGCCGGAGTCGAACGTCAGCGAACCCGTGACGGGCGCCGGCGGGATCGCGAGGCCGAGGCTTCGCAGGAAGTCGAGCGCGTCGGCCGCGCGGATCTCGGTGCGCGCCGGCACGGTGAGCGACGTCGCGACGCTCACGCCGCCGCCGGTGAACGTCACGCGCCACGGCCCGGCCTGGGACCCGGTGTTTCCGATCGTGAGCTCGGACCGGAACCGCGCGCCCGTCGCGCCCGTGACGTCGAGGACGACGGGAATCGTCCGGGCCGCGGGAACCGTGATCGCCGCGAACAGCCCGTTCGCTGCCGTTCCCGCGTAAAGCGTCGACCCGAGGGTGCGCACGACGCGCGCGTCGGCGCCCGCCGCGAGACCCGTGCTCTCGGGCTGCCAGCCGCCGTCCTTCTTGCGCAGGACGCCCGCGCCGCCGCCGGCCGCGAAGGCCATGCCGTTTCCCGCGTCGAGCGACGAGACGAAGGCCGTGTTGGCGCCGAAGTCGTCGGCGCGCCACGCGGCGGGGAGCGGGCCTCCGAGCGTCGCGGCCGCGATTCCCGTGGCCGGAGCTGCAAAGAGCGTCGCGGTGTCGCCGCCGAGAGCCTGAACGAGCGACGGCGCGCCCGTCGCGCCGGCCCAGCCGCTCGGCCTGCGCGTGAAGAGGGCCGTGCCGGTCGAGGCGTAGAGCGCTCCGCCGACGGAGCGCATCGTGAGGATGGCCTCCGTACCCGAGAGGCCGCCGTTGTCCGCCGACCACGACGATCCCACGAATCGCCACATCCCGGCGCTCGGCGTGCCGCCCGCAACGCTGCCGTCGGCCGGGACGCGCGCGAGCGTCGTCGGCCGGACGCCGAGCGGAAGGCCCGCCGAGGCGCTCGAGGAACCCACGATCGAGGAGCCCGAGAGAAGAAACGACGTGACGTCGCAGTTCGTGGCCGCGAGAAAGCCGCCCGGGGCCGCCGCGAGGGCGCTGACGTCGCCGCAGCCCGCTCCCGCCGCCCCGCCCGACGTCGATGCGATCTCGCCGAGGCCCGCACCGTGCGAGGACGCGAAGGTCCCGGATGATCCCCCGAGGCTCATCACGTCCGAGATGCTCGCGGCCCAGAGGCCCGTGCCCGCCTCGACCCAGCCCGAGCCGACGCGGCGGTAGACCGGCGCTCCGGAGGTCCCGACGTAGACGTCGGCGCCCGCGGCGGCGAAGCTCAGCGCCCCGGGCGAGAGGACGCCGGAGTTGTCCGCGGACCACGCGCCCGACTTCGCGAGCACGCCCGCGTCGGCCGTCGCGGCCCGCAGGAGGCCGCCGGCGCCCGTGATCGCACGCACGTCGTGGAAGCCGAAGCCCGGCTCGGCGACCCACGCGGCGCCGCTCCACGAGTAGAGAGTCTGGTCCGTGCCGGCCCAGAGGACGCCGTTCACGGACGCGAGCGCCTGAACGTTCGCCGTGACCGGCATTCCGGCCGACAGGTACGAGACGGAGGCTCCCGCGTAGCGCGCGACGTTGCCGCGCAGGCCCGCGACGAGGTCGCCGTTCCAGACGGTTGCGGAGAGCACCTTGCCGCCCGGGCTCGCGAGCGCGGCCCATGCGCCGCCGGTCTTCTTCGCGACGCCGAATCCCGCGGCCCAGAGGCTCGTCCCGTCGGTCGCGAGGGCGGAGGGCTGCGTGACGGAGGCGGGCAGCGTCTCGGCCGTCCAGGTGCCGTCGGCGCCGCGCCTCCAGGTCTTCACCCCGTCGGCGGCCCACACGGACGCGCCGGACGAAAGGGAGAGCACGTTCTGCCCCGCGAGCCCGTCCGGCGCCCATGCTCCGGACGCGAGCTTCCAGACGCCTCCCGGCGTGCCCGCCCACACGTTCGTGCCGTCGGAGGCGAGCGCCGTCGCGGTCGCGCCCGGGAGCGTCGGCACCTGCTGGAACCGGAGCCCGGCCTGCGCCGCGTGGGCGGCAAGGAGCGCCGCGAGGAGCGGAGCGATGTTCGTGACGGAGATCACGGCGCGGCGGAAGGTGCGTCTGGCGTTCTTCACGTCGGAGAGAATAGCGGCATTCTCTTCGAGCCCGAACGCCTCTTTGCCCATCCCCGTTACGCCGCATTCGCCGCGGCGGCGGTGGCGGCCGTCGAGCGGGGGGACGCGGGGTCCGTCTCCGAGGAGCTGGAGAAAGAAGAGAAGAGGAGGTTTTCTTCCAGTGGAAGAGGGGGAGAGGGTGCAGCGGCGGAGATCGCGGCCTTTGCGATCTCGACGCAGGGTCTCTCGGCGCTCGTGGCCGGCACCCGCGGCGCCTCGACGCTCCCCGCTCCCGTCTCCGATTTTCTACTCGCAGAAATCTCCTTCTCCGGTGCCCGCGCTCGGCGCCTCCAGGAGACGCTCGAGTCCGTCGTCCTTGCGCTGCGCGCCGCGGGCGTCGAGGTCGTCGCGCTCAAGGGCGCCGTCCTCGCGTCCTTCCACTACCCGGACCCCGCGCTCCGCCCGATGGGCGACCTCGATCTCCTCCTCAAGGACCCCCGCGATCTCGCGCGCGCGACGGAGGCGCTCGGCGGCGCCGGCTGGCGCGCCCTCCTCGACACGCCGCGCCACCGCGTCTTCGCACGCCCGGACGAGCGCGTGGTCCGTCCCGCCGCCGAGGATCCGGACAACCCGATCCGCGTCGAGATCCACACGTCGTTCCGCCTGCCCGTCCTCGGGCGCGCTTACGACGCGAGCAGGGAACTGCGCGAAGAGGCCGAGACTCGCGACATCGGCGGTACGCGCGTGAACGTCGCCGCGGGAAGCGCGCTCCTCACGCACCTCCTCTTCCACGCCGCGGAGGACTTCGCGGGAAACGGCATCCGGGGGATCCAGGCGTACGACTTCCGGCTTCTCGCGAGCGCGAGGGAGGGAGAGCGGAAGACCGGCGCTCTCTCGCCGGAGATTTCTTCGAGTGGAAGAGGGAGGGGAGACGGTGGCTCGGCGGCGCCGCTTCTCTACGCAGCCGATGCGATCGAGCGCCTCTTCCCTCTAACTTTCAAAGTGGCGCCGCCGCGGGGCGGCGCTGCCGCCGCTCCGCTACACGCGTCCCGCTCGCGGCTGGACGCGCACGCTCCTCTCGCTGATCGACGCGCGGGCCCCGCGCGCGCGCTTTCTCCTGCGGATCCTCTTCCCGACCCTCGGCGAGGTGAAGGCGAACGCGGCGCCAAACTCCTCGGGAATCTCGCTCGTTGCCGTGTACGCGCGCGTCTTCGGGCGTCGGGTGAAGTCCGCACTCCGCGGGCTGTTCTCTAGGGTCGCCGGATGAGCGCACGGACGGCTGCCGCCTGCCGGCGGAGGCGCAGAAGGTAGGAGAGCCGGTCGCGGGTGCGGCGCGGGCTCGGCGAGACCGCGTGGACGAGCGCGGCCGCGCGCGAAAACGGGAAGGCGTACCGCGGGCCGTCCGGGAAGGCGGCGTCGTGCAGCGATTTCAGCGTCGCGTTGCCGATCCACCCGTGCCAGAAGTAGTCGTTCTCCCGTGAGAGTTTCGCAAGCGCGGCCTCTCCCATCCACAGCGCGGCCCGGCGCGAGAGCGTGATGCCGTCGAAGCGCGCGAACTCCCCTTTCCGTTCGAGGTTCAGGAGGCGCACGTCGCTTCCGGAGGAGACGACGGCGCGCGTCATGAGGTCTCCCGTGTCGTGCCACGTCCAGCGCTCCTTCGGAATCTCGGGATTCAGCTTCGCGATCGCCGGAAAGAACCCCCCGGGGAGGCGGGCGAGCGCGCAGCGGTAGTCCTCCGCCCTCATGACGACGGCGAAGGTGCCGTGGCTCTCGGTCTTCGCGCGGGACACGCAGGAAACCGCGGCGACGCGCGGGTCCTCGAGCTCGGCGGCCGCGCGTTTCCATGCGCCGGTGTCCAGCCAGAGGATGTCGCTGTCGACGAACGCCAGGAACGGCGTCCCGCATCGGCGGATCGCATCGTTGTAGGCCTCGTGGAAATCGCGCCGCGAGGGCGAGCGCCGGAGGATCTCCGCGCCGGGGAAGAACTCGGCGTCGAGGTCCTGGCCGGGCGAGTCGTCGAAGATCTCGATCCGCGCCGCGTCGCCGAGCGCTCGGGTGACGCAGGCGTGCCAGAGGCGCGCGACGTCGCCGTAGACGGTCGCCGTGAAGACGGTGAGCGCCGGCGCGGTCACGCGGGCCGCCCCGCCGCGCGGCGCGCGAGCGCCCAGGCGCGCACCTCCCACGCGCGGGGGCGCGGGAGGAGGCGTGGCGGCGCGAACGGAAGCCCTTCCCTCGCGAAGAGCCCCGCCGCGGCGCGGTTCGAACGGTCCGCGTACGCGAGAAAGTGCGCGAGGACCGCCCGGTCGGTCACGCGGGCGAGCGCGGCGCGCAGGCACTCCTCCGTCGCGCTCCCGCCGAGGTGCACGCCATCCGCGTCCGGGGCGAACGCCGCTCCGAACAGCGTGCGGTGGAGCGTTCCGAGGAGCAGGTTGTCGTACGCACCCATCGCGAAGTAGGGCTTCTCCGAGAGGAGCTTGTCGAAGCGCGTTCCGAGCGAGGCGCCGAAGACCTCGCGCGAGGCGCGGATCACGGTCGTGCCGTGGAAGTCGGAAACGCGGCCTTCGGCTTCCGACGCCGGGACGTCGAGGATCGTCTGGCCGGCTGCGCGAAGCGCGAGCGCGGCGCGGTCTCCGGGCTGGCGGTTCACGGCTCCCGGCGTTCCGGGCGCCTCGTAGGACGGGGAGAAGACCGGGACCGGAAGCGCGCGGTACGCGGCGGTCCTCGCGAGGAGGGCGTAGACGCCGGGCTGCTCCGTGCGCCGCAGCAGCGAGACCGCCGCGAGGGACGGATCCGAGAACCGGGCGAGGTGCGACGCGGCCCACGCGCCGTCGAGGACGAAGAGGTCCGCGTCGAGGAGGAAGAGGACGTCGCCGTCCCGACGGAGCGCCGCGTCGTAGAACTCGAGGAAGTCACGCGCTCCGGGGCCGGGAGCGAGGAGCGTCGCTCCGGGAAAGTCGCGCGGGTCGAACGCGTCCGGGCTCGCGTCGCGGAAGAGGACGACTTCCACGCGGGCGCCCGTGGCACGGAGGGCCGGTGCGAGGTCGCGATGGGCGAAGCGATGCCAGAGGCGCGCGAGGTCCGCGTACCGGTGCGCGGACGCGAGGACCACCTTCACGGGTGATCTGTTCTCGGCCTGTAGGCCCCGTCCGGGCCGAAACCGTGTTCCCAGTCGCCGCCGTCCCACGTTCCCGAGAGCCAGACGCCGCCCCAGAAGACGCCGCCGCGGAACGTGCCGGATCGAAAGACGCCGCCGAGCATGACGCCCGACTCGAAGTCGCCGCCGTCCCACGTGCATTCGAGGAGGACGGCGCCCCGGTTCACCGTGCCGGGCCCGAACGTCTCCTGATGGCGGAACTCGCCCTTCTGGAGGACGAGGGCGGGCGCGGCGGGAGCCGTCACGCGACGATCCTCCGGCACTCCGGAACGGCGGCGAAGACCGCCCGGGCGACGGAGCCGAGCGGCGCGGCGACGCGCTTGGCGACGCCGCCGACGACGAGCGGCTCGTGCGCGACGCCCGCCGCGTCGAACACGCCCGCGAACTCCTCGTCCGCAAGGACGGGCCGGCCGGCGACGAGGACCAGCGCGACGTCCCGCGGCCGGGCGGAAAGGAGCGGGACGCGCAGGGCCACGAGATCCGCCGGCGCGCCCGCCTCGAGGGACGGCGGCCGCAGGCCGAGGCGTCGCGCCGCGACCGTCGAGACGGAGGCGGCGAGCCGCGCGTCCGGCACGAGGCCCGTCGCGCGGGCGGCGGCGAGCTCGTCGAGCAGCGTTCCGGCGCCGCTCACGAGCGCGTCCGTTCCCAGCAGCACCTCGAGACCGGCGGCGAAGAGGGCGCGCGAGGCCGTCGCGCCGTACAGGAACGCGTTGGACGTCGGGCACCAAACGGCCGCGCACCCCGCGCGCGTCAGGCGGGCCAGTCCGTCGGCGTCCGTCGCGACGAGGTGGACCGCCGCGAGCGACCGCCCGAGGAGGCCCCGGGCGTCCGCGTCCGCGATCTCCTCGCGCGCCCCGCGGCTCGTCCCTTCGGCGAGGTGCATCGTCCACGGCCCCGGGGGAGCCACCGCGGGCGCCTCGCGCACGGACTGCGCCGTCGGAATGCGGGGTACGCGGACCGGGAAGTCGTGGCCGAAGTCCTCCTCCCACGCGTCGTGGTGGACGGCCGTGGTCGCGGCACCGAGGACGTTCTTGAGCGCCCCGAACAGGAGCGCGTCGCGGCGCGGGAGCGCGTGCCGGAGATCGAGGCCGTCCGCGAACCGTTCGTGGAGGTCGCGACCCCATGTCGCCGCGTCGGCATAGGGCGGCTCTCCGAGGCGCGGCAGGTGATTGCGGTGGAGGTGGTCGTGCGCGTTCACGAGGCCGGGCCGGAGCGTCGCCCCGTCGAGGTCGAGGCTGAGCTCCGGCTCGCCGGCGGCGTCCGCCACGTGATCGCCCTCGACGTCGAGGGGGCCGGCGTGCGTGACGAGGCGCAGCCTCACCGCGAGAACCTCAGCGCGAGGAGGAGCGGCATCCCGGCGTCGCGCGCGTAGCGGTCGAGCTTCCCGGCCCGCTCGTAGAAGGAGCGCACCTCCGACCCGACGCCCAGCCAGCCGCAGGAGTCGAACGCGAGGCCGGCGGCGCGCGCCGCCGTCTCGTGGTCGCCCGGCTCGTGCACGACGTGCTCGACGGCGTGCGACGCGCCTGCGCCGTCGCGGAAGATGCGCGCATGCCCGCGGCGAATCGCCTCGGGGTGGAAGTCCGTGACGACCGCGCACCCGCCTGGCCTGAGGACGCGCGCGAGCTCCTTGTAGAGCGGGGCGAGCGCGGGAAGGTGCCCGGCCGCGAGACGGCACCAGGCGACGTCGAACCGTGCGGCGGGAAACGGCAGGGACCTCACGTCCGCGGCCGAGGTGGACGACGGGCGGCCGGGCACACGCCGGCCCCGGGCGAGCATCTCGAAGACGAGGTCGATCCCGGCCGCCGAGCGAGGCGGGTTCTCGCGGAAAACGAGGCGGCGGCCGGTGCCGCAAGCCGCGTCGAGGAGGTCGAGCCCCTCGAGCTCCGGCGTGAGGATCCGCGCGGCCGCCTCGTCGAGCACGGTCAACGGGTTCTCCTCGTCGTACGTGTCCGACCAGAGGCGGTACGCCTCGCGCGTCTTCAGGACGGCGCTCACGAGGCCTCCCTGAGGTGGCCGTAGGCCTGCGAGTCCGCGAGGACGAGGCCGCCCTTGAAGCGGCGCGCGAAGTCCTCGACGCGCCCCTTCAGCCGCGCGCGCAGCCAGGGGACCCGCGGGTCCTCGTGCGTCATCCAGCCGAGCCACTCGGGCGTCGTCCATTCCTCGAGCGTCGCGGGCGTCGTCGACAGCGGGTCGACGTTCCCGTACGTCCCGCGGCGCTGCGGCGTCGGCGTGTAGAAGTACGTGATGAGCTTGAGGTCCGGGTTGACCGCGGCGAGCTTCTCGATGAACGCGAGGTTCGTCTCGACGTCGTCCTCGGGGTCGTCGGGATCGCCGAAGACGAACGAGAACTCCGGCAGGATCCCGTGCTCTTTCGTCTTCGCGGCGAGCGCGAGCGTCTGCTCGACCGTCAGGTTCTTCGACATCTTCTTCAGGCGCTCGTTCGAGCCGGACTCCGCCCCGAAGTACGCCATCGTGAGGCCCGCGCGCCGGATCGTCCGCCACGTCGCGTCGGAGAAGCGCAGCATGGCGTCGATCCGCGCCTCGGCCCACCACTTCAGGCCCAGCGGCGCGATCCGTTCGCAGAGCTCCACGGCGTGCTCCTCGCGGAGGAAGAAGTTGTTGTCGTAGAAGTGGACGGAGTCCATCCCGTGCGTCGCGGCGAGGTGCGCGAGGTCGGTCTCGGTGCGCGCGGGCGTCGCGAACTTCTCCCGGCTGCCGAACGCACCGATGACGCCGCAGAAATTGCAAGTGTACGGACACCCGATCGACGCCTGGTAGACGCCGCTCCGCGCACCGAGCGCCGACGGGCGCAGGTACGTCGGGACGTCGACGCGCGGCCATGGAACGCGCGGGAACGCGTCGGGCCCCTCCCACGGTCGTTCCGGGTTGAGGCGCGCCTGGCCGGCGTCCTTCCAGCCGAGGCCCGCGACGGACGCGGGGTCGACGCGTCCGGCGAGGACGCCGAGCAGGTCGACGAGCGTGCGCTCGCCCTGGCCGCGGACGATGTAGTCCACGTACGGGGCGCGCAGGACCGGCGCGGGGTAGAGGCTCGGGAAATAGCCGCCCCAGACGATCGGGAGATGCGGAAAGCGGTCCTTCAACGCTCGCGCGACGGGCACGGCGGAGAGGAGCTGCGGCCCCGGCATCACGGTCATGCCGACGAGCGTGACGGGATCGTCCGTTCCTTCGCGTGCGGCGACGATCGCGGCGGCGTCGGCAGCCGGGTCGGATCCTTCGAGGTTGCCGTCGACGATCTCCCACGTGACGCCCTCGGGCAGCGCCGCGGCGAGCGCGAGGAGCGAGAGCGGAAACCGCCGGTTCTTCGCCTTCGTGGCGCGCGTGTTCAGGAGGAGGATCACGCGGCGCCCCCGGGCGCGCGCGCGACCCAGAGATCGAAGCGCGACGGCGCGCGGGCGCCCTTGAGGCGCGCGACGACACGGCGCGCCTCGTAGGCTGCGGGATAGAGGACGCGTCGGCGCCGGAACTCGAGGCCCGCGGGTGCGGCGGCCGAGGCGAGACGCTCCTTCGTGAGGAACTCGACCGGGGAGAGTGCGAGCAGGTCCTCCGCGGCGTCCGCGAAGCGCGCGGCGGTCTCGCGCCTCTTCTCGGCGCGCATCGCCTCACCCGACGCGGCGCGCGCGTAGAACGGCGAATCGAGCACGGCGACGCGCCCGCCGGGCGCCACGGCGCGCGCCGCTTCGGCGAGAACGCGCGCGAGGTCCTCCGCGAGGTGCAGCGACGCGTCGAAGACGACGAGGTCGAAGAGGCGCGGGCGGACGGGAAGAGCGTCGAACGAGGCGGCGACGCGGCCGAACATCCGGGAAAGGCGCCGCGCGAACGGCGCCGCAGCCCCGAGCCCGTCGACGTCGTCGACGCGAAGGTCCGCGGCGACGCAGCGGTGGCCGCGCTCGGCGAGCCGCGCCGAGAGCCAGCCGTTCCCGGCGCCGAGGTCCAGGACGTCGAGCGGCCGGCCGCGCTCCCTCTCGAGAGGCGCCACCACGCGGCGGAGGAACGCGTCGAACGTGCGCGCGCGGATGCGCCACTGCGCCGCGAGCGGGCCGTCCGTGACCCACGGGAGGGCGAAGAGCTCGCGGGTGCCGCCCGCGCCGCGCCCCTCGGTCCGGCGCAGCCGGGCGTACGCGAGCGCCCAGCGTCGGCGCGCGGGCGTGTTCACGCGGCCTCCGCGGAAGTGCGCGTGAAGTCGAGGAGCACGTGGTCCGCGAGGAGCGCGAGAGGCCGCGCGGCGACACGGTCGAGCGCCTCGGCCGCGGCGACGGCGAGCGGCACGCGCGAGATCCACGGCTCGGCGGAGCTGGGCGGCACGAAGACGCCGATCCCCGTCGTCCTCTTCAGCGCGAACCAGGGAGCGAACGCGGCGGCGAAGGCCCGCGGCGAGGGGTACGTCACGGTGAACGTCTCGCCGGCGACGCGCGCGGGCGCGGGGGCGCTCGCGAAACGCCGGAACGCGGCTCGCGTCCGCCCGCGCAGGAGGAGGATCGCGACTTCGGCCGGCGACGCCGGCCCGAAGACGACGAGAAGGGCGCGCGCCCCCGGCGGGAGCACGCGCGCGAGGCCCCGCGCGACGGAGGCGTGGTCCGTCACGCAGTTGAGCGACGCGAAATTCGAATAGGCGCCGTCGAAGCGGACTCCCGTCCGCGCCGCGGCCCAGGCTTCGAGCGTCTCGAGCGTCACGGTTTCGGTCGTCACCGCGTCGTCGAGCCCGGCGGCCCGCGCTTTTTCGCGCGTTCTCCGGACCATTGCGGGCGCGCCGTCCGTCACGTGGACGCGGCGGCCCTCTGCCGCGAGGAAGAGAGCGTCCTCGCCGGTGCCGCCTCCGAGCTCGAGGAGGCGTGCCCCCGGCGGGAAGGCGGCGAGGAGCTCGCGGCGCACGGCGCGGCGCTGCGCGGCGACGGAGGTCCATCCGGCAAAGGCGGCGTCGAAGCCCGGGGCGAGGGCGTCGAAGGCACGGACGGCGGCGGGGAGGGGCATCACGCGGCTCCCGCGGGTCATCCGCGCGCGAGGCGGAGGCGCGGCCCCGAGGCCTCGACCCCGGGGGGCTCGGAGCGATGCAGGTTCTCGGTCTCGTCCAATTCGCGCCACGTCTCGTCGCAGGCCAGTCGCGCCTCGGCCGCGGCGTTCGTCCCGGCGGAAAGCGCCGCGACCTCTTCGTGCAGGACGTCGCGCACGCGCCGGTAGAACGCGCTCGTGTACGTCCCGCGGAACATCATCGCGAGCTCGTCGCTGTCGCTCCAGTTCGTGCGCGCCCCGAGCTGCTCCTTCACCCGCTCGTAGAACAGCGTTCCCGGCAGCGGGTACGCCACCGAGACGCCCACGTCGTCCGGGCGCTCGGTGCGGACGAGGTCGCGCGTCGCGAGGAGGTCCGCCCACGTCTCGCCCGTGTAGCCGAGCTGGAGGAACCACGCGACGCGGATCCCGTGGCTCCGGAGGAGCCGGGTCGCCGTCCGGACCTGGCTGATGCGCGTGCCCTTGTCCATCGCGTCGAGGATCCGCTGCGAGCCGGACTCGACGCCCATCCAGACCTCCTCGGCGCCGGCGGCGGCGAGCGCCGCGACGGCCGACGGCGTCATGAGGTCGACGCGCGACTGCATCGTGAACGGAATCCGCACGCGCCGCGCCGCGAGCGCCTCCGCGTAGGACTCCGTCCAGCGGGGCGAAAGGCCGAAGATGTCGTCGGCGAACCAGAGGTGGTCGGGCCGCACCGTGTCCGCCAGCAGGCGGACCTCGTCCGCGACGTTCGCGGGGCTGCGCTGTGCGTAGCGCGTGCCCCAGAGCGGCTTCGCGCACCAGTTGCAGTGGAAGGGGCAGCCGCGCGTCGTCACGACGTTCCACGAGAGGCGCCCGTGCGCCCGCGTCCACGCCATGCGGTAAGCCGCCGCGTCGACGAGGTCCCAGGCGGGCAGAGGCAGGGCGTCGAGGTCTTCGAGGAAGGGCCGCATGGGCGTGCGTCGGACGGCCGGCGCACCGTCGAGGCCGGTTCCGCCCGCCAGCGCGAGGCCGCGCACGGTGTCGAGGGGTGCCGCGGGGTCCTCCGCCCAGAGCGCGGCGAGATCGGCCATCGCGTGCTCGGGCTCGCCGAGGATCACGGCGTCGGCGCCGGCGGCGAGGTACGCGGCGGCTTGGTCCGTGGCGTCGGCGCCGTTCACGGCGACGCGGCAGCCGCGGGCGCGCGCCGCGGACGCCATCGCGAGCGCGGCCTCGCGATTACGCGTCGTGCACATTTTCGTCAGGAAGTTGAAGTTGTCCTCGAGGATGCCGACGATCCGGGCGCCCGAGGCGTCGAGGGCCCGCGCGAACTCGCGCTCGTCTCCGGACAGCATCGCGTCGAAGAACACGACGTCGAATCCGCGCCCCCGGAGGACAGCGGCCGCGAGGAGCGTCGCGAGCGGCGGATAGGGCTTCATCTTCCGCCACTGCTTCTCGTCGTGCGCGAGGTAGTAGGCGTGGGCGAGGAGGACCTTCGGCCCGGTCGGCATGTGCGAAGAGACTAGGACGCTGTCTCCGCGGGGAGCGTGACCCCGGTTACGGAAGCGTCAGGTGACGAAGTCCTCCAGCAGGCGCACGGCGCCGTCGAGGTCCGAGGCGCCCGAGAGAAGCCATCCTTCCGCGGCCCAGGCGTTCGCGATCGCGTCGGGGTCGCCGGGCCTCTCCTGCGGGATGGCGCCGGAGCGGAACGCGTCGAGAAACGCAACACCCTTGAGCGGCGCGAGGCGCGCGGGACCCGGCTTGCGCGGCCCGAGGAGGACCGTCGCGGCGCGGCTCGCGCGGCGGTTGGGCGGCGCGCTGCCGCCGAAAAGGTCGATTCGCCGTTTCTTTTCCCGGCCCGTGAAGGCGGGTTCCGTCGCGTCGAAAATGCCGAGAAGGCGCGCCGAGTCCTCGCGGAGCGCCAGGTCGCGCACGCTCGCGGAGAGCGAATCGGGATCGTCGCGCGAGACGAAGAGGCTCTCGTCGCCGAGAACGCCGAGGCCCGCACGGTGCGCGGCGGCGACGAGCGTGGACTTCCCGGCGCCGGAGGGGCCCCGCACGACGACCGCCCCGCGCGGCCCGACGACGGCGCCCGCGTGCAGGACCTGCCAGCCGCGGCGGCCGAGGAGGACGGCCGCCGGCGCCTCGAGGAGCGTGCGGGCGAGAAAGGACATGAGAGAAGAGGATCGAAGAGGAAATTTCTCTGAAAGTAAGAGATGCAGGCCGGGAGCGAGGCGCGCGGCGACGTGGGCCGTCGCGAAGTCGATTCGAACGCCCAGCGCGCCCGGAATCTCGCAGCGGAATTCATGCTCTTCGTGCATCCACCGCTGCGTTTCTTCGAAGGCAAAAACGGTGGCGTCGCCCCGCGGCGAGCGACTCGCCTCCGCGCCTCCCTTGCCCGCGCATTCTAAGAAATCCCCCTCTTCTCCCCCCATGCGCGGCGAATGCCGCGCATGCAGAATCTCGATCCGAATTGCCTCCTGTTCGTCCGCGGGCGCGGGATCCCAGAGCCGGTCCGCGAGCTCGAAGACGAGCGGCTCGTCCGACGTCAGCCGAACGAAGTCTCCGGGGGGCGCGTAAACCCGTGTCGCCGCGGTTTTCACGCGAGCAGCTTGCCACGGTGCGTAACCTTTCGACGTTCCCGCGCGTCTGACCGGGATGCGCGCGCAGGGCGCCCCCGGCACGCGCCCGGGGTGGCAGCGAGGTTGCTCGAGAGCGAGCGTCCGGCCCCTGTAGGGTCAATTCGACGTGGAGGTTTCCTCCGTGACAATGCTCCCGAACGCGCTTCGGCCCGGCCGCCTCGTCCTCGCCCTCTCCTTCTCTCTCGCGCTCCCCGCGGCCGCCGGCGAGATCCGCGGCCGGCTCCTCGTGTCGGACCGGGGCGACCGCCCCGCCGCGGGAGTGACGGTTGCGGCCCTCCCGTGGGAGACGCCGGGCGAGGAGGCGCGCCGCGAGGCGAAGGGCGGCGAGGCGCCGAAGCCGTTTGCGACCGCGACGACGGGCGCCGACGGCGCGTTCGTGCTCCAGGTCCCGGCCGAGCCGGGCAAGGAGAAGCTCTTCCGCGTACGTGCGGAGGGCGCGGGCGTCGTTCCCGTTCTCTTCGAGGACGTCTGGGACGTCTCCGAGACGGACGACCTCGGCGAGCACCTCCTCTCCGCGGCTGCGGCGCTCACGGGGACCGTCGTCGACGCTTCCGGCGCGCCGCTCGCGGGCGCCGAGGTGACGCTCGAGCCGGGCGGCGCGGGCTCGGCGGACCCGTCGTTCCGGACACTCGCGCGAAAAGTCGCGACGGGCCCGGAGGGCGTCTTCCGGTTCGAGGAGGCGAGCGCGACGGGAAACCGCCTGAGCGTGCGGAAGGACGGGCTCGCGCCGTCCGCCACGTCCGGCGTGAGATCGGGCGGTCTCGCCCGGCCGCTCGCGCTCTCCCCGGGCGTCGCGCTCGCGGGCACCGTGCGCGACGCGCAGAAAAGGCCGGTCGCGAACGCCCTCGTCCGTTTCGAGGGCGTGAAGGCGACGACGCCCTGGGTCCTGACGGGCGAGGACGGCGCCTTCACGATCGCGCACGCGCCGGACGGACGCGGGACGCTCGTCGTGGACGCCGGGGACTCGGGCTGGGCGTCGAAGCCCGACGTGAAGCTCCCGCTCGCCGAGGGCCGGACGTTTCCGGTCGCCCTCGCCGCACCCGCGTCGCTCGCGGGGAAGATCGTCGACGAGAAGACGGGCCGCGCGGTGCCGCGCGCCCGCCTCCTCCTCAAGGGAAACGCGTTCGCACGCCTCGTGAGGACGGCGCCGGACGGGTCGTATGCGCTCAAGGGCGTGCCGCCCGAGACGTACCGGCTGAGCGTCGACGAGGCGCGCTACGTGCCCTGGTCGCGGCCGTCCTTCACGCTCGCGCCGGCGGAATCGAAGCGCCTCGACATCGCGCTCACGCTCGGCGCGGCGCTCTCCGGAAAGGTCGTGGACGAGGCGGGCGTCCCCGTCGGCGCGGCGCGCGGAACGCTGACGCGCGGAGGCGAGAACGCGATCGCGGGCATCCGGCGGATGCTCCGCGCGGGCGCGGAAGTCACGGCATTCCGCTCGCGTCCGGACGGCACGTTCACGGCGATGCGCCTTCCGCCCGGCGAAAACCAGCGCCTCTTCGTCAGCCACGCGGAGTTCGAGCGTGCGACGGTCGCGGGCCTCGCGCTTCCTGCGGGCGGGACGAAAGCCGGCGTCACGGTCGTGCTCCGGCGCGGCGCCACGATCGCGGGCGTCGTGAAGGACGCGAACGAGCAGCCCGTCCCGGACGCGGAAGTCCAGATCGATCCCTCGATGAACCTCCGCGGCGGGGCGGGCGGGAACGTGATGAACCTCGTCCGCCTCGGCGGGCAGAGCCAGCGCCCGAGGGTGAAGACCGGCGCCGACGGGACGTTCGCGATCAAGGGCATGTCCGTCGGCGAGTACGCCGTCGTCGTCAAGAAGCCCGGCTTCGCGACCGAGCGCGTCGATCCCGTGAAGGTCGGAGAGCAGGGCGTCGAGCCCGTCGTCGTCACGCTCGGGCCGGGCGCCGCGATCACGGGTGCGATCCGGAAGAAGGGCGGCGAGGGCGCCGAGGGCTACATGGTGCGTGCGAACCTCGTCGGCGGCGGCCGCGGGGGCCGGGGCGGCGGCCCCGGCGGCGGCCCGGGCGGAATGCTGAACGCGATCGCGGCCGACGCGCCGACCGGGCCCGACGGCTCGTTCGTCATCGACGGATTGAAGCCGGGCCAGGTCTACGACGTCTCGGCGCTCGGCGGCGGGGGCATGGGTCCGCAGAAACGCGGCATCGTCGCGCCGGCGGCGGGCCAGGACATCGTCGTCTCGGGCACCGGCCGCATCGCGGGCGTCGTCCTCGACGCGAGGAGCGGCCAGCCGATCCGGAACTTCTCGGCGTCGTACGAGCCCGACCGCGGGGGCGGCATGGTCTTGGTCATGCGCATCGCGGGGGCGAGAAGCGGGGCGGGCGTCAAGCGCGACTTCCAGACGGAAGAGGGAGCGTTCGCGCTCGAGGACGTTGCCGCGGGCACGTGGACGCTCGTCGTCGAGGCGAAGGGCTACCAGACGGCGCGCGTCTCCGGTCTCGTCGTTGAGGACGGCGGGTCGAAGGACGGCGTCGAGGTGCGCGCGACGCCGGGCGCGGTCCTGAAGGGCCGCGTCTCGGACGCGAAGACGGGACGGCCCGTCGCGAACGCTTCCGTCTCCTGGGAGCCTGCCGGCTCCGGCGGACCCGGCGGCGGAATGTTCGGGCGCGGCGGAGCGCTCATGATCGACGGGGGAGAGGACCTCGCGACGGACGCCGAAGGCGCGTTCACGGTCGAGGGGATCGCGCCCGGCCGGGTGAAGGTCACGGCGAAGAGCCCGGACTACGCCGACGGGAGCGAGGTCGCCGAGGTGAAGGAGACGGGAGGCACCGTCGAGGTGAAGCTCGTCTCGGGCGGAAGCGTCAGCGGCGTCGTCGTCGCGAACGGCCAGCCCGTCCCGGGCGCGAACGTCTCGCTCTCGGCCGCGGGGGAGGCCGGGTTCGGGCGGATCCTCGGCGGCGGGCAGACGACCACGTCCGACGCGACCGGCCGCTTCACGTTCGAGCACCTCACGACCGGCCGCTACACGGCGTCCGCGGGGCTGAACGGCAAGTCGAGCAACCTCGCCGACGTCGTCCTGCAGCCGGGCGACTCGCGAAACGACGTCGTCCTGACGCTGTCGGCCGGCACGTCCATCCAGGGCGTCGTGAGCGGCCTGCCGGACGGCTGGCACTCTCAGACGACCGTCATCGCGACGGGCGTCGAGTCGTTCTTCGCGACGACGCGCGTCGGCAACGACGGCTCGTTCCGCGTCGACGGCGTCCCCGCGGGCCCCGTGACGCTCCGCGCGCAGGCGGGCGACGGCCTCGGGACGTCGCGCAGCGCTTCGAAGCAGGTGACCGCGTCCGACGACGTCCCGGTCCTCCAGACGGAGATCGTCTTCGAGCAGGGCTTCACGCTGTCCGGGCGCGTCGTCCGCGCGGGCCAGCCGGTCCCGAACGCGGTCGTCGCCGCGAACCTCCAGGGCGCCGGCGGGCGCCAGTCCACGACGCGCTCGGACGAGTCCGGCGCGTACGCGCTGCTCGGGCTCCAGGAGGGCGCGTACTCCGTGACCGCGAGCGGCGACCCGCTCGCGGGCGGAGTCTCGATGGTCCGTCAGACCGTCAACCTCACCGGCGACCAGAGTCTCGACCTCACGTTCCCGACGGCGCGCGTCGGCGGCGTCGTCTCGGACGCGACCGGCAAGCAGCCGCTCGCGGACGTGTCCGTGACGCTCGCCTCCGCGGCGGGCGCGGCGACGCCGATGCAGCGCATGACGACGACGGACTCGACGGGCCGCTTCCAGTTCACCGACGTCGCCCCGCAGGCCTACACGCTGAACGCGTCGAAGCCGGACTACCAGTTCGACAAGCGCACCGTGAACGCCGCCGACGACGGCTCGGCGGACGCGCTCGCGATCGAGCTCCAGCGCGGGGAGGGGATCGAGCTCCGGGTCCGCGACGGCCTCGCCGGGGTCCCGCTCCGGAACGTCACCGTGCGCGTCACGGACGGCACGGGCGCGACCGTCTCCGCGGGGTCGATCGCGCTCGATTCGAACGGCGTCGGCGACGTCACGTCGCTCAAGCCGGGCTCGTACACCGTCTACGCGAGCGCGAACGGCTACGCGACCGTCACGCTCACGGGAATCTCGGTCCCGTCGCAGACGATCCCGGTGACGCTCACGCCGGGCGGCGCGGCGGACATCACGGTCGGGCCGAAGTCGTTCGTCAAGGGCGTCCTCCGCGGGACGCTCCGGACCGCGGCCGGGACGCCGTACCCGTACCAGCTCTTCGCGACGGACGGGCGGCTCACGATCAACGCCGACGCCTCGGGGCAGACGGGCTTCCGCCGTCTCTCGAACCTCGCGCCCGGGAGCTACGTCCTCGCGCTCGACGGCGGGGGCGGGACGACGTTCACGATCGCCGAGGGAGGGATCACGCCGGTGAAGCTCCCGTAGCGGGTCGGGCCGCCCGGGCCGCCCCGTAGAATGGCGGGGCGGCATGAGACTCCGGAACCTATCTCTCGCCTGCGTCCTCGCGGCGGGCGCCGCGGCTTCGGCCGCGGCGCAGGACTCGATGCTCGCCGGCTCGAATCCGTTCGTTTCCGACTCCGGAAAGCTGCGGCTCAAGGTCGAGATCAAGGCCGCGTTCCGCGACTCGCGGGACCTCTCGCTCACGGTCGCGAACACGGGACTGCCGTTCCCGGTCGTCATGCAGACCGTCGACCCCGGCGCGCACGTCGAGGTCCCGAACCTCGGCCTCACGCTCGAGGCCGACCTCACGCCGGACGTCTTCGCGCGCGCGGTCGTCAACGTGCTCGACCTCTACAACCGCAACCCGACCTCGAGCGCCGACAAGATCCTGCTGCGCGAGGCGTTCGTGCGCTTCGGGAAGAAGGTCGAGACGCTGCGCGTCGCCGACGGCACGAGCGTCTACCTCGAGCTCGGGAAGTTCCCGCGCTTCTCGAAGCAGGTCGTCCGCCGCCTCGAGAGCTACGGCCTCTGGGGGACCGCCGTCGGGCGCTTCGAGGAGACCGGCGCCGAGGCGGGCGGCTCCTTCGGGCCGCACGTCTACTGGCGCGCGAGCGTCACGGGCGGGACGCCGCTCTTCTTCCGCGACCCGAACGCGCTCGCGGGCGACAACGGGACGCCGGAGCGGACGGTCGGCTCCACGACGCCGGTCGTGTACAACTCCGGGTTCCCGATCCTCTACGACACGGTCGCGCCCGACGTCGGAGGCTCCGGGAAGATGCAGCTCGGCGGCGGCGCGGGCCTGCGCTGGAACTGGGGAGAGGGTGGGAGAAGCGGCGTCGACGTCCTCGCCTGGATCTTCCGGCGCGACCTCGCGGACCGCGTCAGCCTCCACGGCACGTTCTACGGGGCGGACCTCCGCCTCCTCCAGGGTGTCGGCGTCTCGCTCCCGATCGAGGGCAACGAGAAGATCGAGTGGGGTGTGAACGTCGAAGCCCGCTTCGGCCCGGTCCACTTCTTCGGGCAGGCGATCAAGCAGACCCTCGCGTACCTGTGGCGGCAGGGCTGGGAGGCCGAGCTCTCGTGGCGCATCCCGCTGCCGGGCCTCTTCGCATCCGGCGACCAGCCGGTCGTGAACTGGATCGAGCCCGAGGTCCGGATCTCGTACGTCGACAACCTCTGGGAGAACCCGGCGGGCTTCGTCGCGCCGTCCACGGGCTGGGACTGGCGGAAGTACGACTACGGCGTGCGCATCGGAATCGTGCGCGGGCTCGACCTCACGGCCGAGTATGCGCGGCACGACGCCACGACCCGCCGCGGATTCGTCCACCCGGACGAGTGGCTCGTCACGCTGCGCGCCGCGTTCTGAAAGCGCCGCGGGGAGGAGGGAGCCTCCCCGCGGCCGCGGATCACTTCCTCGGGGCGGCCGCGCCGGCCGGCGCCGTCGCGGGCCTGCTGTCGCAGGTCCCCTCGAGGTGGTACCGGATCGAGAAGCTGTTGTCGCCCTCGTTCGTCTCCGCCACGTTCCCTTCGGCGTCGAGGACGAGCTTGAGGCCGTGGGCGCCGGAGTCGAGGTACGGCTGGGTGACGAGGCTCTTGGCTTCGCTCGCGGCGAGCGCGAACGGCCCGTTGATCGCGCGCTCGTTCGCGTCGGAGTAGAGCTTGTTCTTGAAGTTGCCCGTCGCGACGCCGTTCGTCTCCTTCTCGTAGTACTCGACGTTGAAGGCGCACTGTCCGTTGCTCGGCGTCGGGTGCGGGTTGATCGAATCGGCGGCCTTCAACTTGACCGAGCCGTTCCAGTCGACCCATTGCTTCTTCGCGGGGTCGCTGCCCCAGATGTAGAGGCCCGGACGAGCCGACGTGATGTTCGGCTTCCGGTCGCTCGGCCCGCCGCCGGGCGGGACGCCGACGGTGGCGCACTTGAACGTGTAGTCGACGGCCTTGTGGCCCTCGAAGAGCTTCATGAGGCCGCCCGGACCGTCGAAGAACAGGTTGAAGCGCACGCTCTTGATCGTGCAGCCCGCGAAGCCCTGGGGGCACTGGACGGAGAAGCGGGTCTTCCCCTCGCCCTTGCCTTTCTTCGCGACCATGAACGGAATCTCGACGCCCGTGTGCGGGGGGTTGCCGGGCTCGCCGGCCGTGTAGAACCCGATACGGCCGGTGGCCTGCGTCTCGAGGTTGTACGCGAACACGACCTCGATCGAGTTGCCGGGACCCATCGGGGTCGCGGGGGGAACCCCGGCGAGGCCCGCCGGGGACGCCGGGGTCATGCTCAGGATCGTGACCGAGTCGGCGGCGAACCCGGGTGCCGCCGAGAAGGCGAACGCAGAGAGGGACGCGAACGCGAGGAAACGGAGGAGTTTCTTCATGGCCTTCCTTTCTGCCTGACAACGTGCGGCCGTCCGCGGCCCCTGTCGAGGCCCACGGATGGTCTGGGCGCGAAGAAGAACGGTCCGCGAGCGCCAGACCTCCCAGGGCCGCCCCGAAGGGTGACTCGAATCACCCTCGAAGGAGTCTCGACCTTCAGCCCTGGATGATCCCGCGGCGGAGGGCGAACCGGATCAGGTCCGTGCGCCCGTGGAGGCCGAGCTTCTCCATGACGTGCTCGCGATGCGACATCGCGGTCTTCACGGCGATGTCGAGGAGCGCCGCCACTTCCTTGTTCGCCTTGCCCTCGGCGACGAGCTTGAGGACCTGCTTCTCCCGGTCCGTGAGCAGGTCGTACGGATCCTCGCCGGCGCCGGCGCCGGCGGGCGCGTCGCTCCCCATCGCGTCGCGGGCGATCGCAGGATCGAGGACGAGGCCGCCGCGGGAGACGCCGCGGATCGCCGACACGAGCTCGGTACCCGCGGCCTTCTTGAGGATGTACCCCGCGGCGCCGGCCTTGAGGAAGCGTGACACGTACTCGCGGTCGTCGTACTGCGTCAGGACGAGGACGCGCGTGTGCGGGCTCACCTTGCGGACCTCGAGAGCCGCCTCGAGCCCCCCGAGGCCCGGCATCGCGATGTCCATCAGGACGACGTCCGGCCCGAGCTTGCGGCAGGCCTCGATCGCCTCGAGCCCGTCGGCGGCTTCACCGACGACCTCGATGTCCTCCGCGGTCTTCAGAAGCGCGCGGAGCCCCTCGCGCAGCAGCGCGTGGTCGTCCGCGATCACGACCCTAATGCGCGGCACGGGCGGGCTCCTCCCTCGGGACCGGGATGGTGAACGCGACGTGCGTTCCCGCTCCCGGCGACGAATCGATCGTGAGAGTACCCCCGAGGATCTCGATGCGCTCGCGCATGCCGAGGAGGCCGAGGCCCTGCCCGGTTTCCGAGGGCGTCGCGACGTCGGCGGGGTTGAACCCGCGGCCGTCGTCCTCCACGTCCACGGAAAGCGTCCCGCCCTCGCGCGACATCTGGATGAGCACGGTCTTCGCACCGGAGTGCCGGAGGGCGTTCGTGAGCGCCTCCTGGACCGCACGGAAAACGGGGATCTCGACCGTCGACGGGAGACGCTCGTCGAGGTCCTCGACCTCGAGCCGCGCCGTGATGCCGGCCGGCGTCAGGTGGCGGGATACCCACCAGCGTACGGCCGAGACGAGGCCGAGGTCGTCGAGGACGGACGGGCGAAGGTCGAAGATCACCCGGTGGAGGCCGTCGAGCGTGCGCGAAACGAGGGCGCGCGCGTCCTCGAGTTTCGTGCTCGCCTCCTCGGGAGTGGCGGCGCGGCGGACGGTGTCGAGGCCCACGGCGAGTGCCGCGACGGTCTGGCACGTCTCGTCGTGGAGCTCGCGCGCGATCCGCCTCCGCTCGTCCTCCTGGGCCGAGAGGAGCTTCCGGACGAGTTCCGCCCGGCGGGCGTCGCGGTCCTTGAGCTCGGCGTACAACTTCTGGAGCTCGGCGGTGCGCGCCGCGACGCGGCGCTCGAGCGTCGCGTTCGCCTGCGTGACCTCGGCCATGGAGGCCGCGAGCGCGACACGCATCGACTCGAAGACCCGTGCGAGGCGGCCGACCTCGTCGTCGCGCGATTTTTCCTCCGGCAGCGGGACCGGGAGGGAGAGGTCGCCCGCCGCGAGGCGGTCGGCTGATTCCGTGAGCGTCCGGAGGGGGCGCCGCACGCTGCGCGCCGCCCCCCAGGCGAAGATCCCCGCGAGGACGAGGAAGACGGGCGTCAGGAAGAGGAGCCAGCGCTCGAGGACGGTCTCCTCGGCGAAGGCGACGCGGTGCGGCTGGCGGATGCGCACGCGCCACGCCGTCGAGGCGATGGGCGCCGACGCGACGACGTCGTCGGGAGACACCGGCAGCGCGTAGCTCGAGGCGAAGGCGCAGCCGGTCTCGTCGAGCAGCTCCACGGCGAGGGTTCGGTCCTCGCGGAACGCGCGCAGGAGGAGGCCGGCGCGCGCCTCCTGGAGCGAACGGTCGGGATAGTTCGGATCCGAGACCGTGAGCTCCACGGCCACGGCGACCGACCGCGCGAGGAGCTCGCGCTCGCGGGCGAGGCGGTGAGACACGTCGTCGAGCGCGCGCCGGCCGAGCTCGGCGAGGATCGCGACCGGGACGAGGAGGCCGAAGAGAACGAGAAGGACCGCCCGCCGCTGGAGGCCGTGGCGGTCCCGGATGCGCGCGGGCGGGCCGCTCGAGAGCCTAGGCATCCGCCGGAGCGGGCTTCTCCGGCGCGGGTTCCGGAGCGGCCCCGGCGGCGTCGGCGGTCTTGACGTCCGAACCGTAGAGGCGGTCGTACTCGCGCCGGTGCTCGTGCTTGAGGCGCTCGAGGGGGATCTTTCCGGTGAAGATCGCCGGGTCGTAGGGAAAGATGCCCGGGGCCAGGTGCGCGTTGTAGATGTGCCACGTGATCACGACGAGGAAAGCCATGAGCCCCTCGTTGCTGTGCGCGACCTTCGCCATCGGGATCAGCTCGCCGGGAAGGAAACGGGTGATCGCCATCGGGAAGTAGAGGATGAAGCCCGTCGCGATCATCACGAGGCCGCCGAGGACGAGGCCCCAGTACTCGAACTTCTGCCGGTAGTCGAACCGGTCGAACTTCGCTTCCTCGTTCGTGAGTCCGAGGTAGTAGCGGAGCTGCTGGACGGCGTCCTTGAAGTCCTGCCGGTCCGGCACCAGGGTCATCTTCATCTTGTGCTGGAGGGTCGAGAGGATCGCGAGCGACAGGTGGACGAACGTCAGGGCCGCGAAGAGCAGGCCCGAGACCCGGTGGACGAGACGCGCGCCGTCGAGTCCTCCGAAGATCTTCACGAGGAAATGCGACGCACCGGCCTCGTAGAACTTCTGGGGGAACCCCGTGAGGGCGAGGAGCACGAACGTCGTCATGACGACGAAGTGCTCGATGCGCTGCTTCTTCGAGAATCGGACGGCGTATTCGGTCATCGGTTCACCATCACGCGCCAGAGGTGCAGGAGGATCTGCAGGACGAGCCCGCCGATCAGGAAGGGGATGAAGATCTTGTAGAAGGCGCCGACGGCCCAGACGAGCGGGGCGCGCTTCGGGCTCGGCTCGTAGTGGGAGAGCCAGGCGGCCGTGAAGTTCGGCGGCGCCCCCGGATGGCATTTCGCGCAGGTCTTCTGGAGGTTCGCCTGGAGAACCTGGGAGTTGCCGTCCTTCGCCTTCGTGATGTCGTGCGTCCCGTGGCAGTCGACGCAGAGCGCCGTGATGACGCGCGGCGTCTGCCCCGAGCTCGCGAGCGCCGCGCTCATCCCGTGGAAGTCGTTCAGGTAGGTCTGGACGACGTTCGTCGAGAGCTTGTACTTGGCCATGACGGCCTTGTTCGTGTGGCACTTCGCGCACGCGTCGACGAGCTTGAGCTTCCACTCCGTCGTCCGCGGGTCCGAGATGTCGTGGGCCTTGTGGCAGTCCACGCAGACGGGAACGTCCTGGTTCCCCTGCGCGAGCGCCGCGCCGTGCACGCTCTTCGCGAAGACGTCCGCGATGTCCGCGTGGCAGCCGCCGCACGTGTCCGAGACCCTCGTCCGGGGCACGCTCGGCTTGGAGACGTCGTGGGACCCGTGACAGTCCGTGCAGAACGGGGCGGCGCCGCCCTTCTGGATGACCGCGAAGTGCACGCCGTCGAGCGCCTTCGTGTAGTTCTCGAAGTGGCAGGACTTGCAGAGGTCCTTGAAGGAGGCTGCGAACTCGGCCTTCGTCTTCGCCTTCACCTCGGGGTGCGGGAGCTCGGCCTGCGCGGGGTGGCAGCCCGTGCAGGCGATCTTCGTCCCGTGGACGGACTTCGCGAATTGCCCGGCGTCGACGAACACGGATTGCGTGGAGCCGTCGGGCAGCTTGAACGACGCGGACTTGTCGCCGTGGCAGGAGAGGCAGCCCTCGACCTCTTCCTTCTGCTTCTGGTCGGCGGTGAGCGGCGCGGCGAGGAGGAAAGCGAACAAGGCGCCGGAAATGAGACCTTTGCGGCCGGTGATCACACGAGCCTCCGCGGGCCACGGTGCCCGCGGGGCCCGGGGGGGTCAATGAAGCAACGGAATTACGGATATTCTCGGCCCGTGCCGGGGCGGGGAGATCCGCTCATCCAGACGGTCGCCGCCGCACCCGCGGTGACGCGTCTCGCCGGGCGGATCGAGGAGGGGGTCCTCGGAACGTCGACGGGACTCGTGTCTCTGACGGGAGCCCCGCCGGGCCTCTTCCCCTGCCTGCTCGAGGCCGTCGGGGGCCCTCTCGGCCTGAAGTGGGCCGTCGTGTTCGCCCACGAGAAGGATGCGGCCGCGTTCGCCCGCGACGCGGCCTCCGTCCTCGGCGCCCCGCGCGTCGCGTTGTTTCCGGCTCCGGCGCTCTCGCCGTACCAGGGAATCGCCCCTTCGCTCAAGGTCCGCCGCGACGAGTTCGGGGCGCTCCAGCGCCTCGCCTCGGGCGAGGTCACGGTCCTCGTCGTCCCGGCGCGGGCGCTCCTGCGCGCGCTCCCGCCGCCGGCGGATCTCGCGAAGCGCACGCGCCGCGTCGCGGCCGGGGACGACGTCCCGCCCGCGCGCCTCGTCGAGGGGCTGCTTGCCGAGGGCTACTCGCGCGTGGATCTCGTCACGGAGACCGGCGACGTCGCCGTGCGCGGCGGACTCGTCGACGTCTTCCCGCCCGACCGCGACGAGCCCGTGAGGATCGAGTTCGACCTGAACGCGGTGGCCTCGCTGCGTTCGTTCGACCCCGACACGCAGCGCTCGACGGGCGCGCTCGCCGCCGTCTTCCTGCCGCCAATGGCGCTCACGCCGGACACGCGCGCGACGCGCGAGGCGGCGCACCGCGTTCTCGCGGCCTGCCGGACGGCCGACGACGACCCGCCCGTCCCGCGAGACCTGTCGCTCGCGCGGAGGAACGACGGCCTCGAGGAGATCCTGCCGCTTCTCGACGGGCGCGACGCGGCGCACGTCCTCGACCACGCGCCGTCGCACGTCGTGGCGGTGGACGACGCCGACGCGGTGGCCGCCGAGCTGGGCCGCGCGGCGGACGTCCTGCGACTCGATTACGAGAAGGCGCGCTCCGCCGGCCGCGTCGCCCCCGACCCCGCGCGTCTCGCCGGCGACGCGGACCGGCTCGCCGAGGACGTCGCGCGGCGGACCGTCCTCGCGCTGGCGCCCGCCGTGCCCGCGGGCGAGACCGTCGCGGTCGGAGCCGAGTCCGTCCTCTCCTTCGAGGACCGCCTCCCGGACGTGCCGAAGGAGATCGCCCGCGCGCGCCGCGACGGCCTCGCGGTCGTGATCTCGGCGGCGTCGAAGGGCGAGCGCGAGCACGTCGAGCGCCTCCTCGCCGAGTACGACGTCGACCATCAGGGCGCGGACTCCGACCCGACGTCGCCGCTCGCTCCGGGCGCGTGCCGCGTCGTCTCGGGCGGCCCGCGCACGGGGTTCCTGTTCCGATCCGCGGGCGTTCTCCTCCTGACGGCTTCGGACCTCTTCGGCGAGCCGCGGACCGCGGCCGTGCGGCGCAAGTCGGCGTCGGAGGCGTTTCTCTCGGACCTGCGCGACCTCAACGTCGGGGACGTCGTCGTCCACCGCGACTACGGCCTCGGGCTCTTCGCGGGCCTCGCGCGCATCGACGACGCGGGCGCCGTCCGCGAGATGGTCGACCTGCGCTACGCGGGCGACGCGAAGCTCCTCGTCCCGGTCGAGCGGCTGGACCTCATCCAGAAATACGCTTCCGCGGGCGACGGTCCTTCGCCCGCGCTCGACCGTCTCGGCGGGACGGGCTGGGAGAAGCGGAAGTCCTCCGTCCGCAAGGCCGTCAAGGACATCGCAGACCAGCTCCTGAAGCTCTACGCGCGCCGCGCCTCGGCCCCGGGACACGCGTTCTCGAAGGACTCGCCGTGGCAGAAGGAATTCGAGGACGCGTTCGAGTACGTCGAGACGCCGGACCAGGCGGCCGCGATCCGGGACGTGAAGCGCGACATGGAGTCGGAGAAACCCATGGACCGGCTCCTCTGCGGCGACGTCGGCTACGGCAAGACCGAGGTCGGGATGCGCGCGATCTTCAAGTGCGTCCTCGACGGCAAGCAGGCGGCGTTCCTCGCCCCGACGACGATCCTCGCGGACCAGCACTTCCGGACGCTCAAGCGCCGCTTCGCGGCGTTCCCGGTCTCGCTCGACCTTCTCTCTCGCTTCCGGACGAAGGACGAGCAGAAGGAGGTGCTGCGGCGGCTCGCGGAAGGGACGCTCGACGTCGTCGTCGGGACGCACCGCATCCTCTCGAAGGACGTCAAGTTCAAGGACCTCGGCCTCCTCGTCGTGGACGAGGAGCAGCGCTTCGGCGTCGCGCAGAAGGAGCGGATCAAGGAGTGGCGCGCTTCCGTCGACGTCCTCGCGATGTCGGCGACGCCCATCCCCCGGTCGCTGCACCTCTCGCTCGCGGGCATCCGCGACCTGTCCGTGATCGAGACGCCCCCGAAGGACCGCCTCGCGATCGACACGCACGTCGTCGCGATGGACGACGCCGTGATCCGCGAGGCGATCCGCGCCGAGGTGGACCGCGGCGGGCAGGTCTACGTCGTCCACAACCGGATCGAGTCGCTCGGGACGTGGCGCGAGCGGCTCCAGGCGCTCGTCCCGGACGTGAAGGTCGTGAGCGCCCACGGCCAGATGTCCGAGGGCGAGCTCGAACGGGCGATGCGCGCCTTCGTCACTCGCGCCGCGGATCTTCTCCTCGCGACGACCATCGTCGAGAATGGGCTCGACATTCCCTCGGCGAACACGATGATCATCGACCGCGCCGACCTCTACGGACTCTCGCAGCTCTACCAGCTGCGCGGACGCGTGGGCCGCAGCGACAAGGCCGCGAGCTGCTGGCTCCTCGTCCCGCCGGGGATGCCGCTCTCGGACGACGCGCGGCGGCGCCTGCGCGCGATCCAGGAGTTCTCGGACCTCGGCGCCGGATTCCGGATCGCGGCCAAGGACCTCGAGATCCGCGGCGCGGGCAATGTCCTCGGGGGCGAGCAGTCCGGGCACATCGAGTCCGTCGGCTTCGAGACGTACGTGAACCTCCTCGAGGAGGCGATGGCCGAGATGAAGGGCGAGCCGGTGCCCGCGACGCGCGACGTGACGCTCCAGCTCGGCGTTCCGCTCGCCCTTCCGGCCTCGTGGATTCCGGAGGAGAACCTGCGGATGGCGCTCTACAAAAGGATCGCCGGCGCTCCCGACGAGGCGACGCTCGCGCGCGAGGCGTCCGCGGCCGAGGACCGCTACGGCGCGGCGCCGCGGGCGTTCCGGGCGCTCCTCGAGCTCGCGCGCCTGCGGCTCCTCGCGCGCGCCCTCGGGGTCCGGGCGCTGCAGCGCCGCGGCGACGAGCTCGCGGCGACGCTCGAGAAGGACCACGCCCTCGACCCCGCGAAAGTCGTCGACCTCCTGAAGGCCGGCGCGCTCGTCGCGGCCGGGCCGGACGCGTTCCGCCTGCCGAAGGCGTTCGCCGGCGCGGAGCCCGACGCGCTCGCCTCGCGCGCCCGCGACGTCCTCGTCTCCCTCGCGCGGCCGCGCGCCGTGCCGGAGGCGTTCGCGTGAGGCGGCCGCCGGCGCTCGCGGCCGCCCTCCTCGTACTCGCCGCGGGCTGCTCGCGGAACGGCCGGCCGGGAGCGCCCGGGCCGTCCGTCGTCGCGACGGTGGGGGACCGGCAGGTCTCGCTGGAGGAATTCTTCAAGTCGGCGCGGAACGCGGCCGGCGAGGACCCGAAGAACGTCTCGCCGCGCGTCCTCTCGAGCCTCCTCGACCAGTTTCTCGATGAGGTTCTCCTTGAGCGGGCCGTCGCCGCCGCGCAGCCGCCCGTCACGGGCGCAACGCCGGCCGAGCGGCGCCGCGCGTACCTCTCCCGGCGGGCCGGGCTCGAGAAGCTCGACGACACGGACCTCCGCAGGGACTACGGCGCGCACCCGGACCGTTACCGGCGGCCCGCGCTCGTGCGGGTCTCACAGATGTTCTTCCCGACGCGAGAGGCCGCGGACGCGGCGCTCCGGCGCCTCAAGGACGGCGCGGCGTGGATGGACGTGTCACGCGGCTCGAGCGCGGCGCCGAACGCGGCCTCCGGCGGCGCCCTCGGGCTCCTCGCCCGGTCCGACCTCCCGCAGGAGTTCGAGAAGGCGATCTGGGCGCTGCCCGCGGGCGGCACGACCGGCATCCTCGCGGCGCCGCACGGCTTTCACGTCTTCCGCGTGGAGGAGCGCCTCGACGCGCGGGACATCACGTTCGAGGAGGCGCGTCCCGGCCTGCGCATCTCGCTCGCCGAGGAGCTCAGCGCGAAGGCCGTCGAGGACGCGATCGCCGAGGCGCGGAAGGCGTTTCCGGTGACGGTCCTCGAGGATCACCTGCCGTTCCCGTACGTCGGGACGAACCCGAAAGCGGCCGCAGCCCGGTAAGCGGCCCGGATTTCGCTAGACTCCGGCCTCGTGACGTCAAATCGGCCCCTTTTCAGACCGCTCGGCGCGGCGGCCGCCACTCTGGCTGCGCTCGTCGCCCTCGCCCCGGCGCCCCCGCTCTCCGCCAGCGAGGTCGTGAACCGGATCCTCATCCACGTGAACTCGCGGATCATCACGCAGAGCCAGTTCGACGCCCGGATGGACCAGTCCATCCGCGAGAACGGCGCGCCGCCGACCCCGGCGCAGCGCGAGGCTCTCAAGAAGAGCGTCATGGAGGAGCTCGTCAACGAGGCGCTCCTCGAGGACCGGGCCCGCGAGCTCGACCTCATCACGACGGACCAGGAGATCGAGGATCAGATCAAGCGGCTCAAGGAACAGAACAACGTCAGGACCGACGAGGAGTTCACGAAGAGCCTCGCGGCGTCGGGCCTGACGATCGACCGCCTGCGCGACCAGCTCCGCCGCTCGCAGACGCTCCAGCGCGTCGTCGGGCGCGAGGTGCAGGCGAAAGTCGACCTCTCGGACGACGCGCTCCGGCTCATCTACGAACGCGAAAAGGAAGCGTGGCGGGTGCCCGAGAAGGCGCACCTCGCCGAGATCCTGATCTCGAAAGGCGACGACCCCGCGGCCGCGGCGCGCCGGGCCAAGGAAGCGTCCGACCTGCTCAAGGGCGGCGCGAAGTTCGAGGCCGTCGTGAAGGAATTCTCCGACGGCGGCACGAAGGCCAAGGGCGGCGACCTGGGGGTCGTCGCCAAGGGCGAGCTCGCGGCCGACATCGACAAGGCCGTCTTCTCGCTCCCGGTCGGGGCCGTGTCCGACCCGATCCAGACGAAGTTCGGCTGGCACCTCGTGAAGGTCATCGAGAAGGTGCCGGTGTCGTACAAGGCGTTCGCCGACGTGAAGGCCGACCTCCTGAAACGTGAGCAGGACACCCAGTTCCAGAAGAAGCTCGCCGAATACCTCGAGAAGCTCAAGCGGGACGCCGTCATCCGCGTGAACCCCGAGGCGCAGGCCTATTTCACGCCGCCGCCGCCCCCTCCGGGCTTCTCGCAGACCGCCGGCCCCACCGTCTTCGACCAGGCCGCCGGCGTGGTCGGGGTCGGCACGGGCCCGGCCACGAAGGCGTCGCGCGACCCGGTCGTCGAGATCACGCCGACGGTCGGCTGGCGCTGGGGCGGCACGACGTCGGAGTCCGTGACGTCCTACTTCGAGAAGATCGGCGTGCCGAACGCCATGAGCTGGGGCCTGACGTTCGAGTACGTGATCACGCCGTGGGGCTCCCTCGAGGCGCTCTGGAGCCACCAGAACACGACGCTCACCGCGCAGTTCACCGCGGGCACCGTCGGGTACGACGACAAGCTCTCCCACCTGAACGTCGACACGTTCCAGATCGGCGGCATGTGGATGTCGGGCGACGCGAGCAACAAGGCCCGCCTCTACTTCGACCTCCTCCTCGGCGTCACGGTCCTGACGCCCTCGCCCGGGTTCGAGACGATCACACGCTTCTCGGGAAGCGTCGGCGGCGGGATCAAGTACTACTTCGCCGACCATTTCGGCCTGCGCGCCGGTGCGCGCTGGATGCCCGTCTACGTCAACTCGTCCGCAAGCGGCGGCGGCTACTGTGATCCGATCTACGGCTGCTACACCTGGTACGGGACGAACTATCTGAACCAGGGCGACGCCCACCTCGGCCTCATCGCGAGGTTCTGAGGAGGGGTCAGCCCGCGAGGAGCTCCGCGCGCCAGCGCGAGAGGCCGGCTTCGGTCGCGAGGAGTTCGGGCGTGAGCTGCCCGTGCGCGCGCTTGACCCGCGCCGCCGCCGTGAGCGCCGCGCGCGACCCGAGGAAGCCGGGGTCGAGGCCGAGCGCGAGAGCCTTCGCGTCGCGCGCCTTCTTGAGCGCGTCCACGTCCCGCTCGAGCGCGGGGTCCGTTTCGGCCCGCTCTCCGCGCCGCGGTTTCGGCCAGTCGGCGGGATCGACGGCCGCGGCGGCCTCGAGGGCGCCCTTCAGCGCCTGTGCGAGCGGACCCGGGAGAGGCCGCGGCCCGGGAAAGAGCCGTCCGAGGTCGCGCTCGCCTTTGGCCGCCAGCGCGGCGGCCGCGAGGAGCCGTTCGTTCGTGAGGACGCGGAAGGGCGGCCGGTCGAGGGCGCGGGCGCGAGCCTCGCGGACCTCCCAGAACGCCCGCACGAACGCGCGCTCCCTGTCGGACACGCCGTTCGAGCCCTTGATGCGCCAGTCATTTTCCGTGTCGGCGGCGCGCTCGGAGGGGAACGCGGTTTCCGCGAGGCGTGCGCACTCCTCCGCGTGCCACGCGAGGCGGCCCTTCGCCTCGAGGTCGGCCGTGAGCGACGCGACGAGCGCGGGCAGGTGGACGACGTCGGCCGCCGCGTACGAGGCCATCGACGGCGAGAGCGGCCGCTCGCTCCAGTCCGCCCGCTGGTGCGCCTTGTCGAGCGTGACGCCGGCGCGTGCCGCGAGGAGCGCTGCGAGGCCGATCTCTTTTTCGCCGACGAGCTGCGCCGCGATCATCGTGTCGAAGAGCGACGACGCCCGGAAGCCGTAGCCGCGGAACAGGAGTCGGAGATCGTAGTCGGCCCCGTGCAGGAGGAGCGGCCGTGCCGAGAGCCGCGCGAAGAGGGGCGCGAGATCGACGCCGGCGAGCGGGTCCACGAGGAAGGCGTCCGCCCCGAGGCCGACCTGAACGAGACACACCTTTTCGTAGTAGTGGTGGAAGGAATCGGCCTCCGTGTCGAGTGCGACGGTCGCCGCCGGCTCCGCGTCGAGCCGGTCGAGGAGCGCCGCGAGCGGACCTTCGGAGGCGACGAAGAGCGGCGCGGGAGCGGGAGGCGGGAGGGGAGAAAGGGGCGGCGCCGTCACGGGCGGCGAGGGTACCACCCCGCCGCGCCGAGCCCCCGGGCCGCAACCCGCTCGTGAGAAGGGATTTCTCTTGACGCCCCCGGCGGAGCCGCCGGATACTCGCTGGTGGAAAAAAGTGGTCAGTGGTGGTGAATGGTGGGCCCCTGGGGCCTGCCATCGCCTCCGCCGTCGCTTTTCGCGAGAGGGATTATGGACCGCCTCCGGGGCAGCGCCGAGACGACCGTGGACGAGAAGGGCCGCTTCAAGGTCCCGGCCGTCTTCCGCGAGCCCGTCGAGGATACGTTCGGCCCGGACTTCTTCCTGACGTCGATCTCGGGCGCCGACGTCCTGATCTTCCCGATGCCCGTCTGGAACGCGCTCGAGGAGAAGCTCGCCGCGATGCCGGCGATCCACCGCGCGAAGGCGAAATTCCAGGAACGCTTCAACACGTTCGGCCAGACGGTGCGGATGGACGCCCAGGGCCGCCTTCTCGTGCCCTCGCTCCTGCGCGAGGTCTCGGGCCTCTCGGGCGACGCGCTCGTCCTGGGGCAGACGGACCACCTCCGCCTCGTCGACCGCACCCGCCATCTCAAGACGCTCAAGACGGCCACGATCACGGATGAGGACTACGACGAACTCGCGCGCCATCTCGTCTGACGGTCCGACATGGAAGGAGAACGCGCGGGTCACGTCCCCGTCCTCCTCCGTGAGGTCGTCGACGCTCTCCGGCCGGAGGGCGGCGGCGTGTTCGTCGACGCGACGCTCGGCCTGGGCGGACACGCGGAGGCCCTCCTCGAGGCGTCGCCCCTCGTTCGGGTCGTGGGGATCGACCGCGATCCCGAGGCGCTCGTCCTCGCGCGCGAGCGCCTCGCGCGCTTCGGGGACCGCCTCGTCACGGTCCTGGGGCGCCACGAGGACGTCGCCGCGCATCTCGACGCGCTGGGAATCGGCCGCGTGGCCGGCGTCCTCGCGGACCTCGGCGTTTCTTCGATGCAGATCGACCGGGCCGAACGGGGGTTCTCGTTCATGAAGGACGGGCCGCTCGACATGCGGATGGGACCGGAAGGCCCGACGGCCGCGGACCTCGTCGCGACCGCCTCACGGGACGAACTGACGCGGATTTTCCGCGAATGGGGGGAAGAACGCATGGCCGGACCGATCGCGCGACGGGTCGTGGAAGCCCGGGAGACGGCTCCCATCCGGACCACCGGCGAGATGCGGCGCCTCGTCCTCCGGGCGCTCGGCCCCCGCCGTGAGAAGCACAAGGATCCCGCGACGCGCGTCTTCCAGGCCCTCCGGATCGCCACGAACCGGGAGCTCGTCGAGCTCGAGCGCTTCCTCGACGACGCCATCGCGCGACTCGCGCTCGGCGCGCGGCTCTCCGTCCTCTCGTACCACTCGCTCGAGGACCGCATCGTCAAGCGCGCGTTCCAGCGCCACACGGCCGGCTGCACGTGCCCGCCGTCGTTCCCCGTGTGTGTCTGCTCGCGCCGCCGCGTGATGGCGCTCGTCACGAAGAAGGCCATCCGCCCCACGCTCGCCGAGCTCGGCGAGAACCCGCGCGCCCGCTCGGCGCGTCTCCGCGTCCTCGAGCGCGTCGCCGAGGAGACCGGCCCGCTGACGCCGCCGCGTTAGGGGTTTCCCATGGCCTACGCGGTCCGCCGCCCTGTCGAGAACGTCTACCTGGTCCGGGAGCGCGACCGCCACCGGTCGCGCGAGCTCTTCGGATTCGCGCTCGCCGCCGTGCCGCCGGTCATCGTGCTGTTCGTCGCGATCTGGGCGAACGTCAAGACGGTCGAGCTCGGCTACCGGATCGCCACCGTGGCCAAGAGACGGGAGGCGCTTCTCGAGACGAAGCGCAAGCTCGAGATGGATCGCGCCCAGGCGGCCGCGCTCTCGCGGGTCGAGGACGTCTCGCGACGGACGCTCGGCCTCGTGCCCCCGACGCTCGACCAGGTCGTGCTCGTGAAGGACGCGGCGCTCGCTCCGGCGCCTCCGCCCGCGCGGCCGCCCGCCGCGCGCCGGGAGGCGCCCTGAGCACCCCGCGCCGCCCCGATCCCTCGCGCCGCGCCTGGGTCCTCCTCGGACTCGTGGGGCTGTGGATCCTCGGACTCCTCGTGCGCCTCGTGGACCTGCAGGTCGTGCGGCAGCACGAGTTCGCCCGCCGGGCGAAGAAGCAGCAGGAGCGCGTCACCGAGCTCGCGCCGCGCCGCGGCACGATCGAGGACGCGGACGGAAAGCCCCTCGCCGTGAACGCCCGCGCGGACTCGGTCTTCGCGACCCCGTCGGACGTCGAAGATCCCGCGGGGGAAGCGGCTCTGCTCGCGCCGATCCTCAAGATGCCGGCGAAGGACGTTCAGAGGAGACTCACCGCGGAAAAGGAATTCGTCTGGATCGCGCGGCGCATCCCGAACGGCGCCGCCGACCGCGTGCGCGCGCTCTCGGCCGAAAAGCGCCTCCCGGGCGTCTCGCTCGTCCCCGAGTCCACGCGCCGCTATCCCGAGGGGCCGCTCGCGGCGGCGGTCCTCGGCTACGTCGGGACGGATGACCACGGCCTCGGCGGCCTCGAGTTCCGGTACGACTCGGAGGTGCGCGGCCGGCCCGTCACCGTGACGCTCCTGAAGGACGCGGCGCGTCGTTCCTACGCGGCGCGAACGCGCGCCGGCGGCGAGGCCCCCGCCGAAGGCATCGAGGGAGCGTCCCTCCGCCTGACGCTGCGCTCCGCGATCCAGCATGCGGCCGAGCGCGAGCTCCAGCGCGTCGCGGCCGAATTCCATCCGAAAGGCGCTTCCGCGATCGTCCTCGACCCGGCGACGGGCGCCGTTCTCGCGCTCGCGTCGTGGCCGCCGTTCGACCCGAACCGCTTCGGCGAGTCTGACGCCGAGGCGCGCAAGTGCCGTCCCCTGACGGATGCGTACGAACCCGGCTCGACGTTCAAGATCGTGGCGGCGGGCGCGGCGCTCGACGGCGGGACGATCGGCCTCGACGACGCCGTGGATTGTGGAGGCGGCGTTCTGTCGATCGGGGGGACGACGATCCACGAGCACGGCGGCAAGGGCTGGAGTGCGCTCACGATCGGTGACATCCTCGCGCACTCCTCGAACATCGGGATCGCACACGTCGCGCTCGGCCTCGGGCGCGGACCGTTCTACAAGGCGATGCGCAGCTTCGGGTTCGGCCAGAAGACGGGCATCGAGCTCGAGGGCGAGACGGCGGGCCTCCTCAAGGACCCGGCGCAGTGGAGCGCGCTCTCCCTCCCGACGATGGCGTTCGGGCAGGAGGTCGGCGTGACCGTCCTCCAGATGGCGCGCGCCTACGCCGCCATCGCGAACGGGGGCGTCCTCCCCTCGCTGCACGTCGTCGACGGCGTGAAACGGAGCGGATCTGCGGAGTTCCGGAGCATCCCGCGCCCCGAGCCGCCCCGCGTCCTCACGGAGGGGACGGCACGACAGATGCGACGGCTCCTCGCGAGGGTCGTCGAGATGGGAACGGGAAAAGCAGCCGCCATTCCGGGTTACACCGCCGCCGGCAAGACGGGAACCGCGCAGAAGGCGATCCCCGGCGCCGGGTACTCGAAGGAGAAGTACGTGGCGTCGTTCATCGGCTTCGTGCCGGCGGACGCGCCGCGCGTCGTGATCGCGGTCGTCGTGGACGAGCCGCGCGGGAAGACCTATGGCGGCGACGTCGCGGCGCCCGTCTTCTCGCAGATCGGCGCCGAGGTCATGCGCGTCCTCAAGGTGGCGCCGCAGCGGCCGGACGGCGCGCGCTCGCCGATCCTCACCGCGGATCTCTCGGCAGGCGCCGCAAACGCGTACGCGGGCGCGCAACTCGCCGCCGCGGGCGTCGTCCCCGCCGTCAACCGCACCGGATCCGAGGTCGACGAGGACGCCGTTCCGGACCTTTCGGGCAAGAGCGCGCGTGACGCGGTGCGTGCGCTCGCTTCGCGCGGCGTCGCCGCGCGGCTCCGGGGCTCGGGCTTCGTCGTCTCGCAGGACCCGCCTCCGGGCGCGCCGCTTTCCCGCGGGACGACGTGCGCGCTCGTCCTCGCTCCGGCCGGGGGCCGGGCGGCCGAAGGGGGGATGCCTTGAGGCTCTCCGCGCTCGCCGCCGAGGTTCCGCACGCCGCCGCAGGCCCCGGGGATCCGGACGTCACGTCCATCACGCACGACTCGCGCGCCGCGAAGCCAGGCTCGCTCTTCGCCGCGTACCCGGGCCTGCGGTCCGACGGCCGACGGTTCGTCGCCGACGCCGTCGCGCGCGGCGCCGTCGCGGCGCTGGGCGCGGCCCCGGCGCCCGAGAACCTCTCCGTGCCGTACCTCGCGGTGGAGAACCCACGCCGCGCGGCGGGCCTGATGGCCGCGCTCCTCGCGGGCCGGCCGGCGTCCCGCCTCGTGATGGCGGGCGTCACGGGGACGAGCGGCAAGACGACGACGGCGTTCCTCGTGGACCGCGTTCTCGCCGCGCGCCACGAGAGGCGCGGCCTCTTCGGGACGATCGTCTACCGAGGCGCCGGCGGGGATGCGGCGGCGGTGGCCTCGCCGCACACGACGCCGGAAGCCACGGAGCTCCAGCCCATGCTCGGCGCGCTCGTGGCGGACGGAGGCACGGCGGCGACGCTCGAGTGCTCCTCCCACGCGCTCGTCCTCGAGCGCCTCGCGGGCTCGACGTTCGACGTTGCGCTCTTCCTGAATCTCTCGCACGAACACCTCGACTTCCACGCCGAGATGGACGACTACTTCGAGGCGAAGGCGAGGCTGTTCGCGCTGCTGAAGCCCGAGGGACGCGCCGTCGTGAATCTCGGGGATGAGTACGGAAGACGCCTCACGAGTCGACTTGTCGCAGGTCGGACCGTTGGTTTCTTCTTAGAAGGTGAAGAAGGGGCGGAGCAGACGCGGCCGGCGGCCCTCGCGGGTGCGGTCGCGGTTGCTGCGGCCGTGGCGGGCGGTGCCGAAACGGGCGGCCTCTTCGCGACCGTTCTCGGGCGCGCGACGCTCGGACTCGCCGGAACCCGCCTCGAGATCGAGGTGAAGACCCCATTCACCTTCAAAGAAAATCTTCTCTTCAGCATCAATTCCCCTCTTCTCGGAAGACCGAACGCCGAGAACCTGCTCGCCGCGGCGGCCGCCGGCATCGCGCTGGGCTTCACGCCCGACGAGATCGCAGCGTCTCTCTCGTCGGTCTCCGTCGTCCCCGGCCGCCTCGAGCGCATCGAGAACGATCGCGGGCTGACGGTCCTCGTCGACTACGCGCACAAGCCGGCCGCCCTGGAGGGCGTGCTCCGGACCGTCCGCCCGCTCGCGCAGGCGGGCGGCGGCCGCGTGCACGTCGTCTTCGGCTGCGGAGGCGACCGCGATCGGGCCAAGCGCCCCGTGATGGGCCGCATCGCGGCGCAGCTCGCTGACGACGTCGTCGTCACGTCGGACAACCCGCGCTCGGAGGACGCCGACGCGATCATCGCGGAAGTCCTGGGCGGCGTCCCCGCCGGCGCCGACGTCGCGGCGGTCGCCGACCGACGCAACGCGATCGCCGAGGCCCTCCGCCACGCGCGCCCGGGCGACGTCGTCCTCGTCGCGGGCAAGGGCCACGAGACCGAACAGGTGATCGCGGGCGTCGCGCACCCGTTCGACGACCGCGCCGTCCTGCGCGCGCTGCTGGCGGGGGAGGCGGGCCGATGATCCCGTGGCTCCTCCACCCGTTCTTCGGGAAGGTCCCGGTTCTCGGCGTCTTCCGGTACATCACGTTCCGCGCCGCGAACGCGGCGCTCATGGCGCTGCTCCTCGCCGTGTTCCTCGGGCCCAGTCTCATCCGCTGGCTGCGTTCGAAGCAGATCGGCCAGTCCATCCGTGAGGAAGGGCCGAAAGCCCACCAGGCCAAGGCGGGTACGCCGACGATGGGCGGCGTCCTCATCAACCTCGCGATCGTCGTCCCGACGCTTCTCTTCGCGGATCTGACGAACCGCTACGTCTGGGTCGCGCTCGGCGCGACCGTCCTCGCGATGGTGATCGGCATCGGCGACGACTGGCGAAAGGTGTCGCGGAAACAGAATCGCGGGCTCACGGGCCGCCAGAAGCTCGTCCTGCAGGCGGTGATCGGCCTCGCGGTCGGCTGGGCGGCCGTGAACGCCTTTGACGGACGCGTCGATGCGACGCACGTCGCGTTCCCGTTCCTCAAGAACGTCCACCCGGACCTCGGCGCCCTCTACGTGCTCTTTGCCGCGGTCGTCGTCGTCGGGTCCTCGAACGCCGTGAACCTCACGGACGGCCTCGACGGACTCGCGATCGGCGCGACGCTGATCGCGTCGGGCACGTTCGCGATCCTCGCGTACATCGCGGGCAACGCGCGGGCGGCGACCTACCTCCTCGTTCCGTACGTGCCCGGCACGGGGGAACTCGCGGTCTTCTGCGCGGCGATCGTCGGCGCCTCGCTGGGCTTTCTCTGGTTCAACGCGCATCCGGCCGAGGTCTTCATGGGCGACACGGGCTCCCTCGCGCTCGGCGCCGCGCTCGGGACCGTCGCCGTTCTCATCAAGCAGGAGATCCTCCTCGTCCTCGTCGGCGGCCTCTTCGTCGTGGAGGCGGTGTCCGTCATCCTGCAGGTGGGCTCCTTCAAGCTCACGGGCCGGCGCCTCTTCCGGATGGCGCCGCTCCACCACCACTTCGAGCTGCTCGGCTGGCCGGAGTCGAAGGTCATCATCCGTTTCTGGATCGTCGCGATCCTCTTCGCGCTCGTGGCGCTCGGGTCGCTGAAGCTGCGATGAGCGTCGACGTCGGCCCCGACCTGCCCGAGATCCGCGCTGCGGCGGTCTTCGGCCTGGCGCGCTCGGGCCGGGCCGCCGTGACGGCGCTCGCCGAACGCGGCGTCGCGGTCACCGGCACGGACGCGAAGGACGCGTCCGAGCTGGGCGAGCTGCCCGCGCTCGACGGCGTGCGCTGGGAGCTCGGCGGCCACCCTCTTTCGCTCCTCGACGGCGTAGACCTCGTCGTCGTCTCGCCCGGGATCCCGCTCACGCTGCCGGTCTTCGACGCCGCCCGGGCGCGGGCGATTCCCGTGGTCTCCGAGGTCGAGCTCGCCTCGCGACTCCTGCCGGGCGTCGTCGTCGGGATCACGGGCACGAACGGAAAGTCCACGACGACCGCGCTCGCGGCGGCCCTCCTCAAGGCCGCGGGCCACGCGGCGATCGCGTGCGGAAACTACGGGACCCCCTGGATCTCGTTCGCGACGAAGGCGGGCGCGAACGGCACCGGGTCCGCGCCGAAGACGTGGGTCGTCGAGCTTTCGTCCTTCCAGCTCGAGGGGATCCGGCGCTTCGCACCCGACGTGGCCGTCCACCTGAACCTCACGCCGGACCACCTCGACCGGTACCGTTCGATGGACGACTATGGAGCCGCGAAGGCACGGATCTTCGAGAACCAGCGCGAGGCGCAGGTCGCCGTCCTGAACGCCGACGACCCGCTCGTGGCGCGGATCCGGCCGCGCGCCCGGCGCTTCGAGTTCTCGAGGGCCGCGCAGCCGGCGCTCGGGACGTGGCTCAAGGACGACCTCTTCGTCGCGGACGTCACGGGCAAGGGCCCGCGCGTCATCGCGAGGCGCTCGGACCTCGCCCTCCCGGGCGCGCACAACGTCGAGAACGCGCTCGCGGCGCTCGCGGCGACGCTTCCGCTGGGCGTCACGCCCGAGTCGGCGGTCGAGACGTTCCGCGGTTTCCGCGGCCTTCCGCACCGCACCGTGCTCGTGCGGACGCTCGGCGGCGTCACGTGGTGGAACGACTCGAAGGGCACGAACGTCGACGCGACGCTCAAGAGCCTCGAGGGGTTCGACGACGCGCGCGTGCACCTCATCCTGGGCGGCAAGGACAAGGGCGACGACTTCGGCCGGCTTGCG
This sequence comes from Thermoanaerobaculia bacterium, assembly GCA_044229475.1. GTDB lineage: Bacteria > Acidobacteriota > Thermoanaerobaculia > UBA5066 > UBA5066 > Fen-183. The sequence continues at coordinate 204,852 of JBGASW010000005.1, read as the reverse complement.
CCGCTCGCGGCGAGAAAAGCCCGGACGATTCTCGCGATCGGCAAGGCGGCTCCCGCGATCGCGAGAGCGCTCGCGCCCGTGCCGGGCCTGGACGTCGTCCTCGCCGGCACGCTCGAGAGGGCCGTGGAGGAAGCCGCGCGCCGCGCGGGCGCCGGCGACGCCGTGCTTCTCTCGCCCGCGTGCGCGTCCTTCGACCAGTTCCGCAACTTCGAGCACCGCGGAGACGCGTTCGAGGAACTCGTCCGCGCGCTGCCCGAGCTCGCGGGGAAGGTGGGCTGATGGCCAAGAAGCTGGCCTCCGACCGCCTCCTGTTCGGCTCGGTCCTCCTCCTCGTGGGGACGGGCCTCCTCATGATCTACAGCGCGTCGTCGCTGCAGGCCACTCTGCCGTCCTCGTCCGCTCCGGCCGGCCCGTACTTCTTTGTCCTCAAGCAGACGATCGCCGTCGCGGTCGGGTCGCTTCTCGCGTTCGCGGCGATGTCCATCGACTACCGGCGCCTCGACGACCCGCGTCTCGTCGGCGTCATCCTCGCGGTTCTCGCGGCTGCCCTCGTCGCGGTGCTCTTCCGCGCGCCCGTGAACGGAGCGCGCCGGTGGCTCGCGCTCGGATTCATGTCCGTGCAGCCGTCGGAGTTCATGAAGGTGGGCCTCGTGATCGCGCTCGCGGCCCTCCTCTCGCGCCGCGAGGGCGAGATGCACCTGCCGACGCGGACCCTGCTTCCCGTGCTCGGCCTCGTCGTCGTGCCCGCGGGCCTCGTCCTCCTCGAGCCGGACTTCGGGACGGCCTTCACGTACTTCATCGTCGCGGGCGCGATGCTGTTCTTCGCGGGTCTCCCGTTCCGGTGGTTCCTCGGCTCGGCGCTCCTCCTCGTCCCGACGCTCTCGGCATGGGTCCTGTCCGCCCAGTACCGCCGCGACCGCCTCACCGCGTTCCTCCACCCGGAGATGGACCCGCTCGGCAAGGGCTTCCACGCGATCCAGTCCCTCATCGCGGTCGGGACAGGCGGCGTCACGGGCCTCGGACTCGGCGAGGGCAAGCAGAAGCTGTTCTTCCTGCCGTACCCGTACACGGATTTCATCTTCGCGATCGTCGGCGAGGAGCTCGGTCTCGTCGGCTGCGTCGCCGTGCTCGCGCTCTTCGGCCTCGTCTTCGCCCGCGGCGTGCGCGCCGCGGTGAACGCACCCGACTCGTTCGGGCGCCTCCTCGGGATCGGCCTGTCCGTGATGATCGTCGTCCAGGCCCTCATCAACATCTCCGTCGTCCTCTCGCTCGTGCCCACCAAGGGGATCCCGCTGCCGTTCCTCTCTTACGGCGGGTCGGCGCTCTGGGCCGACCTCCTCGCGGTCGGGATCCTCCTCAACCTCTCCCAGCACGCCTCATGACGAGCGCCGCGAGCTCACCGGCCACGGGCGGCTTCCTGATCGCGGGCGGCGGGACCGGCGGCCACGTCTTTCCCGCGCTCGCCCTCGCGGGCGAGATCCGCCGGCGGCGGCCCGACGCGCCGATCGTCTTCGTCGGGACGCGGCGCGGCCTCGAGGCCGACCTCGTCCCGCGCGCGGGATGGCCGCTGGAGTTCGTGAGGGCGAAGGGCCTCGTCGGCAAGGGCGCGAGGGCGCGGGTCGAGGGTCTCCTCGCGCTCCCGCTCGCGTTCGCCGACTCGATCGGGATCCTCGGCCGCCACGCGCCGCGGACGGTCGTCGGCGTCGGCGGCTACGCGTCCGGGCCTCTCGTCGCCGCGACGCGCGTCGCGACGGGGACGGACGCGGGCGCGGCGCGCCTCGGCGGCACATGCGTCGGGAACCCCGTGAGAGGGGAGTTCTTCGAGGTTTCCTCGCTCGGGGGGCGCGAGACGCCGCGCCGGATGCGCGTGCTCGTGGTGGGGGGCAGCCAGGGCGCCTCGATCCTGAACCGCCTCGTCCCGGGCGCGCTCGCGCGCGTGGACGCAGCCGGAGTGCGATTCGCGGCGATCCACCAGACCGGAAGAGGCCGCGCGGCCGACGTCGCCGCTGCGTACGGAAGGCACGCGTTCTCCGTCTCGGCCGTCTTGCCCGTCGAATTCGTGGAGGACATGGCGCAGGCGTATGCCGAGGCGGACCTCCTCGTCGCGCGTGCGGGAGCGATGACGGTCGCCGAGATCGCGGCCTCCGGCCGTCCGGCCGTCCTCGTCCCGTTCGCGGGTGCGACGCACGGCCACCAGGAAGCGAACGCGCGCGCGCTCGAGCGCGACGGCGCGGCCGTCGTCCTGACGGAAGACGAGTCCTCCGAGGAGAGCCTCGGAAACGCGATCGCCGCACTCCTCTCGGATCCCGCGCGGCTCGCGGCGATGGGCGACGCGGCGCGCCGCTCGGCGCGGCCGGACGCAGCGGCGCGGCTGTGCGATGTCGTTTTCGAAGCGGAAGTGAGCCGGATATGAATTTCCTTCGCGTGAAGCGCCTGCATTTCGTCGGGATCGGCGGCATCGGCATGTCCGGCCTCGCCGAGCTCCTCAAGAGCGTGGGCCTCGAAGTGACGGGCTCGGACCTCTCCGAGGGCGAGCAGGTGCTCCGGCTCCGGACGCTCGGGATCCCGGTCTTCCTCGGCCACCACGCGGAGAACGTGCAGGGCGCCGACGTCGTCGTCTACTCGAGCGCCGTCCACGACTCGAACCCCGAGGTCGCGACCGCACGCAGCATGGGCATCCCCGTCATCAAGCGGGCCGAGATGCTCGCCGAGGTCATGCGCGTCAAGCGCGGGATCGCGATCGCCGGAACGCACGGCAAGACGACGACGACCTCGATGACCGGCGCGATCCTCATGGAAGCCGGCCTCGATCCGACGATCATCGTCGGCGGACGGATGCGCGAAGTCGGGACGGCGCGCCTCGGTCGCGGCGAGTATCTCGTCGCCGAGGCGGACGAGTTCGACCGCTCTTTCCTCGCGCTCTCGCCGATGCTCGCACTCATCAACAACATCGACCTCGAGCACCTCGACACCTACCGCGACCTGCAGGACCTGCAGGAGACGTTCGCGCGCTTCGCGCGCAGCGTCCCGTTCTTCGGAGCCGCGATCCTCGGCCTCGACGACCCGCACGTGCAGGAAATCCGCCCGCTCGTCTCGCGGCGCGTCGTCACGTACGGGCTGACGCCCCAGGCGGACCTCACGGCGCGCGACGTCGTCCTCGAGCGCACGGGCTCGCGTTTCGTCGCGTTTGCGGACCGCGAGTTCACGGGCGCCGTGTCGTTGCAGGTGGCGGGTCTTCACAACATCAAGAACGCCCTCGGCGCACTCGCCGTCGCGCGGGAGCTCTCGATCCCGTTCGCGACGGCCGCGCGCGCTCTCGCGGAGTTCAAGGGCGTCATCCGGCGTTTCGAGAAGAAGGGCGAACGCGCAGGTGTGGTCGTCATCGACGACTACGCGCACCACCCGACCGAAGTCGCCGCCACGCTCGCCGCAGCCCGCCAGTCCTATCCCGACCGGCGGATCGTCGCGCTCTTCCAGCCGCACCTCTACTCGCGCACGAAGGACATGGCGCACCAGTTCGGCGCCGCGTTCCTGAACGCCGACGTCCTGCTCGTGACGCCCGTCTACGGCTCACGCGAGGCGCCGCGGGAGGGCGTCACGGGCGCGCTCGTCGCGGACGCCGCGACGGCGCGCGGCCACCGCGCCGCCCGCTTCATCGCGGACCGCAAGGGCATCCTCGACGCCCTCGAGTGGGAGCTCAAGGACGGCGACCTCCTCATCACGATGGGCGCGGGCGACGTGCTGCACTTTGGAGAGGACTACCTGAAGAAAGAGGGCGGCGTCCTGGAGCGGAGCGGCAAGCTCACGGCTCCGGCACCCGCCGCGCATCCGCAACCAACACCTTCTAAGAAATCCGAATCCGAAAACAAGGGGTCCGACAAGAGTTGAGCTCGTTTTATCGCCCCCCGTCCGCCCGGACCGTGCGCCCCATGCGGCGCCGGGCGGGGAGGCGTCTGCTCGTCCCGGCGCTCACGCTCCTCTTCCTCTCCGGTCTCGCGCTCTCGGGGCTCGTGATCCTTCGCACCCATCCGCGCTTTGCCGTGACGCGCGTCGTCCTCGAGGGCGTGCCCGAGGCCCTGCGCGCCGAGGCCGAAGAGCTCACGGACGGGTGGATCGGGCGGCCGGCGCTCTTCGTCGACCTCCAGGGACCGGTCGAGGAGCTCTCGAAGCGCTCGTGGGTCGCCTCCGCATCCGCGAGGCGCGTGGTGCCTGGCACGATCGTCGTCGTCGTCGTCGCGCGGCCCCCCGTCGCGGTGGCCATCCGGGAGGACCGGGGCGGCGAGCTCTGGACGCTGGACCGCACGGGCAGCTTCATCGGCCCCTACGGCGGGCGCGCCCTCGGACGCGAAGACGACTTCGTCGTGCTCTCGGGCGCGAGCGACGGGACCGCCCGCGCGCGGGGCGCCGCCTTCCTCGACGTCCTCAAGACGGAGGACCCCGACCTTCTCGCGCGCGCGTCCGAGGTCGCCGTCGTCCCGGAGGGGTTCGCCGTCACGGACCGCGTCGCGTCGTGCCGGCTGCTCTTCGGGCCCGACGCGGCGGCACCGGGGCGCGCGGCACCCATCTGGCGGGCGTACCTCGCGCTCCTCCCCGAGCTCGAGCGCAACGCATTCCCGACTTCCGACGCGGACCTGCGTTTCGCGGGCCGCATCGTCCTGAAGGCGCCCGGCGACACCGGGCGCGGAAAGACCTAAGGGTTAACGGATGCCGAAAACAACGCCCTACCTCGTCAGCCTCGACATCGGATCGACGAAGGTGTGCGCCCTCATCGCGGAGTCGGACGCGACCGGGAGGATCGACATCATCGGAAAGGGCACCGCCGCCCACAAGGGCGCACGCAAGGGGGCGATCATCGACGTGCCCGCCACCGTGGACGCGATCAAACGCGCGACGGAGGAAGCCGAGATCATGGCGGGCGCGCAGATCGAGCGCGCGGTCGTGGGCGTCGCGGGGCCCGCCGTCAAGTCGTTCAACAGCCGGCAGGTCGTCGCGGTTGCCGCCAAGAACCGCGAGATCTCGCGCGAGGACATCCAGCGCTCGCTCGACGCGGCCCGCTCCGTGCCGATCCCCTCCGAGTTCGAGATCCTCCACGTCCTCCCGCGCGAGTTCGTCGTCGACGGCCAGGACGGCGTCGCGGACCCGCTCGGCATGGTCGGGAGCCGTCTCGAGGCGGACGTCCACGTCGTGACGGTCCCCGTCGCGACGACGCAGAACCTGCTGAATTGCGTCAACCGGGCGGGCGTCGAGGTCATCGAGATGGTCCTCGAGCCGCTCGCGGCCAGCGAGGCCGTCCTCACGGCCGACGAGCGCGAGCTGGGCGTCGTGCTCGCCGACATCGGCGGAGGGACGACGGAGATCGCCGTCTGGCGCCACGGGACGCTCGCCCATACCTCCGTCCTGCCGGTCGGGGGCGACCATTTCACGAACGACCTCGCGGTCGTCCTCAAGACGCCGGTGCCCGACGCCGAGCGCCTCAAGCGGAAGCACGGCGCCGCTCTCGCGGCCCTCGTGAACGAATCCGATTCGATCGACGTGCCGCTCACCGGGGGCCGGGGCGTCCACCCGGTCAAGAGACGCGAGATCGCCGAGATCCTGCAGCCGCGCGCCGAGGAGCTCCTCACGCTCCTGTGGGAGGAATCCGTCCGCGAGGTGCCGGCCGGCGAGCTGCGCGCGGGCCTCGTCCTGACGGGAGGCGGCTCCGAGCTCGACGGCCTCCTCGAGGTCGCCGAGCAGGTCCTCGGCGTCGCGGTCCGGCGCGGGGTGCCGCGCGGGCTCGGCGGCCTGACGGACATCGTCGCGTCGCCCGAGTGGGCCTGCGCCGCGGGGCTCCTGCTCTACGGGCGCGGCGCCGCGGCCGCAGCCCGGCGGCGCAACCGGGGCGCGTCGCCCGGGTTCCTCGACAAGATCAAAGGCAGCTTCCGAAACCTGTTCCCCTCGTCCACCGCTCTGTGATATCGATGGAGGAAAGAAAATGATCCTATTCGACGACGACGACGCCGGCTCCAAGCGCACGTCGCGGACGATCACGTTCAGCGAGGACTCCGCTCCTCCCGCCCGCATCAAAGTCGTCGGCGTCGGCGGCGGCGGCGGCAACGCCGTCAACCGCATGATCCAGGCGGGGATCAAGGGGATCGAGTTCGTCGCGGCGAACACGGACCTGCAGGTCCTGAAGGTGAACCGGGCGGCCACGAAGCTCCAGCTCGGGATCACGACCTCCCGCGGCATGGGCGCGGGCTCGAACCCGGACGTGGGGCGCAACGCCGCCCTCGAGGACGCCGAGAGGATCACGGAGGTCCTCGCGGGATCGGACATGGTCTTCGTGACCGCCGGAATGGGCGGCGGGACGGGGACGGGCGCCGCGCCCGTCGTCGCGCGGCTCGCCTCCGAAGCCGGGGCGCTCGTGGTCGCGATCGTCAGCAAGCCGTTCGCGTTCGAGGGGCGGAGGAAGCTCCGGTACGCCGAGGACGGCATCGCCGAGCTGCGCGAGTACGTGGACACGCTCATCACGATCCCGAACGAGCGCCTCTACTCGTTCGTGGACCGCAACGTCACGACGTGGGAGGCGTTCCGCATCGCGGACGACGTCCTGCGCCAGGCCGTCCAGGGGATCAGCGACCTCATCACGGTGCCCGGCATCGTGAACCTCGACTTTGCGGACGTGAAGACGGTCATGGAGAACATGGGCATGGCGCTCATGGGCACGGGCACCGCGACGGGCGAGCACCGCGCCGTCGAGGCCGCGCAGCGCGCGATCTCGAACCCGCTCCTCGAGGAGCAGTCCATCCAGGGCGCCCGCGCGATCCTCATCAACGTCACCGGCGGCGAGGACCTGACGCTTGCCGAGGTCAACGAGGCCTGCGCGATCATCCAGCAGGCCGCCGACGAGGAGGCGAACGTCATCTTCGGCCTCGTGCAGGACAAGGACATGAAGGACGAGGTCAAGATCAGCGTGATCGCGACCGGTTTCGACGCGCCCGCCGCACTCGCCTCGCGCCGCGAGGTCTCGCTCCCGGTGAATCCGTCCGGAGCCCGCGGCGCCGCGCCGGAGCGGCCGCGGCCGGGCGCCGAGCCCGCTATGCCCCCGACTCCCGAGGACCAGGGCTACGGGGTGAACCTCATCAACATGCGGGATCCGCGCGAGGACATCTTCGACATCCCGACGTTCCTGCGTCGCCAGATGGACTGATGTCTTGCGGGGGGCTCCTACGCCGCCCCCCGCACCCCTGGCGAGGCACGTTTTGAGACCCGCGCGATGAGGAGCCGAGGGGCCTTCACCGGCATCCTGCTGACCCTCTTCCTCGCGCGGGTGGCGTCCCTCGTCTTCCACTTCGTCCTCGCCGCGCCCTCCGGCGCGCGCGTCGCCGAGCACCCGCTCCAGCTCCTCCCGGCGGCGCTCGCGGGCGAGATCGGGACCCTCGCGGCGCTCGGCGCTCTCGCGGGCGTCCTGTCGTGGCTCTCCACCCGGGCGGGGCTTCTGCTCCTCGCCGGCGGCGGCGTCTTCGTCCTCTTCCTCTCGCAGCTCGACCTCGAGCTCGTGCGCTGGACGGGCGAGCACCTCAACCCGCAGTGGATCGGCGCGTACAACCTGCTCGCGCACCGGCGTCTCCTCGTGGACGTCGTCTTCGGCGACACACTCGCGCTCGGCGCGGCGGTTCTCCTCGTCGCAGTTCCGGCCGGCATCGTCTTCGCGCTCGCGAGAAGGCGGGGACCGGAGCGCGCCGCGCCCCTGTCCGTGGCGTTCCTCGCGGCCGTCTCTTGCGGCGCGCTCACGTTCGAGAGCGCCCTCGCGCCCACGAGGCTCGCCCTGCGGCGCGCCCGGCCGGTCCTCGTCGGGCTCGTCTCCGAGTCCGTCGCGGCGCTCGGGGACGCCCCCTCGCCGCGGGAGGTCCGCGCGGGGATCGCGTCGCTGCACCGCTTCCTGAACCGGCCGCCGCGGTGGTTTCCCGACGCGGGCTACCCGGTCTGGCACCCCGCGCCGGCCGAGGCGGCGTCCGTGGCCGCGTTCCGCGCGCGGCCGCTCGAGAAGAGGCCGGACGTCCTCCTCGTGGTCCTCGAATCCGCGCGCGGCTGGGAGACGGACGTGCGGCGGCCCGGGGTGGAATCGCGCATCCCGGAGATTCACCGGCTCTGGAAGGAGCGCGGCGTCGCGTTCCCGGTCTGCATCGCCTCGGGCTATCCCTCGGTGGAGGGGCGCGGCGGCATCCTGCTCGGGGTCGCGGGCCACCCGTCCGGCATCCTTCTCTACAACGCGCGCGAGCTCAACGTCCTTTCGATCGGCGAGCTACTCGCGAAAGCCGGTTACGCGCGCGAGCTCGTGGCGGCGACGAGCCCCGCGTTCGAGAAGATGGAGTACTGGTACGCGCGCTGGTTCGACGCCGTGCGCTACGACGCGGCGGACACGACGGACGAAGACCTGGCGCGGCGGACGATCGAGCGCCTCGAATCCCGGCGCGAGGCGCCGCTCTTCCTCACGCTCTTCACGATCGCGACGCACCCGCCCGTCTATCGGCCGCCCGGCTCGGACCCGAAGACGCCGCGCGAGTCGTATCTCGCGGCGCTTGGCTACACGGACCGCACGCTCGGCCGGATCTTCGAGAGCCTGCGGCGGACGCCGCGGGGGCGGGACACGGTCGTCGTCGTCGTCGGCGATCACTCCACGACGAACCCGTGGCAGTCGATCCGGCTGCCGCGCCTCGGGACGCCGAACGCGGGCGAGAACTGGACGACGCTCGTCGTCGCGGCGCCGGGCCTGCCGGCGGGCACGGTTCGCGAGGAGCTCTCCTCGCAGCTCGACGTCGGGCCGACGCTCCTCGGCCTCCTCGGCCTCGACGTCTCGAACCACTTCTTCGGCCGCGACCTCTTCGAGAAGCCCGCCCCGGCGCCTCAGGGCGTCCTCGCGCTGCGCCTGCGCGGCCTCGCGGCGTTCGAGGGCCCGTTTCTCCTGCAGACGCGGCTCGACGACCCGTCGTTCGCCCAGAAGTGGCGCTGGCAGGACTACGAGGCGTCGCCGGACGACGACAACGGCGGATACCACCACGGCACGCTGCAGGAGCTGACCGCGGCCGACCGCGCGCGGATCGAAGAGCTCAAGACGATGGCGCGGGCGTGGGGCGCCGTCCTCGACGGCAACCGCGTCATGCCGCCGGGGGCGACGCGCTGAGGCGCTCTCGAACGATTCACCAAAGCCCAAGAGAGCACCCCGAAACTCGCAGCGGGAATGTGGGCGCTAACTCGTTCGGGTAGTCTGCAGGAGCATCCGCCTTAGCGCCGTTGGTGCCACGCCGAACTCTCGCCGAACGAATCGAGCTAACCCCGGCGGGCTGAACCCAACGCGTGCCGCGACGACCTTCAGAGGGATGTTCTGCTGAGTAAGGTTGACAATCGCTGAAGCCCGCCGCGCGATTCGAACGTCTTTCATGGCGAGACCGTATGCGCGCCAGCGCCTTTGAAGAGTGCGGGTCGACAGTCCGGCCCTCTTTGCCGAGGCCTTCAGCGTCCCACATTCCAGATAGAGGTCCAGCCAGTTCATTGGTGACCCATGTGGTAACACGCCACGGTCGTTCGCCATGCCCGCAACTCCACGCCGATGGCCTGAAATGATAACAACCGGCCCTTATTGACCTGCCGGCGGACGGGTAGTTTCGTGGACAAGCTGTGATTCCCGTTCGCGTGGGTAGCAACTCTGACCGGCCCGGGAAACTTTCCCCTGAAGTATTGTCGAAGCCGTGTCGTGTCAACCGGGCTCTTTCGATTCAGGAGGCGTGAACAATGCGCAAGCCCCTTCACGTAGCGATGCTCGTCGGCCTTGCAGTGTTTCTCTCGATGGCCTCCGCGCCGGGGCTTCGTGCAGAAGCCATTGGCGGCGGGTGGGAGTGCACGTTGTACGAGAACACACTATTCAGGAACGGCGTAGCCGTCCTCACGTGGTACACGTATGAGGACTGTACGCCCGTGTCCGGTACGGACGTCGGCACGATCGGGAGCGGCGGAGGAGGATCAGCCGATCCCTTCTCCGACTGCAAGGATACGTGTGACAAGCCGTGTCGCGACTGGAACAACAGCTGCCAGCGGACTGACGTTTGCAACGGGCTTGTGTCGTGCAAGTCGTGCTGCTACATGTGGGCTGAGGCGGTGAGAAACTCGCGAGGATGTAACGTACGCTGTAAGGCTGAAACGGAGAGCGCCAAGGGCGCTTGCCAGGGAGATTGCGGCAACCACTTCAATAACTGACGTCGTCGAGGAGGCATCAATGCCGCCCGCACTTTTGTTTAGTCTCCTCCTGGTGGCCGACGCGGGAACGTTCGACCGCGCGCCGAAGGAGGCGTGGGAAGTTCGTAACAGCTATGACCTCTCGGATCAAGCCGGACGGGTCGTGGTCAACGTGACTTCGCGAAGCTACTCGCTGGGCGCGGCTGCCAGCGGTGATTCGACATTCCGCGCTCAGACGGAGGTGACGTTCGGCCGGTCGGACGGGACAATTTTCATCTGGAGAGAGACGCTCGAACCACTGAGCGGGGACGCCCGCGGAAGGATGACGGTCACATTGGAGTCACTCGCCGATCATTGCAAGATCGAGCTCGACACGGGTCCCGCGACACAGTCCGGAACCTACGACAGAATCCGCCTTCAAGTCCCTGGTGCGGCCTTGGTGTTCGCCGAGGTCGACGCCGGGCTCGTCGAGCGCCAGTTGAAGAGCGCCGACCTCGAAGCGTTCAGGGAGAAGGTCCCGCCCGGCTTAAGGGAGATGTGTACTTTTCTCGTCGAGCTGAGTGACGTCATCCCGGCCCCGGGCGGCATCCTGAGGGACTGGGTGACACGAATCGCCGCGCCGGCAGGTGACTTCGAAGCACGTGGTGCCGGTTCTGGCTACACCTCCCCCTGACTCCATCCGGGGTCCCGGCGACGAGATCAAGAAGACGAAGGTCAGTCGAGAGGAACGGAGGCCTTCCGGCGCCGCCGCTCCCGCAGCCACGCCCGGGCCTTGAGCCACGTCCGCTCGAACCTCGGGTTCTGCTGTCGAAAGCGGCGGACCTTGCGCTGGACCCAGCGGCTCTCGATGTAGAGGATCGCCAACCCCGCGACGCCGAACGGCCAGCCCTGGATGACGGGCAAGAGGCCGCCGAGGACGCCGAGGGCGAGAAGCGTCCAGCCGAGCGCGAGAAGCGCCATGCGCACGGGCCGGCTGCGGCGCCGCACGAGGCCGCGGGAGGGGAGGGGAGCGCTCAATCCCGTCGCGGGATGACGCCGCGTTGGGCGTCTCGCGCGATGCGCTTGGCCTCGTCGGGGAAGTTCCCGTCGACGATCCAGTCGAGGTAGGACGGGTTTTTTTCGGCGACGTCCGCGAGCCGCGTCCCGCGGTGCTGGCCGAAGGCGAACACGACTTCGCCGTCGCGCCACAGGAAGCGCTTGTCGGGGTCGACGTACCGGCCCTCGGGCGGCCGCGAGAGTTCGTGGAGCGCCGCGACGTCGCGCGGGAGGTCCGCATAGCGCCGGAGCTGCCCGGCGAGGACCTCGGCCGAGGCGACGGCGTCGGCGAGCGCGGCGTGGGCCGCGGCATGCTCGCGCCCGGCGAAGAAGCGCACGGCGGCGCCGAGGTCGCGCGGCTCGCGCCGGAAGTAGATCGTCTGCATGTCGACGACGCGCCTCCCGTCCATCGAGAACGGGACCTTCGCGAGCTCGAACTCGCGCAGGAGCACCGGGACGTCGAACTGTCGGATGTTGTAGCCCGCGAGGTCGCAGCCCTCGAGAAACGCCGCGAGCTCCGGGGCGAGCGCGGGGAACGCGGGGCAGCCCGCCACGTCCGAGTCGGAGATGCCGTGCACGCGCGTGGACTCGCGCGGGATCTTCACGCCGGGATTCACGCGCTTCTCGAGCGTGGCGACCTCGCCGCCCTTGCGGAATCGGACGACCGCCACCTCCACGATGCGGTCCGAGAGGCGATCCGTGCCCGTCGTCTCGAGGTCGAACACCGCGAGGGGGCGCTCGGTGCACAGCTCGAAGACGGGGCCGAGAGCGTCGAGGGGGAGAGCGGAGTCGGTCACGCCGGGATCATGGCCCAACTCGCCTCGCACCGGGCAGGGCGGCCTCCCACGTCCACGAACCACCCGGCGCGCCGGGCGGACCTTCCCAGACGAGGCGCGCGGCGTGCAGGACGGGTGCGGGCGAATCGGGCGTCCGGAAGGCGTCGTAGAGCGGGTCGCCGAGGAGCGGCGTGCCGAGATGGGCCAGGTGGACGCGCAGCTGGTGCATCCGGCCGGTCCCGGGCGTCAGCTCGACGAGCGCCGTCGTCCCACGGTCCTGAACGACGCGGTAGGCGGTCCTCGCCTCGCGTCCTGCCGGGTGGGCGGCGGTCCGACCGGGCGGCGGGACGGGTGGGATGGCGAGCACGCGACGGCCCGAGAGCAGGTGCCCCGCGCGCGCGGGCCCGTAGGCCGCCTTGAGCGCCCGCTTCAGGAGCTCGGGCTTGCCCGTGCGGTGCTCAAGGAGCTTTTCCGTCACGACGCCTTCGGGCGGCGACGGCACGCCGCGCGTGACGGCGAGATACGTCTTCGTGACGGACGTCGGCCACGCCTCCAGCGCGGCGGAGAGCGCCTCGGGCGTCCTCGCGAGGAGGAGGACACCGGACGTCTCCTTGTCGAGGCGGTGGACGAGGGCGAGGTTGTCGCCGAACTCCCTGCGGAGCGGCCCGATGAGGCCGTGCGGCCCGTGGACCGCGACGCCCGCCGGCTTGTCGATCGCGAGGTAGGCCTCCGCGCCGCGCGGCGACGGGAGTGGCTTCACCGCCGGAACTTCAGGGCCGACCCGATGACGGCGAGACTCCCCCCGATGTTCGCGGCCATGCCGATCACGATCGGTGTCTGGTGGAACCGGATCCCGTACAGGAGGTAGACGAGCTGGCCGCCGAGGAAGAGGAGATACGTCGTGATCGAGACATCTTCCGAACTCCTTCGCTTCCAGATCCGGAGGGCCTGTGGCACGTAGGCCGCGCCGGTGGCGATGCCGACCACCGACACGGCCCAGGCGAGGAAGGCGTCGAACCCCGTGGGCGCGTCGATAGGCCTATCTCCGGTTCCCGAAGAGGCGGAGCAGCATCAGGAAGAGGTTGATGAAGTCGAGGTAGAGGGCGAGGGCGCCCGAGATCGCGCCGCGCTTGCCCTCCTCCGACGCGCCGTCCACCGTCGCCGCCATCATCTTGAGCTTCCGCGTGTCGTACGCCGTGAGCGCGGTGAAGACGATGACGCCGACGCAGGAGACGACGAACCCGAGCATGTCGTTCCGGAGGAAGATGTTCACGACGGACGCGAGGATGACGCCGATGAGGCCCATGAACGCGAAGGAGCCGAGGCCGTCGAGCGCGCGCTTCGTGACGAGGCCGTAGACGCTCATCGCACCGAACATCCCGGCCGTGACGACGAACGTCGAGACGACCGAAGCGGACGTGTACGCGAGGAAGACGACCGAGAGCGTGAGCCCGTTCAACGCCGAGTAGAAGAGGAACACGGCGCCCGCCGCGCCGGACGAGAGGCGGCCGACGAGCCCGGAGAGCCACGCGACGAGCGCGAGCTCGCCGATCATGAGGCCGAAGAACACCATGCGGTTCCCGAAGACGAGCTTGAGGAGGCTCTCGTTCGACAGCGTCGCGAACGCGGCGCCCGCGGTGACGAGGAGCCCCGCGGCCATCCAGACGTAGACGCGGGCGAGGAACGACGGGATCGCGACCGCAGCCGAGGGATCGATCGGCCGGGGGGAATCGAAGGGGCGCGGCGGAAGCTCGGTGGGCATCTTGAGATCTCCTCTCGAACGCCCATCCTAACGCGCGGGCGTTAAGATTCATTCCCTATGAAACGCACCGCATCCGCACTCCTCGTCACCCTCCTTCTCCTCCCTCTTTCCCTTCTCGCCGACGCCGGCAAGTTCGGCGCGCCGCTCGGGAACTCGCCGAAGGTCGCGCTCGCCGACCTCGTGAAGGATCCCGCCGCGTGGTCCGGGAAGACCGTGAAGACCGAGGGCGTCGTGTCCTCCGTCTGCCAGGAAAAGGGCTGCTGGATGGTCCTGAAATCCGGCGACCAGTCCGTCCGCGTGCGGTTCAAGGACTACGCGTTCTTCGTGCCGAAGGACTCCGCCGGCGCCACGGCGGTCCTCGAGGGCGTCTTCACCGTGAAGACGGTCCCGGAGGCCACCGCGAAGCACTACGCCGAGGAGACGCCGGGCGGCAAGCCGGCCGACATCAAGGGCGACCAGAAGGAGCTCTCCTTCCTCGCCTCCGGCGTCGAGCTCTCGAAGCCGGCGAAGTAACCCCGCTCGTTTCGGATTTCTCTGGGTTAATCTCGCCCACACGTGGTCGAGCAGCAAGATTCCCTGGTCGGGAAGAGTGTGTCCCACTACTCCGTGGTCCGCCGCCTCGGGAGCGGCGGGATGGGCGTCGTGTACGAGGCCGAAGACTCCCGTCTCGGCCGCAACGTCGCCCTGAAGTTCCTTCCGCCCGAGCTCGCGCGCGACGGCTCGTCCCTCGAGCGCTTCCAGCGCGAGGCGCGCGCCGCTTCGGCCCTGAACCACCCGGGCATCTGCACCGTCTACGCGATCGAGGAGCACGACGGCCAGCACTTCATCGTGATGGAGTGCCTCGAGGGACAGACGCTCGCGCAGACGATGGCTGCGCGGCCGGCATTCGACCTCGAGAGCGTGCTTTCGGTCGGCATCCAGATCGCCGACGCCCTGGAGTCCGCTCACGCCCGAGGCATCGTGCACCGCGACGTCAAGCCGGCGAACGTCTTCGTGAATGCCCGCGGGCAGGTGAAGATTCTCGACTTCGGCCTCGCGCGGATCGAGGGCGCTCGCCGCGGGAACGACGGCGCCGTCTCTCGCCTCGAGACGGTCGGCGACCTCACGACGCCCGGGACCGCGATGGGCACGGTGTCGTACATGTCCCCCGAGCAGGCGCGCGGCCAGCTCGCGGACGCGCGCACGGACCTGTTCTCGCTCGGGACGGTCCTCTACGAGCTCGCGACGGGCGCGCTGCCGTTTCCGGGGGAGACGTCGGCGGTCGTCTTCGACGCGATCCTGAACCGCGACCCGCTGCCGGCCGCGCAGCAGAACCCCGCGCTGCCCCCCGAGCTCTCCCGCATCCTCGACAAGGCGCTCGAGAAGGACCGCAACCTCCGCTACCAGACCGCGACGGACCTCAAGACGGATCTCTCGCGCCTGAGGCGCGACATGGACTCGGGAAGGAAGCGCGCGGCCGAGAAGGCCGACTCGCGCGGCGGCGGCACGCGGCAGGTCGAGAAGTCCATCGCCGTCCTCTACTTCGAGAACCTGTCGGGCGTGAAGGAGGACGAGTACTTCCGCGACGGGATCACGGAAGACATCATCACGGAGCTCTCGAAGATCAAGGGCCTGAACATCTTCTCGCGCCCCACGGTCCTCGCGTACCGCGACAAGCCCGTGACGCCCGCGCAGATCGGCCAGCAGCTCAACGCGGCGTACGTGCTCGCGGGAAGCCTGCGCCGGGCCGGCACGCGCCTGAGGATCAACGCGCAGCTCGTCGACACGAAGACGGACTTTCCGCTCTGGTCCGAGCGGTACGACCGCCAGATGGAGGACGTCTTCGAGCTGCAGGACGAGATCGTCCGGAAGATCGCAGAGGCGCTCCGGGTCACGCTCTCACCGCAGGAAGAGGAAGCCCTTGCGAGCAAGCCGACGGAGAACCTGCAGGCGTACGACCTGTACCTCCGCGGGAAGAGCTACGCGAGGCGCCTCACGCGGCAGGACTTCGAGTTCGCGCTCCAGATGTTCGAGAACGCGGTCGCTCTCGACCCGGAGTTCGCGCTCGCCCACGCGGCGATCGCGAACGTCTGCGCGCAGACGCACTACAGCTACGGCCGTGACCCCGTCTGGCTCGAGCGCGCCCGCGCCGCGTCGCGCCGGGCCGTGGCCCTCAAGCCGTTCCTCCCCGAGCCGCTCGTCGCCCAGTCGTGGATCCTCTACGCGGACGGCAAGTACGACGAGGCCGCGCGCGGTGTGCGCCAGGCCATCGAGCGGAAGAACGACTGCGAGGGGGCGTACTACCTCCTCGGCCGCGCGCTGTTCGCATCCGGCCACTACCAGGAGATCGCCGACGTGGCCGAGAAGGCGATGGAGGCGGGCGGGCAGGACTACAACATCTACGTTCCGATCCAGAACGCGCTCGGCGCGCTCGGCAAGACCGAGGCCGTGAAGAACGTCCGCCAGCGGTCGATCCAGGCGCTCGAGAACCACATCCGGTCCGTGCCGGAGGACGCCCGGGCGCGCGTCCTCCTCGCGAGCGACTACGCCGAGTCCGGCCGCGGTGAGGACGCCATTCGGGAGGCGAACCTCGCGGTCGCGCTGCGCCCGAACGAGGCGACGGTCCTCTACAACGCGGCGTGCGTGTTCTGCGGGCTGAAGGACAAGGCGCAGGCGATGGACGCGATGCAGAAGGCCTGGAACGCGGGTTTCCGGGACTCGGACTGGGCGCGCCGGGACCCGGACCTCGGGATCCTGCACGGCGACGCGGAGTTCGAGCGCCTCTACCCCGAGAAGCCCGCCGGCGCCTGAAACGCGCCCCGGCTCAGAACCTGATCGTCATCTCCCCGACATAGCGCCTCTTCGGCGCGAGGTAGAACTGCGCGTCGCCGAGCTCGCTCTCGGTCACGACGTGGCGGTCGTCGCCGAGGTTGCGCCCCGTGAAGGAGAACCGCACCCAGTCGTTTTCCCACGAGACCCCGGCGTCCCACTCGTAGAACGCGGGCGCGTACGCCGTGTTGCGGCGCGTGTACGGGCGGATGCCCTGGTGGCGCACCGCGCCCCAGAAGCCGAGGCCCGACTTCGGCGCCCACGCGAGGCGGACGTTCCAGAGGTCGCGCGGCACGAGCTCGACGCGCTTGCCGTCCACGACGCGCAGCTCGCCGTCCGGCGTCACGAAGGAGAAGCTCACGTACGTCGCGTCGTGGTGTGCGTAGCCGGCGCCGAGCGAGAAGCCCCTCCACGAGGGCGGGGCCCACGTGACCTGGCCCTCGAAGCCCTGGAAGCGCTCCTCGCCGGCGTTCGTGAGGGCGGGCCGGCCGTCGGGCCCGAGCGTCGAGACGACGACGTTCTCGAGCGTCATGTGAAACAGAGACATGTCGAGCGACACGTTTCCGCCGAAGAGGCGGGACTTGAGGCCCAGTTCGCCCGAGCGCGAGCGCTCCGGCTCGAGGATCGTCGTAGCCTCGGCCTCGAGGATGTTCGGCGCGGCGGGCTTGAAGTTGCTCTTGGCCGCGACGTACAGGTGGAGGACGTTCAGGAAGCCCTTCGCTTTGCCGTCGACGATCCGGAGAAGCGCCGAGACGCCGCCCGACCAGTTGCCGTCGGTGCGCTCGTCCGAGCCCGCCTCGGGGCCGGGCCCTCCGACCTCGTTGACGACGGCCGAGAGCGACTCGGACGTCCGGTCGTACCGTGCGCCGAACGTCAGCGCGAGCCACTTCCACGGCGTCCACGTGTCGTTCGCATAGAAGCCCCAGAACGTCCGCTTGTCCTCCGCGGAGCGGGTGTCGCCCACCGGGAGCGAGTCGACGGACGGTACGACGGGGTTCGAGCCGGTCGTGAGCGTGAGGTCGAAGCCCGTCCCCTCGACGGTGGTCTTGCCGGACGTGAGCGCGATGCCCGTGACGAGGCGGTGCGAGCCGGCCGTCGTCACGACGCGCGCGTCCTCGAAGAAGGTCGTCTGGAGGGGGCGCAGCGACGTTCCATTGGCGGTCGCCGTGTTCCCGTCGACGCCGTCGATGAACGACCGCACGGCGATCTGTTCGTCGCGCGCGAGGCCGAGCGTGTTCTCCACCTGCACCTGGGCGGAGAGCCTTCGAACGAGCGTCGACGTCAGGGAGTAGACGCGGTGGTCCATGCGGGCGCCGCCGACCGCGTAGTTCCGGTCGACCTCGAAGCCGGGCACGAACTCGCCGCCCGCGATGGGGAGCGGCGAGCCCCAGTAGGCCGTGTCCCGAAGGACGGCGAGCGTGAGGTCCCACGAGCCCTCGCGCGTCTTTCCCCCGAACCCTATCGAGAGCCGGTCCACGGACGATCCGGTGTTGTCCTGGAAGCCGTTGTCACGGAACATCGAGCCGGCGACGTGCGTGATGGAGTTCCCGTCGTGCTTCTCCCAGGCGAGGGACGCGTGCTTGTCGTTCCAGGAGCCGAGACCGAGGGTCACGCTCGTGTTCTTCCCGCGCCGCGTGAAGACCTGCACCATGCCCGCGAACGCGGAGACGCCGTAGAGCGTGCCCTGGGGCCCCTTGGCGATCTCGATGCGCTCGATGTCCTCGATCGGGATCTGCGCGAGGTTCGGGTTGAAGGGCCCGCCCGCGGGGACGCCGTCTACGGTCACGAGAAGCGCGTCGAACTCCTTCAATCCCCACATCCCGAGGTTGGAAAAGCGCGGGCCGCCGTCCGAGCCGCCGCCGGCCTCGACGCCCACGACGTTCTGGAGGGCGTCCTGCAGCGTGCGCGCGCCGGTCCGGCGCAGCTCCTCGCCCGTCACGACCTCGACGGAGCCCGGCACGTCCAGCGTGTCCTCGGGGGTCTTGGATCCCGAGACGACCATCTGGGCGGACGCTGACGGGGTCGGCACCCGGGGAGCCTGGGCCCCGGCGGCGGGGGCAAAAGACGCGGCGAGGGCGAGAGCGAAGGCGAAGAGAGGTTTCACCGGGTGATGTTAACTAAACTCCAGCCCATGAGGATCGGGATCGACTTCGGGACGACGCACACCGTCGTCGCCCTCGTGGATCGCGGGAACTACCCGGTGGTCGCGTTCGAGGGGGGCGACTTCGTGCCGTCGCTCGTCGCCGCGCACGAATCGTCCGGTACGCTCCGCTGGGGATGGGACGCGGCCGCGGTGAGGCACGAGCCCGGCTGGACGATCCTTCCCTCCGTCAAGCGGCTCCTCTCCGACGCGGGCCCGTCCACGGAAGTCGCGGTGGGGCGGAGGCGCCTCCCGATCGCCGCCCTCCTCGAGGGCTTCTTCTCGTCGCTCCACCGGGAGCTCGTCGCGCGCTCGAACGCGGGCATCGCCGCGAACGACTCAATCACGGCGGCGGTGTCGGTCCCGGCGAACGCGTCGACGGCGCAGCGATTCCTGACGCTCGAGGCGTTCAAGAGCGGCGGTTTCGCCGTGGAGGCGCTCCTGAACGAGCCGTCGGCGGCGGGCTTCGAGTACGCGCATCGCAACCGGCGCGACGGACGGCGCGAGCACCTCGTCGTGTACGACCTCGGCGGCGGGACGTTCGACGCGTCGCTCTTGCGCATGACCGGGAAGACGAACGAGGTCGTGGCGACGCACGGCGTTCAGCGCCTGGGCGGGGACGATTTCGACGCGGCGATCCTCGCGCTCGTCCTCGAGAAGGCTCACGCGCACGACGTCTCCGACGCCGAGCGGGCGCTCGTCCTCGAGGAATGCGTGAGAGCCAAGGAGTCCCTCTCCCCGAACTCGCGCCGGTTCCTCGTGGACCTCTCCGCGCTGGAGAAAGAGCCTCTCGTCCTTCCCGTCGACGAGGTCTGGGAAGTCTGCGTGCCGCTCGTCGCGCGCACCCTCGAGGCCGTCGGCGCCCTCGTGGAGGATGGGGGCGGCGTCGCGTGGGCGGACGTCGCGTCGCTCTACGTCGTCGGCGGAGCGGGCCTCCTGCCGCTCGTGCCGCGCCTCCTGAAGGAGCGCTTCGGCGAGAAGCGCGTCAAGCGCTCGCCCCACCCGTTCGCGGCGACGGCCATGGGCCTCGCGGTCTGGCTGGACCGCGAGGAAGGGTACGCGCTCGAGGACCGGCTCTCGCGGCACTTCGGCGTCTTCCGCGAGGCCGGGGGGGGCGAGGACGTCGCGTTCGACACGATCTTCGAGAAGGGGACGCGTCTGCCCGCGCCCGGCGAGGCGCCGGTCGTCGTGACCCGCCGGTACCGCGCGGCGCACGACGTGGGCCACTTCCGGTTCCTCGAGTGCTCGCGCCTCACGGACGGGCGGCCGGACGGCGACGTGACGCCGTGGGACGAGGCGTACTTCCCGTTCGATCCGGCGCTGCGTTCGTCGGATCTCGCCGCGGCTCCGGTGCGGCGGCGCGAGGACGGTCCCGAGGTCGCCGAGACCTATGCACTCGGGAGCGAGGGCGCCGTCACCGTGACCGTCACGGATGCGAAGGACGGTTTTGCGCGGACGTTTCGCCTGACGCGCTGACCGTCTCTTCGATCCTCAGGACGAGGAGCGTGCGGTCGTCGTCGGTCTCGTCGTGCCCGGTGTGCGCGCGCTGCGACGCGAGGATGCGGTCGCGGAGGGCGGCGGCCGAGCCGCCCGCGCCGTCCTTCAGGCACTGCTCGAGGCGGGAGAAGCCCCACGGCTCCCCGCCCTCTTCCGCCGCTGCCTCGACGAGGCCGTCCGAGTAGACGACCCAGAGGTCCCCGGGCAGGAGCGGCGCCGTCACGGTCTGCCAGCCGGGCGGCAGCGCGACGCCGAGCGGGCGGGCCGCGTTCACGAGCGCCTCCACGGTCCCGTCGGGCCGCACGCGGTACGGGTACGGGTGGCCGGCGTTCGTGAACGACACCGTCGCGGTGCCGAAGTCGAAGGCGAGGTGGGCGAGCGTCACGAACGTCCGCGGGTCCGTCGAGCGGACGACCTCGACGTCGAGGAGCTCCATGAGCCTCGCCCCGGAGGCGCCGGTCTTCGCGAGCGCCGAGAGCGCCGCTTTCGAGGCGGCCATCACGATGCCCGTCGGAAGGCCGTGGCCGGAGACGTCCGCCACGACGACCGTCAGCGTCCTCGCGTCGCCCGACAGGTCGTAGAAGTCGCCGCCGATGGCGGCCGCGGGCCGGAAGTCGACGGCGATCGAGACGCCGGGGAAAGAGAAGCCCGCCGGCGGGAGGAGGCGCCGCTGCAGGTCGCGCGCGACCTCGAGCTCGCGCTCGAGCGCTTCCTTCTCGGCCCGCGCCGCGACGCTCGCCGCGAGGCGTTCGGCCATGTGATTGAAGCTTTCGACGAGCGCCGCGAGCTGGTCGTGCCCCTTGAGCAGGGCGCGGTGGCCGAAGTTGCCCTTCTCGATCTCGCCGAATCCCGTGGACAGCCTCCGCGTCGCGCGCGCGATCCGGTAGACGAGGAGGCCGGCCACGAAGGACGCGAGAAAGAAGACGACGAGCGTCGCGATCCCTAGGCCGCCCACGACCGCGAGGACGACGCGGCTCATCGGGACGTGTTCCGACCCCGAGACCGTCGTGTCACGGAAGAGCTCCTGCGCCTCGCGCTCCAGGGAGGTGCGGACGAGGAAGAGGACCGGCTGCTTCTCGAGGGGCTGGCCGGTTTCCGCGTCGTGGACGGGCTCGCGCAGGAACAGGGGGAACGCGCTCCAGCGGCCGCTCCACGGTCCCGACCCGGCCGGGGGCGCGGCCGTGTCGCCGCCGGTCTCGCCCTCGCCTCCCGAATCGGCCTCCTGCGAGAGGCTGACGCTCTTCTTCTTCCTTCCGCCCTCGTCGAAGGAGAACCGCACCGTTCCCTTCTTCTCGTCGACGACCTCTTCGCGGACCTTCACGGCCCCGAGGAGGCGGATCACGTTGCCGGTCTCCCGCTCGAGGTCGCGGCGGAGCCCGGAATCGAGCCGCTCCGTCAGGAGGAACGGCCCGTCCGGCCGGGGCACGACGGCGACCTCGTAGATCTCGGACCCCTGCTTGACGAGGTACACGCCGCGCTCTTTCATCCAGGGGCGCGGAGCGACGCCGGCGGGCGCGGACGGTCCGCGGAGCGCGAGATCCCGCGCGCGGCTGAGGAGGCCCGCGTTCCTTTTCGCGAGCGCGGCCTCGACGCGGCGCGTCCCGAGCTGGCCCGCGACGACGAGGAGGCCGGCGTAGACGAAGAACGCCGCAAAGACGACGGCGGACATGAGGAGCAGGTACGAGACGACGAGCCGGCTCCCGACGCGCCACAGGAGGCCGCGCAGAAGTGCGCGCGTCGCGCTCACGCAGAAGACGGCGCCGCCGAAGACGAGGAGGACGATGCCGAGGCCCGCCCAGGGCGTCTCGTTGCGGGCCAGCGTGACGGCGAGAAGCCCGGCAGCGGCGAGAAGGCCGCTGACCTTGAACGTCCGCGAGAGCTTCATCGTGGTGCGCTCGGGGCCGCCTGCGGCGCGCCCGGCTCGAGCGCCCGGGCCTCCGACGCGAGATAGGTCGTCTGCGTCGGGAACGCGAAGCCGCTGCCCGCTCCCTCGACGGCGTGCATGAGCGCGAGGAGCAGCTCCTCCTGCACGGCGAGGTATGCCGCCCAGTCCGGCGCGAGGACGTAGGCGAAGACCTCGACGTCGAGCGTGTAGGCGTTCAGCTTCAGGAAGCGCACGCGCGCCGTCGCGGGCTCGACGCGGGGGTCGGCGGCGAGGCGCGCGCGGCAGGCCTCGAGGACGGCCTGCATCTGGGCCGCGGTGGTCTCGAAGTTGAGGCCGAGCGTGTGCCGGAACAGGAACTTGTCGCGGCGGGAGAGGTTCTCGATCTGCGAGGTCATCATCATCCCGTTCGGGATCGAGACGACGGTCCTCTCGAACGTGCGGATCCTCGTCGCGTAGAGCGTCACGTCCTCGACTTCGCCCTGGACGGTGCCGACCTTCACGACGTCGCCGACGCGCAGGATCTTGTCCGTGAGGACGACGACGCCTCCGAACAGGTTCTCGAGGCTCTTCTGGGCCGCGAAGGCGACCGCGATGCCGCCGATCCCGAGGCCCGCGAGCGTCGCGGTGAGGTTCACGCCGAGGACGCCGAGCGCCGCGATGGCGGTGCCGAGGACGACGATTCCCTGCAGGACGCGGCGGCCGATCGTGAGGGAGGACGTCGCGGCCTGCCCGGACGCGAGGAGCCGCATCGTCGCCCGCGACGTCAGGAAGCCGACGATCTGGACGAAGAGCCAGCCGACGGTGAAGACGAGCGCGAGGCGCACGCCGCGGGCATAGGCGTACCGGCCGAGGAGCGGGAGTCCGATCCGGTCGACGAAGAAGGCGTGGAGGGGGATCGCGAGAAGGAGAGCGAGCGGCGCGCGGAAGGACGCGAGGCCGTGCCGGAAGTCCGCGAAGGCCTGGCGGCGACTCGCCGTCCGGTCGATGAGGCGAGCCGCGCCGTACACGAGGAGCCGCGCGAGGAGCCAGGCGGCGGGGATCAGCAGGAGGAACGCGAGGATCTGCCAGAGTCGGACCGAGCCTCCGACCTGGCGGCGGAGCGGCGCCGGCATGATCCGGTCCAGCTCGGGGACCGAGAGGTCCTGGAAGGCCACTGGGATCTCGCGGAGCGTCTGCGACGAGACGAGCCAGATCGCGGGGCCCTCGGCCGGCCGCGTCCGGACGAGGAGCACGTCGAAGGTCTCGTCCCCGCGATGGACCGTACCGGCACGCTCGTAGTCGGGCCCGAGCCCGTCGTCCACGCTGCTGAGCGGGGAGCGGCTGAGCTTCTCGAGGTCGCCCGTGAAGCGCTCGTCGACGACGGCTTTCAGCTCCCGCGCGATCTCCTCGCGCGACGTCTTCGCGCCTTTCGGCCACTGGAGATACTCGGCCGCCGCCGTCCAGTTCTCCCGGGCGGAAGCCCGCATGAATCCGAGAAACGCGCCGTACGGCGTCTCGCGCTTGTAGGGGTCGCCGGGCGCCTCGGCCGCGGCCGGCGTCGGCGTCGGGGAGAGCCCGGGAATCTGCGCCGCGAGCGGGCCGGCGGCGAAGAGCGCGGCGCCCAGGGCGAAAGCGGCGAGAGTTGGTCGGTTCGGAAGTGCCATGCGGAGGGCCAGCCTACCGCACCGCGGCGCGCATCCATGGCGGCCGCGCCCTCGCGATCTTTCTCGCCACGGGGCAGGCCGGCGCGTGCGCGCCGGGGAGCCAGCCGGTCGACATGAGGAACTCGTTCACGATCTCTCCGCCGGTGAAACGGAAGGTGGAGCGGAAGAGTTTCACCCATTCGTCCTTCGGAAGGGGATGGTGCGCGGCGAGCCAGCCGTCGAACGACCCGTGCGTCTCGCGCAGGGCGAGGACGACGCCCGCGTTGTGGATCACGGCGTCGACCTTGAGACGGTTGCGGACGATTCCCGCGTCCGCGAGGAGGCGCCGCCGTTGCCGGGCGCCGTAGCGCGCGACGACCTCGGGATCGAAGCCCTCGAACGCGCGGTGGAAGGCCTCGCGCTTCCTGAGGATCGTCGCCCACGAGAGGCCGGCCTGGGCGATCTCGAGCGCGAGGCGTTCGAGGAGGCCCGCGTCGTCCGTGAGCGGGAAGCCGTACTCGGTGTCGTGGTACGGACCGTGGAGCGGATCGCCGGGAGCGACGCGGCAGTAGCCGGACATCAGAACGGGTCCGGGCCGTCCATCGCGCTCGCGGGCGGCTCCGGCCGCCGCGGCGGGCGGACGACCGTGACGGAGCAGTCGGCCTTAGAGGCGACCTCGGCGGAGACGCTCCCGAGAATCGAGCGCCTCACCGAATCGGTCCGCGCGCCGATCACGACGTGGTCGACGTGGTTCGCCTCGACGTACTCGAGGATCGCCTCGGCGGGGTCCTTCGCCTCGAGGACGTGAAACGTGAGGCGCGTCTCGCCGATCGCGAGGGGCCGGGCCCAGTGTTTGAGCTCGACGAGGCGCTCCACGTGCTTGTTGCGGCCCGCTTCGTCCAGCGTCGTGTCGATCCCGATGCGGCGCTGCTTGAGGACGTTCAGGATCGCGAAGCGCGCGCCCGGGACGATCTCGATGAGGCGCCGGACCGTCACGCGCAGCGCTTCGAGGAGCTCCTCGTCGCCGTCGAGGTCGACGGCCGCCATCACGATGGGCGTGTCGGCCTTCGGAGGCGCGATCTCGCGGAGCGCCGTGGGACGCACCTCCGGGTTGAAGCGGCGGCGGACCCGGGCGCTCCACGGGTCGCGCTCCATCTTCTCGGAGCGCGCGGTGAGCTTGACCTGGTCGGGATGGGCGAGGTCGAACGCGACGTACGCGGCCGTCGGGTAGCGGCGCAGCGGGTCGACCTCGAGGCAGCGCAGGACGACCTCCTGGAGCCACGGCGGATAGTCGTCCTTGAGGCGCCGCGGCGGCACGGGGTCCCACCAGATCCGCCTCTTCAGGGCGCGCGCGCCCTTCGGGTCTCCGAACGGGCGGACGCCCGTCGAGAAGAAGTAGAGCAGGACGCCCAGCGCGAAGATGTCGCTCCTCGGGTCGGTGCGGTTGCCGAGGATCTGCTCGGGCGCCATGTAGGGCGCCGTGCCGTACGGCACGCGGAACTCCTCGCCCATGAGGTCCGGCAGCTGGTCGTGATGGGCGAGGCCGAAGTCCACGAGCGCGGCCTCGCCGCTCTCGCGCATGATGATGTTCGAGGGCTTGATGTCGAGGTGGACGACGTTCTGGTGGTGGAGGTCGAGCAGGGCGGCGGCGACCTTGTTCCCGATCCGCGCGACCTCGGGGTAGGGCAGCGGAAGGTCGTCGAGCCGCGTGAGGAGCGTGCGCCCCTCGATGTGCTCCATGACGATGTAGGGCTGCACGGCGAAGTCGCCCGACGCGACGAACTTCGGCACGTGGATGCCGGACAGGCGCGGAAGGATCATCTGCTCCATCTCGAAGCCCACGATCGCAGCCGGGTCCTCGCCTTCGAGCATCGCGGGGACCTTCATGAGGAGCGGCATCGAGATCCCGGGGCGCGAGACCTTCCGGAGCGTCGCCATCCCGCCCGTGTGGAGGAGGTCCCCGACGACGAAGCCGTCGATCACGGCGCCCTTCTGGACGCGGACGCGGACGTTCATGCGCTCACTGGCCCCACGTCAGTCGCTCGGCGTACATCTCGGGGAGCGCGGCGCGCCGGATCTTCTTCGCGGCCTCGTCGACCTCGTACGGGACGCGGTGGTACGTGATCTCGGCGCGCGCCGTGTCCACCAGCGCCCAGCACGCGGCCGGGTTGCCGTCCCGCGGCTGCCCGACGGAGCCCATCACGGCGAGCCAGCGGCGCTGGGGAAGGAGCGGGATCGCGACGCCCGGCACGGGCCGGAACGTGATGAGCTTGAGCGTCTCGGACATGTTGTAGACGGCCGGCCGGTGCACGTGGCCGCAGAACGTGACGCGCCGGTGCGTCGCCTTGAGACTTCGCGCCGCGTCCGCCGCGTCCGTCACGTACGTCCAGCGCCCCGGGGCGGAAGCGTCCGCGTGGACGAACAGGCAGTCACCCTCCTCGACCGTGAGCGGAAGCGCGGCGAGGAACGCGCGCTGGTCGGCTCCGAGCTGGTTGCGCGTCCACTCGAGGGCGGACTCGGCGGAGGAGTCCATCGTCGGGTTCCTCCCGGCCACCGCGGCGTCGTGGTTGCCCCGGAGCGCGACGGCGAGGCCCTTCGCGACGCGGTCCATGATCGCCCCGACGACCCAGTCGGGATCCGCCCCGTAGTTCACATAGTCGCCGAGGAGGACGAGCCGCTCGGCGCGGCGCGCGGCGGCGTCGGCGAGACAGGCCTCGAACGCTTCCCGGTTGGCGTGGATGTCCGCCATGAGCGCGAGCCGCATGGCAGGAGCGTATCGCGACCGGGGGCGCGGGGGAGAGGGGTGGTACCGCGTACGGGATTTGAACCCGTGATCTCCGCCTTGAGAGGGCGGCGTCCTGAACCGCTAGACGAACGCGGCACGTTTTCCCACCACAAAGAGGCGTCCCCACGTGCGCGGGGACGCGGAATCTAGCACGGCCGGCGGCGCCGCCACAAATCGCGGAGGGAGGAGGAGAATCCCCCCATGGAATTCGGAATCCTCGGCCTCGAGCTCTCCGGCAAGACGACCATCTTCTCGCTCCTCACGGGCCACGCGACGGCGGGAACCCCCCACAAGCGCGAGGCCCACGTCGGGATCGCCCACGTCCCGGACGCGCGGCTGGACAAGCTCACGGCGATCTTCAAGCCGAAGAAGCACACCCCCGCGACCGTGAAGTTCGTGGACGTCCCCGGGGTCGCGAAGGGCGGCGCCCAGAGCCTGAACCTCCCCGAGCTGCGCCAGATGGACGGCCTCGCGGTCGTCGTGCGCGGGTTCGAGTCCGACGCGGTCCCCCACCCGGAGGGCTCCGTCGACCCGGCGCGCGACCTCGAGCTCCTCGAGACGGAGATGCTCCTCGCGGACCTCTCCGTCGTCACGAACCGCCTCGAGCGCGTCGAGAAGGACATCGCGAAGAAGAAGACGCCCGAGCTCCAGACGGAGAAGGACCTCCTCGTGCGCTTCAAGGCCGCCCTCGACCGGGGCGAGCCCCTGCGCGGCTTCGACGTGCACGTCGAGGAGGAGAAGTACGTCAAGGGCTTCGGCCTCCTGACGCGCAAGCCCATGCTCGTGATCCTGAACGCGGACGAGAGCGACGCGGCCGACCTCGCGGGCGCGCTCGCGAAGGCGAAGCTCGACGCGTGGAAGGGCAAGCCGCACGTCGCGTTCAGCGCCGTCTCGGCGCCGATCGAGCAGGAGATCGCCGCGATGTCGCCGGAGGACCAGGCCGAGTTCCTCAAGGGCCTCGGCCTCCCGGACCGCGCGCTCGACCGGCTGCTGCGCGCCGCGTACGACCTCCTCGGCCTCATGTCGTTCCTCACGGCGGGCGAGGACGAGTGCCGGGCGTGGTCGATCCCGAAGGGGACGCACGCCGCGAAGGCCGCGGCTGCGATCCACACCGACTTCGAGAAGCACTTCATCCGCGCCGAGGTCGTGCCGTTCGAGACGCTCGTCGAGGCCGGAGGCTCGCTCGCCCACTGCAAGACGCACGGCACGCTGCGCGTCGAAGGCCGCGACTACGTCGTCCAGGACGGCGACGTCATCAACTTCCGGGTTTCGGCGTAGATCCGGGAGGGCGCAGGCGGCGCAGCCGCCGAGCGGAGGGTGTGGGAACCCGCGTGACGGGTTCCCACTTGAGAGTCAGTCCGCCCGCAGCGCCCAGCGGAAGATCTCGGGCAGCGTCGGCTTCTTGCCGTACATGAGGATCCCGACGCGGTAGACGCGCCCCGCGAACCAGGCGACGAGGACGATCGTCGCGACGAGGAGCGTGACGGACGTCGCGATCTGCCAGAGCGGCGGCGTCTGGACGGAGATCCGCATGAACATCATGAGCGGCGCCGTGAACGGGAAGAACGAGAGGATCGTCGCGAGGCGGCCGTTCGGCTGGTTGAACGCGAAGAACCACGTCGTGGACGTGAGGATGAGCATCATGCCGGGGATCATCACGAACTGCTGCGCCTCCTGCTCCGTGTTGAACGGCGCCGAGAGCGCGGCGTAGAGCGACGCGTAGAGGAAATAGCCGAGCACGAAGAAGACGACGAACGCGCCGATCGTCGCGACCGGGATGTGGGGGAGGCCCTCGCCCATGCCCGCGAGCGCGGCGACGCCGGGCAGCGTGATCGCGAGCGCGAGCGCGGCCCAGACCGCGTACTGCGTGAGGCCCACGAGGCCGATCCCGAGGATCTTCCCGAGCATGAGCGTCGTCGGCCGGATGGACGAGACGATGACCTCGACGATGCGGTTGTTCTTCTCCTCGAGGACGCCGCGCATGATGTACGCGCCGTACACGAAGATCGAGATGTAGATGAGGAAGAAGAACGTCGCCGAGATCGCGAGGTTCATTCCCACGTTCTTGCCGCTCTCGCCGCTCTCGACTTCCTTGGCCTCGTGCGGCTCGAGGTCGACGCGCAGGCGCGCGGCCTCGTAGACCTTCGGGTCTACGCCCTTGTCCTTGAGGCGTTCCTTCGTCGCGGCGCGCGAGAGGAGGCCGGCGATCTGTTCGCGCATGACGACCTCGGCCTTCACGCTCTGGGCCCGCCACTCGGCATGGCCGGTTTCGAGCGTCCGGGGCGTCAGGACGATGTAGGCCTTGATCTTCTCGGACTGGACGTCCTTGTTGAGCCTCTTGCGGACGTCCGGAAGCGTCTCGGGCGTCGCGTCCACCTTGAAGAGGTCGAGCTGCGTCAGGATCTTCTGGCTGCGGCTCTCGTTCATCTTCTCGGTGACGGACTTCTCGTCGACCTTCGTCGTCGGCGCCTTCTCGTCCTTCTTCGGCTTCTCGGCCTCCTCGTCGGACGGACGGGCCTTGTACTCGGCGACGAGCGGCTCGTAGAGCCGGCCCGAGAGGTCCACGACGGCGATGCGCCCCTTCGCGACGAGCGTCTTGGTCAGGGCGACCTGGATGAAGATCATGCCGAGGCCGAGCGTCGGGATCAGGAACGTCGCGACCCAGAACGCCTTCCCGCGCACCTGCTGGAGGTATTCGCGCTTGATGACGGCGAGCAGCTTGGAATCCATGGCTACTTCAGCTCCTCGGCGGTCGGCGCCACGAGGCCGGACTCCTGGACGCACTTGATGAAGATGTTCTCGAGCTCGGGCTCGGGCTCGACGGGCGGCGGCAGCGGCACGCGGTCCCGGTAGGAGTGCTTGATGTCCTTGACCGTGCCGTCCAGGAGTTTCTGCGCGCGGTAGAGGAGTGCGATGCGCTCGCAGAGGCGCTCGGCCTGCTCGAGGACGTGCGTCGAGAAGACCACCGTCTTGCCCTGCTTCTTGAAGGCGGTCAGGAAGTCCTTCACGAGGACGACGTTGATCGGGTCGAGGCCGCTGAACGGCTCGTCGAGGATCAGGATCTCGGGGTCGTGGACGATCGTGCCGAGGAACTGGACCTTCTGCTGCATGCCCTTGCTGAGCTCCTCGGTCTTCTTCTGGAGCCAGGGGCGGAGGTCCATCGAGTCGATCCACGGCGAGAGGCGCTTCATCGCGGTCCCCTTGTCGACGCTCTTGATCGCCGCGAAGAACAGGAGCTGGTCGATGACCTTCATCTTCCGGTAGAGGCCGCGCTCCTCGGGGAGATAGCCGATCCGCTCCTGGAGCTTCTCGTTCATGACCTCGCCGAGGACCCGGATCTCTCCCTCGTCCGGCTTCGTGATGTTCATGATCATGCGGATCGTCGTCGTCTTCCCGGCGCCGTTCGGGCCGAGGAGCCCGAACGTGACGCCCCGGGGAATCTCGAGGTCGAGCTTGTTCACGGCCGTGAACTTGCCGAAGCGCTTCACGACACCGTGGAGAGAGATCGCGGCAGTCATGGATTCACTTCCTCCTGCGGGAGCCGGGAAGATATACGGGCGGGCGGGGACGAAGTTTAGGTCGGCGGGGGCCACCGCCGCTAAACGCCCTTTCCGGCAGGGACTTGCGCCGCGCCCCGGACTCCGCTATGGTCCGCTGCCCGCGGTCCTCGCGTGCGCCCATAGCTCAACTGGATCAGAGCGTTTGACTACGGATCAAAAGGTTGGGGGTTCGAGTCCTCCTGGGCGCACCACTTAGATCCGGGCCCGTCCTGCCTCCTATAATTCCTTCACACGCAAGAAGGAGACGGTCATGAGGCGAATCGCTTTCGTCGCGGCGACGCTGGTCCTGTTCGCGGTTTCTACGGCTCCTTCCCTTGCGCAGGAAGCGCGACCGCCCGAGGGGGCACGGGACGAAACCGCGCGCGAGATGGCCGTTCTGAAACGCGAGGTGGACCGGCTGAAGACAGAGGTGACTGCGGCGAGGAGGCAGATCGAGGAGCTGAAGAAGGCCCAGGCCGACGTCAACGTCCACGTCGAGATGCTTCTCAAGCACCGCCATCAGCTCTTCCTCGACTTCATGCGCGCGGACGCCTTCTTCCCGCAGGCGAAGGGGACCTTCTTCGTCACGACCCCGTCGCCCGACACCCTGACGAAGACGAGCGGCCCGGTCCTGGGCCCGAAATGACCCGAGATCGGCGTGAGGTGACCCCGTGAACGGATCGCTGCGTTCGACCCTCCTGCTCGGTTCCGTCCTGCTTCTCGCGCCCGGCTGCTCGTCCGGGCCGGTCGAGGTCAAGGCCGCTCCGGACGCCCGCGCCGACGCGGCGTGCCCTTCGGGCGCCGGCGCGCGGTTGACCGGGACCTCGTTCGCCCGGCAGAGGAACGGGAAGCTGGTCCCGGGCGGGGGCCGGCCGGTCTACCTCGACCCGGCGACCCGCTATTCCGCCGCGGTCTTCCGGGCGATCGTCGAGCACCAGAACAAGAAGAGCTATTTCTCGGCCGAGAAGGAGAGCGGGACGGTCGTGCCCGACCCCGCCATGTTCAAGTGCCGCCGGACCGTCCAGGCGGACGCCGAGGGCAAGTTCACGTTTGCGGACGTGCCGCCCGGGTCGTACTTCGTCTCGTCCTACGTGTCGTGGATCAAGCCCGACGGAACGGGTGAGTGGTCCGGCGTCTGGAATCTCAGCCCCGTCGTCATCTCCGCCGACGGGAAGGACGTGAACGTGGTCCTGAGCGGCGGGCCGGAGACGATCGCAGACCCGCCCGCGCGCTGATCCCGTAAGCTCGTGCCTTGAATCACGCGGACGACGATCTGTTCATGCGGCTGGCGCTCATGGCGGCGCGCCGCGCGCCCGGCCACGCGGACGTGCCCGTCGGCGCGGTCGTCGTGAAGGACGGAGCCGTGATCGCCCGCGCGTGGAACGCGCGTGAAAAAGGAGCCGACCCGACCGCGCACGCCGAGATCCTCGCGATCCGGAAGGCGGCGAAAAAGCTCGGCTCGTGGCGGCTTTCCGGTTGCACGCTCTACGTCACGCTCGAGCCGTGCGCGATGTGCGCCGGGGCGATCGTCCTCTCGCGGCTTCCGCACCTCGTGTACGGCGCCTCCGACCCGAAGGCGGGGTTCGTCGGCTCGCTCGGAGACCTCTGCCGCGACCCGCGCCTCAACCACCGGCCGGCCGTGACGGCGGGGGTCCTCGCAGACGAATGCGGGAGAATCCTCGTGGAGTTCTTCCGTGAAAAACGCCGGACCGCCCGCGCCGCCCGCTGAGAACGGATTCGGAGCCCCCGAGGCGCCCGCGCTGCGTTGCCCGTCCTGCGGAGCCGCGGCCCGCGAAGGAGACCGCGCGTGCGCGCACTGCGGGTCGCTCCTCGCGACCCGGCGCTGCGTCGCGTGCTTCGCGCTCTCCCCGCGCGACGCCGAGAAGTGCGTGCGCTGCGGCGCCCTCCTGCCCGCCGAGGCGCTGAACGCCGTTCCGGGGACCTGTCCGGACTGCAAGGCGGGCTTCGTCGCGCGGCAGGCGGGAGTGGCGGGCTTCTCCGAGTGCCCGCGCTGCGGCGGGCTCTTCCTGGCGCGGGCGTCGTTCGACGCGGTCGTGAAGGACGCCGCGACGCGCGAACAGGCGCGCGCCCTCGACGCGGGCCCCGAGCGTGCCGCCCCGGAACACGGCTTCCACTACCGGCCGTGCCCCGTCTGCCGGAAGTTCATGAACCGCTCGAACTTCGGCGGCGGCTCGGGGGTGATCGTGGACGTCTGCGGGCACCACGGCGCCTTCCTCGACCGTGGCGAGCTGACCCGGATCGTGGACTTCGTCGAGAAGGGCGGCTGGGAGAGGGTGAAGAAGAGGGAGATCCTTCGACTGGAGGAAGAGGCCGCCGCGCTCGAGAGCCGCAAGCGTGTGGCCGCGGGCCTCGGGCAGGCCCTCGACGCCCCGCCGCGCGGCGGCGGGCTGGCGGAGGTGCTCTCGTTCCTCGGGTCGATCCTTCGGTCGTAGTCCTCCGAAACGGAGCGGCCGCCTCCGGCACGGAGGCGGCGCTGCGGCGCGGGCCGACGCCGGCGGGGGGGCCCGAGTCTTGCGATGTGACGTGACAAAGGGGAGCCCATGAAGCAGGTCGTCGCCGCTCTCTCGATCCTCGCCCTCTGCCTCTTGACGCCCGCGCTTTCGGCGGACACGCCGGACCAGCCGCCTTCGCGTGATCTGGATTCCTCGGATCGCGCGGGAGACCGGTACGCGCTCTCGATGATTCGGGCGGGACACGCGACCGGCCGTCCCTGGCCCGAGATCGCACGCCTCTCCTGGGACAACCCGGCGCGCTTCGCGGAGATCGTCCTTCCGCCGGAAGGGCCGCGGGTCCTCCGCGAGGAGATGCCTGCCGACTACGTTCGCGCGATCGAAGCGGAAGCGGCGCGCGACGAAGCCTACGCGCTTGGCGAGGCCCGGCTCTGGCGCGAGGGTTGGCTGCGCATCGCGAGAGACGTCGTGCCGCAGCTCGACAGCAAGGACGCGCCGGGCGCGAGGCGGATCGCACTGGAGTTCCTGAAGCTCGAGAACGCGGGCGACGGGCTCGGGTTCGACTGGCGGGAGGAGCCCGACACACCGGGCAACCGCGCGGCGCGCGCACGCTGGAAGGCGTTGCTCGAAGCGCCCCGGTTCGCCGCCAGCGGCACCTTCAGGCACGTCGTCGCGGACGTCGTGAGGATGCGGGCCGCGCCTTCTCCGTCCGCCCCCGTCACGGCGCGCCTCCGGATCAACACGTGGGTACGCGTCGCCCGGACCGACGGCGAGTACGTCGAGGTCGTCGTCCGGGCGGGCGGGAGCCCCGCGAGAGGATTCGTCGAGCGGCGGTTCGTCGCGGAACAGTCGAGGCTGGACGTGGATCCCGTGCTCGAGACCGCTCGAAAGGAGGCCGCGGCGGGACGTCCCCTCGAGGCCCTGACGTGGGCCGAGCGCGCGTTTGCCCTCGACCGCTCGAGCGAGGCTGCGCTGGACCTGCTCGAGAAGACGGCGCGCGACGCGGGTCAACCCGAAAGGGCCGAGCCCGCGCGGCGCCTCCGGACGGGACAGGTCCCGATCACGTTCGGCGTGTGTGCCCGGGCGGGGATGGACACGGACTTCTTCCAGCTCGTCGTCGTCGCGAATCTGTCCCCGAAGGGCGAGCTCTCGCCGGTGTCCCCGGGCGATGGCGCGCGCCTCGCCTCGGAGGCCTGGTTCGTCGTCCGGCCCTCCGTTCCGGGCGCTCGCGGCGAGCCGTTCTACGGGACGCCCACCGTCCGGCCGCGCCGGCTTTCCTACATGTACGGCGAGGGAACCCTCCTCTCGCTGGGAGAGGCATGCAAGCCGGGCGAGGTCTGGGCGACCGTTCCCTTGAGGGAGGTGCGCCG
This sequence comes from Thermoanaerobaculia bacterium, assembly GCA_044229475.1. Taxonomy (GTDB): domain Bacteria; phylum Acidobacteriota; class Thermoanaerobaculia; order UBA5066; family UBA5066; genus Fen-183. The sequence goes on along the minus strand of JBGASW010000005.1, from coordinate 170,953 downwards.
GTCGGGACTCAACGCGGCGGCCCTCGAGGGGAAGCTCGAGACCTTCCTCAAGGAAGGATTCAGCGATGACGTCCGGGGGAGCGTCGTTCTCGACGCGGTCGAGGCGCCCACCCTGCTCGACGGAGCCCCGGCCGAAAGCGTCCTCGTCCGGGGCCGGGTGCGCCGGGCACGCACGGACAGCGAGCCGGGAACCTATCCGGTTTCCCAGTGGGCGCTCTTCGGCGCGGGCGGCCGGATGCTGCAGCGCGTGGGCGACGTGTCCTTCGGCGCGACGGACGTCGGCGAGGTTCTCTGGACGGCGCCCGCGTTCGGCCCCGCGTGGCGCCTCGGATTCGTCCTCACGGACTCCAGCGCCGGAACGACGGCGAACGGCGACGTTCTCGTCGTCCTCGTCGACCCGGAAGGCAACGTGAAGACGCTTCCCGTGCACCTCTGGGACGGCGGCTGCTGAACGCGGTCCGCTTGACGCCCCGGCCCGTTCGGGTAACCTCCGCGGTCTGCCGCGCTGCGGACAGGTGTCCGAGTGGTTTAAGGAGCACGGTTGGAAGCCGTGTGTAGCTGAAAGGTTACCGTGGGTTCGAATCCCACCCTGTCCGCCAGTTTTTTCGTCCTTCGAGGTCAGCTCCGGCACACGGTATGCACTCCCGTGCGGGGGTCCGTCCGTTCCGGCACCTCCGAAAGGAGACCTCTTCGATGAAGAGATCGCCCTCCGCCGCCCTTCTCGCCGTCTTCGCCGCGGTTCTCGCCGCCCCGGCCTTCGCCGCGGGGCCCCTCCTCGAAAAGGAGGTCGACGTCCCGCGCGCGACCCGTGTCGACGTCGGCCTCGTCTGGGAGAAGTGCACGCTGGTGGACGTGGAGTCGCACAACGGGCCGGACGACAAGATGGTCGAGGCCGCGAAGGCTCACGACCCCAAGGACCTCACGTTCCTGCTCCTGCGTTTCCGCTACGCGAACTCCGACTGGATCGACCACCGCGTGCGCCTCACGGCGGTCCTCCTCGACGGAGAAGGCAACGTCGTCGGCGACGCGAGCCGTACGGCGACGATGGACAAGGGCCAGAAGGACGACACGATCAGCTTCCCGATGAAGATCAAGACCGTCGACTGGCCGGTCGCGAAGAAGCTCCGCGTGACGGCCAGCTTCCTGAAGTAGCGCGATCCCGCTCTTTCCCCTATGATCCGCGGCTCCGATCGGCCGGACCGTGCGGTGAGGTGCTGGAGTGGTTGATCAGGACGGTCTCGAAAACCGTTTTACCCGAAAGGGTAACGTGGGTTCGAATCCCACCCTCACCGCCAGCTGATCAGCCCGGACGCCCGGTCGGCGGGTACTCTCCCGCGCGCGGCGCGTAATACGTGCCGAACAGGGCGTCCAGGAACGGGAAGAACGCCGCGAAGTTCCGACGGGCGTGTTCGGGCCGCGTCGAGTGGTGGATGCGGTGCCACTGCGGCCCGGCCAGGAGCGGCGTGGCCGGCCCGAAGGCCACCCGGACGTTCGCGTGATTCACGAACCCCCACAGGCGGAACATGACGAATGCGGCGACGGGGTGCGGTCCGAGGCCTCCGAAGAGGAGAAGGAGCGGCGTGTACAGGACGAGGAACAGGACGTAGTTCGTCGGGTTGTGCCGGGCCTGCGAGCTCGCGTTCAGCGCCTCCTCGGCGTGGTGAAGGGCGTGCGTGCCCCAGAGGAGCGGCGACGCGTGCTGCCACCTGTGGACCCAGTATTGCCAGACGTCCCACGCGAGAGCGAAGCCGAGCGCGAAGAGAACGTGGCCCAGGACCGTGCGCGGCGGCGTGACGAACCGGACGAGGACGCCGCCGCCCGTCCAGCGCAGAAGAGCGGCCGCGACAGGCGTGTAGAGCAGCTGAAGCGCGAGGATCCACGCGAGGATGAACGGAAGGTACGCGACGTTGCGGAGCCAGGTGCGGAACGGCTGGTCCGCCTCCGCGGGCCGCGCCCGTTCGAGGATGAAGAAGAGGACCGTGAGCAGAGCCGACGTCCCGAGGATGGACAGGTAGTTCGAAGCGAAGGGTCCCATGGGGCGGCGGCTCAGGCCGCAGAGTCGCGGGCGCGCGCGGACTCGTCCGCGAGGCACCCGCACACGTAATCCAGGTCGTCCTCGGCGAGGCCCGCGTGGAAAGGCAGGGCGAGGAGCCGCCGCGCGGCTTCCTCCGCGTGCGGGAAGTCGCCGGGCTCGAAGCCGAACCGGTCCCGGTAGAACGGCTGGAGGTGGATCGGAGAGAAATAAGGCCGCGTCGGAACGCCGCGCGCCTCGAGCCGCTCCATGAGACGCGTCCGGTCGATTGCCGGATCGAGCCGCACGACGTAGACGAACCAGCTCTTCTCGGCCTGCGGTCCCGGTGCGGAGAGGGGCGAGACCCCGGCGACGGACTTCAGCCGCACGTCGTACGCCGACGCGACGGCGCGGCGGCCCTGGAGGAGGGCGTCGAGGCGCCGGAGCTGCGCGAGGCCGACCGCAGCGCTCATCTCGTCCAGGCGGTAGTTGAAGCCGAGCCGGACGTGATGGAGCCAACGTGCGTCGCCGTCGCGGCCCTGGTTGCGCAGGCTGCGGAAGAGCTCGTCCCACGTCGCGTGCGCCGTCACGAGCATGCCGCCTTCGCCGGTCGTCATCTGCTTGTTCGGGTAGAACGCGAAGACTCCGGCGTCGCCCGCGGTTCCCGCGGGGCGTCCGCCCGTTCGGGCGCCGACGGCCTCGCAGGCGTCCTCGACGAGCGCGACGCCGTATCCGCGTGCGGCGGCCGCCAGCCCGTCGATCTCCGCGGGGCGGCCGAACACGTGAACGGGTACGACGGCGCGGAGAGTTCCGGGGCTCACCCGCGCGCCGCGGGGCAGCCAGCGGCCGCGGTCGGGGAGGCGCCGCGCGAGCGACTCGACCGCCTCGGCGGCGAGACCGGCGTCCAGTGCGAGCGTTTCGGGGTCGATGTCGACGAAGACGGGGATCCCGCGCTCGTAGAGGATCGCGTTGGCGGACGCGACGAACGAGAACGGGGACGTTACGACGAGGTCCCCGTCGCCCACGCCCGCCGCGATCATCCCGAGATGGAGCCCGGCGGTCCCGCTCGAGACGCCGACCGCATGCGGCACGCCGGCGTGCGCGGCGAACTCCTCCTCGAATCGCGCGAGCATCGGGCCCATGGAGAGGCGGCCGGAGCGAAGGACTTCGTCGACGAGGCGGCGTTCGTCGTCTCCGACGTCGGGAGCCGACATCGAGACGGGGGGGCGAATCGGAACCGTGCGCACGGGTGCGCGGACGATACACCGGGGAGGCCCGTCTAGAATCCCCTGCTTCCCATGAAGATCGTCATCGTCGGCGCCGGAGAGCAGGGGCTGATCGTCGCCGACGCGCTTCTCGCGGCCCGCGCCGCAGGCGCCGCGAACGAACTCGTGGCATTCGTCGACGACGAGCCGTCCCGGGCGGGGACGAACGTCCTGGAGATTCCGGTACTCGGCCCCCTCGCGGTTCTCGGCGGAGCGGCGCACGACGCCGTGATCGTCGCGATCGGGGACAACCGGAGGCGGCGCGAGGTGTCGGCCGCACTCGCGGCAGCGGGCGAGCGCTTCGCGATCGCGCGCCATCCGTTCTCGTCCGTCGCGCGGGACGTCATGCTTCCGCCCGGCGCCATGGTTTCGGCGGGCGTCGTCGTGTCGCCCCGCGCGACGCTGGGCGAAGGCGTGCTCCTGAACACCAACGCGTGCGTCGACCACGACACGGCCGTCGGCGCATACGCCCACGTGTCTGTCGGAGCGACCGTCGGGGCCCGCTGCGTGATCGGCGGCGAGACGCTCATCGGCATCGGCGCCTGCGTGCTCTCGGGCGTTCGGGTCGGGGCCGGGACGGTCGTTGGCGCGGGTGCGGTCGTCGTGCGGGACCTGCCGGACGGCGTCGTGGCGTACGGAAACCCGGCGCGCGTCCGGCGCGCGCACGCCTGACGGCGCTCTACATCCGGTCGCCGCTCACGAGGTCGAGATTGAGGAGGCGGCGGGCGTCGTCGGTTTCGAGAGCGGCGGTGAGGGAAGGCGCGGCGGAGGGCAGTGCCGTCACGAAGCCACGCCCGATCGTGAAGCCGAGACGCTCGAGTTCCGCCGCCAATGCGGGTCGGGTCGTGAACGCGAACGTGGCGCGGCCGGCTCGCGCAGCATCGGCGGCGAGAGCCGCGTGCGCGGCGCCGACGAAGGGCGGGGCCGCGGCAAGCGCATGAACGCGGCGATCCGGGCCTTCCTCGACGAGCGCGGCGAACGACCCGCGGACCCCGAGGACGCGGACGCCGCCGGGCCGCTCCACGAACTGCCCGCGCCATTCCTCGTCCTCGTAGGTGAAACGGGCGAAACCCGGTGCCGTGCGGAACGTGGCGGGATCCGGCTCGCCGAGATTCTCGAGCTGTCCCGCTCCTGACGCCGCGCCCGCGGCACGGCAGTAGAAGCTGGGAAGCATCTCGGCGCCGGCGGCCTCGAGGCGCCGCCGGCTCGCGTTTCCTTCCGTCACGAACGCGAGAAGGATCGGGGCGCCCCGCGCGGCCGCCGCTGCGCGCGACTCCGCGACGAGCCGCGTGAAGGCGCCGCGCCCGCGGGCTTCCGGAAGCGTCCACGAGCCGGTCATGATCGCAGCCGGTACGCGCCGGCCGTCGGTGAGCACCAGAGTCCGGTACGTCACGCCCGACCCCGCGACGACGCGGCCCCGGTCGGTCAGGGCGAGCGCGTCCGGCGTCCGGCCGGCTCCCGCGCGGCGGAAGCACCACGCGAAGCGATCGGCGCCGCCCCAGCCGGGGAAGCAGACGTTCAGGGCGTCGAGCCACGCGCACTCGTCGACGTCCGCTGCGCCCAGACGCGAGACGGCAAGGCTCACGCGCACGCCTCCGCGTTCGCGTCGGCGCGTACACGATCTGCGATCGCAGACATCCGCGGCCACCAGAGCGCGTCGCCATGCTCGTCCTCCAGCGTCGAGAGGACGCGATGGAGGTGCTCCGCGTAGTCTTTTCCGAGGCCGTCGAGCGCGCGGTAGCGGCCGAGGCCCTGGAGCAGGTGAGCCTTGATCGAGAGGAGGCCCCCCGTCTCGACGATCGCGCGCGCCCGGTCGAGGCTCGACGTGGCCTGGAAATTCGTGGACAGGTGCACGAGGCGCGTGCCGGGAAGCCGCGCGGGCCGAAAAAGGGGCACGCCGGTGAGCCCGCTCCCGCGCGTGACGCCCTCCGGCGATACCGGCGACTCGAGGTCGCGAGCGGAAGCGAGAAACGCCATGCCGATTTCGTCCATGGCGCGCAGGAGGGCGGGAGTCGCGAGCCAGCCCGGCGGACAGAGCCCGCGAACGCACGGCAGGCCGGCCTCGTCGAACAGGACCTGGGCGCGCGCGAGAAGCGCGCGGCAGGCGGCAGGGCCGAGTCCCTCGAACTCGGCCACGGTGCTGGGCCCGCGGCGGACGTGATGGAGGCCGTGGAGCGCGATCTCCGAGCGGGGCCAGGACCGCAGCGTTGAACAGAACGCCGGGTGGCGGCTGAGCCGGCAGGTGTTTCTTGGAAGCACCCGCGCCTGGTACACGAACTTCCCGAGGATCGGGATCCTCCCCACGACGCCGGGCTCGGGCGCCGGCGAAGCGGATCGCCAGTCCGGCGTCGTGAAGAACGTGACCGCGAGCCGCGGATGCCGATCCTGGAGCCATGCGACGACGTCGAGGGCGCGCCGCGCGAGGTCCGGTTCGCCGCCCGGCTCCGTCCCGGCGGGATGGACGTCGTCGACGGAAAAGCACACGGCCGCGCGCGCGCCCGGAGGGAGCCACGAGGGAACTGCGGACCCCGTCACGCGTGCAATCCTTCGAGGTAGCCTCCGACGACTTCTCCGGGCGGCCCGAGCGCGCGCATCCGGCCGCGCTCGAGCCAGAGGACCCGGTCGCACATGTCGCGCAGCCTCAGAACGTCGTGGGAGACGACGAGGAACGTGACGCCACGCTCGCGGAACTCCCGCATCCGCGCGGCGCACTTCTCCTGGAACGCCGCGTCGCCGACAGCGAGCGCCTCGTCGATCGCGAGCACGTCCGCGTCGACGGTCGTCGCGACCGCGAACGCGAGCCGCAGCATCATGCCGCTCGAATACGTCCGGAGCGGCGCGTCGAGGAACGGCCCGATCTCCGCGAAATCGGCGATGGCGCCGACGCGCGCCGCCGCGTCTCGCAGGGAGAGGCCGAGAAAGGCCCCCGCGAGACGGGCGTTCTCGCGGCCCGTGAGCTCCGGGTGGAAGGCTCCGAGCAGATCGAGGAGAGGCGCGACGCGCCCGGTCACGCGCAGGCGGCCGGACGTCGGCGAGAGGACGCGCGCGACGACCTTGAGGAGCGTCGACTTGCCAGCCCCGTTCGCGCCGATGATCCCGAGAGCCTCGCCGCGGCGGACGGCGAGGTCCAGCCCGTCGAGCGCGACGTGCTCGGAGAACCGACGCCCGCGGCGGCGCACGAAGGCCTCTTTGATCGAGAGGCCCCGGTCGATGGGGAGCCGGTAGACGACGCGCAGCGCATCGCAGGCGACCGCCGTCCCGGTTCCCGGCTCCCGTTCAGCCACGGTGGGCCGCTCCGTCGGCAGCGGTCGTGAAGAAGAGCCACCCGGCGGCGAGTGTCGCGGCGCCGACGGCGAGGCCCGCGACGAGCGCCTCCGGAGAAGGGGCGAGGTTCGAGTAGAACGGCGCGCGGAACGCCTCGACGTAGAGCGTCATCGGGTTCAGGACGACGACGGCGCGCACGCGCTCCGGCAGGACGGTCAGGGGGTAGAGCACGGGCGTCGCGTACATCCAGGCGAGGACGACGATCCCGAACGCGTCCGCCACGTCCGCAAAGTGGAGCGCCGCCGCCGAGACGGCGAGCGCCACGCCGAGCGCGAACGCCGCGGCCCCGAGAACGACGACCGGAAGGAAGAGGAGGGCCGCGCCGACCGGGCGGCGCATGAGGGCGAGGAGCGCGAAGAGCGGGACGAGCGCACAACCGAGGTTCACGAGGCCGGTCAGCACGGTCGCGATCGCAGGGGCCGTCTTCGGAAGGCGCACGCGGCGCCAGAGGTCCGCGCCGGAGGCCGCCTCGGCGGCGACCGCCGACGTCGTCTGTGCGAAGAACGTCCAGAGAAGGAGCCCCGGAAAGAGGAAGGCCGGGTAGCCCGGCGCGGCGTCCCGGAAGACCTGCGAGAAGACGAGCGAGAGGACGATCATCATCCCGGCGGGGGCGAGCATCGACCACGCGACTCCGAGAAGGGACCGCTTGTAACGGACCTTCACGTTGCGTGCGACGAGGGCGCCGACGAGGCTCCGATGGCGCCACAGCTCGCGCCATTCCTCGGCGGCGCGCGGAGGGCGCGCCGCCGAGTCCCACGTCTCGTGAGGGCCGTCGCTCAAGCCGCCTCCGTGGGGCGCGAGGGCGTCTGCCCGAGCCGCACGAACAGACGGGAGAGCTCGTCGAGCGTGCGGGAAAGCGTGAAGCGCTCGAGGACGAGCGTCCGCCCGGCCCGCCCCATCGCCTCGGCTTCGGCCGGATTCTCGAGAAGCCTCTCGATCGCGGCCGCGAGGGCCCTCGGGTCGGAAGGCGGGACGAGGAGGCCGCTCAGGCCGTGCTTCACGCTCTCGGGCATTCCGCCGACCCGCGTGGCCACCGTGGGACGCGCGAGGACGAGCGACTCGAGCGTCCCCCCGAGGTTCTCCGTGAGCGAGCACTGGACCGCCACGTCCGAGGCGGCGAGGAGGTCTGCGACGTCGTCCCGGTGACCGGTGAAGAGGACGCGGCCCGCGAGCGCGGGGTCTGAGGCGCAGCGGTCCGCGAGCCAGCCGCGGTAGGCCTCGCCGCCATCGTCCAGGCCGCCGCCGACGAAAAGCAGCCGCGCCCGGGGACGCCTTGCGAACAAGGCGCGCGCCGCGTCGAGCAGGTCCCCACGACCCTTGAGATCGAGACCGCGCGTATGTCCCGGGACCTGAACGCCGGTGATCGGGGGGTAGAAGTGGGCGACGTGAACGACGACCTCGGCGTCGTCAGCCAGGCCGAGCCCGCGCCGCACGTCGGCGCGCGCGCGCACGGGTCGCACCGCATCGGGGTCGAGGCCGTAGTAAATGGTCTCGAGCCGCCTCGGGTCGCGGCCGAGCGCGACGTAGAGATCGCGGGTGTGCCGGCAGCCGGCGACCGTCGCCGCGTCCGTCCGCCACGTCAGGCGATCGGCGACGCGCGTGGCGAGCGCCTCCAGGTGTCGCGGGCCCGGGACCATCGAGACGTGTGGGATCCCGGCAATCCTTGCCGCGGCGCGCGCAATCAGGATCGACGTGAACTGGTGCGTGACGACGAGCGTCACGCCGTCTTTCAGAAACTGGCGCGCGAGTGCCCGGGCCGCACCGGGAAACTTCGCGAGCCAGGTCAACGCGCGCAGCCTCTTCGGCCCGACCCAGAGGGGCAGGCGCCGGACCGGAACGCCGGCCGACTCGACGAGCGGCGCGAGGCCGCCGGGGCCCGAATCGACGGTGACGACGACGTCCCACCCGCGGGCCTTCAATCCACGCGCGTGGTCCACGAGCCAGGAGGAGCCGACCGGCACGCCGACGACGAGAGCGACGCGGGAAGACGGGACTCCGGAGGCAGTCCGCGGCGGGGGAAGCGGAGCGTCGCCGGCGGTCGTTCGGCGGGGCGCTCTCCATGCCCGGCGCGCACGCGCGAGGGCCGGGAGCGAGCGGAAGGGCACCGCCGCGAGGCGCGCGGCGGTCACGGACGGGCGGTAGCCCCGAAGCTGTCCGTTCCCGGCCGCGGCCGCGTCCTCATGGTAGATGCGCTCGAGGTCGTCGACCGTCCGCGCGAGGCTGAATCGTTCCGCCATCAACGAGCGGCCGGCGTCCCCGAGGCGCCCGGCGAGGTCACGGTCGCGCAGGAGGAGGACGATCGCCGCGGCGAGCGAGGCGGCATCGTCGGGCGGCACCACGAGACCGGTCTTCCCGTCCTTCACGGCGTCGACGAGGCCGCCGACGCGCGTCACGACGAGCGGCCGGGCCATGAGGAGGGCCTCGATCGCGCCGCCGAGGTTCTCGCTCCGCGAGCACTGGAGCGAGACGTCGAGCGCCGCAAGGACGTCCGCGACATCTCGCCGCTCCCCGGTGAAGCGGACGGCGTGTGCGACACCGAGGCGCTCCGCGAGCGCGCGCGTTTCGGCAAGCAGCTCATCGCCAGCGGCCCCCCATCCTCCGCCCACGAGGAGGAAGACCGCGTCAGGAACGTGGCGCAGGACCTCCGGGACCGCGGCGAGGAGGACGTCGTGTCCCTTGATCCCGAGTCCGACGAACCGGGTCGGCGACGTCGGCGCGTCCGGGACCTTCGGGTAGAAGTAGGCGACCAGCCCGACGACCGGAATCCCGGGGGAGATGCCGAGTTCGCGCCGCACGCGCCCGCCGTCTGCCCGCGCCGGGTCGAAGCGGGCCGGGTCGACTCCGTAGTAGACGAGGTCGACGCGTTCGCGCGGCACGCCTTTCTCCATGTAGAGCTCGCGCGTTCTCTCGCACGACGCGATCACGCGCGTGTCGGCCCACGCCGTGCCCGCCTCGAGGTCGCCGAGAACCGGGCACTCGAGGTAGTAGGGGCCCGGGATCATCGAGTACCGCAGGGGCACGTCCGCAGCCCATGACGCGATGCGCCCGAGAACGATGGACGGGAAGAGGTGGGTCTGGACGACGTCCGCGCGGAGGCGGCGCAGGAGGCGCACGAGGCGCAGGCCCTGAAGCGACGCGCCGAGGACGCCCCTTCCGAAAAGGCCGAACGGAAAGATCTCGAACGGGATCCCGAGGCCCGCGAGGATCGGCGCGAGCGTGCCGTCCCGGCCGGCGATCACGGCCGAGACGTCGTGGCCACGGCGGCGCTGCTCCTCGAGGATCGCGACCATCCACGGCGCGCCGCTGGGCGTCGCGGCCATGTGGACGATCCGAAGCGGCCGTTCCGGGTGCACCTGCCCGAGACTACCCGAAGCTCAGCGGCCCTCGAGCTCCGGCGCGAACAGGCGGTCGCGGTCGTCGAGCTCGTCGAGGAACGCGTCGTCCGACGCCCCGCCGTCGGCCATCCGCGCGAGCCGCCAGAAGTCGCGGACGTGGCCGACGATGCGCGCGTCGGCGTAGTCGCGCGAGACCTCGTTGTCGATGAGAAACGGCCAGTCGCTCGACTGCAGGAGCAGCGCCTGGCGTTCGAGTGCGGCGAAGAGGCGGGGCGGGATCGCGTCACGTGCTTCCTCGAACCTCTCGATCGCGAGCTCCGTGGCGGCGACCTCCCGCCAGTAGGGCACGGTGTGGTCGTTCCACCACACCTGGAAGTCCCCTCCGCGTCCCCACGTGCCGGCCGGCATGCGGATGCCCTCGGGGCGGGTCGCGGCGAGGGCTTCGCTCGCCGTGCGCGGCACGACGCCGGCCCGCCCGGCCAGCTTCTCGAAGACTGCCGCGAGGAATTCGACGCCCTCGAACCACCAGTGGCCGAACAGCTCGAAGTCGAACATCGCGACGACGGTGGCGCCTTCGCCGCCCGGCAGCGTGGGTGCGCGCTCGAGCAGGTGGACGAAGTGCGTCGCGTGCGCGTCCAGCGCCGCCGGGATCGCGGCCGGCTCGTAGGGGAGCTTGTCGCCGAGGTCGAGACGCGAATCCGTGACGCGCCAGTAGCGGTGGCCGCTCGGCGCGCGTTTCTTGTGGAACTCGAGGTAGCGGCCGTCTCCGGGGTAGCCGACCTTCCCGGACCAGACCTGCTGCGAGGAGAGCGGGTCGCGTGCGAGGACGCCGACACGGCCGCCGTCCGACGTGCGGACCGCGTGGATCCGGTACGGGGTCGAACCGCCCTCGGGCGTCTCGACCACGCCGCCGTACGCGGGCTCGTGCCGCCCGCCCTTCACGAGGTGCGTCTCGACGAAGAAGAAGCCGACGCCGCGCGGCGAGAGGAAGTCCTCGAGGCCGCGGCGCTCCTCGATGTGCCCGTCCGCGGGGGAGACCCAGGCGCCCGCGGGCCGGTACGCGCACTCGGGCAGCCAGATCCCGCGCGCCGGGCGGCCGAAATGCCGCGCGTGCGCCGCGAGGCCGACGTCCAGCTGGCGTTCGATCGCGCGGTCGTTCGGGAGCAGCGGGAGAAAGCCGTGCGTCGCGGCCGAGGCGATCATCTCGAGCGCGCCGCGGTCGGCGAGATTCCGGAACGCCGGGAGAAGGCCGCCCTCTCGCGCCGCGAAGTCCGCGCGCGCCTCCTCGTAGAAGGTCGCCCAGAACGTCGCGACGGAGACGGCGCCCGCGTCGCCGAGCGCCCCGAGGGTCTCGAGGTCCTTCCGGGCGGCGGCCGCGCGCTGCGCGAGGTAGGCGTCGAATCCCGGGCCGAAGCGGGCGTCCGAGAGCTGCTCGCAGAGGATCGGCGTCATCCCGACGGTCGCCTTGATCGGCACGCCGCGGTCGAGAAGCCGCTCGGCCACGCGCAGGAACGGGAGGTACGTCTCGGCGGCGGCCTCGTAGAGCCAGTTCGCGCCGTGCGGCCACGTGCCGTGCCCGAGGACGTCGGGGATGTGGCCGTGCAGGACGAGGACGAGCGTGTTCGGCGAGCGCATGAAGGGCGGCGATTCTACGCTGCGCGCAATCGCGATCCGCTCTCAGCCCGCGACGCTGCGCGTGAGGTCGTTGAACGGGATCGGGAGAAGCTCCGCGTGTCCGCCGCCGCGGATCACGACCATGTTCTGCGCGGGGACCTTCTGCCAGTCGCCGTCGAGAGAGAGCGGCTCGGAGCACACGAGCGTCGCGGCGCCGTCCTTGCCGGGTTCGCTCATGCGGCAGGCGCCGCCCTCGCAGACGAACCGGCGGCCGTGGGAGCCCCAGAGGCTCGCGGGCACCATCGGCGGCGTCGCGTACCGCATGACGACGGCGCGCCGGCCGTCCGTGACGGCGAAGTTCAGGTACGACGGCTCCGTCACGCCCGCGTCGTCGGCGGTCCATTCGATCTTCGCGACGGCTTCCGTGAGAGCGCCCACCATGCGCTCCGTCGCGTCCTCGGCCTTCACCTGCGCGTACGCATCGAGGAAGAGCGCGAACGCGAGCTCGGAGTCCGTCGTGCCCTGGATGCCCGCGAAGGCGTCCTCGGAGAGACCCGCCTCGAGGCGCCGGCGGATGCGGGCGAACCCGCCGATCGAGCCGTTGTGCATGAACGCGAACGGGCCCGACGCGAACGGGTGGCAGTTCGAGACGGAGACGGCCGTCCCGGGCGACGCGGCGCGCACGTGCGCGAGGATGCACGGGCTCTTCGAGACGCGCGAGATGTGGAGGAGGTTCGGGTCGTTCCACGCGGGGACGGGCGAGCGGTAGAGCGCCGGCTCGGGCCCGAGCTCGGGGACGTACCAGCCGACTCCGAAGCCGTCGCCGTTCGTCGGGTCCTCGCGCTCCTCGGCGTGCAGGCTCTGCTTGAGGATCGAGTGCTCGGGACGCGTCGTCAGGGAGTCGACCGTGATCGGCGGCCCGACGTAGAGGGCGAATCGGCACATGCGGGCATCGTACGCCGGGGAGCCTCAGGACGGCGGCCCGGCTCTCAGCTTGAGGAGGCTCATCGCCGACGACGCGGGGCCCGGCGGCGTGAAGCGCAGCCATCCGTCGGCCGGGATCGCCTCGGCGACTCGGCCGCTCGCGTCGAGGACCGTGACCCGGAAAACGAGAGGGCCGGCGTGCGGGACGCCGAGCGGAAGGCGCGCCTCGAGCGCCTTGCCGAGCGCGATCCGCGCGCCGCTCGCGTCCGTGATCCCGGAACCGATCGGCGCCTCGAACGCGGCGGGCTCGTCCGCCCCGGGGACGAGAAGCTCCACGCGCAGCGTGAGGCCGACGAGGGCGGACGCGCCCGCTGCGCCGGGCTCGAGGCGCAGGAAGAGGGGGTCGCCCGACGAGGACGCGCCGAAGAGAAGCTCCTTCACGAGGCCGGCGCCGCGGTGCATCGTTCCCTGCGGGCGCGCGGCCGCGCGGCCGGCGCCTTCCCAGCCCGTCTCGGACCCGTCGTCCGAACCGTCGATCGCGGGCCACAGCGGGCGCAGCGGAGCCTCGAACGCCGGCGCGCGCGCCGGATCCACCGGCTCGAGGAGCGGGGCGGGCACGGGCCGACCGGCGGCCCGGTACGCCGCCGCGAGGTGGCGCCGGAAGAGCTCGTCGAAGACGGCGTCGTGCGCCGACGTGTGGTCGTCCCCGAACCACCAGAACCAGTCCGAGGCTTCGGCCGCGAAGAGAGACGCCTTCGCGGCCGAGGCGGCGTCCGCGCGCCCCGCGAGAACCTCCGCGGGCGGCACGACGGGCGCGGCCGCGACGAGGCCCGCGAGCGCGTCGCGCGCGGCTCCGAGGAGCACCCACGCGCGGTTCTTCGCGGGCGAGCCGATCCACGTCGCGAGCGTTCCGTTCACCCACGAGCCCGCGACGAGTCCCTCGAGCGGCGCGGGCGGGGCCTCGGCGAGCGCCTGCGAAGGCGTCACGACCCGGATGTCGTCGCGCCCCTCGAGCGCGGAGGCGAGCGCACGGAGGAACGGCTCGCCGTTCTCGGGATACGTCTCCCAGGCGTTCTCGCCGTCGAGGATGACGGGCACGGTGAGCGCGGCGTCGGGCGCGGCCGCGCGGATCGAGAGCAGGCGCGCGACGAAGTCTGCGGCGGCGTCGTCCGCGGCCCACGTCGCGTACGAGAAACCGATGCGGTCCGAGAGGACGCGGTCGCGGAAGAATACGGCGGGCGACGAGATCCCCGGAAGGCTCCACGGCCGGAAGAGCGTCCGCGCGCGGTCGCCCTCGCCGAAAGACCGGCGGGAGACGGGCGGCGACTGGAAGAGGAGCGCCTCGTCCGTCGCGACCCAGGAGACGCCGGCCTCGCCGAGCAGCGCGAGCGCCGTCTCCGAGAGCGCGCCCTCGGGCGGCCACATGCCCTTCGGGCGGAAGCCGAAGTGTCGTTCGAACGTGGAAAGGCCGAGCGCGATTTGCGAGCGCGCGTCGTCGGGGTGGGCGAAACGCGGCGACGGGAGGGGCGCGTCGGGCAGCGTCTGCCGCGCGACGCTCGAGTCGGCGAGGAGCGGAAGGATCGGGTGATGGTACGGGCTCGTCGCGGCCTCGACGTTCCCGCCCGCGAACGCCGCCTTCCATGCCGGGAGGACGTCCGAGAGCGCGGCCGTCTGGCGGTCGAGGAGGGCGGTCTTCTCCTGCTCGGTGAAGGCGTGCCCGCGCTTGCGGAGGTGGACGAGGAGCGGGTCCTTGAGGAGCTCCGGGCTGGACCACGCGAGGTGGAAGAGAACGACGAGGTCGCGGAAGTCGGCCTCGGAGAACGCGTCGCCCGCGTCGGCCCGCCGCTTCAGGTCGGCGTAGCGCGGAAAGCGCGCCAGGATCCGGTCGTTGACGGAGAAGAAGTTCGCGAGGGCGAATCGGCGCGCGCCCGCGTCCCACCCGCCTGCGGGGGCCTTCGCGATCTCGAGGAACGCGTCCGTCCCCCCTTTCGTCAGCATCTCGATCTGGTCGAGGAGCCCCGGAACGAGGTTCACCGCGTGGGGAACCCGGGGGCTCGCCGCGAAGAGCGCGGGCAGCGCCGCGTAGTCCTTGAGCGCGTGAAGCCGGACCCAGGGCAGCGGGGCCGGCTCGCCGTCGAACGGCACGTACCACGGCTGGTGGAGGTGCCAGAGGAAGAAGACGCGGAGAGGAGACGAGGCCAAGACGGGACGGTTTTACAGAACGGAGGCGGACGGCACAAGGGACGCCACCGCTGTTAGTATGGGCACCCCCCGGGCCCCCGGATGAGTTCGGGTCCCGCGCGACGGTCCCCTCCGAACCGTGTCAGGTCCGGAAGGAAGCAGCACTCAGGAGTAAGGCCCGGGCGCCGCGGATCGCCCGGACTCATCGGGGGGCTCGGGGAGCCCCCCGAGAGTCCGATCGTTTCTGTTCCTGTTCCGGGGGTGCGACGTCTGCCGACATATCGGGCGGCGCCGGGTTCGCACCCCCGGACCCCCTGAGTCGGGGGGCTCGGGGGTCTTTTTTTCGAGTACAGTCACCCTCCGTGAGCGACGCGAACTGGGTCCCCCTCGCCCGTAAGTGGCGCCCGCGCACGTTCGCGGACGTGGTCGGCCAGGAAGAGATCGTCCGGGCCCTCACGAACGCCGTGACGGCCGACCGTCTCGCCCACGCATACCTCTTCTCGGGCCCTCGCGGCGTCGGCAAGACGACGACGGCGCGGCTTCTCGCGGCGGCCATCAACTGCAACAGTTCGGACCGGCCCACGGCGACGCCCTGCGGGACGTGCGCCTCGTGCCAGGAGGTCCTCGAGGGGCGCTCGATCGACACCCTCGAGATCGACGGCGCCACGCACGGCAAGGTCGACCAGGCGCGCGACCTCATCGAGGTCGTCTCGTATGCGCCGTCGCGCGACCGCCGCAAGGTCTTCATCATCGACGAGGTCCACGCGATCTCCTCGGCGGCGTTCCAGGCCCTCCTCAAGACGCTCGAGGAGCCGCCCGCGCACGCCGTCTTCATTCTCGCGACGACCGAGCGCCACAAGATCCCGGCCACGATCCTCTCGCGCTGCCAGCGCTTCGACTTCCGCCGCCTCACGGACGACGAGGTCGCCGACCGGCTCGCGGACGTCGCGGGGCGCGAGGGCTTCGCCGTCGTCGAGTCCGCCTCGGCCGCGAAGAAGGGGTCGCCGTTCGTCGAGCGGCCCGCGCTCGGCGCGCTCGCCGCCGCGGCGACGGGAAGCCTGCGCGACGGGCTCTCGCTCTTCGACCAGGCCGCCGCACGCTCGGGCGGCAGCGTGACCGCCGCCGACGTGGCCGCGCTCCTCGGCGCGCCCGACCGCACGGCGCTCGTCGCGCTCCTCGCGTCCGTCCTCTCGGGCGACCGCGCCGGCGTCCTCAAGGGCTGCGCCGAGCTGGACGCCGCCGGGGCGGACCCGCGCTCGACCCTCCACGACCTCACGGCCCTCGTCCGCGGCGCGGTGCGCCTCGCGGCCGACCCGGCTGCGCTGCCGCCCCCCGGGCTCTCCGAGGACGGCGCCGGCCGCCTCGCCGGGTTTGCGCGCGTGACGCCGTACCAGACGCTCCTGCGCCTCCTGACGCTCCTCTCCGAGTCCGACGGCACGCTGCGCCGGTCCGACGTCCCCGCGCTCGCGTTCGAAGTGCTCCTCCTGCGCCTCGCGGAGCTTCCGAAGCTCGTCGGAATCGAAGAGTTTCTTTCTGGTAAGACTCCCGTGCCTTCCGGCTCGACGTCGCCGGGCGGCTCCGGTGGAGCAGGGGCTGGCGGTGGAGGGGGATTTTCTTCGAAGGTGAGTGAGGCGGCGCCGCGCGCCGATGCCGGCTCGCGCGCAAGTGACGCCCCCGCTGCCTCCGGACATTCACCTTCTAAGAAATCTTTCGCCGCCGCGGCGGCTGCTCCGCCGGGCGCCGCGATGGGCAGCCGGTCCGGTGCGCCGTCCGAAGCAGAAGATTCTTCTTCTTCCGAAGATGTTCCCCGCTTCGTGGGCCTCACGCCGCTCGAGATCATCCCCGAGCCGCTCGACACGCCCGACCCCGCGGGCGCGTTCCGCGCGGCGGTCGAGAAGAAGAACTCGCAGCTCGGCGCGGTCCTCGAGGACACGTCCATCACGCTCGAGGGCAAGGTCGTGCGGATCCTCCTCGACCCGCCGAGCACGATCGTCGAGAAGCGCCTCGCCGAACCGGCCGTCCTCCGCGTCCTCGAGGACGCCGCGCTCAAGGTCGTGGGCCGCGGCGCGAGGGTCGTCGTCGAGAACGCCTCGCCTCCGGGCGGCGACCTCACGGCCGCGGCGGTGGCCGCGGACCCCGCGGCTCTCGAACAGGAGCACCTCCGGCACAAGGTCGCCTCCGACGAGCGCGTGAAGAGGATGATGGATCTCTTCGGCGGCGAGATCGCGGACGTCAGGCGCGACGACGGCTCCGGCCGGCCCAAGGGTCGCTGAGTGGCGTCCCTCCCGGCCCTCGACCGTCTCGTGGCGGCTCTCGAGAAGCTGCCCGGCATCGGCCCGAAGAGCGCCCGGCGGATCGCGCACTTCCTGCTCGCGGCGCCGGAGTTCGACGCGGCGGTCCTGACGTCCGCGGTGACGGAGGCCCGGGCGAAGACGCGCGCGTGCGGCGTTTGCCACGCCCTCACGGAGGATGATCCCTGCTCGGTCTGCGCCGACCCGGCGCGTGACGCGCGCGTCCTCGCGGTGGTCGAGGAGGCGTTCGACGTGGACGTCCTCGAGCGCACGCACGAGTTCCGGGGGCGATACCACGTCCTCGGAGGGGCCCTCGCGCCGCTCCGGGGCATCGGCCCGGACGACCTCCACGTGGCCGAGCTCGTCGCACGGGTCGAGAAAGCCGCTCCCGACGCCCGGATCGAGGAGGTTCTGATCGCCACGAACCCGAACGTCGAGGGGGAGGCCACCGCCCTCTACCTGGCCCGCCGGCTCAAGCCGCTCGGGGTTCGCGTGACGCGGCTCGCCCTCGGCCTCCCGGTAGGCGCGGCCCTGGAATTCGCCGACGACGTGACGCTCTCCCGATCGCTCGCGGGCCGCCGGGAGATGTGATCGGGTAAACTGTCCCGAAACGCATGTCCGATTTCGTTCTCTTCGACGAGGAGTTCCATCAGATCAAGGACGTCATCGGGCGTCTGAAGGTGGACGCCCAGGCGAAGGTCGTCTTCATCGTCGACAAGAACGGGCAACAGATCGCCGCCATGGGCGACATGGATTCCCTGGACACGACGTCCCTCGCCTCGCTGACGGCCGGAAACGTCGCGGCGACGGACGGCCTCGCGCGCCTGATCGGCGAGAAGGAATTCCCGGTCCTGTTCCACGAGGGCGAGCGCGACAACGTCTACATCTCGATCGTCGGCCAGCGCGTGATCCTCGTCGTCATCTTCGACGAGCGCTCCTCGCTCGGGCTCGTGAGGCTCCGGGTGCGCAAGGCGAACGCCGAGCTCGAGCGCGTCTTCGAGACCATCCAGAAGAAAGTGGAGTCCGAAAAAGTCCGCAGGCAGGAAGGCTACGACTCGCCCTTCGCCGAGATCACCGACGAAGACATCGACAGCCTTTTCCGGGAGTAGCGCAGCTCGATGACGTTCATCAACTACGCAGCCCGCGAGATCAACTGCAAGATCGTCTATTACGGCCCCGGCCTCTGCGGCAAGACGACGAACCTGCAGTACATCTACGACCGCACGAATCCCGCGGCGAAAGGGAAGCTCATCTCCCTCGCGACGGAGACCGACCGCACGCTCTTCTTCGACTTCCTCCCGCTCGACCTCGGGACGGTGCGGGGCTTCAAGACGCGGTTCCACCTCTACACGGTCCCCGGACAGGTCTTCTACGACGCGAGCCGCAAGCTCATCCTCAAGGGCGTCGACGGCGTCGTCTTCGTGGCCGACTCGCAGGAAGCGCGCATGGACGCGAACATCGAGTCGCTCCAGAACCTCGACAAGAACCTCACGGAGCACGGGTTCGACCTCCAGGTCATCCCGTACGTCCTCCAGCTCAACAAGCGCGACCTCCCGACGGCGATGCCCGCCGAGGAGCTGTATCGCCAGCTGAACTTCAAGGGCGAGCCGACGTTCGAGGCGACGGCGCCGACCGGACAGGGCGTCTTCGACACGCTCAAGGCCGTGGCGAAGCAGGTCCTCATGGAGCTGCGGAAGAAGTAGCCCCGTGGACCCGCTCGCGCTCCGGGACATGGGCGAACGTCTCGACACGTTCATCTCCGCCCAGGGCGTGGGCGACCGCTCCGACGCGTTCGTGAGGCTCGTGAGGTCCGCGCGCGTCATCGCCGCCGAGCCGGCCGCGGCCATCCCGCTCGTCGACGCCCTGAACGCGGACGTCGCGTGGAAGTCGCGTTTCCAGGATGCCCTCGCGGCGCTCCTCGCGGAAACCGACGCAACGGCACTCTTCGGCGAGACGGGCATTCCGGCCGAGCGTGGATTCTTCGCCGAGCTGTCCGACCGCGTCTCGAGCCGCCTCCTGCCCGAGCCGCGCGACGACCGGGACCTCTCGCGCGTCGTGCGGCGCCTGTTCAGGAGCGCCTCCGACGTCGATTCCCTGAAGGAACGCGACCCGCGCGTGTTTCACGGCCTCGTCGAGCTGTTCGCGGGCGCGGGAGCGAAGGCCTGGGCGCCCATGCGGCAGGGCTTCGCCGACGGCTTCCGGCTCCTCGCGGCGCGCGTCCTCGCGCACGGGCTCTCGCGCGACCTCCGCGCGCGCGGCACGGGAAAGCGGGTCGCCGACTCGCCGTTCTACCGCCTGAAGGGCTCCGCCGACGCGCTCCTCGACGCGTGGAGCGCGGGCGGCGACGTGCCCGCGGCCTCGGCGGCCTTTCGCAAGGAGTCGGGCGCGTGCCGCAAGGAAGCCCGGGCCGTCCAGCAGGGCCTCGAGGACGCGGGCGTCAGCGTCCAGAGCGTCTTCGACCTCGAGGTCGTGGACCGCTGTCTCACGCGGATGGCGCTCATGGCCGACGTGATCGACGCGGCGCCCGGGATCGAGACGTCGCGCGCGGCGCACCGCCTGCTCGTGCGCCTCGCGACGCTCGCGCAGCAGGACCGCTCCGTCCGCCACCTCGTGAAGTGGAACCTCCACCTTCTCGACCGCAAGATCGTCGAGCGCTCGGGCGAGACGGGTGAGCACTACGTCGCGGCGGACAAGAAGGACTACCGGCACATCTGGGTCGCGGCCGCGGGCGGCGGTGCGCTCACGGTCCTCACCGCCGCGATCAAGATGGCCGTCCACGAGCTCCACCTCGCGCCGTTTCCCGAGAGCTTCCTCTACGGCCTGAACTACGCCGTGAGCTTCCTCGGTCTCCAGGCGTTCGGCCTGATCCTCGCGACGAAGCAGCCCGCCATGACGGCCGCGACGCTCGCGAAGATCATCCAGTCGAGCGAGGGCGAGGACCGGCTCGAGCGGGTCGCGACGTTCTTCTCCCGTCTCACGAGCTCGCAGTTCGCGGCCGCGGCCGCGAACGTCCTCGTCGTGGGGGCGGGCGCAGCCGTCTTCGACGGGCTCTGGCGCCTCGCGGCGGGCAGCCCGTTCCTCGACGCGGAGGTCGCCGCCCACACCTTCGAGACGCTCAGCCCGCTCGACAGCGGGACGGTCTTCTTCGCCGCGCTGACGGGCGTCCTCCTCTGGATGGGCAGCGTCGCGGGCGGCTGGTTCGAGAACTGGGTCACCGTTCATCGGCTGCCCGAGGCGCTCTCGGAGAAGAAGCCGGGCGGCGTCCTCTCCCGGGAGCGTCTCCAGCGCGCCGGCGCGGCGCTGAGCCGGAATGCGGCCGGATGGGGGACGAACGTCGCGCTCGGATTCCTGCTCGGGTTCGCGCCGGCCGTGGGCCGCTTCTTCGGGATCCCGTTCGACGTCCGGCACGTCACGCTCTCGACGGGCACGCTCGCGCTCGCGGCCGCGGGGCTCGGGGAGAGGTGGTTTCTCGGGGGCTGGTTCCTGCGCGCGCTCGGCGGCATCGCCGTGATGTTCGTCCTGAACCTGACCGTCGCGTTCGCGCTGTCCCTCGTCAACGCGGCGCGCGCGTTCGAGATGACGAACGAGGAGATCCTCGGCGTCCTCCGCCACGTGTTCCGCCACTTCCGGAAGAACCCGTTCTCGTTCGTCCTGCCGCCGAAGGCCGCGCCGGCGTTCGCCGACGCGTCCGTCCCGGACGGCCCCAAGGAGTGACCATGGCCAACGAACGCCTGCTGCCCTCCGTCCTCACGGCCGCCGGGATCGTCTTCGCGGGCTTTCTCGTCGGCGACGCGATCCGGTACACGAAGAAGTTCGAGAGCGCCGTCGAGGTGCGGGGCCTCGACGAGCGGCTCGTGCGCTCGGACCGCGCGAGCTGGCAGCTCAACCTCGCCGTCACGGCGGCGACGCTTCCGGCCGCGAACGACGCGCTCGTCGAGAGCGGCAAGGCTCTGCGGGAGTTCCTCGCGTCGCAGGGCTTCGACGAGAGGGAGCTCCGAGCGGGACCGACGTACGTGTCGGACGCGTGGGCGAACGGGATGCCGAACGCCCGGCCGGAGAGCCGCTACACGGTGCGCGGAGGCGTCGTCCTCGAGACCGCGAAGGTGGACGCCGTCGAGAAGGTCTCGCAGTCGACCGGCGACCTGCTGAAGCGCGGGATCCGCGTCGACAACAGCAACGTCCGCTACTACTTCACGGACCTCAACAAGGTGAAGACGGAGATGCTCGCGGCCGCGACCGCGAATGCGCGTCAGGCGGCCGAAGCGTTCGCAAAGGACTCGAAGACGAGGCTCGGCGGCATCAAGTCCGCGTCGCAGGGACTCTTCACGATCGGAGCGCCGCTGGCCGAGTACGAGGGCGAGACGTCCGTCATGAAGAAGGTCCGCGTCGTCACGCGGGTGCAGTACTTCCTCGAGAAATAGTCAGCGCGCGCCCGGCCCGCCCGCGGGCGCGCCCTTCCTGTAGACGTCCTCGAAGAAGGCGAGCGTCCCGTCGGCGCTCGCGATCGCCGTCGTGTAGATGAGCCAGACGGGCACACGCGGCTTGAGGAGGACGACCTGCGGGCGCTCGGCCTCCATGGCCGCGGCGATCCTCGCGGCGTCCCAGCCGGGGGCGCCCCTCAGGAGGAACTCCGCGAGGGCGGACGGGTCGGAGACGCGCACGCAGCCGTGCGAGAAGTCGCGCCGGTCGCGCTCGAAGAGCGATTTTGCGGGGGTGTCGTGGAGATAGACCGATTCGGGGTTCGGGAAGATGAACTTCACCTTGCCGAGCGAGTTGCGCGGGCCCGGCTTCTGGCGGACGCCGAGCTTTCCGGCGCGCAGCAGCTCGACGTTCTCCGGCGTCGTCGCGACGCCCGGCTTCGTGTCGTCGTTCGTCGCCGTGAGTTCGAGCTCGTGCTTCTCGAAGTACGCCGGGTTCTTTGCGTACGCCGGGAGCATCTCCTTCACGACGACGCTGCGCGGCACGTACCAGTACGGCCGGAAGACGAGGTGCGCGATCTCGCCGCCGAGGATCGGCGTCGCCGACTTCGCGGCCTTCCCGACGACGACGGGCATCGTGAGCGACGCCTTCTTCCCGCGGTCGGCGGCCGTCCACGCGTAGAGCTGGAAGGACGGGATGTTCACGACGACGAGGGCGTGGGCCTCCGGCACGGGGATCGTCTCGAGCCACTTCAGGGACTCCTCGATCTCCTGGAGCCGCTTCGTGTACGGGTGGTTGAGCGCAACGAACGTCCCGGCGCCGAGGACGCCGTCGGGCCTGAGGCCGTGGCGGCCCTGGAACGCCTTCACGGCGTCGACGAGCCCACCGCCGTACGTGCCGTCTGCGGGGACGGCTGAGGAGGCGGGCAGGTCCCCGAGGTCGCGCAGGATGGCGGCGAGCGCGGTCACGCCCGCGTACGGATCGCCGGGAGAGAGCTTCTTCACGGCCGGAAGCGGCCCGGGCCAGGGCTTCGCCGCGAGCTCGCGGTAGCGCGGGAGGTGCGCGGCGAGCCAGTCGTACTGCGCGACGCGCTGGGGGACGGGAGCCTGCGCCCGCGCCGGAAGCGCGCAGATCGAGAGCACCAAAGCACTGAAAACAAAGGTGAGTCTTCGCATTGCGGGCCGCAGGTTGTCCCATGCGCTCCCCGCTGTCAAAATCGCCGGTCTTGAAGGGCCCTCTCGACCTTTCGCGGCGCCGCCTCTGCGTCTCGGCCCTCGCCGCCGCGGCCGCCTCCCTCCTCCCGAAGCCGCTCATGGCCTCGCTGGAGAAGCTCGCCCGCGAGTCCGCGGGGGAGAAGGACGTGCGCGCGCTCGCGTTCCACAACACGCACACCGACGAGCGCATCGAGGTCGTGTACGGCGTCGCGGGCCGCTACCGGGAGTCGGGCCTCACGGCGATCGACTGGATCCTGCGCGACCACCGCACCGGCGACGTGGCGCGCATCGACCCGAGGCTCCTCGACCTGCTCCACCTCCTGAAGGAGCAGGCGGCGGGCCCGGACGCGCCGGCCGTCTTCGAGATCGTCTCGGGCTACCGCTCGCCGCGCTCGAACGAGTTGCTCCGCAACCGCTCCGGCGCCGTCGCGCGGCACAGCCTGCACCTCAAGGGCATGGCGGCCGACGTGCGGCTCACGGGCGTTCCGCTCGCGCGCCTCCACGCGGCCGCGCTCGACCTCAGGCGCGGCGGCGTCGGCTACTACACGGACCAGTTCCTGCACGTCGACACCGGCCGCGTCCGCAGCTGGTAGGGCTCTGAAGCTCCGCCGCCTCGCTCCCGCCTTCTCGCTGGCGCTTCTCGTCGCGTGCACGACGACGCTCGCGCCGCCACGCGCGGCCTCACCCGCGGCCGGCCTCTCCGGCGTCGCGATCCGGAAGGTCGAGCGGAAGGAACCCGTGCCGCTCGCGGGCCATCTCGTCACGATCGACCTCGCGAAGTCCGGGCCGCTGGTAATCGCCGTGGACCGCGGCGAGGACGGCGCGCTGCGCGCCGCCACCGTGCGCGACCTCGCGGCGAAGAGCGGCCTTGCGCTCGCGGTGAACGCGAGCTTCTTCGAGGTGCCGAAGGGGAAGTATCCCGTGGCGGGCGAGCGGGCCGACGCCGTGGGCAGGCTCGTCCTCGACGGGAAGACCACGGGCGCAAAGGGCACGATCGGCGGCCTGCTCGACGGAGCGCTGTGCTTCGACGCGCACGCGGCGCGCGTCGAGAAGGGGTTCGCATGCGCGGGAGCGCGCTGGGGCCTCGCGACGGGCCCGGTGCTGCTCTGGAAGGGCACGCGCACGGACACCGCGTTCGCGGACGCGATCTTCAAGGCTCCCCGCCATCCGCGCACGGCGGCGGGCGTCGACGCAAGGGGCACGACGCTCTGGCTCCTCGTCGTCGACGGCAGGCAGCCGGGCGTCTCCGAAGGCGCGACGCTGGACGAGCTGAAGGACATCCTCGCGGACGCGGGCGCGACGGACGCCATCAACCTCGACGGCGGCGGCAGCTCGACGCTGGTCGAGCGCCAACCCGACGGCAGCTACAAGGTGCTCAACGTCCCCACCCACGAACGAACACCTGGCCGCGAAAGACCGGTGGTGAATGCGGTGGGGGTGAGGAAAGGGCCCTAGTTCAGCTTCCCCGCTTGTACAGGTACGCCGACTCCAGCGTCTTCACGCCGGCGTCGTCGCCGACGACGTACTTGCTGCCGCTCCAGATGGCGGCGCCGGCGGTCCGGCCCTTCGCGTCGACCGCGTAGAAGCTGACGTTGAACTTCGGGCGGCCCTTGTCGTCGCGGTGGCGGGGGACGCGGTGGGTCTTCTCGTCGATGCGCTTGAGCGCGAGGAGGCAGGCTTCCTCGGGGCTCTTGCCCTGCCGCATGAACTCGACGACCGTGTGCGAGCCGCACGTCAGGAGGTTCGCCTCGCCGCGCCCCGTGGAGCCGCAGCTCCCGACGCCGTTCTCGGAGTAGAGGCCCGCGCCGACCACCGGCGAGTCGCCGAGCCGGCCGGGGATCTTGAAGAAGAGCCCGGACGTCGTCGTGACGCCGACGAGGTCGCCCTTGGCGCTGCGGACCGACATGTGGATCGTGCCCTGCGGCCGGAAGAAGTCGCTGCCGTACTTGCGGATGAACTCCTTGATGTCCGGATCTTCGGCTTCCTTGCCGGCCTCGATCCAGTCGTCGCTGTCCGACAGGCGCTCTCTCCAGTAGAGCCAGATCTTCCGCGTCTTCTCCGTCAGGAGGTCCTCGACGGGGAAGCCGTGCGCCGTCGCGAACTTGCGCGCGCCCGCGCCCACGAGGAACACGCGGTCCGTGCGTTCCATGACGAGCTTCGCGACCTTCGACGGCGTCTTGACGCCCTCGAGCGCGCCGACGGCGCCCGCGCGCAGCGTGCGCCCGTCCATGACGGCCGCGTCCAGCTGGACGACGCCCTCCTCGTTCGGGATCCCGCCGTACCCGACGCTCATGTCGTTCGGGTCGAGCTCGTTCACGTTCACGCCCACGATCGCGGCGTCGAGCGGGTCGTAGCCCTGGATGAGCGCCTGGCGCGCGGCCTTCGCGGCCTCGACGCCGTTGCCGGACGTCACGAGGACGTAGCCGTCGGCGGCCGGCGCGTTGCCGGTCGTGCTGGGGCTTTGCGCCTGTAGTTTTTCCTCGAAGGGGGAAGAGGGGAGGGGAAGGGCCGAGGCGGCTGCGGCCGCTGCAGCGGCCTGGAGGAAGCGGCGGCGGCTGGAATTCATGCGGGAGACGATAGCCGAGATCGAAGTGGTAGAATCCTTACCATGAAAACCACCATTGATTCCGCCGGGCGCCTCGTCATCCCGCGAGAGGCTCGCCGCGAGGCGGGCCTGGTCGCGGGCGCGACACTCGACGTACGCGTCTCGGAGGGCCAGGTGATTCTCGAGCCGGAGACACGTCCCGTCCGCCTCGTGCGAAAGGGCCGTCTCACGGTCGCGCGCGCGGCTGACGGCGGGAAGGGCCCGCGACTGACGACCGAGGGCGTCGAGCGGACGAGATCGATCCTGCGGCGCCGGGGCTGACGTGTCCCGAGCTCTCGGGGGCTTTCTCCCCGATACGAGTTGCATCGTCGCGGCGCTGGTCGATTGGCATGAACGGCACGAGGCAGCGGCTCGCGAAATCTCTTCGCGCCTCGACGCGGGTGAACGGTTCCTCGTCGCGGCGCCAGCCCTCGTGGAGACTTACGCAGTTCTCACACGGCTCCCCGCGCCGCACCGTCTCTCACCCGGCGACGCGGTCGCTCTTCTTGAGGCGAATCTCTTCGGGCACCCGCTCGTGGCTCTCGAGGCGGTGTCGTATCGGGCGCTCATCGCGGAAGCGCCGGCCCGTTCCATTGCCGGGGGCCGCACCTACGACGCCGTGATCGCTCGGTGCGCGGTTCGTGCCGGCGCCGATGCGATCCTGACGCTCAACGACCGGCACTTCCGCGGCCTGGCTCCGGGCATCGAGATCGTGACGCCGGCGTCCTGACCGCCGGCCCTACTCCTCGGGCAGCTCGACTTCCTCGGACTCCTGGCGGACGCTGCCGGGCAGCGCGTACTTCAGGATGATGTCGCCGAGGTTCTGGGAGAACGTCGAGCGCATGAGCACCTGGTCGCAGCCGGACTTCTTGGCGCGCTCGATCAGCTCGAGCTGTTTGTGCTCGCAGTAGCCGACGACCATGATGTTCTTCGTCCGGGGGGCCTTCTTGAGCGCCGTGATCGCGGCGATCGGGTCGCTCTTGAGGGCGAGGTCGATCAGCACGAGGCCGACGCGCGTCGGGTCGGCCTTCTTCTCGATCTCGGCGGGCGTGTCGAGGAAGACGCCCGGCGTCTGGCTGGACTTCAACGCGTGATCGATTTTCGTTCTCCAGAAGAGGTCGTCTGTCAGGACGAGCACGGTGCGGTTCATGGTCCCTCCTCGGAGAAACAGACCCCGGACCCGGCAATCCGGACCGTCTGATGGGACTGAGTCACCCTGAAGTATAGCCGCGTGAGGCGTTTCCCGTTCGACAATCCGGGCGCGGGAGTGTCAGACTCCGGGCGTTTCCATGACCGAATACTGCCGAATGCACCGGCCGGCCGGACCCGCGACCCGCGGTGCAAGGAGGGTTTTTTCCGCATGAGCGACAAGGAATTCAAGCCGTTCGTCCCCGCCGACTCCCAGATGCGGGAGTTCACGGGGCGGGCCCTCGTCCTGGGCCTCCTCATGAGCGTCATCCTCGGCGCCGCGAACGCGTACCTCGGCCTGAAGGCCGGCATGACGATCGCCGCGACGTACCCGGCGGCCGTCATCGGGATGGCGGTCCTCCGGATCTTCAAGGGCTCCCTCCTCGAGGAGAACTTCGCCCGTACCGTCGGGTCGATCGGCGAGTCGGTTGCCGCCGGCGCGATCTTCACGATCCCGGCGTTCGTCATCCTCGGGATGTGGAAGTTCCAGGGATGGAACGCGAGCGAGTACCTGACCGCGACGGCCCTCATGATCCTGGGCGGTTTCCTGGGCATCCTCTTCGTGACGGTGCTCCGGCGCGTCATGGTCGAGGACAAGTCGCTGCCGTTCCCCGAGTCCGTCGCGGCGGCCGAGATCCACAAGGCCGGCCAGCGCGGCGCCGAGGCGGCGCAGCAGCTCTTCAAGGCGATGGGCGTCGGAGCACTCATCAAGTTCTTCGGCGACTCGGGGTTCTTCAAGGCCTCGAACGACTTCCACCTCTCGGTCGGGACGTACAAGGAGAGCTTCGTGCGCCTCGGCCTCAAGGGCGACGCGCACAAGATCGAGGCCGGCGGCGTGACGACGATGTCGGCCCCTGCGGCGACGCCCGCGTACTTCGGCGTCGGCTACATCATCGGGCCCGAGCTGGGCGCCCTGAACTTCGCGGGCGGCCTCCTCGCGTGGGGCCTCTTCGTGCCGCTCCTCGTCTTCTTCCTCGGCCCGAGCCACATCGGCGCCTACACGGGCGCCGACGGCACGCAGAACTGGGCGGGTCTCGCGGGCCACCTCTACCGCTACATCGTCCGGCCCATCGCGGTCGGCGGCATGCTCGTCGGCGCGTGCTTCACGCTCTTCCGGATGCGGAAGAACCTGATCGCCGGCATCAAACGCGGCGTCCAGGACGTCAAGAAGTCGGCGGCGGCTTCCGCGGCCACGTCGCGCATCGAGAAGGACCTCAGCCTGAAGGTCGTCGGCCTCGGAATCGCGGCCGTCTTCGTCCTCATGGTCGGCCTCTACTTCTACTTCACGGGCGTCCTCGGCGGCGCGTTCCTCGCGGCGCTCGTCATGCTCGTGACGGGCTTCTTCTTCGCGGCCGTCTCGGGGAACCTCGTCGGGATGATCGGCTCGTCGAACAACCCGATCTCGGGCCTCACGCTCGCGACGACGATCGTCGCGGCGCTCACGATGGTCATCATCGGCGTCAAGGGCGCGCAGGGCGTCGCGGCCGTCCTCGGCGTGGCCGCGGTCGTTTGCGTATCGTCGGCGGTCGCGGGCGAGATGCTGCAGGACCTCAAGGTCGGGCACATCCTCGGCGGCACGCCGTGGAAGATGCAGCTCGGCGACATCCTCGGCGTCCTCGTCGCGGGCCTCGTCATGTTCTTCCCGCTCTACCTCCTCCACACGTCCGACCTCGCCTCGAACCCCGGGATCGGCGGTTTCGGCGGCAAGAACCTCCCGGCCCCGCAGGCGGGCCTCATGGCGGCGCTCTCGCAGGGCATCGTGGGCGGCGAGATGGCGTGGCCGCTCGTCCTCGTCGGGATCGCGATGGGCCTCTCGCTCATCCTCATCCGCGTCAAGAGCCCGATGCTCTTCTCGGTCGGCATGTACCTGCCGCTCGAGACGACGTTCGCGATCTTCATCGGCGGCCTGATCAAGGGCCTCGTGACGAAGTCGGCCGACAGGCGCGGCTACAACGAGGCGCAGAAGGCGCGCGTCGAGAACGCGGGCGTCCTCGCGGCGTCGGGCCTCATCGCGGGCGAGGCGCTCGTCGGCCTCCTCGTCGCGGGCGTCGTCGCCTTCCGGTCGGACAACAGGTTCCCGCAGATCGGGGGGATGTTCGACGCGGTGGGCGGCTGGCTCGCGATCCCGATCATGCTCGTCCTCGCGGCCTACCTCGTGTGGGTGCCGCTCGGGAAGGCCGGCGCGGCCGACGAGCCGGCTCCTCCCACCGCGGTGATGTGAGCCGCCGCAACCTGCTGATCCTGGGGACCGCCGCGATCGCCGCGGCGGTCCTCTTCTTTTTCGACCCGGCCACGACGCGCTTCTACCCGCCGTGCCTGTTCAAGACCGTGCTCGGAACGCAGTGCCCGGGATGCGGAAGCCTGCGCGCCGCGCACCAGCTCCTGCACGGGAATCTCGAAGAAGCCTGGAGGCTCAACAAGCCTCTGCTGATCGCGCTGCCGCTGGCAGCTGCGATTTCCCTCTTCACCTTTCTGAGAAATCCGAAAGCGCCCTGACGACCTGAAGAGGCGTCACAGAAAGGTGCACTGTCCCCTCTTCGCTGCACCAAAGCGTGCGGCGCGTGACGGGAATCACGGTGCGGGGGTTGGCACGGCCTTGCTCTTATCGAATCGTCCGGGGCGACGCCGCCCGGGGCAGAAAGAGAGGCCGGTCATGAACACGAAGATGCGCAACCTGACGCTCACCGCCGCGGCCCTCGCGGCCCTGACGGTGACCGCTCCGAAAGCCGCCGCGGAGCCCTGGAAGAACTTTCCGCTGCCTCCGTCGCCGCACGAAGTGAGGGAGATGTGGCGCGAGCGGCACGAGACGCCGAGGCAGGAGTACCGCGAGCACGGGCGCGGCGGCTACGGCTACGGCCACCGGTACGGCTACGGCCACGGGCCCGTCTACGTGGCCCCGCGGCCGGTGGTCCGCTACGGCTACGGCTACGCCGCACCGTACCGGACGTACGCGGGCTTCCGCTTCTACTCCGCGTGCCCCGGCCCCGGCTACGTCTACGTCGCGAACTACGGCTGGGCCCGGCCGCCCTTCTTCGGCGCGGTCTGGGTCCCCGGCTACACCGACATCGACGGGTTCTGGGTCGAAGGGTACTGGCGCTGAACGGCCCGGTTCCCGGAGACGGCGGGCGGCCTCAGGGCCGCCCGCTTTCCTTTTTCAGGAGCTCTCGCTTCCGCGCGACGCCCCAGCGATAGCCGCCGAGGGCGCCGTCGCTCCGCACGATGCGGTGGCACGGGACGACGAGGGCCGCGGGGTTGTGCGCGCAGGCCGAGGCGACGGCGCGTGCGGCCGAGGGCTGGCCGATCGCGGCGGCGAGCTCGGAGTACGAGCGTGTCTCGCCGCGCGGGATCGCGCGCAGCGCCTCCCACACCCGGCGCTGGAAGGTGGTGGCGCGCAGGTCGAGGGGGATCGACGAGAGGTCGACGGCTTCGGCGAGCGAGAGCGCGATCGCCTGCGTCCACTCCGCGAGCGCCCCGGGCGCCTTCTCGAGGAGCGCTTCGGGGTACTCGCGTCTGAGGCCCGCCTCGAGCGCGCGCTCGGAGTCGCCGAGCGTCACGGCGCAGACGCCGCGCTCCGTTGCGGCGACGAGGAGCCGCCCGAGGGGCGTCTGGACCGTCGCGTAGCGCACGTGCAGCCCCTTGCCGCCGCGCGCGTACGCCGCAGGCGTCGTCCCGAGGTGGCGCGGCGCGCTCGCATACGCGCGGCTGGACGAGCCGTAGCCGGCCTCGAAGCTCGCGGAGGCGACGGGAGCGCCGTCCCTGAGGAGCGCCTTGAGACGGTCGGCGCGCTGCGCGTCGGCGTACCGCTTCGGCGAGACGCCGACGAGCCTCTTGAACGTCCTCTGGAAGTGGAACGGAGACAGGCCCGCCACGCGCGCGAGCGTCGCGAGCGGGACGCTCTCGTCCGCGTGGGCCTCGAGGAACGCGACGGCCCGCCGGACGGCGCGAACGGCCTCGGGCGGCTCGGCCGCGCTCGGCTTGCAGCGCAGGCACGCGCGGAAGCCGGCGGCCTCGGCCTCGCCAGGTCCGGCGAAGAAGCGGACGTTCTCGCGGTTCGGGCGGCGGGCCGCGCAGGAGGGGCGGCAGTAGACGCCCGTCGTCGCGACGGCGAACACGAAGCGGCCGTCCTGCGCCGCGTCGCGTTCGACGACGGCCTTCCAGGCGGCGCGGGGGTCGGGGGAGGACGGCGCGGGCATCGCGGTGATCATCATGCCGCCAATGTGCGGCAGGGAAGGGCCTTCCTCTCCCCGGATCTTGCGGCCGAACTCGCTCAGCGCTTGAAGAGCGGCAGGAGCGTCGTCTCGAGGCGCCGGAAGAGCGCGGCCGTGGCCTCGACGTCCCGCCGGCAGTACTCGGCCACCTCGGCGAGCCGACCGTCGTGGTACGCGTCGCCGACGGCGTAGCCGTGCATCTCCTCGGACTTCGGGGAGGGGATGCCGAACGCGACGCAGGCGGAGTGGAGCGTGGGGGTCTGGTCGCGCGCGACGGCGCCCTGGAACGTCAGGATCTCCAGAAGGTCGACGTGCGTCTCCATCGAGTACCGATAGCCGAGAAGATTCTTAGAAGGTAATAGGCCATGGATCGCGCTCCGCACGGAAAGGAACGGCCCGTCGAAGGTGCGGCCGTTGAAGGTGACGAAGCGGTCGAACTTCGAAAGAGCGGACCAGAACTCGGCGAGCATGTCCTTCTCGCCGCATCCGACATATTCGAAGAATCCGTCTTCCGACGCCCTCGAGGCGCGCTCGCCCGGGGCCTCGTGCCAGACGATCCCTTTCCCCGTCTCGGGATTCATCATCGCAATCACGATGACCTTGCCGGTATAGGGAGAGAGCGCCCCGCCCTCTTTCATTCGCAGAAACTCTTCGTGATCTTCGGCCCGGCGCGTGAGCCTCTCGCGCTGGAGGGGGTCCAGCTCGAGCCACGGAAACGACACCGTCTCGATGTCGAACACGACCGTCTTCACGGGGCGGAAGCTTACTTGAGGCGCTCGGCGAGCCAGCCGAGCACGGCCTTCTCGGCCTCGGGGTGCTCCCGCAGGAGCGCGAGGTTGTGCGCGGCCCCCGGGAAGAGCAGCACGCGCTTCGGGGCCTGCGCGGCCGCCTCGAGCTTCTTCGCCGAGTCGGCGCGGCCGGGGTCGGCCTCGCACGCGAGGAGGAAGAGAGAGCGGGGGACGGGGGTCGCCGCCCCGGCGAGGTCCGCGACGCGCGGCTCGTTCACGGAGATGACGACGGCGGCGTCCACCTGCCCGCGCGCGGCTGCGAGGAGCGCGAGGTACCCGCCCACCGAGAACCCAAGCGCCGCCGTCTTCGGCGCGCGCGCCTTCATCCACGCCGCCGCGGCCTCGACGTCGCGCGGGAAGCCGTTCGGATCCTTGAGGAGGCGCGGGGAGATCGGGATCGGCTGCCCGTTCTTCCTCGTCGATTCGCCGTGGGCGCGCAGGTCGATCGCGAGCGTCGCGTAGCCGGCCTCGCCGAGCCTGTGCGCGAGCGGCTCGAGCTCGCGCCGCTCGCGCGAGAAATCGTGGAGGAGGAGGACGGCCGGCGCCCGGTCGTTCCCGTCGACGGGCCGCCACGACGCCGCGAGGGCGACGCCGTCGGGCGTCGTGATCGTCACGCGGGCCGGGTCGGGCGGGCGCGGAACCGCCGTCGGCTCCGGCTCCTTCCGCTTCTTTTTCTTCGCGGCGGCGGCCGGAGAGGCCGTGAGAAACGCGACGGCCGCCAGGGCGGCGGCCGCGCGGCGCAGGCGGAACCGGAATGCCGTCACTTCGGGCGGAAGCCGCTCCCGAAGGCGAAGAGCACGTGGTCGTGCGCGTAGTGCACGAGGAGGAACGACAGGACGACCGCGTAGTAGCTCGGCTCGGCGGGCAGCTTCAGGACGATCGTGAGGAGGACGATGATGAGCGTCGCCCCGGTCGTCAGCAGGATGTTCCAGCCGTAGTAGCGGAAGAACTTCCCGGGCTGTGCGAGCCTCTTGGCGAGGCTCTCCTTCGCGATCGAGTTGTCCTGCTGGAGGATCAGGTACGTGAGGCCGAGGTACTGGAAGGAGTGCCACGCGTTGAAGCCCTGGAAGGAGACCGAGAGCTCGGGCATCCGCGGGATGACGAGCGCGACGCCGACCGTGAGCGCCATGAAGAAGACGTACGGGCCTCCGACTTCCTTTCGCCGGAGCTGGTTCAGCGTGTAGACGATCCAGGTGGCGATGAGTCCGGCCGTCACGAGGGCGAAGGCGTCCGCGAACCACGCGTGCTTGAGGAACTCCGGGAACCAGAGCGTCGTGTCGCCGATCTTGAACGTCCCATTCACGTGCCGGTACATCGCGTAGCTGTAGAGGGAGAAGAGGATCACGGAGACGTCAAGGCCGCGCTGCCAGGGCTTCGCGGCGCCGCCCTTCTCGCGGTAGAGGTACGCGATGTACGAAGCCTGGTCGCACACGTGCATCGAGGCCCACGTGAAGAAGAACGTGAGGAGCGCCTGGAACGCGAAGAGGGCGCCCGAGATCACGATCATGGGAATGATCACGACGGGCGCGAACGTGAGCGCCGGATGGAGCTTCCGGAAGTTCGGCTCGAACACCGTCTTCAGGAAGGTCGCGTACATGTGGGGGCCGCCGACGAGGAGCGTGATGAGGAGGTCCACGCCGCCGGCCGTCGTCTTCCCGAGGGAGTGGACGAGCGGCGGCACGGCCACGAGTACGGCGGAGAAGGAGAGGACGATCAGGTCCCAGCGCGGATTCGAGATCCACGGGGACGCGGCAGGCTGGGACAAGGCTTCAGCGCGTGCACTCATTCAAACCCCGCGGGCCTTCCGGCCGCCGGCGCGGGCAGTGTAGCAAAGGGAATTTCGAGGTTCAGCCCGGCGTTAAGATGAGCGGCATGAGTGCGATCCCGTCTCAGGACGTCGCCCTGGACATCCGGCGCCTGAAGGAGGAGCGGAACGCGATCGTCCTGGCGCATTACTACCAGGAGTCCGAGATCCAGGACGTCGCCGACTTCGTGGGCGACTCCCTCGAGCTCGCCCGCCGCGGCAAGGAGGCGAACGAGGCCGTCATCGCCTTCGCGGGCGTCCACTTCATGGCCGAGACGTCGAAGATCCTGACGCCCGAAAAGACGGTCGTCGTGCCGGACCTCGAGGCGGGCTGCTCGCTCGCGGACGGCTGCCCGGCGCCTCTCTTCGCCGAGTGGCTCAAGAAGTACCCGGGCCACACGGTCGTGAGCTACATCAACTGCTCGGCGGGCGTGAAGGCCCTGTCGGACGTGATCGTGACGTCGTCGTCCGCCGAGATCATCCTCCGGCAGATTCCCGACCCCGTCGTCTTCGCGCCGGACCGGAACCTCGCGGCTTGGCTCGAGAAGAAGCTGGACCGGAAGTTCGTCGTCTGGCCGGGGACGTGCGTCGTCCACGAGACGTTCTCGGAGCAGAAGCTCCTCGACCTCGTGACGCGCCACCCGGGGGCCGAGGTCATCGCGCACCCCGAGTGCGAGCCGCGCATCCTCGCGCACGCCGCCTTCGTCGCGTCGACGTCCGGTCTCTTGAAGCGCGTCGTCACGTCCCCGAAGCAGGCGTTCATCGTCGCGACCGAGGAAGGGATCCTCCACCAGATGCGTCTCGCGGCGCCCGGCAAGACGCTCATCCCGGCGCCGCCGGTCGCGGACTGCTCGTGCAACACCTGCCCGCACATGAAGCGCAACACGCTCGAGAAGCTCGCGGCCTGCCTCACCGACCTCGCACCGCGGATCGAGGTGCCCGAGGCCGTCCGCGTGAAGGCGAAGAGGTCCATCGAGCGGATGCTCGAGATGACGGCGGGGCAGACGCTCGCGCCGGCCGGCGCCCGGTCTTGAGCGCGCGCCTCCCGCGCGTCTCGCTCTTCGGGGGGATCGTCCTCCTCGGGGCGGGCCTCGCCGCGGCGTTCGCCGTCCTGCCCGAGTGGCGCGCGGTCCCGCCGCGCCCGGTGAACGCGGTCGAGTCCGGGCGCGCCGCGATGCGCGACGCCGGAGCGACGCTCACCCGGGCGACGCTCGTGTTCTCGGCGCGGCCGAACCTCGCGTCGGAATTCGAGCGCGCCTACCGCAGGCTGGGCGCGGACGCGCGGACGTATCTCGAGACGACGGGAGGGGCCTTCGCGTGGACCGTGAAGGGCGCCGTGTCGGTCCCGGGGGGCGGCGCGGGGCCCGTCGAGATCGCCCTGTCGCCCGACGGCTCGGTCCAGGCGGTCGACTGGTCGCCCGAGGGTTCCATCTTCGAGGGACCCGACGAGAAGACGCGGGTCGCGCGCCGCGCGTTCGCCGCGAAGCTCGAGGACCTCGTGCGCGGCGGCCGGAAGAAGGCGGGCGAGGAGCTGACGTTTCCCGCGACGAACGTCATGGTCCGCGTCCAGCCGCTGGAGGCGGCGCCCGGCGCGCCGGCCGAGAACGTCCAGACCCTCGAATCCGGGGGAATCAAGCTTTCCGTCGCGCGCCGGCTGCGCGACCCGGAGGCGCCCCAGCACTTCAACGCCCAGGGCCTCGCGCGGCGCCTCTACCGGTTCATCCCGTCCCTCGTCGTGTTCCTCGCAGTCGGGGTCGCGTTCGGCCTCCTCCTGTACCGGCGCCGCCTCGGTTTCCGGATCGCGATCTTCCTCGCGGCGCTTGCGCTTCTCTACGAGGTGCTCGGCGGGGTCTCGGGAGAGGAACTTGCGGCAGGGGGCTTCGTCGCATTCGCGATCGGGATCCGGATCTTCTCGCTGCTCTACCTGCTCGCGCTGTGGGCCGTCGCCGAGTCGCTCCTCCGGGACACCGTGCCGGGTTTCTCGACGAGCCTCGACTCCTTCGCGGCCCGGCGGCTCGGGCCGCGCGGCGGAGTCGCGATCCTCTCGGGCCTCGGCGCCGGCGCCGCGACGGTGGGAATCACGCTCCTCGCGTTCGCGGCGGCCGCTCTCGCCGCCCCGCGGGGCGCCTGGCCCACGGGGCCGTCGTTCGCGTACCCCCTCTTCCAGACGCAGAAGGGGCCCTTCTACGAGGGCACGTTCGACGCGGCGATCTTCGTTCTCTTCGTCGCGCTCCTGCGTTTCGTCCTCCCCCGCGCATGGGCCGGGACGGCGGGAGCGATCCTCTTCGCGCTGTACCTGTCGTCCGGGATGCCCCTTCACCCGTGGGGAGCGAGCCTCGCCCTGTGCCTCCTCTTCGCCCTCGTTTTCCGCAGCGTGTTCGACGCGCACGGCCTCGCGGCACTCCTCGTCGCCGCGGTCTCGTCGGCGCTCCTGAGGGACGCGCTGGTCGCATGTCGCGCCCTCGACGGCAACGCGCTCGCGGCGCTCGCGACCGTGCTTCCCCTCGCCGCGCTCGCGGTGGCGGGCGTCGTGGGCTGGATGCGGCCGGAATCGGAGGACGAGGGCCGCCTCGACGCTCCCGAGTACGTGCGGCGGCTCGAGTCCGAGCGGCGCGTGAAGTACGAGATGGACCTCCTCTCGCGCATGCAGCTCTCGCTGCTGCCCGAGAAGCCGCCCGCCGTCGACGGCCTCGACCTCGCCGTCAAGACCGTCCTCGCGACGGAGGCAGGCGGGGATCTCTTCGATTTCGTCGTCGACGACGCGGGCTCGCTCTGGATCGCGGCGGGCGACGTGTCGGGCCACGGGTACTCGTGCGGCATCCAGCAGGCGATGGTCATGGCCTCTCTCGCGAGCCTCGTGAAGGCGGGGCGCAGGCCGTCCGAGATCCTCGTCGAGATCGACCGCGTGCTGCGCATGGGGCGCAGCGGTCGCCTGTTCACGTCGGTCGCGCTCCTCGCCCTCGACCCGAAGACGGGAAAGGGGCTTCTCGCGAACGCGGGCCACCCATACCCGCTCCTGCTCGAAGAGGGCGTCTGCCGCGAGATCACGGGCTCGGGGCTGCCTCTCGGGCAGGGACCGAAACGCACGTACGAGGACATCGCCGTCGAGATTCCCCGGGGCGGCGTCCTCATCCTCGCGTCGGACGGGCTCTACGAAGGGCCGGACCTCGTCGACACGCCGTACGGCTACGACCGCCCGCGCGACGTTCTGACCGCGGTGAGCCTCTGGCGACGCCCCGCGGAGGCGATCGTCGAGGCGCTCTTCGCGGACTGGCGGCGGCACGTGGGCGACGGCACACCCTCCGACGACACGACCGTCCTGGTCGTGAAGCGTCCGCTGTTCTGATGCGCAGGCCGCCCCTCGACGGCGTCGTCGTCCTCGACCTCTCCCGCGTCCTCGCGGGGCCGCTCGCGACGATGCTCCTCGCGGACCTCGGGGCGCGCGTCGTCAAGGTCGAGGATCCGCGCGGCGGCGACGTCTCGCGCGGCTGGAAACCGCCCGCGCTCGACGGCGAGGCGGCGTACTACCTCTCCGTGAACCGGCGCAAGGAATCGGCCGTCGTGGATCTCGACACGCCGGAGGGACAGGAGTTCGTCCGGCGCTGGGCGGCGAAGGCCGACGTTCTCGTCGAGAACTTCCTTCCGGGTGCGCTCGAGAAACGCGGGATCGGCGTCGACGCGCTCCGCGCCCGGAGCCCGCACCTCGTCGCCTGCTCGATCTCGGGTGCGGGCGACGCGGGCCCCGAGGCCGGCGCGCCGGGTTTCGACCTTCTCGCGCAGGGCGCGACGGGCCTCATGTCGATCACGGGGCCGGCCGGCGGCGCGCCGCACAAGATGGGCGTCGCGCTCGTGGACGTCCTCGCGGGGTGGGCCGCGCTCGCGGAGATCCTCGCGGCGCTCCACGCCCGCGAACGCGACGGGACCGGCGCTCACGTGAAGACGAATCTCGTCTCGACGGGCCTCGCCGCTCTCGTCAACGTAGCCGGCTCGGCGCTCGTGACGGGGCGAGAGGCGGCGCGGCACGGCAACGCGCACGCGGCGATCGAGCCCTACCGGATGTTCGAGGCGGCGGATGCGCCGTTTCTTCTCGCCGTGGGTACGGACCGGCAGTTCGGATTTCTCTGCGAAAGGGTTCTGGGGCGGCCCGAGCTCTCGAGGGACGCTCGTTTCGAGACGAACGCTGCTCGGGTCGTCAATCGGGACGAGCTCGTCCCCATCCTCGCAGCGCATTTTTCGAGGGAACCGCGCGAGGCGTGGCTCGCGCGATGCAAGGCTTGTGGAATTCCCGCCGGACCCGTGCTCGGCGTCCTCGAGGCTCTTCACGCGCCGCAGGCGCGTTCGCTCGGATCCGTCCTGGAGACCCGAAGAGGCGACCGGAGCGTCCCCACCGTCCGTCCGCCCTTCTTCCTCGAGGGATTCTCCGATCCGCCGGCGGCGGCGCCGCCGCGCCTCGGCGAGGACACGGAGAGGCTCTTCGCCGAGGTCGGCCTCCCCGCGCCGCGCTGAGGCTTACGGTCCGGAGGGTGCGCCCGGCTTGATGCCCGGGGGCTGGAGGCCGCCCTTCTGGACCGCGGGAAGAAGGAGGCCGATCAGGATCTGATTCGTGCCCTGCCCGTTGACGACGAGGTTCAGCTTGTCGCCCTGCTTCTGGAGCGCGTGCGCCGAGCTCGGGTGAAGGCCGAGGTCGTTGAACGAGAAGGCGTTCGTGCCGCCGGGGGCCGGGCCAGGACCCGGGCCCCTGACGCCGCCCAAGGCCTGGTTGCTGCCGCCGATGATGATGATGCCGTTCGCCTCGCCCTTCCTTGCGCCGCCCTGGAAGAACGTCGCCCGGATCTTGTTCTTGCCGAGCGACTCGAACTTCACGTCGTAGGTCCCTTTCTCGAGGCGGACGCTCCCGTCGCAGAGCACGGCGGTCTCGAGGACGACGCCCTTCTGGAACGTCTGGCCCGCCGCGACGACGGGACCCGACTCGACGGCGGTCGGCATCGCGGAGGCGGCGGTTGAGGCGGAGAGGACGAGGGCGAAGAGGACGCTTCTCATTTCACTTCCCCTAGCTCGGCAGCGTGAGGCCGATGAGGATCTGGTTCGTGCCCAGTCCCTTCACGATCACGTTGAGCTTCGTGCCGACCGTCTGAGTGACGACCTGGCTCTGCGGCGTGAAGCCCATGGCCGCGAAGGACTGGCCGGCGGTCGTGGTCCCGTACGAGCTCGTCGTCCCGCCCAGCGGGTTGCCCGAGCTGGCCGTGAGGGTCCCGGGGTTCTGACAGGTCTTCCCGTTGCCCGTGAACGTCGCGCGCACGCTGCCGGCGCCGAGGGACTCGATCTTGACGGCGTATGCGCCCTTTGGAAGGAGGACCTTCGTCGTGCCGCACAGCGTCGGCTGCGCGAGGTAGACGTTGATCTGGAACGGCGTCATGGTCGTCACTTGCGGAGCCTGCGTCGTCAGCGTGTAGGTCTGCGCGGGCAGGGGGCTCGTGGCCAGAAGGAGGACGGCCGAGAGGAGGGACGCGAGAATCGTACGTCGGATCTTCATGTGCTCTCCTCGAGGTCAGTGGGGCTTGTTCGCCGCTTCACGGACCTTCTGGACCGCGGGCAGCAGGAGGCCGATCAGGATCTGGTTGGACCCCTGGCCGTTCACGATGACGTCCAATTTGTTTCCCTCTTGCCGGAGCGAGACCTGGCTCTGCGGCGTGAACCCCATGCTCGCGAAGGAAGGCGGGGTGTTCGCCTGCGCGCTCCCCTGACCGGCAGCCGCGTTGGAGGCGCCGGGCTGGATCTTCTGAACGGACGCGGCCGCCCCGGGCTGCAGGCCGCCCTGGACGACGACTTCGTGCCCCATGACCTTCCCGGTCGCGTGTCCGGTCTTCCCGTTGCCGCTGATCGTCGTGCGGACGGAGCCGTCGCCGAGCGACTTGAAGCTGACGTCGTACGAGCCGGGCTCGAGACGAACGCTGCCGTCGCAGAGGACCGCCTGTTTGAACTCGACCTTCGTCCGGAGCGCCAGCGTCGCCCCGTTCGGGATGTTCATGTAGATCGGTGCGGGCATGGGACTGACGGCGAGCAGAAGCACCGCGGCGAGCACCGACGCGAGGAACGGGTGACGGGTCTTCATGGGGGCCTCCTTTTCCACGGCAAACTAGTCCTAATCGCAGCGGAAATCGAGGGAGAGGCCTGGACCGGGCGCGCCAGACGATGGCCTGCACGCGCCGGAGTGAGGCGGATCACGTCCCGACCGGGTGCGGTAGTCTCGCTCCCGCATGAAGGTCGCGTTCATCGGCACCCACGGGGTCGGAAAGACCACGCTCTGTTACGACCTCGCGGCGGCGCTCAAGAAGCGTGACCTCACGGTCGAGCTCGTCCGGGAGGTCGCGCGCGAGTGCCCGCTCCCGATCAACCGCGACACGACGCTCAAGGCGCAGTCCTGGATCCTCCACACCCAGATCGCGTGGGAGCTGCAGGCGGAGGCGAAGGCCGACGTCGTGTTCTGCGACCGTGCGGTGCTCGACAACTTCTGCTACATGAAGCGCGCGTTCACCGGCGCCCCCGAAGAAGCGGTCCTCGAAGGCCTCGTGCGCAGCTGGACGCGCTCGTACGACGCCCTCTTCAAGGTGCCGATCGTGGGCGACCCGCGCTTCGACGGTGTGCGCGACACCGACCTCGCCTTCCAGCACGACATCGACCGTTCGATCCAGCAGCTGCTTGCCGTGTGGGGCGTCCCGCACGTCGTACTCGACCCGGCCCGGCGCGC
Organism: Thermoanaerobaculia bacterium; assembly: GCA_044229475.1. GTDB lineage: Bacteria > Acidobacteriota > Thermoanaerobaculia > UBA5066 > UBA5066 > Fen-183. The sequence continues at coordinate 131,055 of JBGASW010000005.1, read as the reverse complement.
CGACTGGTCGCAGAACGTCCTCGACACCCTGCTCCCGCGGCTCAAGCCGCAGGAGCTCCTGTTCCCGGAGCTCGACAAACCCCTGAACGGCGTCCGCGCCGGCTGAGGAGACCCCATGGAAGACTTCGAACGCCGCCGCTATTTCGAGACGCTCGCCACGACGCCGCAGACGCTCAAGGCCGCCCTCAAGGGGTTGTCGAAGAAGGTCCTCCTCTGGACGCCCGCGCCCGGCAAGTGGTCCATCCTCGAGATCCTCTGCCACATGCGCGACATGGAGCGCGAGGCCTACATCGAGCGTTACACGCGCATCCTCACCGAGAACGAGCCGTCGCTGCCGAACCTCGACGGCGAGGCGATCGCGATCCTCAGGGGCTACCGCTCCCAGAAGGCGCCCGAGGTCGTTCGCGAGTGGGTGGCGCTCCGCCGCCAGACGCTCCAGCTGCTCCGCAAGGCGGGCAAGGCCCAGTGGGCGCGGGCCGGAATCCACGCGACCGCGGGCCGGCTCACGATGGAAGACCTCATCCAGCGCCACGCGGTCGGCAACGACGAGGCGCATCTCCGCCAGATCGAGGCCATCAAGCGCCGCCACGCGATCCTCGAACGCCTCGCCGCGTCGCCGGCCGCGCTCGCCGCCGCGCTCAAGGGCGCGCCGGACGACGTGCTCCGCCGCAAGGCCGCCGGCGGGAAGTGGTCCATGCTCGAGAACGCCGCGCACCTCCGCGACATCGAGCGCGTCTACCAGGGCCGCTTCTCGCAGATGGCGTTCGGCGACAAGCCGTCGTTCTGGATGCTGGACAACGACCGCGCGGCCGAGACCCTCAAGTACGCCGAGGCCGACCCGGCCGAGGTCGCCAAGGAGTTCAAGCGCCTGAGGGAGGACACCGTGTCGCTGCTCCGGGCGCTCCCGCACGAGGGCTGGCTGAAGACGGGCGTGCACCCGGAGGCGGGCGAGATCACGGTCGAGCAGCTGGCCGTCCGTCTCGCGAACCACGACGACGGGCACCTCGGCAAGATCAAGACGCTCCGCGCGTAGACGTGCGCCGAGCGCGAGAGGGGACACATGGACGGCTATTACAAGTCCGAGCATCTCGCGCACTTCGCCTCGATCGCCGAGGGCAACAAGGAGCTCGCGGACAAGTTCTTCGCCTGGTACGGCGCCGTCTTCGCCGACGGGGCGCTCTCGGCGCGGGAGAAGGCGCTCATCGCGCTCGCCGTGGCCCACGCGGTCCAGTGCCCGTACTGCATCGACGCGTACACGCAGGAGAGCCTGAAGAACGGGGCGGACCTCGAGCAGATGACCGAGGCCCTCCACGTCACGGCGGCGATCCGCGGAGGCGCCTCCCTCGTACACGGGATGCAGATGCTCGAGCACGCCAAGAAAGCCTCGATGTGACGCTCTCCCTGCACGCCCGGGGCGCTCCTCTGGCCGCCCCGGAAAAGCAGGTCGCCGCGGTCGAGTCCGTGGACCTGTCCGCGTCGGCCCACGGAGGCGACTTCGCGCGCGCGCTCGCCGCGAGCGGGCGGGACGCGCTGCGGCCCGGCCCGGTCGAGATCTTCCAGATCAACCTCGGCAAGCTCTGCAACATGACGTGCCGCCACTGCCACGTCGACGCCGGGCCGGACCGGACGGACGAAATGATGGACCGGGCGACGGCGGAGGCCTGTCTCGCGGCGCTCGACCGGACGGGTGCGCACACCGTGGACCTGACGGGCGGCGCGCCGGAGCTGAACCCGAATTTCCGGTACGTCGTCGACGAGGCGGCCGCGCGCGGCAAGCACGTCATCGACCGCTGCAACCTCACGATCCTCCTCGTGTCCGGCTTCCGCGACCTGCCCGCGTGGCTCGGCGAGCGCGGCGTCGAGATCGTCTGCTCGCTCCCGCACTGGAGGAAGCGCGGGACCGACGCCCAGCGCGGCGACGGCACGTACGAGAAGTCGCTCCAGGCGCTCCATCTCCTGAACGAGGCGGGCTACGGCTCGGGGGACCCGCGCCGCACGCTGACGCTCGTGTCGAACCCCGTCGGCGCCTTCCTCCCGGCGAACCAGCGCGCGGCCGAGCGCGAATGGAAGGAAGGCCTCCTCCGCGAGCACGGGGTCGCGTTCGACCGGCTCATCTTCCTGAACAACATGCCGATTTCGCGGTACCTCGAGTGGCTCGAGTCGAGCGGGAACCTCGCGAGCTACCTCGAGCTCCTCGTGGCGTCCTTCAACCCGGCGACGATCGACGGCCTCATGTGCCGGAACACGCTCTCGATCGGATGGGACGGCCGGATCTACGATTGCGACTTCAACCAGATGCTCGACCTGCCCGCGCGCGGCTCGAACGGCGCCTTCCACGTCCGGGACCTCGACGTCGCGGCTCTCGCGGCGCGGACGGTCGTCACGCGGCGTCACTGCTTCGGCTGCACGGCGGGCGCCGGAAGCTCGTGCGGCGGAGCGCTCGAGTAGAAGGTCGTCCGGGGTCAGCGCCCTTCGAGCGGGATCAGGACCTCGTTCCGCCTCATGAACCACGGCGTCCACGGCGGGTCGTACCGGGCGAAGACCGGGGGCGCGTCGGCGGGGGAGAGCCCGGTCCCCTTCGCGTCGGATTCCAGCTTCGCCGCGAGCGCCTCGAACTTCTCCGCGCCCCACGTGCCCGAGAAGCGCACCGCGGCCACGCGCCGCCCGGGCACCTCGCGCAGCCTCACGCGCGCGTCGTCGGGGGCGGGCAGCGTCTTCAGCGTGAAGGACGACGGCATCGTGAACGAGACGACCCAGCCCTCGGCCGTCCTCTCCGACCCGACGGGCGCGGTCATCGCGATCGACGTCCCCTTCGAGCGGGGGGCCGGCTCGGCGCCGACGGGGGCCGTCATCGCGATCTTCCGTCCGCCGTCGTTGCCGCCGAAGATGTAGCCGGCGAGACGGCGGAAGCCCTCGTTCGACCCGTCGCCGAACGAGCCCGTCACGACCGTCTCCGCGACGACCGTGGGCTCGTAGACGCGGACCTCGAACGATCCGTAATCCCTTTCAATGCGATACTTCGGTTCTTCGGTGGCCAAGGCAACTCCTGCCGCCCCGAGCAGAACGAATCCGATCGGAGCCAAACGCGAGGACATCATGTCCTCTTTACGCCGGGGAGCCGCCCTCCGGTTTGGGGCTGAAACTTTTCGGCGCGAATTGCGTCTTCTCTAGGCAGCAGGCCCTCCGGGGCCGCGAGGAAAGGGGATCTTGGGAATCATGGAATCCGCGGCGGAACTTCACGAAGCGCGCGTCCTCAGGGCGCAGATCGAGATCCTCGAGGGCGAGCTCCAGGCCGCCGGAGCGGGGGACCGCGTGCTGCTCGCCGAGCAGGTCGCGCGCCTGAAGCGGGACTACCGGCGCGTCCTCGCCCGCCAGGCCGACGAGGACTACCGGCGCCGCCGCGAGGCCTGGCGCGCCGAGCAGGACGCCCGCCCGCGCGCGCGCGCCTGCGCCTGAGACCGGGGGCTACTTCCGCCAGATCTCGAAGGAGATCTTGATCGTCTTCGCAACCTTGTAGTCGTTCGTGCGCATCTTCACGAACATCGAGTTCGTGTCGTCGATCTTGCCCTTGTCGAGCGTCGCGGTCCGGTCGTTCTCGCCGAACGGCTTGCCGTCCTTGCCGGCCGGGATCGTGACCACGTACTTGCACTTGTAGTCCTTGTCGCGGTCCCTGTTCGAATAGGTGAACTCCACGACCATCGTGTGCGTGTCGTTCAGGTCCTTCCGGGCTTTCTCGAAATCGTCGGAGTCCGGCCAGTGCCGGATCCGGAAGGACTCGATCGTGGCGTCGCCCACCTTGATGCCGACCTTGACGTCCTTGTCGCCGACGAAGGGATAGCTGCGTTCGAACTTCTGCGTCTCGGCGAGGGCCGCCGAGGACGCGACGAGCACTGCGACGAGAGCGGTCAGCCGAAGCCGGTTCATGGGGCCCTCCATTCGGGGCGAATCTTACCGTCCGGCGGCGAGCTTCTCGTAGACCGTGAGGAGCGCCTGCGTGCCGTCCTCGCCGCGGCCCTCGGCCTCGAGCGACGCGAGGAGCTGGTGGACGAGGGCGACACCCGGCAGCGGAACTCCCGCGGCGCGCGCGTTCCGGAGGACGATCGCGAGGTCCTTCTGCTGGTGCTTCACCGCGAACGCGGGCTTGAAGTCGCGGTCGATCATCTTCGCGCCGAGGACCTCGAGCGCCCACGAGCGCGCCGCGCCGCCGGCGAGCGCCTCGTGCAGCGGCCCGAGCGGGAGGCCCGCCTTCGCGGCGAACGCGAGCGCCTCGGAAACGGCCATGAGGTTGTTCGCGACGAGGATCTGGTTCGCCGCCTTGCCGAGCTGTCCGGCGCCGGACGGCCCGAGGTGCGTGATGCGCTTGCCCATCGCCTCGAAGACGGGCCGCGCCCCGTCGAGTGCGGCCGGGTCTCCGCCGACGAAGAAGGTGAGCGTCCCCTCGACCGCGCCCTTCTGGCCGCCGGAGACGGGCGCGTCGAGGAATGCGATTCCCTTCGCGGCGAGAGCGGCGGCGAGGGTGCGGGCGTTCGCGGCGTCGATCGTCGAGCAGTCGATCACGACGGTATCCCGCGCTGCCGTCTCGGCCGTGCCGCCCGGGCCGAGGTGAACCTCCTCGACCTCGGGCGCGTCCGGGACGCACGAGACGATCACGGAGGCCCCGCGCGCGGCGTCCGCGGGCGTCACGGCCGCGCGCACGTCGCGGCCGCCGCCGGAGAGCTCGGCGGCGATCGTCGCGGCCTTGCCCGGAGTCCGCGTGGCGAGGGAGAGGGGGAAGCCGGCGCGCGCGAGGTTCGCCGCCATCGGGCGGCCCATCGTGCCGAGGCCGACGAAGGCGATGCGCGGAAGCGGGGAGTTCGTCATGGTGACGGGAGTCTAGTTCCTGCTACCATTCGTGCGTGGAGCCATCGGAGAGACGCGCTCCCGCGCTTGCGGCCGGCGCGGCCCTCGCCTTCGCCGCCGCCGCGCTCTCGTACCTTCCCGTCGCGCGGCTCCTCCACTACGCCTCCTTCTCGGGCGACGTCGACGCGGCGCGCCTCGCGTGGCTCGTGCCGCTCGCGATCGCCGGCGCGTTCGCCTTCGAGCGGGTCGTGCGCGGCGCGTTCTACGGCTGGCTGCGCGCGAAGGTCCCCGCCGGCCTCGCGGCGCCGGCCGTCGCGGCGCTCGGCGCAATCCCGATGGCGGCGGCGCGCCTCGCGTTCGGCGCGCACTTCGACGGGCCGCCGGTCCTCGGGCTCGTCCACGCGTATCTCGTCGCCTTCGCGCTTGGGCTCGGGCTCACGTGGCTCGCGCTCGGGACCGGCTCGACGCTTCCGGGCGGCGCAGCGCTCGCCGCCGTCTGGGCGGTGAAGGCGGCTGCGCCCGTCGTCTCGCACGGCCGGCCCGTGCCTCTCCTGGAGCTTCTCGCCGCGGTCGTCGCCGCGGCGGCTGCCGCGCTCGTGCTGCACAAACCCCTCGCCCCCCATCGCGACGCGATGTGGGGAGCGTGACGTGGAGGCCCGCCGATGGACGCAGTCCGCTCCGGCTCCCTCGTCCAGCTCGACCTCTTCGAAGGCGACGCGCCCGGCCCCGAGGAGGTCCGCGCCGGCGAGCGCGACCTGCAGGCGCGCTACGACGCGCTCGCCCAGGCGCATGGGCTTCCTCCCGCGCGCGTGATCCTCTCGGGCCGCCGGGCGACGGGCGGCGTCATCCAGTACGGGACGCGCGGGGACCCGCACGTGATCCGCGTCTCGAGCCACATGGGCGCGGACGACCGGCTCCAGACGCTCCTCCACGAGACGGCGCACGCGATCTGCGCGGCGCGCTGGGGCGCCGAGGAGGGCCACTCGCCGCGCTTCTGGGCCGTCGCGCGCGCGCTCGGGGTCGTGCGCACCGCCGCGCCCGAGACGGAGCGCCTGCGGCGCGTCCGCGAGAGCAACGCGCGCTACGCGTACCGCTGCCCGGGGTGCGCGGAGGAATGGACGCGCCGCACGGCGTTCGGCCGCGCGCGCCTCTGCGCGGCGTGCGAGCGCGCCGGGCGGCCGGCGCGCCTCGTCCTCGTCCGGCGGCCGAAGCCCGCGCGCGGAGGGCGGGCGTGAGGCGGCACGAATTCGTCGCGGCGGCCCTCGGGGCCGCGGCGCTGCTCCTTCTCGCGGCCGCGGCGTTCGCGGCGGGGCGCCCGTCGCTCGAGTGCTACTTCCAGACGACGCTGCACGATCCCGTCTACCAGAAGAAGACGTACGAGAAGGTCGCCGCGAAGTGGAAGACGCCGGCGGCTTCGGAAGTTCCCGCCGTGGGCAAGAAGACGGTCGTCCAGGCCGTGATCGCGAAGGACGGCGCGCTCGCGACGACGGAGGTTTCAATGTCGTCGGGCAAGAAAGGGTGGGACGCGGCCGCGCTCAAGGCCGTGAAGGCGGCCGCGCCCTTCGACCCGCTGCCCGCCGGGTTCGCCTACCCGACCGTGCAGGTCCACTTCCACGTTTCGGTCGTGCCGTAAGGCGCGCTAGGAACTCGTCCCCGAGACGACGCCGAACTCCCTGCCGACGGCGACGAAGGCGTCCACGGCCTCCTGCAGGTCGTCGTCCGTGTGGACGGCCGAGATCTGGCAGCGCAGGCGCGCGTGGCCCTGCGGCACGACGGGGAACCCGAACCCCGAGACGTAAACGCCCTTCTCGAAGAGCGCATTGCTCATCGCGAGCGCCTTCGCCGTGTCGCCGACGATGACGGGGACGATCGGGTGGATGCCCTCGGGGATCCTGAAGCCGGCCGCCTTCATCTTCGCGCGGAACGTCCTGGCGTTCTTCTGGACCCTGAGCGCCGGGGCGGGGTCCTCCATGAGCATCTTGAACGCCTCGAGCGATCCGGCCGCGACCGCCGGAGGGAGCGCGTTCGAGAACAGCGACGTCCGCGAGCGCTGGCGCAGGAGGTCGACGACGGGCGCCGGGCCGGTCGTGAAGCCGCCGGCCGCCGCGCCCATCGCCTTGCCCAGCGTGGACGTGAAGATCTTCACCTTCTCCATGACGCCGAGCTCCTCGGCCGAGCCTCGCCCGGTCTTCCCGAGGACGCCGGTCGCGTGCGAGTCGTCGACGACCATCGTCGCGTCGTATCGTTCGCAGAGGTCCGCGAACGCCCCGAGCGGCCCGATCTCGCCCTCCATCGAGAAGACGCCGTCCGTGATGAAGAGGCGGCGGCGCTGGGCCTGGGATTCCTTGAGCGCCGTTTCGAGGGCGGCGAGGTCGCCGTGCGGGACGAGGTACCGTTTCGCCTTGCACAGGCGGATGCCGTCGATGATCGAGGCGTGGTTCAGCGCGTCCGACAGGAGCGCGTCCTCCTCGCCGAGGAGCGGCGCGAACAGACCCTCGTTCGCGTTCCAGCAGGACATGTAGAGGATCGTGTCCTCCGTCCCGAAGAACTTCGAGATCGCGGCCTCGAGGTCCTTGTGGAGCTGCTGCGTTCCGCAGATGAACCGCACGGAGCCGAGTCCGTTCCCCCAGCGGCCCAGCGCGTTTCGCGCGGCGTCGACGACGCGGGGATGGTTCGCGAAGCCGAGGTAATTGTTGGACGTGAGCATGAGGACGCTGCGCCCGTCCACGTTCACGCGGGCGCCGGTCGGGCCCTCGAGGACGCGCTCTTTCTTCCAGGTCTTCGCGGCCTTCAGAGACTCGATCTCGGCGCGGCAGTAATCGATGAGGCTCGTCATCCGGCGAGCCTAACCGAAAAAAGATCGGCGGGCCTCGTGGCCCGCCGTGGAGGAAGGAACGGGTGCGGTCCCCGCGGTTACTTCTTCGTGATCTCCGTCGCGAGGATCTGCGGCGACGCCGTGGGCGCGAAGACGGCCATCGGGAGCGTCACGCCCTTGACGTGCACGGACGAGCCGACGCCGATCCCGCTCGCGACCCTGGTGGCCGGCGTGACGAGGACGTCCTTGCCGGAGATCTTCCAGTGGCCGAGGGCGGCGCCCGCGGAGTTCGCGAGGCCCGGCGGCATCGATTCCACGACGCCGTCGAACTCCACCGAGCGGTCCGTCGGCGGGGGCGGCGTCGAGATGACCTTGACGATCGAGATCGCGACGGGAGGCATCGACGGCATCCCCATGCCCGGCGGGACGATCGTGACCTTCGCGAGAACGTCCACGACGTCGCCCACCTTCGGGTCGCCGACGATCTTCGTGTCGGCGTTCACCTGCACGAACTTGCCGTCGACCGTCCAGGCGGACGCGTCGATCTTCTCGACCTTGCCGCGGAACGCCTCGATGCGCGTCGTCGGGATCGTGTACGCGTGCACGCTCTTCGCGGTGACGCCGCTCGCGTCGGTCGAAACGACGGTGACGGCCTGCATGCCGATGGCGAGATCCGAGAGGCCCTTGACGGGTGAGCCGTCGGCCTTCGAGCCGGACCACTCGGTCCCCGCGTTCGTCTTCACGCTCGTGTAGAGGAGCGTGAACGTCCCCTGTGCCGCGCCGACACCCTGCACGGTTCCGGACAGGCTCCCGGAGTTCGTGAGGAAGACGACGACGCTCGTCGCGGGGAGTCGCGGCGGGAAGACCGCGGGGATCGCGTCGGGCACGGTCACGTGGGCGACGATGCGCGAGCCGACGAGAATGCCGGCCCACGGCAACGGACTCGCCAGGCGGTCCTCGCCGCCCGTGATCCTCGCGTTCGTGACGTCGATCTGAAGCGCGCCGCCGAGGACGTCGAGGATCGGCCCGTTCACCTTCAAGACGACCGAGTCGACCGTCGAAGCGGGCGCGGCGATGGGAATCATCGCCGTGCCCATCGTTCCCTGCGCGAGCGCGGGCATCGCGAAGACGGCCGGGACCGAGAGGACGAGAGCCACGACGGCCAGGGCGGTGGGTTTGGAGCGGATGTTGGGGCAGGCCGTTCGAGGCGGGAGGGAAACGAACGTCATGGCTCCTCCTGTCGGACGTTCCGGAGTGACGCCCGGAGGAGCCATCTCACGCGACGCGACCGAGGGTCAGCGCCGCCGGCCTGGTTTCTTTTTCGGCGCCGGCTTCTTCCTGGTGGCCTTCTTCGCCGCCTTCTTCGCGGGCGCCTTTTTGACCTTTTTGGCGGCCGCCTTTTTCGCGGGCTTCCTCGATGCCGCCTTCTTCGCGGGCTTCTTGCCGGTCCCGCGCGCCTGCTCACGCTTCTTGCGCGCGTTGAGCTTCTGCTTCACGAGCTCGTCGACGCCCGAAGCCGGCACCCACTCCTCGTCCGGGTGGAGCTCGGAGGCCTGGAACAGGATGATCCGGTAGCCGTCCGGATCGAGGATCTCGGCCGAGCGGCCCGTGAACTCGTCCGCCGGGGGCCGCGTGACCGTGACGCCGCGCTCCTTGAGGCGGGCTATCGCGTCGTCGAGGCTGGCGGTCGAGAACACGGCGGCGACCTGGTTGCGCGCGGGGACTTCCGACGGGCGGAGCGGGGTGAGCTTCAGGAGAAGCGGACCGAGGGCGAACTCGACCCAGTCGTTCTCGAACCCGCCCGCCTCCGGGAGCCCCAGCGTTTCACCGTAAAAACGGCGCGACCGCGAAAAGTCGCTCGCAAAAACATGGATTCGCCTGAGGGCGAGGAACATCTTCATCCTCCGAAACGGGGCGCCGGAGGATAACAGGAAGTCCCTTACTTTTCAATGGGTTTACGTGGAATCCGGATTCCCGTAGGGGGCATGGGAAGGGGCCCCGCAGGGCTCGACCCACGAACTTCCGTCGGGTCCGAACTCCTTCTTCCAGATCGGGACGCGGGCCTTGATGGCCTCGATTCCGGCCCGGCAGGCTGCGAAAGCCTCGTCCCGGTGGGGCGCGGCCGCGGCGACGGCGACGGCGACATCCCCGATGTCGAGGCTGCCGATCCGGTGGCGAAAGGCGACCCGCGCCCCCGGATGGGCCTCCTCGATCTCCGTCGCGATGCGGTCCATCTCCTTCTCCGCCATCGGGATATAGGCCGAGTACTCCAGCCGGGTCACGCGTTTCCCGTCGTTGTGGTCGCGCACGACCCCCACGAAGAGCGCGAGGCCGCCGTCTCCGTCGCGCCGGACGGCGGCGAGGAGGCCGGCGGGTTCGACGGGGGACTCGGTCAGGTGGGACATCGAGTCATGATAAGACCCGCCGCCATGACCCCGCGGCGCCGGCGAATCCTGGCCGTCTCGGCACTCAAGGGCGGCGTGGGCAAGACCACGACGGCCGTGAACCTCGCCGCCGCGGCCGCGCGCGCCGGGGTGAGGACCCTCCTCGTGGACGTGGACCCGCAGGGCAGCGTCGCCACGTCGCTCGGTCTCCCGCCGTCCGCCGGCCTCTCGAAGTGGCTCCTCAAGAAGGTGGACTTCGAGGAAGCCGTCGTGAGGGGCTCGCGGCCGAACCTCGACGTCCTGCCCGCCGGCGAGGACCTCCTCGGCGCCGAGGACGCGCTCCGCGAGAAGGGGAAAGAGAAGCGCGTGGGCCGGCTCGCGCGGCGTTTCGCGTCGCTCGAGGACGAAGGATACGAGGCGATCGTCCTCGACTGCCCGCCCGCGGCGGGGCTGCTGCTCGAGAACGTGTACCACGCGGCGGACGAGATCCTGCTGCCCGCGAAGCTCGACTTCCTCTCGCTGCCCGCGCTGGAGAAGACGCGCGTGTTCGTGAAGCACGCGAACGAGACGCGCGAGAAAGCGCTGAAGATCGACGGCGTCCTCCCGACCTTCTACGACCTGCGCACCGCCGTCTCCTCGGAGCTCCTCGACACGCTCCGCGAGCGCTTCTCGAAGATCCTCACGCCGATCCGCATCAACGTGGCGCTCGCCGAGGCGCCGTCGGTCGGGAAGACGATCTTCGAGTTCGACGGATCGGCGCGCGGCGCGGTGGACTACGCGCTCCTCGCGGAAGAACTGAAGCTGGACTAGCCGCCCGCGACGGGCGGCAGGAGCGCGACCGTGTCGCCGTTCTTCACGGCGTCGGTCTCGCGCGCCCAGGTCTCGTTCACGGCGGCCTTCGCCCTGCCGCCGAAACGCGCGATCGCCGGGTAGGCGGCTTCGAGGGCCTTTCGCAGCGACTCGACGGTCGCGGGCTCGGCGACTTCGACCGACACCTGCGGCCCGAGCTCGTCCCTGAGCGACGCGAAGAGGAGGACGTCGACCCGCACGGACCGATTCTAGTCGGCGGGCGGACGCGTCAGCGGAAGTAGCCGTTGACGTCGACGATGACGTCGACGTTTCCCCCGGACGAATTGAAGACCGTGATGGTTCCGGAAGGGGTTCCTCCGATTGAGACAATGGCGTTGTTCGCGCGTGTTTGGCCCGCGGAGAAATTCAAGACGCTGGTCGCGGGGACGGCGAGCCCGGCCGGGAACACGCCGAGGAATCCGGGGCTCTCCGTTCCCGTCACCGTGACGTTGGCGGAGACGCTGATGGCGTCCGTAGGAATACCGCAGAGCCCGAAGAGAGTGAAATCCCGAAGCGAATTCGGTGGCAAAGCCCCGCCCGGCGTTCGCGTGTCGATCGCCCGGCAGGGCGGGAGAAGGCTCAGGCGCGTCGCGCCGCCAAACGACGCAACCCTGAAGAGGAAGGCGTCCGGCAGGCCGTTGGCGTCCGAGGCGACGAGTTCCGAGGCGTCGCTGTTGAACGCGACGAGGTTCCCGTCCGCGCTCAACCGAGGGCCGCTCGAACCAAGACTGCCCGTCGCCGCCTGGTCGGCGAACTTACGGCTGACGAGCATCGTCCTCGAGGTTCGGCGGTCGTGGAGGAAGACGTCGTAGGTGTCGTTCCCATCCACTTGGGACGGGACGAGGTCCGTCGCCCGACTTATGAAGGCAACCCGGCTTCCGTCGGCGCTGATCTCCGGATTGCGCGATTCGAAGCTGCCCGTCTGTGTCGCGCCCACCGCCTTGTGGCTCACGAGCGTGTTGGTCCCGGTCAGCCGATCCCACACGAAGACGTCGTTCGAGAGGCCGGGCGAGTCCTGCTGCCCCGGGACGAGAGAGGTGGCGGCGCTGCAGTAGGCGACGGCGCGTCCATCCGCGCTGATACGCGGGTCGAATGAGCCGGAGTCCGCGGTCGTGAGCGGGAGGCCGGGCGCGTGACTGACGAGGACGGAAACCCCTGCAAGCCTGTCGAAGCAGTAGACGTTGGGCCAGCCGGGGATCGTGTCGGTGAGGCCGGCGACGAGATCGCTCGCCACGCTGAAAAACGCAATGAACCGGCCGTCGGCGCTGATGCTCGGTGCGAATGACTGGTTGTTGCCGGCCGTCGCGGACGTTCCGACGCGCCGGGTGACGAGAGAGATCGTCCCCGCCTCACGGTCGAACAGGAAGACGTCCGACGTGCCCTGCCAGTCGATCTGGCCTGGCACGAGGTCGCCCGCGCTGCTAGCGAACGAGACGAACCGGCCGTCGGCGCTCATGGCGTGCCATTGTGTTGATCCGTCGCCGGTTCTGGAGGGAAACCCGGCTCGGTGGCTCACGAGCGTCAGGGACGTGGTGACCCGGTCGAACAGGAAGAGATCCGCTCCGGGCGGCGGGTGGCCCACCACTTCTCCGGGGACGAGGTCCGTTGCTCTGCTCAGGAACGACACCCATCGTCCGTCCGCGCTGATCGCCGGCGCGGACGAGTCGGCGTTTCCCCCGGCGCCGGGGAGCCCGGTCGCGTGACTCACGAGGAAATTCGCTCCGGTGGACCGGTCGAAAAGGACCACGTTGTAGGTATAGCCGTTCCCCGTTTGTCCCGTGACGAGGTCGGTTGCGGCGCTCAGGTAGGCGATCCAGCGCCCGTCCTCGCTGATCACCGGAGAATCCGAGGGGCCGTTGGCGGTCGACGAGAAGGAGGACGCGGAATGGCTGACAATTTGCACGGTGTCGTTCGAGAGATCCGTGACGAACACCGCGCCGAACAGATTGCCGGCCTGACTCGGAACCAGGTCGTTCGCGGTGCTCGTGAACGTCAGACTGCGCGCGTCTCCCGAGAAACACGAGGGCGTCGGGCCCGAGAAAGGGTCGTTCGTCAGGAAGCTCCCGCCGGCGGCGGTCGTCGTGGCGGGCGTGCCTGCAGGATGCGCGACGGCCAGCACTTCGCTCGCGGTCGCGCTCGACGCGCCGACGAGAAGGCACAGGAGAAGCGGGAACGTGCGGTTAGACATGGCAACTCGACATCATAGGAGCCCCGCATCCCGGAGAACCGATCTCACGCCCTAGAATCGCCCACCTCGGAGGTCGCGCATGTCTCAGGGACGTCTCGCCGGGAAGAACGCGCTCGTCACGGGCGCGAACAAGGGCATCGGGAGGGCCATCGCGCTGCGGCTCGCGGCCGAGGGCGCGCGCGTGGCCGTCGCGGCCCGCAAGGAAGCCGAGGCCGAGGCCGTCGCCGCGGAGATCGTGAAGGCGGGCGGAGAGGCTCACGCCGTCGCCCTCGACGTGACGGACGCTGCGTCGGTCGCGACCGGCGTCGAACGGGCCGCGCGGCCGGATCGGCGGATCGACGTCCTCGTGAACAACGCGGGGCTCGGCGGCCCCTCGCCGCTGGACGGCGACGTGCGCTCGGACGAGGCCTGGCACGCGATCCTCGAGGTGAATCTCACGGGCGTCTGGCGCGTCCTGCGCGCCGCGAACCCGTTCCTTGCGCCCGGCGGGCGCGTCGTCAACCTCTCCTCCGTGACCGGACGATTCGGCGTCGCGGGGATGGCGGCCTATTCGACGACGAAGCACGGGATCATCGGGCTCACGCGCACGCTCGCTCTCGAGCTCGCGCCGCGGAAGATCACGGTGAACGCGATCTGCCCGGGCTGGGTCGATACGGAGATGGGCCGCTCGGGCATCGCACGCATGGGCAAGGCGCTCGGGAAGAGCCCCGACGAGGCGTTCGCGTTCGCGGGAAAGATGGCGCCGCTCGGCGAGGTCCTCACGCCGGACGAGATCGGCGGCCTCGTCGTCTACCTGGCGTCCGACGACGCGCGGAACGTCACGGGCCAGGCCCTCGTGATCGATGGCGGCCAGGTGATGCCCTGAGGCCCATCCGGGCCGTCTTCTTCGACGCGGGCGACACGCTGCTGAGGGCCGACCCGCCGGTCGAGGAGGTCTACCGGGGAGCCTTCGCGCGCTACGGCGTGCGGGCCCAGGCCGAAGAGGTACACGCCGCCGTCCACGCCACGTGGCGCGACGTGGACCTCGCGCGCGAGCGCGGCGAAGAGCGCTGGGGCGGAGCCGGCGGCGAGGCGGGCTTCTGGCGGCGTTTCGTCGGGACCGTGTTCACCCGAGTCGGCGGTGGGGCGATGCCCGAGCCTCTCCTCGGCGAGCTCGTCGCGCATTTCGGCGCCGAGCGGCACTGGGCCGTGTACCCCGAGACGCGCGGCGTCCTCGCGGCGCTGCGGGCGGCGGGCCTGCGCCTCGTGATCGTCTCGAACTGGGACTCGACGCTCCCGTCGCTGCTCGAGCGCCTCGGCCTCGCGGCCGCGGTGGACGACGTCGTCGTCTCGGCCCTCCTCGGCGTGAGCAAGCCCGCGCGCGGGATCTTCGACGAGGCCGTGCGCCGCGCGGGCGTCACGCACGCCGAGGCGCTGCACGTCGGAGACTCACTCACGGACGACTACCACGGCGCCCGGGACGCGGGCCTCTCGTCCCTCCTCCTCGACCGGCGCGGGCGCGCGCGGGAGGGCGTCGAGGCGATTTCTTCGCTCGACGAGGTCCCGCGCCGCGTCCTCGCCCGTTAGACTCCTGCGACCGCGTCGCGAGGAAGAGGGAGGGTCCGTGCTTCAACAGCTGTTCCGGACGAAGACCATCGAGCAGCTCAAGGCGAGCGTGGACGAGCCCGGCCACGGGCACCTCAAGCGCGCGCTCTCCGCCTGGGACCTCACGCTCCTCGGCGTCGGCGCGATCATCGGCGCCGGGATCCTCTCGAGCCTCGGGACGGGCCTCGCCGGCGGCTTCGACTCGTCCTACGGCGTCACGCGGCCTGCCGCGGGCCCGGCGCTCATCGTGAGCTTCGTCCTCACGGCCGTCGCGTGCGGCTTCACGGGCTTCTGCTATGCGGAGATGGCCTCGATGATCCCCGTCTCGGGTTCGGCGTACACGTACGCGTACGCGACGCTCGGCGAGCTCATGGCGTGGATCATCGGCTGGGACCTCCTCCTCGAGTACGCGATCTCGAACGTCGCGATCGCGATCTCGTGGGGCAGCTACGCGAACAACCTTCTCCTCGGGATGGGAATCAACCTGCCGGGCTGGCTCGCGATGGACAGCCGGACGATGCTGCAGGTCACGGCCGACTTCCTGAAGGCTCACCCGGACGCCTCCAGCATCTCCGCACGCCTCGGGTACCTCGCGCAGGCGAAGGCGGGCGCGCTCGCGGGCGGCGACGTCTTCGCGAACTGGTCGACGCTCCAGGGCGCGCCGCTCGTGGGCGGCTTCCCCGTGGGGATGAACGTCCTCGCGATGCTCATCACGATCCTCATCACGGCGCTCTGCGCGTGGGGCATCAAGGAGTCGACGCGCTTCAACAACTTCATCGTCGCCGTGAAGATCGTCCTCCTCCTCGGCGTCATCGCGATCGGGGCCTTCTACGTGAAGCCCGCGAACTACCATCCGTTCGCGCCGAACGGCCTCTCCGGCATCCAGGCGGGCGCCGCGATCATCTTCTTCGCCTTCATCGGCTTCGACGCCGTCTCGACGACGGCGGAGGAGACGAAGAACCCGGGGCGGGACCTGCCGCGCGGAATCCTCGGGAGCCTCGCGATCTGCACCGTGATCTACGTCGGCGTCTGCGCCGTCGTCTCCGGGATGCTCCCGTACACGGCGTACCACGGCGTCGCCGACCCGATCGCCCACGCGTTCTCGTCGATCGGGATGAACAAGGTCGCCGGGATCGTCTCGATCGGCGCCGTCGCGGCGCTGTCGGGCGCGCTCCTCGTGTTCCAGCTCGCGCAGCCGCGCATCTTCATGGTCATGGCGCGCGACGGCCTGCTCCCGCGCTGGTTCGAGAAGGTCGGGCCGCGCGGCACGCCGGTGAACGCGACGTGGGTGACGGGCGTCCTCGTCCTCCTGCCGGCGGGCCTCATGAACATCGACGAGGTCGTCGAGCTCACGAACATCGGGACGCTCTTCGCGTTCGTCCTCGTGAGCGCCGGCGTTCTCATCCTGCGCGTGAGGCGCCCGGACGCACCGCGGAAGTTCCGCACGCCGCTCGTCTGGTTCAGCGCGCCCGCCGGGATCCTGTTCTGCCTCTGGCTCGCCCTGGGCCTGCCGCGCACGACGTGGGAGCGGTTCGTGATCTGGCTCGTGATCGGGCTCTTCCTGTACTTCCTGTACAGCGTCCGCAACAGCCGGCTCTCGAACGCCGCCGGCGACCGCTGAGGCGCCCGCAAACGATGAGCGCCCGGGGCCGCGAGGCACCGGGCGCACCGTTCGCTCGCGGGAGAGGGTCTACTTCGCGGCCTTGTCGCCGGGGTTCGTCCCCTTCTTGATCTCGTCGATGTTGGACACGCCGTCGCCGTCCGAGTCCTTCTTCTCGATCGCGGCGAAGTCGTACTTGCCGTCCTTCCCCTTGGCCGCCTTGACGTCGTTGCCGTACGCGTTGTTCGCGTGGTCGCCGTCCTTCTTGGGGAGGGCCATCGTGTGGCACGTCGAGCACTTGCCGTTGACGGCCTTGGCCTCCGGGTACTTTTCCTTGAAGGCCTTCTGGATGTCCATGGTGGCGAGCAGGCTCGTCGCGAGACCGAACGCGGCGAGAAGGGCGAGAACGGAGATCGTCGTCTTTTTCAAAGGGTCCTCCTTGAGGATCGGTATTTAACCAGAGAACCGGATTACTTGAGCGGCACGCCCAGCGCGAGGTAGAAGCTGTGGTAGCCGCGGTCGGCGAGGCCGAACGCCACGTAGAGCGGCCCGATCGCGGTATCGGCCGAGAGGAAGGCGGAGCCGGCGAGCCGCAGGTCGGAGAGGGTGAGGCCGGAGTTCCAGGCGTTGCCGGTCTCGATCGAGACTCCGGCGTAGACCCCCGTCCCGAGGAGCGAATTCATGTGTGCGAGACGCTGGAACGCGATGAGCCGGGCGAGAACCGCGTTGTCGCCGTAGAGCTGGCCGGGCGCCAGGCCCGAGAGGTTCAGGAAGCCGCCGAGCGATGCCTGGTCGTAAAGGGGCCGGAGGTCCGGCCCGATCCGGAGGTCCGTCCGGCCGCTCAGGACGACGGTGGACTCGTGGAACGTCTTTGCGAAGCCGGCCCCCGCCAACAGCTTTCCGTACCGGTCGTCGCCGCCGGCGCTGTCGAAGGCCTCGAAAACCTCGAGACCGGCGCTCCAGCCGTGGCGTGGAAACGTCACGCTGTCGGCCTGGTCGAGGACGGCGCGCAGCCGGAGGGCGGCCGTCTGCGCCGTTCCGGAAACGGGCTGGCCCGTGAAGACCTCCGTCTTGAAATTCGTCTGCGCGCGAACGGCTCCGAGGCGGACCTCGCCGTACCGGCCGAGGGACACGCCGACGTCGAGCCCCCCGCCGAACTCGTCGGTCCGGAACCGCGCGATGACGGCGTTGTCCAGGTAGAGGTCGAACGGCAGGCGCGTGAAGGAGACCGTCGGAGACACGAAGAACCGCCCGTGGAAGTCCGTCGGCTGGTAGAACTCGAGGAGGACGCTGTTCTGCCGGCCGACCTCGATCTTCGTCCGGAGCTCGCCGCGGAGCGCGTTCAGCCGCGTGAAGTAGGCGCCGAGCCGGAGGCCGAACGAGCTGGTCGAGAAGTCCGTGTTGAGGACGAGGCCGAGCCGGACGCGCGTCGGGGCGGGAGGCTTCGGCGCGCCGCCGAGGACGAGGACGCTCCTGCCGCCCTCGGTTTCGATGCGGAAGTCGACGGTCTCGTAGTCGCCGAGCTCGTAGAGGCGGGCGAGGTCGCGCTCCAGGATCGGCCAGCTGACGGTGCCCGGCTTCGTGTCCACGCGGCCCGCGATGAGGCGCGGATCCACGCCGGGAGGAGGCTCGACGCGCACCTCCTGGATGACCGGGTCCGTGCGCGGGACGCGCTGCTTCTTCAGGAACGCCGCGTACTCGGCCTCGGAGACCGCGTACGGCGCGAACTTCTCGCGCATCGCGTTCGCGGCGAGGAGGCCCTGAGAGGAGGCCTTCGGGAACTGCTTGAAGTCCAGCGTGTCGACCATCTCGAGGTCGGGGACCACGAGGACGTCGCGGTCCTTCTTCAGGGTCGCGATCTGCTGCTCGACGTTGAGGCGGGTCAGGAACCCCGAGGTCTGGCCCGCGATCGAGAGGAAGCTCGTGATCTCGTCGCGCTTCTTGAGCGGCGTCGAGATGTCGATCGCGATCACGACGTCCGCTCCCATCGAACGCACGACGTCGACGGGCAGGTTGTCCGCGGTGCCGCCGTCCGTGAGGAGCTTCCCCTCCCACTCGACCGGGTCGAAGAATCCCGGGATCGCCATGCTCGCGCGCATCGCGCGGGCGAGGTCGCCCTTCGAGAGAACGACCTTTGCCCCCGTGACGATGTCCGTCGCGACGCAGCGGAACGGGATCGGCAGCCGGTCGAAATCCCGCACGTTCGAGGCCGGGAGCGTGAGCCGGCGGAGGAGATAGTTGAGCTTCTGGCCGGCCACGAGGCCCTTCGGGAGGACGAGCTTGCCCATGTTGAACCCCAGCTCGGCCTTGATGAGGTAGAGCTGGTCGTCTTCCTTCTGTCGGTAGGGCTGGTCCTGGCGCGGCTGGTCGTCCTTGAGGGCGTCGTCCCAGTCCGTCGTCGCGAGGACCTTCTCCATCTCGTCCGGCGACATGCCGGAGGCGTAGAGGGCGGCCACGATCGACCCGATGCTCGTGCCCGCGACGACGTCCACGGGCACACGCATCTCCTCGAGGACCTTCAGGACGCCGACGTGCGCGCCGCCGCGTGCGCCTCCGCCCGCGAAGGCGATGCCGATCTTCGGGCGCTTCGGAGGCGCGGGAGCGTCCTGGGCGCCCGCGGGCAGGGCGATCACGGCCGCGAGTGCGGCGGCCGCGGCAAGTCGGGCTCTCACGGGATCACGGCTTCCGCTGCTTGAGCAGGTCGCGGATCTCGGTCAGGAGCGCCTCCTGCGGAGGAGGCCCGGCCGTGGCGGCGGCCATCTTCGCGCCGAACTTGTTGAACGGCAGGACGATGAGGAAGTAGAGGCCGGCCGCCTTGATGAGGAACGCAATGAGCGCGTTCAGGAAGGCGCCGAGCTGGACGGCGCCGACCTTGATCGCGGAAAAGTCCGGCGTTCCGCCGACCATTCCGATGATCGGCGTGATGAGGTCCTTCACGAGCGAGTCGACGACGGCGCCGAACGCGGCTCCGATGATGACGCCGACCGCGAGGTCGATCACGTTGCCGCGGGCGATGAAGTTCTTGAAGCCGGTCAGCATGAGTCCTCCTGAAGTTTCTGGAGCCGAGTTTAGCGAAAGAGACCGAGGCCTCCGGCGCCGGCGTAGCCCGTCATCTCGACATACGCGCGGCCGGCCGACGCGCCGCCGGGAGTCGTCACGTCGCACGCGCCCTCCCAGTACGTGACGCGCGTCGACTTCTCCGTGGCGAGCTCCTGGTCCGCGAGGACGGGCACGACCTCGATTTCGATTCCCGCTCTCGGAACGCGCAGGGTCCAGCGCGCGGGATACGTGGCGCCGCTTCTCGGGCTCTTCCAACGGGCGACCTCTTCGATGGAGAAGTCCTGCGAGGAGAGAGGGAGCACGCGCCCGTCCTTTTCGACGAGGCTGCCCGAGCTGAAGTTCGTCGCGGCTCCCCCCGCCGCGCGCATGCGATAGAGCATGAGGTCGCGCCCGTCGAGGAGGTGGACGGCGAACCAGTCCCAGCCTTGCGTCTCCCTGCCGATGGAGCCCGAGCCCCACTCGTGGTCGAACCAGGAAAGCCCGGTGACGGCCTCGCTCGTCCCGCCGGAGGTCCACCAGCCCGCGCTCGCGAGCCGCGTGAGGCTGACGTACGTGCTGACGGCCTCGGGCTCGGGTCCCTTCTTCGAGATCCCGTTCGGGCCGTGCAGAACCGGCGGCTTCTCGGGCGAGAGCACGAGGGAGAGCTCGTCCCCGCCGTCCCGCGCGAAGAGAACGAGGCGCCCGCCGACGTCCTCGAGGCGCCAGTCCTCGTTCGCGACGGACAGGCGCCCCGTCCGCGCGTACGCGGCGCCGGGGCCGTCGCGGTGCAGGCGTTCGGCGAAACGGAACGTCCCCTTCGAGACGTCGGTCCTCGCGAAGTGCGCGAGGTGGACGTTCTTCGCCGCGAAGGACGACGCGCGCGGCGCGGGGTCGTCCGTGACTCCCGTGCGGAAGAACGTGAGCTGGTAGCCGAGGCGCCTCCCCGAGGCCGTCTCGAGCTGGCCCGTCACGTACCACCACTCGACGCGGGAGTCCTCGTGCGCGCCGTGGTCGCGGGGGAAGGAGATCTTCTGGTTCGGATCGAGAGGCTTGAAGCGCTTCGTGCCTTCGACGCGCACGTCGGAAGCAGAGATTTCTCTGAAGGTGAAGAGGGCGAGCGGCAGCGCCACGGCAAACGCAGCGACGCCCGCGGTGCGCCGCAGCAAACACACCCTTCTGAGAAATCTTCTCTTCATCTCTCTTCTTTCTCTCTCATTCCTCTTTCAGCGCGGCCGCGGCGTCCGTCGCGGCCGCGAGGCCGGCGGGGCGGGCGGCGGCGAGGAGCGTCGTCACGAAGACGAGCGCGAGCGCGCCCGCGAGGAACGCCCAGGGTCCGTGCATCGCGATCGTCCAGCCGAAGCTCTGGCGGTTGATGACGTGGACGAGGACGAGCGCCATCCCGGCCCCCGAGGCGAGGCCGAGCGCGATTCCGAGGCCGCCGATCGCGGCCGCCTCGTAGCGCACGGCGCGTCTCACGCGCGCCGCGGACGCGCCGAGGACGCGCAGGAGGCCGATCTCCCGCCGCCGCTCGAGGACGAGCGCCGTGAGCGTGTTGAAGACGCCGAGGACCGCGACCGCGATCGCGACGGCCTCGAGCGCGTACGTGACGGCGAACGTGCGGTCGAAGATCGTCAGGACGAGGCGGCGGAGCGTCGCGTTCGTCCGCACGCGGAGCGCGAACCGGCCGCGGACGGCCGCCTCGATCCGGCGCGCCCCCTCCTCGGGGGAGACGCCGTTTTCGAGCACGACGCTCATCGTCGTCGCGCCCGAAAGCGGCCAGATCCGGCGGAAGTGCGCGCGGTCCAGCGTGACGGTTCCGCGGTCGTTCGAGTAGTCCGTGTAGACGCCCGCGACGCGGACGCGGACGGGCCCCGCCGGCCCCGGCAGCTCGACGGCGTCGCCCGCCTTCACGCGGAACTTCTCGGCATAGGGCTCGGAGACCATCGCCTCGCCGTTCGCGAGCGCCTCTGCGAAGACGCGCTTCGGGTCCCGCCCGTCGACGAGGGGGAGGTTCCCGTACTTTGCGACGGTTGCGAAGAGGCCGGAGCCCACCGTGTACGGCGCGCCGTCGCGCGTCGCGGAGAAGGCGAGGAACGGGTCGACGTCGGCGACGCCGGGGACGGCGCGGATCGCCTCGATCGCCTCCTCGGGGATCCGTCCGAGCGACGGGCCGGACCGCCCGCTCGCGGGGCTGACGAAGACGTCGCCCGCGAGCGTCTCGCCGACCCACGTCGCGACCGTCGTCCGGAAGGAGCCGACCATGACGGCGACCGCGACCATCATCGAGAGGCCCATCGTGAGAGCCGCGACGGCGACGGACGTGCGCGAGAGGCTGCCCGTGAGGTTCGCGCGCGCGATACGCGCCTCGACGCCGAAGAGCCGGAGGGCGAGGCCGTCGGCGCGCGCCGCCGCGAACGTCACGGCCGCCGGCGCGAGGAGCGACGCGCCCGCGACGATGAGGAAGACGGAGACGAAGCCGAAGAGGGGGAGGCCGCCGACGGGCCCGGGCCTCGTCGCGGCCCACGCGAGGACGAGGAGGACCGCACCCGCGAACGCGAGCGGCCGCGTGCGCCGGCGGCGCGCGGCCTCGACGGAGCCGTGGCGCATCGTGGCGGCGGGTTCCACGCCGGCCGCCTCGAGCGCGGGCGCGAGCGCGGAGAGCACCGACGTCGCGACGCCGAGGGCGAACGCGAACGCGAGGACGCCGGGGTCGAGGCGCAGCACGGGGTGGGCGGAGGGGACGTAGAGCTCCGTCGCCGTGCCGCCCACGAGCTTCAACGCGCCCGCGGCGAGGGCCGCGCCGAGCGCGAGGCCGAGGACGCTGCCGGCGACGCCGAGCGAGAGTCCTTCGAGGAGGAAGGCGGCGAAGACGGAGCGGCGCGACGCGCCGAGGGCGCGCACGACGCCGATGTCCGCGCGGCGGCGCAGGACCGAGATCGAGAGCGTGTTGTAGACGAAGTACATCCCGACGAGGAGCGCGATCGCGCCGAGCGCCGAGAGGTTCACGCGGAACGCCCGCACCATGCGGTCCACCGTCTCCGTCCGCCGCTCGGGCCGGCCGGCCGTCACGCCGGGCGGGAGCGAGGCGGAGACCTCCTCGAGGACGCGGGCGCGATCGGCCTCGGAGAGCGGCGCGGGCAGGACGACGTCGATCCGGTCGAGGCGCCCGACCTTGCCGAACGCCTCCTGCGCGGCGGCGATGTCCATGAAGACGATCGACCCGGACGCCGCGCGCGCGGCCCCGGTCGGCCGCAGCACGGCGGCGACACGAAACGTGCGCTCCACGGAGTTCGTGACGAGCGTGAAGGCGTCGCCTGCCTTCAGCCGATGCCGCTCGGCGAAAGCGCTGGTGATGAGAAGAGATTCTTCTTCGAATATGGAGAAGATTTCTTCTCTTTTCCCCTCGTCAGCAAATCTGTATTCCCGCGCGTTCGCGTCCGCGAGCGGGTCGATGCCGAGGACTTCGACGACCTCGCCGTCCTTCGCGCCCGCGGCCGCCGTCTCCGTGATCGCCGGCGCGAGCGTCGCGCCGATCCCGCGCAGCCACGCGAGGCGCTCGAGCGTCTCCTCCGGGATTCCCGGGCCGTCCGCGAGGATCGTGATCGACGCCTTCCCCGCCACGAAGTCCACCGTCTCCGAGAACGACGAAAGGACCGATGCGTTCGCGAGGCGGATCGCCGCCATCGTCGCGACGCCGACCGCGATGCCGGAAACCGTGAGCGCGAAGCGCAGGCGGTCCTTCGCGAGGGGGCGCAGGACGAGCGGCGGAAGGAGGTGGCGCGTCACGGCACGAGCCGCCCGTCGAGGAGGTTGAGGACGCGCGAGGCGCGCGCCGCGGCTCCGGCCGAGTGCGTCGCCATCACGACCGTGATCCCGTGGGTCGCGACGAGCCCCGAGATCAGGTCGAGGACCTGAGCGCCCGTCTTCGAGTCGAGGTTGCCGGTCGGTTCGTCCGCGAGGAGGAGCGCCGGGCGGTTCGCGAGGGCGCGCGCGACCGCGACGCGCTGCATCTGGCCGCCCGAGAGCTCGTACGGGTACGCGCGCTCCTTGCCGGAGAGCCCGACCTCCGCGAGGAGCGACGCGGCGCGCGCGTCGGCCCCGGACGGCGCGACGCCGTCGAGGAGAAGCGGCAGGGCGACGTTCTCGAGCGCGTTCATCGTCGGCAGGAGGTTGAAGAACTGGAAGACCGTCGCCGCGGTCCGCCGGCGGTACGTGTCGCGCTCGTCCTCGCGAAGCGTCGCGAGGTCCCGCCCGTCCACGAGGACCCGGCCCGCCGTGGGCCGGTCCAGTCCGCCGAGGAGGTTCAGGAGCGTCGACTTGCCGCAGCCGGAGGGTCCGAGGAGCGCCGTGAAGCTCCCGGCAGAAAGCTCGAGCGAGACGTCCGCGAGCGCGTCCACGGGAGACGCGCCCGGCCCCGGCAGGTAGGACTTGGAGACGGACTCGGCGGCGACGCGGGCTCCCACGGCGCCCATCCTACGTATCATCGGTCCTTCGGGATGGACGCGACGTGCTGAAGAACCTGGCCGGCCTCTGGCGCCATCGGGCGCTGGTCGGCGTCCTCGTCTCGAGGGAGCTCAAGGCGCGGTACCGGGGAAGCGTCCTCGGGTTCTTCTGGTCGCTCCTGAACCCGCTCCTCATGCTCGCGGTCTACTCGGTCGTCTTCGCGTTCATCTTCCCCGGGCGGAGCGCCTCGACGAGCCCGTACGCCCTCTTCCTCTTCACGGGCCTCCTGCCCTGGAACTGGCTCGCGGGCGGCCTGACGGACGCGGCGTCGTCTCTCACGACGCACGGCGCGCTTCTCAAGAAGATCCTCTTCCCGGCCGAGGTGCTGCCGCTCGTCGCCGTCCTCGCGCAGGGGATCCACTTCCTCCTCGCGCTGCCCGTCCTCGCCGTCGGGCTCGGTCTCGGAGCGTTCGGCGTCTTTGGAGCGCCCGTTCCCCTCGGGCTTCCGGTCGCGCAGGCCGTGCCGCTGTTTTTCCTGGAAGGTGTATTCCTCGCGGGGCTCGGTCTGTTTCTCGCGGCTCTCACGGTGCATTTTCGCGACGTCAAGGACATTCTCTCCACCGCGCTTTCCCTCTGGTTTTTCGCGACGCCCGTCCTCTACGTGATCGGCGACATCCGTTCCGAGCGCCTGCGCGCGGCGCTCCTGTGGAATCCGGCGACGCCGTTCTTCGAGGCGTGGCGCGACGCGTTCTTCCGGGCCGCCTGGCTCGCGCCGGAGCGCTGGGGGATCCTCGTCCTGATCTCGTCTGGGGCGTTTCTCCTCGGGTATGCGTTCTTCGACCGGCTGCGCGACTCCTTCCCGGAGGCCGTCTGAGCGCGCCCGCGGCCGTCGTCGCGAAGGGGCTCTCGAAGTCCTACCGGAAGTGGGGCCGGACGCGCGCGTTCGGCACGCTCAAGTCGGCGCTCCTCGGCCGGGGCTTCGGCGCCGCGCTCGCCCCGTCGGAGACCGTCCAGGCGCTGTCGGACGTGTCGTTCGCCGTGCAGCGGGGTGAAACGTTCGGCGTCGTGGGCCCCAACGGCTGCGGCAAGTCCACGCTCCTGAAGCTCGTCGCGGGCCTCTTCAAGCCGACGGCGGGCACGCTCGAGGTGACGGGCAAGGTCTCGGCGCTCATCGAGCTCGGCGCGGGCTTCCACCCGGAAATCTCCGGCCGCGAGAACGTCGTGATCAACGGCGTCATGCTCGGCCTCACGCGCCGGGAGATCGAGAGGAAGCTCCCGGAGATCGTCGCGTTCTCGGGGCTCGAGGAGTTCATCGACGAGCCCGTCAAGACCTACTCCTCGGGCATGTACGTGCGCCTCGGGTTCGCGGTGGCCGTGCACGTGGACCCGGACGTCCTCGTCGTGGACGAGGTCCTCGCCGTCGGCGACGAGGCGTTCGCGCACCGCTGCCTCGACACGATCGCGGACTTCTCGCGGCGCGGCAAGACGATCTTCTTCGTGTCGCACTCGCTCGCGCTCGTCGAGGAGCTCTGCGACCGCGTCCTCTACCTCGACCACGGAAAGACGAAGGCGCTCGGCGACCCGCGGGAAACGCTCGCGCGCTACCGCATGGACGTCGCGGCAGAAGAGGGCGCGCGCCTCGCGCGCGCCCAGGGAGAAAATCTTGCGGCGCTTCGCGCCGAGGGGATCGAAGAGGAGAGAAGAGAAGAGAAGATTTTCTTAGAAGGTGGTGAGAGCAAGGCGCCTGCCGGCACCGCACCGGCCGTGGTCGCGCCCCAGCCCAACTCACCCTTCGAAGAAAAACCACCGGAACCCGCAGCTCGCGTGCCACAGGCGACGACTCCGCCCGCGCCTGAACCTCTGGAACAGAAGGAATCTCCTCCCCGCCGCTGGGGGAGCCGGGAGGTCGAGATCACGGGCTGCCGGATGCTCGACGCCTCCGGCGTCGAGCGGTACGCGTTCCGCTCCGGCGAGAGCGTCACCGTCGAGATCGCCGTCGCGCCGCGCGCGCCTCTCTCGGATTTCGTCTTCGGCATCGGTCTCTTCACGCCCGAGGACGTCTGCGTGCACGGGACGAACACGGAGCTGGACGGGTTCCTGCCGTCGAAGCTCGGCGGCCCGGCCGTCGCGCGCGTGACGCTGCCCGCTCTCGATCTCGGGACGGGAACGTACCTCGTCGACGTCGCGGTCCACTCGCGCCGCGAGGCCCCGTACGACTACTGGCGCGGCGCGTGCCGCTTCCAGGTGGATGCGCCCGACCGGAGCGCCGGAATCTACCGGCCGGTCCGCCGTTGGTCTTTCGAAGGGCCGATCGCGCTGGAGAGGAAATGACGATCCGACTGCCGAAGGACGCGGGGGAGAGGACGCTCCTCGTCCTCCTCCTTCTCGCCACGTTCCTTCTCGTCCTCGAGCCGGGGCGCGTGCCGCTCTTCGAGCCGGACGAGGGCCGCTACGGCGAGATCCCGCGCGAGATGCTCGCGACGGACGACTGGGTGACGCCGCGCCTCAACGGCGTCCTCTACTTCGAGAAGCCGCCTCTCTACTACTGGTCGGTCGCGGCCTCGATGGCGGTCCTCGGCCCGACGGAGCTCGCCGTGCGCCTGCCCGGCAAGCTCTCGGCGGCGGGGATGGTCCTCCTCGCGGCCGCGTTCGCGCGGCGCCGGTACGGGGCGCGGACCGGCCTCCTCGCGGGCCTCGTCTGCGCGTCGTCGCTCCTCGTCGTCGCCCTCGCGCGCATCGCGATCATCGACCCGATGCTGTCGCTCGCGATGTCAGGCGCGGCGTTCGCCTTCGCGGCGTTCGCGGAGGGAGACGCGGGCGGCGACGCAAAGCGCGCGCGGCGGGCGCTCTACGGCTTCCACGTCGCGTGCGCCGCGGCGGTCCTCCTGAAGGGGCTCATCGGCGTCGTCCTGCCGGGCGGCGCGATCGTGTTCTGGACGCTCTGGACCGGCCGCTGGCGGACGCTCGCGCGCGTCTTCTCGCCGGGGCCGCTCCTCGTCTTCCTTGCGCTCGCCGTGCCGTGGCACGTCGCGATGGCCCGGCGGCACCCGGACTTCCTCCAGTTCTACTTCGTCCACGAGCACTTCGACCGATTCGCGAAGACCGAGCACAAGCGCACGGGCCCGCTCGTCTACTTCGTGCCGGTCCTCCTCGCGGGGTTCCTCCCGTGGACCGCCTTCCTCGGGCGATGGAAGGAGACGTGGCCGGGCCTCTCGCGCGCGGCGTGGAAGGCGCGCGCCACGGAGGGCTTCCTCTGGATGTTCTCGGGCCTCGTCTTCGTCTTTTTCTCCGTGTCGCGGTCGAAGCTCATCCCGTACGTGCTCCCGATCTGGCCGGCGCTCGCGGTCCTCCTCGCGCTCGGGATCGAGCGGGCGCGCGCTCGAGGCGCCTCGTTCCGGGGGGAGCGCATCGCGACAGGAGCTCTCTTCGGCGCGCTTCTCTGCGTCGGCGCCGCCTATGGCTTCGGCGCGGGCTACCTCGGGCGCTTCGGCGCGGCGGCGGCAGGCGCGTGCGCGCTCCTCGCCCTCTTCGGCGGCTTCGTCCTGAACGTCTCGCCGCGCCTGACGGCCGGGGCCGACGCGGCCTGCCTCGTTGCCGCGCCGTGGCTCGCGTTCATCGCGTTCCTCCTCGCCGTCCTGCCGGGCGCGGCGCACTGGGTGACGCCGTGGCCGGTCGTTGCGCCGGCTCTCGCGGCCCTTGACGGCGACGCCGTCCTCGTCCAGCGCGGCCACTACCTCGAGGTGCTGCCGTTCTACGCCGCGCGGACGACGCCGGTCGCGGCGCTGGGCTGGAGCGAGCTCGACTTCGGGCGCTCCCACGCGGGCACCGAGGCGCTCTTTCCTTCGGAGGAGGCGTTCGCGGCCCTCTGGAACGGGCCTCGAAAGGTCGTCGTCATGGTCCACCGGGACCACCTCGCCGCGTTCGCGAAACCGCCTCTTGCGGACACGCCCGCCACCATCCTGGGCCGCGAGAACAACGCCAAGCACATGGCACTCGCGAACCGGATTACGGAATCCCAATCCAAGTAATTGGATCGGGACGGGGGCCACGGGGGCTGGGACGAAACCGCACCCTTTGACTGCAAAGGCTTAGATTGAGTACGCTTGCGACTCTTGACGGCAGAGCCTTTGCACCCGTTTTCGTGGGTCTGGTCACAGCACCGTGTGGCGGAGTGCGGACGCATTGATCTCAAGCGCCTGCGTTGAGTGAAGAAGGAACGAGAAGAGCGAGAAAGCAACAGGCTCAGATGCTTCCGAACGAATTTCTTCGAAAGGAGGAGCCCGGCTCCAATTCTTCCCAGTCTTCATTACGCGAAACCGTTAACGAAGTTTCGATCGATCCCTTAAATCTCAGGAGGTAGACAGAATGAAAAATCGCTGGCTGAGCATCCTCGTGGTGCTCGCGCTCGCCGTCGTCGGTCTGACGGCGAACGTGGCTCTCGCACAGACCACCGGTGACATCGACGGCACGGTCACCGACTCCAACGGCGCTCCGCTCCCCGGCGCGTCGGTGACGATCTCGTCGCCGGCCCTGCAGGGCACCCGCACGGCCGTCACGGACGCGGCGGGCCGTTTCCGCTTCCCGGCGCTGCCGGGCGGCACGTACACGGTGACGGGCGCGCTCTCGGGCTTCACGAAGTCCGAGCGCCGCAACGTCGTCGTGGCGATCGGCCGCGTGGCCTCGGTCCCGCTCACGATGTCCGTTTCCGTCAAGGAAGAGGTCGTCGTCACGGGTGAGGCTCCGGTCATCGACACGGCCAAGACGACGATCGGCGTCACGGGCACGTCGGAGCAGATCTCGCGGCTCCCGCTCGCCCGCAACTTCACGTCCGTCGCGTCGACGGCGCCCGGCACGGGCACCGACAACTCGGGCGGCATCACGTTCTACGGGGCGACCGGCCTCGAGAACCAGTACATCATCGACGGCGTCAACACGACCGGCATCAAGATCGGCAACGTCGGCAAGACGCTCACGAACGAGTTCGTCCAGGAAGTCGAAGTCAAGACCGGCGGCTACGAGGCCGAGTTCGGCCGCGCTCTCGGCGGCACGATCAACGTCGTGACGAAGTCGGGCGGCAACGAGTTCCACGGGGACCTGTTCGGCTACTACGACAGCGACAACCTCGCGGCCTCGAACGCCCACGTCGACGACCGGACGGCCGTCGGCCAGAGCCAGCTCATCCTGCCGAAGCGCATGGACTTCGGCGCGGACCTCGGCGGCTACTTCGTGAAGGACCGCCTCTGGTTCTTCGGCGCCGTCAACGGCGTGAGGCGCGACCAGGACTACATCCGCAACACGTCGATCTACTACACCCCGACGGGCGGCCTCGACACGTCGAAGGGCACCGGCGGCTTCGCGACGTCGAGCGGCACGGACGAGACGCGCACGACGCTCTACTCGGGCAAGCTCACGTTCCGCCTCGGCGAGGCCCACACGCTCTCCGCGTCCGTCTTCGGCGACCCCGGCAAGTTCACGGGCCGCCAGGTCACGACGATCGGCCCGGACTCGGGCGTCATCTGGGACACGGAGAACGGCGGCCTCGACATCGCCGCCAAGTACGACGGCATCTTCGGCACGTCGTTCCTCCTCTCGGGCCAGTACTCGCACCACGAGGAGAAGAACGAGAACTCCTCGCCGTTCGAGAACACGCTCTCGAATCTCCAGAACCGCGGCGGCCGGACGCAGATCGTCTCGGGCGGCCCGACGTATTTCGTGGACGAATCGTACAAGCGCGACGACTTCAAGCTCGTGGGCTCGTTCTTCGCGGGCGCGCACGAGATCAAGGTCGGCGGCGAGTACGAGAAGCTCTCGTCGTCGTTCTCGGAGAAGTACCCCGGCGGCGCGCGCATCTTCCAGTTCATGACGAGCGCCGGCGCGTTCAACTACGCCTACCAGCGCTACTTCGCGAAGGTTCCCCTGAACTGCATCGCGAAGTACGACGCCTCCGGCAACCTCCAGACGGGCAACTTCGGCCCGCCGGCGAACGCCGCGGCGGCGAACGCCTGCGCCGGCTACCAGACGGCGGCGTCGGTCGACAACCCGCCCACCACGAAGAACCTCGCGATCTTCGCGCAGGACTCGTGGAAGATCCTGAAGAACCTCACCCTCAACGTGGGCATCCGGTACGAGGAGCAGAACCTCCTCGACGCGGACGGCAACTCGGCCATCAAGATCAACGGCGAGTGGTCCCCGCGCGTCGGCATCATCTGGGATCCGATGAGCAACGGCCGCTCGAAGGTCTACGCTTCCTACGGCCGCTACTACTCCACGATCCCCCAGGACATCCAGACCCGCGCCCTCGGCAACGAGTACACCGTGTTCGCGTACAACTACACGCGCGACAAGGTGGACCCGATCACCGACTACGCCTTCTTCGGGTACCAGACCATTCAGGGCGGCGAGCTCACGCAGCCCGACCTGAAGGGCATGTACCAGGACGAGATCATCGGCGGCATCGAGTACGAGGTCTTCAAGGGCTGGTCCTTCGGCGTCAAGGGCATCTACAAGAAGCTCGGGCGCGTCATCGAAGACCGCTGCGACCTTCTCGACACCCGCGTCGGCCTCGCCTCCTACGTCCCCCCGTCGGCGCTCACGACGTGCGCGCTCGTCAACCCGGGCGACGACAGCCCGCTCCAGGTCATCAAGGACCCGACGAACCCGGCCTGCCAGGGCCCCGCGGGCTCCACGGTGCTCTCGGGCAACTGCCCGTCGATCAACCCGAGCCGCTACTACCGCGGCCTCGAGCTGACGGCGACCCACCGCTTCTCGAACAACTTCTACCTCCTCGCGAGCTACATCTACTCGCAGCTCAACGGCAACTACTCGGGCAACTTCTCGCAGACGCGCGAGAACGGCCAGAGCGACCCGAACATCAACGCGGACTTCGACTACATCGACCTCACCCCGAACAACTACGGCCTCCTCCGCAACAACCGGAAGAACCAGTTCAAGCTGACGGGCACGTACGCGTTCAACTTCGGCCTCGTGACGTCGATCAACGCCGTGTACGCGGACGGCCGCCCGATGTCGGTGCGCGGCTACGCGCGCCCCGGTTACTCCCAGGAGCGCTACTACATGGCGCGCGGCAGCTTCGACACGCTGCCGTCGACGTACAACATCGACCTTCACCTCGAGTACGGCTTCCGCCTGGGCGCCGTCACGATCACCCCGCTCCTCGACGTGTTCAACCTGACGGACTTCCAGGGCGTCACGTCGCGCGACGAGGTCTTCTGCACGTCGACCGGCACGTGCAACGCGGTGCTCGCCTCGACCGGCAAGCAGCGCAAGGAAGGCCCGTACACGACGGCGAACTCCTCCAACCCGAACTTCAACCGCGACATCGCCTGGCAGAACCCGCGGCTGCTCCGCCTCGGGCTCCGCGTCTCGTTCTAGAGTTCTTTCCCGGTTAGACTCGAGGGGAAGCCGAAAGGCTTCCCCTTTTTTTTCGCCATGAGACGCGCCTTTTCCCTCCTCTGTGGGGCCCTGCTCCTCACGGCCGCCGCGTCGCCCGCGCAGGCCGCGAAACCCGCGCCCTCCGCCGCGCGCCCGCCCCGCGTCATCGTCGTGGGCTGGGACGGCGCCGACTGGAGCCTCCTCGACCCGCTGCTCGCGTCCGGGCGGCTCCCGCACCTGAAGTCCCTTCTCGAGAAGGGCGCGCAGGCCCGGCTCGAGACGTACCGGCCCCGCGCCTCGCCGCTCCTCTGGACGACGATGGCCACGGGCCTCACGCCGCCCGAGCACGGCGTCGTGGACTTCCAGGAATTCGACGTCGCGACCGGATCGTCCCTGCCCGTCTCGGGTCGTTCGCGCACGGGGCCCGCGATCTGGAACGTGGCCTCCGCGAAGGGGCTGACCTCGGGCGTCGTCGGCTGGTGGGCGACGTGGCCCGCCGAGGCGGTCAAGGGGTTCTTCATCTCCGACCGGGCGTCGCCGGTTCTCTTCGACGCGGCGACGCTCTCGCAGTCGCCCGGCCTCACGTGGCCGCCCGAGCTCGCGGACGGCGTCCGCCTCCTCGGCCGCCGGGAGGGCAGCCCCTCGTACGAGGACGTCGCGAAGTTCCTCCGCGTCTCGCGCGCGGAGTTCGACGCGTCCGTGGCCGCCGGCCGCGACCTCGACGACGTCGTGACCGGCTTCCGGAAGATCCTCGGCTCGACGCGCGTCTACGCGAGGACCGCGCTCGACCTCTACGACCGCAGCAAGCCCGACCTTCTCATGCTCTACCTCGAGGGCACGGACGAGATCGGGCACGTCCTCGGGAAATACAATCCGCCGCTCCTCCCGGGCGTCGACCGGGGCGAGTTCGAGAGGTACAAGGACGCGGTGGCCCTCTTCTACGCAGAGTGCGACCG
Source organism: Thermoanaerobaculia bacterium (assembly GCA_044229475.1). Classification (GTDB taxonomy): domain Bacteria; phylum Acidobacteriota; class Thermoanaerobaculia; order UBA5066; family UBA5066; genus Fen-183. The sequence continues at coordinate 98,966 of JBGASW010000005.1, read as the reverse complement.
GATCCTCGGCGAGCTGGCCGCGCGCGCGGAGAAAGACGGCGCGACGCTCATGCTCGTCTCGGACCACGGCTTCAAGTGGGGCGAGGACAGGCCGGTGCTCGTGTCGTCGGTCCGGGCCGAGACGGCGTACCTCTGGCACGAGCCGTGGGGCGTCCTCGTCCTCTCTGGCCCGGGGGCCGCGCGCTCGAAGGAGCGGCGGACGGTCAACATATTCGACGTCGCGCCGATCCTCTGCCGGCTTCTCGGCCTGCCGCCCGACGTCCGGATGAAGGGCCGCGTTCCGGCGGGGCTCCTGTCCTCCGGGGCGCCTGCGCCGAAGAAGGCGGTGGCGTGGGACAAGGCGTTCAAGGTCGAACGCGCCCCGATCACGCGCAACCTCGCCGCCGAGAAGAAGGCGGGCGAGGAGTTCGCGAAGAAGCTCGTCTCCCTCGGCTACCTCTCGGGCTCCTCGGCTCAGGCGCCCGTCGCCGCGGACTCCGGCACGGGCGACGTGCGGATGACGCCGTACGGCGTGTCCAACATCGGCGTCTTCTACGCCGAGAGCGGGCGCGTCAAGGAGTCCGTCCCCTGGTTCGAGAAGGCAATCGCCGCGGACCCGAAGGCGCCCACGCTCCGGACGAACCTCGCGGACGCCTGGGAGAAACTGGGCCGGATGGACGCCGCCGACGCCGAGGCCCTGAAGGCCCTCGAGCTCGGGGGAGAGGACGCGAACGACCTGCTCCTCGCCCGCGTCGTGAAGCGGATGGAATCGGGGAACGCGCCCGCGGCGATCGTCCTTCTCGAGAAGGCGACGCGGCAGGTGCGGCCCGCGCGGCCGCAGCTCCAGGACGCGCTCGGCCGCCTCTACTTCGACCGCCGGCGCTGCGCGGAGGCGCAGCGCGTGTTCGAGGAGCTCTCCGTCTCGACGCCGCAGGATCCCGGCGCCTGGCTCATGCTCGGCCGTACGCGCCGGTGCACGGGCGACGCCTCCGGCGCGCGCGCCGCTCTCGACCGCGCCGCGCGCCTCGGCGGCAACCCCGCCGCGATCGCGCGCGAAATCGAAGCCCTCGGAGGTTCCCGCTGATGCCCGACGCCCGCCGCCTCGTGGCCCTCCTGCTCGCCGCCGCGCTTCCGGCGCTCTCGGCGCCGCCCGCGAAGCCCGCGGCTCCCGCGCCGAAGAGGGCCCGCGTCATCCTCGTCGGCTGGGACGGCGCGGACTGGAAGTACCTCGACCCGCTGCTCAAGGCGGGCGCGCTTCCGAATCTCGCGGCCCTCGTCGCGAAGGGGCGGACGTGGAACCTCGACACGTACCAGCCCATGGCGTCGCCGCTCGTCTGGACGACGGTCGCCACGGGCCGCACCCCCGTGGACCACGGCGTGACGGACTTCCAGGAGCTGGACCCGAAGACGGGCGTGCGCCTCCCGATCTCGGGCCGCTCGCGCCGCGTTCCCGCGATCTGGAACCTCGCCTCGGCGAAGGGCCTCACGGTGGGCGTCGTGGGCTGGTGGGCGACGTGGCCCGCGGAAAAAGTGAACGGCTTCCTCGTCTCCGACCGCGCCGCGCCGGTCCTCTTCGACCCCGAGTCGCTCGCGCGCTCGCCCGCGGTCGCGTGGCCGGAGGGGCTCGGCGACGGCGTGCGGATGATCGGCCGCCGCGAGGGCAGCCCGCCGTACGAGGACGTCGCGAAGGCGCTCCGCGTCTCGCGCGCCGAGTTCGACGCGGCGGTCGCGGCGAAGAAGGACCTCGCGGACCCGATCACCGGCTTTAGGAAGATCCTCGGCGTGACGCGGACGATCGCGAAGATCGGCCTCGAGCTCTACGACCGTTCGAGCCTCGACCTCTTCATGATCTATTTCCAGGGCACGGACGAGATCGGCCACGTCCTCGGACGCTACGAAGCCCCGAAGCTGCCGGCGGTTTCCGAGGACGACCACCGGAAGTTCCGCGACGGCATCGCGGCGATCTACGTGGAGGCGGACCGGGTCCTCGGCGAGCTCGCGGCGCGCGCGCAGAAGGACGGCGCGACGCTGATCCTCGCGTCCGACCACGGCTTCCGGCACGGCGCGGATCGCCCCGCGTTCGTGTCCGGGACGCAGTTCGACACGGCGTTCCTCTGGCACGAGCCGCCCGGCATCCTCGTGGCGGCCGGGCCGGGCGTGATCCCGTCGCCCGCCCGCGGCAAGGCGAGCGTCTTCGATCTCGCCCCGACTCTCTGCCGTCTCCTCGGCCTGCCGGCGGACCCGGCGTTCGAGGGAAAGCTCGTTCCCGGCTTCACGGGCCGGCCGGCGGTCCCGGCCGTGTCCTGGGCGAAGGCCGCACCCGTCGAACGCCTCGTGCCCGCGACGAACGCGGCGGACGAGAAAAAGGCCGCCGACGAGTTCACGAAGCAGCTCATCTCGCTCGGGTACCTCACGGGCGCCGAGGCGTCGGCGGTGGACGCGCGGCCCGCCAGCCGCGCGGGCACCGAGACCGCCGGCTCGTTCCAGAACGTGGGGACGTTCCTGCGCGACCGCGGAAAGCCCGCCGAGGCCGTCGGCTGGTACCGCAAGGCGCTCGAAGTGAACCCGAAATCGGCCACGGCCTGGGTGAACCTCTCGACCGGACTCCACATGACGGGGAAGTACGACGAGTCGGACGACGCGCTCCTTGCCGCGCTCGCGAACGGGTATCACGACCCGGAAGGAACCGTGTACCGGCGCGTGAAGCTCTACACGGAGGCGAAGGGGAGGGACCTGCGCCCGCAGCTCGTGTCTTTCCTGAAGAAAGTCGTCGCGGCGTACCCGAAGGAGGACCGCTACCGGGCCTCGCTCGGAAAGGCGTACTTCGAAACCGGCGACTGCGCGAGCGCACGGCCGCTCTTCGAGGAGCTCTCGGGCCGCCCGGCGCCGGAGGCGGAGAGCCTGAATCTCCTCGCCCTCACGAGCTGGTGCCTCGGCGACCTCGCGCGCGCGAAGGCCGCCTTCGAGCGCTCGCTCGCGATCAATCCGAACCAGCCGGTCGTGCGCGAGGGCCTCGCGACCGTCGAGAAGGGGAGACCGATGCGATGAGCGTCCCGCGAAAGGTCTCGGTCGTCGTGCCCGTCTACAACGAGGAGGCGAACCTCCCGCTGCTCCTCCCGCGCCTCCTGCCGGTGCTCGCGGGGCTTGGCCGGCCGTTCGAGGTCGTGTTCGCGGACGACGGTTCGCGCGACCGCTCGCTCGAGATCCTCAAGGCCGCCGCCGCCGCGAACCCGGGGACCGTCAAGGTCGTCGAGCTCGTCCGGAACGCGGGCCAGCACATGGCGATCCTCGCGGCCTTCACGGCGACGGACGGAGAGCTCGTCATCACGCTCGACGCGGACCTCCAGAACCCGCCCGAGGAGATCCCCAAGGTCGTCGCGGCCATGGACGCCGGGCACGACGTCGTCGGCACGGTCCGACAGGACCGCCAGGACGCCGTGTTCCGCAAAGTCGCGTCCCGGCTGGTCAACAGGACGACGGCTCTCATCACGGGGATGAGGCTGAACGACTACGGCTGCATGCTCCGCGGCTACCACCGGGACGTCGTGGACGTCATGTCCGCCTCGGACGAGGCGGCGACGTTCATCCCGGCCCTCGCCCAGCAGTACGCGCGGCGGCCGGTGGAAATCCCCGTCGCCCACGCCGAGCGCACGGCGGGCGAGTCGAAGTATTCTCTCTACAAGCTCGTGCGCCTGAACTTCGACCTCATGACCGGATTCTCCGTCGTCCCGCTGCAGGTGTTCGGGTTGCTCGGGTTCGTGACGGCGGTCTCCGGGGTCGCGTTCGGCGTCTTCCTCCTCGTCCGCCGGCTCGTGGTCGGCGCCGAGGTCGACGGCGTGTTCACGCTGTTCGCGCTCGCCTTCGTCGTCATGGGAGTCCTGATGGCCGGAATCGGGATCGTGGGCGAGTACGTGGGCCGCATCTACCAGCAGGTGCGCGGCCGGCCGCGCTTCCTCATCCGGAAGGTGTGGGGGGCGAACTGATGGGCGGCCTCGTCGTCTGCGCGTACTCGGACGTCGGCTACAAGTGTCTCGAGTGGCTCTTCGACCAGGGCGAGAGCGTGCGCCTCGTGTTCACGCACCCCGACACGCCCGGCGAGGAGCGCTGGTTCGGCTCCGTCGCGGACCTCGCGCGCAAGCACGGCATCGAGCCCCGAATCGTGAACGACCTGAACGACCCGGCCGACGAGGAGCGCATCCGCGCCGTGCAGCCGGACTTCCTGTTCTCGTTCTACTTCAAGAAGATGATCCCGGAGCGCGTCCTGTCGGTGCCGAAGCACGGGTCCCTGAACATGCACGGCTCCCTCCTCCCGGCATTCCGCGGCCGCTCGCCCGTGAACTGGGCGATCCTGAAGGGGGCGACGGAGACGGGCGCCTCGCTCCACTACATGACGGGAAAACCGGACGCGGGCGACCTCGTGGACTGCGAGCGCGTGAAGATCGGGCCCGACGACGACATCCTCGGCGTCTCGCGCCGCGTGGGCGACGCGGCGGTCACGGTGCTCGCGCGCGCGATGCCGAAGCTCAAGGCCGGCACGGCGCCGCGGGTGCCTCTCGACCTCGCGAAGGGGAGCTACTTCGGCGGGCGCAAGCCCGAGGACGGCGAGATCGACTGGACGAAAAGCGCGAAGGAGGTCCACGACCTCGTCCGCGCCGTGACGAAGCCGTGGCCGGGCGCGTTCACGGACGTCTTCGGAAAGACCGTCACGATCTGGAAGACGCGCCCCGCCCCGTACGCGGGGCACGACGTCTTCCCGGGGAAGGTCGAGCTGACGGAGAGCTCCGTCGTCGTCTACGCGGGCGACGACCGGACGCTCGAGATCCTCTCCGCGCGTCCGGAGGGCGGGATGGATCTCGACGCGGGCGCCTTCCGCGACTGGCTCGTGCGCCCGTCGGGCATCTTTCCGCGCGTAAAGGAAGACACATGAGAGTCCTGATCCTGGGTGTGAACGGTTTCATCGGAAACGCCCTCACGCGGCGAATCCTCACGACGACGCCCTGGGAGGTGTTCGGCCTCGACGTCGGGAGCGAGCGGATCGAGGAGTTCCTGGGCGAGAAGCGCTTCCGTTTCCTCGAGGGCGACATCTCGATCAACCGCGAGTGGATCGAGTACCACGTCAAGAAGTGCGACGTCGTCCTGCCGCTCGTCGCGATCGCGACGCCCGCGACGTACGTGAAGAACCCGCTCTCCGTCTTCGAGCTGGACTTCGAGGAGAACCTGCGGATCGTCAAGATGGCGGGCAAGTACGGCAAGCGCGTCGTCTTCCCGTCCACGTCCGAGGTGTACGGGATGTGCCCGGACAAGGAGTTCGACGAGGACCGCTCGCCGCTCGTCTACGGGCCGATCGCGAAGCCGCGCTGGATCTACTCGGCGTCCAAGCAGCTCCTCGACCGGGTCATCGCGGCGATGGGGACCGCGCAGGGCCTCCAGTACACGCTCTTCCGGCCGTTCAACTGGTATGGGCCGCACCTCGACAACGTGGACGCCCCGAAGGAGGGCTCGAGCCGCGTCCTGACGCAGTTCCTGCACAACATCCTCTACGGCGTCCCGATCAAGCTCGTGGACGGCGGCGCGCAGCGCCGGTGCTTCACGTACATCGAGGACGGGATCGACGGCCTCATGACGATCCTCGAGAACCCGAAGGGGAAGGCCGACGGCCAGATCTTCAACCTCGGAAACCCGTCCGCCGACCTCTCGATCGAGCAGCTCGCACACGCGCTCATCGACGCGGTCGCGACGTACCCGAAGTTCGCGGCCGCCGCGAAGAAGACGCGGATCGTGAAGGTCTCCTCGAAGGAGTACTACGGCGAGGGCTACCAGGACATCACGACGCGCGTCCCGTCGGTCGCGAAGGCGAAGAAGCTGCTCGGGTGGACGCCGAAGACGGACTTCCCGACGGGCCTGAAGAAGACGCTCGACTTCTACCTCAAGGGCCGGAAGCCCCCGGAAGTTTGAGCAGGCTCGCACTCAAGGTCGACGTCGACACCTACCGCGGCACGCTCGAGGGCGTGCCGCGCCTCCTCGACCTCTTCGCACGGGAGGGCGTGAAGGCGACGTTCTTCTTCTCGCTCGGCCCGGACACGAGCGGCAAGGCCATCAAGCGCATCTTCCGCAAGGGCTTCGTGAAGAAGGTCCTCTCCGCGAGCCCCGCGGCTTCGTACGGCGTCAAGACGATGCTCTACGGCACGCTCCTGCCCGCGCCGGACATCGGCGGGCGGGCGGAGACGGTCGCGCGCATGCGCGAGGCCGCGAAGGCGGGCCACTCCGTCGGGATCCACGCGTGGGACCACATCGACTGGCACGACCATCTCCCCGGGATGTCGCGCGAGGAGATCGACGCGGTCGTCGCGAGGGAGCACGCGCGCTTCCTCGAGATCTTCGGGGCGCCGGCCGCGTTCCAGGCAGCGCCGGGCTGGACGGCGACGCCGCTCTCCGTCGAGGTGCAGGAGGCGCACGGCATCCTCGCGTCGTCGGACACGCGGGGCGGCGAGCCCTTCTTCGCGCTGCGGGCGGACGGCACGCCGAGCCGGGTGCTCGAGATTCCGTCCACGTTGCCCACGCTCGACGAGCTGCTCGCCCTTCCGCTTCGAGGCGCAGGAACTCAGGCCGAGAGGGCCTGCGAATTTCTTCGAGTGAATGTGAAAGAGGGAATGCACGTTCACTCGATTCACACGGAGATCGAGGGTGCGACGTCGTTCGTCGCGCCGTTCGCCTCGCTGGTCGCCGCGTGGAAGCGCGACGGGGTGACCTTTCTTACCTTCGAAGAAATTTGCAGACCGTTGCTCTCCATGAGGGCGCTTGCAGGATCCGCACGGGAGCAAAGGGAGATCCCGGTCAAGAAGCTCGTGTGGACGACACTCCCGGGGAGGGCGACGCCGGTCGCCACCGGGGTGGCGACCGGCGTCGCACCCGGGGCATCATCCGCCGCATGAAGAGCCTCCAGGAATCGTACGGTCCGAACACCGTCTGCTTCGGCTGCGGCCCCTCCAACGAGAAGGGCCTCAAGATCCGGAGCTTCGCCCAGGGCGATGAGGTCGTCGCGACCTGGCAGGCCGAGCCGCACCACCTCGCGTTCGAGGGCGTCCTGAACGGCGGGATCATCGGCGCGCTCCTCGACTGCCACAGCAACTGGACGGCCGCGTGGCACCTCATGCAGAAGGCCAGGGACGGGGTGCTGCCCTCGACGGTCACCGCGGACTTCCACGTCGTGCTCAAGCGCCCGACGCCGATCGCCGAGCCCCTCCACCTGAAGGCGCACGTCGTCGAGTCGACGGCGGACCGCGCCGTCGTCGAAGCGACGATCGAGGCGGGGGGCAAGGTCACGGCGACGTGCCGCGGCACGTTCGTCGCGGTGAAGGAAGGGCACCCGGCGTTCCACCGCTGGTGACCGGAGCCGCCGCGCCCGCCGCGCCCGCCGCGCCCCCGTCGCGCACGTTCGTCGCGCTCTTCTTCCTGCTCGTCCTCGCGGCGCTTCTCTTCTCGGACAAGGGCCAGATCGCGGGCGACGGCGAGGTGCGCTGGGGGGCGCTCGTTGCGCTCATGGACGAGGGGCGGCACACGCCCGACCGTTACACGCTCGAGATGCCGATCGCCGCGGCGCCGCTCTGGGCGGCCGGCGCGGCGGCAGCCCGCGTGGAGGGCGCGACCGGCGCCGCCCGCCTCGACACGATCCGCCGCGTCGTCCAGCGGTTCAACAAGCTCGTCGCCTTCGCGATCGCCGTCTGGCTCTTCCGCCGACTCCGGGGTCTCGGCCTCGACGAGTTCGCTGCCGCGGGCAGCGTTCTGATCCTTCTCTTCGCCAGCCTTCTCGTTCCTCATTCGAAGGACTTCTACTCCGAAAGCCTCTGGACGCTGCTCGCGTGCGTGGCGCTGGGCCAACTCGCGGACGGGCCGGCGCGGACGCGCGCCGGCGACGCCGCACTCGCGGTGGCGGCGGCGCTTGCGATACCGCTGAACCCGCTCCTTTGTCCTGTGATCTTCGTGACGTCGGCCATGCTGTTTTTCTTAGAAGGTGAAGAGGGGCGATCCGCCGCGCGCCGGGGTGCGGTTCTCGCTTCGGCCGGCGCCGCCCTGGGTCTTGGTCTTGCGCTTTCTGAGAATCTTCTCCGCCGCGGTGCGCTCCTCGATTTCGGTTACGCGGGAGAAGGCTTCACGGCACCCTTCTTCGAGGGGCTCTTCGGCCAGCTCTTCTCCCCGGCCCGCGGCGCCCTCTTCTACCTGCCGCTCTTCTTCGTCGGCATCCTCCTCCTCGGGCGTCGCGCCCGCCCGGACGTGCGGCGCTTCACCCTTGCGGGGGCGACGTTCGGCGTCCTTCTCGTCCTCGCCTACGCAAAGTGGCACGCGTGGCACGGGATGACGTACTGGGGGCCGCGCTTCCTCCTGCCGCTCTCGATCTTCGGCGCGGCGTTCGTCGCCCTCGCGTGGCGGGAGTCTCCGCGGCCGTCCTGGCGCACGGCCCTCGTCCTTCTCGTCGCGATCTCGTACGCGGCCTACAAGGTCGGCGTCGGTGTCGGCGTCGTGCCGCTCCGGGCGTGCCTCCTGCCCGACCCCGCGCGCCTCTCGTGCTACTGGGACTGGGCCCGGCTGCCGCTCGCCTCCTGGCTCTCACCGGGAGACCTCGCGTCGATGCTCTCCCATCGCTCGACGGCGGTGGAGGCGGGCACGCTCGTCCTCTTCGCGGTCCTCGTCGCCCTCACGGGGCGAGGTCGATCACGACGCGCGATTTTCCCGCAGGGACCGGCACCCCGATCAGGTTGAGGTCGGCCGCGTAGACCGTCGCGGACTTTCCGTCCACGGAGGCCGTGGCGCGCGGCGTGAAGCTGCGGTCGACGCGCAGGATCCCGGCGCGCGCGCCCGACGTCTCGACGACGAGGCGGTCCGCTCCGTCCTCGACGAAGCGCGCCTCGGCCGCGGCGTCGCGCACGGATGAAGAGACGGATGCGGCGTCGCGGGCGTGGACGACGACGTCCGTGGCCGGGTCGAACCCCGCGTCCTCGAACGCGGAGACGGTCGCGTTGATGGAGCCGGCGACGACGATTCGGCCCGCACGCCGGAGGCCCGGCAGCGGATCCGTCACGCGCCAGAGCGTGACCGGGACGCCCGCGGAGCCCTCCACGTAGACGGGCGTGAGGCCGGGTGTTTCCGGCGGGACGTCGGCCGCGATCACGGCACGCACGCCCGCGGCGCGCAGCCACTTCAGGCGCCGGCCCCACGGAGCCTGCTTCACGACGTCGGACGCGTAGCGGTTCAGGATCGTGTAGCTGCCGTCGGGATCCGGGTCCCACGCGTAGGCGAGGCCGTGCGGCGCTCCCGACAGCGCCCAGCCCTGCCTCGCCTGTGCGAGCGAGAGGTCGAGGATGTCGCCTGTCACGACGCGCCCCTGCGCCCCGCGCCGGACGGCGTCGAAGTCCTTCGCGGCGCGCTCGTAAACGCGGCCTCCGAGCGCGGCCGCACGGGCGACGAGCGGCGACGGCTCCCGGAAGATCTCGGACGGGACGCGCGGGATCGCCGTGGGCGTGTAGGCCAGCAGAGAAACCGCCGTCGCGGCGAGGAGCAGGCCCTGGCCGCGGGCGTCTCGCGCCCCGCGCGCGAGGAGGAGCCCGAGCACGGCGAGCCCGGCGCCCGCGAGGGCCGCCTCGGAGGGAATCCGCTCGAGAACGGGAGCGAGGACGATGCCGGGCGGTGACGCCCACGCGGGGTCCCAGAGCCGCACGAGGACGGCGAAAAGGATGCGCGGTGAAAGGCGCGTGACGATGGCAAGGAGGCCGAAGAGCACCGCGAGCCCGAGAAGCGCTCGAGACGCGCGCCGCCGGAAGCGCGGCAGTGCCTCCTCGACGAGCAGGCGGTCGACGCCGAGCGCGGCGAGGGCGGCGAGCGCCATCGTGAACGGCAGGAGCGCTTTCACCGGGTAGCGCAGGACGTGGAGGGCCGGCAGCGCCTCGTAGGCGGCGCGCGCACCGGGCAGCCACGGCGTGAACGAGGCGAGCAGCGACACGGCGGCGGTCCCGATCCAGAAGCGCGCCTCGGAATGGCGCGCGGAGAGGACGAAGACGAGCGCGAGCGCGAGCGGGACGACGCCGAAAGAGAGTGACGCGTGGTACGGGGGGTTTCCCTGCGTGACGGCGAAGCCCCAGAAGCCGCCGGAAACGACACGCGACGGATCGCCGAAGAGCTGGGGGAAGGGGGTCTCGAGGAGGCGCAGCGGGTGGAACCCGACGGCTGCGAACTCCGACCACGAGAAACCGCGGACGCGCCGCGACGCGAACGCGGACGCCCTCCACACCTCGAGGAGCCACGGCGACACGAGAACCGCCGCGACGAGCCCGCCGGAGAGGAGCGCCCCCGCGCCGTGGAGGCGCGCGGGAGAAGGGCCGCGCAGGGCGTACGCGAAGGCGAGGAGGAGGGCGAGGGCCGCGAGGGCCGGCTCGCCGCCGAGGACGAGGAGCGCGGCCGCGAGCACGACGAGGAGGCCGCTCCGCGCGGCGGCGCGCACGCTCCCGGACGCGCGCGCGCGGGCGACCGCGAGGAGGAGCCACGGCGCCCACGCGAGCGTCGTCGCGGCGTTCAGGAACGCGGCCGAGGAGAGCACGAAACCCGACAGGCCCCACGCGAAGGCTCCGACGACCGCCGCTTCCTTCGAGCGCCCCTCGGCGCGCAGGAACAGGAACGCGCCGAGGAGCCCGAGGGCGAGGTGGAGGAGGAGCTGGACGCCCAGCCACCGGGGCGCGGCCGGGAACGGGTACGCGAGGACGAGGTTCGGGTTCCCGCGGTACGCCTGCCCGAAGGACGCCGCCGGGTTGAGCTTCGCGGCGCCGAGCGTCGCCGCGAGGGCGCGGGCGGGACGCTGGGTCGTGCCGATGTCGCGGTACGCAGGCGTCGACGCGCCCGTGACGAGGTCGCGGTGCGTCAGGAGCGCGGCGGCCGCGAGGAGGAGCGCCGCCGCGAGCGCGGGCCCCGGTGCGAAACGCCGCGCGCTCACGCGAAGAGGGGGTCTTTTCGCCAGCCCCACTTGTTCATCTTGAACCGCGCCATCACCCACAGGATCGACAGGCCGTAGACGCACGACCGCCGGAAGCTGATCTGCGAGGCGTCGTCGAAATAGCGCGTCACGATCGGGACCTCGCGGATGCGCATGCCCTTCCAGATCCCGGCCGCGATGATCTCCGTGTCGAACACGAAGTCGTCGGAAAACGCGGAGAGGTTCACGCTCTCGAGGTAGCGCCGCGAGTAGGCGCGCAGCCCGGAGTGGTACTCCGTGAGGTAGAGGTAGAACGTCGCGTTCTCGACCGCGGTCAGGAAGATGTTCGCGAGGTACTTCCACTTCGGCATGCCGCCCTCGAGGGGCCGCCCGCCCAGCATCCGGCTCCCGAACATCGCGTCCTCGAGCCCCTCGGCGATCGGACGCACGAGGTCGGGCAGGACGGACGCGTCGTACTGGTGGTCGGGGTGGACCATCACGCAGATGTCCGCCCCGCGCGCGAGCGCCGTGGCGTAGCAGGTCTTCTGGTTCCCGCCGTAGCCCTTGTTCCGCTCGTGGACGACGACGTGGACGCCGGGAATCGAGCGTGCGACCTCGACCGTGCGATCCTTCGAGCCGTCGTCCACGAGGATGACGTCGTCGACCCACTCCCTCGGGATCTCGTGAAAGGCCGCGTGCAGCGTCTTTTCCGCGTTGTAGGCGGGCATCACGACCGCGACGCGCTTGCCGAAAACGGGCACGGGAGGATTCTAGGGGGAGTCGACGCGGAAAACCCGGAAGCGCGGCTGGAAACTGCCGTCCGGCCGGACGGAGCCCGTGCGCGAATCGAGGACGCGGACGAGGAACGGGACGGGCCGCTCGGCCAGGGACTCGTGCACGCGCTTGCCGAACATCGACGACGTCGGGTCTGGAGCGCGCCCCGCCGCGGCGGCGTAGGCCGGCAGGAGGCGCGACACGTCCGCCGTGACGAGATAGCGGCACTTCGCAGCGCGGAGAATCGCGAGCGCTTCGGCGTCGTCGGTCGCCGTGAAGAGCCGGCACTGGCGCCGCCAGCCGTAGACGAACGGGTCGGCGGCGGACGGGCGTCCGGCGAGAGCCGTCACGAAGTGGCCCGCCGACCACGGCGGCATCACGCCGGGGATCGAGCCCGGCGCCGGCGGTGGCAGCGCGGCGGGATCCACGGGCGGCGGGTCGAGCGCCCGGAGGCGCGCGAAGAGCTCGAGGACGTCGTCGCCGGGAGCACTCGCGTAGGCGAACGCGCGCGAGAGGTACGGCGCGCCCGGAAGCACGACGAGGGCCGAGGCGAGGGCGATCGGTGCGAGCGCGCGCGCCCAGCCGCGCAGGCGGCGCGGCGCCAGGCGCGCCGTGGCCTCGGCGAGAGCGAGCGCCGCGAAGATCGACAGGTAATAGACGTTGCGTTGCTGGAAGAGCGCCATCACGAAGACCGCGGCGGCAAAGAGCGCGACGAGGGCGCGCGCCGCGGCCCTGGGACGCGGAGGAAACACGGGGCGGCGCGCCGCGGGCCGGAGCCACGCGAGGACGGCGAGCGGGACGAGAAGGAACCCCGGCGAGACCTCGCGCACGGCGCGCGTGAAGGTGGACCAGCCTGAAACGAGCGGCTGGCATTCGGCGACGAGGCGCAGGAACTCTGGAGGGTAGGAAAGGAAGCCGCCGTCGGCGAAGTCGTCTCCGCCCGCGCCTGCGCCTTCCTTGAAGACGTACGTTCCGCCGCGGAATACGGCCTCGAGGACGCGTCCGGCGTTCGGCAGCGCGACGGCGAGGGCCGCGGCGGCTCCGAGGCCCCAGATCAGCCGGCGGCGCGGCGAGGGTGCGCGCCACGCCGAGAGCGCGAGGAGCGGGACGGCCGCTCCGGTGAGTAGCGCGGGCTGGAACCAGCCGAAGGAGACGAACGCGAACGGGACGGTCTCCCTCGGAAGCGTCAGCGCGGCCCCCCCGGCGACGAGAGCGGCGGCGGCGAGCGCGGCGGCGCCGGCGCCCTCTCCGAGCGCGACCGCGGCCCACGCGAGACCGAGGCCCGCCACGAAGACGGCGCCCTGCCACGTGAGGACGGCGAGGGCGATCGCGGCCCCGAATGCCGCCGAGCGCGCGAGCTTCTCGCCGGGCGGCGCGGCCGCGGCCCACGCGCCGGCCGCGAGAACGAGCAGGAGGTTGAGCGCCTCCGCAACGTGATGGTCGAAGTGCCCGAAACCGCCCCACAGGACGGCGGCCGGGATCGCGACGTACGCGGCGGCCGCGATCCGGGCGCGGCGGCGTCCGAACACCCGCCGCGCGAGGAAGAAGAGGGGGAGGACGTGGAGGGCGCCGAGGACCGCGGGGAGCGCGGCCGCGACCCGCGTCACCTGCTCCGTCGTCGCGGACGCTCCGTAGAGGGCGCGCGAGATCCCTCCCGCGAGGAGGTCGAACGCGGGCGGCCAGATGAAGACTCCGCCGTCGGGGTGGTTCAGGTACGGGTCGCGGTACGGGACGCGCGGGAAGTTGCGCGCGACCGAGACCGTGCGCCGGAGGTGCCCGTAGCAGTCGGGGGAGAGGAGTCGCCACCCGTGCGCCGTCGCGTCGGGGAACGGCGCGAATCGGAACGCGAGGGCGGCGAGGAAGGCGAGGGCCACGAAGAGGCCGTCCCGGCCGCGCGCGCGCGTCTGCACGGCGCGAGCGTAGCAGCCCGTCCGCGATCCTTCCGCTCCGGCCCCCCTACAATCGCGGGATGCAGTCTCCCGGGCCGCTCCGGTTCTGGCTCGGCGCCGCCGCGCTCGGGATCCTCGGCGTCCTCCTCGTCTTCGACCATGCGCGCCTCGACAGCCCGACGATGGACGAGCCGTTCCACACGCTCGCGGCCGCCGAGTACGCGATCGCCGGGACGTACAACGCGAACCTCGAGCACCCTCCGCTCGTGAAGCTCCTGTCGGGTTTCGCGGTGCGCGCAGCGGGCGCGCGCCCACCGCGCATGGACGAGCCCTTCTCGATGCGCACGGCCGAGCAGCCGCGCCCGTTCGCCTTCAGCTCGACGCTGACGCCGGAGCGCCTGTTCGGCGCCGCGCGCGCGCCCGTCGCCGCGCTCTTCTTCGTGCTCGTCCTCGCCGTGGGCGGCGCCGTGCGCCACTGGGGCGGAAGCGTCGCCGGGCTCCTCGCGGCGGCGCTCGTGGCCCTCGAGCCGAACCTCGTGGCGCACGCGGGTGTCGTCCACACCGATCTCGCGGCGGCGCTCGGTTTCTTCGCGACCCTCGCCCTGTGCCTTCTCGCGCTCGAGAAGCGCTCCCTCACGCTCTGGGCGGGCGCGGGCGCGGCGCTCGGTGCGAGCCTTGCGGCGAAGTTCTCCTGCGTCCTGCTCGTACCGATGGTCGCGGTCCTCGCTCTCGTCGGCCTCTTCCGGGAGCGGCGTGCGGCCGCGGCGGACGGGCGGAGGGCGTCCGCCCTCCCCGCGATCGGCCTCCTCGTCGCGGGCGCCGTCTCGGCCGCCGTCCTCCTCGGGTGCTATGCCGTCGCGATGCGGAACATGTCCCCCCGCGACGCCGAGGGAGCCATCCGGATCTTCCTCGCCTCGCGCGAGGCACCGCCGGCTGCGGTGGAGCGCGTCGTGGCGCTCTCGCGCGTCTCGAAGCAGGCGGGCCATTACGCCGCCGGCCTCGCGGGAATCGCGATCCAGAACAGGGCCGGCGGCGGCGTGAACTTCCTGTGCGGGAAGCTCTCCGTCGACGGCTTCTGGAATTACTTTTTCGTAGCCTTCGCGGTGAAGTCGGCACTCGGCTTCCTCGGAGTTCTGGGCGCCGCCGTCGTCCTCGCGGCCGCGAAGCGCGACCGCCTCACGCTCGTCATCTGGGCGCTCGTGCTTCCGGCCGCGTACCTCTTTCTGACCGGCATGGCGACGTCGTACAACATCGGGATCCGCCACATGCTCCCCGTCTATCCGCTCCTCGCGGCGGCGGCCGTTCTCGCCGTCTTCCGAGCGCTGCCGCCGCGCGCTGCCGCCGCCGTACTGACGGCCGGTGTCGCGATCCAGGCTGCCGAGATCCTCGCGGTCCACCCGCACGAGCTCTCGTTCTTCAACGCGGCCGCGGGAGGCCCGGCGCGGGGGGCCGCGTGGCTGAACGACTCGAACCTCGACTGGGGGCAGGACCTCGCGCGCGTCGCGATGCGGCTCAAGGCGCGCGGGGAGGACTCGGGAACGACGGTCGCCTACTTCGGCGGCGCGGACCCCGCGTACTACCTTCCGAAGGCGCGGCCGTTCGAGGGCCCCCTCGACCCGCTCGCGCCCGGCCGCTACGCCGTGTCGGAGTTCATCCGGTGCTGTGGGCCGGAGGCCATGGCGTTCCACGGCGACGCGGCCGGTGCGGCCGGCTTCGAGCGCCTCCGGCGCGCGCTGAGAGAGCGCGGCACGCCGCTCGCGCGCGAAGGGATGGGATACTCCGTCATCCTCTGGGAGCTGAAGGAAAAGAGCCCGTGAAACTCTCGATCGTGATGCCGGCCTACAACGAAAAGAGGACGATCCGCGAGATCGTCTCACGCGTGAAGGCCGTCGACCTCGCCGGCCTCGAGCGCGAGATCGTAATCGTCGACGACGGCTCGAAGGACGGGACGCGCGACATCCTGCGGGAGATGGACGGGCAGGACGGCGTGCGGGTCGTCCTCCAGCCCCACAACATGGGGAAGGGCGCGGCGGTGTGGACGGGCATGAAGGCGTCCACGGGCGACATCGTGATCATCCAGGACGCGGACCTCGAGTACGACCCGCGCGAGTACCCCGTCGTCCTCGGCCCGATCCTCAAGGGCGAGGCCGACATCGTCTACGGCTCGCGCTTCCTCGGCCACCCCGGCGGGCACCGTGTTCTGTACTTCTGGCACACGGTCGGGAACCGCGTCCTGACGCTCATGTCGAACGCGTTCACGAACCTCAACCTGACGGACATGGAGACCTGCTACAAGGCCATGCGCCGCGAGATCGTGGACCGGCTGGACCTCCGGTCCCAGCGCTTCGGGATCGAGCCCGAGATCACGTGCAAGGTCTCCCGCATGCGCGCGCGCATCTTCGAGGTGCCGATCTCGTACCACGGCCGCACGTACGAGGAGGGCAAGAAGATCGGGATCAAGGACGGCTTCCAGGCCGTCTGGACGATCCTCAAGTACTTCCGGTGGGAGGCGCCCGAGGGCGACGTCGGCGCGATCACGCTCCGCCGGATGGAGGGGCTCTCCGTCTACAACAAGTGGCTGCACGACCGCTTCGAGGCGTGGCTCGGGAACCGCGTCCTCGAGGTCGGCTCCGGCGTCGGGAACCAGACGCGCTTCTTCGCCGACAAGGAACGCGTCGTCGCCTCCGACATCGAGCCGCACTACGTCGGCGAGCTCAAGGCGAAGTTCGAGGGCCGCCCGAACGTCCGCGTCGCGTCGTTCCGCTTCCCGCTCGCGGACGCAGACGCCCGCGACCTCGCCGCCGAGCGCGTCGACACGATCGTCTGCCTGAACGTTCTCGAGCACATCGAGGACGACGCGGCCACCCTTCGCGATTTCGCCCGCGTCCTGCCCTCCGGCGGGCGCCTCGCGCTCCTCGTCCCCTCCTTGCCGGCTCTCTACGGGACGCTCGACGAAGCTCTGCTCCACTACCGCCGGTACGAAAAGGCCGGCCTCGAGCGGCTCGTGGCCGAGTCCGGTTTCGCCGTGGAGAAGATCCGTTACCTGAACCGGCCGGGCGTCTTCGGATGGTGGCTGAACTCGCGCGTCCTCCGCCGCCGGGTTCTCCCGCGGCAGCAGCTCGGCGCGTTCAAGTGGCTCATGCCGCTCCTCAGGGCCGAGGAGGACACGGAACCGTCCTTCGGGATGTCGCTCCTCGTCCTCGCCCGGAAGCCCTGACGTCGATGGCGGCGGGACCGGCCAGAGCCTCCCGGCTGCCGGACGCCGCGGCCCTCGCCGTCCTTTGCACCGCGTTCGCGGCGCGGTTTCACGAGCTCGTGACCGGCGGGACGCTCTACAGGCGCGACGCGGGCTTTTTCTTCGTGCCGTGGCGGAGCCTGCTCGCGCGCTTCATCGCCGCCGGCGAGTGGCCCCTCTGGAACGACTGGACGTCGGGCGGACGGCCCTTCGCCGCCGACCCGAACGCCGCCGTGTTCTGGCCGCTCTCGCCGCTCGTCGCGGTCGTCGGGCCGACGGGCCTCTCCCTCGCGAACACGGCGCTCGTGCTCCTCCTCTTCTACTGGGCGCTGCGCCGGTTCGGCCTGTCGGCGCCGGGCTCCGCGGCGGGCGCGCTCGTCCTTCTGTTCTCCGGCGTCTTCCAGTCGCTGCCCGGCTTCTTCGGGATGGCGGCCGCCGCCGCGCCGCTGCCCCTCGCGTTCGCCGAGCTGCCGCGCCTCGCCGCCGGCGATCCCGGAACGCGCCGCCGGGCCCTTGCGCTCTGCGCGCTTGCCTTCGGCCTCTCGGCGCTCGGCGGCGAGCCTGCCGTGACCCTGATCGCTGCGGCCGCTTTCTTCTCCCTTGCGCTGGCCGCGGCGGGCCGCAGGCGTGCGGTTCCCGCGGCCGCCTTCGCTCTCGCGCTCGGCCTCGCGCTGGCGGCGGTGCAGGTCCTGCCCGCGGCGGCCGAGGTCGCGCGCTCGGCGCGGGCGTCCGGGATGCGTCCCGAGCACGGCGCGCTCTTCTGGTCCGTGCGTCCCGCGCGCGTGCTGACGCTCCTCGAGCCGAGGCTCACGGGCGACGCGGCAGAGGGCCCCCACTGGGGCGCGTCGACGTTCGACGCCTCGGGCCCGTACTTCGACGACCTCGCGCTGGGCGTCCTGCCGCTCCTCTTCGCGGCGGCCGCGTGGCGCGACCCGCGCGGGCGCGCGGCGCTCCTCGTCGCGGGCGGCGCGGCCGTCCTGTCGTTCGGCCGCTTCCTCCCGGGCTACGGCGCGGTCGCCTCCGCGCTTTCGTCCGTGCGCTACCCGGAGAAGTGGTGGCTCCTCGCGACGTTCGCGCTCGCGGCTGCGGCGGCTGTCGGGGTGGACGCCGTCTTCTTCGGCGAGCGTGACGTTCGGGAAAGCGCGCGGAGAGTCTTGCTTCGGACAGCTGGCGTGCTCGCTCTCTTGTGCGGCACCCTCCTCGGCTTGTGTATTGGCGCTGAAGATTTTCTTAGAAAGGTGTTGTGGGTGGTGGGGCTGGGCGCGGGCGACGCGTCTGGCGCGGCGGTGGCTCAGGTCCTTCGAATGCCGTTGCTCACGGCGACCGCGACGCTCGTCGTGTGCACCGCCGCGTTCCGGAGCGCATCGCCCCTCTTCACCTTCAAAGAAAATCTTCGTCACCCGTTGCTCCTGAGCACCCTCGTCGCGCTTCTCTTCCTCGGCGACGCGGCGCGACGCGTCGCCGGGACGTGTCCCGGCGGGCCGCCGGATCTCTATCGCAAGGAGACGCCCGAGGTCGCCCTCGTGCGCGCACAAGCGGGAGACGGCCGGTTTTTCGACGACGGCGCGGACGACCGGGCCACGGTCGTTCGGCGCACGCTCGAGGCGGGAGGGCTCGACCTCCTCCGGCCCGCGACCGGGGTGGTCTTCGGAATCCGCTACCTCGGAGACAACGACGTGGACCGCCTGACGGCGGCTCCCGCCGTGCGCTGGACCGCGGCGCTCGCGGCCATGCCGTGGGGCGAGGAGAAGGTGCGGATCCTGCGTGCCGCCGGCGTCGCGCTCGTCCGGACGGCGTCGCCCGGACCGGATCCCGCCGCGACCGAGGAGATCGGCCGGTGGGGATCGGACCGCTTCGTCCGGATCGCGGGCGCGCGGCCGGAGTTCGCGCTGCTGCCCGAGGGCGAAGGGGGCTCGGTGCTCGTCGTCGAGCGCCGGCCCGCGCGCGTCGTCCTCCGCGCCGACGTCACGCTTCCGTCCGCGACGCTGTGGATCGGCCGGACGTTCGACCCCAACTGGCGCGCACACGCGGACGGCCGGGAGATCGCTCTGACCCCGGCGGACGGATGGCGCATGGAAGCGAAGCTTCCGAAGGGCGTCCACGACGTCACGCTCCGCTACGCGAACCCGCTCTTCGGCGCCGGCCTGGCCGTCTCCCTGGCGGCCCTCGCCGCCGCGGCGGCGCTCCTCCGCGCGGGGAGGCCGGCGTGAGGCTCAGGCGCGCGGCGCTCCTCCTCGGGGCGATCCTTCTCGCGTGGGTCCCGTACCGCGCGTTCTTCGGGAGCAGCGTTCCCGTCGGCCGCGACCTGCTTTTCTACTTCTATCCGCTCAAGGCGCACCTAGCCGAGGGGCTGTCGCGTGGAGAGCTTCCGTGGGTGGACCGCTTCCGCTGGGGAGGCGCGCCGCTGCTCGGAGGTCCGTCGGCGGCGCCCTTCGACCCGGCGAACCTCCTCTTCCTCGCGCTGCCTCTCGGCGCGGCGATGAAGGCGTGGATGCTCCTCCATCTCGCGCTGCTCGTCGCGGGCTTCGCCGCGTTCGCGCGCCGGCTGGGCCTCGCGGCGGCGCCGGCGGCGCTCTCGGGCCTCGTCTTCGCGCTCGCGGGGACGACGGTCTCGGTCGTGCCGTTCCCGCCGACGCTGTCGGCGCTGTCGGTCCTTCCGTGGTTCGCGGCGTTCGTCCTCGACACCGTGCGCAATCCGTCGGCGCGCAGCGCCGCGAAGACCGCGGCGGCGGCCGCCCTTGTCGCCGTCGCGTCGGCGCCCGAGTTCCTCCTCTACGGGGCCGCCGTCGCGGCGATGCTCGTCGCGGCGGCCCCGCCCGGGCCGGCGGGCACGCCCGCTCCGCGGCGTGGCCGGGCCGCCGTGGCCCTGGCGGCCGCGGCGGCAATCGCGGCCGGCCTCTCGGCCGTCGCGCTCGCACCAGCCGCCGCCACGGCCGCGCGCAGCATCCGTGGTCCCGGCGGCGGAATGTCCGAGGGCGCCGCGGCGCTCGAGCCGCTCGAGCCCGCGCGTCTGAAAGAGTTCTTCCTGGACGGACTCGTCGCGGACTGGACGCGCGTCTCCACCGCCCCCGGCGCCACCCACTACCCGTACCTCCCGTCGCTGACTCCGGGGCGCGTCGCTTGGCTCCTCGTCCTTATCGGCCTCGCGCAGCGCGGCCCGCTGCGCATCGCCTCGGCCGTTCTCGCGTCCGCGGGAGTTCTCCTCGCCGTGGCGGGCGCGACGCCGGCGTTCCACTTCGCGGTGAAGACGTTGCCGTTCTTCGCGTCGCTCCGCTATCCGGAACGCCACGCGGCGCTCGCGGGCTTCGGGCTCGCGACGCTCGTGGCGCTCGGGCTCGCGCGGCTCGACGCCGCGCTTTCCCCGCGGGCGCGGCGCGTCGTCCTGCCTCTCCTCGCGCTCGCGGTGCTCGTCGACCGCGAGCCGATGGCCCGCGGCCTCTCGCCCGTGGAGGACGGTTCCGTCCTGACCCGGCCCCCGGCGCTCCTCGAACGATGGGAGCCGGCCGGCGGCGACGCTCCGCCGCCGCGCATCTTCCACCGTGACCTCTACGCGCCCGTTCCGGTCTACGACACGCAGGACCTCGCCGCGTCGAGCGTCACGGCGCGCGCGTCGCTGCTGCCCGCGTACGGCTCGCTCTTCGGCGCCGGCTACGTCTTCGACAAGGACTACGACCTGTCGCTGTCGGTCGAAGTCTTCGAGTGGATGCGGCTCTTCGGCCGCGCGGTGCCGACGCCGGACCCCCTGCCGCTCCGGATCGTCCGCGCCGCGGGCGCTTCCGCGGTCCTCGTGAGCGAACGGGGCGCGGACGGGCGATACCGGCCGCGCCTCCTTCGGGTCGCGGACCCGGTGCCGCCGTTCCGGTTCGCGTCCCGCGTCGTGGCCTCGGACGACGCCCGGGCCGTCTTCAAGCGGTTCCTCGAGGAAGGCGCCGACGCGGGGACGGCGTACGTCGACGCGGCGCTGCCGGGTTTTCCGGACGCGCCCGGGGGCGGCCGCATCCTCAGGCTGGGCGACCGGCCCTCCGGGCTCGACCTGGACGTCGAGGTCGACGGCCCGGGCGAGGGGTTCCTCATGCTCTGGCGCCTCCGCGAGGCGGTCGAGGACGCGACGCTCGACGGCCGGCCGGCCTCCGCGGTCCCAATGGCATTCGGCTTCGCGGGGGTCCGCGTCCCACCCGGCCGGCACGTCCTCGCGTTGCGGCCGGAGACGCGGTGGGTGAAGATAGGGGCGTTGGTCACCGCGGCGACGGCTGCCGCCCTCGCGCTCGCGTGGGCGATTCGCCGTCGCGGTTCCGCCGCTGCATGAGCCCGCTTTCACGCAACACCCGGCGCCGCCTGGTGCTCTACGGCGGTGCCGCCGCCGTCGCCGCGGCCGTCTGGCTCCTCCCGCGCATCCTCGCGCGCCGCGAGCCCGGCGTGCCGGTCCGCCGTCTCGATCTCGAGGCCGCCTCCGCGATGGAGCGGCCCGAGGTGAAGCTGCTCGTCGAGGTCCTGCGCCTCGACAGCTCCAACCCGCCCGGAATCACGCGGCCCGTGATCGACGTCTTCGCGCGGGAGCTCGCGTGCGCGGGAATCCCACCGGTCGTGACCGGCCGCGACCCCCAGCGCCCGATCCTCGTGGCCCGGCTGCCGGGCCGGCGCCGCGGAGAGGCGCTCGCGCTTCTCGCGCACGCGGACGTCGTCCCGGCGGGCAACCTCTCGGACTGGGTGAAGCCCCCGTTCGCCGCCGAACGTGGAGACAAGGAGTACGCCTCGAACATCATCGCGCGCGGTGCTCTCGACATGAAGGCGCAGGCGGTCGCGCACCTCCTTGCGCTCACGGCGCTCGCGCGGTCGGGCATCGCGCCCGAGCGCGACATCGTGTTCGTCATGGAGTCGGGGGAGGAGTCCTACGACCAGACGCTCGGGTTCGGGTGGCTGCTCGCGAATCGTCCCGACCTCGTGGCCGGCGTCACGGACGTCTTCAACGAGGGCGGCGTCAACGAGGTGAACACGACGGAGATCGAGAGGTTCGGCGTCGAGGTCATGCAGAAGGCGATCCTCTCCGTGGACGTCCTCGCGGCCGAGAAAGGCCCGCTCGAGGACCTCGCGGCGGTCGTGAAGGCGCGGGACGAAGCCGAGCCTCTGAAGGTGGTGCCGGCGGTGCGGGACTTCCTGCGGTTCATCGCGCCCTCCCGATCGGACGTCTGGGGGCGCCGGATGCTCGACGACCCCGCGAAGATCGGACCGGGGACGGAATTCTGGAAGGTCGTGCCGGAGGTCTACCGTTCGCTCCTGAAGGACATGGCCTACACGGGCCGCATTGCGGAGCGGCCCGAGGGGGGGTTCTCGATGCGGGTCGTCCGGACGCTCCTCCCGGGCTCGTCCGTGGCGGCGGCCGAGGCGGAGCTCGACGGCTGGCTCCTCGCGCGGCACCTCACGAAGCGCATCGTCCTCAAGACGGACGACTGCGTCGCGACTCCGGCCGAAGGCCCGGCCTGGCGCGCCGTGACGGAGGTTTTCGGTCTGGATCCGGCCCACGTGCCGGTCGGGCCGTACATCCTGTCGGGCCAGTACACGTCGAGCTCGTTCCTGAGGGCCAGGGGGCTGCGCGCCTTCGGCGTCTCGCCCTTCGCGGTCGGCTACTTCGACGCCACGACGATCCACCACCACAGCGAGCGCATCGTGGTCCCGTTCTACCTCGAGGGGCTCGAGCGGATGAAGAGGATCCTGTTCGAGTTCGCGACCGCGCCCTGACAGGCCGGCTGCTACACTTTGGGGCCGGAGGGGCCGTGGGACGCGTCGACTTCTACTACCATCGGGTCGGTTGAACGAGCTGCGGACGCACCCGTGAGGTGCTCGAGAAGTCGAAGTCGGACGTGCGCGACGAGCGCCCGGCCCGTTCCCGCCCGCTCACGGACGCGGACGCGAAGGCCCTGCTGAAGGAAGTCGACGAGGTGACGCTCGCGAGGGGCAAAACGGCACGGACCCTCCCGGCGCGCGAGGTCTCCCTCGACGACCTCCGGGGGCCGACGGGCAACTTCCGCGCGCCGATGCTGCGCGTCGGGCGCCGCCTTCTCGTCGGATGGCACGAAGAATCGCTCCGGGAGCTGCTGGCACGGTCCTCGCGTTGATGGTTCGCCCGCGCCGATCCGGCGGCGGGAAATGGGTTCAGGAGAACGGATGAAAACGACTCTCGTCACGTGTGCGGTCCTGCTCGCGGCTCTGCCTGCGGCGGCCCAGGTCCAGGTCCAGACGCAGCAGGTGGGCCCCGGCCCGGGCATCGCGGCTCCGCAGCAGCCTTCCCCGATCCCGTGCCCCGGCATGGGCGGCCTCGAGGTCGGCCAGACGAGGACGTTCGCGTTCGAGCGGATGGCGAAGCTCGAGCCCGGCAAGGCGAAGGTCACGCGCGACGTGAAGGTCGTCCACAAGCCCGAGGGACGGCCGTGGGTCATCACGGCCACGTTCGACTCGGATGCCGCGGACGCGAAGGTCCTCGGCCTGTACTACTACGTCGACCCGCCGTCCGGCATCGGCGACGCCCTGCGCGAGCGCTACGGCAAGGGAACCGCGGTGCCTTCTGCCGCGGACCAGACGTATTGGGACGTCGGCTCGTGCGACGTGCGCCTCAAGTACCGCGCGCGCATGAACGAGAAGCAGCGGCCGATCGAGGAGCTCTGGGTCGACCCGATCCCGAAGCCGGCCCCCTCCAAGGCCGCGCCCGCAAAAAAGAAGGGCTGAAGAAAAGGGGAGAAGAGGAAGACTTCCTCGAAGGTGCCCGTGCTTGGCGCCGGGCCGACGCGTTTCGGGTGGCGCTTGTGCCATCCTCCGCGCGGATGAAGAGGGTCCTCAAGGCCGTCGCCCTCGCACTTGCCCTCGCGATCCTGGTCGCCGCCGGCGCCCTGCTCTTCCTCATTCGAAGAAATCTCCCTTCTTCTTCCTCCCCGAAAATTCTCGGCCTCTCTGCGAAGGTCTCCGTCTCGTTCGACGACCGCGGCGTCGCGACGGTCACGGCCGCGACCGTCCGGGACGCGCTGCGCGCGCAGGGCTTTCTCACGGCGCGCGAGCGCCTCTTCCAGCTCGAGCTGCAGCGGCGCCTCGCGCGCGGTGCGCTGGCCGAGGTCTTCGGGGCGTCGCTTCTTCCCGCGGACCGTCTCCACCGCACCTACGGGTTCGCCCGTGTCGCCGAGGCTGCCGTGCCGCTCCTTCCCGAGGGGGAGCGCGCCGACCTCGAGGCGCTCGCGGACGGGATCAACGCCTTCCTCGACGCGCGGCCCGGGCGGCTCGGGATCGAGTTCACGCTGCTCGGCCTCTCGCCGCGACGTTTCACCGCGGCCGACGCCCTCGCGGTCCACCTCCTCATGTGCGAGGACCTTTCGACCTCGTGGCGGCGCGATCTCGCGCTCGAGAAGCTGTCGGGCGCCGCACCCTCCGTCCGCCGGTTCGTGGCCGACACGACGTCCCCGTCCGACGTCCTCCTCCTGCCCGACTCCGCTCCTCTGGTGGCGCCTCCGCTCCCCGACCTTGGCGGCGTGCCGCTCGCCGGCCTGGGATCCTCGCGAAGAGCGGGAAACCGCTCTTCGCGAACGACCCCCACCTCGCCCTGACGCTTCCGGGGATCTGGCTCCCGATGCGCTTCGTGATCGGGGGCCGCCTCGTCGAGGGCGTCACGCTCCCCGGCCTGCCCGGCGTGATCCTCGGCCGGAACGAGCGCGTCGCCTGGGGCATGACGACGCTCCGGACGGACGTGCAGGACCTCTACCGCGAAACGATCGTGGGCAAGAGGGTGAAGCGCGGCGCCGGCTGGGAGGACGTCAGGGAGCGAACCGAGACGATCGCCGTCCGCGGAGGAAAGCCCGAGACGCTCGTCGTCCGCGAGACGTCGCACGGTCCCCTCGTCCAGGGGCGCATGGCCCTGAAGTGGCTCGCCCTCGACCCGTCGCTCATGCGCGTTCCCGAGAGCGCCGTCATGACGGCGACCGACCGCGAGTCGCTTTCTCGCGCGCTGGACGCGTTTCCCTATCCCGCCCACAACGTCGTGTGGGCGGAAGCGGCCGGCTCGATCGGCTGGCGCGCCACGGGCCTCGTCCCGATCCGTCGAACGGGCACGGACGGGAGCGTCCCGTACGACGGTGCCGATCCGGAAAACGACTGGAAGGGCTACGTCCCGCCTTCGGACATGCCGCGCGTCGTCAACCCGCCCGAGGGCTTCGTCGTGACCGCGAACCAGCGCGACATCGGGACGCGGTTCCCGCAGACCGTCACGACGGACTGGCCGTCCACGGAACGCGCACGCCGCATCGCGGACCTTCTCGGCGAGGCGGCGCGCGGGAAGAGGCTGCTCGACCGCGCCGCGATGGAGGCCCTCCAGCTCGACGACGTGTCCCCCGTTCTCGCGGCGACGCTCTCTGCGCTCGCACCCGAGCTGCCGGAGCCCTGGAACGCCCGCTTCGCGGGCTGGGACGGCCGCGCGGACGCGGACTCGACGCTCTTCCTCGTTGCGCGCTCCACGCGCCGAAAGCTCGTCGAGCGCGTCCTTGCGGCGTGGCGCGTGCCGCCCGAGGTCGGTCTTCCGGACGCGCGCCTCCTCGAGCTCGCGCGCGCGGACGACGCGGCGTTCCGGCGGGCGCTTCTCGGCCCGAAGCGCGACCTCGTCCGGGCCGCCTTCGAAGCGTCCCGTGCCGACCTGACCGCGCGCTTCGGCCGCGACGAGGCGCGCTGGACGTGGGGCGCGTCGAACCGCCTCGCCGTAAAGCACCCGCTCGGGCGTCTGCCGGGCCTCGGCGGACTCTTCGACCCGCCTTCGTTCCCGCAGTCGGGTGCGGGCGGCACGCCTCGCGTCGCGACGCCGACGTACGGCCAGTCCATGCGATTCGTCGTCGACTGGGGAGCCCCGGACGAGGCGACGCTCGTGATCCCGTTCGGAGTCTCCGGCCACCTCGGGTCTGCGCACCGTACCGACCAGCTGGCCGCGTGGCGGGAGGGGGATCCCGGGGGCGCGCGGACGAGGCTGGCCCGGCCGGCCGTGACGAGCCTGGAGATCACGCCGTGACCGGCGCCGGCGCTCTTCTCGCCGCCGTCCTGTCCGTTGCCTCGGCGCCGAGGACGATTCCGCAGGGAGGCGTCGCGGAGATCCGCATCGCGAGCGATGCGCCCCTTCCAGAGCTCGTGCTCGTCGACGGCGACCGACGCGTCCCGCTCGAGCGGGATGCGTCCGGCCGGAAATTCAGCGGCCTCGTCGGCGTCGATCTCGACGCGAAGACCGGGCTGCACGACTTCGTGGTGGAGGCTCCGGACGGGGCGGCGCGCCTCGTCCTTGCGCTGAAGGTCCTGCGCGGCTCTTTCCGCATCCAGAAGCTCACGGTCGACCCGAAGTTCGTCGAGGTCCCCCCCGAGGAGAAGGAGCGGGTCAAGGCGGACGGGGAGCGTGTGAACGCGGCTTACCGGAGCGCGGAAGCGGAGCGGCGCTGGACGGCCTTCGTCCGCCCCGTCGCCTATGACGGAACCAATTTCGGCTCGCGGCGGGTCTACAACGGCAAGACGCAGAGCTTTCACGCGGGCCTCGACATGCCGGCGCCCGCCGGCACGCCGGTCGCGGCGGCCGCGGACGGGCGCGTCGCGCTCGCCGGCGACCTCTACTTCTCCGGCGGAACCGTCCTCCTCGACCACGGCGGCGGCCTCTTCACGCAATACATGCACCTCTCGCGCGTGGACGTGAAGGACGGCGACGTCGTGAAGAAGGGTGCGATCGTCGGCCTCGCCGGGGCGACGGGCCGCGTCACGGGCCCGCACCTGCACTGGGGGGCCCGCTGGAACGGGGCGCGCGTGAACCCGCTGGCGCTCCTCGCGCTCCCGGCGCGCCCGGCGCCGGGTCTACACTGAGGCATGAGCGTCCTCATCACGGGCCGGCTCGTGTCTCCGACGGCGACCGAGCTCGACCACGGTCCCTCGCACAAGAGGCTCCCGACGCAGGCTCCGAAGGACAACGGCGGCGACGGCAGCAGCTTCTCGCCGACCGATCTCTGCGCGGCCTCGCTCGGTTCGTGCGCCGCGACGACGTTGAGCCTCTACGCGACCCGCGCCGGGATCCCGCTGACCGGCGTCACGTTTTCCGTCGAGAAGCACATGACGTCCGAGCCCCCGCGCCGGATCGCGAGGCTCGTCCTGGAGCTGACGATCGACTCGCCGTGCGGCGACGAAGACTTCGGGAAGCTCGTCAACGCCGCGAAGACCTGCCCCGTGCGGCGCTCGCTCCACCCGGACGTCGTCGTCGACGAGACGTACGTTCGCGCCTGACGCGTCAGCCCGCGGGCGTCCAGGTTCCGGTGGGGCTCAGGGGAATCCGTTCGGCCTCGACCTCGAAGCCGGCCTCGGCCCAGGCGTCCAGACCGCCCTCGAGCGGGCGGACGAGCCGGAGCCCGCGGTCCATCAGGAGGCGTGCCACACGGGCCGCCGAGGCTTCGTTGGGTCACGTGCAGTAGAGGACGATCTCCCGGTCCGCCGGGAGGAGCGCGACGTGCGCGTCGAGGTCCTCCAGGTCGATCGTGACCGCCCCGGGGATCCGGCGCGGATCCCGCAGGCGCGCGTTCCTCGAACGGACGTCCACGACGACGGGCGCCTCACCCGCGTCCATCAGCGACCGGAGGTCGGCGACGCGGATGCGCGCCATGCGGAGAAAGCGGTAAAAGCGCTGCCGCTGGTGCCACTTGAAGAGGATGTAGAGCAGGAGTCCGCCCGCCAGGACCACGAACGCCCAGCCCCCCATGTTCGAGAGGAGTGCGAGAACGCGGTCCACGGCGCCGTGGAACACGACGCCGAGGAGGAGCGCGGAGCCGGCCCAGAGAAGGGTTCCGCCCGACGTGAAGAGGAGGAAGCGGGGGTAGCCGGTGCCGGATGCGCCCGCGAGGGGCGGCGCCACGGTGGAGTAGCCCGGGACGAACTTCGCGAAGAGAAGGGAGGCGAGGCCGTACTTCTCGAACATGCCTTCCGTCTGACGCACGCAGGTGTCCGGCGAGAGCGAGACGCGGCAGAGCGTCTTGAGGAGACTCTGCCCGTACCGGCGGCCGAGGAGGAACCAGAGCGAGTCCGCCGCGACCGTTGCGACGAACGCCGCGAGGAGGAGGTGCGCGAACGAGAGTTTTCCGTCGGCGGCGAGCGCGCCCGCGACGACGAGCGTGGGGACGGCGGGCACCGGCAGGCCGAGCTGCTCGAGGAGGACGTTTCCGAAAACGAGACTCGTTCCGTGCTTGAGGACGAGGGCGAAGAGATCCTTCACGCCGCTCTCAGCTCACGCCCGTCGACGACGAGGAGACGGAGCCCGGGTCCACGCCGAGGCGCGCGAGGGCGCGCTCCCAGAGCGTCTCGACCCTTCTCGTGAAGGCGAGGTCCGGCTCCCACGGGAGGACGAGCCACGCCCCCTCCTCCATCTCGCCCTCGAGCTGCTCGGCGTCCCAGCCGGCGTAGCCGAGCACGAGGAGGCCCTGGGGCGGCCCATCGCCCGGCGGCTTGCCGAAGAGCTTCGGGAGGATCTCCGCGGACGCCGAGACCCAGAGGCCGGGGGCCATTTCGTTGCAGTCCACGCCGTCGACCTCCTCGCGGAAGAGCGCGACGAGTCCGTTCGTGAGGACGGGACCTCCGATGTGGAGCGGCGTGGCGGGGTGGAGCGTCGCGTCGAGAGGCGGGGGCAGGAGCGTCACCGCCGGCTGCCCGAGGAGGCGGTTCACGACCCAGCCGAGCGCCCCGTCCTTCGTGTGGTGGCCCATCAGGACGACGGTCTTCGAGAAGTTCGGGTCCGCGAGGCCCGGCCCTGCCAGCAGGAGGTACGGCGCCGTCAGGGTCTCGACCACGGGGGGAATTTACCGCACCGGCGCCCGGGCCCGCGTAGCATGTCCCGCATGACCGTGCCTGGCAGCGGCCTCCTGCTCCTTGCGGTCGCGAGCGTCGTCGTCCTCCTCGTCCTCCTCGAGGCCTGGCGGCAGAGGCGGATCTACGGGAAGCCGTCCGGGCGGCCGAACCTCGCCGGAGCCGGGATGCTCGAGCTCCAGAAGCACCTCCAGGCCGACCGGCGTGTCGAGAAGCTCGTCGAGATCCAGCGGGACGAGTCCGCCGAGACCGAGCAGGACGAGGCGGGCGGCCCGCGCCAGCCGCCCGCGCGTCCGCCCCGCTAGCGGGCCGGCGCGCCCGCCTCCCAGGCCGCCTTCGCGATCGAGGCGATCGCCTTCTCGCGCGCCTCCGCGCCGGCACCGCCGCGCGTGAACACGGCGAGGACCGCGTGCGAGCCGTCGCGCAGCGTCAGGATTCCGACGTCGTTCGACGAGAGCCGCATCGTCCCGGTCTTGTCGAAGACCTCCGCGCCCTTCGGGAGGCCCGCCCGGAAGCGCCGGCCGCTCGTCGCGCACCGCCGCATCGAGTCCAGGATCCGGTCGGTGGAGTCCTTCGAGAGGAGCTCGCCGCGGAAGAGGCGGACGAGGAGACCGGTCATGGCGTCCGGGCTCGTCCCGTTCTGCGCGCCGCGTTCGATCGCGTCGAGGTCCATCCTCATCGCCGCGCCGAGGCCCCTCTCGTCCAGCGACACCTTCACGCCCGTGACGCCTTTGGCCACGAGCGCCTTCTCGACGGCCGCCGGCCCTCCCAGCTGCGCGACGAGGACGTCGGCCGCGGTGTTGTCGCTGTCGACGAGCATGACGTCGACCATGCGCGCGATCGTGACGCGCATGCCGGGCTTCCACTCGTCGTAGATCGGCCCGACTTCCATGCGGTCCTTCTCGCGGATCTCGACCTCGCCGTCGAGGCGGAGCTTCTCCCTTTCCACGGCGTCGAGGACCGCGATGGCGACGGGCAGCTTGAAGACGCTCGCCATCTGGAACGTCTCGGTGCCGCGCCAGGAGGCCGCGCGGCCGCTCTCGAGGTGCCGATACGACACGCCCGCGACGAGGCCGCCCGCCTCGGCTGCGCGCGCGGCGGCGACGGCGGGATGGTCGGGCACGGGGTCGGGAGCGGGAGCGGCGGACGCGAAAGCAAAGAGGACGACCGGGAGAACGAGGATCAAAGGGAACCTCCTAAGAAGATTTTCTTAGAAGGGGGAAGAACAAGAGGCGTGCCACCGGGCAGAGGCTGCCCTGCGCCGCGCGCCGGCCCTTCCTTTCTCCGTTTCTAAGAAATCCGGAAAACAACGCAGCAAACCGGTCCGGCCGCTCCCGCCCTACTCCTCCAGGTACGTGTAGTGCGTAAGGCTGTGCTCGAAGTCCTTCGCGATGGCCTTCGCCTCGGGCTCCTTGACCTTCTTGCGCTCGGTGGCCCGGCGCAGCTGGCGCCAGATGCCGTCGAGGAGCTCGTCCTTGTCGTAGTTCATGTACGAAAGGACCCTCTCGCAGGACTCGCCGGGCAGGACGTCCTGGATGCGCGTGCGTCCATCGTCGTCCACGCTCGCGAGCACCTCGTGGACCTCGCCGAACAGGTTGTGGAGGTCGCCGAGGACGTCCTGGTACGCCCCGACGAGGCAGAACCCGATGTAATACGGCGTGCCCTTGTGGAAGGCGTGTAGCGGGAGCGCTTCCTTGATGTCGCGCAGGTCGATGAACTTCTCGATCTTGCCGTCCGAGTCGCACGTGATGTCCGCGAGCGTCCCGTGCTCGGACGGCCTCTCGCGCAGGCGGTGGATCGGGAGGATCGGGAAGAGCTGGTCGATCGCCCAGACGTCGGGCAGCGACTGGAAGACCGAGAAGTTCATGACGTACTTGTCGGCGAGCATGACCTCGAGCTGCTCGAACTCCTCCGGGATGTCCTTCAGCGTGTGGAGGTACCGGCGGATGCGGTCGCAGATGTTCCAGTAGAGGATCTCGCCCTTGCTCCGGTCCTCGAGCGACACGTAGCCGAGGTTGAAGAGCGTGAAGAGCTCCTCCTTGTACTGGAGTGCGTCGTGGTAGCTCTCGCGCACGTTCTTCGCCGTGACACCCTGCCAGATGTCGTAGAGCTCGCGGACGACGTGGTTCTCGTCGCCGTCGAGCTTCACGGAGCGGCCCTGCTCGATGCGGTCCGCGACGTCGAGGACGTTCGTGACGAGGACGGAGTGGTACGCCGTCAGCGCGCGGCCCGACTCCGTGACGAGCGTCGGGACGGGGACCTTCTCCTCGTCGCAGATCGACTTGATCGTGTAGACGATGTCGTTCGCGTACTCCTGGACCGTGTAGTTCATCGAGGAGTCGAACGCCGTCTTGCTTCCGTCGTAGTCGACGCCGAGGCCTCCGCCGAGGTTCAGGTACTGGATCTCGACGCCGGTCGCGTGGAGCTTCGCGTAGACGCGCCCCGCCTCCTTGATCGCCTGCTTGATCTTCCGGATGTCCGTGATCTGCGAGCCGATGTGGAAATGGAGCATGACGAGCGAGTCGAGCATCTTGCGCTGCTTGAGGATCTCGACGGCCTCGAGCATCTCGGTCGTCGTGAGGCCGAACTTTGCGGCCTCGCCGCCGGACTTCGCCCACTTGCCCGAGCCGCGCGCGTAGAGCTTGCTGCGCATGCCGATCAGGGGCCTCACGCCGCGCTTCTTGGCGACGTCGAGGATCTTTTCGAGCTCGGAGACCTTCTCGAGGATCAGGACGACCGTCTTGCCCATCCGGATGCCGTTGAGGGCGAGGCGGATGAACGCGTCGTCCTTGTAGCCGTTCGTCGTGATGAGGCAGTCCGAGCCGAGGTCCTGCGAGAGCGCCGCGATGAGCTCCGGCTTGCTCCCGGCCTCCAGCCCGTAGCCGTACTTGCGGCCGGACTGGATGATCTCGCGGACGACGACCTTCTTCTGGTTGACCTTGATGGGGAACACGCCTCGGAAGACGCCGTCGTAGTCGTACTCCTTGATCGCGTGGAGGAAGGCCTCGTTCAGCTCCTTGACGGCCTGGTCGAGGATCTGCGGGAAGCGGATCACGACGGGCGTCGAGATGCCGCGCAGTGCGACGTCGTCCACGACACCCTTGAGGTCGACGAAGCGGTGGTTCTCCTTCGTCGGGTGGACGAGGAGGTTGCCGTCGTCGGAGACGGAGAAGAAGCCTTTTCCCCAGTTCTCGATGCCGTAGAGCTTCTCGGCGTCGGCGAACCGCTCGGGGGCTCGGGCGCGCGCGGGCTTCTTCGAGGCGCGCGCGAGTGCAGTGGGTGTCATCGGCGCGAATCCTAAACGAACGCGCGCGGAGGGGCGGGAAATTCTCTAGGATGGGCGCGTGGCCGCCCCCCTCGACCCGACGCTGGCCCGCCGCTGGGGCCTGCCCGCCGGGGCCACCGCCTGGCCGACGCTCGCGCTGTGCCTCGGGGCGCTGGCCCTCCAGGCGGGCGCGACCGCTCTCGCGCTCTCCGGGCGCGTCCCGGCGGCGGTCGCGGTCGCGGTGAACGCCCTTTGCGCGTACGCGCAGTTCACGGTCGCCCACGATGCGGCGCACGGGTCCGTCTCGCGTCTCCGGGCGCTCAACGACGCCGCGGGGACGGTCGCCGCGCTCGCCCTCGCCGCCCCGTTCGCCGCTTTCCGCCGGATCCACCTCCACCACCACGCCCACGTGAACGACCCCGCCGAGGACCCCGACTTCTGGGTCGTGGGGAAGACGTGGCCCGAGACGCTCGCGCGCTTCGCGACGACGTGGCTGCACTACTACCGCGTCTACTTCCTGCGCCTGCGGGCCCTCGACGCGGGCCTCGCCGTTTCGGTCGGGACGGTCTTCGCCTTCGCGGCCGCCGGCGTTCTCGCGTTCCGCGCCGGGCGGCTCGCGGACCTCGTCCTCTACTGGTTCCTCCCGGCGCAGCTCGCCGTGACGCTCCTCGCGTTCCTCTTTGACTACCTCCCGCACCGGCCGCACACGCTTCGGGGGCGGATGGTCGACACGGTCAGCGTGACGGACCGCTGGCTGGATGCGCCGTTTCTCGGGCAGAACCTCCACCTCCTCCACCACCTCTTCCCGTCGATTCCGTGGTACCGCTACCGGCCGGCCTGGGACGAGGCGGAGGAGGGCATCCGGGCCGAGGGCGGCGTCGCGCGCACGTGGCGCGAGGCCCTCGCGACTCTGCCGCCGTCGTGGCGGGGGAGCCGCGCGTGAAGATCCCCGTCCACGTTCTCTCGGGATTCCTCGGCGTCGGCAAGACGACGGCCGTGAAGGATCTCCTCGCGCGGCGCGCGGACCGCGAGCGGATCGCGGTCGTCGTGAACGAGTTCGGGACGCTCGGCGTGGACGGCGCGCTCCTGTCGGACTGCGCGAGCTGCATCCTCAAGGAAGTCCCGGGCGGCTGCGTGTGCTGCACGGCCATGGCCGACCTCGAAGCGTCGCTCGAGGAGGTCTGCGACATCGTGGCCCCGACGCGGTTCGTCCTCGAGCCGACGGGCCTCGCGAGGCCGTCCGAGCTCGTGGACCTCCTGCGCGGGCCGCGCTGGGCGCCGCGCTTCGACGTGAGGCCCGTGATCACGCTCCTCGACCCGCAGCAGGACCTGGCGAAGGCGTATGCGGAGAGCGCCCTGTTCAGGGACCAGGTGGACGTCGCGGACGTGGTCGTCGTGAACCGGTGCGACCTGGCCTCGGAGGAAGAGATTCTTCGAGTGGAAGAGTTCGCCCGGGCGCTGGCGCCGCCGAAGCTGCGAATCGTCCGCACGTCGCACGGGGTGCTGCCGGACGAAATCTGGGACCTCGAGCGGAAGACCCCCGCGGCGGCTCCGGCGCTCCTCGAGGCCAGCTCCTCGCACGCCCACGCTCATGGAGATTTCTTAGAAGGGTATGTGGGCCGGGGCGTGGCGGAACCGCCGGAGCGGATTTTCGACGCGGAACGCCTGCTCGCGGCACTCGAGGAGCTCCGCTCCGGGCGGCTGACTCGCGGCGCCGTCGCGCGGGCCAAGGGGCTCTTCCACACGACCGCGGGCTGGCGGGTCCACGAGATCGCGGGGGGCCGGCTTTCGACGGCTCCGACGTCCTGGCGCCGCGACAGCCGGGTGGATGTGATCTTGAAGAATCCGGGAGAAGGAGATTTCTTAGAGTGGGAAGAGGCACTGGGCGGAGCGCTGGTGCCTGCGGATGCCCCGCTCCTGACGCTCGAAGACGGGAAGGGCGCGATGCGCACATACGATCCAAGGGGCTTTTCGGCCCTCTCGCAGTCCCTTTCCAAGAAAATCTTCTCTTCTTCTTCTTTCCCCGCATTTCGCCTCGGTGACGTGCTGGCGCACGCGGGTCTTGCCCGCGAGGCCGACTGGATGTGGATCGTGATGGACTCGGGCCTCTTCGGCGTCGGCGGCCCGCGGCGCGTGCTCGAGAACGGCATCGTCTTTCCGGGGGAGGAAGGCTTCCGGTTCGTCCTGCCCGACGAGGCCGCGCGCGGCGCCGAGGACGACGTCGACGCCTGCCGCGACCTCTCGAACGTCTGCGGCGTGAAGCTGGCGGATTCGCCGGGAGCGGAGGCCACGGCCGGGGAGGTCTCGTGACGGCGAAGAGCGGTCTGATCGTCTACGGCGCGAACGGTTACACGGGAAAGCTCATCGTGGACGTCGCGCTCCGCGAGGGCCTGAGGCCCGTCGTCGCGGGGCGCCGCCGCGAGGCCGTCGAGCCGCTCGCCGCCGCGTGGGGCGTACCGAGCCTGTGTTTCTCGCTCGACGACGCGGCGTCCGCCGCTCACCTCCTCGAGCCGTACGGCGCGATGATCCTCGCGGCCGGCCCGTTTTCGAAGACGAGCGCGGCCGCGCTCGAGGCGTGCCTGCGCGCGAAGACGGCCTACCTCGACATCACGGGCGAGGTGGACGTCTTCGAGGCGGTGTTCGCCCGCGATGCCGACGCGAAGAAGGCAGGCATCGCGGTCCTTCCGGGCGCCGGATTCGACGTCGTGCCGTCGGACTGTCTCGCGAAAGCCCTCTCGGAGGCCCTGCCGGGGGCCGAGACGCTCACGCTCGCGTTCCGGGGCTTCAAGACGAGCGCCGGCACGATGAAGACGATGCTCGAGGGCATCCCGAAGGGCGGCCTCGTCCGTGAGGGCGGAAAGCTCGTCCGGGTCCCGGCCGCGTGGAAGACGATCGAGGTCCCGCTCGGCGCGAAGACGCGCCTCGCCATGACGATCCCGTGGGGCGACCTCTCGACGGCGTTTCGTTCGACCGGAATCCCGAACATCGAGGTCTACATGGCGGTGCCGCCTTCGGCCGTCGCAGCGGCGCGCCGCATGCGCCGGTTCGCGAAACTCCTCGGCCTCTCGCCCGTACAGTCCTTCCTGAAGGCGCGCGTGGAGAAGACGGTCAAGGGCCCGACGGCCGAGGAACGCGACCGCGAGCGGTCGTACCTCTGGGGCCGCGTCACGAGGGGCGGGAGCGCCGTCACCGGGAAACTCGAGACGCTCGAAGGCTACGCGCTGACCGCCGAGACCGCCGTCGCGATCGCGAAGCGGGTCCTCGCCGGGGACGTCGGCCCGGGAGTCCACACGCCGTCGCAGGCCTTCGGCTCCCGGTTCATCGAGACGATTCGCGGATCGAGGCTCACGGTACCCGCATGATCCCCGTCCGCATGGCGGTCCGACACGTCACGAGCCGCCCCCTGCGGAGTGCGCTCACCGTGGCCGCGATCGGCCTTTCGGCAGGCCTGGTCGGGTTCCTCTACCTCGTGAACGGCGCGCTCAAGAACGATTGGTCCGAGAACATGGGCTTCCGCGCGATGGTCATGGCGAAGACGTCGTTTTTCGAGAGGCTGCCCATGGCCTACCTCGCGAAAATCGAGGACGTCCCGGGCGTTCAGCGCGTCTGCCCGTTCGACTTCCTCATGGCGCAGTGGAAGGACGACCGGCCCGAGAATGCCGTGCCTTTCCAGGCGGCGCCCGCCGACGCCTTCGTCGAGGTCTACCGCGAAGCCAAGATTCCACCCGACCAGATCGCCGCGTGGAAGGCGGACCCGACGGGCTGCGTCATCGGACCCATCCTCGCGAAGCAGCACGGCTGGAAGGTCGGCGACAAGGTCGTCCTCAAGGCGCCCATCCCGGGCGGCGTCGTCGAGACGACGATCCGGGGGATCATGGCCTACAAGGTCGACAACGGCCTCTACGCACACCGGAAGTACTTCGAGAATCTCACGCGCGACACGGGCCAGGTCGGCATGTTTTGGATCCTCGCGAAGTCGCGGGGCGACGTTCCGAAGATCACGGCGGAGATCGAGCGCCGCCTCGACAACGCGCCCGTCCCGATCCGGGCCGTGAGCGAGAAGCAGTGGCAGCTCATGTTCATGGAGATGCTCGGAAACGTGCAGGCGCTCCTCGGCGGGATCGGGCTCGCGACGGCGTTCACGCTGTTCCTGATCACGAGCAACACGCTCGCGATGTCCGCGCGCGAGCGCCGCGGAGAGGCGGCCCTCCTCCGGATCCTCGGGTTCCCGCGCGCGACCGTCCTCCGCCTGCTCGTGCTCGAGGGAGCGTTTTTCGGGGCCGCCGGCGCGGTCCTCGGGCTCGGCTTCATGCGGCTCTTCGGGTACCTCATCGGGGCCGCCCTCGCGGAAACGCAATGGGGGCCGATCGGTGCGCTGCTCGTCCCGGACCCGGCGATGGTGCTCGCCGTCGCCGGACTCGCGTTTCTCGTCGCCGTCGTGGCCGCGCTCGTCCCGGCGATCAACCTGTCGGGCCGGCCCGTCGTGAGCCTGGCGCGCGAAGGGGAGTAGGGGAGCCGCGAGTTCTTCGGGACGGGCTAGGTAAACTAGGTCCATGCCGCTGCTCTTTCCCGAGATCGAGCCGTACCGGGCGTTCCGGCTGCCCGTCTCGGAGATCCACACGCTGCATGTCGAGGAGTCCGGAAACCCGGACGGCGCACCCGTCATCTTCTTTCACGGCGGGCCGGGGGCCGGCCTCTCGCCGATGCACCGGCGCTTCTTCGACCCGAAATTCTGGCGCGTCGTCCTCTTCGACCAGCGCGGCTGCGGCCAGTCGACGCCCCTCGGCGAGCTCCGGGAGAACACGACGTGGGACCTCGTCGCGGACGCCGAGAGAATCCGGACGCATCTCGGGATCGCGAAGTGGCTCGTGTTCGGAGGATCGTGGGGTTCCACGCTGGGCCTCGCGTACGCCGAAACGCATCCCGAGCGCGTCACGGGGCTCGTGCTGCGCGGGATCTTCCTCGGCCGGAAGCTCGAGATCGACTGGACGTTCGTGGACGGCCTGCGGCGCATGGAACCGGACGGCTGGGACGCGTTCGTGGCCGGCCTCACCCCGCGCGAACGCGGCGCCGTCGTGCGCGCCTACTACCGAAAGCTCACGAGCGACGACGCCGCCGTGAGGCGCGAAGCGGCGCTCGCGTGGAACCGGTTCGAGAACCACGCCTCGAAGCTCGTCCCCGTGGAGGAGCCCGTCGCCGAGGAGGACGTCCCGAAGGAAATCGCTCTCGCGCGCATCGAGGCCCACTATTTCCTGAACGGCTCCTTCCTGAAGTCCGACGACCAGCTCCTGCACGACGCCGAGCGCCTCCGCCGGATTCCGGGCGTCATCGTCCAGGGCAAGTACGACCTCGTGTGCCCGATGCAGTCCGCGTGGGACCTGCACCTCGCGTGGCCGGAGGCGCGGTACGTCGTCGTTCCGGACGCGGGCCATTCCGCCGACGAGCCGGGAATCACGTCCGCGCTCGTCGCGGCCACGGAAGACTTCAAGGCGACGGTCTGACGTGGAAGCCGTCTTCACGACGGGCGCGCCGGCGCCCGCAGGACACTACGCGCAGGGCGTCGTCCACGGCGGCCTCGTGTACGTCGCGGGGCAACTCGGGAAAGACCCGGCCCGGCCCGACTCCGGTCCCGGGTCGCTCGAGGAACAGACGGAGCGCGCGCTGCGCAACGTCGAGGCGGTCCTGAAGGCCGCCGGCAGCGACCTCGCGCACGTCCTCCAGGTGACGGTCTACGTCTCCGACGCGTCCTTCTGGGGGCGCGTGAACGAGGTTTACGCGCGTGTGATGGGCGACGCGCGGCCCGCGCGGGCCGTCGTTCCCGTGAACGAATTCCGGGGCGGCTGGCAGGTCGAAGTCGCCGCGGTCGCGGCGCTCCCATGATTTCCCGACGCCAGGCGAAGGACATCAACGCGGACGACGTCGTCCTCGGTCTCGACGCCGCGGCCATCCGGCTTTCGTTCGTCGAGAAGCTCTTCTTCGAGGTCGCGAAGTTCCCGGGTGTCGCGACGCGGAACGACCACTACCTCGCGCTCGCCCGCGCCGTGCGCGACCGGATCCTGCACCGGTGGATCCGCTCGGCGCGCACGTATCTCGAGGAACAGCACCGAACGGTCATCTACCTTTCCGCCGAGTACCTCATGGGGCCGCAGCTCGGAAACAACCTCTTCAACCTCGGCATCGAGGGCCCGGCACGCGCGGCCATGGAGTCGCTCGGCCTGAACCTCGACGAGCTGATCGAGCACGAAGAGGAGCCCGGACTCGGGAACGGGGGCCTGGGGCGCCTCGCGGCCTGCTTCATGGACTCGCTCGCGACGCTCGACTTCCCGGCCATCGGCCACGGCATCCGCTACGAGTTCGGCATCTTCGACCAGGAGATCGTCGACGGCTGGCAGCGCGAGCGCACGGACCGCTGGCTCCGTACCGGCAATCCCTGGGAGGTGCGCCGGTACGAGATCGAGCACCCCGTCGGTTTCGGCGGGTACACCCAGACGGTCGTGGACGGCTCCGGCCGCTCGCGCGTGAAATGGACGCCCGCCCGGCTCGTGCGCGGCGTCCCCTACGACACGCCCGTCGTGGGATACGGCACGGTGACGACCAATTTCCTGCGCCTCTGGGCGGCCGTCGCGCCGGAGGAGTTCGACCTCGACGCCTTCCAGGTCGGGGAGTACTGGCGCGCGGTCGACGAGAAGATCCGCAGCGAGAACATCACGAAGGTCCTCTACCCGAACGACGCCTCCACTGCCGGCAAGGAGCTGCGCCTCCAGCAGGAGTACTTCTTCGTCTCGTGCGCCCTCCAGGACTGCATCCGCCTGCTGCTCCAGCGGACCACGATCGACAAGTTCGCCGACAAGTTCGCGATCCAGCTCAACGACACGCACCCGGCGCTCGCCGTGCCGGAGCTCATGCGGCTCCTGATGGACGAGCACGGCCTCGGCTGGGACGAGGCGTGGGACATCACGGAGCGCTCGTTCAACTACACGAACCACACGCTGCTGCCCGAGGCGCTCGAAACCTGGCCCCTCCCGCTCCTCGGCCGCCTGCTTCCCCGCCACCTCGAGATCGTCTTCGAGATCAACCGTCGCTTCCTGGACGCGGTGCGGGCGCGTTTCCCCGGCGACGACGCGAGGCTCTCGCGCCTGAGCCTCATCGACGAGCGGGGTGAGAAGAGCGTCCGCATGGCGCACCTGGCTGCGGTCGCGAGCCGGCGGGTGAACGGGG
Organism: Thermoanaerobaculia bacterium; assembly: GCA_044229475.1. GTDB lineage: Bacteria > Acidobacteriota > Thermoanaerobaculia > UBA5066 > UBA5066 > Fen-183. The sequence goes on along the minus strand of JBGASW010000005.1, from coordinate 59,808 downwards.
TCGCGGAGCTGCATTCGCGGCTCCTGCGGGAGACCGTCCTCGCCGATTTCGCCGCGCTCTGGCCGGAGCGCTTCACGAACGTGACGAACGGCGTCACGCCTCGGCGTTTCGTCGGCCTGGCGAACCCGCGTCTCTCGTCGCTCGTTACCGAGGCGATCGGCGACGGCTGGCTCCGGGACCTCGAACGCCTCTCGGGCCTCGAAACGCTCGCCTCCGACGCGGTGTTCCGCGAGCGCTGGCGCGCCGTGAAGCAGGCCAACAAGGAGCGTCTCGCCGGGTGGCTCCGCGAGACGGTGGGCTGCGCCGTCGACCCGCACACGCTCTTCGACGCGCAGTGCAAGCGCATTCACGAGTACAAGCGGCAGCAGCTCAACCTGCTGCACGTCGTCTGGCTCTACCAGCGGATTCTGCGCGGCGACGTCGCGGGCATGACGCCGCGGACGTTTCTCTTCGCGGGGAAAGCGGCGCCCGGCTACCACGCCGCGAAGCTCATCATCCGGCTCGCGTCCGCCGTCGGGGAGACCCTCGAGCGGCACCCCGTCGCGAAGGACCTCCTCTCCGTCGTGTTCGTCCCCGACTTCAACGTGAAGAACGCGCAGCGGATCTACCCGGCGGTCGACCTCTCCGAGCAGATTTCCACCGCGGGGAAGGAAGCATCGGGGACGGGAAACATGAAGTTCGCGATGAACGGCGCACTCACGATCGGCACGCTGGACGGCGCGAACGTCGAAATCCGGGACGCGGCCGGCGCGGAGAACTTCTTTCTCTTCGGGCTCACCGCGGCCGGCGTGGAGGACGTCCTGCGCCGCGGCTACAAGCCGCGCGACGTCATCGAGTCGGACCGGGAGCTCGCCGACGTCCTCTGGCTCGTCGAATCCGGCCATCTCGTGCCCGACGAGCCGGACCTCTTCCGGCCGTTCGTCCGCACGCTCGTGGAGGAGGACCCCTATCTCGTCCTCGCGGATTTCCGCGCCTACGTCGAGTGTCAGGCACGCGTCTCGGCGGCCTGGAGCGACGTCGTCCGGTGGACGAGCGCGTCGATCCTCAACGTCGCGAGGATGGGCCGCTTCAGCTCGGACCGGTCGATCCGCGACTACGTCCGCGAGGTCTGGCACGTGCGGCCCGTGTCGCTCGCGCCGGTCCGCTGATCGCGGCGCCGAGATCGGCGGGTTGGGCCGCGCCCGAGTCTGGTACGGTTGAGCGATGCCCGAGAGCCAGCAGCCCCTCTCGCTGCGTCTCCTGTCCCTGTACCCGAAGAAATCCGGGTCCCTCGCGGTCGGCGCGCTCGCCCGCCTCGGCCTGCCGAAGCGCCTGCGCCGGCCGCTGCTCGGGCGCTTCGCAGCCGCCTACGGCGCAAACCTCGACGAGGCCGGCCTTCCGCTGGAGGAGTACGCGAGCTTCCTCGACTTCTTCACCCGCCGGCTCAAACCGGGCCTGCGCCCGCAGGAACCAGCCGTGCCGGGCGGAATCAACTCGCCCGTCGACGGGGCGCTCATCGCGTCCGGCCGCGTGACGGAAGGGACGCTCCTGCAGGCGAAGGGCCTGCCGTACCGGCTCGACGAGCTCCTCGACGGCGACCCTCTCGCGTCGGAGCTGGCGGGCGCGCATTACCTCACGCTCTACCTCGCGCCGAAGGACTACCACCGCATCCACGTCCCGCTCACGGGCGCCTGCGTCTCGGTCGGCCGCGTCGAGGGCGAGCTCTGGCCCGTCAACGAGGCGTCGACGCGCTTCACGCCGCGCCTCTACGTGCGGAATCGCCGCGCGTACTGGATCGCGCGCGGTGCGGGCCCCGACGAGGGCCTCGTCGCCGCGGCGGTCCTCGTGGCCGCGACGCACGTCGGTGGCGTCGTGATCGACCCGCGCTGGCTCTCGGGCCGGACGCTCCCGCGCCGCGGACGCCTCGACGTCGCGGCCCTGCCGGCCGCGCCGGGCGACGATCTCGGGACGTTCGAGCTCGGCTCGACCGTCGTCCTCCTCGTGGGCGGGTCGAAGGCCGACGCGTGGCGCGCGACGCGCGGATTCGGCCCCGTGAAGGTGGGGGAGCGCCTCGGAGGCTTCGCGGCGTGACGCGCGGGCCGCTCGCTCTCGCGGCCGGCGCGGCGGCTCTCCTCCTCGCCGGCGGCGCGCGCGCGGCCGAGACCGGCGCGCCCGTCCTGCGGTGGGGCGGCGACGCGGAAGGGGGCGCGCCCTTCGTCGAGGCCGACCCCACGGACCCGTCGAAGCTGCGCGGCTTCGACGTCGAGATCGCGGCGCTCGTCGCGAGGAAGCTCGGACGGACGCCCGCGTTCGTCCAGGTCGCGTTCCCGTCTCTGGACCAGTCGGCTGCCCGTGGCGACTTCGACCTCGGCCTCTCGGGCATCGAAGACACCCCGGCGCGCCGCGCGGCGCTCGCGGTGACGATTCCGTACTACGAGTTCCGGGAGGTCCTGACCGTCCGCGCGGCCGACGTCGGCCGGTTCCACGGCCTCGCGGACCTCAAGGGGCGGCGCGTCGGGACGCTCGCCGGCACGATCGCGTGGGACGCGCTCGTCGAGGCCGAGAAGCGGGACGGAATCGCGCCCGTGTCCTACGACGACGACGTCCACCCGTACGAGGACCTCGCCAAGGGCCGCCTCGACGCCGTCCTCCTCGACCACGTCCTCGCGGCGCGCTCCGTGCGCCGCGTCGCGGGTCTCGCGATCCAGCCCGCCACTGTCGCGACGGGCCGGTACGTCGCGATCCTCGCGAAGGAGAACGGGCCGCTCCGCGACCGCATCGACGGGATCCTCCTTGACGCGATGAGGGACGGGACGCTGAAGGAGATCTTCGAGAGATGGGGAGTCTGGGACGAGGAGCAGGCTTCGTATCAGGAAAAGACAAAGAAAGAGATTTCTTTGAATGGTAATAGGGTTGGGGGGGCTGCCGGAGCGCCGCGTGCGAGCGAGCAGCAGGCCGCAGCCGAGACCCTCCCCTCTTCACCTTCTAAGAGATCTTCTTCTTTCTTCTCTTCCTCCTCTCTTTCTCTCGTCGTCTCCTATCTCCCGTCTCTTCTCAAGGCGTCCCTCGTCACGATCACGCTTTCGTGCCTCGCGATGGCGCTCGCCGTCGTGCTCGGCGTCTGCATCGCGAGCGGGCGCGTCTACGGGAGCGCGCCGGTGCGCTTCGTGCTGACGGCGTACGTCGAGGTCACCCGCGGGACGCCCGTTCTCCTTCAGCTCTTCGTCCTCTACTACGGCCTCTCCTCCGTCGTGCGACTGCCCGCGTTCGTCGCGGCGCTCCTCGGGCTGGGCCTCAACTACGCCGCGTACGAGAGCGAGATCTACCGCGGCGCGCTGGAGGCGGTGCCGAAGGGCCAGCTCGAGGCCGCGCGGACGCTCGGCCTCACGGAGGGCCAGGTGCTGCGCCTCGTGCGCGGCCCGCAGGCGTTCCGCCTCGCGCTCGCGCCCATGACGAACGACTTCGTCGCGCTCCTGAAGGACTCCTCGCTCGTGTCCGTCGTCACGGTCGTCGAGCTCACGAAGCAGACGGCGATCTTCGCGACGAACATCGCGAGCTGGGCCGTGCCCGGGGCGCTCTGCGCGGCCCTGTATCTCGCGATGTCGCTCCCGCTCGCACGCCTCGCGCGCCGCCTCGAGGGGCGCTGGAAGGCGGCGTCGGCGTGAGCGCGTCCGCCGCCCGGTTCCTCGCGATCGAGGGCCTCTGCCTCTCGCGCGGCGGCACGGACGTCCTCAAGGGCGTCACGCTCGCCGTCTCGCGCGGCGAGCTCGTCGCCCTCATGGGGCTCTCCGGCGGCGGAAAGACGACCGTGCTCCGGGCGGTCGTCGGCCTCGAGGGCTTCGGCGCCGGGACGATCGACGTCGAGCGCGTCGCGCTCCGACCCGGTCCCCCGCCGGCCGGGGAGACGCTGAAGGCGCTTCATGCCCGGGTCGGGATGGTCTTCCAGTACCACGGTCTCTTCGACCACCTCTCGGTCCTCGACAACGTGACGCTCGCGCCGCTCCACGTCGCGAAGCTGGAGCGAACGGCCGCCGAGGCACGGGCGCTCGCCCTCCTCGCGTCCCTCGGCGTCGAGCGGCACGCGAGGGCTTATCCGCGGGAGCTTTCGGGTGGCGAGGCGCAGCGCGTCGCAATCGCCCGCACGCTCGCGATGGAGCCGCCTCTCCTCCTCATGGACGAGCCGACCGCCTCCCTCGACCCGGCGCGGCGGAACGAGCTCGGGCGGTCGCTCACGAGGCTCGTGCGGGAGGAGGGCCGGACGCTCGTCGTCGCGACGCACGACGACGACCTCGTGCGCGACTTCGCGACGCGCGTCGTGATCCTCGCGGACGGGGCCGTCGTGGAGGAGGGGCCGCCCGGCAAGGTCCTCACGGACCCGCAGCACCCCGCGACGCGCTTCCTGCTCCAGACGAAGGACCGCGGCCCGGCGCCCGAGCGCCCGCCCAAGGCACGCGGGCCGCGCGTCCCGCGGGGACGGGCGCCCGCGGCCTGAAGGCTAGAAGAGGATTCCCGCGGTCGCAGCGACGAACTTGAACTTGCCGGCCGAGTTGTCGAGGGTGACCTCGTGATACCGGCCCTCGCCGAAGATCGAGACCTTGCCCACGACGAACGCGACGCCGGCGCCCGCGTTCCACCCGAAGTCGGTCTGGGAGATCGACGACGAGACGCCCGCGCTCTCGGACTTGAATTTCATGTTGTAGACGCCGCCTCCGCCGAGGGCGTAGACCTTGACGAGGAGGATGCGGATCCCGACGACGAGGTTCGCATTCCCGTCGAAGATCTCCGCGGAATTCGAAAAGGCGCCGTAGGTCTTGGCGGAGAAGTTCCTGTAATCGCCGTCGACGCGGATTCCGAGCGGCAGCGCCGGGAGCTCGTAGTTCAGCACGATGCCGCCGTTGTAGCCGGTGCCGTAGGCGTCGGACCAGTCGCTCGTCGGGAACGAGGCGCCTCCCGAGAGGCCGAACTGGAACCCTCCGGTCCCCTGGGCGGCGGCCGGAGCGGCGGAAAACAGGATGAGGACCAGGCTGCAGACGCCGATCGGAATGAGTCTCTTCACGTTCTCTCCTTCGAAGAATTCACACACGCATCCTAAACCCGCCGCTGGCCCTTAAGTCCCCGAGTGTTAACCTTTTCACGGAAATCATGGCGTCGACCGGACGGCTCAAGCAGACCCTCGTCAGGGACGCGATCCGCGAGAACGTGGACGTGATCGAGGGGCGTCTTCCGAAAGGCCTCAGGCGCTCCGACCGGGTCCGCCGCGCGATCTTCCGCGCTTCGGTCTTCGTCATCGTGCCGCTCGCGCTCTTCCTCTCGATCAACGCGCTCACGACGGGCAAGGGCGAGCGCACGGACGTCGTCTACGTCTCGACGCCGGCAGCCCCTCCGGCGCCCGCAGCGGCCGTCCTTCACGCCCCGAAGGGCCTCGAGCCGTCGCTGTTCCGGCTTTCCGTCCGGTCCGTGGTCCTGGACCCGGGGCACGGCGGGACCGACCCCGGCGCGACGGGCGCCGGCGGCGTGCGCGAGAAGGACGTCACGCTCGACGTCGCGACCCGCGTCAAGGCGCTCCTCGAGCAGGGCCACCTCGCCGTCTCGCTCACGCGCGACGGCGACACGACGCTGTCCCTCAAGGACCGCGTCCTCCTCGCGAACGCGAAGAAGCCCGACCTTTTCGTCTCGATCCACGTGAACTCCCTCCCGGCCGTGCGCGACAAGCGCGTCGTGGAGACCTACGTCCTCGGAACGACGAACGACGCGCGCGTCCAGGCCCTCGCGGGCGACGAGAACCGCGAGTCGGGCTACACGCTCGCGGACTACCGGCGCCTCCTCGAGGGCGTTCTTCAGGACGCGCGCTCCGGCGAGTCGAAGCGGCTCGCCGAGTCCGTGCAGGGCGGCCTCGTCGCGGGCCTCAGGCCCTCCGTCCCGCGCCTCGAGGACCACGGCGTGAAGGAAGCCCCGTTCGTGGTCCTCATCGCGACGGAGATGCCGGGCATCCTGGCGGAGGTTTCCACGGTCTCCAACGACGACGAAGCGCGGCGCCTCAAGGACTCCGCCTACCGCCAGACGATCGCACGCGCCCTCGCGGACGGGATCCTCGCGTACGCGGAATCCCGCAATCATCCCCCCTCGAAACGGAGTTGACATGACCTCGAAGAAAGACGTCCTCCACGTCGGCATCGACCTCGGCACCTCGCGCAGCGCGATCGCGGCGTCGAACGGCACGAAGCACGTCGTGGAAAGCTACGTGGGCTGGCCGCTCGACATGGTCGCGCGGAAGATCGTGAAGAAGACGATCCTGTTCGGCGCCGAGGCGCTCGACGCGCGGTCGATGCTCGACCTTCATCGCCCGCTCGAGCGCGGCCTCATCAAGCAGGGCTCCGCGAAGGACGAGGAGGCCGTGCACGAACTTCTCCGGCACCTGATCGCGCTGGCCGGCCGCGTGGAGGGCCAGCGCGTCGAGGCGGTGGTCGGCGTGCCCGCAGAGGCGCTGCGCGTCTCCCGCCAGCACCTGCGCGGCGCCGTGAAGGGCATCGCGGACGCGCTCCTGATCGTCTCCGAGCCGTTCGCGGTCGCCTACGGAATGGACGCGCTCCTGCACACGATGGTCATCGACATCGGCGCGGGCACCACGGACTTCTGCGTCATGAACGGCCGCTACCCGACCGAGGAGGACCAGCGGACGCTGACGCACGCGGGTGATTCCATCGACGACCAGCTCATGAAGCTCGTGAAGACGAAGGCGCCGGACGGCCGCTTCTCCATCCACATGATCCGCGAGTGGAAGGAGAAGTTCAGCTTCGTCGGCGATTCGAAGCAGCCGGTGGTCGTGCGCTTTCCCGTCAAGGGCAAGCCCGCCGACGTCGACATCACGGCCGAGATGAAGAAGGCCTGCGAGAGCATCGTCGGGCCCATCGCCGAGACGATGCTCGACCTCCTCTCCAAGGTGGAGCCCGAGTACCAGGAGAAGGTCCAGCGCAACGTCATCCTCGCGGGCGGCGGCTCGCAGATCCCGGGCCTCGCGGCCGCGCTCGAGAAGGTGCTCCTCGACGTCGGCGGCGGGCGCGTGAGGGCCGTGGAGGACCCGGTCTTCGCGGGCGCGAATGGCGGTCTCGCCATCGCGATCGACGCCCCCGAAGGGGAGTGGGAGCCCCTCGGCGCATGAGAGGCGACGGCGGATTCGGCCGCGACTCCGGGACGCCGAAGCGGCGCATGCTGCCCGCCGTGACGGACGTCGTGCGTGAACTGGCGCGCACCGTCTCCGCGGACCCGGCCGTGCTGTTCAAGGCGGCGCGCTCGGTCGTCGCGGACGAGCTCGGGAAGGTCAAGCAGGGCTTCGAGTCCGCGCCGCTCGACGTGCTCGTGCGGCGGGCCCGCCGCCAGCTCGAGCAGGAAGGGGTCGCGGCCCCGGCCGCCGAGGAGCCGGATGAGCCCAGGTCGGTCTCGATCCCGGCGCCGCCGCTCAAGCCAAGGAAGCCTGCCTCCCCGCCGGCCGACGACCCGTTCCAGGGAGCCGGCTCGGCCGACCTCGAGTGGGAGAAGGACCTCAACATCCAGCCGGACGACGCGCCGTTCCGGTCGGCGATCCTTCCGCTGCCCCCGCGCTCGCGCGTCCGGGGAATCGCGCAGCCGGAAAGCACCGTCGTTCCCGCTTCTGCCCCGCCGTCTCCTCCGCGGCTGCCCACGCCGGATCGGGTCGTCGCGCCGGAAGGGTTCGCCATGGAGCGCAGCGGCGCGGCGTCGCGCCCGAAGGCCCCGGTGGACGACCTCCCGTTGTTCTCGTCGCCGACGCTCGAGCTTTCGTCGCCTCTCGCCCCGGCGCCTCCGCCCCGTGCGACCGAGCCTGCCCCGCCCGAGGCGCCGGCGCTCTCCGAGTTCCCGGCCTTCACGCCTCCGGAGCCGCCGTCTCCGCCGTCTCCGCCGCGCGTCGAGGAGCCCGACTTCGCGCGGCCGGATCCCTGGGCCTTACCGCAGGACGAGCCGGCGTTCGAGGCTGCGAGCGAGCCTCTCGGGGCCGCCGCGCCGCGTTTCGAGCCTCCCGCTCCCCCGGTCGAGATTCCGGCACCGTGGGTCGAGCCGCCGGTGCGGCGAATCGACCCGCCCGTCAAGTCCCTGTCGGAGATGCCGCCGCTCACGAACCTCGTCGGGGACGTGACGGAGCCGGTCGAGCCGGCGATGGAGGAGTTCGCGTTCAAGGCGGCCGAGGGCGCGCCTGCGAAGAAGAGCGGGATGACGGGCTGGATCGTCGCGATCGCCGTCGTCCTCGTGGTCGCCGGCGGCCTCACCTGGGCCGTCCGGACCTTCCTGTCCGGAGACGTCGTGAAGAAGGTGGAGGCGCCCGCTCCGGCGCCGAAGAAGGTCGAGGCTCCCGCCCCGGCTCCGGCCCCCGCTCCCGCGCCGGCTGTGGCGTCCGCACAGGCGCCCGCGGCGAAGCCGGCCCCCGCCGTCGCCGCGAAACCGGCCGCGCCCGTCCCGAAAGGCAAGGCGGCCCCCCTCGTAACGCCCGACTGGGCCGGCAAGCCCGCCGTGTACGTCGTGCACTTCTCGTCGCACAAGGACCGCCCCTCGGCCGAAAAGGAAGCCAAGCGCCTCGCCGGAGAGTTCGGAAAGCCGGGCCGGGCCGTCGAGGTCGATCTCGGCAACAAGGGGACGTGGTACCGCGTCGTCGTCGGCGAGTTCACGAGCGTCGAGGAGGCGCGCGCGTACCGCGCGGACCTCGAGGCGAAGAAGACGCCGAATCTCGGCTTCGTGTACGAGATGCGCGGACGCTGAAAAGGAAACGGGCCGCGCGAAGAGCGCGGCCCGTCGAGATTCCGGAACGTCCCGGTCAGAAGGACGGCAGGAACGTCCGGACGATCTCGGGGACCGTAACCATCGGTGCCCCCGCCCGGGCCGTCACCTTGATCGTGTCGAGCCGGTCGTTCAGCGAAGGGGTCTTGATCTCGTAGAGCACTCCGGTCGAGAGGACGTCGGTCTCACGCGTGAACTTGAGAGCCTCGTGCCGCGACGAGCGGTCGTGTCCCTCGGGCAGCGGCTTCGCCTTGGCCTTGAGCGACTTGAACTGGTCGTCGCCGCGCCACGTGACGCAGGGGGACATCACGTTCAGGAACGCGAATCCGCGGTGCTGGAGCGCCTTGGCGATGAGATCCACGGTGCCCTTGAGGTCGCCGGAGAACGCGCGGCCCACCCACGTGGCGCCGAAGGAGATCGCGAGCTCGCACGGGTCCACGGACGGCTCCGGGTTGCCGTAGTGCGTCGTCTTCGTCTTGTCGCCCGTCGGGGTCGTGGGCGCGACCTGGCCCTTCGTGAGGCCGTAGATCTCGTTGTCCATGAGGATGTAGGTCACGTCGAGATTCCGGCGGGCCGAGTGCATGAAGTGGTTGCCGCCGATCGCGAGACCGTCGCCGTCGCCGCCGACCGCGATGACCTTCACGTCGGGCCGCGAGACGGCGACGCCGGTAGCGAGCGGGAGGGCGCGCCCGTGGACCGTGTTGAAGCCGTACGTCTCGACGTATCCGGGGAGGCGCGAGGAGCAGCCGATGCCGGACACGACGGCCGTGAGCTCCGGCGTGAGCTGGAGCTCGGCCATGGCGCGGTAGAGCGCCGTCAGGACGCCGAAATCGCCGCAGCCGGGGCACCAGACGGGCTTGAGGTCGGTCTTGTAGTCGCCGGGGACGTAGCCGGGGAGGGCGGGCGGAGCGGCGCTCATGCGACCCCCTTCTTGCGGTCGGGCGAGAAGAACTTGCGGATCTGGTCGTCGACCTCGGAGATCGTGAGGTTCTTGCCGCCGGACCTCTTGAAGATGATCGTGTCCTCGGGCAGCGTCGTGAACGTCCGCAGGTACTTGTAGAACTGGGCGGCGAAGGAGACCTCGATCACGAGGACCTGCTTCACGCTCGCGAGGAACTCCTCGAGCGCCTTCACCGGGAACGGGAAGATCATCTCGGGGATGAACGCGGCGACTTTCTCGCCGCGCGCCTCGGCCATGAGGAGCGCTTCCTTGACGGCGCCCTTCGACGAGCCCCAGCAGACGATGCCGAGGTCGGCCTTCTCGGGACCGAAGCGGCGCGCGCGCTGGTACTTGTCGCGGATGGGCTTGAGCTTGCGGTACCGCTTCGCGTTCATCTTCTCGTGCACGAGGTGCATCGAGGCCGGGCGGCCCGATTCGTCGTGCTCGAGACCGTTCGTCTGGTAGATGCCGCCTTTCATGCCCGGGACGCTCATCGGCGAATACCCCTCGGGCGTGTCCCGGTAGCGTTTGTAGTCCTCGAGGTCGACCGGGGTCGGGACGGCGCGGTCGACGACCGCGTGGACGAGCCGCGTCGGGTCGAGGGTCTCGCGGCGCTGGCCGATGGACTGGTCCGTCAGGACGACGACGGGAATCTGGAATTCCTCGGAGATGTTGAAGGCCTCGACGGTCGTGTGGAAGCAGTCCTCGACGTCGGAGGCCGCGATGACGACGCGCGGCGCGTCGCCGTGGCCCGCAAAGACGGCCTGCCAGAGGTCAGATTGCTCGCTCTTCGTCGGGAGGCCCGTCGAGGGGCCTCCGCGCTGGACGTCCACGACCACGCACGGGACCTCGGCCATGGAGGCGAGGCCGAGCATCTCGGTCATGAGCGAGAGACCGGGGCCGGACGTCGCCGTCATGGACTTGACGCCCGCGAAGGACGCGCCGACGACGGCGCCGATCGCGGAGAGCTCGTCCTCGGTCTGGATGACGGAGCCGCCCATCTTCGGGAGCCATTCCTCGGCGAACTGAAGGACCTCGGTGGAGGGCGTGATCGGGTAGCCGGCGAAGAAGCGGCACCCCGCGTGGATCGCGCCGAGCGCCGAGGCTTCGTTGCCGGACATGAGGAGCTTCGACGGGCCGGGCATGAAGGTGATCCCGCGGTCCTTGAGACCCGGGAGCGTCCCGCCGTGCGCGATCCCCGCCTCGAACGCCTTGAGCGCGAGCTCGCCGACGGCCGCTTTCTTGCGTCCGAAGCGTTTCACGACGGCGCGGCGGATCGTCTCCTCGCGGAGGCCGAAGAGGGCCGTGAGGACGCCGAGGCCGACGACGTTCTTCGAGCCCTTGGCGCCCGCGTCGCCCGCGAGCTTCGCGAACGGCACGGCGAGCCAGTGCGCGTCCGCGCCGAGGCCGAGGTCCTCCCGGGTCCGCGCCACGGGGTCCGCCTCGTCGAAGAGGACGACCGCGTTCGGCGCGGGCTGGACCTCTCCCTTGAAGCGGCCGAAGTCGGCCCAGGAGAAGACGACGAGGACGTCCACGGCGTCCCCCTGTTCATAGATCGCGTCCGGACTCATCCGCACCACGCACGAGGACTCGCCGCCCCGGATCTGGGGTCCGTACGCCTCGGTCTTGATGACGTTGAGCCCGTCGCGCGCGCCGGCCTGGGACAGGATGTCGCCCATGGTGACGATCCCGTCGCCGCCGGCCCCGACCATCGCGATGGTGAGATCACGTCTCGACATGGCGCACAGGGTGTCCCTTACGGCTCCCGCCGTCCATGGTGCAAACGGATCATGAGCGGGCGAGAGAGCGTCTCAGCCTGAGATGAGGCGCGCGAGCGCGTAGGCGGCGCCGGAGGCGAGCGCCCCGACGAGCACCGTCCGGAGGGCCTCGGCGGCGGCCGGGCGGCCGGTGAGACGCCCCTTGAACGCGCCGAAGACGCCGAGCGCGATGAGCGTCACGACGACGGACGCGAGGAGGGCCGTCGTGATGGGTACGGGGAACAGGTAGGGACCGAGCGGGATCGCGCCGCCGGCGACGTACGAGCCGCCGATCGTGAGGGCCGACACGCGCGCCCGTTTCGGGTCGGGCTCGGAGAGGTGCAGCTCCTCGCGCATCATGAAGTCCACCCAGCGGTCCCGGTCGGAGCAGACGGCCTCCGTCGCGGACTCGAGGACGTTTCCCTCGAGGCCCCAGCCCATGAAGACCTTCCGGACCTCTTCCTTCTCCTCCGCGGGGACCTCGACGACCTCCTCGTGCTCGCGGCGGAGCTCGGAATGCCACGTGTCGGCCTCGCTCTTGGCCGCGAGGTAGCCGCCGAGGCCCATCGCGATGGCGCCGGCCGCGAGCTCCGCGACGCCCGCGACGAGGACGACGCGCGAGCTGGCCACGGCGCCCGAGAGGCCGGCCGCGAGCGCGAACGGGACCGTGAGCCCGTCGGACATGCCGAGGACGACGTCACGGACGGTCTCGGAGCCCTCGAAGTGCGTCTCGACGTGGTGGTGGCGGGGGAGACCCCGCGAGCTTCCCTTCGCGTGCGGCGGCGCCTGGGGCGTGTGCGGCCGGGGCTTCTCCTTCTGCGCGCTCACGGATTCGTCTGCCAGATCTCGAGTCCCTTCACGAGGGCGCGGTCGTCCAGCTTCACGAGCGCCACGATTCCTGCCGCGACGTCCTCCGGCTGGATCGCCTTTTTCTCGTCGAAGGCCATGCCCGCCTTCCTCACGAGGTCCGTCGCCACCGTGGACGGGTAGACGACGGACACGCGCACATCCGACGTGCGAGCCTCGTACATCATGGCTTCCGAGAGCCCCGCGAGGCCGAACTTCGACGCACAGTACGCGCCCCCGCCTGCGAAGGCGCGGCGCCCGGCCGTCGACGCGACGTTCACGATGTGCCCCCGGCGGCGCGCCTTCATTTCGGGCAGGACCGCCCGCGCCATGAGGAACGGCCCGCGCAGGTTCACGGCCAGGATGTGGTCGAAGACCAGCGCGTCCATCTTATCGACCGGCGCCGTCGCGAAGACGCCGGCGTTGTTCACGAGGACGTCGACGGTGCCGAGCTGCTGCTCCGTGGCCGCGACGACGCGCGCGACGTCGCCTTCGTCCGAGACGTCGCCCGGCAGAACGGCCGACGTGGCGCCGAGCTCCTTGAGCTCCTTCTGGACTTCCGTGAGGCTCTTCTTCGTGCGGCCGACGAGCGCCACCTTCGCGCCTTCGAAAGCGAAGGCCAGGGCGACGGCGCGGCCGATCCCGCGCCCGGCGCCCGTGATGAGGACGACCTTGTCTCTCACGTCCATGGGTGTCCTCCCCGGGGCGGGATTCTAGGCCCCCGGGGGCGAGGTCACTTCGCGGGCGGTCCGTCCAGCGACCCGAGGGTCGCCGTGGAGGGCGGCCGTTCGGCCTGGAGCCGCTTCGCGACGCCCTCGGCCCGCCGGAGCGCGCGGAGCACGTTCGCTCCCGCGAGCTTGACGAGATCCGCGTCGCTCCAGCCGCGTCGGATCAGCTCGGCGAAGAGGTTCGGGTACATGGAGACGTCCTCGAGCCCGATGGGCCAGGTGTCGTTGCCGTCGTAGTCGGCGCCGAGCCCGACGTGGTCGGCTCCGGCGACCCTCCGGACTTGCTCGACGTGGTCGGCGACCTGGCCGATCGTCGCCTTCGGGACCTTCAGCGGTGCGAGGATCTCCTTCCAGAGCGCGTCGCGCTCCTTCTCGCTCGCGAGCGTCTTCGAGCGCTGGTTGAACTCCTGGAAGGCCGGCATGAGGATCTTCGCGGCCTCGGGCGAGACGAAACCCGTGACGAACGCGATCATCACGACGCCGCCGTTCTTCGGGAGGAGCCGAAGGACGTCGTCGGGAACGTTGCGCGGGACGTCGCAGATCGCCCGCGCCGAGGAGTGCGAGAAGATCACCGGCGCCTCGGAGACGCGCAGGGCCGCGCGCATCGTCTCCGGCGCGGCGTGCGAGAGGTCCACGAGCATTCCAAGCCGGTTCATCTCGCGGACGACCTCCTCGCCGAACTTCGTGAGGCCGCCGTGGCGGGCCGGGGGATCCGTGGCGCTGTCGGCCCAGGCGAGCGAGGTGTTGTGCGTGACGGTCATGTAGCGTGCGCCGAGCGCGTAGTAGGCGCGCAGGGCTCCGAGCGAATTCTCGAGAACGTGGCCGCCCTCCATCCCGATGAACGACGCGATCTTCCCGGCCTTGAAGGCCTTCTCGGCGTCGTCGGCCGTGAGCGCGAGGGCGAACGTGTCCGGGTAGCGCTCGACGACGCGCCGCGCAAGCTCGATCTGCTCGAGCTGCATGCGCGCCCAGCCCTCCGTCGCCTCTCCCGGGACGTAGACGGACCAGAACTGCCCGCCGACGCGCCCGGCCTTGAGGCGCGGGATGTCCGTCTGGCCGGAGGTCTTCGTCCGGAGGTCGTAAGCGGCGACGTCACCGGGCGCCGCCTTCGCCTCGCGGATCGCCCACGGCAGGTCGTTGTGGCCGTCGATCAGGATGTGGTGCGAGAGGAGGTCCTTCGCGTGCGCGAGCGCCGCGTCGTCGGCCGCGCGGGCGGGGAGGGGCAGCGCGAGCGCGGCGCCGAGCGCAGCGGCGAGCGCGCCGGGAGAGTTGAGACGAACGTGCATGGCGGCGACGATAACGCGTCCCCGGCTGCTAGGCTGGCCGGCCGATGTCCGACGTCCCGCTCCGCCCCGATCCGCCCCGCTTCGACCCGGCGCGCCGCCGGGCCGTCACGTTCGCGCTCGTCCTCGTGACCTCGCTCTCGTCCTTCGAGTCGACCGTCGTCACGACCGCGATGCCGACGATCATCGGCGACCTCCACGGCCTGCCGCTTTACTCGTGGGTGTTCTCGGTGTACCTGCTCGGCTCGACGATCACGATGCCGATCTACGGGAGGCTCGCGGACGTCCACGGGCGGCGCCGGATGATGCTTCTCGCGATCGCGCTCTTCGCGGGCAGCTCGCTCCTCTGCGCGCTCGCGCGGACGATGCCGCAGCTCATCGCCGCGAGGGGCCTGCAGGGCCTCGGGGCGGGCGGCCTCATCCCGCTCGCGCTGACGGTCTCGGGCGACCTGTACTCGATGGAGGAGCGCGCGCGCATCCAGGGCCTTTTCAGCTCGATCTGGGGCGTGTCGAGCCTCGTCGGGCCGCTCGCGGGCGCGTTCCTCACCGTGACCGCCGGCTGGCGGTCGATCTTCCTCCTCAACCTGCCGCTCGGCCTCCTCGCCGCGTGGATCGTCGCGACGCGGATGATCGAAGCGCCCGGCGCGGCGCGCGCGGCCTCCGGCGCGCCGGGGCTCGTCGCGCTCCTCAAGCGCCGCGCCACGGCGTGGCCCTACGTCTCGGCGGTGCTCATGGGGATCGCGCTGTACGGCGTCTCGACGTTCGTGCCGCTCTACGTGCAGGGCGCGCGCGGCGGCACCGCGAGCTCCGCCGGCGCGGTCGTCACGCCGCTCATCCTCTTCTGGGCGGTTTCGGCGACCGCGGGCGGCAGGCTCATCCTCAGGATCGGGTTCCGGCAGTCGGCCGTCGTCGGCGCGGGGCTCCTCGTCGTCGGCTTCGCGGGCCTCCTCGCGGCCGTGGCGCTCGACGCCTCGACGGCGTGGATCAGCGCCGCGTGCGCGGTCGTCGGCTGCGGCCTCGGGCCGACCGCGCTCTCGCAGCTCCTCGCCGTGCAGGAGGACGCGCCCGCGGAGCAGCGCGGCGTCGCGACGAGCCTGGTGCCGTTCTTCCGAACGGTCGGAGGGTCGCTCGGCGTGGCCGCGATGGGCGCCGTCCTCGCGGCCGGCCTCGCCGCGCGTCTCGGGCCCGCCGTCGAGTCGGCGAGCCGCGCGCTCTCGGGCGAGATCCCCGCGCCGCCCGGCTTCCGGGTCGCGCTGGAGCACGCGCTCCTTCCGGTCTTCGCGACGCTGCTCGCGGCGGCCGCCCTCACCGTGGTCGCGGCCGCGCGGTTTCCGGCGGGCCGGCACCGCAGTCGCTGAGACGAGGTCGCGGTCCGGCGGCGCGCGTTTGCGCGCCGCCGGAGGGGAGTCGGGGTGACAATGGAAGGCTGAAGGAGCCGACCATGCGCAACGTCCTCCGTTACGTCCTCGTCGTCGCGGCCGCGGCCGTGCTCGCGCCGCCCGTTTGCGCGCAGCAGACGGCGGGGCAGACCGTCGTCGTGCCCTCGCTGCCCGGGATGCCGAACCAGGAGATGAAGATCGCGTCGGAGGAGCTCAAGAACTCCGAGCTCGTCGGCCCGGAGCTCCCGTTCACGGGCCAGGTCATCCAGTGGGAAGAGGGCCGCTCGATCACGATGAAGTTCGAGGACGGACTCACGCGCGTCGTGCCCGTGGTCTCGAACATCATCTTCCCGCCGGACCTCCGGCCGGGCGGCATGCTGACGGTGTTCGTCCGGCAGACGGCCGACGGGCGTTACCGCGTGACCGGCCTCACCACCGCGATGCAGCCGCCGAAGCCTCCGCCTCCGCCCGCGCCGACCGCCGCACCCGAGGCCGCCCCCGCGGCGCCGGCGGCGCCGCCGGCCGCGATGCCCGAACCGCCCGTCGCGGGCCCGAAGGGCAAGACGGTGGTCGGCGCGACGTACATCACGCTGAAGGGGACGCTCAAGGCCATCGACAAGGCGACGGTCACGCTCGTCGAGGCGAACGGCACCGAGCGCACCGTGAAGCTCTCCGAGAAGGCCGTCGTGGCCGAGGGGCTCAAGGCGGGCGACAAGGTCGTCGTGAAGGTCCCGCTCCAGAAGCCGTTCGACGGAAAGACGGCCGACCGCGTCGAGCGCCCGAAGCCGCCGAAGGCGCCGCCCGCGTCGAAGTTCAGCGAGGCACAGTCCCCGAAGAACTGATGGGCCGGCGGATCGCCTTTCTCGCGTTCGGCCTCGCGTGCGCCGCAGGCGTGCCCGCCGAAGCCCAGCCCACCGCGGTGCCCACGGCTGCGGGCGCGGGCGCGGTCGCGCCGTCGGACCAGACGGCGGTCAGGCCTGCGCTCCCCGACGAGCGCGCGAACCGCACCGTGGCGCTGGGGGCCGGCTCGCCGACTCCGGCGCCGCTGCCCGTCCCGGCAGCCGCGCCTTCGCCGACGAGGGTCCCGGCTCCTCCGATCGTCGAGGAGCCCGGCCGGTCAGAACCGGACACGGGCGAGGCGCCGGCGGCGGCCGGCAGCGTGCACCGGAAGCCCGGCGTCGCGCCGCGGCCCGTGAGCGTCGCGAAGGCGCCCTCGTACACCGTCGTCGCCCTGGACGGGAAGAGCCTCACGCTCCGGCGGGCGGAAGGGACGACCGTGACGTTCCCGCTCGCGAAGAAGGCGGACGTCCCGAAGGGCCTCGCGCCCGGGCAGTCCGTGACGATCAAGACCCGGACCGAGAACGGGAAGAAGGTCGTGTCGCGCGTGCGCGAAGCGAGCGACGCGCCGGTCCTCACGAACGTGAACTGAGCCGTTCTCACCGCGACATCGGCACGTACGCTCCGTCTCCCGTGCGCTGGCCCGGGCCGCCTCCGTCGTTCACGACGCCGTAGGCGATCCACGGAGCCGACCCCGCCGTTCGGGTGATCCGGACCCACCCGTTCCGCACTCCCTTCGAGGCGAGGAAGCCCGAGAGCTGGCTCCATTGGCCGGGCCCGAGCGTCACGGTGTCCGGAGCGCCCGCGGCCGCGCCGACCGCGTCTCCGTCGTAAGCCTGCACCTGGAGAGTGACGGAGCCCGCGCCCGGCGTGGCGCCCGTGTTCACGAACGCGACGTTGGAGCGGTTGTTCGCGTCCGCGCGCAGGCCGTAGATCCAGGCGGCCTCGTTCGCCTCTGCGCCCGCGGCGAACGCCGGCGTGAAGAGGCCGAACTGTCCCGCCGCCGGAGAGGGCGAAGCCGTCCGCGCGCCGGCGAAGGTCTCGTTCACGGGAGCGCCCTGAACGAACACGTGGAGGGCGCCCGCATAGGTCGCGGCGCCGGCGGGGCCGACCGCTATCCCGCGGCTCCGGAGCTCGGCGATGGCGCCGGGGAAGATGAGCTGCGTCCGCGCCGGAACGGCGACGTTCGCCGTACCGCCGGCGCCGCCCGCGTAGGTCAGGACGAAGGTTGCGTTCTTCGCGCTCGCGTTCGTGAGCACGAGCTCCGAGACGAACGAGCTCGACTCGACGAGGACGGGAACGTTCAGGAACTGGGGCCGCGGGAGATCGTCGGCCGGGAGCACGAACGAGCCGTCGCTCGTGCCGTTGTCGTTGATGACCGCGTAACTGCCGAAGGCGCCGGTCGTCCCGACGCGCTCGATCGTCACCCAGCCCGTGGCATAGCCGGGGCCTTCGAGGATCCGCGTGTACTGCTTCCAGCCGAAGGAGGGCAGCGTGACGGTCTCGATCACGGCGCTGGCGCCGCTGCCGTCGCCGCTCCAGGCCGTTACGCGCAGCGTGACGGGCGCGGAGCCCATGTTGAAGACTGCCGCGTTACTGCGGTCGGACGCCGAAGAGCGCAGCCCGTAGAGCGTCTGCTTCCCGGTCGGGGACCGGGAGTGGTCGAGCGCCGCGTAGGCGAGGCCCGCGGCGCCGGCGGGCTGCGGCGCTCCGGTCGCCGTCGTCGTGCGCGCGGTGACGGACACCGCTTCGGCCTCGGCGAGGCCGTCGAACGTCACGAGGAGAGTGCCGCCGGCGTTGCCGGGCGGGATCGGGACGCCCTTGGCGCGCAGGGCGGCGATCGCGTCGGGCACGATCAGCTGCTGCCCGGCCGCGAGCGAGTCGGTCGCGATGCCGGAGCCGCTTCCGATCGAGGCGGTGTACCGGTACGTGACGGC
This sequence comes from Thermoanaerobaculia bacterium, assembly GCA_044229475.1. Lineage (GTDB taxonomy): Bacteria > Acidobacteriota > Thermoanaerobaculia > UBA5066 > UBA5066 > Fen-183. Next base: position 41,338 of record JBGASW010000005.1, on the reverse strand, counting down.
GGCCGGCCGCGAGCCGCGGTTCGTGAGCGCGAGCTCGGTCGTGTAGTGCGCACCGCTGCCGTTGTCGACGTCGAGGACGATCGGCACGAGACGCTGCGCGAGGGGCGGCACGAGAGGGATGTAGAGGCCGCCCGTGCCGGTCCCGACGTACAGCCTCGTGGCCCCGGCCGGCGCGCGCGGCCCCGCGGGCCCCGCCGCGAGTGCGAAGATCGACTTCGTCGCGAGCCTGCGTTCGAAGACCTGGAAGGAATCGCCGCCGTCGGACGAGGCGAAGAGGCCGCGCCGCAGGCCGGCGAAGATGCGGCCGTCCGCGGCCGCGAGCGCGTAGACCGGCGTGTTGGAGGGGATGCCGTTCGAGAGGCGCGTCCACGTCGTGCCGGCGTCGTTGCTCCGGAAGAGGCCGTGCGTGTCCGGGGCTCCGAAGCCATACGTCCCGGCGTACAGCGTGCCGCCGGAGAAGAGGAGCGCATAGACCGAGTAAGGCGTCGCGGATGTCGGGGGCGTCGCGGCGCTCCACGTCGCCCCGCCGTCCAGGCTGCGGTAGAGCGCGCTCGAAGAGCCCATGACCACGGTGTTGCCGTTCGCGGCAAGCGACGCGCCCGCGACGCCTGCGGGGAGGCCGAGGCTCGAGGCTGTCCAGGTGTCGCCGAGATTCGTGCTCCGGAAGACTCCGCCCGTATTGAGGAGGCCGAGCACGGCGTTTCCTGCGGTCACGAACGAGTTGAGGTACGCGCCGCTGGTCGGGAGGCCGACCGAGGCCGGCGCGATCGCGGCGAAGCTCAGGCCGCCGTCCGTGCTCTTGTAGAGACCGTTCTCGCCCGACGCGAGGACGACGCTGCCCGAGGCCCAGAGAGCCCGGATGATCTTGAAGCCGAGCGGGCCGCCGGGCGCGCCCCAGGTGAGGCCGTTGTCGGCCGAACGGAGGACGCCACTCGCGTTAGCGAAGGTTCCGGTGAAGACGGTGTTTTCGGACACGAGCATCGCGAGGTGGTTCGAGACCGTGAGGCCCTTGCCGTACGCCCTCCAGGAAGCCCCGCCGTCGCCGGACTTGAAGAGGCCCCCGTTCGTCGCGGCGAAGATGCCGTTCGCGTTCGAGGCGAGGGAGTTGATCCGCGTCGCCGCGAGACCGGATCCCGTCGCCTGCCACGTCTGCCCGGAGTCCGTGCTCTTGAAGACGCCCGGCGTGGCCGTGTTCACGGCGGCATACAACGCGGCGCCTGCCGCGCGCACGTCGGCGACGGCGCCGGCCGGGAGACCCGCCGTGATTTTCGTGAAGGACGCGCCCTGATCCGTGCTGCGGTAGAGGCCCGAGCCCGTCGCCGCGACGACCGCGCTCCCCGCGGCCGCGAACCGCGTCACGGCGAGGAAGGACGGGAGGCCCGAGGTGACTCGGACGAACGTCCGGCCCGAGTCGGTGCTCCGATAGACGCCCTTGGCCGCGGTGCCGGCGAGGATGACGGAATTCGAGACGAACGACGTTCGGAGGTTCCCCGCCGCGACGCTGGCCGGCGCGCTGGCGGTGACGCCGTCGCCGAAAGAGTAGGACGGGTCGAAGCCTGCGGATGGGGTGCAGGCGCCGCTCGCGCGGCTGCACACGTAGCCGCCGGCCCGGCCGTCCCCGGTCGCGTTGACGCCGCCCACGAAGAACGCGTCGTCGTCGAGCTGGGTCGCGCACGTCGCCGTGTTGCCGCCGTCGAGGAGCGGGCACGTGAAGCTCTGGAGCGAGAGGTCTTCCTGGCTCGCGAAGAGGATCCTGTTCCCGACCGCCACGACGCCGCTCCCGCGATGCGCCTGCGCGAGCGCGCTCCGCGCGGACGGGGCGGCCCCCTCGACCCGCAGGTACGTGAACGCGGACGGGAAGAAGTCCAGGCCGAAGGCGAACGAGAAGTTCGCCCGCGACACCTCGCCCGCGCCGCCTCCGTCCACGCCGTCCGTCGTGAAGACTTCGTCGGTCGCGCTCGGGCTCGTGAGGACGATCGGGACGATGAACGGGAAGGGAAGAGAGCCGTCGCCGGACGGGTCGAGGGACGCGACGGACGCGTCGACGAACGGAGCTACGACGCCTCCCGGCGGCTGATCGAGAGGCCGGCTGGGAGCCCTGAGGACCACGGCGTTCGGGTCCTGGATGCCGTCGGCGATGCCGTCGCCGTTCAAGTCCTCGGGAATTCCGCAGCCCGGGAGGAGGGCCAGCGAAAGCAGAACGAAAACCAGCAGCCCGATTCGAAGCGGAGTCGGCATGAGAGACCTCCGGTCGATTCCTGTCTTGGATTTCCGGAGACTTCATAACCCGATCCGGTCCCGGTGTCGAGAACGAATCTCGTTTGCGGGAACTTCCACGCCTCCGCCCGGGTCGGATCGGGGCGAGGAGGCCGCCATGTTCGAGCCCGCTCCTGCGCCCCGCCGGAGGCCCATGTTCGCCGTCTCGACCGCGGCGCACGCGGCGCTTGCGGCAGTCCTCGTCGTGCCGCCGCTGTTCGCGACGCCGGAGCCGCCGGAGCCGGATGGGTTCGTACACATCACCCAGCTGCCGCCGCTCGCGACTGACGCCCCGATTCGGGAGACGGTGGTTTTTCTTAGAAAGGGTAATTGGGGCGGACCGGCGGCTCCGTCGGCGCGCGCGACGAGTGCCCCGCGGAACGCCGGACCGCGGCTCACCCAGCCGATAGCCGTTCCGGAGGTGCTGCCGCCCGCCACGGGCGACGCCCCCCAATTACCTTTCGAAGAATGGGGCGAGCGCAGCGAGCCAACTCCTCGCGGTGGCGGTCGAGAGGACGGCACCGAAGAAGGCGGGGACGGCGGCTGCTCGGGATGCAACGCGATCTCCGCAACGGCCCGAGGCGTGACGCCGCCGGTGGCGATCGAGACGATCGCGCCCCCGTACCCCGAACTCGCGCGGCGCGCGCACGTGGAGGGCGTCGTCGTCCTCGAGGCGGTGATCGGTGGCGACGGATCGGTGCGCGACGTGCGCGTCCTGCGGGGCGCGAGCCCGCTCCTCGACCCCGCCGCGCTCGAGGCCGTGAGGCGCTGGCGCTACCGCGCGGCCACGATCGGAGTGCGGCCCGTCGCCGTGTACCTGCAGGTCGTGATCACGTTCTCGCTCCGGAACCTGTGACATAACGCCGGCGTGATCCTGTTCGAGAACGCCGACGTCCTCGCGCTCGACAAGCCCGCGGGCGTCTCGATGGCGACGTCGTCGCGCCCCGGCTCGGCGGAGGAGGCCGTGCGGCGGCTCCTCGCGGCGGGCGGCCTCGCGGCGGAGGAGCCGATGCCGCTCCTCGTCCACCGCCTCGACGTCGGGACGAGCGGCGTCGTCCTCCTCGCGAAGAACGACACGGCGCACCGGGCGCTCTCCCGCGCTCTGCAGCAGAAGACGGCGCAGAAGACGTACCGCGCGCTCGTGTGGGGCCGCCCGGTGCCGGCGCGCGGGACCGTCGACCTTCCGCTCGCGCGGGACCCGAAGGACGGGCGGAAGATGCGCGCCGGGAAGGACGGCAAGCCGTCCGTGACGCGCTACGAGACGCTCAAGCGGTACGCGGGCCTCGCGGACCTGCGCGTCTTCCCCGAGACGGGGCGCACGCACCAGATCCGCGTCCACCTCTCCGCGAAGGGCCACCCGATCGCGGGCGACGACTTCTACGGCGGCGCGACGCGCTGGCGGGGCGTCAAGGACCCGGCGCTGCGCGGGGCGCTTCGGCGCCTGTCGCGTCCGCTGCTGCACGCCGAACGGATCGCCGTGCCGGAAATGGGCATCGACGTTGCCTCGCCGCTTCCGAAGGATTACGAGGAGATCCTTCGGCTATGCGGCGGCTGCTGATGCAGCCGCCGATAGATGAGAAATCTGCGGCCGTTCCGCCGGTGTCAAGGGTCTGCGACCGCTACGCGGCGCGCGCAGCGCGCCCTTGACTCCGGCTGAACGGCGCATATCTCCTCTTCCTAGAAAATCAACTTTGCCGCGAGCTGGATGATCCGCGGGCCCGCCGAGCTCGTCGGCGTGCCGTAGGCCGTGACGGGCGCGAGCGTCTGTCCGGCGTTCACGCGCCAGTACGTCTGCGTGACGGCGACGACGTTCGAGCGGTTCAGGACGTTGAAGGCCTCCGCGATGAGCTGGAGGTTGACCGGCCCGATCGGGATGTCCTTCGTGACGCGCGGGTCCCACGACATGAACATCGGATACCGCTCGGTGTTGCGGGAGTAGCCCGGCGCGAAATCGTTCCGGGTGTTGCCGTCTCCGTTGAGGTCGGTGTTGGGTGTGACCGTGCGCGAGTACGGCTGGCCGGACGCGACCGTGAAGATGCCCGAGAGCGACCAGCCGCCGAGGACGGCCTCCTTCCAGCCGCCCGCGCCGCGGAAGTACGGCAGGCTCCAGTACGCCGAGATCACGAGCCGGTGCGGCACGTCGGTGTCGCCCACGGTGCGGTCCACGGCGAAATTGCGCGGGTCGGAGGCGAACTTCGCGTCGTCGCCGCTCGCCGGGACGACGGCCGTCGCGTCCGGCCGCGTGTCGATGACCTTGCTGAACGTGTACGCGATGCGGGCCTGCCAGTTCTTCGAGAAGCGCTTGTTGATCTCGAGAGTGGCGCCGTTGTACTCGGAGTCCGCCGTGCTCTGGAACTGGATGACGCGCCCGAAGTTCGAGAACGGCCGGTCCGCCGCGTTGTACTTCAAGATCGTGTACGTGTTTCCGCTCGCGTCCGTGTACGTCGTCGTGCCGGCCGAGCCGACGTTGATGTCCGTCGAGCGCTGGAGATGCGTGCCCTTCGCGTAGAGGTACGACAGGGCGACGGCGACGTCGGGCGTGACGGCGTGCTCGATCCCGAGCGAGGCCTGGTGGACGAGGGGGTTCTCGAAGTTCGGGTCGAAGACGAAGATCGTCGGTTTCGGGAGGACGACGCCCGAGGGGATCGACGGGAAGATGTTCGGGTACGTCGGCTGCGAGGCGCCCTGGAACGTGAGCGTCTGGACGTTGATGCCGTTGTTCGAGTGGGCCGTGCCGATCATGATCGACGGCGTGCGGCCGTAGAACATCCCGTAGCCGCCGCGCACGACGGTCTTGTCCTGGCCCTTCGGCGTCCACGCGAAGCCCGCGCGGAGGGCGACGTTGTTCGTGTCCTCGGGGACGACGCTCGTGTCGATGCCGGCCGCGAGGAGCTGCGCGTCGGGATTCCGGACGATCGGCTGGGCGATGCCCTGCTTGTCGTAACGCACGCCGAGGTTCAGCGTCAGGTTGGGCATCGCGCGCCACTCGTCCTGGGCGAAAAAGGCGATCTCCGACAGGTCGGGGTTCGTGTAGGGGCCCGTCGTTCCTGCACCCGGGAAGGCCTGGGTATAGGAGCTCGAGATCCCCCGGTTGTAGTTCGCGACGGAGTTGAACGAGTAGCTGCCCGAGAAGTTACCCGGGAACCAGTTCAGGATGAGGTCGCGGCTCCAGTCGAAGCCGGCCTTGAACGAGTGGTTCCCGAAGATGAACGTCGCGGCGTCGGCGACCTGGTAGCGCGTGATCGTCGTCTCGCGCGGGCTGAAGAAATTCCGGCCGATCGTGAACGAGAACGAACCGTCCGAGATCAGGGCCTCCGGGTCGGCGCTGTTCGCGAGGCCAGGCTCGGAATCCTTCGCGTACTGGCCGCGCAGCTCGTTGAAGACGGACGAGCCAAACGTGTTCGTGACGGAGGCCGTGACCGTGTCCGTGTTCACGAGCGAGTCACCGGAGTGTTCCTCGGCGATGGTCGAGCCGCCGCTCTCGTTGTTGACGCCCGTGAAACGCTGGCGGTTGTAGCGCATCGAGACCTGGGCGGTCGGCGCCACGTTCCAGTCCGCCTTGAGGAGGAAGACGTCCTGGTTCTGACCGCGGTCGTAGGGGGTCGCCTTCGGCGTGAGCTTCGCGAGGCCCGCCGCGGTATTCGGGTCGGAGAGATTCAGGCTGGACGTGTTCAGGATGACCGGCTGGCCGTTCGTGTTGCGCTGGCCGTCGTAGTTCGCGAAGAAGAAGAGCTGGTCCTTCAGGATCGGGCCGCCGAGGCTCGCGCCGAACTGGTTGTAGTGGTAGTTGCTGATCGGCCGGCCGTTGATCACGTTGATGTAGTCGTTCGCGTTCATCCCCTTGTCGCGGTAGAACTCGAACGCGGTGCCGTGGAACTCGTTCGTGCCGGACTTCGTGACGACGTTGATCACGGCGCCGCCCGCGCGGCCGTACTCGGCCGTGTAGGCGTTGCGGTTCACCTGGAACTCCTTCACGGCGTCCTGGCTGAACTGGTACGGCGCACGGCCCGAGCCCGTGCGGCCGAGCGCCTGGCCGAAGAACGTGTTGTCGTTGTTCGCGCCGTCGATCACGAGGCTGTTCAGCGTGCCGCGCTGGCCCGCGAAGCTGATGTCGCCGAGCCGCGGGTCCTTGGAGACGCCCGGCGTCGTCAGAACGAAGTCGATGAAGTTGCGGCCGTTCGTCGGGAGGTTCTGGATGTACGCCTCGTTGACGGCCGATGCCTGCTCGCTCTTCGTCGTCTCGACGACCGGAGTCTCGGCGGTGACCGCGATCGTGGAACTCACGCCGGCGATCGCCATGACGAGCTTCAGGCTCGTGTCCGCGCCGACGCTGACCTCGGCCCGGCCGGTCCTGGACGCCGTGAACCCCTGGAGCGTCGCCGTCACGTCGTAGACGCCCACGGGAAGAAGCGGAAAGACGAATGCGCCGCTCGCGTTCGACGTCGCGTTGCGCACCGCGCCCGTCTTCGCGTTCTTCGCGGCGACGGCGGCGCCCGGGAGCGGCGCCCCGGCCGTGTCGAGCACGGTGCCGGAGATACTGCCGGTGGCGCTCTGCGCGAGGGCGGGGCCGGCGGTCACGCACAAGGCGATCGCGACAACCAGGGCGAGTGAGACTCGATACGCACGAACCATCTGAAACTCCTCCATCAAGAACGAATTCAAGGCGAAGCCGTCGGCGCGAACGGGTGGCGATCCGGGAACGCCGGGAAGACTATTACAAAACCCGGGGGGCGCGACCGGGGCTCAGCGCGGGCCCGCCGCGCCCGCCGGAGCCAGGCGCGCGCACCCGCGCGCCGCGACGACGGCCGCGCCGCCGGCCGCGAGCAGGAGCACCGCGGCGGCGAACAGGAGGAGCGGGCCTCGCCGGGCCGAGCGCGCCGGCGGCGGGCCCGCGGGGAGCTTCGGGCGCGTCATCGGCGCCGTCGACTCCGTCAGGACCGCGCCCGGGCTCGTCGGGACCACGGCGGGCGGAACGGGCGGCCGGATCGCCGGGGGCGGGACGGCTGCCGGGACCTCGCGGGTCACGGCGCCGCGGGCGGGCCGCGCCGCGAGCTCGCGCCGCGCCACGAGGAGGTCGAGGATCATCTGCCCCGCGCTCCCGTACCGCTCGGACGCGTCCTTCTTGAGCGCGCGCGCGACGATCTGCTTGACGACGTCGGGCACGAGATCCGGCTCGGGCCACGGGTCGGCCTCCTTCGTCATCATCTTGGCGACCATCTGCGTCACGCTCGCGCCCGAGAACGGGTGCACGCCGGCGAGCATCTGGTAGAAGACGATCCCGAAAGAGAAGAGGTCCGAGCGCTCGTCGAGCTCTCCGCCGAGCGCCTGCTCGGGGGAGAGGTAGTCGAGCGTTCCGACGATCATCCCTTCGCCCGTGTGCCGCGCCGCCCGGGCCGCGTCGCGCGTGCCCTCGAGGAGGATCTTGCTGAGTCCGAAGTCGAGGAGCTTGGCGCGGCCGTCGGGTGCGAGCATGACGTTCGCGGGCGTGATGTCCCGGTGGAGGATCCGGCTCTGGTGCGCGGCCTTGAGGCCTTCGAGGACCTGGATCGCGATCTCGACGCACTCGCCGACGCCGAGCCGGCGCGCGTCCATGATCTCGTCGAGGCCCTTGCCCTCGAGGTACTCGAGGACGAGGTAGAGCGCCCCGGGCGGAAAACCCGCGTCCCGGGCGTCCGTGACGGCGAGGTCGTGCAGCGTGATGACGTTCGGGTGGTTGAGGGCCGCGACGGCCCTCGCTTCGTTCACGAAGCGCCCGCGCATCTTCGCGTCCTGCTGGAGGGCGGCCGGAAGGACCTTGATCGCGACGCGGCGGCCGAGCGCGGGATCCGTCGCGAGGAACACCTCCCCCATCCCGCCCTTTCCGAGCAGGCGGACGATCTCGTACCTGCCGATGCTGCGGGGGAGAACGTCCGCTGCGGCCACTCGGAGGTCAAGTATAGGCGGGCGTGTCAGGCCGCCGGCTCGTCCCCGAGGGCGATGGAGATGTGCAGTGCCGGGGAGTCGCGCCGGGAAGTCTGGGGAAGCCCGGACCGCTCGAAGACGCGGAGCATCTTCTCGTTGCTCGGCAGGACTTCCGCCTCGAAGGTCGTGATTCCTCGGGCGCGGGCGAGCGTCGCGAGCCGCCGGAACAGGATCGACCCGAGGCCCTTCCCCTGCTGGGCGTCCGCGACCGTGAACGCGACCTCGGCGTGCGACGGCGCGGAAACGTCGCGCTCCCAGCGCGCGACGCCGACGAGGACTCCGGCGACCTCGGCGACGAGCGCGTAGCGGTTGGCGTAGTCGACGCGGGCGAGGTACTCGGCCTTCGAACGGTCCTTGTCGGGCACGGCGAAGAACCGGAAGTAGAGGCTCTCGGGGGAGAGGCGGTCGTAGAGCTCGAGGAGGTGCGGACCCTCGTCCTGCCGGATCGGCCGCAGGTGGACGCGCGTGCCGTCCTTCAGCGTTGCGTCCGACGCGTCCGCCTCGGGGTACGGGGCGACGGCCCCCAGCGGGATCTCCCGGACCGATCGAACCAACGCAGACCTCCGAGGACCCTACATGATGGTACAGAATCGCGCTTCAAGTCCAAGGTGGGGAGAAAGCGCCATGAAGCTCATCACGACCATCATCCGGCCGGAGAAGCTCGCGGACGTGAAGGCCGCGCTCTTCCGGGCGGGCGTCACGGGCATCTCGCTCTCGCGCGTCCAGGGGCACGGCGGCGAGCACGACACGGTGGAGCAGTACCGGGGGACGACGCTCGTCTTCGAGTTTGTCGAGAAGGTCCGGATCGACATCGCGGTCTCCGAGCCGTTCGTCGAGCCGACGATCGAGGCGATCGTCGCGGCGGCGCGCACGGGGGAGGTCGGCGACGGGAAGATCTTCGTCCAGCCGCTCGAGCGCGTGATCCGGATCCGCACGGGCGAGCAGGACGTGCAGGCCCTGACGCCGATCTCGGCCGAGGAAGTGAGGGCCAAGGCGCTGCGCGCCGGCAAGGAGGGCGCGTGAACGCTCCGGCCGTCAGCGCCGGCGACACCGCCTGGGTCCTCGTCGCCGCCGCGCTCGTCTTCGTCATGAACCCCGGGCTGGCGTTCTTCTACGCCGGGCTCGTGCGGCGGAAGAACACGCTGAACACCCTCATGATGACGTACGTCGCGATGGGCGTCGGCGCCGTCGTCTGGATGGCCGCGGGCTACTCGCTCGCCTTCGCGCCCGGCTCGCCGTTCCTCGGCGGCCTGAGGTGGCTCGGCCTCTCGGGAGTCGGCGGCACGCCCGAGCCGGACTACGCGGCGACGATCCCGGCGCTCGCGTTCTTCGCGTTCCAGGGGATGTTCGCGACGATCACGCCCGCGCTCGTGTCGGGCGCGATCGTGGAGCGGATGAGCTTCCGCGCCTACGTCATCTTCCTCGCGGCCTGGAGTCTCGTCGTCTACGCCCCGGTCGCGCACTGGGTGTGGGGGACGGGCGGGTTCCTGAGGGCCTGGGGCGCGCTCGACTTCGCGGGGGGCACGGTCGTGCACGTGACGGCGGGAACGGCGGCGCTCGTCGCCGCGAGGATGCTCGGGCCCCGCCAGGACTTCAAGAGGATCGCCCTCATCCCGCACAACGTCCCGTACGTCCTCCTCGGTGCGGGCCTCCTGTGGTTCGGGTGGTTCGGGTTCAACGCAGGCTCGGCGCTCGCGGCCAACGGGACCGCGTCGCTCGCGTTCGTGACCACCAACGCGGGAGCGGCCGCCGCCGCGCTGACGTGGCTCGCGCTCGAGAGCCGGTTCGGCGGGCACGCGACCGCCGTCGGCGCCGCGACGGGCGCCGTCGTCGGTCTCGTCGGGATCACCCCGGGCGCCGGATTCGTCTCGCCGCTCTCGGCTCTCGCGATCGGCGCCCTGACGGCCTCCGCGAGCTTCACGGCGCTGCGCCTGCGCGGCCGAACGTCCCTCGACGACACGCTCGACGTCTTCGCCTGCCACGGCATCGGCGGGATCACGGGCTCGCTCCTGACGGGCGTGTTCGCGTCGAAGGCCGCCAACCCCGACGGCGGCAACGGCCTCCTCTTCGGGAACGCCGCCCTCTTCGGGATCCAGGCCGCGACGGTCGGCGTCGTGTTCGTCTACACGCTTCTCATGACGGCCCTCGTGCTCCTCGCGATCCGGGCCGTGACGCCGCTGCGCGTCGCCCTCCACGCCGAGCTGGACGGCCTGGACCGCCGCGTCCACGGCGAAGAGGCCTATCGCGGCGGCAGCGCGGCGGGAGGCCTCGGCGAGAGCGTGATCCTGCACCCGGCCGAGCGCGGAAAGACCTAGCGCGCAGCCGCGACGCGGCCCGTCAGCTCCGCGAGACGGAGCAGGCGGGCCGCGACTTCGGGCCGGAACGCGTCCTTCGGAGCGCGCCAGGTCCAGTTGTCGTGGGCGCGCCCCGGGACGTTCATCCGCGCCTCGGACCCGAGGCCGAGCACGTCCTGGAGCGGAACGACGGCGCGGTCCGCGACGGAGGCGTAGGCCGCGCGGACGAGGACGCCGGCCGGGTCTTTCCCGTCCACGCCGAAGTAGTCCCGCAGACGCTCCTGCGCCCAGTCCGGCGCCGCCGCGTACCAGCCCGCGGCGGTGTCGTTGTCGTGTGTGGCGGAGTAGACGACGGCGTTCGGGACGTGGTGGTGCGGCAGGTGCTCGCTGTCCATCTCTCCGAACGCGAACTGGAGGACCTTCATCCCGGGCACGCCGAGCGTCGCGAGGAGCTGGCGCACGTCGTCCGTGATCTCTCCGAGATCCTCCGCGATGATCGGCACGTCGCCGAGCGCATGGCGGATCGCGAGGAACAGCATGAGGCCGGGCCCCGTCGCCCACCGGCCCTCGCGCGCGGACGCCGCGCCGGCCGGCACCTCCCAGTATCCCGCGAAGCCGCGGAAGTGGTCGAGGCGCACCAGGTCTGCGAGGCGGAGGTTCGCGCGGACGCGCTCGATCCACCAGTCGAAGGACTCCTCGGCGAGGACGTCCCACCGGTAGAGCGGGTGCCCCCAGAGCTGCCCGTCGTCGCTGAAGTCGTCCGGCGGGACGCCGGCGACTCTCTCGGGCCGGCCCTTCGCGTCCACGGCGAAGAGCCGCCGCTGGCTCCACACGTCGGCGCTGTCGAGTGCGACGTAGATCGGGAGGTCGCCGAGGATCGAAATGCCGCGCGCGTTGGCGGCGCGCTTGACGCGCTCCCACTGCCGGAAGAACAGGAACTGCGCGAACACGTGGAATGCGATCTCGTCCGCGTGCTCCTTCCGCGCTGCATCGAGCGCGCCCTCCTCGCGGGAGACGAGCGCGGCCGGCCACTCCGTCCACCCCGCATCGCCGTGCGCCGCGCGGAGGGCCGCGAAGAGGGCCCAGTCGGGGAGCCACGAAGACTGCGAGGGAGACGCTTCGAAACGTTCCACCGCGGCCGTCACGCTCGAGCCGATCGACCGCGCGTGATCGAACGAGGCGCGCAGGATGCGCTCCTTGAACGGCCGCACCGCCGCGAAGTCGACGCGGTTCGCCGGAAAGTCGGGTGCGCCGTCGAGCGCGGCGGCCGGGAGGAGCCCCTCCTCGAGCAGCCACTCGGGCGAGACGAGCAGCGGGTTGCCCGCGAAGGCGGAGAGGCCCGCGTACGGGGAATCGTGTGCGCCCACCGGGCCGAGCGGGAGGACCTGCCAGATCCGGAGGCCGGCGGACCCGGCCCAGTCGAGAAACGAGTCGGCGCCGGGACCCAGATCGCCGATCCCGAAACGGGAGGGCAGCGACGTCGGGTGCAGGAGGATCCCGGCCTCGCGCGTCCGATTCGTCATCAATGGCCGATCGCCGTTTCGCGGTCGAGGATCCGGAGCGTCTTGTCGTAGAGCGCCTCGACCTCCTCGCGGCTGTTGCCGATCGCCGTCATCCCGAGCTTGCCGTACTGGGACAGCGCGCCGATGAGGTGGAAGAGCACGCCCGACTCGGAGTTGTGGCTGTAGTGGAGCGCGTTGATCGTGACGATCTCGATCAGATCCTCCGGCAGCAGCCCGCGGTACGCCTCGGACTGGAGGTTGTCCGTGGCGCGGTAGAACTTCGGCGACCCGCGCGGCGAGAGGAAGAGCCCCGACTCGGGGTCGAGGCTCCCGCCCGTGAGGAACTGGAGCGCGAGGTAGGGGTGCGTCGTGCCGCCCATTCGGAGGTTGATCTCGAGCGCCGAAAGGCGCCACGGCTCGTCCGGGCGGTCCTTCACGGCGAGGAAGTCGACTGCGAAACGGCTCACGACGCCGTGCGCCGCGAGCACGGCGCCGATCTTCATCGCGGCCTGCGTGATCTCCCGGCGGTAGCCGTCGGCGGCGGGGAAGAGGCACCCGAGGAAGACCTGGCCGCTCGGCCCGCCGAGGACCTGGTCGTGCGTCGAGATCGGAAGGACGTCGCCGCGCGGGCCGCTGCGGAGCTGGACGGAGGGCGACGTCTTGATCGCCCCTTCGAGGAACTCCTCGGCGATGCCGCCCATGCGCCGGAATTTCGCGTGGAAGTCGTCCCAGGTTTCCCACCCGACGGAGAACTCGAGCTTCGGAAGTCGTTCGCGGACGGCGGCGGCGTCCGTCGGCCCGTCGGGGTAGCGGAAGATCGCATTGCCTTCGCCCGAGAAGCTGTCGTTCAGCTTCACGACCGCCTTGCGGAGCGCGGGGTTGCGTCTCTTGAGATCCACGAGGGAGGCCTCGAGATCCACGTCGTCACGGAGGTCCTCGTGGCCCTCCGGGCACGCGACGCCCGCCTCGCGGAAGACCTTCCGGCTCCCGGACTTCGTGCCGTAGTCGCTGAGCGCCGGGTCGACGCCGTTCAGCGGGATGCCGAGGAGGACGGCGAGCCGCCGCTCGAGCGGGGTCGAGTTGAAGACCGTGAGGTAGGCCCTCGAACGGTCGGGGATGCCCGCGCGAATGCGTTCGATGAGCCTCGGACGCTCGAGGATCTTCTCGGTGAGCGACCGGGGAGAAGCATCGTGCGCGCAGAGGAGCGTCAGCCGGCCCCGGGCGTGGCTCGCCGGGATGCCGACGAGGAGCTGGAAGTAGTACTCCAGGACGAGGGGGTGGACCGGCTGGGACGTGACGAAGACGACCCGGGCGCGGGGGTTGCGCAGGCGGATCAGGAGGAAAAGGAGGCGCTCCTCGTAAAAGCTGGCCCCGTCCAGCTTCGTCAGTTCGGCCTGGTCCAGGGTGAGGGACGGCACGACGACGGACGTGTGGGGCTCCTCGTCACGGCCTGCGATCAAGTCCCAGACCGCGAGGAGGCGCGGCTTCAGCGCCTCGAACTCGGCGAGCTCGCGCTCCAGGGTCAGGTCGGACGAAAACGGGGGCCTCGGAATCACGTGCGGGGATTCTAGGGCCCGGGCCGGGAGCGAGGCACGGATCTTGTTTACGGCCGGGGGAGACCGAGAGGAAAGAGGCGCCATTGAGGACACGGCGGGCCGGCGGGCGGGGCTTCACGCTGATCGAGCTCCTGATCGTCGTCGCGATCATCGGGATCATCGTCGCGATCTCCGTCGTCAACATGATCAACGCGATCCAGCGCGGGAAGCAGAAGCGCTCGATGGCGGACATCAAGAGCGTCTCGACGGCGCTCGAGGCCTACATGACGGACTTCAACTCCTATCCGGCCGCTGCGGGCTATTCGCTTCCGACGGGCCTTTCCCTGCCCACGGCCACGCTCGGCACGGCCTCCGGCGTCCTCAGCCCCACGTACATCCGGGTGGCGCCGCTCTCGGACGGCTGGAACTCGTGGTACCTCTACGGCTCGAGCGCGCTGCGCGCGGATTACGTGGTCCGTTCCGCCGGCGCCGACGGCGCTCCGCAGGCTTCGCCCCTCTACGGCCCGACGACGGATTTCAACGCAGACATCATCCTGGTGGACGGCGCCTTCGTGCAGTTTCCGGAGGGCGCCCAGCGCTGAAGATCGGGCTCGCCGGGTGACAATCGCTGGAAGGTTGCCTTCGTCCTCCCCGACAATAATTCGTCACGATGCGGCCGATCCGGGCCTCGGCCTGCTTCAATTGTTGAAAAGAGAAGAGATCGGCGAACGGCACGGCTCTTGAATGGAAGCGGACGGAGGTTGATCCCAAATGAAAAGGAACCAGAAGGGTTTCACGCTTATCGAGCTTCTGATCGTCGTCGCAATCATCGGCATCATCGTCGCGATCGCCATTCCCAACCTGCTCAACGCCATCCAGCGCGCCAAGCAGAAGAGGACGATGGGTGACATGCGCTCGGCCGGCACGGCCGCCGAGGCGTACGCCGTCGACTTCAACCACTACCCGGCGGCCGCTGGCTACTCGCTCCCGAGCGGACTTTCGTTCGGGTCGACGACGTTCAACACGGGCGGCGGCGCGTCGAGCTTCAGCGGGCAGGTCACGCCCACGTACATCCGCGTTCTCCCGATGGCGGACGGCTGGCAGTCGTACTTCTTCTACGCCTCGACCGGCCAGCTCTACGGCATCCTGTCCGCCGGCAAGGACGGCGCGAAGGACTCGACCATCACCGGTGGCGAGACGACCGACTTCAACAACGACATCATCTTCGTGAACGGTCAGTTCGTTCAGTACCCCGCGGGCGCTCAGCGGTAAGTCCTCCCGCCGTCGCCCGGAAGAGCCCCCGCGAGGGGGCTCTTCCTTTTTTGGGGCGATCCTCTGCGCGCCTAGAATCCTCGCAGTGAAGCGCGGCAAGGCGACGGGACGGACGGCGCTGCTCGGCGGGGCGCTCGGGCTCGCTTTCGCGGCCGCCCTTCTCGGCCCCGGCGCCCTCGCCGGGCTCGTCCCGGCGCGCGGCGACCTCGCGGACTTCTTCTGGCCCATGAAGGCGTACACGGCCGCGCGCTGGGCGGCCGGGAGCCTTCCGCTCTGGAACCCGCTCTCGGGCTGCGGCGAGCCGTGGCTCGCGCAGCTGCAGACGGGCGTCCTCTACCCGGGCGACCTTCCGTTCCTCCTCGGCGGCGCCGCGGGTCCCCTCCTCGCGATCGCCCTGCATCTTTCGATCGCGGCGGCCGGAATGGCCGCGTGGCTCTCGGACCTCGGCACGTCCCGCGCGGGAGCCCTCGCCGGCGCGGCGATCTTCGCCGGGGGCGGCGCGTTCCTGTCGCTCGCGCCCGTGTACAACAACTTCTGCACGGCGGCCTTTCTGCCCTGGCTGTTTCTCGGGGCGCGACGCGCCGTGCGCGGCGCGTCGCCCGCGCCCTTCGCGCTCGCGGTGGCGCTCGCTTTTCTCGGCGGCGAGCCCGCGCTCGCAGCCGTGGGCGCCTCTGCCGCCGCGCTCGTCGCCGTCGCGGCGCGTGGCGAAGACGCGGCACGGCCGGCGGCGAGCACGCGCGCGGCTCTTCGCGCCGGCGGCGGAGTCGTCCTCGGGCTCGGGCTCGCGGCGGCCGCGCTCGTGCCGTTCCTCGCCCTCGTGACGTCGACGGGTCGGATCGCGGGGGCGACGCGGGCCGAGGCGCTCGCGCGTCCGATCGGCCGCGCGGATCTCGCCGACCTCGCCGTGCCCCCGGCGCCCGAGGCGACGCGCCGCGCCGGGCCGGGCCGCGGCGGCTATCTCGCGACGCTCGCGCTCGGACCCCTGCCGTTCGTCCTCGCGGCGGCGGCCGGCGCGGGCTTCGCGGCGCGCCCGCGCCAGCTCCTCGCGCTGCTCGCGCTCGCGGCGCTCGGCGTGGTTCTCGCGCTCGGGGCGCGCGGAGGCCTCGTGCCGCTCCTGTGGGACGGCGGCTGGGCGCGGGGGGTGCGGTTTCCGGCGCGCTGGTTCGTCTTCGCGCACCTCGCGCTGGCGGCCGCGGCGGGCGCCGGCCTCGACGGCTGGCGCGACGGGCATCTGGCGCGTTGGCCCAAGCGCGACGGGGTCGAGGCCGAGCCGCCCGGCAGAACGCCGCTTCTCCTCTCGGCCGCGCTCGCGCTCGGCGCGCTGGGCGTTCTCGCCGCCTTCGCCGCCGCCGAACGGCGCGTCCCGTCGCTTGCGGCGTGGGCCGCGTTCGCGGCGACGGCCGCCGGAGGCGCCCTCCTCTGGCGCTCCCGCGGGACGGGCGCGCCGTCCCGCGCCCACGGAGGCGCGCTCCTCGTCCTGTGCGTCGCCCTCCCGCTCCCGCTGGGCGCGCGCGACGTTTTCGCGGGTGTGCCGGCGGCGGACCTCGCGAGCGTGCCGGGCATCGTCCTCGACCTCGCGCCCGGAACGCCGGGCCGCGTCTTTCCGGTCGTGTCGGACGGCGCGCTTCTCCGGACGTGGCTCGGGCCGGCATGGTCGGCCGATTCCGCCCGCCGTTCCCATGCGGCGCTCTCGGGATACGGGTCGCTCCCGCTCGGCCTCGCGTCGGCGGCGTCGCCGTCCCCGATTTCCAATCCGTGGCGGACGCGCCTGCTCGGCGCCGCGCTGTCGGGCGGCGACCCGGGCGCGCTCCTGGGCCTCGTGGACGTGCGGCGCGTCGTGACGCCCTTTCCGGCGGCGATGCCGGGCGCCCGTCTCGACCGGCGCGCCGGGGACGTTCTGCGTTATGCGATCGAGCGCCCGCTCGGCCGCGTGTTCTTCGCGCACGAGGCGGCCGTGCTCGACGACGATTTTGCTTTCCGCGCGCTGTCGGAGCGCACGTTCGACCCGGAGAAGCGCGTGTTTCTCGCACCGGGCGCCGGGGCGGTCCCTCCGCCCCGCGTCGCCCGCGGCTACGCCGTGGCGCGGGTGACCCGGGACGCGCCCGAGTCGGTCGCCGTGGAAACGGCGACGTCCGAAGCGGCGACGCTCGTCGTCACGCGCTCGTGGGACGCGGGATGGGAGGCGCGGCTCGACGGTGAGAGAGTCCCGCTCCGCCGTTGCGACCTCGCGCTCATGGCGGTCATCGTCCCGGCCGGCGAGCACGCCCTGACGCTCGAGTACCGGCCCGCGGCCTTCCGCGCGGGCGCCGCCGTTTCCGGCGCGTCGCTGCTCGTCCTTCTCGGCCTCGTCCTCGCGGGCCGGAAGGAGGATGGCGCGTGATGCTCCCGGATGCCGTCCTCCTCGCCCTCTTCGGCGCCGTCGGCGCCGTCGCGGGCTCCTTCGCGAACGTCTGCATCCACCGCCTTCCGCGCGGCGAGTCCGTCGTCCGCCCGCCGTCGCGCTGCCCGAAGTGCGGGACGCGCGTCGCGTGGCACGACAACGTCCCCGTCCTCTCGTGGCTCGTTCTCCGGGGCCGCTGCCGGTCGTGCGCGGCGCCGATCTCGCCGCGTTACCCGCTCGTGGAGGCGGCCGGCGCGGCGCTCTTCGCCGGCACGGCCCTCCTGTGGGGCCCGACGCCGCTGGCCGCCGGCGGCGCGCTCCTCGGCCTGGCGTGCCTCGTGCTCGCCCTGACGGACCTCGAGACGCGGACGCTGCCGGACGAGGTCACGCTCGGGACCCTCGGGCTCGGCCTCCTCGTCGCAGCCGTGCGCGACCGCGCGGCGGCCGCGGCGGGAGAGCCCTTTCTCTCCGCGCACGGCCACCTCGTCGAAGCCGCCCTCGGCGCCGCGGCGGGCGCCGCGTTCCTCGAACTCGTCCGGCGCGCGTACGCGGCCCTGCGCGGCGGGGACGGGATGGGCGGCGGGGACGTCAAGATGCTCGCGATGGCGGGGGCCTTCACCGGCCCCGCGGGGGTCTTCCTGACGCTCTTCTTCGCCTCGCTCTCCGGGACGGCGGTCGCGGGCGGCGCGGCTCTCGTCCGCCGCGCGCGCTGGGCGCTCGCCTTCGGGCGGGCCAAGGGCGGCGCGTCCGCCGCGGCCGCGTCCGCGCGCTCGGGCGGCCTTCTCGTGGGCAGGGACGGGCGGGTCGTCGCTGCGGGCGGCCGGTGGCTCGAGATCCCGGGCTCGGCGGCCGTCGGGGAGCCCGTCTCGGCGGACCGGCGCGCGGCGGGCCGTCTCCTCGCGTTCGTCCGGCGTGCGCGGATCCGGGCCCGCGGCGGCGCGGGCTCGGCCTCGGGCCGGCTGCCCGTGGACGACGGCGCCGACTTCTTCCGCGTCCTCGCGGGCCGCGCCGCGCCGACGCCGGCGGGCCTCCTCGTCCTCCTCGCGCGCGTGGACGTTCCGTTCGGCGTCTTTCTCGCCGCGGGAGCGGTCCTCGCGTTCGCGTTCGGCCGGCCCGCTCTGGAGGCGCTCTTCGGGACGTGGGCGCCGTTTCCTTCGAGGCTCCTGCCGTGACGAACCGCTCGTTCGAGCGCGAGGTGCGCAACGTGATCGTGGGCGGCCTCGTGACGCTGCTGTTCCTCGCGGGGACCGCGGCCGTCGTGCTCCGGAACACGACGGCGTGGGGGATCGCCGAAAACGAGCGGCGCCTCGTGCGCGAAACCCGCGCGGCCGCCGCCGCGCTCGCGGCGGGGGGGAGTCCCGCCCGGGCGCTCGCCGACGATGCCGGCGCGGGGCGGGTCCTGCGCGAGAGCGGGGCCCGGAGCGCCGCCCTCTACGACGCACGCGGCTCGCGGCTCGCCGACGCCCCGTACCTCCCGGGCGCGGGCGAATCGCCCGCGCGCCTCGCGCCGGAGGAGCTCGCGGCCACGGAGCCGTTCCTGCGCGACGCCGGGGAAGGCCCGGTCGTCCTCGCGCCTCTCCCGGGCGACGGGCGCGTCCTGCGCGTCGCGTGGAACGACCCCGACGTCGCCGCCGTGCGCCGCAACGCGCGGATCGTCCTCGTCGCCGTTCCGGCCGCTGCGGCCGTCCTCGTCGTCCTCGTCGTGCCGTTCCTTCGGCGCCTCATGGCGCCGATCGACGCGATCGCGGAGACGGCGCGCGGCGCCGGCGACCTCGTGCCGGAGGCAGGTCCGCGCGCCGCGCGCGACGAGGCCGAGGGCGCCGCGCAGACGTTCGCGCGGACGCTCGACGCCCTCCGCGCCCGAACGGTCGAGCTCGAGGAGCTGCGCCGGTCCGAGCAGCTCCGCGCCGACGCGCTCGCCGTGACCGCCGAAACGCTCGTGCGCTCGCACCCGGGAGGCCTCCTCGTCGTGGACGCCGCGGGCCGGCTCGCCGAAGCGAACGGCCCGGCCCGCGCGGTGCTCGGCCTCGGAGACGCCGACGTGGGGCGCCCGGCCTCCGAGGCGCTCGCGGACGTCCCGGTTCTCGCGTCGGCCGCGGAGCGGGCCCGGGCGGGAGAGCCGACCCTTTCGACGGAGTTCGCGCTCGGCGACGACACCGGCGGGCGCCTCCTCGAGGTGATCGCCGTCCCGATTCTCGACGCCGGCGCAAGCGTCCTCGGGGCGCTCCTCTTCGTCGAGGACCGGACCGAGACCCGCAGGCTCGAGCGCGAGGTGTCGTCACGGCGCGAGCTCGCGGCGCTCGGCGAGATGTCGGCGGGCATCGCGCACGAGTTCCGCAACGCCACGGGCACGATCCTGGGCTGGGCGCGCCTCGCGGCGCGCACGGACGACGCCGCGGCCCGAGGGCGGCACCTCGAGGCGATCCAGGCCGAGGCCGAGCACGTCGCGCGCGTGACGGGCGACTTCCTGTTCTTCGCGAAGCCCGAGCGTCTCGAGACGGCGCCCTGCGACCTCGGCGCGCTCGCCCGGGAGATCGCCGCCGAGCAGAAGGTGATCACGCCGGCCGTGGAGGTCTCCGTCGCGGGGACGTTCGCGCCGGCGCAGGCCGACGCCGCCCTCGTCAAGCGCGCCCTCGTGAACCTCGTCAAGAACGCATGCGAAGCGGTGCTCGACCGGCCCGGCGGCGGCCGCGTCGTCCTGTCGGGGGACTCGGGAGCGGGGACCGTCCGCGTCGCCGTCGAGGACGACGGGCCCGGAGTGCCCGAGGAGTCGGCCGCCAGGCTCTTCGTGCCGTTCTACTCCACGAAGGAGGCGGGGACGGGACTCGGGCTCGCGCTCGTCGCGAAGATCGCGGCGCTCCACCGCGGCGGCATCTCGGTCGAGAGGTCCGCGGCCCTCGGCGGCGCGCGCTTCGTGCTCTCGCTGCCCTCGGCGCGCTGAGGCGTCAGCCCGCGGGCGGCGCCGCGGGCACCGGCTTGGCGGCGGCCTTCGTGCGCTTGTCGAGGAGGCCCCGGAACTGTTCCTTGTCGAGCGCCTTCTCGAAGGCTTCCTCCGACTCCACGGTCCCGGCGACGACGAGGTCCGCGAGGCTCTGGTCCATCCCGATCATCCCCGCGTTGCGGCCGGTCTGGATGAGCGTGTTGATCATCGCGGTCTTGCCCTCGCGGATGTTGTTCGAGAGCGCGGACGAGCCGCGGAGCACCTCGAACGCGGCGGCGCGCCCCCCGCCCTTCTTCCTGAGGAGGACCTGCGCGACGACGCCCTTCAGGACCTCGGCGAGGACCGTGCGCACCTGCTCCTGCTCCTCGGCGGGGAAGCTGTCGATGAGGCGGTCCACCGCCTTCGCGGCGGAGTTCGTGTGGAGCGTCCCGAAGACGAGGAGTCCGGTCTCGGCGGCCTGCAGCGCCATCGACATCGTCTCGAGGTCCCGCAGCTCGCCGACGAGGACGACGTCGGGGTCCTCGCGCAGCGCCGCCTTGAGGGCGCCCGAGAACGTCGGCGTGTCGAATCCCAGCTCGCGGTGAGAGATGACGGACTTCGCGGGCCGGTGGATGAACTCGACGGG
Source organism: Thermoanaerobaculia bacterium (assembly GCA_044229475.1). Lineage (GTDB taxonomy): Bacteria > Acidobacteriota > Thermoanaerobaculia > UBA5066 > UBA5066 > Fen-183. The sequence continues at coordinate 20,572 of JBGASW010000005.1, read as the reverse complement.
GTCCTCGATCGTGATGATGTGCGCCGAACGCGTCCTGTTGATCCAGTCGAGGAGCGCCGCGAGCGTCGTGGACTTGCCCGAGCCCGTCGGACCCGTCACGAGGACGAGGCCGCGCGTGATGCGCGCGACGTTCGCGACGAGCGCCGGGAGTCCGAGCTCTTCGATCGCGAGGACGCGCGGCGGAATCATGCGAAGGACGGCCCCCGAGCCGTGCTCCTGCCGGAAGACGTTCACGCGGAACCGCGCGATCTCGCCCATGGCGTACGCGAAGTCGGTGTCGCCGGTCGCACGCCATTCGCGCAGGGGCTTCTCGGGGGCGATCGGCACGATCAGGCTCTCGAACTCCTCCTCGGTGAGCGTGCGCCACTTGAGGCGCTCGAGGTCGCCGTCCACGCGCACCATGGGCGGCGAGCCCACGGCGAGGTGGAGGTCCGACGCCTTCTTGTCGACCATGATCCGGAGGAGCTTGTCGACGCGGTTGACGCCCGCGTGGACCGAGGAGTTCATTCGAGCGCCTGCCTTTCCTCGGCGAGGAGCTTCTCGAACGGCTCTTTCTTGACGGCCTTCTCCATCGCGAGCTCCGGATCCACCTTGCCCTCCTCGCACAGCTTCATGAGGGACTGGTCCATCGTGCACATGCCCGAGAGCTGGCCCGTCTGGAGCGCCGACGGGATCTGGTGCGTCTTGCCCTCGCGGATGAGCGCGGCCACGGCGGGCGTCGTGCGCAGGATCTCGAACGCGGCCACGCGCCCGGCGAATCCGCGCCGCGGCAGGAGCGCCTGCGAGACGACGGCCTTCAGGGAGTCCGCGAGCATGACGCGGATCTGGCCCTGCTGCCCGGGGGGGAACGAGCTGATGACGCGGTCGACGGTGGACGGCGCGTTCGTCGTGTGGAGGGTCCCGAGGACGAGGTGGCCCGTCTCGGAGGCCGTGATCGCGAGCGAGATCGTCTCGAGGTCGCGCATCTCGCCCACGAGGATGACGTCGGGGTCCTCGCGCAGGGCCGCCTTGAGAGCGCGCGCGAAGGAGGCCGTGTGGTGCGGCACCTGCCGCTGGTTCACGAGAGCCTCCTTGTTCGGGTGCACGAACTCGACGGGGTCCTCGACCGTGATGATGTGGCAGGGCCGCGTCTCGTTGATCCGGTCGATGAGGGCCGCGAGCGTCGTGGACTTTCCGCAGCCCGACGGCCCCGTCACGAGCACGAGCCCCTGGGTGAGCTTCAGAATGTCCGCGGTCGTCGGCCCCGGAAGGCCGATCTCCTCGATCGTCGGGATCGTCTTCGGGACGACGCGGAAGCACGCGTCGAACCCGCCGCGCTGCGAGAAGAAGTTCGCGCGGAACCGGCCGAGGCCGGGGAGCTTCAGGCAGACGTCGATCTGCCGCTCCTTCTCGAGGCGCTTCCAGTCGTCCTCCGGCAGGACCTCGCGGATGAGCTGCGAGGCGCGGGCGCGCGTCATGACCGGGGCGTCGACGGGCTCGAGGATGCCCTGCTGGCGGCGGTGCGGGACGAAGCCCGTCGCGAGGTGGAGGTCGGAGGCGCCGCGCTTGACGGTGTCCGCGAGGTACTCGACGAGGCGCGCCGCGTCGTTCCCGGCGAGCTCGACCGTCTGGACCTCGGCCTCGACCTCGGGCAGCGCGTCCCGCGCCTCGGTCCCCTTGAGGATGCCGACCGTCCGGCGCGCCTTCTCGCGCACCTTCCCGTCGAGGGCCGGCATCTGGGCCACGCGCGCGCAGATCCCCGCGATCTGGGTCTGCATCTTCTCGTCCGACGCGAGCTTGGCCATCGCGTCGAGGATCTCCATCTGGACGTCGGGCTGCGTGACGGCGGCCTTGAACGCGTCGAGGAGGGGCTGCGCGGCGCGCGCGTCGCCGAGGTCGCCGAGCGCGGAGACGGCCGGGATCGCGAGTTCCGGGTCGCGCAGGGCCGCCAGGACGCGCGTGAGGACGGCGTCGTCGCCCTTGCCGAGGCGGCCGAGCGTCTCGAGGGCCCGGGTCTTGACCCAGATGTCCTTGTCGTCGAGAAGGGCGATCCAGACCGGCAGCGCCTTGGCGTCGGTGAGGGCGAGCGTCATCTCGGACGCCGCCTTCGCGAAGGCGGGGTCCGGGTCGCGCGTGAGCACGAGGAGCGCGTTCACGAAGCCCGGCAGCCCGTCGCGCGCCGTCTCGACGGCCCGGTCGCGCACCCAGACGTAGGAGCCGCGGAAGTGCTCGAGGATCCGACGCGCGAGGACGTCCGGCGCGTACGGGAGGAGGAGGCTCACGGTGCCGGCCCGGACGAGCGCGTTGCCGTCGGCGAGCAGCGGGACGATCTCGGGCGTGTGGTCCTGCTTGGCCGTCGCGAGGAGCTTCTTGAGCGCGCCGAACGACGCCTCCATCACGCGCCCGCCTCCCGTCCGCGCCATCTGGAGGACGTCCGGGAAGTAGCTCTCGTTCGGGTTCTTCTCGAGGACCGCGAGCGCGGAGTAGCGGATCTCCTCGTTCTCGTCCTGCAGGAGAGGAACCGCGAGGCTCGCCGCGACGTCCGCGCTTCCCTCGAAGTTCATCTCGCTGACGGCCTTCAGCGCGCGCGCGCGCACGGCCGGGTTCGAGGCGGTCAGGACGCGGCGCGCGATGTCGAACGCGACCTGCGCGGGCAGCTCGCGCGCGAGCTCGAGAGCCGCGAGGCGCGCGAAGTCGTCGCCGCGCGAGGCGACCTCCTGGAGGAAGGGTCCGAGCTGGGGGCCCGCGAGGTCCTTCAGGAAGCGCATGACGGCCCGGCGCACGGCCTCCGAACGCGTCTTCAGGTGCGGGACGAGGGCCTCGAGGCCCGCGCGGTCGTGGCGACGCTTCAGGATCGCGAGGCCGGCCGTGCGGATTTCGGGGACGGAGTCGACGGCCGTCCACGCGACCCACTCGACGTCGGGTTTCGGGAGCGCCTGGAACTTCTCGAGCAGGTCCTTCTTCTGGTCCTCGCTCGACCACTTGTGCTCGCGCAGCGCCGCGATGAACGCGGGTTCCGACCGAAGCCCGCGGAGCTTTTCTAGCACGGCGTCCCAGGCTCCATCGTGCCGCTATCGTAGCCGACCGCCCTCGCGCGCCGCCGAGGACCCGGCGCCGGGGCTTTCCGATGTTACGAAAAGTGTCACCTGACAGGACGGCTTCGCCGCCGCGGAACGTCCGAGCACCGGAAGAAGGCCCTTGTGCGACAATGAGTTGCGATTCCCGGTCAGTCCCCGGCACGAACCTCGCGTAGAAGGGAGCGGGAAACCATGACGATGAGCCTTCCGGAACCCGGCTGCCGCACCGTGAACGGCCCCTCCGCGTCCGGCGGAAGGCGCGGCTTCTCGCTCGTCGAGATGCTCGTCGTGATCTTCATCCTCGCGATCGTCTTCATCATCGGGGGGAGCGGGGTCGCCCGCGCGTGGAAGCGGCAGAAGCTCCAGAGCGCCTCGATGGACATCAAGGTCCTGATGCAGCGCGGCCTGCCGGAGATGCAGCGCCGCAACATGGTCACGTTCGTCCAGGTCGGCCCGCTCGTGAACAACGCGTCCGTGCGCTACCTTCCGATCCGGCTCATCGGCGACGCGAACGGCAACGGGGCGATGGACGCGGCCGCGAACCCGCCCACGGTCGCGTCCCCCGACCTCCTGCTCGACGAGTACGACATCGTCGTGACCGGCAAGTCCGGCGTCAAAGGCTCCACGGGCGTCTCGCAGGATTTCTGTCTCTCCACCCTGGACATCACCCAGGTCCAGTCGGCCCTCTGGTCGAACAACTCCACCGACTGGACGGTGGGCCGCGCGATCATGTGCGACTTCCAGGGTCGCGCGATCGACGTCACCACGGGCCGCCAGCTCGCCGGCGAGGCGACGCTCGTCCTCTCGCACGTGGACGTCGTGAACCGGTCCTACATGCCTCCGACGCGTTTCATCCTGAGCATCAACCCCGTCTGGAGCGTCCGCGTCCGCAAGCAGACGACCGCGGGAGACCCGACGGATTCCGGGGCCGTCTGGGTGGATCAGCAGGGGGGATGAGATGAGGCGGACGACGCGCGGATCGAGCTTCATCGAGGTCCTGCTCGCGATGACGATCATGGCGCTCGTCCTCGTCGGGATCCTCCAGATGTTCTCGGTCTCTCTCGTGATCAACAAGGGCTCGGCCGCGCGCACGCAGATGCTCTTCAAGTGCCAGCAGGTCGTCGAGAACGTCCGGCTCTTCTACCACCTCACGAGGCTGGGCTCGACGACGCCGCCCGGCATCACGGAGAGCGGGCACGTGAGCGGCACGGCGATGACGACGCCCGGGGCGCTTCCGGACGTGCTCGGCGACGTCTCGAAGTCGTTCCTGCCCTACAACCAGGCCGAGTCGGCCGCGTCGTGGGCCTACTGGGGGCCGGCCGGCGCGAACGTCATGGAGCAGGAGAACGGGCCCTACAAGATTTCGTACACGGTGGCGCGTGACAACGTGCAGAACCTCTGGGTCATCACCGTCTCCGCGACGCCGACGGACGTCGCGACGGCGACGCGGTACTTCGGCGTCGACCTCAAGAGCGGCAAGAGAGTGGACTATGTGGCGCAGTTCCCGTAAGGCCCTCGGCCTCCGGCGGGGCCTTACGCTCAACCGCCGCGGCTTCACGCTCATCGAGGCGATGGTGTCGCTGCTGCTCCTCGTCATCGTACTGACGGTCGCGATGACGATGCTCTTCCAGATGCGCGCCTTCGCGGAACGCCAGCAGTTCTTCATGCTGCCGCGGCAGGCCGCGCGCCGCGCAACGGACTACCTCTCGTACTACGTCGCGAGCGCGTCGGACGCCAACGACGTCCAGAACAACCCGAACGCCCTCATCATGTATTACAACCTGAACGGCAACGTGCTCCAGGCGTCGTACGACAACCTCACGGGGGCCGAGCCCGGCAACTCGGTCACGACGCCGAACGTCACGACCCAGTTCGGGGACATCGGGACGGACGTCATCACGCTCGTCGCGCCCATCAACCCGGCGAAGTTCCGCGTCTTCCCTCCCTTCCCGTCGTTCACGGGCGGCGCCAAGAACATCTACGTCAACTTCCGCGTGGGGTGCGGCGGGCCGGCCGGGACGGACGACGTGACGAACATGGCCCAGTTCAAGGCGGCGACGGGCTTCGACGGCACGAACAGCGCCCTCCTCATGTTCGAGGACACGAACGGGGAATGGTCCTATTTCCAGATTCCCGCCGCAGGCTACATCGCGTCGGACTGCTCGGACGTCACGACGTACCGGAACGTCCACGTCCGCGCCGCCATCCAGTCCGCCGCGCTGCCCGCCCCGCCGAACGGCGGCGTGGCGGTGTTCAACGATCCGGTCTCCCTCGTCACGGGTCTCCAGTTCATCTCGTTCCGCGTGCGGACCGACCCGGTCGACAACCTCCCGAAGCTCCAGCAGAAGATCGGCCTCTTCGACCCGAACACGGACAACCCGGGAGCCGCGTTCGTGAACGTCATGGAGAACGTGGAGGACCTGCAGATCGCGTACGTGTACGCGAACGGCGACATCTGGAACAACACCGCGGGGCAGACGATCACCCAGGCGAACGCGGGCGCGCGCTGCAACGTCGCCGCCTGCGACAACCGCGTCCCCACGCAGGCCGGACCGGGCGCCGTCACGATGGAGGCGCTCGACGTCACGGGCGTCATCGGCCTCAGGTTCTCCATCACGGCCCGCTCGCCGCGGCTCTCGATCGGGGCCCGCCAGCTCACGAACGTGAACGTCACCGACGTCCTGACGACGACGACGAGCCAGCACTTCCGGCCCGCGTCCGAGAACCACCCGGTCACGATGGACCCGCTGGCCCCCCTGCGGCCGCTCTACGACCTCTTCGACCACTATCGCGCCACGTCCACGATGCTTCTGCGCAACCGGGCGCTCGGGAGCTGACGATGAAGGAACGCGGCAGCGCGCTCGTCTCCGTGATCCTGGTCCTCCTCGTCCTGACGATCGTGGGCGTCGGGATCGCCTACTTCACGTCGATGGAGGACCGGCTCTCCGGCAACACGCGCATCGCGAAGGCCGGCTTCTACGCCGCCGACGCGGGCCTGCGGCGAGCCGAGGTCGTCCTCTCCGGCCTCTCCGACCTCTCCGGGACGTGCGCGCCCGTGTCGCTCACGAACCTCCTTCAGACCGGCTCGACCCCCACGCTCACGGTGCCGGGCGGCGGCTACACGGCCATCCCGCTCGACCTCACGGGAATCTCGACGAACGCCTGCCTGACGCCCCTCGGCATCGCGCAGCAGAAGTTCTACAACGTCCCCGTTCCCGTCGTCGCCGGGACGCCGGTCGTCGACCGCGCGACGTACTCCCTCTACGTCCGCAACAACGTCGACGACGCGTCCGGAGACGCCACGGTGGACAACGACGGCCTCATCAACGTCGTGTCCGTCGGGACCGTCACGCTCACGGCGGGGACGACGCTGACGCGCATGCTCGAGGAGCAGCTCCTCCTCACGACGGGCGGCGCCTTCGGGAGCAGCCAGAAGAACCTGAACGCGGGCGGGACCGGCACCGCCCAGAAGAAGGGCCGCTGATGCGACGAGCGCCGTTCCGCATCCCCGAACGCCTCCGGCGCGCCTGCGCCTTCCTGCTCCTCGCCGTCATGGCGTTCGGCGGGGCCGGCTCGGCGCCCGCGGCCGCGACCGAAGGATTCGACCCCCTCCGCCAGATCACGGCGCAGCTCCTCCGCGCGAACCTCCTCATCCTCCAGGACATCAGCGGCTCCATGAAGCTCGACGTGTACGGGAACCTCCTCACGGAAGGGGAGGACTCCGTCGGCCGTCTCGTCTGGACCGTCACCTGCCTCGACAACAGCCCGGGCGCGACCCCGACGCCGACGGCGACCCCGACGGCCACGAACACGCCCACCTCGACGGCGACGTACACGTTCACGTCGACCGCGACCCCGACGTACACGTTCACCCCGACGGACACGGCGACGTCCACGCCGACGTCGACGCCGACCGCGACGGCGACGTCCACGTCCACGCCGACGCCCACGGCGACTCCCACGGCGACGTCGACGCCCACCTCGACGCCGACCGCGACGTCGACGCCCACCCCGACGAACACGCCGACGTCCACCGCGACGCCCACGTGGACTCCCACGTCCACGTCCACGCCGACGTCCACGCCCTCCATCACGCCGACGAACACGCCGACGTCCACCGTCACCCCGACGTGGACGGGCACGATGACGCCGTCGTCGACGCCGACGAAGACGCCGACGCCGTCGAGCACGCCCACGTCCACGAAGACGCCGACGCCCACGAGGACGTCCACGAGCACCCGGACCCCGACGAAGACGCCGACGCCCACGAGGACGCCGACGCGCACGAACACGCCGACGTCCACCCGGACCTCCACGCGGACGAACACGCCGACGCCGACGCCGACGGGCACGCCGACCCCGACCGCGACGTACACGTACACCTTCACGACGACGCCGACCTTCACGTTCACGCCGACGCCGACGAGGACGCCGACGCCGACGTTCACCTCGACGTTCACCTACACGCCCACGACGACGCCGACGCCCACGAACACGCCGACGTCCACGATCACGCCGACGAACACGCCCACGACGACGGGCACGAACACGCCCACGAACACGCCGACGCCCACGAACACGCCGACCTCGACGATCACGCCGACGTTCACGCCGACGCTCACGTTCACGTCCACGTTCACGTCCACGCCGACGTCCACGAAGACGCCGACGCCGACGCCGACGAACACGTTCACCGTGACGTTCACGGCCACGGTGACGCCGACGTCCACGGACACGCCCACGGTGACGCCGACGAATACCCCGACGCCGACGAAGACGCCGACGGGGACGAGCACGCCCACGAAGACGCCGACGCCGTCTCCCACGTTCACGAACACGCCGACGTCGACGCCCACGTGGACTCCGTCCATCACGCCGACGGCCACGAACACGTATACCTACACGTCGACCGCGACGGCCACGGCCACGGACACGCCGACGACGACGCCCACGCCGACGATCACGCCGACGTTCACGAAGACGAAGTCGTTCCTCGATCTGCCGCGCGACCCGCTCGTGAGGCCGGGGGAGCGGTTCGAGGAGCGCATCGCGTCGGCGCGTCCGGTGCAGACGCCGGCCCCGAAGTGGGGCCTCCCGCAGCCCGCCGCGGTCGTCGCGATGGCCGGCGGCGGAGCCGCGCGGTTCGGCCTCGCGGCGCTCCTCGCGCCGGCGACGCCGACGCCGACGCCGTTCCCGGCGGGACAGGCCGGCTGCCACCGCTGGAAATACGCGCTGCACTGGGACCGCCCGTCGCGCCTCGCGACGCTGAAGAACGCGCTCGGCAACTCGGTCACGATCCACAAGAACTACAAGGCGCCTGGAGCGGGCACGCAGGACGACTGGCCGGACCCGATCACGCACAGCGTCGACTGGACGGGGGCGCCGAACGCGGGCGCGTGGGACTGGAAGAACCCGCCCGCGGCCGCGGCCACGTCGTTCCCGTACGACCACGACTGCGACGACTTCGTGAGCGGCGGCCCGGCGTGCGGCGCGCCCAAGCCGGGCGACCCCGACGGCGAACACCCCGGGATCTGGTACACGATCGGCCCGGCCGACGGCGCCGGCGAGATCGTGGACTGGTCGTGGACGCTCAACTACGGCTACGGCAAGGCGCCCGGCAACGACATCATCTACGGCCTCGACCCGGGGCCGCCGCTCCCCGTCTACGACCTCACGGCCGAGGCCGTGACGGGCAACTCGATCCCCGGGATCACGGGAACGCCGCTCGCGTTCCCGGCCGGGTGGACGACGCGCGGCGGTGTGCCGATCGCGGCGGCCGCGAACCAGCCGGCCTGGCAGACGCTCCTGCCGTCGGACGTCGTCGGCACGACGCGGAACCAGGTCAACTGGGGTCTCATGACGTTCTCCGACGTCTCGGTGGACCCCCTCCAGTCGAAGTGGTGCACGGACTCGCTGAACTACGACGTGAAGGTCCCGATCGTGTCCAACGACACGGGCGACGTCACGGCGATCGAGGAATACCTGCGTCTCAAGTACTACTCGAGCGGCTCGCACCCGGGCCTGTCGGCCGCGGGCGGCACGCCGACAAAGCACGCGATCGAGCTCGCAGGCGCGTCGCTCCGGACGTCCTGGGACACCGACCCGAAGCAGCGTTGCGCGCGCCCCTGGGGCGTCATCCTCTGCACGGACGGCCTCTCGAACACGTGCAACACCGGCACGACTCCGGACGCCGAATGGGTCGCGGCGGCCGGGAACACGCCGTGTGAGAACGACATTCCGGGCACGGACTTCGCGAACTACCCGCCCGGCGCGGCCGAAGCCGTCTACAACTCGATCATGACGGCGGGCGGAGGCTCGGCGATCATCCGGCCGCGCACGTATGCGATCGGCATCGCGCCCGAGGTCGGCCGCTGCGAGCTGAACCGCGTCGCGTACCGCGGGCGCACCGACGCGAGCGCGCCCAAGAAGGACGCGGGCTTCCTCCTCTACGACCCGACCGAGATTCCGCCGCCGCCCAAGGGCGACATCGACCTGCCGCACGTCGACCCGCTCACGAACGACCAGAGCGGTCCGGGCGCGCCGCCCGACCCGAACCACTTCCGGTTCGACCAGTCTCCGGCGAAGACGGGCGACTACGCGTTCTTCGCGCTCGACACGAAGTCGATCGTGAACGCCTTCCTCACGATCGTCGCCTCGACGGCGACGGGCGACTACTCCACGAGCGCCCCGGTGTCCGGCGCGGCCGTTGCGGCGGGCTCGATCGTCCTGCTGCCCTCGACGGAGTACCCGTCCTGGCGCGGCCACCTGCGCGCGCTCGACACGACGAAGGTGCCGGCGTCGGTGGGCTACGAGAAGTGGGATGCCGGCGACGTGCTCCTGAACCCGACGCAGCCGTGGCATCCGACCGTCGCGACGCGCTCCATCTACACGTGGGATCCCACGACCGGGGACCTGATCCCCGTCGACACGACGCCCGCGAACGTCGCGAAGATGGCGGCGCTCGCAGGGGACCCGGCCTTCACCGAGAACGTCGTGGACTTCATCCGCGGCAACGACGGCACCCTCACGAACACCAAACGGGCATGGATGCTCGGGCCGGCGATCAACTCGACGCCCGCGGTCGTCGGGCCGCCCTACCTCTACAAGCAGACCGGCAACGTCGCGGACCACAAGCCGTTCGAGGCGACGTACGTGTCGCGGCGCGCGCTCTCCTGGGTCGGCGCGGACGACGGAATGCTCCACGCGTTCGACTTCGACGACGGGACCGAGATCCTCGCGCTCCTGCCGCCGAACCTTCTCGCGAACCAGATCGCGCTCTACAAGAACGTCCCGTCGGGCGAGTCCGACACGGGCCAGAAGCTCGAGCTCTCCCAGCACATCTGGGGCATCGCGAACTCGTTCCGGTTCGCGGACGTCTGGTTCGGGACGGGCTACAAGACCGTCGGCATCCTCACCGAGGGCCCCGCGGGAGACATGGTCGCCGCGATCGACGTCACGCATCCGTACCCCGGGCGCGCCGCTTTCGGGCCCAACCCCGCCATCCCGGCCGATCCGAACTACGACGCCGCGAAGCCCGTCGAGATCCTCTGGACGAAGAACGCATCGGACTACGCGGGGCTGCACGGCAGCTGGAGCCTCTCCGCGATCGCGGCGGACTCCTTCTCGACGAGCCGGATGTTCTTCGGCGCGGGCATCAACCCCGCGAGCCTCTACAACGCGCAAGCGGACGCGACGCTCTTCATCGTCGATCCGACGGACGGCACGCTGAACCAGACGAAGACGATCGCGCTGAGCGGAACGCCGAGCCCGCTCGTGGGCCAGCAGACGTTCGCGGACTCGGTCTTCTTCTCGACGAAGGTGTCGGGCTACCTGCCCGACAACGTCGCGAACCTCGAGGTCCAGGCCGACACGAACGGTCGGGCCTGGTTCACGTGGGGCGACTTCGCCGGCGCCTCGACGACGACGAAGGTGGGCATCGACCTGAACTACGCGGCCGTGCCGGTCGTCTCCGGGTCCCAGACTCCGGTCCCGCAGCCGATCTACTACTCGCCGTCCGCGACGGGCCAGGGCACGACGGGCTGCCAGATCTACGCCCTCGCGAGCGGCAGCCTCTACGAGACGAGCCCGGCGGTCTCGGGATGGAACGTGAACCGCAGCGGCGCGCCCCTCGCGCCGTTCCCGAACACGCTGCCGTCGTTCACGCCGTACCTCTACATCGGGGTCAACCCGAAGAAGATCACGTCGGGCACCTTCGCCTCGGTGCCGCTCGGCAAGGATCCTCTCGACGTCTTCATGATCAAGCAGCGCATCGGCGGCGAAGTGCCCGAGGCGATCGACCTGCCGCCGGGCGACCCGGCTCTCACGGGGACGCCGCCTCTCTCGAAGCTCGGGCTCCACACGCAGGTCACGTCCTCGCCGATCATGATCGTGGACCAGACGGGCAAGAGCGAGGAGCAGGCCCTGTTCCTGCTCTACGACCCGGACAACGGGTGCAACGGCATCTCGTACGTCGCGATCCTCACGTTCAAGATCCCGGCGAACTGCGGCCAGCCGGCCATCACCCAGATTCAGGTCTACGGCGCCGGCCCGGGCGCGGCGAGCGGTTTCACGCTCACGTCGAACAAGCTCTTCGCGTCGAAGTCGGGCGTCGGCCGCGGCCAGTCGGCCGGCCTGCAGGAAGTCAACGTGCCCGTGAACACGCTCGCGGGCGCGCCTTCCTTCCAGCCGGTCTGGTGGAGGGACGTCAAGTAAGGGCCCGGCGCCGGTCCCGCTAAGATCCCGCCATGGACGCGGGACCGGCCCGCCGGCGCTCCGCCGGCTTCTCACTCGCGGAGCTGCTCGTGACGCTCGCCGTCCTCGGGCTCGCGGCCTGGCTCGTTCTCCGCCTCGTGGACCGGCGCACGCGCGTCGCCGCCCCCGAGGGTGCGGGCTCCCGCACGGCCAGCGTCGGCGAGGCGTCCCTCCGGGCGATCGTGAACGACGTCCGCGCCGCCGGCACCGGAGGCCTCTCTGCGGCCGACGCGTTCCGCCCCGTCGAGGACAACACGACGTCCGCGGGCCGTTACCTCTACCGGACCGCGGCCGGAGGAACCGTCGTCGTGCGGAACGGAACGGACCAGCTCGGGCTGCGCGGCGTCATCCGTTCGCCTCTCGTCGCGCTCGCCCCCCGCGACGCGGTCACGGACGCGCTCCTCTCGGACCGCGTACGCGCGCGGCCGGATGCCGCGGCCGTGCACCTTCCGGCCGGAAAGGCCGCCGGGGCGGTGCGGGCGCGACTCGCCGAGGCGGCGCCGCCGCGCAAGGCGTTCTTCCTGCTCCGCGACGCCGCGGGCCGCTGGGCCGTCGGACGGGTCGTGTCGGCGGCCGAGGGCCTGCCGGAATCGCCGCTCGACGTCGTCCTCGACTTCACGGACAGGGACGCCCGGGCGCTCAACCACGGAGGCGATCCGGACGCGGCCTCGCGCCTCGGGGACGTGTCGGCCGGCGGCGTCTTCGACGACCTCGTCTGGTTCGTCGCTCAGGGAGAGGAGGGGAAGCCTCCGGACTTCGTGATGACGAACGACCCTGCGTCTCTCGCGTTCCCGCACCCGTATCTCGCCGCCGCGACGGGCGTCGGGGCCGACCGCTGGGACGTCCGCCGCGCGGGAGAGGACGTCGAGGACCTGCAGGTCGCGTGGGGCTTCGCGGGCCCTTCGGGGTCGATCGCCTGGCGCGGCGACGCCGCGGACTCTCCGGCGCCGCTCGCCGGCGAGCTTGCGGACGCGGCGGGACGGGCCCGGATCAAGGCGCTCAAGATCGCGCTCTCCGTGAAGTCCGCCCACCGCATCCTCCGGAGCGCGGGCGCTCCGGCCCCGGAATTCACGCGCCTGTTCAACGCGGCCCCCTTCGGGAAGATCCCGGGCGCCGCGCCGGTCGGCTGGGATGCGGTCCCGGAGCGGCGCGTGAGCTTCGACCGCGAGACCCGCGAAGCGGTCGTCGCGCCGCCCGCGCTGCTCGAAGCGGGCCCGTGACGGGCGCCCGGGTGTAAAATCGCGGATGCGGTTCGTACAAAGGGAGGGTCCATGCGACGGCTACTGATCGCCATGGCGGTCTTCGCGGTCGGGGCGGGTGCGGCCGCGGCCGACGAGATCTGGCTCAAGGACGGCCGCTCGATCACGACGAAGAAACCCGTCGTGACGAAGGGCTCGAACGCCCTCATCACGACGGCCGACGGCGTCCTCGTCTCCGTCCCCCTCTCGGAGATCGACCAGGCGAAGACCGCGGAGGCGAAGGCGCGGGCGGCCGCGCCCGCCCCGGCGCCCACGCCGAATCTCATGAAGCCCATGACGCCGGCCGAGGCCGCGCGCCAGAAGAGCGCGCGCAAGGCCGTCGTCACGCTGACCGACGATTCCGTTGCGCACGGGTTCGGGGACGAGGCGGGCGAGCGCAAGGCCGCCGACGGCGAGGGAAAGGTCGAGGTCGCGAACACGACCGCGACGCGCGGCAAGGACGGCTACGCGTTCACGGGTACGGTGATCAACAGCGGCGCGGGCCCCGTGACGGGCGTTTCCGTGACGATCGAGTCCGTCGGCAGGGACGGCAAGACGTTCTCGTCGACGTTCGCGTCCGTCGCCAAGGACGCACTCGGCCCGGGCGAGAAATCGACGTTCACGGCGAGCGCGCCGCTCGAGGGCGAGGCCGCCTCGTTCCGCTACATGCCGCGCTGGCAGGTCCCGATCCCGGAGAAGACGGAAGACGAGAAGGCGAAGGCCCAGCCCGCCGCGGCGGGCGGGAAAGGCGGCGCGGCAGCAGCCGAGGGCGAGCCGACGCCGGCGCCGACGCCGCCGCCCGCGCCGACGCTCGTGCCGATCCCGCGCCCGGACGTCGCGCCGCCCTCGGCGAGCGGGCCCGTGGGGAACCCGGCGAGCGGGACGTTCCTGCCGCCGCCGGACGGCCCGCGGACGACGGCCAAGCCGCCGTCCACCTGAGCGCGCGGCCGGGCCGGCCGTGATGAGCGCGGAGATCCTGCTCGTCGAGGACCGCGAGTCGCTGCGCGCGATGCTCGCCGAAACCCTCTCGAACGAGGGCTACTCGGTGGAGGCCGTCGCGACCGGCGACGAGGCGGTCCGCCGGCTCGGCGAGGGCCGCCGGTACGGTCTCGTCCTGACGGACCTCAAGATGCCGGGTGCCGACGGCATCGCGGTCCTCAAGGCCGCCGTCGCGGGGGACCCGTCCGTGCCCGTCGTCGTCCTCACGGGCTTCGGGACGGTCGAGACCGCGGTCACGGCGATGAAGAGCGGCGCGGCCGACTTCCTGAGCAAGCCCGTCGACCCGGACCTGCTGCTCCTCCTCGTCGAGCGCCACGTGCGGGCGCGCCGGTCGGCGGTCGCGCGCGTCCTGCTCGCCGAAGAGGCCGGGCTCGCGGGAATGCCGCAGATCGTCGGCTCCTCGCGCGCTCTCGCCGAGGCGCTCGAGCGCGTGCGCCACGCGGCGCCGTCCGACGTCACCGTCCTCCTGAGCGGCGAATCGGGTACGGGCAAGGAGCTCTTCGCCCGCGCGCTCCACGCGCTCTCGCCGCGCGCGAGCGGGCCGTTCGTCGCCGTGAACGTCGCGGCGCTCCCGGAGAGCCTCGTCGAGAACGAGCTCTTCGGGCACGAGCGGGGCGCTTACACCGGGGCGACGGAGCGGCGCGCGGGGCGGTTCGAGCTCGCGGACGGCGGGACGCTCTTTCTCGACGAGATCGGGGAACTCCCGCCCGCGGCCCAGACGAAACTCCTCCGCGTCGTGGAGGAGCGCACGTTTCTCCGCGTCGGCGGCACCGTCCCGATCACCGTGGACGTGCGGCTCGTCGCCGCGACGAACCGCGACCTCGCCCAGCGCGTGAAGAGCGGCGCCTTCCGCGAAGACCTCTTCTACCGCCTCGACGTGTTCCCGGTGCACCTCCCCCCGCTGCGCACGCGGCCCGAGGACATTCCGGCGCTCGTCAAGAGCTTCGGGGCTGCGGCGGCGCGCCAGGTTAAGAAGCGCGACCTCGCGTTCTCGCCGGGCGCCCTCGAGAGGCTCGCGGCGCACGACTGGCCCGGCAACGTGCGGGAGCTGCGCAACGTGATCGAGCGCGCCGTGCTGCTCGCGCCGGGCGAGGTCGTGAGGCCCGCCGACATCGTCGTGGGGCTTCCGGGCGAGAGCGCGGTTCCGCACCCGTCTCTCGACGGGACTCTCGACGAGGCCGCCGAGCGCTGGAAGCGTGCGGGCGAAGCCGCGCGGATCCGCCGCGCGCTGGACGAGACGGGCGGCGACAAGGCGCGCGCGGCCGAGGAACTCGGCGTCAACGTCCGCCGCCTCGTCCAGCGGATGAAGGAGCTGGGGCTCTAGCCGGACACGGCCGCGAGGGCCTCCGCGAGCTCCGCGTCCTCCTCCTCCGCGACGCTCCGGAGGTCGAGGAGGACGCGGCCGCCCTCGATGCGGGCGACGACGGGTGGGGCGAGGGCGCGCAGGGCCGCCGCGAGAGCGTCTGCGGCGAGACCCGGGCGGCGCAGCGCGACGGCCGCGGACGGAAGCGTCGACTCGGCTCCCGCGCCGCCGCCGGCGATCGCCGTCGACGCGACGGCCTCGGCCTCGAACCCGGCGTCCCGCGCGCGCGCCGCGAGGGCTTCCGCGCGGGCGCGCAGGGAGTCCCGGGAAACTCCGAGCATCCGGAAGAACGGGACCTCTCCGCTCCGGCCGGAAAGGTGGAGGTCGAGCGTGGCGGCGAGCGCGCCGAGGACGAGCTTGTCGGGGCGCAGGGCGCGCGCGAGCGGGTTCTTGGCACAGCGCGCGACGAGCTCCGCGCGGCCGAGGAGGATCCCGGCCTGCGGACCGCCGAGGACCTTGTCACCCGAGAAGCACACGAGGTCGGCGCCGGCGTCGAGCGCCTCGAGGGGCACGGGCTCGTCCGCGAGGCCCGGCTCCTCGAAGCGGCGCGGCGCGCCCGCACCCGCGTCGTACACGAGGAAGGCGCCCCGCTCGTGGGCGAGGTTCGCGAGATCGCGCACGGCGACGTCCTCCGTGAAGCCGACGACCCGGTAGTTCGAGGGGCGTACCTTGAGGACGGCCGCCGCGCCCGCGTCGAGCGCCTCGGCGTAGTCCTGAGGCGTGGTCCTGTTCGTCGTGCCGACCTCGAGGAGCGAAGCCCCGCTCTTTCCGAGGATCGACGGCACGCGGAAGTCGCCGCCGATCGCGACGAGCTCGCCGCGCGACACGGCGACCGGCCTGCCGTTCGCGAGCGTGTCGAGGGCGAGGAGGAGCGCGGCGGCCGCGTTCGTGACGGCGAGGGCGTCGACGTCGGGACGGCCCGGCGCGAAGAGCTCGAGGAGGAGCGGCCGGACGTGCTCACCGCGCCGGCCGCGCTCGCCGGTCGCGAGGTCGAACTCCAGCGTCGAGAACCCCGCGGCGCGCGCGGCCGCCTCCACGGCGGCGCCGGCGAGCGGGGCGCGTCCGAGGTTCGTGTGGAGGAGGACGCCGGTCGCGTTCAGGACGCGCGCCGGCCCCGGCGGGCGCCGGGCCGCGAGACGCCGGGCGGCGTCGCGCAGGATCTCCTCGAGCGGGTCCCCGCCCGGCGCCCCGCGCCAGCGGGCGGCGGCCTCGCGCAGGGCGGCCTTCACGCGCTCGCGGCCGTGCCGCCCGGAAAGGGCGCGGCCCGACGGGCTTTCGAGAAGCCGGTCCATCGAGGGCGGCCGCGGGCCGGAATCCATGGTCCCGGAATGTAGACTACTTTCGCCCATGCCGGTCTCGATCGAGCGCGACCTCGACCTCCTCGAACGGAGCCTGACCTCGCTCAGGGTCGACTACGAGCGGTTCTTCGCGGGCGACCTCAGGACGCCGCCCATGGCGTCCCGCCGGAAGGTCGACGAGGTCCTTCGCCGCGTCGGCAACGTCGAGGTCGAGCGCGCCGCCGAGCGTTTTCGCCTCCAGGCGCTCGAGGGCCGGTACACCGCGCTGGCCGAACTCTGGGACAAGCGTGTGTCCGCGAAGGAAGAGGGGCGGGGCCTCTTCCGGGCGGCGCGGCCGGCGGCGGCGCCTCCTCCTCCTCCTCCCGCCCACCGGCCCAGGTCGGTCTCCTCCGACGGGGAGGGCTCGACCTCCGTAAAAGCGGTCGGACGGGGCGACATGAGGTCGCTTTTCGACCGCTTCTGCGCGGCGCGTGCGGCGGTCGGAGAGGACGTTTCGAAGCTCCGTTACGAACGATTCGAGGACCTCGTGAAGAAGCAGGCCGCCGAGATCCGCAGGACGACGGGCGCCACGCGCCTCGCGTTCGAGGTCCAGACGCGCGACGGGAAGGTCCGGCTCGTCGGCCGGCCGCAGCCCGCGCCCGCGAAAGGGAAACCATGACGCTCGTCCGCTCCGTGAGTTCTGCCGCCGTCCTCGGTCTCGCGCTCGCGCTACCCGCCGCGGCCAAGGACGTCTACAAGGCCTACCTCGACCCGGGCAACCCGCAGCACAGGGCCACGCTGGACATCCTCGCCCGTCTCGACCAGACGCCGAACGACGCCTCGCTGCACAACGACCTCGGCTGCCTCATCGCGCGGGACGGCTTCTGGCGGGACGCGCTGCGCGAGTTCGAAACGGCCGAGAAGCTCGACAAGAAGGACGGGCGCCCCCCGTACAACGCGGGGCTCGTCCAGACGACGCGGGGGGAGTGGGGCTCGGCGCGTTCGGCGTTCAAGCGGGCGGTCGACCGGAATCCGGGCAACTGGCCCGCGTGGTGGATGCTGGGGTTCGCCGAGGAGAAGCTCGGGTACGCGGACGCGGCCACGCAGGCCTACGCGCGCTCGCTGCGCGTCGACACGTCGCTCTTCGACGTGAAGCGGAACCCCTACGCGCTGCAGTCGCGCCTGAAGGCGCGCGTCCTCCTCGAGACCTTCGACGCGCGGTTCGCGCGCGCCGCGCTCCCGACGACCGAACAGCTCGCGCAGCCGGAGATCCTGACGTCGTTCCAGGCCGGCCGCGTCGCCGTCACGGCGGCGCCGGGCCCGGTCGTGGCCGACGAGCCGCGCGGGCAGACCGGGGTCCCCGCGGGCCCCGGCGGCGGGCCCGCGACCGTCGCCGCCCCGACCAGCGGCGGAGCGGTCGTCACGTCGGTTCCTCCCGTGAGCTCCAGCCGCCCGGCCCCGCCTCTCGCGCCGATGGTCAGCGCGCCCGCCGCCCCGTCCCGGTCCGGCGGCATCGAGGAGGCCCCGCCCTGGTTCCCGCAGACGTCGCCCGCCGGGCCCGCTCCGGCGAAGACGCCGCGCCACGGCTCGAACCCCGATCCCGGCGCCCCGGCGACGCCCGTCCCGACGCCGCCGCCCGCGGGCCCCGGCGTCGGCTGACGCTCAGCCCTTCCACTTCGGGACGAAGAGCGTCGGGGATCCCGCGCCGCCGCCGGCGGCGGGGATGAACTTCAGGTCGTCGCCGACGGCCTCGATTCCGCGCAGCAGCTCCGACAGGCGGCCCGAGAGCAGCGTCTCGGAAACGGCGTCCGTCGCCCGGCCCTTCTCGACCCAGTATCCCGCGGCGTGCAGTCGGAAGCGGTCGGCCGCGAGGTCCACCTGCGGGCGCGACAGGAGCACGGCGGCGTAGAAGCCGCGCGCGAGAGAGCGCAGCAGGTCGAGCGGCGGGACCCCCGAGGAGGGGTCCGCGAAGAAGTTCGTGACGCCGATCGCCGGCGGCTCGGAGAACGCCCGCCGGAAGGCGTTGCCCGTGGCTTCGGCGCCGAGGCGCTTGGCGGCCGCGACGTCCGTCAGGCGGGCCGCGAGGCGGCCGCGCTCGAGAACGACCGTCCGCCCCTGAGGCGTTCCCTCCGCGTCGTGCGTCGTCCGCGCCGGGCCGCCCGGAGCGGACGCGTCGTCCACGAGCGTCAGGACCGGGGCCGCGAGCGCGTCGCGACCGTCGCGCGTGCGCGCGGCGAGCGGGCCGTCCTCCTCCTCGCCGAAGAACGCGGGGGCGAGGCGCGCGACGATCGATGCGGCCACGAGCGGGTCCAGCAGGAGGTCCCAGCGTCCCGGGTCGAGAGGGCGGCCTTTCAGCGGGAGGAGGACCCGGTCGACCGCGTGGTGCGCGAGGCGCGCCAGGCCGAGATCTTCGGGGCGCGCAGCGGCCGCGACGACCCGCGCCGAGGTGCGGCCCGCTCCTGTGCGCGCCGAGACCATCGCCACGAGCGTCGCGGATGCGCTCCCGAAGGAGACGTCGCGTCCGGCCGTCGTCGCGACGCGCTCGGTCCTCGCGCCCAGGGTGAGCGCCGCTTCGCCGAGCGTGACGGCCCCGTCGCTCGCGGCCGCGAGCGCGCGGCGGAACGCGACGAGCAGGCCGCGCGCGGCGATCTCGTCCGGACGTGCCGGCGGCGCGAGCGTCTCCGGGGGTGCCGCCCCCGGAACGGCCGGGGCGGGGCGCGCGCCGCGCCGCGTGCGCGAGCGCGCGAGGAGAAGGCGTGCCTCGGAGGGAAGTCCGAGGGCGCCGCCGGCGCCGGAGGCCGCGAACGAGGTGCGGCCGGAACGGAACAGGCGCACGGCGAAGCCGCGCTCCGACGAGACGCTCGCGTGGAGGCGGTGCTCGTCCTCGACGAGCTCCAGCGCGGCGCCGCGGCGCTCGTAGACCTCGCCGCCCTCGCCGTCGTGCGAGGACGCGGCCAGCGCGGCGAGGACCTCCTCGAACAGGGCTTCGGCCGGCACCGTCACGGCCTGCCCGGAACGGCCGACAGGCCGCGCAGGAGGATCGCGGGGGAGGCGCCCCCGACGGGAAGCGGCTCGCCCCGCTTCACGCAGAGGCCGAGGCCGCTCGCGGGCGCGGCCACCTCGCCCGGCTCACCCCAGAGGTTGCGGAGCGCCGTGAGCACGTCGGAGGTCAGGACGAAGGGCGCGACGGCGGCGCCGAGGCGCCCGCGGCGCACGAGGTCGGCGCTCTCGACGAAGAGCGTGAACCGCCCGGACTCGGGATCGGCGTGCCCGGCCGAGATCTCGCGCACGTAGAGGCCGCCGCCGCAGGCGTCGAGGAGCTCGTCGCGGCTCGCGCGCCCTCCGGAAACGGTGAGCGCCGAGAGACGCGGGCGCGGCGGCCGGCGGAAGTCGCCGCAGCGTCCGTGGCCGTTCGTCTCGGCGCCGGCGGTGCGCCGGTCCGTGAGGACGCCCGCCACGCGGCCGTCCTCGAGGAGCGGCACGGGGCGCGCGGGCGTGCCCTCGTCGTCGGCGAGGTACGAGCCCGGCAGGTCGCGGCGCGTCGGGTCGCTCGTCACGAAGTATCCGGGCGGCGCGACGGAGGCGCGCGCGACGCGCGTGAGGACGGACGACCGCTCGCCGCCCTCGGCCTCGAGCGGATGCCCGACGGCCTCGTGCCAGAAGACGGAGGCCGCCTCCGGCGAGAGCACGACGTCGACGCGGCCTTCCGGCGCGCGGTGCGCCGGCACCGGCCGCGTCGCGTCCGTGAGGGCGAGGGCAAGCGCGTCGCAGGCCGGACCGAACGGCGCCGAGGACTGAAACGCGAACGAGCGGGTCGCACCCGTCCGCCGGAGGACGCCCGTCGCCTCGAGGCGCGTCGCCTCGCCGCAGGGCACGAAGCCGCGCGCC
>JBGASW010000004.1:0-341259 GCA_044229475.1 Thermoanaerobaculia bacterium | reverse complement strand
TGACAGCCTTTCGCGAAAATCCCGCTCCGCGAATTCCAGGCGTACACTGATTCGGCACGCTCAGAAGTCCCAGGAAAGGCGCTCCCTTGCTCGCTAAGTCTCAGAATTTGCTGGGAAAATGAGGGAGGCAGCCTTTATCGCACTCAGGAGGTCGACGGTTCGATCCCGTTCAGCTCCACCACTCTCCTTCCCCTCCCGCCGCGCCGGAACGGCGCACGGCGGGTTCAGGGTCCCGGCGCACCGAGGCCCCGGCCTCACCAGACCTTGACGCGATCCTTCGGCGCCAGGTAGAGCTTCTGCCCCGGCTTCACGTCGAACGCGGGGTACCAGGCGTCGAGGTTGCGGACCGTGTCTGCGCGGTACTCGGCCGGCGCGTGGCTGTCGATCACGATCCGCTGCCTCAGCGCGGCCTCGCGGAACTTCGTCCGCCAGCTCTGGGCGAAGGCGATGAAGAACTGCTGGTCGCCCGAAACGCCGCGCCACGCGGGCGCCTCCTTGCCGCCGTGCGAGATCCGGTACGCGTCGTACGCCGCCGCGAGGCCCGCGACGTCGGCGATGTTCTCGCTGACCGTGAGCTTGCCGTTCACGGCGAGGTCCGGGAAGGGACGGTACGCGTTGTACTGCCGGATCAGCGCCTGGGCCGACGCGGTGAAGTGCTCGAAGTCCTCCTTCGTCCACCAGTTCTTCAGCCGCCCTTCGGCGTCGAAGAGCGCGCCCTGGTCGTCGAAGCTGTGGCTGATCTCGTGTCCGATCACGGAGCCCGACGCGCCGTAGTCCATGACGGCGGGCCGCTTCGGGTCGAAGTAAGGCGGCTGGAGCATCGCCGCCGGGAAGTTCATGGCGTTCATCGCGGGGAGGTTCACCGCGTTCACGAGCTGCGGGTTCATGACCCACTCGCCGCGGTCGACCGGCTTCCCCAGCCGGGCGAGGGCGCGCGCCGTGCGGAAGAGAGACGCCCTCCGGGCGTTTCCGAGCGCGTCGCCCTTCACGACCTCGAGCCCGGAGTAGTCGGTCCACTTGTCCGGATATCCGACGCCGACCTTGAGCACCGCGAGCTTCGCCTTGGCCCGGGCCTTCGTCTGGGGCGCCATCCAGTCGAGCCGGTCGATCCGGGCGGCGAACGCCGCGATCTCGTTCCGAACCATCTCCTCGGCGCGGGCTTTCTCCGACGGAGGAAAGTACTTCGTGACGTAGAGCCGACCGACGGCCTCGCCGAGCGCGGCGTCCGTGACCGAGACGCCGCGCTTCCAGCGGTCGCGGAGCTTCGGCGCGCCCGTGAGCGTCGTGCCGTAGAACGCGAACTGCTCGTCGACGAACGCCTTCGGGAGGAACGTCGCGGCGCGAGAGAGGGCCCGGAACGCCAGGTACTCCTTCCACGTGTCGAGCGGCTCGGACCCGACGAGCGCGGCGAGGCCCGTGACGGCGCCCGGCTGCCAGACGACGAACGAGGCCTGTGAGCCGAGCCCCGCGGCCCCGAAGTACGCGTCCCAGTCGAGACCGGGGGCCTTCGCCTTGAAGTCCGCGCGCGCCCAGTGGTTGTTCCCCTTGAGGACGTCCTCGGAGTCCTCGCGGCTGGCGTGCGCCGCGGCGATCTTCTTTTCGAGGGCGAAGATCCTCGCGGCCCTGGCGGCGGCGTCCGGGACGCCGGCGAGGGTCAGCATCTTCTCGACGTGCGCCTGGTACTTCGCCCGGATGTCCGCCATGCGCGGCGCGGGATCGAGGTAGTAGTCGCGGTCCGGCATCCCGAGGCCGCCCTGGAGGAGGAACGGGGAGTACTTCGAGGGCTCGTCGAGGTCCTGCGCGACCCAGAGGCCGAGGAGATTCGCCGTGTAGAAGTTCGTGTTGTTCAGGACGTCGACGTCGGCGCGGAGAGTCCCGCCGAGGGCCCGCGCGAGCGCGGTCCTGTCCGCGAGAGCGGCAGCGCCGTCGAGCTCGCCCTTCAGCGGCGCGAGGCCCTTCGCCTCGATCGCCGCCTCGTCCATGAACGTCGCGAAGGTGTCGCCGATCTTGCGCTCGTCGGACCCGGCGGGGGCCGGCGACGCCGCCGCCTTCTCGATCAGCTCGCGTGTGCGCATCGACGTGAGCTCGTCGAGCATGCCTCCGGCGCCCCACGCGGAGCGATCGGCCGGGATCTCGGTCTCCCTCAGCCACGTCCCGTTCGCGTAACGGAAGAAGTCGTCGCCGGGCGCGACGGAGCGGTCCATCCCGTCGAGGTCGATGCCCGGCCCGGACGCGGCGGCGAGGAGGACGAGGGACGCGAGAACGGCGGCGGTGAGCCTCGGGATCTTCATGGACGGGACGATAGGAACATCCCGGGTCAAGGGCAAGCCGCGTGGGACCGGGACCCGACGCCGAGCCACAGGAGCCCGCCGAGCACGGAGAGAACGGCCGCCACGTGGAGGGCGTTCTCCCAGCCGATCGACGCGGCGAGCACGGGCGTCAGCGCCGGCGAGACGAGCCCGCCGAGGTTGCTGCCCATGTTCATCACGCCGCCGGCCGTCCCGCTTCGCCCGCCCGCCGCGTCCATCATCGCCGCCCAGAACGGGCCCTCCACGGAGAGGACGAGCGCCGTCGCGAGCGCGAGACAGACGGCCGCGACGCGCGCGTCCGGCGTTCGCGCCCCGTACGAGAGGAACGCGGCTCCGCCGATGAGCCCGGCCATCGGGACGATGCGCCGCCCCCAGGCCGGTCCCAGCCTCTTCACGAGCGCGTCCGAGACGGCGCCGCCGAGCGGGATCGACACGATCGAGAGGAGCCACGGGAGGCTCGCGTAGAGGGCGCCCCTCAGGAGGTCGAACTTCCTCACGTCCACGAGGTACAGGTAGAACCAGAACACGAAGATGTAGCCGACGTAGCCCTGCAGCGTGTAGCTCGCCGTCAGGAGCGCGAACGAGCGCGTCGCGAGGCTCCCGTCCGCGGCCGGCGCCGCCGCTTCCCCGTCCCCGGCGCCCGCGACCGGGGGCGGCATCCTCTTCGCCGCGAGCCAGACGCAGGCGACGGCGAGGGCCGGAAGCACCGACGCGCCGAGCGCCGCGCGCCAGCCGAACCGGACCATGACGGCCGTGACGAGCGGCGGCGAGACGGCCGAGCCGAGGCCGATCGCCGCGATCACGAAGCCGTTCGCACGGCCGCGCGCCGCGACGGGGACGTGGCGGGACACGGCCTCGGCCGCCGCCGGGAACGTGGGCGCCTCGCCGATCCCGAGGAGGAGGCGCGCGCCGAGGAGGACCGGCAGCGCCGCGGCCGCGGGCGCGACGGCCATGAGCGCCGTGGCGGCGACCCAGGAGAGAGCCGCGATCCCGAGGACGCGGCGGGCGCCGAAGCGGTCCGCGAGCATCCCGGCCGGCACCTGGCAGAGCGCGTACCCGAGGAGGAACGCGCTGAAGACGCGCCCCATCTCGATCTGGGAGAGAGCGAGCTCCTTCATCATGAGCGCGCCCGCGACCGACACGTTCACGCGCGCGAGGTAGCTCGCCGTCGCGGTGGCCGCGAGGAGGGCGACGAGCGCGGCGCGGCTCAGCCGAGCCTCTTGACCATCAGGTGCTCGGCGAACCCGTCCACGACGTAATCGGGCAGCGCGCCGACGAAACGGTAGCCGCTGCGCTCGTAGAGGTGGCGCGCCCGAGGGTTGAAATCCGAGACACACAGGAACATCCAGCGCGCGCCGGCGAACCGCGCCTCCCCCGCCGCGAGAAGCGCCGAGCCGACGCCGAGGCCGCGCGCCTCCGGAGCGACCGCGATCGACGCGAGGTACGGAGAACCGGCGACCCCGCGCGGGTGGAAGCGGGCGAAGCCGAGCGGCGCGGCGTCCCCGCGCGCGACGAGCGTCACGTACGCGGGGTCGAGCGCGGCGGCGCGGCACGCGTCCTCGCCGCGGCCGAGCGTGATCCACGGCTCGCTCGAGGCCATGAGACGGCCCGCCCACAGGCGTTCCTCGTGAGTCGCGTCTCCGATCGTCGGGCCGGCCATGCCGCTCCGAGGATAATCCCGCGCGCATGACCTCCGTCGTTCTCGTTCGCCACGGCCAGGCCTCCTTCGGCGCCGCCGACTACGACGTCCTCTCGGAGACCGGGCGGCGGCAGGCCCGGGTCGCCGGCGAGGCGCTCCGCGGACGGATCGGGGACGTGCGCGCGGTCGTCACGGGCGCCATGCGCCGGCAGCGCGACACCGCCGCGGCGTGCCTCGACGCGATGGGTCTCTCCCCGGCGTGGACGGAGGACGCGGCGTGGAACGAGTTCGACCACGAGGAGGTCCTGCGCGTCTACGAGCCGCGCTGGGCGGACCACGCGCAGCTCCACCGCGACCTCGAGGCCGCGGCGTTCGCGGGGGCCTTCGAGCGCGCCTTCCACGCCGCCGTAGCCCGCTGGACAGGCGGCGCTCACGACGCGGAGTACCGCGAGACGTGGCCGGGCTTCCTCGCGCGCGTGGACGAAGGGCTCGCGCGGCTTTCGCGCGCCCCGGGCGGGACCGTTCTCGTCTTCACGTCGGGCGGCCCGATCTCGGCCGCGTGCCGCGCGCCCCTCGGCGCGGCGGACGCCGCGGCCGTCTTTGCGCACGCGTTCCGGCTCGCGAACGCGAGCGTCACGACCGTGAGGCTCGGGCCGGCCGGCCTCGAGCTTGCGGCATTCAACGACCACGCCCACCTCGCCGGCTGCGAGGAGGGCCTCGTCACGTTCCGCTGAGGCCGGCCGCGGGTCAGTTCGAGAGGACGGTCGTCTTGCCGCCGTTCGCCTCGATGCCGACGTGGAAGACTTCCTTGCCGTCCCTGCCGTAGCTCACGTGCCACAACGGACCGTTCACGACGGGGTTCTGTACGAGACCGAGGGACACGGCAGCGCCCTTGGCCCGGTGCGCGGCGCCGCCCGCGGCGTCCGCCATCGCGAGGAGCTTCTTCGAGTCGAAGATCGACTGAGCCGCCACGACGATCACGCGGCCGCCTGCCGTCGGAACCTCGAACGTCGAGAGCACGCCGTTCTTAACCGACATCATGTTCACCTTGCCGGCCTTCTTCGACGACCACTTGACGTACCAGTCCGCCGAGCGGCCCTCGCCGTCGAGCGGCGCCGTCGAGAGCGTGCCGAAGTCGAACATCTCGGCGTCGGGCTGCCACTTCGCGGCGGCGGCCTTCGCGAGGCCCTACGCGGTCTGGGCGTCCACGGGGCCGGCGGCGCGCGCGGCGGGCGCGGCGGCCAGGGCGAGGCACACGGCGAGCGCGAGGGTCGAGGCTGTCTTCGTCAAGGGTTCCTCCTGCTGGCCGCGAATCGTACCCCTGCCGTCCTAAGATGCACGCCGTGAAGACACGGCTCGCGGGAGCTCTTGCGCTGCTGGCCCTCGGCCTGCTCGGGGCGCCGGCCAAGGCCGACGGCGGCGACGCGTCCGCTCCGATCTTCACCGCGCTTCCCCCGGCGCCCTCCGAGCACGTGACGGACAACGCGCAGTTCCTCTCGGTCGAGGCGCGCGCGCGCCTCGAGGCGAAGCTCAAGCAGTTCCGGAGCGACCACGCGTTCGTCCGCCTCTACGTGTACACGCTGCGTTCGGCGAACGGCTCCGCCGCCGCGGCGGCCCAGGAGCTCTACCGCCGTTGGAAGATGCGCGACCGCGAGCTCTACGACGGCCTCGCGACGATCTTCGTCTTCTGGAACGAGAAGAAGGCGCTCGTCATGCTCGGTCAGGGCGCGCCCGCGCGCACCGAGGAGGCGCTCGCCGACCTCTCCCCCGACCTCGCGGCGATCTTCGG
Organism: Thermoanaerobaculia bacterium; assembly: GCA_044229475.1. Classification (GTDB taxonomy): domain Bacteria; phylum Acidobacteriota; class Thermoanaerobaculia; order UBA5066; family UBA5066; genus Fen-183. The sequence continues at coordinate 335,522 of JBGASW010000004.1, read as the reverse complement.
CGCCGACCCCGAGGGCGCGATCTCGCGCGTGATCGACCGCATCGGCGCGAGCCTCGCGGGCGACACGGCCTCCTGGATCGACGCTCCCGACGTGCCCCTCGACCCCGGCGGGCCGCTCTACGGCAACCCGGACTTCGCGGACGAGGCCGAGACGCGCGCGCTCGAGGCGGCCGTCCGGCGCGCGTCCACTCCCGACCATCCGATCGTCCTCGTCCTGAATCCCGCCAAGGGCCTGGACTCCCCGCAGCGGCGCGCCGAGCGGCTCGAGAAGGCCTGGCCGGGCCGGATCCTCCTCGTCGCCTTCCGGTCCGACTTCGCCGCGTCGCTCGCCGTTCCGGACGCGCTGAGGGACCGTTTTCCCGACGAGCAGCGCCAGCGCCTGCTCCGCGAGGTCCGGGCGGCGATGACGAACGCGACGTACTCGCGGACGCTCGCGCGCGCGGTCGGCGAGATCGGGATGCTCGCCGACGGGAAGACGCCGCCGCCGTGGGTCGCGTGGAAGCACCCGCTCAAGACGATCGGCGGCGGGCAGGACGAAGACCCGGCGCCTTTGGCGCTCGGCATCGGGATCGGAGCCGTTCTTCTCTTCCTCGTCTCGTTCTTCCTCTACATGCTCGTCACGAACCCGAAGGGGGTCCTCCTCTGGATCGGCGTGAATCTCGCCGAGGCGGTCATCGGCGGTCTCTTCAGCGGCGGAGGCAGCAGCAGCGGCGGAGGCGGGTTCTCGGGAGGCGGAGGAAGCTTCGGGGGCGGCGGCGCCTCGGGGAGCTGGTGAACATGGCCATCGTCTTGCGCAGGCATCAGAAGGACTTCCTCTCGAGGCTCGACGTCGCGGCCCTCGAGGCCGCGATCCGCGAGGCCGAGCGCGCGACGACGGGCGAGATCCGCGTCGCGGTCCTGCCGCGCGTCCGGGGCGGGCTCGACAACGCCGTGAAGCCCGCAGCCGAGCGCCTCGGCATGACGCGTACGAAAGAGCGCAACGGCGTCCTCATCCTCGTCGATCCCGCGCGGCGCGCGTTCCTCGTCTGGGGCGACACGGCGATCCACGAGCGCGTGGGCGAGGCGTTCTGGAAGGAGATCGCCGCCGGAATCGAGGAACGATTCCGGGCCGGCGACTTCACCGGCGGCCTCGTGCGCGGGATCGAGACGGCCGGCCGCGCGCTCGCCGCGCACTTCCCGCCGGGGCCGGGCGTCAACCCGAACGAGCTGCCCGACCGCGTCGACGTCTCCTGAGCGAAGATGGAGCGGCCGAAGGAGACCCCGTGAGACGTATCGCCGCCATCGCGCTCCCCCTCCTCCTCCTCTCCTCCCGTCCCGCTCCCGCCGCGCAGCCGCTGCCCGACGGGTTCCACGGGCTGAAGTGGCGCTCCGCCGTCGCCCCGGGAATGAAGCTCAAGCAGGACGTCTCGACCGACGACAACGCGGCCTACACGCGCCCGAACGACGTCAAGAAGCTGTACGGCGCCGCCCTCGAGAGCGTCACGTACGGCTACTGCAAGGGCCAGTTCTGCTCCGCGACCGTCCAGACCGACGCCGGCCAGGGCGCGAAGCTCCTCAAGGCCTTCACCGCCGAGTGGGGCGAGCCGGAGAAGGTCGCCGCGAACGTCTTCGTCTGGAAGGACGCGACCGAGACGATGGTGATCTTTCGCGGCACAGACCTCGAGGGCTCGGCGTCGAGAGCCGAGGTCTACGTCGTCTGCAAGCCGCTCGTCGAGGCGGCGAACAAGGCCGAACGCGAGCGCCGCGAGAAGCTGCTCGGCATCAAGTAGCCGCGAGCCGCGCCGCAGCGCGGTCCGCGCCGTCCAGCGCGGGCGCCTTGCCCTGGAAGACCCGGCCCGAGCCGCCCCCCTTGCCGCCGAGGAGCGCCGCGACTTCGCGGCCGAGAGCCTGGACGTCGCCGAAGCCCTCGCCCGCGCCGAGCGCGAAGGCGTGCTGCCCTCCCGCCGTCGCCGTGACGAGCGCGGCCCGCGCTCCCGCTTTCTCGGCAAAGCGCCGCGCGACCGTCTGGACGAACGCCATGTCGCGGCCCTCGTAGTGGGCCCGCACGGCGCGGCCGTCCCGCGCGAGGAGCGCCTCCGCCGCCGCCTCGGCCAGGGAGTCCTCGGCGCGCCGCAGCGCCTTCTGGGCCTCGGAGAGCTGTTCCCGCTTCGCCTTCGCGGCGTCGACGAGCGCGTCGTCGGCCGCGCCGATCGCGACGCGGAGGGCCGCGTTCCGGTCCTCGTGGTGTTTCAGCCGGCGCCGGGCGCGGCCGCCCGCGGCGAAGAACACGCGCGTCCCGCCGCGCAGCGACTCCGTCGCGAGAAGCGCGACGACCTCGATCTCGGCGGTGTTCGCGAGGTGCGTCCCGCCGCACGTGTTGAGGTCCACGCCCGAGATCTCGACGAGGCGCACGTCGCCCGAGAAGCCCTCGGGCAGGCCGCGCGTCCTCACGGGCAGCGTCCGGAACTCCTCGAGCGACACGCGCCGCGGCACGACCGGGCGCGCGGCCCGGATCTCCGCGGCGACGGCCTCCTCGAGCCGCGCGAGGTCGTCGGCCGAGAGGGAGGTCACGGCGAGCTCGACGTCGGACACCTCGGGCCCGAGGTGGAATGCGGTCGTCTCCCAGCGGAACCGGTCCTGTGCCACTGCCGAGAGCAGGTGCTGGCCCGTGTGCTGCTGCATGTGGTCGAAGCGGCGCTCCCAGTCGAGCCGCAGGTCCGCGGGCCCCGGCGGGACCGCGGACGCGAGCACGTGGCGGATCGCGCCGTCCTTCTTCTGCACGTCGAGGACGGCGACGCCGTTCAGCGTTCCGCGGTCGGCCGGCTGGCCGCCGCCCTCGGGGTAGAGGATCGTGTCCTCGAGGACGGCGAACGGCTTCCCCGCTTCCACGCCGGCCTCGACGACCTCCGTCGCGAGCGACGTGCGGTACGGCTCGCTCTCGTACGACCAGGTCCTCATCGGGCCCGGCCCCGGATCGTGCGCTCTTCCGGAACCGGCGGAAGCTCGAGCTTCGTCTTGACGTCCACCTCGTATGAAGCCGCGACGCGCCAGGCTCCCGCTTCCTTCTGGAAGACCTGAAGGAGGCGGCTGCGCAGGGTCTGACCGTCCTCGGCGCGGAAGCCGGGCGGGAGCTTCTTCCAGCCGGTGAGCTCGGAATCGGCCTCGACGAGCGCGACGTCCGGCTTCAGGACGCGGACCTTGCGCACCTTGAGCGCGAGGCGGGTGCCGCGCCAGGTCGCCAGGACCTCGGCGAGCCGCTTGTCGACCTCCGCGCGCCCGCGCGCGACGCCGCCGAACGCGTCCGCATACGTCCCGTCGTCGCGAAACGCCGCCGCGAGCGCCTTCGCGTCCGCGCGGTTCCACGCCGCTTCCTCGTCGTCGACGGCCTTGCGGAGCGCGGGCTCTTCCGCCGCCGGGTCGAACACGGGGCGGGCGTCGGGAGCCGGAGCCGCGCCGGGGGTTGCCGCGTCCGGCGACGCGGCAGGCGCGGCCGACACGCCCTTCGGCGGCTCGTACACCGACGACAGGATCTTCCCGTCACCCGCGTCCACGGACACTTCGGTCACGCCGCCCTTGTTCGAGAAGCGGAGGAGAAACGTCCAGGCGAGACATCCGTCGAGGACGTCCACGTCGCCCGACACGATCGAATTCACCTTGTCCGGGGCGACCGAAGCGATCGCCTTCGCCTCGGCGTCCTTCACGCTCACCTTCGTGAGACGCCGGAGCTCGGCCTCGGACGCGCCGCGGGGCGCCTTGACCGAGCATTCCGGCTTCTGGGCGGGCGCGGGGACGGACAGGACGAGGAGGACGGCGAGGGCGGAGGGCGAGACGCGACGCATCGCCCGATTATCGTTCGCCGTCACCCGCCGTCCAGCACCCTCCGCACTTTGAAGAGGAGGTCCCCCGGAGTGAACGGCTTCTGGAGGAACGCGCCGTCGCCGGCCTCGATGCCGCGGACGGCGACCGCGTCCGCGGAGTGGCCTGACATGAACAGCACGCGCGCCTTCACTCCGAGAGCCTCGAGTCGGCGCCGCAGGACCGCCCCACTCATTTCCGGCATCACGACGTCACTCAAGACGAGGTGGATCGCAGGGGCGATCGGGCGTGCGGCGTTGACAGCCTCGTTGCCCGAAGCGGCCGCGTGGACGGTGTATCCGTTGCGCACGAGGACGTCGCGCACGAAACGGCGGACGGCGTCGTCGTCCTCGACGAGGAGGATCGTTTCGGTCCCCTTCGGGGGCGTGCGCCGGGGAGTGCCCGAGTCCCGGCGCGCCGAGAGGGGCTCCTCGACGCGCGGCAGGTAGATCCGGAACGTCGTGCCGTGGCCCGGGTCGCTGTACACCCAGACGAAGCCGCCGCTCTGTTTGACGATCCCGTAGACCGTCGCAAGCCCGAGCCCCGTCCCCTTCCCCACGGGCTTCGTCGTGAAGAAGGGCTCGAAGATCCGCGCGAGCGTCGCCGGGTCCATCCCGCAGCCGTCGTCGCTCATGGCGAGCATGACGTACGGCCCCGGCGTCCCGGCGACGTGGGTGTCGACGTACGCCTCGTCGAGGTCCACGTCGCGCGTCTCGATACGGAGCGTTCCGCCCTTCGGCATCGCGTCGCGCGCGTTCACGGCGAGGTTCACGAGCACCTGCTCGATCTGGCCGGGGTCCGCCTTCACGCGTCCGAGGCCGGGAGCCAGTTCCTTGCAGATGCGGACGTCCTCGCCGAGGAGCCGCGCGAGCATCGACTCCGTTTCCGACACGACGTCGTTCAGGACGAAGACCGAGATCTTCTGGACCTGCTGGCGGCTGAACGCGAGGAGCTGCCGCGTCAGCGAGGCGGCGCTCTCGGCGGCGTGACGGATCTCGGCGACTTCGGCCAGGGCGGCGTCACCCAGCGGACGCTCCGACAGGAGCTGGGCGTAACCAAGGATCGCGGTGAGGAGGTTGTTGAAGTCGTGTGCGATCCCGCCGGCGAGCTGGCCGACGGCTTCCATCCGGGACGCCTGCCTGCGCTGCGCCTCGCCCCGGATCCGCTCCTGGTCGTCCTGCTCCACTCGGTCTCCCCGGAGGATCCGGTCGGGCGGCCGGAGGGCCCTCCATCTCTATAGACAGTTGGCGGGGGGCGTTTTCAACCACCCTCGATGTCCTTGAACTAAGGGCTCGTCGGACGTACGCTGAATCGAAGGTCGAGGTGTATATGTCGCCCGGCGTCAGCCAAGACGGCATTTTTTCGGACCCGGATCCGCCCTTCGTGGACGGGGCCGCAGGCACGCGACCGGACGAGTGGGACTGGGAACGGCTCGACGGCCACCTGCGGCCCCGCCTCATCGCGGTCGGCATCCGGCGCTTCGGCTGCACGCCCGAGGAGGCGGAGGACCTCGTCCAGGACATCTTCGAGGCCGTGCTCGTCAAGCGCCCCCGTGTGCGCAACACCGAGGGCTATCTCGTGAGCACGTTCTTCAACCGCTGCGCCAATCGCGTGGAACAGCGCGCCCGCCACCTCGAGCTCGAGGCCTTGCTCGGCGGCGCGTCCCCGGGGACGAACGGCTCCGAACGCCTCCTGACCGCCGTGCACGTGCGCGGCGCGCTCCGTCGCCTGACTCCCGTCTGCCGCCGCCTGATCCGCTCCTACTGCGTCCAGAGGATCTCGCTCGCGGAGGCGGCCGCGGACTCGGGGTGCAGCGTGCCCGCCGTGTGGAAGCGAATCAACCAGTGCATCAAGAGGATGAGAACGTGTCTGGCCTGAGCCCTCACCCGGCCGAGGTCGAACTCCTCGCCCTGGCCCTTGGGCGCGACGGCGACGCCGCGGAGAACGCCCGGATACACGTCGACGGGTGTCCGACGTGCCGACGCCGCGAAACCGCGCTGAGCGAGGTCGCGGCCGCCATCGAGCTCGACCATCTTCTCCACGAGGAGCTCGATGCCGCCGAGCCCTTCTCCGCGTCGCCGCAGTCCGCCTCCGGCCGGAAACGCATCGCGCTCCTCGCCGCAGACTCGGATTCCGCGCTCCGCGACGCCGAAGCGCTTCTGGAACTCGCCCGCGATGCCCGGGCCGACCTCGCGGGAAGAGTCCGGGAGCTCGCGGCCGGGAACGTGGGCCGCCTCACGCTGCTCTACGCCGTACAGCGCGGCGCGTTCGCGGCGGCCGTCCCGGCGCGCGCACTCGCCCTCGCAGAAGCGGTCGCCGCCGCCGCGGACGGCCAGGAGCCTCCGGCGCAGGCCGGGGCGCAGCACGTCCCGCGGGCGCTCCTGCGCGCCGAGGCGCTCCTGCTCGCCTCACAGGCCCTGCTGAACATCGGGCGCCTCACGCAGGCGCGCGAGGCGGCCCTGGCCGCGCGCGCCGATTTCGCGGCGCTCGGCGGCGATCCTTTCAGCGGCGCTCTCTGCGACTACTTCGAGGCGAGCGTTCTCTGTTTCCAGGGCGCGTTCGGGCACGCCGAGCGGCTCTTCAAGGCGGCGGCCCGCGTGTTCGCGGACTTCGCTCAGAACCACTGGGTGGGCCGCGCCGAGGCCATGCTCGCCCAGATGCTCGTCCAGAGGGGCAACCCCGCCCGCGCCCTCGCGAGCTTCGACGCCGCCGTCGAGCGCCTCGACCCCGACCGCGACGCGAACGCGTTCACGGCCTGTCTCATGAATCGATCGCGCTGCCTCGCCATGCTCGGACGGTTCGCCGCCGCGCGGCAGGGCTACGCTCAGGCGCTTCAATCCGCCAGACGCCACCGGCTGGATGCGCTCGTCTTCAACGTGAGACAGAACCTCGCCGAGGTCGAGCTCCTTCGCGGCGATCCCGGAAAAGCCCTCGCGTCCTACCGCGCCGTCGCCGCCGAGGCCGATCGCCTCGGCCTCGAGGAGGACGCCGTCGTCACCCGCCTCGCAGCGGCGGAGTGCCTCGGCCGCCTCGGGCGGGCGGACGAGATGACGGAGGCGCTCCGTGAGATCGGGCGGCTCGTGGCCGTCACCGATCTGGCGGGCAATCCCGCCTGGACGGAGCTCGCCGCACGCCTCGACCCGGGCGACATCGACGTCGGTCTCGTTTCGGAGGTGCGCCGGCATCTCGAGGCCGCGAGCGACGGGTTCGTCCTCCCGTTCCGCGCCGCCCGTCGCGCGTAAGCGCCTTCATCAGGCGCACTCGTTCACGAAGCGCCCTCGCGGCGGTTGAATCTTGCCCCCGCCAGCTGTCTATCAGGGTGTAACAGGCGGAAAGCTGAGCGCTCACGTCGACCGCCTCCACACGCGTGCCGGACACCGGCGCGCCCAAGGAGGAAGACATGGACGCTCTCACCCTGCTTCTGCTGCTTCTCGGACTCGGCACGACCACCCCGGACTCGGGCGATCCCACTGACCCCGGCCGGGGCGGAACGCCGATCGGAGGCTGAACCGAACCGCAGGTCCGTGGGACCGGGCGGACACGCCCGCCCGGTCCTACGGCGCCATCTCGTACGAGTCCGCGAGCGGCAGGACCTCGCACGCCCAGATCGCGGCGGCGCGGGCGGGATCGGCCGCGGGCTTCCGCACCATCGTCAGGCAGTCGGCCGCCTGCTCCGGCGTCGTCCCGGCGCGGCCGTGCAGCTCGACCGCGAAGCGCGAGAAGTCCCGCACCATGAAGTCGAAGATCTGGTCCACGACGTCCGGCGCCACGCCGAGGAGCGTCGCGTTCTCGAGAACGAGCTGCCCGTAGACGACGAGCGTGAAGAGCTCTCCGAGCGTCAGGAGGAAGTCGAGGTCCTTCTGCTGGGCCTCCGTCACGCTGCGCTTCGCGAGGAAGCCGCGGAGCGCCGCGATCTGCTCCTCGAAGAGGTTCACGTTCGGCAGGTCCCACGCCGCGAAGGCGGGGCGGAAGTCGTGGAATCGGATCTTCGAGAGCCCGTGCGCCGGGCCCTGGTCGAAGAGGAAAGCGTCGTCGGCCGCGTCCGTCCGGCGCGGGACGTCCGGATACGGCGCCGGCGCGAAGAAGTAGTTCGGCATGAACTTCAGGATCAGCGCGATGTTCACGTGGACGGTGCCCTCGAGCTTCGGGAGCGCCCGGATGTCGCGCGCGGCCATCTCGAACGCCATGTCGCGCTCGAAGCCCTTCGCCGCGATGACGTCCCACAGGAGATCGACGACAGCCTCACCCTGCGTCGTGACCTTCATCTTCACGACCGGGTTGTAGAGGAGGTAGCGCCGGTCCTCCTTCGACGCGGTCCGGAAGTAGTCCGACGCCCGGAGCGCGAAGAGGCGCATCGCGACGAGGCGCGCCCACGCGTCCGTGAACATCCGCTTCACGTGCGGAAAGTCCGTGACGCTCATCTTGTAGAGCCGCCGCCGTGCCGCGTGCCGGACGGCCTCGTAGAGCGCGTGCGTCGCGATCCCGATCGACGCCCATCCGAGGTTGTACTTCCCGACGTTCACCGTGTTGAGCGACGCGTCCCACGCCGCGGGCCCTCGCGCGAGGACGGCCTCGTCCGCAATCGGCATGTCGTGCAGCGCGAGCTCGGCGACGTACGACTGGCTGTTGCATACGTTGCGGACGAGCTCGTACGCCGGGTGATTCGGGTCCGCCGCGAAGAAGACGAAGTCCTCCGTGCCCGCGACCTTCCCGAAGACGGACAGCAGCGCCGCCTCGTTGCCGTTCCCGATGTAGTACTTCCGGCCGTTCGCGACCCATCCGCCGCCGGTCGCCGGCGCGAGCGCCGTCTCCGTGCCGTAGATGTCCGCGCCGTGCTCCTTCTCCGAGAGGCCGAACCCGAAGATCCCGCCGTCCGAGAGGAGGGCCGCGGCTTTCTTCCGCATCGCCTCGTTCCCGCTCATCCAGAACGGTCCGAGGCCGAGGATCGTGACCTGCCACGTGTACCAGTACGCGAGGCCGTAAAAGCCGAGGACCTCGTTGAGGGCGCAGTTCCGGAACGTGTCCCAGCGCGCCGCGCCCGAGCCGAGCGGCGCCGGCGTCAGGAATGTCGCGAAGAGCTTCTTTTCCTTCTGGAAGTCGAGGAAGTCGCGGTACCAGACGCGTTCGCGGTCGTCGTCCTTGAGCTTCTTCTTTCCCTTCTTCTCGAAGAACGCGACGGTGTCCTCGAGGAGCGCGCGCGAGGGCGCGTCGAGGCCGAAGGCGGAGAGGTCCCGGGGGTTCAGGAGGAGCATCGGTCACACCTCGATTCGGAATTTCGCACAGTACGCTTCGACGGCCTGCTCGAGCGTCGGGAAGAAGTTCTCCGTCCCGAGCTGGGTGAAGAGGCCGTACCGCTTCAGGCGGTCCTTCACGGGGCCTTTCATCTCCGCGAAGCACAGCTCGATCCCCGCCCCGTGCAGCGCCAGGTCGAGCCCGGCGAGGGCGTCGGCGGCGGTGATGTCGACGTCCGTGACGGGCTCGGCGGCGACGACGACCCACGCCGTCGGCGTCGGCGCCTCGGCGACGGCGCGGAGGACGTGCTCGCGGAACGTCTCGGCGTTCGCGAAGAACAGGGGGGCGTCCCAGCGGAAGAGGACGAGGCCGGGGATGCGCGCGGCCTCCGGGTGCCGCGAGACGTCGTGGTAGCCCTTCCGTCCGTCGACGAGGCCGAGCACCGCGTCGTAGGGCCTCCACGCGCGCCAGACGAAGGCGAGAAGCGCGACGCCGACGGCGATGAAGATGCCCTGCGTGACGCCCACGAGCACGACGCCGAAGAAGCACACGGCCGAGACCGCGAACTCCCCCGGCCTGAGCCGGTACAGCCGCCGCACGCCGGAGACCTCCACGAGGCCGAGGCACGCCGCGATCACGACGGCTCCGAGCGCCGCCTGGGGGAGGTCCCGGAGCAGCGCCGGCGCGAAGATCAGGAGGAGCGCGACGGAGAGCGCGGCGACGACTCCGGTGAGCTGGGTCTTTCCCCCGGCCGCCTCGGCGACCGGCGTGCGCGACGCGCTGCTCGCGACCGGGAACCCCTGGAACAGGCCCGTCGCGAGATTCGCCGCTCCCAGAGCGACGAGCTCCTGGTCCGTGTCGGACGGGTAGCCGTTCCGCGCCGCGAACATCCGCGACAGGACGCTCATGTCCGCGAGCGAGACGAGGGCGATCGCGAATGCCGCCGCAGCGAGCGAGACGACGTCGGCCGCGGAAACGACCGGGATCCGGAAGGCGGGCAGACCCTGCGGGAGAGGCCCGACGACGGAAAGGCCCGCCGTCCGGGCGAGATCGAACTGTGAGGCGGCCAGCGTCGCGCCGGCGACCGCGACGAGGGCGCCCGGGACGTTCGGCGCCCAGCGCCTGAACCCGAGGATCACGATCAGGCTCGAGAGGCCGATCGCGCACGCCGCCACATTCGCCTCGCCGGCGCGCAGGCCCCGCACGAGGCCGCCCGCCTCCCCGAGGAAGCTCTGCCCGCTCACCGGAAAACCGAGCACCTTCGGGAGCTGGCCGACGAGGACGGTGAGCGCGATCCCGTTGAGGTAGCCGTAGCGGATGGGCTTCGAGAGGAGGTCCGTCACGAAGCCCAACCGGAAGAACCCGCCGAGGGCGCACAGGGCGCCCGTCAGGATCGCGAGCATCCCCGCGAGCGCGACGGCCCGGTCGACGCTTCCCGCGGCGAGCGGCACGATCGCCGCCGCGACGAGGGCCGCGAGGGCCGAATCCGGCCCGAGGACCATGACCCGGCTCGGGCCGAAAACGGCGTAGGCGAGGAGCGGGACGATCGTCGCATAGAGACCGTAGATGGCGGGCAGCCCCGAGGCCTGCGCGTACCCCATCCCGACCGGGACGAGAACCGTCGAGAGCACGAGCCCCGCGAGGAGGTCCCTCCGGAACCAGGCCGGCTCGTAGTCGCGGGCCGCCGCGAGACCGGGGGCCCAGCGCCGCGGGCCCACGGCTCAGTACCCCTCGCCCTCAGCCGCTGCGGCCACCTTTCCGCGGTGGAACCGGAAGAGAAAGACGTAGTACGCCGCGACGAGGGGAAGGCCGATCGCGAGCCACGCGAGCCCCGTTCTCAACCCCGCCGGATCGCCGCCCGCGTTGAGGGCCGTGAGGGAGCGCGCTCCGTCCGGCTCGGCGCGGAGCAGGACGGGCCACACGCATACGGCCGTTGCGACCGAAAGCCCCGCGACGAAGGCGCTCGAGGAGACGAAGGCCGCTCGATCGTGCCCTCTCGCGTGCGCGACGAAGACGCCGGCAAGACCGGCAAAGGCGACGACGGCGAGCAAGAGCGCGAGCGGACGGCGCGGCAGCGCGGCGAGAAGGTCCGGATTCACGGAGGACGTCGCACCCGTCACGGCGGCCCAGAGCACGGCCACTGCGGAGTAGAGGGCGACCGCAGCGCGGCGGCTCCGGCTCTGCACGGCGCCGTCCGTCTTCCACGCCAGAAACGTCCCCCCGTGAGCAGCGAGGGCGGCCAGCGCGAAAACACCCACGGCCACCGTGTACCAGTCGAGGATTCCGGCGGGCGGCGCAGGCGTGAAGTCGGTGAAGAGCGTGAGTTCGAACCAGCCCTCGGCGTCGAGCGGCACGCCCCGAATGAGGTTGCCGAGCGCGGCGCCGAAGAAGACGGGCAGCAGGACGCTCGCGACCGCGAAGCCCGCGTCCCACGTCTTCCGCCAGACCATGTCCTTCACGTGGCTGCGAAGCTCGATCGAGATCCCGCGGAGGATCAGGCACCAGAGGACGAGGAAGATCGCGAAGTAGAAGCCCGAGATCCCCGAGGAGAGGACGCGGGGGAACCCGACGAAGAGAGCGCCGCCGGCCGCGAGGAGCCAGACCTCGTTCCCGTCCCAGAACGGGCCGATTGCCGCGAGCACCTGGCGGCGCTCGGCGTCGCTTCGCGCGACGAAGAGATGCAGCGCGCCGGCGCCCAGGTCGAAACCGTCGAGCACGACATACGCCGTGAGCATGAAGACGACGGTCCCGTACCACACCTCATGCATGGGACGTCTCCGCCGCAGGGCGGCCCCCGGGCCCGCGCGCGATTTCCAGCGACACGAGGAAGGCGAACAGGAAGGCGAGGACCGTGTAGATCCCGCAGAACCCGAGGAGTGTGAAGAGCGTCGTGCCGGCGTGGACCGTGGGGCTCGACCCCTGCGCCGTTCTCAGGAGCCCGTACACGAGCCACGGCTGGCGCCCGAGCTCGGTCGTGAGCCAGCCCGCGAGCACCGCAATGTACGGGAACGGGAACGCGAGCATGAGCACCCAGAGCATCGGCGAGGACGTCTCGAGGCGTCCCCGCCACGCGAGAAACTTCGCGAGCGCCATGACGAGGATCAGGAGCGTCCCGAGGCCCGCCATGACGTGAAACGAGTAGTAGAGGAGCTCGACGTTGTCCGGCCACTCGGAGACCGGAAAGTCATTCAGGCCCTGGACCTCGCTCGTCACGTGGCCGAAAGCGAGGACGGACAGAACGATCGGCACCGTGACGGGATTGTCGAGGCGTCGCTCCTTCACGTTCGGCTGGCCGATCATGTTCAGACCCGCTCGCGGCCCGCTTTCGAAACGCCCCTCCATCGCGGCGAGGGCGACGGGCTGGTGCCGCGCGACGAGCTTCGCCTGAACGTCTCCCGTCGGAAACGCGAGGAGGACGCTGGAAACGAGCCCGGCGGTCGTCCCGAGCTTGAGGAAGAGCTTCGCCTGGTCCAGGTGGCGGCCCTGCAGGACGTAGAACGCGCCGAGCGACGCGACCACGAACGAGGCCGTCACGACGCTCGCCGTCATGTTGTGGACGTATTCCGCGAACGCCCACGGGTTCAGGAGAAACGCCCAGAAGCTCTCGAGCCGGAGCGTCCCGTCCTCGGCGATGCGGTGGCCGACCGGGTGCTGCATGAAGGCGTTCGTCGCGGTGATGAACCAGCCCGAGACCCAGCTCCCGACGAAGAGCGCGACGGCCGCCAGGAAGTGCCCGACCCGCGAGAGGCGCTTCTCCCCGTAGACGAGGAGCGCGAGAAACGCGGACTCGAGGAAGAAGGCGAAGACGCCCTCCATCGCGAGCGTGTGGCCGATCACGTTGCCGGCGTAGCGCGAGAAGCGGGCCCAGTTCGTCCCGAACTGGAACTCCATCGGAATGCCCGTCACGACGCCGATCGCGAAGTTGATCCCGAAGATGCGGATCCAGAACCGCGCCGCATCGTTCCAGCGCTCGCCCCCCTTCCGCAACCCGAGCGCCTTCATGACGACGATCAGGAGAGCGAGGCCCATCGTGAGGACCGGGAAGAGATAGTGAAACAGGATCGTGAAGGCGAACTGGAGGCGGTGGAGGAGAAGCGGATCGCCCATCGCGGATCAGGTCGAGTTTAAGGCCTTCGTCGGCCAACCACCTGCCGCCGGGATATCGTCCGCCTCCATGCACACTCTCGCGGTCGTCCTCGTCGGCCTCGTCGCGCTTCTCCACGCGGGTTTCCTCGTCCTCGAGATGTTCCTGTGGAAGACGCCGACGGGCCGCCGCGTCTTCGGCCTGCCGCCGGACGTCATGGCGGCCTCCGCTCCGCTCGCGGCCAACCAGGGCCTCTACAACGGCTTCCTCGCCGCGGGCCTCGTCTGGGGCCTGCTCCTCGGCCCCGCCGGCTTCGCCGTGAAGGTCTTCTTCCTCGTCTGCGTCGTCGTCGCGGGAGTCTTCGGAGCGGCAACGGCGAAGAAGACGATTCTCTACGTGCAGGCGTTGCCGGGCGCCCTCGCGCTCGCGGCGGTCTGGCTCGCCCGGTGAAGAGGGCCCGTTGAGACGCCGTCTCGGCGGCGCTAGACTCCGCGGAACGAAAAGGAGGAGAACCCCCATGCGCCTGCCGTCTCACCGTGCCGCCGTTTTCGCCGCCCTGCTCGCCGTCGCCGCTCCTCTCGCCCTCGCGGAGGACAAGCCCGCCGCGGCTCCCAAGCCGCCAAAGGAGCTTTCGCAGCTGTCGTACTTCCTCGGCAACTGGACGTGCACCGGCAAGACGTTCGCGACCCCGATGGGTCCCGAGCACGCCGTGGAGGCGAAGGTCGGATTCGCGAGCGCCCTCGGCGGCTACTGGCTCGCCTTCCACTACGACGAGGCGAAGACGGCCGCCAACCCCATGCCGTACCACGCCGCGGGCTTCATGGGCTACGACACGGGAGAGAAAGTCTTCATCCAGCGCTGCCACGACAGCTTCGGCGGCTGGTGCAACGCGACGTCGAAGGGCTGGGCCGGCGACGTCCTGACGTTCGAAGGTCCCGGGAACATGGACGGAAAGAAGATGACCGTGAGGGACGTCTTCACGAGGAAGAGCGCCACCGAGGTCGTCCACGCGGGCGCAATGCAGGGTCCCGACGGCAAGTGGGTGAACACGGACGAGGAAACCTGCACGAAGGCCGCGAAGAAGTAGGCCGTCCACGCGGGCGGCGGGCCGGGTGTAGGCTGGGTGCGGGTGCGCATCGCGCCCGAGGAGTCCCACATGGTTCTCTGTCCCGTCGCCCTCGCCGTCGGTTGCAGGAAGTGCCCGATCTTCTCGTTCTGCCCCGTCAAGACCGTGATCGGAGACGTGAAAGTCGAAGAGGAGAAGACTCCTTCGAAGGGGAAGACCCGGTCGAAGAAGGAACGCTAGCCCTCGGCGCCGGGCGGGCGCGTACGATCGCCCCATGAAGCTCCCGGCGCGGGCCTTGGTTCCCGCGGTCGCCGCCCTGCTCCTCTCTTGCGGGCGCCCGGCGGATCCCGTGAGGGACTGCCTGGAACGAATGGTCGCCTCCGCGGAGAAACGCGACGCGGACGCCGTGATGGCCCGCGTCGCCGAGAGTTACCGGGGCGCGGACGGCGGCGGAAAGGCCGACGCCGCCGCGCTCGTCCGGCGCACTCTCGCCGCGTACGAGTCCCTCTCCCTCACGCTCTCGGACCTCGCGGTCGAGCGCGGCGCCACGGCCGCGCAGGCGAAGTTCAAGGTGCGGATGTCGGGCCGGCCGCGCGCCGTGGGCGGACTCGAGGGACTCCTCCCGCGGTCCTCGCGCTGGAGCTTCGACGTGCGGCTCGAATCCGAAAAGGGCGGCTGGCGGATCGCCTCGGCGGCCTGGAGCCGGCTGGAGGACGACTAGCGTGGCCGCGCGCGCGGATTCCCTCTACCGGAGGATCTGGGCCGTCGCGGCGAGGATCCCGCCCGGACGCGTCGCGACGTACGGGCAGGTTGCGCGGCTCGCGGGCCTTCCGAACCATGCGCGGCTCGCGGGCTACGCGCTCCACGCGCTTCCGCCGCGCAGCGCCGTCCCGTGGCATCGCGTCGTGAACGCGAAGGGCGAGGTGAGCCCGCGCCGCGACGGCTCCGAGCACCACGTCCTGCAGCGCGTCCTCCTCGAGAAGGAGAAGGTGCGCTTCGACCGCAGCGGCCGTCTCGACCTCGCGGCCCTGCGCTGGAAACCGTGACGCCGCCCCTCGCCTGGGTCCTCTATGACGGCGCGTGCGGGTTCTGCAGCCGGTGGGTCCCGTTCTGGAAGGGCACGCTCGCAAGACGCGGCATCGGGATCGCGACGCTCCAGGAGCCGTGGATCGTCGAACGGCTCGAGGCGAAGGGTGTGGCCACGGAGAACCTCCTCGACGACCTGCGCGTCCTCGTGGCGGGTTCGGGAGACGTGATGGCGGGAGCGGACGCGTACCGCTGGGCGTTCCGCCGCATCTGGTGGGCGACGCCGCTGTGGCTGCTCTCCGCCACGCCGGGCTTTCGGCGCCTGTTCGATTTTTGTTACCGGGCCTTCGCCGAGAACCGGTACCGCGTGTCGAAAGCCTGCCGCCTCGACTCTCCTCCGCGCGGCTGATCGCGAGTCAGCGGGTTGCGGGCGCCTTCGCCTGAGTGAACTTCGACTTCGGGTCCACCGGCGGGGGCGTCTTCTGGAGCTCCACGCGGTCTGCGGTGCGGGCGCCGGAGCCCTCTTCGAGGGGGACGCGCACGGCGACCGCGTCGCCCGCCTTGATTCCATCGGGGACGACGGCGGCCTTGGCGAGAAAGACGCGCCGCTCCTTCCCCGTCCGGCCGTCGAGAATGGTGATCGCGGCGCCTTTCTCGAACCGCACGACCGTGCCGCGGAACGTGACGTAGGCCGCGTCCACGACGGCCGGCCCCGTGGGGCCCGGCGGGGTCGCGACCTTCACGAGGCCGCCACCGGTGTCGGCGGGCTGATCCGCGCGCTCCCGGGTAGGCCGCGGGGCCGGCGTGTTCCTCTGAAAGACGATTCCGTCTTTCGTCTCGACGAGCTTCCCGCCGGGATTCAGGGACTGCGCGCCGACCGCCGCGACCGCTGCGAGGAGGACGAGCGCCGGGAGGCTCCCCTTCATGGCCCGTCCATTCTAGGCGCCTCTCAATCGTCCCGAGGCTTCAGAACTCCACGAAGGCGTCGTCGGGATAGCAGTAAAGCCAGCGCTCGCCGGGCTCCGCCGAGGCGATGACGGGGTGGCCCGAGCTCTTCGCGTGCTTCGAAGCATGACGGTTCGGGGAGGAATCGCAGCAGCGCGTGCCGCCGCACGCCTGGCACGTCCGGAGGTGGACCCACTCCGATCCGATCTTGACGCACTCCTCGCACTCCGCGGCCTTCGCGGGAACCACGGCCTCCAGCGCGGCGATGTGAGCACAGGCTCCGGGCAGCTTCAGGGCTCCTCCTCAACGCGGCAGAGAGTCAGGGCGAACCGTGCGGACCGGTCGATCCAGCGGCGCTCGCGGCGGAACCCGGCGGCCAGGGCGAGCCGGTCGACGTCGGCAGGCCGGTACTTGTGCGAGCTCTCCGTGTGGATCGTCTCGCCGGCCTCGAACACGGCGGCAACGGCGGCCAGCGGGATCGTGACGCGCTGGCGCACGAGGCTCACGAGGTGCATCTCGACGCGGCGCGCCCGCCCGTTCCAGACGGCGCGGTGGCACCACGCCGGGACGTCGAAGTCGGCGCCGAGCTCGCGGTTCAGGCGCACGAGGACGTTCCGGTTGAACGCCGCCGTCACACCGAGCGGGTCGTCGTAGGCCGCGAGGAGCTCGTGCGCGGGCTTCACGAGGTCGGTCCCCAGGAGGATTGCGTCGCCGGGGCGCAGGCGGCGGCGCACCGCGGCAAGCAGCCCCGCCGCGTCCGGGGGGTCGAAGTTCCCGATGTTCGAGCCGAGGAAGAGGACGAGACACGCGCCCGCCCCGCGCCGCGCTGCCGTCGCGTCCGCGAGGCCGGTCTCGTACGCCGCGCGGTGGCCCTTCGCCGGCACGCCCGGGATCTTCGCGAGGCGCGCGAGCGACGCGGACACCGCCGCGGCCGAGAGGTCGACGACGTGGACGTCCGGCCGCTTCCGCCCGGAGCGGAGGGCCTCCACGACGACCGCGAGCTTCTCGCCGCTCCCCGAGCCCAGCTCGACCACGCGGACGGGCCCCGCGAGCGCCCGCGCGACCGCCGGCGCCACCCGCCGGAGGAGCCGCGTCTCGGCCGCCGTGATCCGATACCACGGCAGCCGGCAGATGGCTTCGAAGAGGCGGGATCCGAGCTCGTCGTAGAAGTACTTCGGCGGCAGGGAGCGCGGCGTCCTCGCGAACCCGGCCTTCACGTCGGCGGCGAGGCTCACGGGTGCACGCACCGGAACTTCGCGAAGACGTGGGGGTAACGCGCCTGGAACCAATTGCGAAAGGTCCGCCTCACGAGCGGCGCCGGCGTCGCGGGAGACGCTCCCTTGAGGACGTAGTGGCGGCCGTCGAAGAAGTCCGCGGAGTAACGGGGATACGTCGCCATCGGCATGAAGCCCTCGAACGGCGCGAACGGTGTCGAGGTCCACTCCCAGCCGTTCCCGAAGAGCTCGTGCACGCCCCACGCGCTCGCGCCTGCCGGCCGGGAGCCCGCGGGCACGGGGTCGTCGCGGTGGCCGCCGAAGTTCCCGTGCTCCGGCGCGGGCGCCGCGTCGCCCCAGGGGAACGACCGCTCGGACCCTTCGGGGGTTCCGAACGCGGCGCGGTGGTATTCGGCTTCGGTCGGGAGCCTCCGGCCCTTCCAGCGTGCGTAGGCCGAGGCCTCGGCGTGGCTCACCCAGACGGGCCACGCGGGAGGCAGCGGGACGAGGCCGAACTGCCCGACCCAGAACCAGGCGCCGCCCTCCCGCCGCCAGAACGGCGGATGCGTGATCCCGTGCGACGCGAGCCACTCGGCGTCGCCGGGCGCCCAGACGTCGGCGTCCGCGTAGCCCCCCGCCTCGACGAAGGCCAGGAAGTCCCCGTTCGTCACCGGGAGCGCGTCGACCGTGAAGGCGGGGACGAACCGGCAGGCCTTCGGAAACTCGTTGTCCCACCCGAATGGAATCCCGCCCGGAACCGCGCCGAGCGTCGCGACGCCCGCGGGGACGAGCACCGCATCCGCGTGCACGCTCGGGCCCGCCGTTTCGGGAGCCGGCGCCCCCGCGGGAGCGCGCTTCTCCGCGTACGGCAGCCGGTGGAGCATGTACCGCAGCGTCTCCTGGTGCATGAGCTCGTGCTCGACCACGGTGGAGAAGGCGTCCGCGTGCGCGTCGCACGCGCCGGACCGGAGCGCGTCTTCGACGGCGGCGTCCGCGCGGCCGGCGTACGCGAGCACCGCCTCGCGCGCGGGCCACGCGACCGCCGGCGCCTCGCCGCCCTCGGCCG
This sequence comes from Thermoanaerobaculia bacterium, assembly GCA_044229475.1. GTDB lineage: Bacteria > Acidobacteriota > Thermoanaerobaculia > UBA5066 > UBA5066 > Fen-183. The sequence goes on along the minus strand of JBGASW010000004.1, from coordinate 317,055 downwards.
GCGGGTCGATGCCGCGCTCGAAGAGCTTCTCGAGGACGGCGTCGAGCGGCGGGCGCCCGAGCGCCTCCCGAAGCAGTTTGATCGCCCCAAAGGCCGCGAGATGGCCTTCGTAGAAGACGAACGGGTGGCGCAGCGCGATCGGGCGGGCCTCGTACGCTCCGGGCGTGAGCGTCTCGTCGAAGAACCGCCGCGTCTCGGCCCGCGCCTCGCGCCACCGGGAGAAGGCGCCCGTGTTCATGTCGTCAGGGCGCCGTCACGACCGGCAGCTCGACGAGGCTCGCCTGCCCCGGCGCGTGGAAGACCCGCTGCGTCGCCTTCACGTAGTCGGCCGGCTTCGCCCAGAAGATGCTCGGGACGAACGTCTGCGGGTTGCGGTCGTAGAGCGGGAACCACGTCGACTGCACCTGGACCATGATGCGGTGGCCCTTCTTGAAGACGTGGTTCGCGTTCGGGAGCGCGAACGTGTAGGCGAGCGGCTTGCCGCTCTCGAGCGCCTTCGGCGTCTCGAGGCTCTCGCGGTACCGCCCGCGGAAGACGTCCATCGCGACCGGCAGCTGGTAGCCGCCCATCGCCGGCTGCAGCGGCACCTCGGGCGGGTAGACGTCGATGAGCTTCACGACCCAGTCGGAGTCCGTGCCGCTCGTCGAGGCGACGAGCTTCACGACGGGCTCGCCCGCGATCTTGACGGGCGCCGTCAGGACCTCCGTCTCGAAAACGAGGACGTCGGGCCGGGTCGCGACCTCGCGCTGGTCCGTCACGAGCCACGTGCGCCAGGCCGTGTTGCTCTCGTAGCTGGAAACCGGATAGGGACGTCCGCGGAACGGCACCGGCTTGGCCGGGTCGGAGACGTACTCGGAAAACGCAGGCGCGCCGGCCTTCGGCGCCTCGAAAGACGCCTTCTGGCCCGCCCCGAGGAAGAGCGAAGTCGCCTTCGGCGCGCAGCCGCTCTCGCAGCCCGCGGGCCAGGCGTTGAGGCGGCGCCACGTGTTCGTGCCCGTCTCGAACGCGGTCACGGGCGCGATCCCGGACTTCGGAGCGCCGTCCTTGAGGTGCTCGTCGAGAAACGGCGTCAGCACGTTGCGGCGGAACCAGAGCGCCGTGTCCGAGTCCCACTTCACGGCGCCGAGCGCGCTCCCCTCGCGGATCTCCTGCCCGTGATGCCACGGCCCGAGCACGAGGTAGACCATGTCGTTCCGCGCGTCCTTCGGCTCGATCGCCTTGTAGACGGCGGGCGCGCCGTAGATGTCCTCCTGATCGAAGAGGCTGTGGACGATCAGGACGGGCACCTTGAGCGGCTGCGCCGCGAGGATGCGATCCAGCGCCTGGTCCTGCCAGAACGCGTCGTAGGAGGGGTGCGCGAGAATCTTCCGCCACATCCCGACCTGCTCGAGTCCGCGGCGGCGGCCCATCTCGCCCGCCGAGCCCGCCTCGAGGTACGCCGTGTAGTCGTCGTAGTGCGAGGACCACCACTTCACGTCGCTCTTCTTCGACGCTTCCTGGTCGTAGTGGTACGACAGCCCGCCGATCTGGCGGAACGCGCCGTTGTGGAACCAGTCGTCGCCGCGCCAGCCGTCCACCATCGGATTCATCGGCACGGAGCACTTGAGCGCGGGATGCGGGTTCACGAGCGCCATGAGCGGCGTGAAGCCGTTGTACGAGATCCCGAGGATCCCGACCTTCCCGTTCGACTCGGGGACGTTCTTCACGAGCCAGTCGATCGTGTCCCACGTGTCCGTCGCGTGGTCGACGGGCGTCGGGTTCTGCGGCCCGTGGAGGGGCCGGTTCATGACGTAGTCGCCCTCGGAGCCGTGCTTCCCGCGCACGTCCTGGACGACGCGGATGTACCCGCCCTCGACGACGGTCTCGACCGGGTTGTCGTACCCGTCGAGCGCCATTCCGAGATGCGCGCTCTCGTTCCTCTTCGTGAGCGCGTCCGCGTCGTACGGCGTGCGCGTCAGGAGCATCGGCGCGTTCTTCGCGCCCTTCGGCACGAGGATCACGGTATGGAGCTTCACCCCGTCGCGCATCGGGATCTCGGCCGTGCGCCGCTCGTGGTCGAAGCCGTCGAACGTCGGCTTGAACGTCGCCGGGATCTCGCTCGGGTAGTCCGGGTACTTCGGCGGCGCGGGCGTCGCCGCTGCGGGCGCCTGCGCCCGCGCGGCGGACGCCGCGAGAACGGCAGAAGAAAGAAGAAGAGAAGAGAAGATTTTCTTGGAAAGGAAGAGCACGGGAGACCTCCGAGCGCAACTTGAGACGGCGAATCATGGCACGGCCCGCGGCGTAGACTCGACTTCCGCCGTGAGGCCCCCTCCGTTTCGCTCGATCCCGGATCTCTTCTTCGCCCGCGTGGAGGCGACGCCGGACGCGCCGGCGTTCCTCCATCCCGAGGACGGGGCGTGGAAGAGCCTGTCGTGGCGGGACACGGCGTCCCGGGTGCGCGAGCTCGCCTGCGGGCTCCTCTCTCTCGGCATCTCCGCCGGGGATCGGGTGGCGATCGCGTCGTCCACCCGCATCGAGTGGATCCTCGCGGACCTCGCCGTGGCGTGTGCGGGCGGCGTCACGGCGACCGTCTATCCCGTGTCGACCGAGGACGACACGTCGCACATCCTGTCCGACTCGCGCGCGGCGATCGCCTTTGCCGAAGACGACGCGCAGGCCCGGCGGATCCTGAGCCGCCGGGGTGGGCTCCCCTTCCTGCGCAACCTCGTCCTGTTCGACGCGTCGGCGGGGCTTCCGGGCGACGCGATGTCCCTCCGGGACCTCGCGGCGCTCGGCCGCGAGTGGGACGCGGCCCACCCCGGCGGGTACGAGGCCGCCGCGGGAGCCGCCGGCCCCTCCGATCTCGCGACGCTGATCTACACGTCCGGGACCACCGGCCGTCCGAAAGGCGTCGAGCTGCCGCACGACTGCTGGCTCTTCGAGATCGAGTCGATCGGTTCGCTCGGACTCCTCGGCCCATCGGACCTCCAGTTCCTGTGGCTTCCCCTGTCTCACGTCTTCGGGAAGGTGTGCGTGACGCTGGGAATCGCCTTCGGCTTCCCCACGGCCGTCGACGGCCGCGTCGACCGGATCGCGGCGAACCTCTCGTCCGTCAGGCCGACGTTCGTTTGCGTCGTCCCGCGAATCTTCGAACGGGTGCACGCGAAGATCCTCGAGCAGGCGCGCGCGGGCGGAAAGACGAAGGCCGCGATCTTCGACTGGGCCCTGTCGGTCGGCGTCGACGCGGCGAGGCGCCGCAGCGAGGGCCGGCGCGTGGGCGCGTTCCTCGGGGCGAAGCACCGGCTCGCGGACGCGCTCGTCTTCCGGAAGGTCCGGCAGCGCTTCGGCGGGCGCCTCCGCTTCTTCATCTGCGGCAGCGTCGCGCTCGCGCGCGAGCTCACCGAGTTCTTCGCCGCGTTCGGCGTCACGATCCTCGAGGGCTACGGCCTCTCCGAGTCGACGGCGATGACGGTCTCCAACCTCCCGGATCGCAATCGCTGGGGCACGGTCGGGATCCCGATCCCCGGCATCGAGGTCTCTTTCGCGGGGGACGGCGAGATCCTGCTTCGCGGACGCGGGATCATGCGCGGCTACTTCGGCCTGCCGGAGGAGACGGCCCGTGCGCTCGACGTGCACGGCTGGCTCCACACGGGCGACGTCGGGACCCTCGACGCGGCCGGCCACCTCGTGATCACCGATCGGAAGAAGGACCTGATCAAGACCTCGGGGGGAAAGTTCGTCGCGCCCCAGCACATCGAGGGAATGCTGAAGCTCGAGACGCCGCTCATCGCCCAGGTCCTCCTGCACGGCGAGGGCCGCCGCTTCTGCACGGCGCTCATCGCGCTCTCGGAGGAGGAGCTCCTCGCGTGGGCGCGCGCCGAGGGGATCGACGCGGCCTACAAGGACCTCGTGCAGGATCCCCGGGTCGTCGAGCTCGTGCGGCGGCACGTCGAACACGTGAACGCGCGCCTGGCGCGCCACGAGGCGATCCGACGCTGGGCGATCCTGCCCGGAGAGCTGAAGGTCGAGACCGGCGACCTGACGCCGAGCCTGAAGGTGCGCCGCCGGGTCGTCGAACAGAAGTTCCGCGACGTCCTCGAGGGCCTGTACGTCGAGCCGCCGCCGCCCGAAGCCCCCTAGGAGTCACCGCCGCCCGGCGAAGGACGCGCGCCGTTACACTCGAGCCCGCCATGCGCCCGCGCGCGACCGCCGCCCCCCTCCTCCTTTCATGGACTCTCCTCGTCTTCCCTTCTCCTCTCACGGCGGCGCCCGCAGCCGCGCCGAAGCCTTCCCGCAAACCGCTCAAGGGCTGCAAGTGGGAGAAGCTCACGGACGCGGCGGCCGGCCTCGAGGTGTGGGCCCAGCGCTGCGACTTCGGCTTCCGGAAGATCGACTTCCTGTTCGAGAAGAACGCGCTCCTGATCCGTTACTCGGACGGCGGCAAGCCGGATCCCGTGATCGAGCTTCTCGACCTGAAAGACGGCGAAGCGGTCGAGGCGGGAATCCAGAGGCTCTTTTCCGAGCGGACCAGCCGGTTCCTGGTCTCGCGCTGCCGGCTCGTCCCGTCCGCCGGCAAGCCCCCGGCCGGCTCGAAGTGGTTCACGTTCGAGCCGGAGCCGGCGTACGCCGCCGAGCTCCGGAAGAAGCAGGACCCGAACGAGGTCCCCCCGCCGCCCTGCGGGGACTGGGGCTCGGCGACGGACGGAGTCCAGTACTGGGAGGCGCAGCCGGCGAGCGGCGCGAGGAAGGTCCTCTTCGTGAGGGTCGGGCAGGAGACGCCGCTCTACGACGAGCGGACGCTCAGGCTTCTGCCGGCAGCGCCGGCACGGACGGCACCGCCGGCACGCTGACGGTCGCCTCCGCGAAGACGACAGGGACACCGCCGCGGTCGGCCCTCACGACACGCGACCAGAGCGAGATCGACGGGTCGAAGAGGAATTGGAACAGGAGTTTCGTCCACGAGCGGTGCCAGCGGAGCGTGTCGTATGCCTCGGGCGCGGCGCGCCGGACCGACGGCAGCCGATGCCACGGCACCCACGGGAAGTCGTGATGCTCGTTGTGGTATCCGACGTTGAGCGCCGGGACGTTCAGGAACCCGTAGTAACTCGAGGTTTCCTGGTTCGTGCCGTGAACGAGGTAGTGCTCCTGGATCCACCGGGCCCCGAGCGGATGGAGGCCGACCGAGAAGAAGAAGGCCGCGGCGAGGAAGAGCAGCGCCTTCGGCCCGAGGACGTACAGGACGGCGGCGTCGTACGCGAGCTGGACGACGATGTTCACGACCACCCAGCCGTCGAAGAGGGAGATCTCCTTGAGGCGCGGCGGCCGCGACAGCTGGAAGAACGGGAAGAACAGGAGCCAGAGCGCCTTCCGGAGCGCGGAGTGCCCCACGAGGCGCGCCTCCCAGCGGTTCGGGAGGTCTGCGTCCAGCTCGTACACGCCCTGAAAGGCGTGGTGCTTGAGGTGGTACTTCTGGAACGACACGGCGCTCGGGAACAGGTGCGGCAGGTTCGCGGCCATCGCGAAGACCTTGTTCCACGGGCCGCTCTTCACGACGAGGTTGTGGGCGCAGTCGTGGATGAGGACCCAGAGCGCGTGGCTCGCGAACGCGCCGACGAGCCACGCGGCGGCGAGGATGACCCAGACGGGCTGCCCGGAGAGGAGTCCGGCGGCCGCCGTCTGGAAAACGACGAGCGCGGCGATCAGGACGGCGCTCCACGGGTTGCGGCCCGCGAGCTTCCGGATGTCGGCGTGCGCCTTCAGGATCTCCTTCGCGCGGACCGCATGAGGCTCGCGGCCCTGTGCGAAGACGAATGTCGAGGGCGCCGCAGCCGGCGCCGGGGAAGAAACCGGGCTGCTCATGGGGCCCCCTTCTCGAGCCTCAGCTTATCCCGCGACCCGGTCCCGCGCCACGAGGGCCCCGAAGTCCGCATCCGGACCGCCCGGCGCGCCTCTATACTTCGGGCCAAATCCGGAAGTCGGCGTTCACCGAGCGAGGCGCGATGCAGGTCGCTCCAGGCTCCCGTCTCGGACCGTACGAGGTCGTGGCCCCCGTCGGGGCGGGCGGGATGGGAACCGTCTGGCGCGCGCGCGACATGCGACTCGACCGGGACGTCGCGATCAAGGTCGTCCGGCCCGACCTCCTCTCGGACGAGATGGCGAGGCGCCGGTTCCGCAAGGAAGCGCTCGCGCTCGCGAAGCTCCAGCACGCGCACATCGCGTACATCCTCGACGTCGTGACCGAGGGAAGCGTCGACGCGCTCGTCATGGAGCTCGTGCCGGGCGTCTCGCTTTCCGAGCGCCTCGCGAAGGGCCCGCTCGGCGAGGCCGAGGCCGTCCGCCTCGGGATCCAGCTCGCGGACGCGCTCGCGGCGGCGCACGCGCAGGGAGTCGTCCACTGCGACCTTAAGCCCGCGAACCTCCGCGTCACGCCCGACGGTGACCTCAAGGTCCTCGATTTCGGCCTCGCGAAGCTCAGACGTCCGGCGCTCGGCGGCGACCTCACGGCGGCCGCGACGGAGTCGGCTACGGCTCTCGAGGCCGTCGGGACGCTGCCGTACATGGCCCCCGAGCAGCTGAGGGCCGAGCCCGTGGACGCGCGGACGGACGTCTGGGGCGCCGGTGCCGTTCTCTGCGAGCTCGCAACCGGCCGGCGGCCGTTCGAGGAGAACGTCCCGGCGTTGCTGACGGACGCGATCCTGCACGCGGAGCCCCCGACTCTCTCGGGTTCCGGCCCGGCTCCGTCACCCGGCCTTCGGGAGATTCTTCAAAAGTGTCTTCGGAAGGAGCCGTCCGAGCGCTACGAGACGGCGGCGCGGCTTCGCGCCGACCTCGATTCCCTTTCGAAGAAGCCGGCGGAAGCCGCGGCTGCTTCCGCGCGTTCTTCGGCGTCCACTCCGGCGTGGCCCCGCCGGCGCATCGCCGTCACGGGCGGCCTTCTCGTCCTCGCCGCCGTCGCCTTCGGCGCGCTCTGGCGGTCCGGAGTCTTCCCGCGCTCCGCGGCGGGCGGGCGGATCGACTCGCTGGCGGTCCTCCCGCTCTCGAACCTCTCGAGGAACCCGGAGCAGGAGTACTTCTCCGACGGGATGACGGAGGCCCTCATCGCCGAGCTCTCGAAGATCCGCGCGCTCAAGGTCATCTCACGCACCTCCGTCATGCAGTACAAGAACGCGACGAAGCCGCTCCCCGAGATCGCGAAGGCGCTCGGGGTCAAGGGCGTCGTCGAGGGCTCCGTCATGCGCGAGGGCGAGAGCGTGCGAATCACCGTCCAGCTCATCGAGGCCGACACGGACCGGCACCTGTGGGCCGAGAGCTACACGCGCGACCTCAAGAACGTCCTCTCGCTCCAGAGCGAGGTCGCGTCGGCCATCGCGCGCGCGGTGCGCGTCGCCGTCACGCCGGAGGAAACGCGACGGCTCTCCGCGAGGAGGACCGTGGATCCCGAGGCTCACCGGCTCGTCCTCCTCGGCCAGCAGGCCGTGCGGGCGTCCGCGTCCCGCGACTCATTCGAGAAGGCGGCCGGCTACTACCGGCGCGCCATCGAGAAGGACCCGGACGACGCGAGCGCCCACCTCAGCCTCGGCGCGGCTCTCTTCTCGATCGGCGGATTCGGCTGGCAGCCGGTGAAGACCGCGTGCGGCGCGGCGCGCGCCGAGGCCGACAAGGCCGCCGCGCTCGACCCGGACTCCGGGGAGGTCCTCGGCTTCCGCGCCTACCTGCGCTACTTCTGCGACCGCGACACGCCCGGCGCCGTCGAGGGGCTCCGGCGTGCCCTCGACCTCGCGCCGGGGTCGGCCGTCCTGCACGACCAGCTGGCGTGGATCCTCTCGAGCGCCGGCCGTCACGACGAGGCGATCGCCGAGTCGGCGATCGCGGTCGAGCTGGATCCGCTCCACGACCAGATCACGGTCCACCGCGGCATGTACTTCGGCCAGGCGAGGCGCCACGCGGAATCCGAGCGCCAGTTCCGAAACGTCCTCGCGACGACGCCCGACTCCTCGTTCGCGAAGTTCGCGCTCGGACAAGAGCTCATCGCCCAAGGGCGCTACGACGAAGCCCTCACCACGCTCCTCTCGCGCAAGGTGCCGCGCCCCGAGATGAACTTCCTCGTCGGCCTCGCGCAGGGGCTTGCCGGACGGAAGGACGAGGCCCGGAAGGTCCTCGACTTCCTCCTCGAGAGGCGGAGGACCCAGTTCGTCCCGCCCGCGATGATCGCGATGGTCTATCTCGGCCTCGGCGACAAGGACAAGGCCTTCGAATGGCTGGATGCCGCCTGCGACGAACACGGCATCTTCACGGACCAGGCCAAGGTCCACCCGATGTTCGACCCGCTCCGCGCCGACCCGCGCTTCGACGCGCTCCTCCGGAAGATGAGCGCCCCGGCGTGACGCCGGAGACGCTCAGCGGGCTGCGGCTCCCCGCGCCGCCACGAGCCGCGCCCGCGTGAAGGCGATGAGCCCGCCCGCGTCGATGATCGCCTGCCGGGCGAACGGGAGCGGCACGACGTCGTAGGCCGTGCGCTTCGTCCGGTTCTCGACCCCGCCGCGCTCGAAAACGACCTCGTCGCCCTCGTCCGCGGTGAAGCCGGGCGCGACGACGACGTTCAAGCCGAGGTTGATCGCGTTCTGCAGGAAGATGCGGGCGAAGCTCCGCGCGACGACCACGACCTCGTGCCCCTTCAGGCACGACGCGGCCTGCTCGCGCGACGAGCCGCAGCCGAAGTTCTCCCCTCCCGCGATCACGGCGCCCTTCGGGATCGCCTTCGCCTTGACGAGGGCCTGGAACGCGGCGTGGTCCGCGAACGCCAGCGCCGGCGTCTCCGACGGGAGGACGGTCGCCATGAAGCGGCCGGGGTAGATGACGTCGGTCGACACGTCGTCGCCGAGGCTCAGGATCACGCGGGCCGACTCGACCTTCGTGTCGGGCTTCCGGCTCCGGGACTTTTCGGTCTTTCGGACGCGTGCCATCTCAGCGCTCCTTCCGCGGGTCGGTGATGACGCCCGTGAGGGCCGACGCCGCCGCGACGGCAGGGGACGAGAGGTAGACCTCCGCGCCCGGGTTTCCCATCCGGCCCTTGAAGTTCCGGTTCGTCGTCGAGATCGCCGTCTCCCCGTCGCCGAGCGCGCCCTCGTGGACGCCGAGGCACGGACCGCAGCCCGCGTTCATGACGACGGCGCCGGCGGCCATGAAATCGGAGAGGTAGCCGAGCTTCATCGCCTCGGCCCAGATCTTCCCGGACGCCGGGAAGACGAGCATGCGCGTCCCGGCGGCCACGTGCCTGCCCTTCACGATCGCCGCGGCCTCGGCGAGGTCGTCCAGCCGCCCGTTCGTGCACGAGCCGATCACGACCTGCTGCACGGGCTTCCCCGCCACCGCGGACACGGGCTTGACGTTGTCCACGGTGTGCGGGCAGGCGACGAGGGGCTCGAGTTTCGAGACGTCGACCGAGACCGTCTTCTCGTACGTGGCGTCGGGATCGCTCGTGACGAGGTCGATCGGGTCCGTGACGCCGACGTCCTCGCGAAGGTACCGCACGGTCTCCGCGTCGCCCGGCACGATGCCGGCGGTCGCGCCCGCCTCGACCGACATGTTGCAGAGCACGAGCCGCCCCGACGTCGAGAGGTTCGCGATCGTCTCGCCCGTGAACTCGAGGACGCGGAAGTTTGCGCCCTGCGCCGTGAGATGGCCGATGAGATGGAGGATGAGGTCCTTCGGCCCGACGTGCTTCCCGAATCGGCCGGACACCTCGACGCGGATCGTCGGGGGAACCTCGATGTTCAGGGCGACGCCGAGCGCCCACGCGCTCGCCATCTCCGTGGCGCCGATCCCGAATGCGAACGCGCCGAGCGCCCCGTGGCTCGTCGTGTGGGAGTCCGTACCGACGACGACCATCCCGGGCCGCACGTAGCCGCGCTCGGGGAGGATCTGGTGGCAGATTCCGCCCACGTCGCCGCGCACGTCGTGGAACTTCTCGATTCCGTGCTCGGCGACGAAGGCGCGGACCTTCTTCTGGTTCGTCGCCGTCTTCGCCGACTCGGCCGGGACGCGGTGGTCGAAAATGATCGCGATCCGCGAAGGATCCCAGGGCTTGGCGGTCAGCCCGGTCCCCTCGTAGATCTCCCTGAACTGGTTGATGACGAGCGCCGCGTTCTCGTGCGACATCGCGAGGTCGACACGCGGCTCGACGACGTCGCCGGCCCTGACGGCGGGTTTGCCCGAGGCGCGGGCCAGGATCTTCTCGACGGCGGTGGCGCCCACGTTCAGGCCTCCTTCGGCAGCGCGCGGGCGACGGCCTCGCCCATTTCCATGCACGTGGCGGCGCCGCCCATGTCGTACGTGCGGACCTTTCCTTCCATGAGGACGTGGGCGACGGCCGCCTCGACGGCGCGTCCCTTCGCGCCCTCGCCGAGCCAGTCGAGCATCATCTTCGCCGCGAGGATGGTCGCGATCGGGTTGACCTTGTTCTGACCCGCGTACTTCGGGGCCGAGCCGTGCGTCGGCTCGAACACGGCGAGCTTCATGCCGATGTTCCCGGAGCAGCCGAATCCGAGCCCGCCGACCATCTGCGCGCAGAGGTCCGAGATGACGTCGCCGTAGAGGTTCGGGGCGACGAGGACGTCGTAGTTCTTCGGGTTCTTCAGGAGCCACATGCAGATCGCGTCGACGTTCGCCTCGTCCATCGCGATCTCGGGGAACGCCTTCGCGACCTTGCGCGCCTCCTCGAGGAAGACGCCGTCGGAGGCGCGCACGACGTTCGCCTTGTGGACGACCGTGACCTTCTTCCGCTTGTGCGTGCGCGCGAACTCGAACGCGGCGCGGACGATGCGCTCGGACCCCTTTCGCGTGTTGATCTTGCAGGAGATCGCGTAGTCGTCCGGACGGAGGTCCCTGAAGGGCGCGAAGGACGGCGACAGCTTCGCGAGGGTCTGCGAGAGCTCCGCCGGCACCGGCGAGAACTCGACGCCCGCGTAGAGGTCCTCGGTGTTCTCGCGGAAAACGACGAGATCGAGGTCCTCCTTGAAGTTGAGCGGGTTGCCCGGGTAGGCCTTGCACGGCCTCAGGCACACGTAGAGGTCGAACAGCTGCCGCATCCGGACGATCGGCGAGCGGTACACGAGTCCCTGGGTCCTCAGGGAGGGCGCGAGCTCGTCGAGGGCGGCCTTCGACGGCTTGGAGGTGATCGCGCCGAACATCGCGGCGTCGACGTTCTTGAGCAGCTCGATCGTGCGGGCGGGGAACGCATCCCCTTCCGCGCACCAGAATTCCCAGCCGATGTCGCCGTGCGGGTACTCGGCGTCGAGGCCCACGGCGTCCAGGACCTTGCGGGTTGCATCCATGACTTCCACGCCCACGCCGTCCCCGGGAAGCCACGCGATCCGGTAACGAGACATAGATACCTCTCCATCCGAAAAGTACCTCCTGGAGGGCGCGGGGCGGAGGAGGCAGGTGCATCAGGGCGCCGCATGAAGCTCCTGAATCAGGGCTTAGCGCCGTTCCCGGACGCAGGATTGGAGCCTGGAGGGCTCTACCTTGCCTTCACGGACGATCCCCGAGCTCCTTCTCGCCAGAGTCGGCGCGACACCCGACGCCCCCGCGTTCCTTCACCCCGACGGGAAAGCCTGGAAGACGCTCACGTGGCGCGACGCCTCTCTCCGCGCCAGGGAAATCGCATGCGGGCTGCTCGCCTCGGGCCTCAGGCCCGGACAATGCGTCGCGATCGCGTCGTCGACGCGCGTCGAGTGGGCGCTCGCGGACCTCGCGATCGGCTGCGCGGGCGGCGCGACGGCGACGATCTACCCCTCGTCATCGGACGAAGACACGGAATTCATCCTCCGGGACTCGGGGGCGCCGATCGTGTTCGTCGAGAACGCGGCGCTCGCGAAGAAGGTCCTGAGCCGCCGCAGCGCGCTCCCCGACCTCCGGCATGTCGTCGTCTTCGACGCGCCCGAAACCCCGGTGGAGGGCGCCTCGTCGATCGCCGCGCTCGGCGCGCTCGGGCGCACGTGGGATGCCGCGCACGCGGGCGGCTTCGACGCGGCCCTCCGCGCCGTCAAGGCGGAGGACCTCGCCGCGGTGATCTACACCTCGGGCACCACGGGCCGGCCGAAGGGCGTCGAGCTGCCCCACGACTGCTGGGTCTTCGAGGCGGAAGCCGTGGAGACGACGCAGACGATCGGATTCCGCGACGTGCAGTTCCTCTGGCTCCCGCTCGCGCACGTCTTCGGCAAGATGTGCCTGACGCTCGGCGTCCAGATGGGCTTCCCGACGGCGATCGACGGACGGCTGGACCGGATCGGCGACAACATGGCGGCGGTCGAGCCCACGTTCGTCTGCGCGGTGCCGCGCGTCTTCCAGCAGGCGCGCGCGAAGGTCATCCGCAAGGCGCTGGCCGAGGGCGGCGCGAAGGCGGCCATCTTCAAGTGGGCGCTCGACGTCGGGCTGGACGTCGCCCGGCGCCGGCAGGCCGGGCGCGCGGTGGGGCTGCTCCTCGACGCGAAGCACCGCGTCGCGGACCGTCTCGTCTTCTCCAAGGTCCGCGCGCGCTTCGGCAAGCGTCTCAAGTTCTTCTTCAGCGGCAGCGTCGCGCTGCCGCGGGGGCTCACGGACTTCTTCGCGGCGTCGGGCATCGCGATCGCCGAGGGCTACGGCCTCACGGAGTCGACCGCGATGACGTTCTTCAACCGGCCGTGGGCGAACCGCTTCGGGACCGTCGGGACGGTCGTGCCCGGCATGGACGTGAGGATCGCCGAGGACGGCGAGGTCCTGCTGCGCGGGCGCGGGGTCATGCGCGGCTACCGGAACCTCCCCGAGGAGACGGCTGCCGTGATCGACGCGGACGGGTGGCTCCACACGGGCGACATCGGGACGCTGGACGCGGACGGATACCTCTCGATCACCGACCGCAAGAAGGACCTCGTCAAGACGTCGAGCGGCAAGTACGTCGCGCCGCAGCGCGTCGAGGGGCGGCTCACGACGGAGACTCCGCTCATCGCGCAGGCGGTCTTCCACGGCGAGGGGCGCAACTACGGGACCGCTCTCCTCGCGCTCTCGGAGGAGGAGGTCCGCGCCTGGGCGGCCAAGAACGACCTCGAGGACCGCGCGCACGAGGACCTCGTGAAGGACGAGCGCCTTCTCGTGCTCGTGCGCCGGCACGTGGACAAGGTGAACGAGGGCCTCGCGCCGCACGAGGCCGTGCGGAAGTTCGCGGTGCTGCCGCGCGAGCTCTCCGTCGCGGACGGCGAGCTGACGCCGAGCATGAAGGTCCGCCGGAAGGTCGTCGAGGAGCGCTACCGCGACGTTCTCGACGGGCTCTACGTCGACCGGTAGACCAGCGCGCCGGGCAGGGCCGCGAAGCGCGGGTCGTCTCGCAACGGGTCGAGGTCGGGATCGTTCGCGAGCCAGTCGGCGGAAAGGGTGCCCTGCGCGGCCGAGGCCTCGAGACACGCGATCGCCTCGTCGTGCCGGTGCAGCGCCACGTACACGCATGCCGCGTTGTACTGGATGATCGGTTCGTCACGGTCCACGGCGAGAGCGCGCGCAAGCCACTCGGCCGCGCGCTCGGGCTCGCCCAGCTCCGCGAGCACGGAGGCGCCCATCGTCCAGGCGCGCGTGTCGTCGGGGTGCCACCGGAGGCGCTTCTTGGCCGCCTCGATGCACTCGAGGTCCGCGTTCCGCGCCTTCGCGGGCTCGCGCATGCGCCGGTGGCACATCCCGAGGAGATACCAGGCGTCGTAGGCCTCGGGCACGAGGGCCGCCGCCTCGCGGAAGTGGCCTGCCGCCTCCGGCATGCGCCCCTCCGAGAAGCACACGCGGCCGTAGATGTAGTGCGGGTCGTAGACACGGGGGTCCAGCGCGATCGCCTTCCGGAGGAAGTTTTCCGCCTCCGGGAACTTCCGTTGGAGGAAGAGCGCGAGGCCGCGCGAGGCGTGGGCGTCGGGGAGATCGGGCTCGAGGTCCAGTGCCTTCGCGCTCGCGGCGTCGGCCGCCGCGACCGCCTCCTCGCCCCTTCCGAAGTAGAGCTTGAGGAACGAATGGCAGTCGGCCATGCCCGCGTAGGCGCGGGCGTATCCGGGGTCCAGCTCGACCGCCCGCGCGAACGTCTGGATCGCAATCTCCAGCGCCTTGCGCCGGTGCTGGTGGAAGAACTGCCGCCCCTGCAGGAAGAGCTCGTAGGCCTCGGCAGCCACGGACGCGCGTCCCGCCGGGTTCTCCCGCCGCTCGACGAGCGTGACCTTGAGAGCCTGCGCGATCTTCTCGGCGATCTCGTCCTCGACCGCGAAGATGTCCTTCATCTCCCGGTCGTAGCGCTCGTTCCAGAGGCGGAACCCGTTCTCGACGCTCACGAGCTGCGCGGAGATCCGCACGCGGTCGCCGGCACGGCGGACGCTTCCTTCGAGCACCGCGCCGACGTTCAGGCGGGCGCCGATCTCGCGCACGTCGGCGTCCTGGTTCCGGTACTGGAACGCGGACGTCCGCGACGCGACGTACAGGTCGGGGATGCGCGCGAGCGCGCGCAGGATCTCCTCCGCGATGCCGTCGCAGAGGAACCTCTGGTCCTGCCCGGGGCTCATGTCGGCGAAGGGGAGGACGGCGATGGACGACACGGCCGCGACGGCGGCGCGGCGCAGCGTGATCGCTCCGGAGTCGAGCGCGGAGCGGAGCTCGAGGAGGTCGCGCGCCAGGTCCTCCATCCGCTCGTAACGCAGGCGCCTGTCCTTCGCGAGCGCCCGCGCGAGGACCTCGTCGGCGCGGTACGGGACTCCGGGATGCAGGCTCGACGGGGGGGGCGGGGGCGCGCCCAGGATGGACGCCACGACGGCCGCCACCGTCCCGCCGCGGAACGGCGGCGTGCCCGTGAGCATCTCGTACAGGACGGCGCCGAGGGACCAGACGTCGGTTCTCGGGTCCACGGGCTCGTCGCGCAGCTGCTCGGGAGACATGTATGCGGGCGTGCCGACGACGGTTCCGTGGTCGGTGGCGCGGGGGTCGCCGAGGATCCGGGCGATCCCGAAGTCGAGGATCTTCACGGTGTCGCCGCGGGTGACCATGAGGTTTGCGGGCTTCACGTCGCGGTGGACGATGAGCTCCTCGTGCGCGGCCGCGAGACCGCGCGCCGCCTGCGCCCCGAGCCCCAGCGCCCGCTCGGGCGAAAGCGGTCCACGCGCGAGGATGCGGTCGAGCGTCTCGCCCTCGTAGAACGCCATCGCGATGAAGACGTCCTCGCCGACCTCGTCCACCTCGAAGATCGTGCAGATGTTCGGGTGGTCCAGCGACGAGGCGGCCTGCGCCTCGTGCAGGATCCGCCGCCGCAGCTCCGCGTCGGCGAGGGGCCGCAGGAACTTCAGCGCGACGCGTCGCCCGAGGCGCAGGTCCGTCGCCCGGTAGACGTCTCCCATGCCTCCCGAGCCGAGTAATTCCCCGACCTCGTAGTGCGAGACGGTCCGTCCCGTGTGAAGGGCCACCGCCATGCCCGCCAAGATAGGGCCCCGGCAGCCCGGCGGCCATGCCTCCGCCCTCCTCCCTGATACACCTGACTCAGTTCCTCCGCACCGCCCTCCTTCTTACGCTCACGCTGGCAAGGTCTGCCAAGATCCTGCGCACCGGAGGACCGATGGACGCACCCGACTCGAAGTCGCTGCCCGAGAACGCCTACGAGCCGCTCAAGCCCGGCGAGACCTACGCTCCGGTCGTCCCGGCGATCCAGTCTCCGCCCGAGACGACCGGACGCTCGGTGATCTGGGGCCTTTTCTTCTGCGTCGTCTTCACCGTGGCCTCGGCGTACTCGGGCCTCAAGGTCGGCCAGGTCATGGAGGCCGCCATCCCGATCTCGATCCTCGCGATCGGCCTCGCGCGCGTGTACACCCGGAGGTCGCACCTCCTCGAGAACGTCATCATCACGACGATCGGCGGCGTCGCGGGCGGCATCGTCGCGGGCGCGATCTTCACGCTCCCCGCGCTCTACACGCTCAAGCTCCACCCCCACCCCGCCCAGACGATCTTCATCTGCCTCGCGGGCGGGTGCCTCGGGATCCTCTTCATCATTCCGCTGCGCCGCTACTTCGTGAAGGAGATGCACGGGCAGTTCCCGTTCCCGGAGGCGACCGCGATCACGGAGGTGCTCGTCACGGGCGAGAAGGGCGGCGCGCAGGCGAAACTCCTCATCCAGGCGACGGTCATCTCCGGCATCTACGACTTCTTCGTCACGACCTTCCAGGTCTGGAAGGAATACGTCGACTTCCAGTTCCTTCCGTTCATGAAGGACGCCGCCGACAAGGCGAAGGTCATCGTGAAGTTCGACGCCGTCGCCTTCATCCTCGGCCTCGGCTACGTCATGGGTCTGCGGGCCTCTCTCATCCTGTGCGCCGGGGGCGTGCTCGCGAACTTCGTCCTCGTGCCGCTCATCTGGATGCTCGGACGGCACATTCCGGAAGCGGTCTACCCCGCCCTGAAGCCCATCGCCCAGATGTCGGCCGAGCAGATCTACCGGGGCTACGTCCGCTACGTCGGCGTCGGAGCCATCGCGACCGCCGGGATCTTCGGGATCCTGAAGTCGCTCAAGATCGTGGCGGGGTCGTTCGGGATCGCGGCGAAGGCGTTCCGGAGCGGCGCCGGCGTCTCGTCCGAGCGAACCGACCGCGACATCTCGCTCATTGCGATCCTCCTCGGGACGATCCTCTCCGCGGTGGCCGTCGGAGCCTTCTTCGGGACGCTGGGCTCGACGCTCACGGCGGTCCTGATCGCCCTCGCCCTCGCCCTCGGCTTCTCGTTCTTCTTCGCGTCCGTCGCCGCGAACGCGATCGCGACGATCGCCCGCAACCCGGTGTCGGGGATGACGATGCTCACGATCATCATCTCGTCGGTCATCCTCCTGAAGTTCGGCGTGTCGGGCACGACGGGAATGTTCTTCGTCATGGCCCTCGCCGGGATGGTCTGCACGGCGCTCTCGGTCTCCGGCCAGATGATCACGGACCTGAAGACCGGCTACTGGCTGGGCTCGACGCCCGCCGCGCAGGAGCGGCTGAAGTTCTGGGGCGTCCTCGCCTCTGCGATCGCCGTCGGGATCACGATCGTCCTCCTCGCGAAGGTCTACCAGTTCGGCGAGGTGGCCCCCGGAGACACGCGCGAGGTCCTCGCGGCGCCGCAGGCTTCGATCATGAAGGTGCTCGTCGAGACGTTCATGAACCGGCAGCCCATCGCGTGGTTCCTGTTCGGGACGGGCGCCGCGATCGCCGTCATCATGGAGATGCTCCGCGTGCCCGCCCTCATCTTCGCGCTCGGGATGTATCTCCCGCTCGAGCTGAACTCGCCGGCGCTCGTGGGCGGGATGATCTCGCACTTCGTCCTGAGGAAATCCGAGAAGGCGGGGGGGGCGGCCGGGCGCACGATGCGCGAACGAGCCGTCGTCATCGCCTCCGGCCTCATGGCGGGCGGCGCGCTCGGCGGCGTCTTCGGCGCTGCGCTGCGTCTCTTCGGGTGGTACCGCGAGGACCTCGTGAGGACGCCGTTCTACGGAGACGACGCCATCTCGCAAGGCGTCTCGATCGCCTTCTTCGTGGGTCTCTGCCTCTACCTCTGGATCGACTCGACCCGCAAGGTGAAGGAGATCTGAACATGCCGAGCTCGTCTCTGACTGGACTCGACGCCGCGACCGCCGAAGCTCTCATCGGAATCGACACGCTCTGGGGCGGAGACGTCATGAACCCGTCCGGCACCGGCCGCTTCATCGCGGACTGCTGGTTCTCGGACGAGCCGCTGCCCGCCGCCTACACCCACCCGTCGGCCGCGACGCTGCGCGCGAACGGCGGCGTCGGCGCGAAGACCCCCGACAAGGCCTCGATCGAGGCGTACGTCGCCGCCGTGGACGTGAAGGGCGCGATCGCCCGCGTCGTCGAGGGCGGGCGCAACGCCGGCGGGCCGCGCGGCGCGTACCTCGAGGGCCTCGGCCTCTGCAGCGAGGTCATGTGGGACCTCGGGATGGAGATCCTCGGCAAAGGGCCCGAGGTGCCGTACGCGCGCTGCGTGGAGACGATCCTCGGACGCGGGCCCGCGCCCTCGAGGCCGGAGGAGAAGCGGCGGCGCGTCGCAGACCTCCTGAGATCCGCCGGCCACGCCTCGAACGGCGGGGACTCCCTCCTCGCGGCCGTGGACGCGTGGCGCCACGCGCGCCTCGTCCCCGGGAAGTCGATTCCGGCTCTCGGAGACGCGTTCATCGCGCACTACGACGCGCTCACCGCGAAGAACCTCCTCCCGTTCCTCCCGAAGGAGTTCGTCCGCGTCCCGCGCGCGAACGTGAAGTTCCTCGCGATCGAGAACGCGTGGTTCTCGGGCTCGATGAACTACCTCGGGCACGCCCGCGGGGCGGACGGCTCGCCCGAGTACGAGGCGACGTACGAGCTGAACGCCTCGCTCCAGATCTCCGTGCCCGAGTTCCAGCAGCTCGTGAGCCACGAGGTCGTGCCCGGGCACGTCACGACGTTCGCCTACCTGCAGGACCTCTTCGTGCGCGGGCTCGTCGGCTTCGAGGCGTCCGTCCTCACGATGAACACGCGCGCCGCCGTGCTCTTCGAGGGCATCGCGAACAACGGAGTCCTCGTCGCGCACGGCGTGAAGGAGCCGCACGAGCTTCCGGACCGCGACCTCGAGATCGGCCTCCTCCTGGCGCTCCTGCAGGACGACGCGAAGAACCACTCCTCGTACCTGACGTGGAAGGAGAAGCTCCCGCAGGGCGAGGTCGCAAAGACCCTCCGGAACGAGTTTCTCGTCTCCGCCGAGCGCGCGGACAAGCTCTCGGGCGCGTGGGGCCGCCACCCGCTCCTCGGACGGATGTACCTGCCCGCCTACCGCGCGGGGACCGAGCTCGTCGCCGACCTGCGCCGGCGCCACGCGCCGGAGAAGGTCCTGCCCGCGCTGTACGGCGTGAACGGCCTCGTGGACGCGACGACGCTGCCGCGGATGCTGGAGGGCTGACCGGGTCAGGCCGCGGGGACTGCGAGCGGCCTGCGGCTCCACGCGAGTCCCGAATCCCCCCGGCGCAGCACGTGCAGCGCGCCGCCGGAGACGACGGCCGCTTCGACGCCTTCCTCCAGGATCGCGGCGACGAACATCGGCGCGGCGACGCGCGCGGCGCCCATCGCGACGTCGACGTCCAGGCCGTCCTGCACCTTTTCGGCGAGCCCGGCGTCGAAGAGGCGGACGACCGTCCGGATCGTCGGATTCAGCTTTCGCGCGAGGAGCGCAACGCCGAGGTTGACCGCGTCGTCGCCCGTGACCGTGACCACGGCCCGCGCCGTCGCGACGTTCGCCTCCTCCAGGACCTCGAGACGCCGTGCGTCGCCGACGACGACCGCCGCGCCCGCCGACCGGACCCGCACCGCCGGGTCCACGTCGACGGCGGCCGCCGGCACGCCCGCGCGCGCGAGCTCTCCGAGGGTCCGCGAGCCGACGTTGCCGTCCCCGACGACGACCACGTGCCCGGATGCGGGCACGCGGCCTCGCCCGAGGAGCCTTTCGAAGCGCTCCGTCACGACGAAGGCCGTCAGGATGGACGTCAGCGTCGCGAGCGTCGCCGAGCCGAGGACCATGAGGAGACAGCCGAAGAGCTTCAGCGCCGGCGACGCTTTGAGCGGCGTGATGTCGCCGTAGCCGACCGTCGTCACGGTCGTGACGACGAAGTAGAACGCATCCACGAGCGACAGGTCCATCCCCCACGAGAAGACGAAGACGGAGAGCGCCGTGAGGCCGATCAGCGCCGCGAAAACCGACCGGAGGCCGAGGGGCGCGCTCTTCCACACGCGCGCGAGGCCGGACGCGGCGGGCCGCGGGAGCCCGGGGCGGGGCGCGTCCCGCCGCGACTCGAGCCGCGCGCGCGCCTCGTTCTCCTCGAGGACGAGGAGGGCTCCGTCCTCGCCGCGGACCACGACGTCCAGCTTTCCCTGCGAGGCGAACGAGGCGAGGATCGATTCGCCGAGAGCGGCGCCGGCGAAGGCGGGCGCGGCGAGCGCGGACACCGACAGCGCGCGGCGCACCCCGTGCGTCGCCTCGAGCTGCTGCGCGAGGTTCTGGTCGAAGAGGCGGGCGACGACCGGCAGATCGGGCCTCAGGCGCCGGGCGTCGAGCGCAATCTCGAGGTTCACGGGGTCGTGGTCGGTCACGGCGAGGAGTCCGCGCGCCTCCATGAGGCCGGCGGCCCTGAGGAGTTCGGGGTCGCGCGCATCGCCCATGACGACCTTCGCTCCGGCCGCCGCGGCCGCGCGCTGCCACTCGGAACGCGTCTCCCGCGTCACGACGACCACCGGCTCACCGAGCCGGGTCAGGAGCTCGACGATCCGGTACCCGACGTGCCCCATCCCGCACACGAGAAAGGGCCCGGGCGCAAGTTCGCGTGAGGACGGTCTGCTCATCGGAGGCAGCCGCCATTATCGCGGACACCGGACCCCGTGACTCGGGTCACGACGACGAGCCCGAGGCGCGGCAGGACCACGCCTTGACGCCCCGGAGCCATGCGTGGGCGTTGTCCGGGCCCCGGTCTCCGCTTACGTTTACCCCGACGACGCGGCCGAGAGCCGCTCGCACGGAGGACCACGTGAAAAAGCTCGGAATGACCGTTCTCGCCGCGGCCCTGGCCGCCACGCTCGCCCCCGCCGCGGCCGCTTCCGACAGGCCGGCTCCGCCGGCCGCGTCCGCGTCGCGGGTCGGGGCGCCCGATCTCCTTTTCCAGGAGGTCCAGGTCCACTACCCGGGCCTGAATCTCTCCATCCGGCTCGTACCGCCGGGCGGCCCGTCCACGACGTCGGTGCTCCGGCTCGTCGAGAACCCGGCCGTCGCTCCCGGCACGAAACTCGGGCCCGACGAGCCGAACGGCGCCCTCGGACCCGTTGCGACGAAGAGCTGCGAGGCGCGGCTCGTCTCGAACCTCCGCGTCTGGGTCAAGAATCAGGGAAACAAGGGCTTCGACGCGACGACGGCGGCCCTCGGACTGACGGGCAACGTCGACGCGGCGGCCGTCACGAAGGCCTTCGGAAAGGTCGACGCGGGCGCGACGAACTACTTCGAGGCGGGCTCGCCCGCCCTCCTGCCCGGCTGGCACTCGGCCCACCTCGTCCTGAACTCGGCGAAGGGCCAGGGTGAGTCGAACTTCTCGAACAACGTCTTCGACGGACGCTTCGAGATCACGTGCGAAAAGAAGAAGCCCGCTCCGCCCTGCCCGCAGGGCCAGGTCCGCGACCCGCTGACGGGGCAGTGCAAGCCCGCCCCGTCGGCCGCGCCGAAGTAAACGGCGTCAGTGGCGCTCGGGCCGCGGCGCCGCCTCGCGGCGCGCGACCTGCCGGAGGAGTTCACCGGCCCGGGCGCCTTCCTCGGCCATGGGGATGTCCGACAGGCTGATGACGCCGACGACGTGGCGGCTGTCGTCCACGACGACGATCCGCGACTTGCGCTCGGCCGCCATCCGCTCCTCGGCGAACCAGAGTTCGTCCCCGTCACGGCAGGTGACGAGTCGCTTGGTCATGATGTCGCCGGCTTCGGTCGTGAGGGGCCGGCTCTCCGCGATTCCGCGCACGACGAGATCCCGGTCCGTGACGATGCCGACGAGCTGGTGCTTCGCGTCGACGACCGGGAGCATTCCGATCTTCCACTCCCGCATGAGGTCGGCGCATTTCTTGATTGAATCCTTCTCCCGGCAGGTCACGACCTTCTTCTTCATCACGTCCTGGACGTACATGGACGCCTCCTCGCGGCCACACCCCACACGGGATCCCGCGATCCGCGCGCGGACCGCCGCTGAATGCAACGTGGGAGCCCGAAGGGGCGCGCCGCGAGGGATTCACGTGCATCATGCGCCGCCGGAGCCCCCCGGCAGGTTTGATGCAATGGCACGATTCTCGAGACGGCCGGAACCGTGGAGAATCCCCACGGAGACGAGCATGGCGATCATCCCCGTCGCGCGGGTGAAGGTCGAGCGTGCCGGCCGCGTCCTTCTCGACGGCAGTCCGGTCACGCTCGCGGCGCTCAGGAAGGCGCTCCCCGGCCTGAAGAAGAAGAAAGCCCGCATCCGCTACTACCGCGAGGGCTCCCGCACCGAGGCCACGAAACAGGCGTTGGCGGTGTTCGAGCTCGTGATGGACAGCGGCCTCCCCGTCGAGCTGTGCGACGACGAGGCGCAGTTCCAGGGGGACCGGCTCGGGCTCCCGAAGGAAGAGAAGCCCGACGACGACTCCTGGTGGGGCTGAGGCGCGGCGCGACACCCGCCCCGGCCCTACATTTGGCCCCGTGAGTCTCCGGGGGCGGAGCTTCGCCTCCATAATCCCCGGCCTCGGAGGGAAAACTGATGGACGGCATCCAGGTCCTGTCGCGCGCGCCGGAGGCGACGGACACGATCCTCACGAAGGAGGCGCTCGACTTCGTCGCCCGCCTCCACAGGACGTTCGACCCGCGCCGCCAGGAGCTCCTCGCGCGCCGCGCCGAGCGCCAGAAGCGCTTCGACGCCGGAGAACTGCCGGTATTCCTGCCCGAGACGCAGGCCGTCCGCAACGCCGACTGGAAGGTCGCTTCCGCGCCTCCCGACCTCCAGAAGCGCTGGGTCGAGATCACCGGGCCCGTCGAGCGCAAGATGATGATCAACGCGCTCAACTCCGGGGCCAGCGTCTTCATGGCCGACTTCGAAGACTCGCTCTCCCCGACGTGGGCGAACGTCGTCCAGGGCCAGCAGAATCTCAAGGACGCCGTCCGCCGCACGATCGCGTACACGAGTCCCGAGGGCAAGGAGTACCGCCTCGCCCCGGAAATCGCGACGCTTCTCGTGAGGCCGCGCGGCTGGCATCTCCCGGAGAAGCACGTCCTCGTGGACGGCGCGCCGATCTCCGCGAGCCTCTTCGACTTCGGCCTCTACTTCTTCCACAACGCGTACGCGCTGAAGGAGCGCGGCACCGGACCGTACTTCTACCTCCCGAAGATGGAGAGCCACCTCGAGGCGCGCCTCTGGAACGACGTCTTCGTCGCGGCGCAGGAGGGCCTCTCGATCCCGAGGGGGACGATTCGCGCGACCGTCCTCGTCGAGACACTGCCGGCCGCGTTCGAGATGGACGAGATCCTCTTCGAGCTCAAGGACCACATGAGCGGCCTGAACGCGGGCCGCTGGGACTACCTCTTCAGCCTGATCAAGAAGCTGCGCGCGCACGCGGACGTCCTGCCCGACCGCGGACAGGTCACGATGACGGTTCCGTTCATGCGCGCGTACGCCGAGCTGCTCGTGAAGACGTGCCACCGCCGCGGCGCGCATGCGATGGGCGGCATGGCGCCGTTCATCCCGACGCGCAAGGATCCCGAGGTGAACGAGCGGGCGCTCGCGAAGGTCCGGGCCGACAAGGACCGAGAGGTCGCCGACGGCTTCGACGGCACGTGGGTCGCGCACCCCGATCTCGTTCCCACGGCGTGGGAGGTCTTCGAGAAGGCGTTCGGCACGAAGCCGAACCAGAAAGACCGCCTGCGCGAGGACGTCGTCGCCGACGCACGGAAGCTGACGGACCTCTCCGTGCCCGGGGGCACCGTCACGGACGCCGGCTTCCGCCTGAACGTGAACGTCACGCTCCAGTACCTGAACTCGTGGCTCCTCGGGAACGGCGCCGCGGCGATCTACAACCTGATGGAGGACGCCGCGACGGCCGAGATCTCGCGCGCCCAGCTCTGGCAGTGGATCAACCGGAACGCCACGCTCGCCGACGGCCGGACTGCCACGAAGGATCTCTACCGGCAGGTGCGCGACGAGGAGATTCCGAGGGTGGGAGGGATCGCGAACGGCCGGATGAGGGAAGCCGTCGAGATCCTCGACCGCCTCGTCCTCGACGACACCTTCGCCGAGTTCCTCACGCTTCCCGCGTACGCCTACCTCGAGTGAGCCGCCGCGCGGGGGGCGCAAGGCCCTTCAGGAATCCGAGGTCGGCCGTCGGGAACCGGTAGAGGTTCGGGAAGACCGTATTGAGCTCGGCCGGCGTCGCGCCGAGCCACAGGCCGAGCGTGGCCGCGTACTGGTCGACGGCCGTGCTCGGGATCCAGCGGCCGCGGCTGTCCGTGTCGTACTGCGACCCGAGGGTGAGGTCGGGGAACGGCGTGCCGTTGAGGCCGGCGTTGCCGTAGAAGTCGGCCGCCTTGATCGCGCCGCCCATGACGAGCTGGTGGGTGCCCCATGCGTGGTCCGAACCGACGGACGCCCCGGAACCCGACGGCGCCATCGTGCGGCCGAAGTCCGACATCGTGAACGTCGTGACGTTGTTGTGGAGGTTCTGGTTGAACATCTCCTGGTAGAACGCGGCCATCGCCTTCGAGATCTGCGTGTAGAGGTTCGTGTGGGACGCGAGCTCGTCCTGGTGGGTGTCGAAGCCGCCGATCGAGCAGAAGAAGACCTGCCGGCTCACGTTGAGAGACACCTGGTTCTGCTTGATGATCTTGGCGACCTGCTTGAGCTGGTTGCCGAGGCCGGTGGCCGGGAACGTGGCCGTCACGACCGGGTCCGTCGCGAGAGACGCCTGGATGTCGAGGCCCTGCTGCGTGATGTCGCTCGCCGCCTTCACGAGCGGGACTCCGGTGTCGAAGGTCCGGAGCGTGTTGAAGGCCGTCCTGCGCGCGTTGTCGATCGCGTTGTTCGCGAAGCCGTTGAGCGGGAAGATCGCGTTCAGCGCCGTCGGCGCGGGCGCGACGTTCAGCGCCTTCCCCGTCTGGCCGACGTTGAACTGGTTGTTGCCCGAGAGGGAGAGGGACGCCGGGAAGGACGTCCCCGTGTTCAGGTCGGAAATCATGTCGACCACGCGTCCGCCCCAGCCGTAGATGGACTGTACGTCGGACTGCGGCGCCATCCAGGCGGACTGCTGGTCGCTGTGCGAGAACAGCTGGTACGGGCGGTAGGCCGCGTTCGACTGGTAGAGCGCCTTCGTCGTGGGCCAGCGCGTCATCGGCCCGACGTTCGAGACGACGGCGAGCTTGCCGGCGTTGTAGAGCGCGGCGAGCTCGGGCATCGCAGGATGCAGGCCGAAATTGAGGCCGAAGCTCGTCGGGCTCGTGAAGGCGGTCGCCCCCAGCGGGGGAAGCGCGAGCGACGCTCCGCGCGACGTCGCGTACTGGTTGTACCCGGAAAGGCCCCCGGCCGTGACCGGGATGACCATGTTGTTCGCGTCGTTGCCGCCGAACATGAAGATGCACACGAGGGCGCGGTACTGGTTCGGCGGCGCCGCGGAGGCGGCGTGTGCGAGGAGGCCGAACCGGTCGAGGCCCTGTTCGAAGGCCGCGAACCCGGCGGCGCCGCACGCGAGCTTGAGGAATTCCCTGCGATTCGTCATGTTTACCTCTCGACCTGGAACTGCGAGGACGTGGCGACGAGATACACCGCCTGCTGCGCACGCTGCTTGGGGCTCGTCGACGGCACGGCGTTGACGGCGGTGACGATCGCCGACTTCGCGCCCGCGGAGAGCTGGCCGCGGCAGAGGAGCTGGTTGAGCTGTTCGACCATCGCGGCCGGATCGTTCGAGAGCGACTGGATGACGCTCAGATCGAGCGCCGTTCCGGAGGGGTTGTTCGCACCCGTCGGGATGGTCGAATAGACGAGCGTGTTCACGAGGTTCGCCCGGCGAAGCGCGGTGAGCGCGGACTGGATGCCGAATTCCGGCCCCCACATGGTCGACGAGCCCGGCAGCCTGTTGTCGGCCGGGTAGTAGCCGAAGACCGTGTCCGGGTTGAAGAGGTTCTGCCCGAGGTTCGCGAGCTGCGGCGCGAGGACGCCGTCCGAACGCCCGGAGCCGTTCGCCGCGGTCGCGCCGAGCCCCCGGAGGAGCGCGATCACGTGGTACACGGGGTCGCGGAGGATGCCGAAGTTCGGGTCCGCGGCGCCCGCGAGCGCCTCGGAATCCGTCACGATCGCGCGGACGACGGCGGCGAGGTCGCCCTTCACGCCCGAGCCGTTGTTGTTGAACACCGCCGCGACGCGCCCGACGTACGCCGGGCTCGGGTTGGACGTGACGAGGCCGTGGATCAGCTGCGTCGAGACGTACGGCGCGACGTTCGGGTGCGCCATGATCGCGTCGATCGCCTGGGCGACGTCCACGTCTCCGTTCTGGTTCGCGTTGAAGGTCCAGGCGCAGGCCGTCGGCGTTCCGGTCGACCAGTCGCACAGGAAGGACTTCTTGCCCCGGTCGTGGCTCGCCTCGACGAGGACCATGTCCGAGGTGTAGTTCGACGTCCCGGCCACGGGGGGCGCCGCGAGCCGCCAGCCGGTGAAGACGCGGGAGAGCTCGTTGATGTCGTTCTGGTTGTACGTCGGGATCGTGTTGCCGCCGAGGTCGAGCTTCGGCGTCCCGTCCGTGTTGAGCTGAACGAGGCCGATCGAGAAGAGCTGCAGGATCTCGCGCGCGTAGTTCTCGTTCGGGTTCTGGAGGGTCGAGGTCCTCATGTTGAGGTAGTCGCCCATCGCCGGGTTCACCGTGAGCTGGTAGAGGATGTCCCGGTAGTGTCCGAACGCGTTCCCGTAGAGGATGTTCAGGTACGGGATCATGTGGCTCGGCTGGATCTCCTGCTGGCCCGAGACCACGAGAAACTTGTGCAGGGCCCAGAAGACGCGCATGCGGAGCTGGTCGGGGTAGTAGAGCGCGTTGTAGAGGAACGTGCTCTGGAGCGGGTACATCGTGTAGTTGTCCCGCTGGCAGGTGCCCGTGCAGGCGCCCGGAATCGTGTCCGGGAACAGCGCCGCCGGAACGAAGTAGTTCGGCGGAATCGAGAACTGCTCGTTCAGCCAGCCGTTCACGCCGACGTCGCGGATGTGCGCGACGAGCTGCGGCGTCGCGCCGAAGCTCGTGAGGTTCGCCACCGCGGTGTAGGTGGACAGCGGCGAGGGCGGCGGGTCTTCGAAGTAGCCCGAGACGTCGATGAGGAAGTGCACGGTGCCGGACGGCATCTCCGTGAAGACGGCGATGTCGCCCGTCGTGCCGAGGCGGGCGATGAAGTTGTTCGCGCGCGTCCGGCCGGCCTTGAAGTTGATCGCCGTGGCGCCCGTCGGCGACGGCGTCCCGGTCGGGAAGATCGCGAGGTCGCCCGCGCTCGACGGGTTGACCACGGTCAGGTTCGTGACGACGGCGCGCGCCGTCACGGGGACGCCGCACGATCCTGCGAGCTGGAACGCACGCGCGCCGCCCGCAGCGAGCGCCGGACCGCCGGAGGCGCCGTTCGGGTTCCGCGTGTCGACCGCCCGGCAGGGCGTGATCGGGTAGAACTTCGACTGTGGCGACTGGGCCAGAACCGCCCCCGGCAGGAGCAACGACAGGAGGGCGACAGACCGGGCCGAAAGGCAATACTTCATCCCGTACTCCCGCGGATTAACCGCACGTCGATGGAATCTGTTCAGTTCTGCCGGACGTCCGGCTGAATGTGACCTGGATCTCTACCGGGGAGTGTCGGCACCTATCGCGGAGAACGGCCCGGCGCCGAACGCGTTGCGGCGCAACGACTTAGCTGAGACGGCGTCTCGGTCCGTGTGTCAGACGGAGGACCGGGCGGCGGCCTTCGACGCCAGAAAGTTCGCGAACCCGCGGTCCTGGGTCCTCACGTGGCCGGAAAGCCACGAGCGCAGGCCGTCGACGGCCACGTGGGTCATGGGCAGCGCCCCGCTCTCGTACGCCGCGCGGAGCTTCTGGAGCTCGGCAAGGAGCTCGCCGTGCTCGCCGCGGTGGGCCTCGTAGCCGGGATAGCCCTCCATCCGCATCATGAGCTCCTCGGCGAGGAAGTGGACGCGCGTGTAGTCGAGCAGCTTGTCGAGAATCTCGTCGGCGACCTCGCGGCTCTTGCCTTCCGCGACCGCACGGCCGAGCGCCTCGACGAGCTCGACCTGGAGCGCGTGCTCGGCGTCGATTGCGGGAACGTCGAGGCGGAGGTCGCGGTCGGGCGCCACGCCCTCACGATATCAAGGCCGGAGCGTGGCCCGGTACCAGTCGACCGTCTTCCCGAGGCCCTCCGAGAGCGTCGTCCTCGCCCGCCAGCCGAAGAGACCGGCGGCGCGGGAGACGTCCAGGCGCCGCCTGGGTTGGCCGTTCGGCCGCGACGCATCCCAACGGATCGAGCCCGCGAAGCCGATCGCGCCGGCGACGCGCTGCGCCAGGTCGCGAATCGCGATTTCCTCGCCGGAGCCGAGATTCACGGGCTTGGCCCCGTCGTACGCTTCGGCGGCCGCGACGATCCCCTCGGCCGCGTCGTCGACATAGAGGAACTCGCGCGTCGGGGAACCGTCGCCCCAGAGGACGACCTCGGGGGCGCCGGCGGCCTGCGCCTCGACGAACTTCCGGATCATCGCGGGGATCACGTGGCTCGTCGCGAGGTCGAAGTTGTCGCGCGGGCCATAGAGATTCACGGGCAGGAGGTAGATCCCGTCGAAGCCGTACTCCTGCCGGTAGGCCTGGAGCTGGACGAGGAGCATCTTCTTCGCGAGTCCGTAGGGCGCGTTCGTCTCCTCGGGATACCCGTTCCAGAGATCCTCTTCGCGGAACGGCACCGGCGTGAACTTCGGGTACGCGCAGATCGTCCCGAGACAGACGAACTTCGCGACGCCGGCGCGACGCGCCTCCTCGATGAGCTGGATCCCCATGATCGCGTTCTCGTAGAAGAACCGGCCCGGGTGGGCGCGGTTCGCGCCGATGCCGCCGACGACGGCCGCGGCGTGGACGACGACGTCAGGCTTCTCGCGCGTGAGGAACGCGCGGACCGCATCCCGCTCACGCAGGTCGAGGTCGGCCGCGCGCGGCGCGAGGACCTCACGGGCTCCGCGGCGGCGGAGCGCCTCGACGAGCGCCTGCCCGAGGAAACCTCCTCCTCCGGTGACGAGGACGCGGCGGCCCGACCAGAAGGTCATGTCCTCCGGAGTGTAAATCCCGTGACGCGTGTCATCCTCCGCGGGGCCCGCTCCCGCCGAGAATCCGTTGGAAATCCGGCGCGGCGCCACTCCCCGGGGACGGCGGGCGCGGCCCGCTTCTTGCGACTGGCTCTCGAGAGGAATTTCGATGAAGACTGCCTTACTTCTGCGCTCCCTCACGTTCGTCGTGCTTCTGTCCGCAACGATGTCCCCAGCCGACGTCGTGATCCCGTCCAGCGTGTACCGCCGCGGCGCGGGCGGAGCGGAGTTCCGGAGCGACGTCCGGGTCTTCAACCCGACGACGTCCCCGGTCAACTACACGCCCGTCCTCTACGACCAGGTCACCGGCCAGACGTTCACGGCCGCGATCCAGACGATCCCGTCCCGGACGCAGCAGTCCTTCGACAACATCGTCGGAACGCTCTTCGGGCGCACGCTCGACAACGGCTCGTTCGGACCGATCCGGTTCCAGACGTCCGGCACGCTCCTCGTGTCGTCGTCCGTCAACAACTACAACGCGTGCGGCAACGGCTCGGTGTCGGGGCAGTGGCTCCCCGGCCTCGACGCCGCCGCGGCCCTCAAGGCGGGCACGCTCGTCCAGCTCGCGTCGAGCGTGGACCTCGCGGCCGGCTACCGGACGAACGTCGTGTTCACGAACCCGGGCTCGTCGGACGCGACCGTCCGGGCGAAAGTGCGGCGCGGCGACGGGACGCTGGTCTCGGACGCGACGCTCCCGGCTCTCGGCCCGAACGGGTTCACGCAGATCGGGAACTGGGGCCCGCCGTTCTCGGGCGTCGCGGGCACGAACGACACGAACTTGTGGATCGAGTTCACCAGCGACCAGCCCGTCCTGTCGTTCGCGTCCGTGATCAACAACGCCTCCGGCGATCCGTTCGCGATCGTCATGACCTCGGAGCCCGCGGCGCCCCCGGCAGCGCCCGTCGCGAACTACACGGTATCCGCCAGCCCCCAGCCCAACCAGCCCGTGACCTTCACGGACCTCTCGACCGGCACCCCGACGAACCGCTTCTGGGTCTTCGGAGACGGAACGTTCGCGACGAACCCTGTCGCGCCCGTGCAGCACACGTACACGGCGGCCGGCACGTACAAGAGCGCGCTCTTCGTGGACAACGCCGCGGGCGCGAGCAGCAAGACGCAGGACGTCGTCGTCGCATCCGCGACGCCGATCGCGGTCACGATCTCGGCGACGACGACGAACAACACGAAGTGGACGTTCGTCTGCCAGACGGGTCCCTGCAGCGGCGCGGGGAACAACAACGTGAACCTCAAGGTCGGCCAGCCCTACACGATCACGTGGACGACGCCGGCCTCGGAGGCGAAGACGCACGGCGTCGGCGGCATCGCGGTGCTCAACATCACGCAGTGCGACGTCATCCGGTCCAACCAGCCCTGCACCGCGAGCCTCACGCCGACGGCGTCCATGCTGAACTTCCCAGGCCCGGTCTACACGTACTTCTGCACGCAGTCGGCCTGCGGCACTCAGCCCCAGCACGACGGCATGTCGGGCACGATCACGATCGTCCCCTGAGCCCTCCTACCTTCTAGGAAGTCCCCGGGCGGCCGCGAGAGCGGCCGCTCTTTCTTTCTAGGTCTCTCTCTCGGCCCAGAGGCACTCACGCGGGTCCTTGTCCTCTCGCAACCCGAGGAACGACGGCTGGCGGAGCCGGAGTTCGCCCGTCCATTCGGCGAAAGCGACCTGCGCGACGACCTGCGGCTTGACCCAGGCCGCGTCCTTCACGCCGTGAGGAGGCGGCGAGAACGGACACGCGTCCTGGTGCAGCGGCTCGAGCTTTTCGAGGAGCGAGAGGAGGATCTTGTCGGAAAAACCGGTCCCGACCGCGCCGCAGAAGCGCAGGTGCTTCCCTTCGTAGAGGCCCACGAGGAGGGCCCCGAAGTGCGGGCGCGGATCGCTCGGCAGCGTGAGCCCGCCGATCACGAACTCCTGCTCGCGCCGGACCTTGACCTTCAGCCAGCGCAGCGAGCGCCGGCCGGACTCGTAGGGCGAGGAGAGGTCCTTCCCGACGACTCCCTCCCATCCCTTCTTCACCGCCTTCGCGAACGCAGCGGCGCCGTCCGTCCCGAGCCGCTCCGCGAGCGCGAGGGGGGGTGCCGGGTGCTTCCCGACGAGCGCCTCGAGAGCGGCCCGGCGCTCGCCGAGCGGGAGTGACATGAGGGAGACGCCGTCCGCATCGAGGCAGTCGAACAGGACGAGCACCGGAGGCCTCGCGCCCGGCTCGTTCCTTGCCTGGAGAAGCTGAAAGCTCGACACGCCCCGGTCGTCGAGCACGACGAGCTCGCCGTCCACCGCGAGGTTCCCGCCGGGCAGCGCCTCGACCGCCTTGACGATGTCCGGGAGCTCCTCGGCGATGTCGAATCCCCGGCGCGTGGCGAGCGTGACCCGGCCCTTCCGGCGGATCGCGACGATGCGCCAGCCGTCGTACTTCGGCTCGAAGACCCATCCGCGCCGGCTGAACGGCTCCTTCACGCGCGTCGCGAGCATCGGAGCGAGAGGCGAGAGGGGCCTCACGGCGCCATTTTCATCCGAACAGCCGGTCGATCGGCGCGTAGACGCCCGCGCCTGCGTTCGGGACGTACTCGAAGCCGCGGCCGATCGGATCGTCGCGGCGCGTCGTCGTCCAGTCGATCCCGAGCGCCGAGTAGACGGTGCACGCGAGGTCCTCGGCGCGGAGCTCCGTCCGGCCCGTCACGCCCGAGTCCGTGATCGTCGCGCCCGTCGCGTCCGTCGCGCCGATGACCTGCCCGCCCTTGACGCCGCCGCCCGCGAAGACCGCGCAGTAGTTCGCGAAGTGGTCGCGGCCGGCCGCGTCGCCGAGCGGCCCGACCGTCCGGCCGAATTCCCCCACGACGAAGAGGAGCGTCTCGTCGAAGAGCGTCTTGCCCGCCGTCTTCCCCGGGGTCGCCTTGAGGTCCCCGATCAGGCTCGCGAGGCCCGCGTCGAGCTGCACCGCGAGGCTGTAGAGACTGGTCTCGCCGAGGTTCGCGTTCACGGACTTCTTGTAGATGCTGGCGTGGTGGTCCCACCCGCCCAGGCCGAGCATGACGAACCGCGTGCCGCGGCCGGCCGCGAGCACCTGTTTCGCGAGGAGGCAGCTGTCGCCGAAGGCCGAGCTCCCGTAGCGCGCCGAATCCGCCGCCGCGATCGTGAGGAACTGGTTCACGTCGGGCGAATCCACGAGGAGCTTGGCCTGGCGATAGAGGTCCGGGG
This sequence comes from Thermoanaerobaculia bacterium, assembly GCA_044229475.1. Classification (GTDB taxonomy): domain Bacteria; phylum Acidobacteriota; class Thermoanaerobaculia; order UBA5066; family UBA5066; genus Fen-183. The sequence goes on along the minus strand of JBGASW010000004.1, from coordinate 284,956 downwards.
CGTCCGCGGGCTCCTTGCCCATCGGCTGGCCCGTCCGGAGCGCCGCGTCCAGCTCCTGCATCCAGGCGTACCGGGTCGCGAGCGCGGCCGCCCCATCCGGATGGGTGAGGTTCGGGAGCCCGGTCGCGATCGGCTGCGCGACGAAAGGAGCGACCGTGGAGGGGAGGTAGCCCTCGTCGGCGAGGCCCGCCGTGCCCGTGTTGAAGGCGAAGAAGCCCGGGAGGACGTCGTTCGGCCCGCGCTGCTTCTCGAGCTCGAGGGCCACGACGGACCCGATGTTCGGGGCGATCGCGCCCGTCGCGCCCGTGGGGTTGCGCGCGATCTGGAGCCAGGTCTGGTTGAGCCCGTGGACGAGCGCCGCCGATTTGAGCGAGCGCACGAACGCGAGGTCCCCGATCCGGTTCGCGAGGTTCGGCATGAGCCCGGCCGGGAACCTCACGCCGCCCCCGAAGCTCGTCGGCGCGAAGTCCGAGGGCGTCCACGCGCCTTCCTTCAGATCCCACGTGTCCGTCTGGCTGGGCGCGCCCGGGAGGAAGACGAAGATCGCGTTCCGCGCCGTGCCTCTCGTCGAGACCTTCGCGGACCGCGCCGCCCACGCGGCGGCCGGGGAGCCGAGGAACCACGACGCCACGAGGCCTGAGCCGCCGAGACGCAGGAAGCCGCGGCGGGAGAGGTCGGCGCCCGTGACCGGCGTGACGCCGGGGACCGGGAGGCTCGGGAGGAGCGTCTTCTTCATCAGTAGTTGTAGAGAAAGTCGAGCTTCTGGAGGAGGACGAACTGGAGCGTCTGTGCGAAGGACGGAAGCGACGTTCCCTGGGCCTTCGAGAGGCACCACGCCTTCTCGGCGGGCGTCGGAACCCGAGAGAGCGTCTTCAGGAAGAGCGTGTCCACGGCCTGCTCGGGCGTCGCGTTCGCCGCGACGAGGCGGTGCACGACCGAATCCTGGGTGTCGTGGGACCGGATCGTGACCTGGTTGTTGTTCAGCATCGTGAGGGCCTGCGCGACCGAGAACTTCCACGAGCGCGGGACCGTGTCGCGGTTGCCGGGGCCGAACGCGCTCATGAACCGGCCGTTGAGGTCCGGCCCGTTCTGGAACCCCATGTTCGGGAGCTGGAGGGCCAGGGCCGGCGAGCCGCTCACCGTCATGTTCGAGGGGACGTTCGTGGCCTTCTGAACCGCGTCCCAGAGCTCCTCGGCCCCGAGCCGCCGCGCGAAGTGGCGCGCGAAATACGGCGTGTACGCTTCGCTCCACGTCCCCGGATAGAAGGACGAGAGCTGGTAGGCGTTGGACTTCGCCATCACGCCGAGGATGTACCGCAGGTCGTACCCGTGCGCGGCGAAGTCCTGCGCGAGCCGATTGAGGAGAGCCGGGTGCGTCGGCTGGACGGTCCACGCGCCGGGCGGCGGGCTGGCCGGGTCCTGACGCATCGGGTCGAAACCGTCCACGGGCTCGACGATCCCGAGCTTGAACATCTCCTTCCAGAGAGTGTTCACGGCCGCGCGCGCGAACTGCGGGTCGTCCGTCACGAGGCGCGCGAGCCACTGCCGAAAGGTCTCGCCGGGCAGGATCCCGCCCGGGGACGGGTTGAGCGGCGTTCTCGGGTACGCCGGGCTGATGGTGGTCAATCCGGGCGGCGTCGTCGTGTAGTACGCGCCCGTGCGGTCCGTCTTGTTGCCGGTCGTCGTGTTGAGCCGGTAGTCGTAGTTGCCGGTCCGACGCTGGCCGATCGTGTACACCGTGTTGGGCACAGGCCCCGCGAACGGCATGTCCGTCCACGAGAAGAACGCGGCCAGCGACCAGAAGTCCTGCCGTTTCACGATCGAGCCCCAGAGGTTGATCGCGTCGAGGTGCCCCTGCCCGTTGTGACAGGACGTGCAGAAGACGACACCCGTCCCGAGGAAGACGCGCGAGGTCGCGACCGCGAGGTTGTCGTAGGTGTCCTGCGGGGGACCGTTGTTCTGGAACTGGCGCACGATGAAGTTCGCCGGCCCCACGGTCGTGTTCGGGCCGCTCGCCGTGATGAGCTCCCGGGCCATGACGTCCCACGGCTTCCTCGAGCGCACGGCGTCCTGGAAGTACGCGTGGTACGCGGCGTTCGCGGTATCCCAAAGCGTGCCCGTCGAGCTGCGATTCGTGTTCTGCACGAGCTCGTCGTAGAAGAACGTCCAGCGGTCGACGAAGGCGTCGGTGGTGAGGAGCATGTCCACCATCCGCGAGCGCTTGTCGGACGACGGATCCGCGAGGAACGCGATGACCGTGTCGGCGTCGGGGATGCGGCCCGTGAGGTCGAGGGTGACGCGACGCAGGAACTCGGCGTCGGAAGAGCGCGGCGCCGGCGGGACGCGGTCGGCTTCCATCTTCCCGAAGATCTCGTCGTCCACGTAGTTGACGCGCTTGAGGCGCGAGGCGGGGTGGAACGCCGTCGACGAGGCGGCCGGGTGCGCGGACGCGAAGGCGCGCGTGTCGCGCGAAACGGCCTCGCGGCGGCGGCGGCCGTCGGGGTCGGCGTGCGACGGCACGAACGCGCAGTCCGAAGTGGCGGGCCGAACGGTTCCGTCGGCCACCATGGCCTCGGCGCCGCCCGTCTCGACGGCCTCCGCAGGCCTGCCGGGAGGGACGATCGCGACCGCCAGAAAGAGGAGATCCCTTACGCGAAGCGCCAGGCGCCGAGCGGCGCCGCAGCAACCCGTCCTGTTTCTCATTCGCAGAAATCCTACACGATTCTCCGCGAAAGAGTCTCAGGCCGCGGGAGGGAACCGTCAGCCAAACAAGCGATCGATGGGCGCGTAAACGCCCGCGGCGGCGTTCGGCACGTACTCGAATCCGCGGCCCAGCGGGTCGTCGTGGCGCATCGTCGTCCAGTCGATCCCGAGCGCCGAGTAGACGGTGCAGGCGAGATCTTCCGCGCGGAGCTCGGTGCGGCCCGTGACGCCCGAGTCCGTGATCGTCGCGCCTGTCGCGTCCGTCGCGCCGATCACCTGTCCGCCCCTCACGCCGCCGCCCGCGAAGACGGCGCTGTAGACCGCGAAGTGGTCGCGCCCGGATTGCCCGTTGAGGTTCCCGACCGTCCGGCCGAACTCCCCTGCCATGACGATCAGCGTCTCGTCGAACAGAGTCTTGCCCGGCGTCTTCCCGGGCGTCGCCTTGAGGTCCCCGATCAGGCTCGCGAGCGCCGGGTCGACCTGCCCCATCTGCGAGTAGAGGCTCGTCCCGGTCTTCGCGTAGATGTTGCTGTGCATGTCCCAGCCGCCGACCGACACCATGACGAAGCGCGCGCCGCGGCCGCCCGCGAGGAGCTGCTTGGCGACGAGGCAGGCGTTTCCGAAGGACGAGTTGCCGTAGCGCTGGGCATCCGCCGCCCCGTACTTGAAGAGGTCGTTGACGGCCGGCGTGTCGATCATCACCTTGGCCTGGTTGTAGAAGTTCACGGCGTCGGCCGCGTCCTTGCCGAGGGGCTGGCCCGAGCGGAGCGCCGCGTCCAGCTGCGCGAGGTCGTTCCAGCGCGTCCCGAGGCGCGTCGCCCCGTCGGGATGCGTGAGGCTCGCGAGCCCGTTCGCCGTGGGCTGGACGACGAACGGCGCGTACGTGGACGGGAAATACCCCGCTCCCGAGAGGCCCGCCTGCGTGTTCAGCGACAGGAACGCCGGGAGCACGTCGTTCGGTCCGCGCTGCTTCTCGAGCTCGAGCGCCGCGACGGCCCCCATGTTCGGCGCCTCGGCGCCCGTCGCGCCCGTGGGGTTACGCGCGATCTGGAGCCACGTCTGGCCGAGGCCGTGGACGAGCGCCGCAGACTTCATCGAGCGCACGATCGACAGGTCGCCGAGCCGGTTCGCGAGGTTCGGCATCAGGCCCGCGGGGAACCGCAGCCCGCCCCCGAAGCCGGTGGGCGCGAAGTCCGCCGGCGTCCACGCGCCCTCCTTGAGGTCCCACGTGTCGACCTGGCTCGGAGCGCCCGGCAGGAAGACGAAGATGACGTTCTTCGCGGTGTTCCGCGGCGTCACGGCCGCGGACTCGGCCGCCCACGCCGTCGCGGGCGACTTCAGGAACCACGAGGCGACGAGGCCTCCCGCACCGAGCTGCAGGAAGCCGCGGCGGGAGAGGTCGGGCCCGTTGACGGGGGTCGCGCCGGAAGCCGGGAAGCTCGGGAGGAGCGGTTTCATGGCGGCCCTCAGTAGTTGTAGAGGAAGTCGAGCTTGTTGAGGAGCGCGAACTGGAGGTCTTCGGCCACCTGGGCCTTCGTCTCCCCGTTCGGCGGGCTCGCGAACAGCGCGACGCCCGCGGCGAGTTCGGCCGCCGAGGGGCTGCGCGACAGGGTCGAGAGGTATAGCGACGTCACGATCTGCGTCGGCGTCGCGTTCGCCGCGACGAGCTTCTGCACGGCGGATCCCGCCGTCGCGCTCTTGATGCGGCTCGTGACGGTCGTGTCGTTCAGCATGAGGAGAGCCTGCGACACCGAGAACTCGTTCGACCGCGCGTCCCCGTCGCGGTCGGCGCGCAGGAAGGCGTTCAGGAAATTGCCGATCACGGAGCCGGCCCCAGGCTCCTGGACGTCGGGCAGCTGCATCGCGAGCGTCACGTTCGGCATGCCGCCGCTCACCGGGATGCTCGCCCCCACGTTCGTCGCGCGCGTGATCGCGTCGAACATTTCCTCGGCCGTCAGCCGGCGCGCGAAGTGCCTCGCGAAGTAAGGCGCGTACGACTCGCTCCACGCCCCGGGGTAGAAAGACGAGAGCTGATAGGCGCTGGACTTCGCCATCAGTCCGAGGATGTAGCGCAGGTCGTAGCCGTGCCCGGCATAGTCCTGGGCGAGCTTCGTCAGGAGCGCCGGGTGCGTCGGCTGAAGGGTCCACGAGCCGGGCGGGGGGCTCGCCGCGTCCTGCCGCATCGGGTCGAATGCGTCTGCGGGCTCGACGATTCCGACGCCGAACATCTCCTTCCAGAGATAGTTCACGGCGGCGCGCGCGAACTGCGGGTCGTTCGTGACGAGGCGCCCGAGCGCCTGCCGGAAGCCTTCCCCGCTCGCCGGCGCGCCGCCCGCGGGGGCGAGCGGCGTCCGAAGGTACGCCGGGTCGATCGACGTCATCCCCGCAGGACTCGTCGTGTAGTACGCCTTCGTCCTGTCGGTCTTGTTTCCCGTCGTCGTGTTCAGGAGGTAGTTGCCGGTTCCGCGTTCACCGACGGTGTAGTAATAGTTCGCGTTGGCCGTCCCGGAGCGCGGCGCGGTCGCGCGCGAGTAGAACGAGGCCAGGCCCCAGAAGTCCTGCCGCTTCACCGTCGAGCCCCACAGGTTGATCGCGTCGAGGTGGCCCTGGCCGTTGTGGCAGGACGTGCAGAACACGGCGTTCGTCCCGAGGAAGACGGCCGCCGTCGAGGCCGCGAGGTTGTCGTACGTGTCCTGGATCGGCCCGTTCGCCTGGATCTGGCGCACGACGTAGTTCGCGGCGCCGACCGTGGTGTTCACGCCCGTCGCGCCGATGATCTCGCGCGCCATCGCGTCCCACGGCTTGTGCGACCTCACGGCGTCCTGGAAGTACGCGTGAAACGCGTTGCGGCCCTGGGGATAGAGCCGGCCGCTCGCCGCGAACGCAGTGTTCTGGAACATCTCGTCGTAGAAGAACGTCCAGCGATCGACGAAGGCATCGGAGGCGAGAAGGGTGTCGATCATCCGGCCGCGCTTGTCGGGCGCCGGGTCGGCGAAAAACGCGGCCGCGGTCGCGGCGTCCGGAATGCGGCCCGTGAGGTCGAGCGTGACCCGGCGCAGGAATTCGGCGTCGGAGGCGAGCGGCGCCGGGACGACGCGCGCCGCGTCCATCTTCCCGAAGATCTCGTCGTCCACGTAGTTGGCCCGGCGGAGGCGGGCCGAAGGCTGGAACGCGGGTCCGGCCGCGGCGGGATGGGACGACGCGAACGCCCGCGTGCCCCGGGAAAGGGCCTCGCGGCGAAGGCGGCCGTCCGGGTCCGCGTGCGACGGCACGAACGTACAGTCGGCGGCCGGGGCGGTCCCCGGGGCCGCCGGGGCCGCCGCCGGCCCCGCCGCCGGCTCGACGCCCAGGATCGACAGGAGGGCGAGGCTCGGAAGAAGGTTCATTGAGACTCCGACGCAGTCCGTGCCGGGAAGATTACCCCTTCCCGGAAAAAAACGGCACGGCGCCCGTCCCGCCCCCGAAGTTGCTACGCTACGGCACCGGCCCCGCCGCAACCATGAATCTCGACCGCCTCCGCCAGAAGTTCTTCGAAGGGCTCACCCGCTACCGGTGGCTCGAAACCGTCGGGCGCGGCGGCATGGGCATCGTCTTCAAGGCGCAGGACCTCGACCTCGAAGACGTCGTCGCGATCAAGGTGCTTTCGCCCGACTGGGAGACGGACGACCAGCAGCTCCTCCAGCGGTTCAAGCGCGAGATCAACCTCAACCGGAAGATCAAGCACCCCAACGTCGCCCGCATCCACGACTTCGGCATGAGCGGCGACTTCCCCTACATCACGATGGAGTACGTCCCGGGCAAGGACCTGCGGACGATCATCCAGACGGAAGGCCGCCTCCCACAGGCTCGCGCGATCTCGATCCTCCGCCAGATCGCCCTCGGGAGCGACGCGGCGCACAAGCTGGGAATCATCCACCGCGACCTGAAGTCCCAGAACGTCATGCTCGAGGACTCGGGCGCCGTCGCAATCCTCGACTTCGGCCTCGCGCGCGGGAAGACGAACGAGCAGCTCACGCTCGACAGCGTGATGGTGGGAACGCCGCACTACATGTCGCCCGAGCAGGCGCTCGGCCGCCCGACCGACGCACGCAGCGACGTCTACTCGATCGGCGTCATGGCCTACGAACTCCTCACGGGCCGCGTGCCGTTCGACGGAGAATCGCCGCTCGTCATCGCGATGAAGCACGTGTCCGAACCGCCGCCCGAAGACCTCCGCCAGATGACGGACATCGCGCCGGAGCTCATCGCGATCACCTACCGGGCGCTCGCAAAGGATCCCGCCACGCGCTTCGCGTCCGCTGCGGACCTCGAGGCCGAGCTCGCGATGCTTCCTCCGTTCCGCGAGGGCGCGCCCGTCTCCGGGGAGGCCCCCGCTCTGCAGACGCCCGCTCCTCCGGCCCCTCCGAGCCCGAGCCCGGGCGTGCCCACGCCGGCGGTCACGCAGGCGAGCGCGATGCTCGACCTCGCGGGCATGACGACCCCCGTGCGCCCGACGACGGCCGTCGCGGCCAGCGTGGTCCCGACGCCGCCCGTCGCGAAGAATCGCCCGCCCGTGATCCTCCTCGTCGAGGGCGACGCGAAGAGCCGAAAGGCCCTCGCGGACGTCCTCGGGCGCCATGGATGCCGGACGCTCGAGGCCAAGGACGGCCCCGAGGCGCTCGAGCGGCTGCTCCAGGACACCGTCGACCTCCTCCTCATGGACGTCCAGCTCCCCGGGATGGACGGCTTCGACGTCACGCGCGTGATCAAGGCGCAGCCGCAGACAGCCGCCCTGCCCGTCGTCCTCACGACCGCGCGCCTCGACCGCAGTCACTTCGCGTTCGCGATCCAGTCGGGCGCGACGGACGTGATCGGCAAGCCCCTCCTCAACGAGGCCGTCGTGGGCCGGATCTGGCACATCCTCACGCACCACGGCTTCCTGCCGCCCGCGGGGAACGAGCCGGTCCTTGCCGCGATGAAGAAGACGCTCCCCTCGGCGATGACGCCGCCCTCGACGCCCGGCAAGCGCTAGGTGTAAAGACTCAGGAGGTTGTTCACCCGGGTTAACCGGTGGAATGCTGTTGGTGCGAGCAGCAGGAAACCACTGGAAAGGGCCCGGATGAACGCTCATAGCAGAGCAAAGACCACCCCCCGAAGTCGAGAGCTAATCGTCGATAGGGTCCAGGCCGAGGGCTGGAGCCGCCGGCAGGCGGCGCAAGCCCTTGGCCTGAGCGTCAGGACCGTGGCTAAGTGGCTCAGGCGCTATCGGGAAGAGGGGCTGCCCGGGCTGCGTGATCGCACGAGTCGGCCGCGCAGTTCGCCCACGGCAACCTCGGAGATTCTTCGAAAGAGGGTCTTCGAGCTGCGCCAGAAGCGCCTGACGGGGCTCGAGATCGCGCAGACCGCTGGGCTTCCGAAATCGACGGTGGGTCGCTTACTGAGGCGGGCCGGCCTCGGCAGGCTCACAGCGCTGACACCGCCAGAGCCTGTGCTGCGTTACGAGCTGCCGAAGCCCGGGGACCTGCTGCACATCGACATCAAGAAGCTTGGCCGCATCGTCGGAGGCCCTGGCCACCGCGCTCACGGAGACAGGCGTACCAGAAAGCGCGGCGTCGGGTGGGAGCACATCTACGTCTGCATCGACGACCACTCGAGGCTGAGCTACGTCGAACCCCTGAAGGCCGAGCACCGCGACGTGGCCGCAGGCTTCCTCGACAGAGCCATCGCCTGGTTTAAGGCTTCCGGCATCCAACCCAAGCGCCTTCTCACCGACAACGGCTTCGTCTTCAGGTCTCACGCCTTCCGCAGTGTCTGCAATCGCGCCGGTATCAAGCAGAGCTTCACGAAACCCTATCGTCCTCGCACCAACGGCAAGGCCGAGCGCTTCATCCAGACCATGCTCAGGGAGTGGGCCTATCGACGCTCTTACTCTTCCTCAGTAAAACGCCGTCACGCTCTGCCGCGATGGCTCCATCACTACAACTTCCATCGCCTACACTCTTCCCTCGGCTACCGTCCACCGGCATCCAGGGTGAACAACCTGTTTAGCCTCGACAGCTAGGACGGGCAAACGCGCTCTCCTGCCGCGACCGGTCAACTGGCGGTGCCAGCTCTCTGAGGGACGTCCCGGACGTCACAGAAGTGTGCCGGGGCCACCGAATGGGTCACTCCGCGCCTTGAAGACTGAGCACCACAGCCTCCCGGCCGCGAAAGGCTATCCATTCCGGATGTCGTTCGATCGCCGGCCACAGGTATTCCCGTAGTGGTGCGGGCTCGCCAGGAAACGCCGTGTCAAGCAGATACACAAACCCGAGCCTATGCCATTCATGAAGCAAGACCTCGGGTGGTAAATGGGCCAACATTGCTTGTCTCCACCGACGGTCTTCCGCAGGGTCATCGGTCGCAACAAGCACGTCATGTTCCAGGAGATAGTAGATTTCGTTGTCCCCGGTGGTGATGATCCGCGAACGGGGTAAAGTCGCCGCCCACATCTTGGCGTCACCGGCAGTATGTGCTGCCAGCCCGCGCTGCAGAGGAAGATCGTGGATGCGATCGAGGATCGCTTCCGGCGCAAAGCGAGAGGTCGCTGCGAGCGCCGCAAACGTGAAAAATGCGGCCGGAAGCGGACTAAAGCTACGCGAACGGCGAAGCAGGCGAAGAAGCAGAAAGGTCGTGATCGTGCCGACAACACTCAGGAGGAGAAGGCCTGGGCCAAGCAAGCGGAAGTCGGTGCCGGCCCGCGCTATAAGGAGGAATAGCGCCAAGCTCGCGATTGCACCCATCGCAAACGTAGACCATCGGCCGTCGAGTCGCACGCGTTTCCAACGTCGCGACGCGACAAACCAGATGAGAACTGGAGCGAGTGCGCAAGCTGGAGCCAACGTCCCTTCCTGTGAGAGCTCTCCGAGCCGCTGAAGGCGCCACTTCCAGCCCGGCGCGATTCCACTAGGGGAGAGGCCCCCAATATAATCGAGTGTTGTTTCACTGAGCAGTTGACTCTTGGTGGCCCGGGCTCCGAATGGGAATAGTGGCATTCCTACGTTAGCGGTGTTTCGAATAATGATCGGGATTCCGCCAAGAACGCCGCCTAGGACCAACGCCGTGCCAAGCGGAAGGAGGAGACCGAGGCGACGCGGCCCGGCACGAAAAAGGAATAGAAGCAGAAGAGGGACGATAGCGAATGCAGCTGTGTACTTGGCCATGAAGGCCGCCCCGAGGAGAATTGCAGCTGCGAAGTACCTCCTTGCGGTGGGTCTCGGCGCAGCGAAGAGCACCAGAAGGCCAGCCAGAGCCCAAGATGCCGCTCCGCAGTCATTCTTCGCAAGCCCACCTGTCCACCAGAGAGAGCGGGTCGTCAGGGCGGCAAACGAACCCAACATCGCCGGGACCCTTGGTAGGCGCAGGCTCCGTAGGAGGGCGTAGGACAGAGCTCCGCAGAGCGCCCATCCAAGCGTGAGATGGATCCACTGTGCGAAGATCTGGACCTGAGGGAGGCCCACGTCACCCGATCGCAAGAACCACTGTGCCGGAAAGACGTAGAGTCCTTCCCACAGGGAAGCCACGTAGTCTAGAGGGCGGGCGTTGTCGAACTGGAGACCGTGCTGGCGGCACCACAGGACCGGCGCGACCAGATGGTAGTAGAGCGGGTCGCCGTGGCGCGCCAACCGAGTCACTTGTACGAAGCGTACCGACACATAAAGGGCGAGGAACGCACCAAGCAGCCACTCGGCACGTGAAAGCCGAGGCCGCACCCGCGGTTTGGCACGTGTTATGACATTTAGCGCCCCGCCGACAACAATGAAGAACGAACCGAAAACGTATCTGGCGCTTGAGGGCAATGAGACGACGGCGAGGTGCCATTGAGCAGCAAACAGGCTTCCGAGGGCGGCCGCGACCGTGATCCAGGCGGCACGCCCAAAGGCCGCACCTTCGTCTCCGAGAACTATGCGCATTAGGGACCGCCCCCACCCTAGAACGGCAAGAAGCCACGCAGTGAAAATACAGGCGAGATGCGCGAGAGCCGCCAGGCCAAAGGTCTCCAGGATCCCAGTGGGCCGGAGCTGGCGCAAGGACACGAGCCCGAGAAGAGAAACCGTTAGCGCGAAGCCCAACATAAGGCGCGGGCGCGGTTCAGCCATGGGCGGGATCCTGGGCGAGGTGGGAGCTCGGCCGTCTTCGGTAGAGAACGCGTGTATCACCGGAGCGCACTGCTTCTGACGTTCCCAAGGGCGACGGGCAGTCCCGCGCCAGCCCGCACCGGCAAGCCAGCTGGGCAGAGGGCACCTCTCGCTCTCGGCAAGGCGAGGAATGACACCACGGAGAAGGCTGGACGAAGCGGGGCGCGCGTTCGCCACCTTCCAACGAGGGGCTCCTCGCGCTCTTCGTGCTTTCCGACGCGACCTTCCAGACGATGGCACCAGCTTCCAATGACCCTGCCCTCGGTAGAGAGAGCAGCGTGCTTGGAACGCCACACGCCGAGGCCCCACGCACCTCCTCACGCACAGAGGCGCGTCCTCGATTTCTGCTCGGGCAAATCAGCGAACCTGCCGCCACCACCGGCGGCGGCAGGTTCGCCGCGGACGTTAGCGCCAAATCCCAGTCGTCACTGGTCGCGCAGGTGGTATGCACCTAGTTTCCATCCACCATAGGAATAGAGCAGGCCATTATGGTCCGAGCCATCGCCCGAATCAATGAACTGGTAATCGAAGAGAATGCTAAAGCGGCGACGTGGGCCAAACAACTGGAACGTTCGTAGCACGTCCATTCCAGGTCCTGACATACTGGAATCCCCGCCCTGACCGTACCCGAATTCTGTAAGCCATATTGGTTTACTCGCGAATTGCGGCATTGCAGAATCTATAGCCTGCTGGATATATAGCCCATAGCCGAGATAGCCATTCGGATCACCCGCACCGCCATCGTAGACATGGAAGGCGGTAACGTCAAAGTAAGCACTAGCGTTCCACAGGACGTAGAAGTAGTCAGCCCAGTTGACGTCCGCGCCGGGGCTCGTGGACACGTCGGGCGCGACAATTAGGGCGTTCGGGTCAGTCGCACGCACCACCTTCGCGGCCGGAAGAAACATGTAGTTGTACCACTGAGCAGGCGTTCCCTGCCAGTACTTGTTGTAGTTGCGCTCGTTGCCAAAGCTATACGCTGAGACCCTGCCGCGAAAGTGTTCCACGAAATCGTGAAGGGCCGCAGCATACTTTGTAAGCCCGCCGGCGTAGTAGATGGGGTCGACCCAGAGAGGATCGGGCACGCAGGAGTAGTCAATGCGCTGGCCTGCCTGACAGGCCCAGTCAGGAGTGTTTCCAAAGCCGACCAACACCTGAACGCCAGACGGGATTGTTTGCAACAGGGCTTCGAACTCTCCGAAGTTCCGCTCGCCCCAATTCGTTTCTATATCTCGCCAGCCAGTGTCTACTCGGACCCAGGACAGATGCATCAGAGGGATTTGATTGAAGAGGGCGTTGGCATACCCGTGGATATTTACGCCCTCCTCTAGAGTGTCGGTCGAACGCACCGCGGCGCCTGGACGGGGTGTAAAGTAGCCAAACACGTCAACGACGACATCGACCGCCACTGATCCCGTATTGCGAATAATGAACGCGCCATTCGTCGGACCGTCGATTGATGCCTGCATCCAGGCCGCACGCGACCGTCCGGAGCGGAATGCGTTCGCAGTGGAGACCGGGTCGAAGCTGAGGCCGGCCGGGAAGACGGAGATTTCTCCGCTGCTAGCGACGGTATTTGCGACGCTCGTTACGTTGAGAGTGAGTGCTGTGGCGTTTGACGGAACCCCGCACACGCCGGAGACACTGAATGTCCGAGATCCGCCTCCGCCGGGAACCGCAGGTCCACCCAATGGACCGGCCGGAGAACGCGTGTCAAGAAGCCTACAGGGTGTTAGCGGGTAGTAGTCGAGCTGAACGCGTGGGCCGCCGTAGACACGGCCGGCGAGGAGGCAAAGAGCGACTGAGAAGAGACGGACGTAGCGTACGTTGTACATGTTTGTCGTACCATGCAGGTGGTTCTACTGATAGTAGCCGGTGACGTCGAGGACCAGGTGCGTTGTCTGGCTAGGTATGTTGTTATTGCCATACACCGCGTTGAGATCAGGCGTTCCGGCTGCCAGCGGAATCACCGCGGCGTTTGCGAGCGCCGGATCGGCCGCCGTGAAGTTGATATTTGAGGTAGCCGGGTACGCGCCGCCGAAGGCCCAGAGGGTGACGAAGCCGTCGAATGTGGCCTGCGTGACAGTGAGGTTAAGGCTGACGGCCCTTGCAGTCGCGGGCACACCGCAGACACCCTTGATCGTGACCGCCCTTATGACTGAAACCTGCAGCGGATTCGGCGTCCCCAGCCGGGTGTCGAGGGCGCGACAAGGCGTAAGCGAGTAGAACTGAAGTCCTTGGGCTGGAGCGGTCGAGGGTAGGAATGCAGCTAATGCGAGGGGCGCGAAGATGATTCGGTTGATGTTCATAGGCCCATCCCTTCGTTAAAGGCAGGAATCCCCCTGCGACAGCGAATTCTGTGAGGGGGTGTGTGTTTGGGGAAGTTCGACTAGGAGACGTCAAATCCGGCGCAGATCGGCTCGCTGCGCCCCCCGCGGTTCGGTTTGGTGCCCCTCCCCGCGCGAGGATTTCGAGACATGAAAAGCCTAGCCAACTGCGGGAGCCGGGCCACGCGTTCCAGGATCCGACCGCGGTCATCACCAGAAACCTGGTGCGGGCCGAGCCGCCCCGCAATTCCCCGAATGGGTAACAGCGCGTTAACGCAAGGCGCCGGTTGGATCGGCTTCCGTGCGGTCACTTGGTTTCAAGACCACAAGGTCTACTTGGCAACGCGGGTATAGAGTGACCTCCTTGTGGATTGTTGGATTAAGTGGTTCGTTTGGTTCGGCCCTTAGAGATCCTGGCGATTCCGCGCCCGACCGAACGCCCTGCGAGGCGAGCGGAACTGATGGCTGATCCACCCGCTTTGAAGGACGAGGCAGACTTACTTGCGACGGCGAGACTCGATGCCTACCGCGCTGCCTTCCAAGCCGATCCGCTGCCGGCGCTGCTCTTTGAGATGGGTCGCCTGGTGATCGCCAATGAGGCCTGCCGCCGAGCATTCGCGCATCTGGATAACGCCAGCGCGTTCATCGCGCTCCTTAGAGTGACCGCGTCGGGGCTTTGCGCCACGCCCGAGCCTATCCTCGAAATCAACGGCGCGAAGTACCGGGCTTCAATCCATCCGAAGCCAGTCCGTTCGCTTCCTCGCTCGGTGATCTGCCGCCTCATACCTCTCGCGGGATCGGCCCCCTTAGCCGCCAGTGGGCTCACGCCGCGCGAACTGGTCGTCGCGGATCTTCTCACCAAAGGGCTGTCGAATGCGCGAATTGCTGAGGAACTCGGCGTCTCGACCGAGACGGTGCGAAAGCACCTCGCTCACGCGTTTCGAAAGACTGGGATCAAGAGCCGCGTCGGACTCGTGGCACGAGCTTTGAACGGCTCAAGCGCCACCTAATGCTCGTGACGTCCGCGCGCGCGTCGCATGACCTATCGGTTCCTCCAATGCACGCTATTGCCCCAGGTTTGAGACTCGAAAGTGCTCGCCGCGGATCGGTCCCGGGATTTTCACCGGTGTCTGCGCACCGTGAACAGCCTGGGCCGCCAAGCTAGTTCAGGAAAGCAGCGGCAGCAGGTCGACGAGGCGGCGCACGTAGACCGCGGGCTGCGGCGCGCCGCGTCCGTGCCGGTCGAACCAGATCGGAAACCAGCCCGCCGCCTGTGCGCCGAGAACGTCCGTCGCGAAAGAATCGCCGACGTAGACGCGCCTCCCCGGCCCGCCGCCCGCGGCCTGCCATGCCGCGTCGAAGATCTCGCGCGCCGGCTTCATCGCGCCGACGTCCTCGGAGAGCACGACGTGCGTGACCCAGCGGTCCAGTCCGAAGCGCGCGATCTTTCCCCGCTGCGTCTCGCGGAAGCCGTTCGACAGGATCCCCGCGACTCCGTGACGCGCCGCGTGCTCGAGGACCTCGAGGGCTCCCTCGACGAGCGTCCAGTTCCGGCCGTACGCGCCCATGTAGAAGTCGCCGACGCGCTCCCCGTGTGCGGGATCGAGGCCGAGCGCTCCGAGCGGGTCCGCGAAGCGGTGGCGGGAGAGCGTCGGCCGGTCGATTTCTCCCTTGCCGTAGCGCTCCCAGAGCGCGAGGTTGCTCTTCCGGTACTCCGCGAGCCACGTGTCGAACGGGACGGAACCGAACACGGGTGCGTGCGCGGCGTGCGTCTCACGGTGCGCCCCGGCCTCGGCCGCGTGGTGGTCGACGAGCGTGTCGTCGAGATCGAAGAAGAAGAGCGGCTTCACGCGGCGCGGAGTCTAGCCCGCGCGCCGCGGAGACGACCGGCACGTTAGACTCTCGCGCTCTGACGCTCGCGAACGGAACCCGTCTCGGTCCCTACGAGGTGATCTCCCCGCTCGGCGCGGGGGGTATGGGCGAGGTCTACCGGGCGAAGGACCCGCGCCTCGGGCGGGACGTCGCGATCAAGGTCCTGCCCGAAGAGTTCTTTGAGGGTGAAGAGAGGAGACAGCGGTTCGAGAGGGAGGCGCGGCTCCTCGCAGCGCTCAATCATCCCGGAATCGCCGCCATTTACTCATTCGAAGAAATCCCCTCTTCATCCTCGTCGTCACTTCCCGCATCGCGCCACATCCTCGTCATGGAGCTGCTCGAGGGCGAGACGCTGCGCCAGGCGATCGCGGCCGGGAAGCTGCCGCTGCGCAGGGCGGTGGACTGGGCCATCCAGATCGCGCGCGGACTCGCCGCCGCGCACGACAAGGGCGTCGTCCACCGCGACCTGAAGCCGGAGAACCTTTTCGTCACGAAGGATGGGCGCGTCAAGATCCTCGACTTCGGCCTCGCGAAGCTCGCCGAGGACTCGGGGGCGGGGCAAGGCTCGAACCTCCCCACCGCCGCGCGCGGCACCGAGCCGGGCGTCGTCCTCGGGACGATGGGCTACATGGCGCCCGAGCAGGTGCGCGGGAAGCCGGCCGACGCGCGCAGCGACCTCTTCGCCTTCGGCGCGGTGCTCTACGAGATGCTCGCGGGGAAGAAGGCCTTCGGCGGCGACTCGAGCGCCGACGTCATCACCGCCATCCTGCGGGAGGAGCCCGCCGACCTCTCTCTCACGAACCAGAGCGTCCCGCCGGGCCTCGAGCGCATCGTGCGCCGCTGCCTCGAGAAGAGCCCCGAGCAGCGTTTCCAGTCGGCCGGCGACCTCGCGTTCGCGCTCGAGAGCCTCACGTCGGAGACCGCGGCGCGGGCCGCCGTCGCACCGGGCGTCGCGCCGTCGCGCCTCGTCAAACGGCGCGCTCTCCTCGCCGCCGCGGCCGCGACCCTGCTCGCCGCCGGGTTCCTCGCCGGACGGATGGGCCGGAAGTCCGCGCCGGCGCCGACGCTCCTCTTCGAGCGGCTCTCGTCGGACCCCGGGATCGAGCGTTCGCCGGCCCTCTCGCCCGACGGCGAGACCGTCGCCTACGTGAAGGCCGTCTCCTCGCACCGGCACGTCTTCGTCCAGCGCGTCGGCAGCGACAAGGCCATCGACCTCTCGGCGGATTCCCCGGAGGACGACCGTTTCGATCCGGTGTTCTCTCCGGACGGCTCGCTGATCGCCTTTCGTTCGGGCAAGGACGGAGGCGGCATCTTCGTCATGGGACCGCTCGGCGAATCCGTGCGCCGCGTGACGGACACGGGCTATGGCCCAGACTTCACGCCGGACGGCAAGGAGATTGTCTACGCGGAGGAGGCGGCGCTCTCGCCGCTTGCGCGCGGCACGCGCGCGAAGATCTGGGCGGTCGAGGTCGCAACCGGCAAGAAGCGGGTGCTGTACGGCCCGGACGCGGTCGAGCCCGCCGTGTCTCCTCACGGGAAGCGCGTCGCGTTCTGGGGCCTCGTCGGCGACACGGCGCAGCGCGACGTCTGGACCGTGCCGCTCGCGGGCCTGAAGGACGGCGAGAAGCCCGTCCCCGTCACGAACGACGCCGCCGTCGACTTCAGCCCGTTCTGGTCGGCGGACGGGTCTTTCCTCTATTTCGGGAGCGACCGCGGCGGGAGCTTCAATCTCTGGCGCATCGCGATCGACGAGGCCTCGGGCGTCCCGCGGGGCGCGCCCGAGTCCGTCACGGTGCCGGTCACGTGGGCGGGAACTTTCCCGGGCTCGTTCCGCGGGTCCCGCAACGGCAAGCGCGTCGCGTTCACGTCGCCCGCAGAGCTCATGACGATCGAGAAGCTGGCGCTCGACCCGCGGTCGCTCGAGCCCCAGGGCCCGCCCGTGGTCCTGAGACGCAGCTCGATCGCTTTCCAGGACCTCACGATCTCCCCGGACGGCGCCACGCTCGCGACACGCACCGTGGGCCGCCTCGAGGACCTCTGCCTCGTGTCGTCGGACGGCCAGAAGCTCCGCAGACTCACCCACGACGAGTTCCGGAACCGCGCGCCGTCTTTCACGGCGAACGGCGCGCGCGTCGTCTTCTACTCGACGCGGGACGGAGATTACGGCCTCTACTCGATTGCGGCGGATGGCAGCGGCCTCGCGAGGGTGACACCTCCGAAGTCGCGCTTCTACCTGTATCCGGCGCTCTCCCCGGACGGGCGCTTCGTCGCCGCGGCGTCCTTCGACACGAAGGTCGCGGTCTTCCCGCTCACCGCGAAGGACGGAGTGCCCACCGCGGGTCCGCCCGTCGCGGAGTTCGATTCCCGCTGGCCGTGGAGCTGGTCGCCCGACAGCACGCGTCTCCTCGCGGCGGGGCCGGGCGGCGACCTCGCGCTCGAAGCGCACCTCTGCACGCCCGGGAAGGGGCCGTGCGAAAGCCTCGGCGTCCGCACCTACGTCGGCGTGTTCGCCCCGGACGGGCGGAGGGTCGTGCTGTCGACTCCCGACGGGGTTCGCGTCCTCGATCTCGCGACGAAGCAGTCCCGCCTCATCCTCCCGGCCGCGCAGGGCACGCTCCAGCGCATCACGCTCTCCCCCGACGGACGCGCGCTCTATTTCCTGAGGGACGTCACCGAAAGCGACATCTGGGTGGGCACGTTCCGCTGACGCTCAGGGCCGACCGGCGTCCCAGGCTCGGTAAGATGCCCTCGTGACGGCGCCGAAGGTCATCCCGTCGGAGGCGCGCTGGCCGGTCCTCGTCGCGCTCCTCGCGCTCGGCCTCCTCAACTTCGCGCTGCCGCCGACGCTCATCCTCGGCCCGCGCTGGATCGTCCTCGCGGTCCTCGCCGTCCTCACCGTCCCGACCATGCTCGCGCACCGCGCGGGCCGCGCCTCTCTCACGAAAGCGCTGGGCTTCGCGATGAGCGGCGTCGTGACGCTGGCCCTCGTCGGCTCGCTGGCGCTCCTCATCACGGGCCTCCCGAAGAAGGCCGAAACGCCGGCGGAGCTCGCGCAATCCGCGGCGTGCCTCTGGATCGCGAACGTGCTCGTCTTCGCGATCTGGTACTGGAGGCTCGACGCGGGCGGCCCGTACTCCCGGGACGGGCGCGGCGTGCACACCGAGGGAGACTTCTTCTTCCCCCAGATGATGGACGGATGCCCGGGACCCAGGAACTGGTCCCCCCGGTTCGTGGACTATCTCTTCATCGCCTTCAACAACAGCACGGCCTTCTCTCCGACCGACACGCCCGTCCTCTCGCGCTGGGCGAAGGTCCTGACCATGCTCCAGTCGGCCATCTCCCTGCTCGTCGTGGCGGTCCTCGCGTCCCGCGCCGTCGGACTGATCTGACGCACGGGCCCGCAAGCCCGCGGCCCAGCGCTCTCAGACCCGCCGGCCGAGAATCACCGATCCGATCATCCGGGCGGTTCCGAGGATTCCGAACCGCTCGACGAGGATCCTCTTGTAGAGCGCCGTGTGCGTCTCCGGCGGCGCGGCCGGGCGCTCCTTCTCGACGAGACGCAGCGCTTCGGAGGGACAGACGCCGATGCACGCGCCGCAGCCGATGCAGCGCGCGTGGTCCACCGCCGTCTTCCCGCCGACGGTGTCGAGCGCGTCCATCGGACAGCGCGGGCGGCACGACTCGCAGTCGATGCAGGCCTCGGCGCCCACCTCGGCCCGAAAGTTCGAGTGGACGACGTCCGCCGGACGGGGGAACTGCTTCGCCATCCGAAGGACGCCGCAGCAGCAGCCGCAGCAGAAACAGATGAAGAGCGGGTTCTGCGCGTTCTCGGGCTGGACGACCATCCCGTCGCGCTCGGCCCTCTCGAGGAGCGCAAGCGCCTGCGCGCGCGACAGCTCCTCGCCCGAGCCCGTCTCGAGAAGGTGGCGCGCGACGCCCTTCAGGGCGAGGCAGGTCTTCCGGACGTCCGTCTGGCGGCACGGCTCGCCCGTGAGGTCTCTCCCCTGCCGGCAGACGCAGTTCAGGACCGCCCACGGGCCGTCGCTCCCCGCGATCAGGTCCCGCGCGTCGTCGTAGCGGCCGACCGCGCGCTCCACGACGATCCGGGCGTTCACCGGAATCGTCCGCATCTGCTTCGTCTTCGGCCCGAGGAACGCACCCGCGAAGCCTTCCGCGATGTAGCGCTCCATGTCGCGCTGCATTTCGGGCGTGAGCCGGTCGACCTGGAACTCGTACATGCCGAGCGCCAGCATCGCCTTGCTCCACTTCTTCTTTCGCCCGGGCACGGCGCCGCCTCCGCCCATGATCGCCCCCTTGCTCGCGAGGCGGTCGAGAAGGGTTTCCAGTTCGGCGGCCGTCCAGCGCCCTCTGGGCGCCCGGCGGTGGATCCGCGCGAGCGGCTCCGGAAGGGCCGAGAGGAGGAGCGCCGCCTCGGCCTCCTCGGGAGTGAAGAGCCGGCGGAGGATCGAGAGCTCCACGCCGCTCTCCGTCGCCGGGAAGCCGACCGGCATGACGTCGATGTGTTCCCGGAGCTCCCGGTAGACGTCGGGGATCTCGTTCACGACCGGCTCCTCACGCGCGCGCCCGGCTGGTTCAAACGGCCCATGGCCCAGGCTCATTCTGAGGCCTAACGTCGGAGCCGGGGGACCCGATGTTCCAGCAATTCGACGAGGCGGCGGCGCACGTCCGCCAGCACGCCGTCACGATGGTCGACCTGAAGTTCTGCGACCTCGCGGGCCGGTGGCGGCACGTGACGCTCCCCGCCGAGCGCTTCACGCCCCAGCTCATGGAGGACGGCGTCGGGTTCGACGGCTCGTCCGTCGGACTCAGGTCCGTCAAGTCCGGCGACCTCGTCCTCGTGCCGGATCTCGCCACCGCGTTCCTCGACCCGTTCCCCGAGGAGAAGACGCTCAGCTTCCTCTGCCGGATTCTCGAGGCCGACGACCGCTCGCCGGTGCTCTTCGACCCGCGAACGATCGCGAGGCGCGCCGAGGAGCGCCTGCGCGCGAGCGGCGTCGGAACGCGCAGCCTCTGGGGCCCGGAGTTCGAGTTCTACCTCTTCGACGGCGTCGCCTACGAAAACGGCGTCAACGTCGCGAGCTACCGCGTCGAGTCGTCCGAGGCCGACTGGCGGAGTCACGAACTTGGCTCTGGATTCACGATCCCGCGGCACGGCGGCTACCACGCGCTGCCGCCGCAGGACCACCTGGACGACGCGCGGACGAAGATCTCGCGCCTCCTCGAGTCTGTCGGCGTCCCCGTGAAGTACCACCACCACGAGGTGGGCGGCCCCGGCCAATGCGAGATCGAGATCCCGCTCCGCGGCGTTCTCGACGCGTGCGACGCCGTCCTCATGGTCAAGTACGTCGTCCGGCGCGCGGCGAAGAAGATGGGGCTGACGGCCACGTTCATGCCGAAGCCGCTCTACGGCGAGGCCGGGAGCGGCATGCACTGCCACCAGCTCGTCCTCGACGGCGAGCGCAACGCGTACTTCGATCCCAAGGGCTACGGCTGCGTGAGCGAGACCGGGCGCTTCGCGGTCGGCGGCCTCCTCCAGCACGGCGCGGCCGTCATGGCGTTCACGAACCCGTCGACGAACTCCTACCGCCGCCTCGTCCCCGGCTTCGAGGCGCCGGTGACGGCGATCTACTCGCTCGGCAACCGGAGCGCGGCGATCCGGATCCCGAAGTACGCGAACCGCCCCGAAAGCGCGCGCTTCGAGTTCCGCCCGCCGGACGCGACGTGCAACCCGTACCTCGCGATGGCCGCGCAGCTCCTCGCAGGGCTCGACGGCGTCGAAAAGAAGATGGACCCGACCGCGCTGGGCTTCGGGCCGTTCGACGGCGACGTCGCGGCGCTGCCCCCGGAACAGAGGGCGAAGATCCGCGCGCTCCCGACGGCGCTCCACGAGTCGCTCGACGCGCTCGAGAGCGACCATGAGTTTCTCGTGAAGGACGGCGTCTTCCCCGCCGACCTCGTCCCGCGCTGGATCCAGAAGAAGCGCGAGGAGGACCGCGAGGTCCGCAACCGCCCGCACCCGTACGAGATCGAGCTCTACTACGACCTCTGAGCGAAGGCGCCCGCGAGGTGCGGGTCATGCGGAGACTCTTCGATGTCGGCGAGGAGCCGCACGACCGCCTTCCTCAGCAGCGCCGTCACGCGGAAACGGGCGAGATGGATCGCCGTGACGATCGTCTCGAGGCTGCGGGCGATCAGCCGGTCCGTTCTCGCCTGCCCCTCGCTCCGGTCGAAGAGCCAGAAGAGGACGAGACCCATGTCGTACAGCCACAGGAGGCGCGGGAGGTGCCGCGCGAGGTCCGGCGGGATCTTGACCTCCGAACCCTCGAGGGCGCGCTCGAAGATCGCGAGGTGCCGCCCGCGGAGCGGCGCCGTGTCTGTGCTGAACGGGGAAACGGGGTTCTCCGGGTCGAGGCCCGCGCGCACGAGCGCTCCCAGGACGCGGCGGTACGGCCGGATGAGGGAGAACTTGAGTTCGAGCACGGCTTTCAGTCTTTCGCCAAGGTCGCGGCGCCCCTCGAGGGCCGCCGGGAGCGTCGTCTCGAGCTCGTCCTGGACGCGCGTGTAGAACTCGAGGACGAGCGCTTCCTTCGACGGGAAATAGTAGTAGGCGGCCCCGGTCGCGACGTCCGCGAGGGAAGCGACCTCGCGCATCGTCGAAGCCTCGAAGCCCTTTTCCTGGAAGAGCGCGAGCGCGGCGGCGCGGATCCGGTCGCGCGTCTCCTCGCCGCGAGGCGTCCGGGCGCGATTCATGGCGGCCTCCCTTCGCGAAATAACTTGAACGCGTTCAATTCTACATCAGGAGAACAGGCCGCGCAGCTGCAATATCACGCTAATTTTTGAACACGTTCAAGATTTTAAGTCATTGGAGCGACGCTTCTTGGTCGGACTCCCTGAGCGTGCCTCAGCCCGCGCCGGACGCCGGCACGTCCACGCTGTCCACAATCGCCACGATGAGCGACCTCACCGGCGCCTTCGGGTCGGCCAGGATCTGGCGCGCCGAGTTTCCCTCGTCCTCCACGAGAACCGTCTGGCCGACGCCGGCGCCGACCATGTCGAGCGCGAGGACGTACCTCGTGCCGTCGAGCGTCCCGTCCGGCAGGATCGCTCCGACGAGGAGTTGCTTCTTTCCCGCGTAGAACGGGTGCTGGACGGTGCTCACGACCGTCCCGACGACGCGTCCGAGGATCATCGGCGCCCTCGCCTTTCAGCTCGGCCCCCGCAGGGACCTGCGATCCTCGCCTGTGGCTCGGCTCTCCGGTTCATCGGGACCGCCCCGGGTCGTCGAGAGAATGCTGGTCGACGATCCCGACGACGGCGTGGTCGACCGGGATGAACCACGGGTCGTGAAGGAGGGCCGCCTCGCGCGACGCCTCCCACGTGACGAGGTCGCCGGACGACGCCTGCGCCGAGGCGTCCGTGGCCACGAACGGGTCGCCGTCGTCCGCAAGGTCGGCCGTGAGCGGCCTGACGATGAGGAGCTTCAGCCCCTTCATCGACTCGGGCTTGACCGTCGCGACGAGCGTGCCGATGACCCTTCCCAGCTTCATCGACGCCCTCGCCGGTTCATCCCAGGAACTCCCCGAAGAACCGGCTCGGCGAGGCGAGCGCTTCCCGGACGGCACGGGCCGCCTGCGGGATGACGGCGGTCGAGGCGCCCTTCGCGTCCACCCGCTCGAACGAGCTCCGGGCCAGCGCGATCGCGGCTTCCACGTCGTGCGTCTCGCCCCAGAGGCTCGCGATGGCTTTCCCGCCGAGACCGTCTCCGAGACGCAGCTCCACGAGGTCCACGAGCGCGCCTTTGAGCGCGGCGTCCACGGCGCGGACGAGGGCCGGCGGCGTCGCGGCCTGGAGGACGCCGAGCGTGTCGCCGGGAGCAGGCCAGCGGATCGCCCCCGTCCCGATCGCGGGTGCGAGCCGGAGCTCGGCGTGGGGGAGGAACACCTCGTCCACGACGCGAGGGCCCGCCGTGTCGAGCGCGCGCCGCCACGATCGCTCCACGGGCCCGACCTCGCCGCCGAAGAGAATCAGATAGCGGCCGCCGGAGATCGTGCCCGTCTGAAGCACCTCGACATCCGCTTCCTTCGCGAGCACGTCCAGGGCCGCGAGGCCCAGCGGAACGTCGTCGAGAAGGACCATCGCGAGCGCCGGGCCGGGAGTCTCGTCATTCATCGGCACGTCACACGATCCGGAAGTGGTCGACGAGCGTGCAGCGGCGCCAGCGCGAGAACGAACGGGGGCTCGTCAACCCTTCGCCCGTCGGCGAGGAGATGGTGAAAGACGTGTGGCCCTCGCCTCCGTAACCGAGGCCGGCGAGATTCGGGCCGTTCTTCACGAAGATCGAGCAGTTGCACCGGCGTGCCATCGTCGACAGGGCCGCGAGGTCGTGGGAATGCATCGTGGCGGTGTGGAAGTTCGCTCCTTCGGCCGCGACGGCGAGGTCGATCGCCTCGCCCACGTTCTTCACGCGCGTCAGCGGGAGGACCGGCATCATCTGCTCGGTCCAGACGAGAGGGTGCTCGTTCGGGACCTCCACGAGGATCGTCCGCACCTCGGGACCCGCCGCGATCCCGAGCTCGCGCAGGATCACCGAGGCGTCCTTCCCGATGAACTTCTTGTTGACGACGGCGTGGCCGCGAGGCCCCGCCCCCTTCTCGAAGATCACGTTCTCGAGGCGCGGGAGGTCGCGGGCGTCAAGCTCGAATGCCCCGGCCTTCGTCATCGCCGCCTTGAGCGCGTCCGCGATCGCGTCGACGGCGATGACTTCCTTTTCGTCCGTGCAGATGACGTTGTTGTCGAACGAGTGCCCGAAGACGATGTCGCGCCCGGCCTTCCCGACGTCGGCCGTCTCGTCGACGACGGCCGGCGGGTTCCCGGGCCCGGCACAGATGGCCCGCTTGCCGGAGTTCATCGCGGCAGCCACCACGGCGCCGCCCCCCGTGACGACGAGGAGCCGGACGCGGGGATGCTTCATGAGCTCGCCCGCGGACTGGATCGTCGGGTCGGCGGTGCACGTGACGGTGTTCGGCGGCCCGCCCGCCTTCACGATCGCCTCGCCGAGAAGGCGGACCGTCTCCCGGGAGACCTTCGCGGCAGAGGGGTGCGGGTTGAACACGACGGTGTTTCCGGCGGCCACCATTCCGATCGAGTTGCAGATGATCGTGGAGGAAGGATTCGTGACCGGCGTGATCGCCCCGATGACGCCGAACGGAGCCGGCTCGACGAGGACGAGCCCGTGGTCTCCGGACGTGGCCGACGGTGTCAGCTCCTCGGGACCCGGCGTCTTGTCGGTGACGAGGAGGTTCTTCTGGAGCTTGTCCTCCGCGCGACCGAGGCCGGTCTCTTCGACCGCCATCGCCGCGAGGGAACGCGCGTGCCGCCGCATGGCCTCCCGCATCGACTCGACGATCGTTCGCCTCTTCTCGAGGCCGACCGCGTCGAGGGCGCGAAAGGCGACGGCGGCCGCCGCGACGGCGCCGTCCACGCTCGGGAAGGACCCGCCTCCCGCGGAAGGGGGCGACGGGCCCGCGTCCGTCTGGGCGACGATCTCCCTCGCGATGATCTCGGCAATTCGCCGGATCTGCCCGGGGTCGCGCACGGAGCTCATGCTTCAGGCCGCTCCACGCTCAGGCGCCTCGAACCCCGTGCTCGGACGAGTTCTTTTCGAAGAGCGTCTGCCCGCCGATCTCCCAGGTGTCCACGATCGCCATGATGACGGCGTCGCAAGGGCGGTCCTTCGTGACCTCGGTCTGGCGCGCGGACGAGCCGGACGCATAGAGGACGTACTCGCCGACGCCGCAGCCCACGGCGTCGTTCGCGACGACGAACCCGCCCTCCCTGAGGTTCTCGGGGTTCACCTGCCGGAGCAGCAGGAACTTGAGACCCTCGATCTTCGGGTCCTTCCGCGACGCCACGACGGTTCCGACGACTTTAGCCAGGAGCATGGCCCGACCGCCTCCCGTTCACCGATCTCTATTTCTTGACGTGCGCGCCCGTCTCCTTGCCGGCCTCGGCCGCACGGCCGAGCGGAAGGACGAGGTCGACGTTCACGTGGGGGCGGGCGATGATGTGGGTCGTCACGACGTCGCCGACGCGCGACGCGCCGTTCTGTCCGGCGTCCACGGCCGCTTTCACGGCCGCCACGTCGCCCCGGATGACGGCGGTCACGTAGCCGCCTCCCGTCTTCTCGTAGCCCACGAGCTCCACCTTCGCGGCCTTCACCATCGCGTCGGCCGCTTCGACCATCGCGGCGAAGGAGCGGCACTCGATCATCCCCAGTGCTTCAGCCATTTCGATCCTCCCTGTCCGATTGTGAGTTCGACACGGTTCGGCGTTTCATCGATCTTCTCAGGACTTCGCGGCGCGCCCGGAGAGGCCGCGGACCGCCCGCTCGGCCGCGGGCTGCGCGACGTCGATGTCGCGGTCCAGCCCCGCCAGGTAGACGCGCCCGAACGAGCCGAAGGAGACGATCTCCAGCACCTTGATGTGCGCGGCCTTCTCCGCCTCGTTCGCCGCCAGCGCCGCGTACGCCGCGGGCTGACATTCCAGGATGTAGAGCGACTGACCCGCCACGATCATGTTCCCGTGGCGCGTCCGGTTGATGAGCTGGGTCTGACGGTCGTCGAGGCCGCGAATCACCGTCGACGAGAGGATCTCGGGCCTGATCCGGTCGTCCTCGCTCTTGCCGATCTCCCGGAGGATCGCCTCTCCGGCGCGGCGCACCTCCGCCTGCTCGTCGTGGTGGACCTCGAGGAGCCCGTAGAGCCGCTCGACGATCTGCATGCCGGGCGTGACGGAGGTCGCCTTCACGGCGACGTCCGTGAGCCGGTTCACCGCGATCCCCGGAGAAACCTCGATGAAGAGGGAAGCCTGCCCGCCGACCGGGAGGAAACCCCTCGCGACGGTGCCGAGGAACGCCGCGTGCTGCTCCTGAAGAGAGTCGAGAAAGACGTAGCTCCGGAGTTCGATCACGGCGTCAGTCCCTCCGGCCCTTCTGCGCCTCGCGCCCCGTGAGCGACTCGATCGCGCGAATCGCCGCGACCGACGCGACGTCGATGTCGCGCTGCTCGCCCCCGAGGTAGACGCGTCCGAACGCCCCCGTCATCCGGACGTCCACGACGTTGATCTCCGCGGCTTTCTCCGCCTCGTTCGCGGCGAAGGCGGCGTAGGCCGCGGGCTCGACCTCGAGGATGTAGAGCGACTCGCCCGCCACGAGCATCATGCCCTGCCGGTCCCGGTTGATCAGCTGGGCCTGGAGGGCGTCGACGCGCCGGATGACCTGTGAGGAGAGGACCCTCGGCTTGATCCGGTCGGCCTCGTTCAGGGACAAAGCCGCGAGGATGGCGGCGCCCGCGGCCCGCACCTCGGCCTGCGAGATGCTGTGGACCTCGAGCATTCCGTAGAGCCGCTCGACGACCTGCATGCCGGGGCGGACGTCGGTCGCCTTCACGGCGACGTCGGTGACGCGGTTGATCTCGATTCCGGGCGAGATTTCGACGATCAGGGACGCCTCGCGGGCGACCGGCAGAAAGCCCCGGGCTACCGTGCCGATGTAAGCCGCGACCTGCGGCTGCATCGAGTCGAGGTAGACGAAGCTCCGGAGGTCCGCCATCAGTACGTCCCCTTCGCCGCTTTCGCGTCGCCCTTCGACGCGGGCGCGATCCCGCGCGCCTCCTGGACGATCTTCACGCCGACGGAGGCTCCGATCCGCGTCGCGCCGGCGGCGATCAGCTTCTCGGCGTCCTCGGCCGACCGGATCCCTCCCGACGCCTTGACGCCGAGCTTGCGGTCGACGGCGCGGGCCATGAGCTCCACGTCGTGGGCGGTGGCGCCGCCCGTCGAGAAGCCCGTCGAAGTCTTGACGAAATCCGCCCGGGCCTTGCGGGCCGCGACGCAGCCCGCGACCTTCTCGTCGTCGGTCAGGAGCGACGTCTCCAGGATCACCTTGAGGATCGCACCGCCGTCGTGAGCCGTTTCCGCGACCGCCCGGATGTCGTTCTCCACGGTGCGGAGATCACCGGACTTCAGCGCCCCGATCGCGACGACCATGTCGATCTCGGACGCGCCGTCGCGGATAGCGCGCCGCGCCTCGAGCGCCTTGATCTCCCGGGACGCGGCCCCGAGCGGGAACCCCACGACCGAGCAGACCGCGGGCGACATGCCGGCGAGGCGGTCGGCGCAGCGCTTCACGAAGACCGGATTCACGCACACCGACGCGAAGCCGTACTGGGCGGCCTCGTCGCAGAGCTTGTCGATGTCCGCGTAGGTCGCGTCGGCGCGAAGGAGCGTGTGGTCGATGTAACCCGCCAGGTCGCGCGGGACCTCGCCGCCTCCCGGCGCACCCGAGACGCGGCAACCCGGCCCGACGCACGCGATCATCGAGCGGACCGTGTCCGTGCAGCGGGTCGCGCAGTGGCCGCCGATCGGGCAGCCCGTGCAGGCGTCGCCTCCGGCCGCGAACCCCCCGCACGTCGCCGGCACGAGGAGGGAGGGGTTCGAAGCCAGGATCTGCGTGATCCGGCCGACGAGGGAATCGAAGTCGGGTGAGGCCATGCTCGGCGAGCTCCTCGAGCTGAGCGGACGGCGCTGGTCCTCGGGCGCGCTCCCGCGGCTCTTGTCGATGGCGTCGATCATAGCGACACGGCGCCTGTGGCGCTCCACGGTGCAGTCCGCGGACAGAAAGACGTCCACGATCTCGAGCGCGAGATCCTCCTTGAGGTAACCGGCCCCGAGCGTCAGGACGTTGGCGTCGTTGTGCTCCCGCGCGTTCCGCGCCGTCGCCGGGTCGAACGCCATGGCCGCCCGGACCCCGGGTATCTTGTTGGCGACCATGGAGGACCCGATGCCGGCGCCGTCGACGACGATCCCCCGCCACGCCCGCCCCGAGGCGACGGCTTCTCCTGCGGCCCGCGCGAACACGGGGTAATCGCAGGGCTCCGTCGAGCTCGTCCCGACGTCGAGGACCTCCCGGCCCCCGGCGGCGAGGTGCCTCTTGATCGCTTCCTTCAGAGCGAAACCGCCGTGGTCGGCGGCGAGGACCACCGGTCCCGCAGCGGGCGTCATCGATGAAGTGTACGCCGGAAAAACCGCCTGATTGCGCTTTGCCGGCGCGATCTGATGCGGGAGTTAGACTCTTTCTTACTGACACTCGCCGCCGGAACCCGCCTCGGTCCCTACGAAATCCTCTCGCCGCTCGGCGCGGGCGGAATGGGAGAGGTTTACCGGGCGAGGGACCCGAGGCTCGCGAGAGACGTGGCGATAAAGGTACTGCCTGAGGAGTTCTTTGAAGGTGAAGAGAGAAGGCAGCGGTTCGAGAGGGAAGCGCGGCTGCTCGCGGCGCTCAATCATCCGGGAATCGCCGCCATCTATTCATTCGAAGAAATCCCCTCTTTCTCTTCTCCTTCGTCCCGTCACGTCCTCGTCATGGAGCTCGTCGAAGGCGACGACCTTGCGGTGCGTCTCTCCTCCGGTCCTCTTCCACTCGATGAATCACTTTCGCTGGCCCGCCAGATCGCCGAGGCCCTGGAAGCGGCCCACGACAAGGGAATCGTCCACCGCGACCTCAAGCCCGCGAACGTGAAGGTGACGCCCGAGGGGCGCGTGAAGCTCCTCGACTTCGGCCTCGCGAAGGTCTTCGAGGGCGACGCGGGGCCGGGCTCGGCGCCGTCCGTCACGCACTCCCCCACGCTCACCGCGCGCGCGACGGCCGCCGGCGTGATCCTCGGGACGGCGGCGTACATGAGCCCGGAGCAGGCGCGCGGCAAGCCGCTCGACAAGCGGACGGACGTCTGGGCGTTCGGGTGCGTGCTCTTCGAGATGCTCACCGGGAAGAGGGCGTTCGATGGGGAGACGGTCACGGACGTCCTCGCGGCAGTTCTCACGAAGGAGCCCGACTGGGCGGCGCTGCCGGCGCAGACGCCGGGGGCCGTAAAGAAGATTCTTAGAAGGTGCTTGCAGCGCGATGCGCGCCTGAGGCTGCACGACATCGCCGACGCGCGCCTCGACCTCGACGAATTGAGCGCGGCCGCGTCGTCGAGCTCCTCCGCCCAATTACCCTTCGAAGAAAATCTTCATCCCGCGTCGCCCAGCCCCACCGTAGCAAGCGCGGAACGAGCGAGTCGTGAGCGAGGGAGCAGGAAGTCTCTCTCGTTCCTTCTCCCCTGGGCGCTTGCGGCCGCGTTCGCGGCCGCGCTCGGCGCGATGTGGCTCTCGAGCCGGAGCCGACCGGATGCCCCCTGGTCCGGCGTCATGCTGGGAGGCCCGGAGATCGCGATGGTGCCGCGGCCGTCGCCGGACGGGCGGCTCGTCGCGTTCCAGGCCATGGTGGACGGCCAGACGCAGGTCGCGGTCATGCAGCCGGACTCCGGCGACTGGACGGTCCTGACCCGGGACCGAACGCGCGGCGTCGCGACGTCCATGAGCTGGTCTCCGGACGGGACGCGGATTTACTACGGCCGGCAGGACGGAGTCCCGCGGGGAGTCTTCAGCGTCCCTGCGGTCGGAGGCGAGGAGCGCCTCGTGCTGGAAGACGCGAGGTCCCCGGAGGTGCTCGCGGACGGAAGCCTCCTCGTCCACCGGCTGAACGAGAAGCGCCAGCCCCAGCTCTATCGGTTCTGGCCGGACGGCGGCCGCCTCCAGGCCTACACCGCTCTTCCGTCTGGGGCGGAAGACAACACGACGCGCGCGTTCCGGGACGGCAAGGAAGCCGTCTTCCTCGGCAGAACCACGGAGCAGCCGGAAACCGATCCCAATGACTACCTCTACTCGGTCGATCTCGGCTCGGGCGCGGTCCGGCGCGTTTCGACGAGCCTCCCGTTCTCGAGGAGCACGCTCCTGAACCAGGTCGTGGATGTAGGCGCGGACGACCGGTCGATCGTGCTGTCGGTCCCGGCGGGCGACCTCACGGCGATCGTCGAGGTCCCGCGCGGCGGCGGCGCCCCGCGCGCGCTGACCACCGTCACGCAGATGGTCTGGGGGCTCGGCGTCGCGAAGAACGGCGACATCTACGTCGACCAGGTCCTCCGGCCTCAGGACGCCCTTCTGATGGAGCCCGATGGCGGCCGGCCCCAGACGGTTCTCAGCGTGAACAACCTCGTGTACACGCCGACGCTTCCCCTGCCGGACGGGCGAATCCTTTTCACCGTCTCCGTGGACCGGCGGAGCCGCCTGCTCGCGGCGAGGCCACGGGGGAATCCGACGCCGTTTGCCCAGACGGCCGAGGAGACCTCGGGACCGCTCGCGATGGTCGGATCCTCAGAGGTCGCGTTCCTCGCCGGCCCGCCCGCGGCCCGAAAGGTCGCGATCGCGTCGGTCGCCGACGGGCGCATCGTGCGCCGGCTGGAGGAGGCGGACGGCCCGTCGATCGAGGCGCTGGCCTCGTCCCCGGACGGACGGACTCTGTACTACGCAGCGAGAGGGAAAATCTGGGCGATTCCAGCGGCCGGAGGCCCGCCGAAGCCCGTCTGCGAGGGCGACAGCGTCGCCGCGGATCCCCGCGGGGAACACCTCGTCGTCCAGCTCAACGAGAAGGGCACCGTGCGCCTCATGCGCGTGCCCGTGGGGGGCGGCCCCGAGCAGCCGCTGTCCTTCCCCGGTGTCCGCCCCGCCGCCGTGCTGATGACGTCCAACGCCGTCCGCGCCGACGGCGCGATCCTCAAGACCTCGAACGCGAGCGACACGTGGCCCTGGTACGTCGCGGTCCTGAACCCGGAGTCGGGCGCGGCGCAGCGCATCACCCTGCCGTCCTTCCTCGACGCGCAGTACCCCGGCTGGACGGCCGACGGGAAGATCCTGGCCTTCGGCGCGCGGACCCACGCCACCGTATGGCGCCTGCGACGCGAGTCGAAGCCGCGCTGACGGGGGGCCCTACGCCAGGGCCCCCGTTCCGAGGAGCCTCGGAGGCGCACGTCACTCGTACCGGAGCGCGTCCGACGGGTTCAGGCGCGCGGCGCGCCGCGCCGGGAGCGCCGACGCGGCGAGGACGAGGAGGAGCCCGACGCCGAGGATCGCGAGGACGTGCAGCGGCTCGGGCCGGAACGGCATCCACGCGAGGTAGTACACCTTCGCGATCTCGGGCGGGAATCGCACGACGTGGAAGGTGGTGAGGAACACGCAGACGAGGAGGCCGAAGAGGACGCCGAGCACGAGGCCTCCGCCGCCGAGGATCAGGCCGGAGAGCCGGAACGTCCGCGCGATGACGCGCGGGGGCGCGCCGAGGGCCGCGAGCACGCCGACGTCGCGCGTCTTTTCGGCGAGGAGAACGACGAGCGACGACACGACGGTCCCGGCCGCGACCGCGACGATCAGGGTCAGCACGACGAAGAGAAGCGTCTGCTGGACGGCGAGGGCCTGGAAGAGATCACGGTTCAGGACTTTCCAGTCCAGAACCGTGGCGCCGGGACCGAGGAGCGCGCGGGCCGAGGCGACGGTCTCCGTGGACCCCGAGGAACGCTCGAGCTTCACCTCGAGGACGCCCATTCGGGCGTCCGGGGGCGCGATGCGGTCGAAGTCCCTCAGGGCGAGAACGGACCACGAGTCGTCCACCTCGGAGAACCCCGTCTCCACGACGGCCGCGACGGTCAGCGCCGTTCGCGTCGGAGGTGCGACGCCTGCCGAAAGCGCCGAGGACGCGGTCTCGAGGACGACGCGCGAACCGGCGGCGGCGCCCAGCCGCCGCGCGAGGCCCGCGCCGAGGAGGACCGGCGTCTCCCCCTTCGCCCGCAGCGAGGCGAACGCGGCCTCCACGCCGGGGACGCGCCCGAGGAGGCGCGTCGTCGCGAGTCCGGCCGGAAGATCGAGGGCCTTGACGAGCGCGTCGGCTCCCTGAGGCGCGGCAGCCGACAGGAGGAGCGCGGGCGCGAACCCGGTGCGGGCGACCGCGGAGACGTTCGGGAGGGCTTCGAGGGCCTTCCGCGCCTCGCCGGGAACCGTGGCCGCGTCGGGCATCACGATGATCTCGGCGCTCGTGCCCGCGATGCGCTCGGCGAGATCGTGCCGGTAACCCGACATGAGGCCCATTGCCACGACGAGCGACGCGGCGCCGAGCGCGACGCCGCAGAGCGCGAGGACGGAGACCGTCTTCGGAAGTCCCCGCCTCGAACCCGCGAGGAACCGTTTCGCGAGGAAAGCGGGGACGTGCACGGGCGGATCTTACGGTCTAGTTCTTCCACTCCTCCCGCTGGACCTTCCAGGCGCCGCCTTCCTTGACCATGTGAACGACGCCGCTCGCGACGCTTCCGTCCTGCTTGCCCGTGACGGTGAGGTCGGCCTTGTCGCCCGTCTCGACCACCCTGAGGACCTTGATCTCGGTCGGGGACATCATCTTGACCATCCCCACCATCTTCTTGGCCTCGGGGTCGTCGAGGTTCTTCGCCTGCTCCTTTGTGAAGAGCTTCTTGAGCGCCGGGAGGTCCTCTTTCTGGATGGCCCTCAGGAAATCGGCGTAGACCGCGGCCTGCGGCGATTTCTGGGCGGCCGCGGTCTCGGCCGCCGTCGGCTGCACGGGCTTGGGCGCGCGCGCGACGTTCGCCTTGAAGGAGACGTCGAAGCTGTAGGTGTTCCCGAAGAACTCGCTCTCCTTCGCGCTCTTGTAGCTTCCTTCCACCGTCTTGCCGTCGAAGACCTTCTTCGTGAAGACGTCGGCCGAAGAAAGCCCGCTCGGACTCGCCTTCTTGAAACCGTTGTCCCGGAAGGCGGTCGAGATCGGCTTGCCGTCGGCGTCGATCGTGATTTCGAAGGCGTGGAGCTTGCCGGCGTCGGCCATGCGGCTGCGCTCGAACGGGTCTTCGAGAGCCTTGGCCTCCAGGGGGACGTCGCTCAGGATGACCTCGACGTCCTCCTTCGTCTTGTCGAAGAAGCCTTTCACGGCACGGGCATAGGCGTGGGCGAGTTTCGTCGTCTTTCCGTTGACGGTGATCGTGCCCTCGGCCTTTCCGTCGGCCGCGCGGGCGGCCGGCGTGACGAGCAGCCCGAGAGCCGCAAGAAAGGCGAGAGACGTGCGCGCACGAGCGCTCATGCAGATCCTCCTGTGTGCCGCGGCGTTTGAGACATCGTATCAGCCCCCCTCGGGGACGCTGCGCGTCAGCGCGGGCGCGCGACGAGGCTGACGAATTCGTCGAACAGCGCGTCCGAGTCGTGCGGGCCGGGGGCGGACTCCGGGTGGTACTGCACCGCGAAGACGGGCTTGTCCGTGAGCCGGAAGCCCTCACACGTGCCGTCGTTGAGGTTCACGTGCGTGAGCTCGGCGTACTTCGGCAGCGAGTCTGCGGCGACGGAGAACCCGTGGTTCTGCGAGGTGATCGCGACGTGGCCGGTCCGGAGGTTCTTGACGGGGTGGTTCGCGCCGCGGTGGCCGAACTTGAGCTTGTACGTCGTCCCGCCGACCGCCAGGCCGAGGAGCTGCTGCCCGAGGCAGATCCCGAAGACGGGCCTGCCCGACGCGACGAACTCCCTCACGTTCGCAACCGGCCCCGGAAGCGCGTCCGGGTCGCCCGGACCGTTCGACAGGAAGACGCCGTCGAAACCCTGCGCGAGGATCTCCCTGGCGGGCGTGGTCGCGGGGAACACGGTGGGCTTGAGGCCGCGGGCCGCGAGCATCCGCAGGATGTTCGTCTTGATGCCGTAGTCGACCGCCGCGATGCGCCCCTTGACGGCGGCGCCCGGCGGCATCGGGAAGTCGTACGCCTTCTTCGTCGAAACCGTGAGCGCGAGGGCCGCGCCCGCCATCGCGGGCTGGGCCTTGACCTTCTCGAGCAGCGCCGCGGCGTCCGCGTCGGAGGCGACCTCGGAGGAGATCGCGCCGCGCATCGCGCCCGCGCTCCGGAGGTGCATGACGAGCGAGCGCGTGTCGAGGCCGTCGATCCCCGGGACGCCCGCCTTCGCGAGAGCCTCGGCGACGGTCTCCCGGCCGCGCGCGTTCGAGAAGCGGTCCGGGAAGTTGCGCGCCGCGAAACCCGCCACCTGGATGCGGTCCGACTCGACGTCCTCGTCGTTCAGGCCGTAGTTGCCGATGTGCGACGCCGTCATGACGACGATCTGGCCCCGGTAGGACGGGTCCGTGAGCGTCTCCTGGTAGCCCGCCATCCCGGTGTTGAAGACGACCTCCCCGAACGACGTTCCGGCCGGCCCGACGGAGCGGCCTTCCCACTTCCGGCCGTCCTCGAGCAAGAGGACCGCGCGGCCGCTCACAACACTCTCCCGACGGCTGTCGCGACCGGCCGCAGCTTCGCCATCAGATTTCCGAAGAGCTCCGGCGTGAGGGCCTGCGGGCCGTCCGAGAGCGCCTCGGCCGGCCGGTGGTGGACCTCGATCGCGACGCCGTCGGCGCCGGCGGCCACGGACGCGAGCGACATCGGCAGGACCTTGTCGCGGCGCCCGGTGCCGTGGGACGGGTCGACGAGGATCGGGAGGTGCGAGAGGCGCTCGACCGCCGGGACGACCGCGAGGTCGAGCGTGTTGCGCGTGAAGTCGTTGAACGTCCTCACGCCGCGCTCGCACAGGACGACGTTCGGGTTGCCCTCGGCGAGAACGTACTCGGCCGCGAGGAGGAACTCCTCGAGGGTCGCCGACATCCCGCGCTTGAGGAGGACGGGCTTGCCCGCGCGGCCCGCGAGCTTGAGGAGCTCGAAGTTCTGCATGTTGCGCGCGCCGATCTGGAGGCAGTCCGCGTAACGCGCGACGAGGTCGACGGTGGACGTGTCGAGGACTTCCGTGACGACCGGGAGGCCCGTCTCCTCGCGCGCCGCGGCGAGGATCTTGAGACCCTCCTCGCCCAGCCCCTGGAAGGAGTACGGGGACGTGCGCGGCTTGTAGGCGCCGCCGCGGAGGAGGTGCGCGCCGAGCTCCTTGACGGCCTTCGCGATCGTGACGGTCTGCTCGAGGCTCTCGACGGCGCACGGGCCCGCCATCACGACGAGGCGCGTCCCGCCGACCGGCACGCCGCCGATCGAGACGACCGTGTCCTCGGGGTGGAACTCGCGCGAGACGAGCTTGTAGGGGTGCGAGACCCGGATGACCTCGAGGACGCCCGGGAGGTTCTCGAAGGCCGCCGGCCCCACGGTGCCCTTGTTGCCCGTGATGCCGATGGCGGTGCGCTGCGCTCCCGGGATGGGGTGCGCCTTCAGCCCGAGCTTCTCGGCCGCGGCCACCACGCGTCCGACGTCGATCCCGGTGGCGGTGCGGTCCATGACGATGAGCACGGCTGGGGTTCCCTCTCCCGCGTTTATACTTCATGTCGCCGCGATTCCCCGATCCCTCGCGGCCCCGGAGGTTCCCGATGCCCCGTCATTCCGTCGCCCGCGCTGCAGCTTTCCTCCTGGCGCTGGCCCTCGGCTGGGCCGGAACCGCCACGGCGACCTACGTCATCTTCACGAAGGACGGCAAGCGCATCGAGGCGCAGGAGAAGCCCGTCCTGAAGGGCAAGCGGCTGACCTTCCTGACGCCGCTCGGGAGCCCGCAGTCCATCGCGGTCGAGGAGTTCGACCAGGAACGCAGCGACAAGGTGAACCGGGAAGGGCTCGGCAACGCCTACCTTCTCGACGACCCGACCGGGCAGCGGTCGTCGCTTCCGAACCCCGAGGCGAAGAAGCCGTCGCTCTCCGAGTACATCAGGCAGCACGGCAAGAAGAGCATGGACTCGTCCCAGCCCGACGCGAAGCAGGGCGAGCTCGTGAAGCAACGTCCCGTAGAGAGCGAGATGCGTGCGGCCGCGCGAGCCGCCATTGCGGCCGAAGCGCCGACGATCGTGATGGACCCGCAGATCACAGAGGCGTTCATGCGCGCGATGGACGGGAGCAACGTGAAGGGCGTCAAGCTCACGCAGATCCCCTCCGGCGTGCGGGTGACGGCCACGACCGAGACCGAGCAGCAGGTCTTTCTCGCGCTCGTCGCCTGCGCGCGCGGCCTCAAGGAATCGCGCGCCGCCGGCAAGCCGCTCGACAAGGCGGAGGTCGCGTTCACGACGTCCACCGGCGAGACGGCGGCCCGCTTCGACCTCAGCCCGAACGACGCGGACAACCTCCTGACGGGCCGCGTGACGCCGTCCCGCTTCTTCGTCTCGAACGTCATCTTCTAGAGCGGACGCGTGGAAGCCGGGACGCTCGTCCTCGTCCATCTCGTCGCGCCCAAGGAGAAGTACTGGGGCCTCCTCGAGGCGCTCTCGCCGGCGGGGCTGACGCTCCGCGGCCTCGAGCTCGACCTCTTCGAGGAGTGGGCCCGCCAGCAGCGGCCGGGCGCCGACGCCGAGCTGGGCGTCACGACGCTCTTCGTCCCGCTCCACCGCGTCGAGAAGATCTTCGAGGACACGCGCGTCGGGAGCGTCGCGAGCTACACCGAGAGGTTCTTCGTGATCGTGGGCCGCGACGTGCGCGAGGTCCTGCGGCCGGCGCCGCCGGTCGCGGACACGGGAAACCCGAACTGAGCCCGCGCGCCCGCGCCCTCGCCCTGCTGCTCCTGGCGTCGGGCGCTCTCCACGCGGGCGGGCTCACGTACCGGTTCCGGACGACCGTGCAGGGCATCCTGCCCCGGGAGCGCCATGGAACCGCCTGGCTCGACGGCCCGCGCGCGCGCATCGAGATCGTCACCGAGGCCGGCCGCGTCGCGGCCCTGCGGAACCCGGCCGCGAAGGATGCTTGCACGAACCTCGACCTCGGCCGCAGGACGTTCTACCCGGTTCCCTGCGAGATGGCGCTCGCGAACGCCGAGGGCCTGATGCCGCAATTCGCGAACCCCCAGGCGCACGCCCGCGGCGGCGCCACCGAGGCGCCACGGCGCAGCCGGCCCCGGCTCGAGGAGTCGGAGAGCTCGGGAGAAGAGATCGCGGGCTTCCCGACGCGCCGCCTCGCATGGACGGCTTCGTGGAGCGAAAGCCAGAGGATCGGCCCGGACACGGTGCGGATCGAGATCTCGAAGACGCTCGAGGCCTGGACCACGGACCGTGTCACGCAGGAAGCGTTCCGGTTCGGTCACGCGGACGAGCTCGCCGCCGCGCCCGAGGAGGTCCGCGCGCACATCGCGGAGCGCCTCGCCGCCGCCGGGTTCCCGCTGAAGCTCGTCGTGCGCTCGACCCGGAAGTTCGACCGGGGCGAGCCGACGACCGAGACGCTCACGACCGTGCTCGAGGACGTCCAGGCAGCGGCGCCCGAGCCGTCGCTCTTCGAGGTCCCGGAAGGGTACCGGCACGAGAAACCCCTCGTCGGGATCCCCACGCGCTAGGGGCGCTTCTTCTTCTCCGACAACTCGAGAAGGATGCCGCCCGTCGCGGACGGGTGGACGAACGCGACGAGGCAGCCGTGGGCGCCGTCGAAGGGCTCCTCGTTCACGAGCTTCACGCCCGCCGCCTTCAGCTTCGCGAGCGCGGCGCGGACGTCCGTGACCTCGAGGCAGAGGTGGTGGATCCCAGGCCCGCGCTTTTCGAGCGCCTTCGCGATCGGCGAGTCGGGCGACGTCGGCTCGAGGAGCTCGAGGTGCGACTCCCCCACCGCGCGGAACGACGTCAGGACCTTCTGCGACGCGACCTCCTCGCGGTGTTCCTCGACGAGTCCGAGGAGGTCCCAGAACGTCCCTCCCTGCTCGAGGGACGGGACGGAGATGCCGAGATGAGAAATACGGGAGACGAGAGAAGAGGAAGAAGGAGACTTCTTAGAAGGTGAAGAGGGGGAAGGACTGACAGGGGCGCCGGAGGAGCCTGCGGCGACGACGGCGCCCCCCTCCAGGCGGTGCGCCAGGCGGCGCGCCGCCGAAATCGGGTCCTCTTCGCGCCGCTCGACGCGCCCCGCCACCTCGTCGAGCGTTCCGCTGTCCCCCCGCAGTCTCTCGACCCTTCTAAGAAAATCTTCTCTGACCAAGCCTTCGATTCGCTTCACCGTGCGGTCGCGGCGCCTGACGGCGCCGTGGGGCCCATCCAGAAAAGCCCGATGCTCCCCGAGCTTCGCCTCCAGCTCGTCGAGGCCCGCGCCCGTCGTCGCGACGGTCTTCACGACCGGCGGGATCCACGCGCCGTGCTCGCCGAGCTCGAGCATCTGGAGGATCTCCTGCACGACGCGGTCGGCGCCGTCGCGGTCGGCCTTGTTCACGACGAAGAGGTCCGCGACCTCCATGAGGCCCGCCTTGATCGCCTGGATGTCGTCGCCCATCCCCGGCGTCAGGACGACGACGCACGATTCCGCGAGGCGGAAGACGTCCACCTCGTCCTGCCCGACGCCGACCGTCTCGACGAGCACCTCGTCGAAGCCCGCCGCGTCGAGGACGTCGACGGCGTCCGCCGAGGCGCGCGCGAGCCCGCCGAGATGGCCGCGCGTCGCCATCGAGCGGATCAGGACGCCGGGGTCCGTGTAGAGGTCCTGCATCCGGATGCGGTCGCCGAGGATCGCGCCGCCCGAGAAGGGCGACGACGGGTCCACCGCGACGATCCCGACCTTCCGCCCGCGGGCGCGCGCGCGCCGGGCGAGGGCCGCGGTCAGCGTGGACTTGCCCGCCCCCGGCGAGCCCGTGAGGCCCGTGACGCGGGCGCGGCCCGTCTTCGGGAAGAGGGCGGCGAGAAGCTCGGGAAAGCGGGCGTCGGCGCTCTCGGCCCACGAGATCGCCCGCGCGACGTCGGGCACGCGGCCGAGGAGCACCCCTTCGGCGAGGGCGGCGGCGCTGGCGGGAACCGGCATTCCGCCCGAGTGTAGACGAGGCGCGGGACCTAGAATGACTCCCCCATGGCCGCGCCCGAAGCCCCTCCCGCCCTGGTGGCCGTCCTGTCCGAGATCGCCCGCGTCGCGGGCGAGACGCTGGACCTCCCCGAGGTCTTCCACCGGATCGCGACGGCGGCCGGGCGCGTCCTGACGTTCGACGCGGTGACGGTCACGCTGACGGACGAGGCGGACGGGTTCGTCCTCTACTCGATCGGCGGCGCCGAGGTCTCGGACGAAACGCGACGCTCGTACGCCCGCCTCGTGCCGCGCCGCGAGTACTCGCCCGGGCTGTGGGCGACCCTCACGAACACGGGCGTCATCGACGACGTCGTCGCGAGCTGCGACCGCGCGTTCCCGCGCGACCGCGAGCTCTCGGACTCCGGCATCCGCGCGATGCTCCGGGCGCCGCTCAAGACGGGCGCGCGGGCCATGGGTTATCTCTCGCTCCTGAGCCTCGCCCCGAAGGCGTTCCGACCCTCCGACATGGACCTTCTCGCCCCGATCGCGGACATCGTCGCGATGGCCGTCGCCCACGCGCGCCTCGCGGCGGGGGAACAGGACCGGCGGCGGCGGTACGAGGCGCTCCAGGCGCTCTCCCCCGTCCTCGCGCGGGCGCTCGACGTGCGGGAAGTCTTCGACGCGATCTCGGAGATCGTCCGCCCGGTCGTCCCGCACGACCGCATGGCGATCGGCCTCCTGAACGAGGACCGCACGGCCGTCAACGTCTACGCGGTCACGGGAACGGGGTTCCCGGAGGTTCGCGAGCCGATCCGGCTCTCGCCGCAGGAATGCGCGCGCGTGAACGACTGGTCCACCGAGATCGTGCGGGACGTCCACACGGAAGTCCCTCCCGACTCGGGCAAGAGCCGGCATCTCGCGGCCGACGGTGTGCGGTCGCTCCTCAGGGTCCCGATCTTCTTCGAAGGCCAGTGGCAGTTCGCGGGAGGGCTCCTGTTCCTCTCCCGGACTCCGGGCACGTACGGCGAGAGCGACGTCCCCCTGGCCCAGCACGTCGCCGACCAGATCGCGCTGGCGCTTTCGCACGAGCGCCTCGCGGGCGAGGCACGCCGCGCCGCGGAGGCGCTCAGCGAGGCGAAGAAACTCGAGCGGCGCGTCGCGTCCCTCACGGAGGAACTCGCTTCGCGCGAGGGCTTCGGCCGGATCGTCGGCGTCGCGAAGAGCTGGAAGGGCATCCTCGTCCAGGTCTCGAAGGTCGCGCCGACGGAGACGACCGTCCTCCTCACGGGCGAGTCCGGCACGGGCAAGGAGATCCTCGCGCGCGCGATCCACCGCGCCTCGTCGCGGGCTTCCGGGCCGTTCGTCGCGATCAACGCGGCGGCGCTCCCGGATCAGCTCCTCGAGTCCGAGCTCTTCGGCTACGAGCGCGGCGCCTTCACGGGGGCGACGGGCGGCAAGCCGGGACGCATCGAGCAGGCGGCCGGCGGCACGCTCTTCCTCGACGAAGTGGGCGAGATGAGCCCGGCCGTGCAGGCGAAGCTCCTGCGCGTCCTGCAGGAGCGGGAGTTCCAGCGGCTGGGCGGGACCCGGGTGCTCAAGACGGACGCGCGCATGGTGGCCGCGACGAACCGCGACCTGAAGAAGGCGATCGCACGCGGAGATTTCCGGGAGGACCTCTTCTATCGTCTCTCGGTCTTCGAGATCGCCCTGCCGCCGCTCCGCGAGCGCGTCGAGGACATCCTCCCGCTCACGGAGGTGTTCCTCGCCGAGCTGGGCCCTGCGATCGGCCGCCCCGTCGCAGGCGTCTCGAAGGAGGCGAAGGACCTCCTCCTCGCCTACCCGTGGCCCGGCAACGTCCGCGAGCTCAAGAACGCGCTCGAGCGCGCCGCGATCCTCTGCGACGGCAACCTCATCACGGCCGCCCACCTCCCGATCTCCGTGTCCGGCCACGAGGCCTCGCGTCCGATGAGGCCGGAGCCGCCCGGCGAACGACGCCCGTTTCCGCCCGGCGGCGTGGACCTCGAGTCGCTGGAGAAGGAATACGTGAAAGAGGCGCTCGCGAAGGCGCGCTTCAACAAGAGCAAGGCCGCGAGGCTCCTCGGCCTCACCCGCGCGCAGCTGTATTCGAGGATCGAGAAGTACGGATTGGGCGGAGGAGAGGAAGATAAAGAGTTTTCTTAGAAAGGGTTAGGGGCGCCGGAGGCGCAAGCCGGTCGCCCGCCCGGCTCCGGCCGCGTCCCGCGCTCTTCACCCTCTAAGGAATTCTCCCTGTCCCCTCTCCGGACTTTTTCCCCTCTCCTCGGCCTCTTTTCCCGAGTGCTTCCGTCGGCCCCCGGCCCCATCTTCACGGTGGAAAGAGACAAAGGGGGACGACATGAAAAACAACAACGACCTCACCGGCGGCTCCAAGGTCAAGGCCGGCTTCTACTTCAACAAGAACAACTGGGAGATCGTGACGGTCAGCGGCAAGAAGGGCGGCGTGCTGCCCGGCGACGCGAAGGCCGACTACCTCAGGGTCCCGGCCGTCGCGATGCTCGCCGGCGCTCCCGTGCTCGGCGCGGCCTTCGTCGTCTTCCTCCCCGTCATCGGCTTCGCGCTCCTCGCGACGGCCGCCTTCAACAAGGCCTTCCGCCACGCCGGAACGCCCGCCCAGAAGGAAGCCCACGTCCGCCACGGCGACTGAGCCGCGTCCCCACGCGCTCCGGCCGCGTCGCTCCGCCGGATGAAACGAGACGAGCCGCCGAAAGGCGGCTCGTTTCCGTGGGGGGTCGAGCAGGCTCTTATTTCCCGAAACGGTACGCCGTGAACTGATCGTCCATCCGCGTGCCCTGACCCGCGGAGAAACGGTCCATGCAGGAGTCGTCCGTGTAGTCCATGAAGTTCGTGATCGGGTCGACGCCAGGCCCCTTGCAGGTGTCGCGGCCGATGGGGCAGCCGAACGCCGCCGACTTCTCCGCGGCCGTGTCGCTCACGTAGTCGCCCTTGCCATTACAACCGCCCTGGAACGTGTGGTACAGGCCCATCCAGTGGCCGACCTCGTGCGTCGCCGTGTCGCCGAGGTTGTAGGGGGCCGCGGTCCCGCCCGGGAGCGACGAGTAGAGGATCACGACACCGTCCATTTTCGGTTTGCGCGCGTAGTCCGCCGGGAACGTCGCCCAGCCGAGGAGGCCTCCGCCCATGTTGTTCGAGTAGATGTTCAGGTCGTCCGCCGAGCCCTGCCGGAGCGCGTTCTTCATCTGGGTCTCGGCCGTCGTGCCCGGCTGCGCCGTGTACCACGACGCATTCGTCGTCCGGTCGGTGCCCGCCAAGGTGAACTGCCATCCCGTGGACGCGTACGCGGCGTTCAGGACGTTCAATTGCTGGGTGATCTGGGAATCGGGCACGTCTCCGTTCGCGATCCCGGTCCCGTTGTTGATGACGTGGAAGTAGACCGGGATGGTTCCGCCCGTGACCATCGGGTGCCGGCCGCCCCTCTCGGCGAGGAGCCTCTCCGTCTCCAACTCGATGAGGTCCGCTTCCTCGTCGTCCACCGGCCGCGTGCTGCAGCGGGCGCCGCTCTCGATGAACGCCTTCTGGCTCACCCAGCTCTGCCCCTGGAACACGAAGGGCTCGGCGTTCGGCGCGTCGCGCTCGACGCTGCTCGCCGAGGCGGCGA
Source organism: Thermoanaerobaculia bacterium (assembly GCA_044229475.1). Classification (GTDB taxonomy): domain Bacteria; phylum Acidobacteriota; class Thermoanaerobaculia; order UBA5066; family UBA5066; genus Fen-183. Next base: position 242,595 of record JBGASW010000004.1, on the reverse strand, counting down.
ACGGAAGGAAGAGGAGGATCGTCGCAAGGACGCCCACGAGGACACGCTTCATGAAGGACCTCCTGAGATTTGTTCTCAGGATCCTATCCCCCCCGGCTCGTGCCTTCCAGGGAATTCTCCCGATCCCTCTCCGGACTCTTTCCTCTCCCCCCAGCAGTGCGGCGTGCTGCCCGGCGACGCGAAGGCCGACTACCTCAGGGTCCCCGTCATCGGCTTCGCGCTCCTCGCGACGGCCGCCTTCAACAAGGCCTTCCGCCACGCCGGAACGCCCGCCCAGAAGGAAGCCCACGTCCGCCACGGCGACTGAGCGGAATGAACGGATCAGCTTCGGCCGGAGGCGGCGTCGCGCATCACGACGCCGATCCGGTCGAACGCGGCGCGCCAGGCCGCCGCGTGCGCCTCGGTGAACCCCGCGCCGATCTGGTCGCGCAGGGTCCTCACGAGCGCCTCGCGGAACGTCGCAAAGTGCGTGTCGGTGACGCCGTATGCCGCGTGGCGCTGCCCGAGATCGCGCAGGGGCCGTTCGCCCGAGTGAGCGTCCTCGAGGCCCGCCACCGCGAGCCCGAGAGCGCTCACGAACATCGCCCCCTGCGCGTCGAGATCGCCCTTGAAGAGCGCCCTCAGTGACGGGTCGAGGTCGAACAGCTTCTCGTAGAACGCGCGCCCCACGCCCCTCGGAATCGGACGCAGGCTTTCGAAGCTCGCTCGGACGAGGGCCATCTCTTCGCGCGTCATCCTCGGGATCATGCCACGGCGCGGCGCGGGCTTTCGACGGCGCAGGCCTCACGCCGGGACCCGTCATCCGGGCTGGACCCCGTTGTAGGATGCGGGCGCCATCCCGGATGGAACGAAGCCTCGATGAAGGCAACTCCCTACCCGTCGATCGTGACGCGCAGCGAGAGGATGAACGTCCTTCTCGAGCGGCTTCCGACCGTCGCGGCGTCGGACGGTTCCGTTCTCCTCGTGGGCGAGACCGGCGTCGGCAAGGAGCTGTTCGCCGACACCGTCCACCGCCTCAGCCCGAGGCGCGACGGCCCCCTCGTGAAGATCTCCCTTTCGGCCGTGCCGCACGAGCTCCTCGAGAGCGAGCTCTTCGGCCACGAACGCGGCTCGTTCACGCACGCGATCCAGACGAAGAAGGGGCTCTTCGAGATGGCGCACGGCGGGACGCTCTTCCTCGACGACGTCGACGACGTGCCGCCGTCGATCCAGCCGAAGCTCCTGCGCGTCCTCGAGTCCGGAGAAGTCATGCGCGTCGGGGCGACTACGACGATCCCGGTGGACGTCCGGCTCGTGAGCGCCTCGAAGGTCAACCTGCGGGAGCTCGTCGACCGCGGCCTCTTCCGGGCCGACCTCTACTATCGCCTCAACGTCGTCCCCGTCGAGATCCCGCCCCTCCGGCTGCGGGGCGAGGACGTGAGGCTCCTCGCCGAACACTTCCTCCAGCGGTTCGCGCCCGGCCGCGGGCTCAGGCTCTCGGAGGCGGCGGCGCGGAGCCTCGAGCGCTACCACTGGCCTGGCAACGTCCGCGAACTGCGCAACGTCATCCAGCGGGTTTCCCTCTTCGCCCGCGAGGAGGTCGGCCTCGAGGACCTCCCCCCCGAGATCCTCGACGGCAATCCCGTCGAGCTGCTCGCGCGCGCGTGCGCCCGCTGCTTCTCCGAGCAGTCCCTCTCCTTCGGCCAGGTCGTCGAGTGCCTCGAGACGAACCTCCTGCGCCAGGCGCTCAAGGACGCCGGGGGCAACCGCAGCCAGGCCGCGCGCGCCCTCGGGCTCTCGCTCTCGACGATGCGGGACAAGTTGAAAAAGTACGGCCTCGACGGCGGGGCCGATCTCGACATCGACTGACCGGCCTCGCGGAAATCCGCGGCCTTTCGCGGTTTTCCGCAGATGCGGCGCAAGACGCCCACGCCGGCCTCCACCCGCCCCGCTGCGCGTAATCCCCCGCCAATTCGCGCGATTACGCGCTCGCGCTTTCCCGGGCCTCCCCGGGTCGAGCGCTGGCCGGCCCCTTGCAGTTCTCCGGCACACACGTGGCCGAGTCCGCCGATTCCCAGACGCTTCTTCTGAGGGGTGAGGTGATCGAGGTGTCCCTCCGGCAGGGACGCCGGTACCTCACGGTCGCGCTCGAGCCCCACTGCCTGCACGCCTCGACCGGGATTCCCGAGGACACCCACCTCGGAGACCGCGTCCGGGTCGAGGCCGAGATCCGGGTCGTCAACGTCGCCCCCGAGCTGCCCCACGACATCCGGCAGCCCGCCCGGCGCCCTGCGTGAAACGTCGAGGAGGAGACATGAGCGAACCCCGTCCGACCATCTGGGAGCAGGCCCGCATGAGCGGGTACTCCCGGCGCGACTTCGTGCAGTTCTGCGCGTGGATGGCCGCCGCCGCCGGCATTCACGAGAGCGCTCTCGGCGCGGTCGTGCAGGCGATGGACACGAAGCCGCGCCTCCCGGTCGTCTGGTTCCACTTCCAGGAGTGCACGTGCTGCAGCGAGTCGTTCATCCGGTCGTCGCACCCCATCGTGGGCGACATCGTGCTGGACAAGATCTCGCTCGACTACACGTTGACTCTCCAGGCGGCCGCGGGCCACCAGGCGGAGGCGGCCCTCAACGAGACGATGAAGAAATACAAGGGCCAGTACCTCATGCTCGTCGAGGGGTCGGTCCCGACGGCGGAGGGCGGCGTCTACTGCTGCATCGCCGGGCGGACCGCGCTCGACATCGTCAAGGAAGCCGCGGCGAACGCGAAGGCGATCGTCGCGTGGGGCAGCTGCGCCTCGAACGGCTGCATCCAGGCGGCCAACCCGAACCCGACGTCCGCGACCCCGGTCCACAAGCTCATCTCGGGCAAGCCCATCATCAACGTCCCCGGCTGTCCGCCGATCGCCGAGGTCATGGCCGGTACGGTCGTCCACCTCCTCGCGTTCGACCGCATTCCGCAGCTGGACGGGCTCGGGCGCCCGATGGCGTTCTACTCGCGGCGCGTCCACGACACGTGCTACCGCCGCCCGAACTACGACGCGGGCCTCTTCGTCGAGACGTTCGACGACGAGAACGCGCGGCGCGGCTACTGCCTCTACAAGGTCGGCTGCCGCGGCCCCGTGACGTACAACTCCTGCGGCGTCATCCGCTGGAACAACGGGGTGAGCTACCCGATCCAGTCCGGGCACGGCTGCATCGGATGCAGCGAGGCGAACTTCTGGGACAACGGGCCGTTCTACCGGCACCTCCCGAGCTTCCCCGGCTTCGGAATCGAGACGACGGCGGACAAGGTCGGCGTCGCGGCCGGAGCCGCCGTCGCCGTGGGCATCGCGGCCCACGCCGTGACGACGAACATCGCCAAGCGCAAGCAGATCCGCGAGGAAATCCACAAGAGCGACCGGACACCTGAAGAGGTGACCGGTCCGCACAAGTGAGGACGCCATGAGCAACCGCATCGTCGTCGACCCGATCACGCGCATCGAAGGGCACCTGAGGATCGAGGCCGAGATCAAGGACGGGAAGATCGTCGACGCCTTCAGCTCGGGCACCATGGTCCGCGGCTTCGAGCTCATCCTGAAGGGGCGCGACCCGCGCGACGCGTGGGCGTTCACGGAACGGGCCTGCGGTGTCTGCACGACGGTCCACGCGCTTGCCTCCGTCCGCGCCGTCGAGGATGCGCTGAAGATCGTGGTTCCGCCGAACGCCGAGCTCGTGCGGAACCTCATGTTCTGCGCGCAGTATCTCCAGGACCACGTCGTCCACTTCTACCACCTGCACGCGCTCGACTGGGTCGACGTCGTGAGCGCCCTGAAGGCCGACCCGAAGAAGACGTCCGAGATCGCCCAGAGCATCTCGAACTGGCCGAAGAGCTCGCCGGGCTACTTCTCGGACCTCCAGAAGCGGCTCACGGCCTTCGTCGGGAGCGGGCAGCTCGGCATCTTCGCAAACGGCTACTGGGGCCACTCGGCCTACAAGCTTCCCGCCGAGGTGAACCTCCTCGGGGTCGCGCACTACCTCGAGGCCCTCGAGTGGCAGAAGGAGATCGTCAAGGTCCACACGATCTTCGGCGGCAAGAACCCCCACCCGAACTACCTCGTGGGCGGCGCCCCGTGCTCCTTCAACATCGAGGAAGCGAGCGCGATCAACGCCGAGCGCCTCGCGTACGTCGGAACCCTCTTCGACCAGGCCACGGAGTTCGTCGAGAAGGTCTACCTCCCCGACCTGATGGCCGTCGCGTCCTTCTACAAGGACTGGGGCGCGATCGGCGGCGGCCTGCCGAACTACATGGCGTACGGAGACCTTCCGACGAACGGCTACGCGGACGTCGCGAAGTTCAAGTTCCCCCGCGGCGCCATCCTGAACCGGAACCTCGCCGAGGTCCTGCCGATCGACGGCAAGGACGAGAAGCAGATCGAGGAGTACATCTCCCACTCGTGGTACGAGTACGGTGCCGGCGACGGAGCCGGCCTCCATCCCTGGAAGGGCGAGACGAAGCTCAGGTACTCGGGCCCGAAGCCCCCGTACGAGCATCTCGAGGTCGACAAGAAGTACAGTTGGCTCAAGACGCCGCGCTGGAAGGGCAATGCGATGGAGGTGGGCCCGCTGGCCCGCTGCCTCGTCGCCTACGCCTCCGGGTCGGCCGAGGTCAAGGAGCTCGTCGACGGAGCCCTCAAGCAGCTCAACGTGCCCGTCGGGGCCCTCTTCTCGACGCTCGGCCGGACGGCCGCCCGCGGGCTCGAGACGAAGCTCATCGCCCGCTGGGCGAAGGAGTTCTACGGCCAGCTCCTCGCGAACATCAAGAACGGCGACAGCCGGACGTTCAACGGCGAGAAGTGGGAGCCCGCGACGTGGCCCGTCGAGGCCAAGGGCGTCGGACTCTCGGAGGCGCCGCGGGGGGCGCTCGCCCACTGGATCGTGATCAAGGACCGCAAGATCGACAACTACCAGCTCGTCGTCCCGAGCACGTGGAACGCCTCGCCGCGGGACGCCAAGGGGCAGCGGTCGGCCTACGAGGCCGCCCTCGTCGGCACGCCCGTCGCCAACCCCGAGCATCCGCTCGAGATCCTCCGGACCATCCACTCGTTCGACCCGTGCATCGCCTGCGCCGTCCACCTCTACGACGAGAAGGGCAACCACCTCCACCAGGTGAAGGTCCTCTAGGAGGCGCCCCATGCCCAAGCCCAAGACCGAGGTCCGGCGCGTCTACGTCTGGCAGCTTCCGGTCCGCCTGTACCACTGGGTGAACGCCCTCTGCGTCCTCCTCCTCGCGGCCACGGGCTACCTCATCGGGTCGCCTCCGGCCATCCAGAGCGCACGGGAAGCGTCGTTCGGCTACTGGTTCGGCACCGTGCGGTTCATCCACTTCCTGTCCGCCTTCGTCTTCTTCTTCAACTTCGTCTTCCGGATCTACTGGGGCTTCGTCGGCAACGCCTGGGCCCGCTGGCCGCAGTTCCTCCCGTTCCGGAAGGTGCAGCGCGAGGAGGCCATCGAGGTCCTGAAGGTGGACATCCTCCAGGCCAAGGCCGCCCCGCTCCCGTCGATCGGCCACAACCCGATCGCGGGATTCACCTACTTCCTCACGTTCCTCGCGTTCCTGTTCCAGAGCGTGACGGGATTCGGGATGTACGCGGCGATGAGCCACGCGAAGCTGCCGCACCTCTTCGCGTGGATCGTGCCGCTGATGGGGGGCGACTTCGCGGTGCGCCAGTGGCACCACATGACGATGTGGTTCTTCATCCTCTTCTCGATGGTCCACGTCTATCTCGTCTTCTACCACGACTACGTCGAAGCGCGCGGCGTTCTCTCGTCCATGGCCGGAGGCTGGAAGTTCATCGAGAGGCCAGCGGAAAAGTGAGCAACGACCGGCCGGACGAGGCGGCCCGGCCGGTCCTGGTCCTGGGGATCGGCAACGTCCTGCTCGGGGACGAGGGCGTGGGAGTTCACGCCGTGCGGCGGATGGAACCGGAAACGTGGCCGCCAAACGTGAAGCTCCTCGACGGCGGCACGGGCGGCTTCCATCTCCTCTCGCTCTTCCAGGAGTACGAACGGATCGTCCTCATCGACGCGACGATGGACGGCCAGCCGCCCGGCACGGTCCGGCTCATCCGGCCTCGCTTCGCCTCGGACTATCCCCGGACGCTCAGCGCCCACGACATCGGCCTCAAGGACCTCGTCGAGTCGGCCGCCCTCCTTGGCCTCGAGCCCGAGGTCGTCCTCGTCGTCGTCTCCGTGAAGACACTTCCCGAGGGCCTCCACGCCGAGCTGAGCCCCGAGGTCGCGGCCGCGCTGCCGCGGGTCGCCGCGCTCGCGCGGGAAGCGGCCCTCGGCTGAGCCCGCCCTGGACCGCGGCGCCCGGCCGGCCTTGGGCGGGGGGCCGCTCGGCCTTAGAGTCGTTGCCGTGCGCAGGCGCGTGAGGCTCGAGGTCCGCGGGGCGGTGCAGGGCGTCGGATTCCGGCCGTTCGTCTGGCGCCTCGCGCACGCGCTTTCTCTCGCGGGCTGGGTGCGGAACGACGTCGCGGGAGTCTTCATCGAGCTGGAGGGAGAGGGCGAGGCGCTCGACGCCTTCGTCCGCGCGCTCGAAGAGGCGCCCCCTCCTCTCGCGCGCATCCGGGGGATCGAGCGGTCGCCGGCGGTCCCGACGGGAGAAAAGGGATTCCGGATCCTTCCGAGCCGCGGCGACGGAGCGCGCACGGCCCTCGTCCTGCCCGACGTCACCACGTGCGACGCGTGCCTCGCCGAGGTGCTCGATCCGAGAGACCGGCGGCACCTCTACCCGTTCGCGAACTGCACGAACTGTGGGCCGCGCTTCACGATCGTGACGGAGCTTCCCTACGACCGGCCCAACACGACGATGGCGTCGTTCCCGCTCTGCCCCGAGTGCCGGGCGGAGTACGACGACCCGCGCGACCGGCGGTTCCACGCGCAGCCGATCGCCTGCCCCGTGTGCGGCCCGTCTCTCGAGGCCTGGTCGCCGTCGGGCGAGGTCCTCGCGCGGCGCGGAGAGGCGCTCCTCGCAACCGCCGAGGCGCTCCGGCGCGGCGAAACGGCCGCCGTGAAGGGCCTCGGAGGGTTCCACCTCGTGTGCGACGCGCGCAGCGCGGACGCGGTGGCCGCCCTCCGGCGGCGGAAACAGAGAGAGGAAAAGCCGCTCGCCCTGATGGTGGCGGACGTCGCGATGGCGCGCGCGCTCGCCGAGGTGTCCCCGGAAGCCGAGGCTCTCCTCTCGTCTCCGGAGGCGCCGATCGTCCTCCTTCCCCGCCGTCCCGACGCCGCCGTCGCGTCGAACGTCGCCCCCGGCCGGCCGGAGCTGGGCCTCATGCTCCCGGCGACGCCCCTCCACCACCTCCTGATGCGCGAGCTCGGCTTTCCCGTCGTCGCGACGAGCGGCAACCGCAGCGAGGAGCCCATCTGCACGGACGAGAAGGAAGCCCTCACGCGCCTCGGGGAAATGGCCGACGTCTTCCTCGTGCACGACCGGCCGATCGCGCGGCACGTGGACGACAGCGTCGCGCGCGTCATCGCGGGCGCTCCCCGTCTCCTGAGGCGCGCGCGCGGCTGGGCTCCCCTGCCCGTGCCCGTCCGCACGCCGCTCCCCGTGATCCTCGGCGTGGGCGCGCACATGAAGACGGCCGTGGCGCTCTCGGTCGGACGCGAGGTCTTCCTCTCCCAGCACGTCGGCGACCTCGAGACACCCGAAGCGCTGGACGCCTTCGCGCGCGTCGTCGCCGACTTCGAGCGGCTCTACGGAGCGACGCCGGTCGCCGTCGCGCACGATCTCCATCCCGGCTACGCGTCCACGGCCTTCGCGCTGAGGCTCGGCGCCGAGCGCGGCATCCCGGCCCTCGCGGTCCAGCATCACCACGCGCACCTCGCGTCCGTCCTCGCCGAGAACGAGATCGACACTCCCGCACTCGGCGTCACGTGGGACGGCACGGGATACGGGACGGACGGCACGATCTGGGGCGGCGAGTTCCTCCTCGGCGACGCGGCGGGCTTCGCCCGCGTCGCGCACCTCCGCCCGTTCCGACTCCCCGGCGGCGACGCCGCCGTGCGGGAGCCGCGGAGGGCGGCGCTCGCGCTCCTGCTCGAGATCCTCGGCGAGAAGGCGCTCGATCGCGAGGACCTCCCGTGCGTGCGGTCCTTCTCGCGCGCCGAGCGCGACGTCCTCGCGCAGATGCTCGCCACGGGCGTCAACGCTCCGGTGACGACGAGCGCCGGCCGTCTCTTCGATGCGGTCGCGTCGCTCCTCGGAATCTCCCAGAAGAGTTCCTTCGAAGGTCAATCGGCCATGGCGCTCGAAGCAGCCGCGATCGAAGGGTTTGCGCTCACCGACGGCGGCCGCGACGTCTCGGACCCTCTCCGCCTCGTCGTCGACTCGGATGGATCGGCCGTACTCGACTGGGAACCGCTGATCTTCACCCTTCTAGGAAAATCTTCTCTGGGTGCTCCTCCTTCGCTCCTCGCCGCGCAGTTCCACGCCGCTCTCGCGGACGGGATCCTCGCGGCGGCGCGGCACGCCGAGGTCCCCCGCGTCGCCCTTACGGGGGGCTGCTTCCAGAACAGGCTCCTGACGGAGCTTTCGACCGCCCGGCTGCGTTCGGCGGGCTTCGAGCCCCTCCTGCACGGCTCGGTCCCGCCGAACGACGGTGGAATCGGCCTCGGCCAGGTCCTCGTCGCCGCGGAGAGGCTGAAGCATCTGCATCGGGGGACTGAGTCGCGGTCCGGGCTAGGCTGAACGAAAATGGGGTGCACGATGTGTCTCGGAGTACCGGGCAAGGTCGTCAGCATCGAGGCGAGCATCATCGACATGCCGATGGGCGTCGTCTCGTTCGGGGGCATCACGAAAGAGGTGTGCTTCGCGTACACGCCGGACGTGAAGCCGGGCGAGTACGTCCTCGTCCACGTCGGCTTCGCGATCAGCAAGCTCGACGAGGAGCAGGCCCTCGAGGTCTTCCGGACGCTCCAGGCGATGGGCGAACTCGGCGACCTCGAGATCCCGCAGCCGTCCGGAGGCGGGACACCGTGAAGTTCGTCGACGAGTACCGCCGCGAGGAGGACGCGCAGGCCTTCGTGCGCGCGATCCGCGCGAAGGTCACTCGTCCGTGGACACTCATGGAAATCTGCGGCGGGCAGACGCACACGCTCCTGCGCTCCGGGATCGACCGGATGCTGCCCCCCGAGATCACGCTCGTGCACGGGCCGGGCTGTCCCGTCTGCGTCACGCCGCTGACGCAGATCGACCGGGCGCTCGCGATCGCGCAGCGCCCCGGCGTCGTCTTCACGTCCTTCGGGGACATGCTCCGCGTCCCGGGCTCGACGACGGACCTCCTGACCGTCAAGGCGAAAGGCGGCGACGTGCGGATGGTCTACTCGCCGCTCGACGCCGTCGCGATCGCGCAGAGCAGCCCGGACCGGGAAGTCGTTTTCTTCGCCGTCGGGTTCGAGACGACGGCTCCCGCGAACGCGATGGCCGTCAAACGCGCGAAGCAGCTCGGACTGACGAACTTCTCGGTCCTCGCCTCGCACGTCCTCGTGCCCCCCGCGATGGAGGCGATCCTCTCCTCGCCGACGAACCGGGTGCAGGGCTTCCTCCTCGCGGGGCACGTCTGCACCGTCATGGGCTGGACGGAGTACGAGCCCCTCGGAGCGAAGTACCGCATCCCGATGGTCGTCACGGGCTTCGAGCCCCTCGACCTCCTGCAGGGGATCCACATGGCGGTCGACGCGCTCGAGAGCGGGCGCCACGGCGTCGAGAACCAGTACGTGCGCACGGTCTCGCGCGAAGGGAACCCCGCCGCGCAGGCGGTCATTCGCGAGGTCTTCGAGCCCTGCGACCGCGCCTGGCGCGGGATCGGCGTGATCCCGCGGAGCGGCTACCGCCTGCGCCCCGAATACGCGCCGTTCGATGCGACCCTGAGGTTCGACGTCGGCGCGATCACCGCCGACGAGCCGAAGGAGTGCATCGCGGGCGAGATCATGCAGGGCCTCAAGCGCCCGAACGAGTGCTCGGCCTTCGGGACGCGCTGCACGCCCGAGCACCCCCTCGGCGCGCCGATGGTGTCGTCCGAGGGAGCCTGCGCCGCCTACTGGCTCTACGCGAGGGCCTGATGGCCGAAGCGAAGCCGCCCTCTCCCGCCCCTGATCTCGGCGCCGCCATCGCGGCGGCCTCGTGCCCCGTGCCCGTGGCCTCCGCCGCACGGACGATCCTCATGGCGCACGGCGGCGGCGGCCGCCTCACGCAGCGCCTCATCGAGAGCCTCTTCCTCCCGAGCTTCGACAACCCGGCGCTCCGCGAGCTGCACGACGGCGCGATCCTCGAGACCGGCGGCGTCCGCCTCGCCTTCTCGACGGACTCGTTCGTGATCCACCCCGTCTTCTTCCCCGGCGGCGACATCGGCTCGCTCGCCGTGCACGGTACCGTGAACGACCTCGCGATGTGCGGCGCTCAGCCGCTCGCACTTTCGACCGCGCTCATCCTCGAAGAGGGATTCGCGATCGCGGACCTCGAGCGGATCGTCGCGTCGATGCAGCGCGCGGCCTCCGGCGCGGGCGCGTCGATCGTCACGGGGGACACGAAGGTCGTCGACAAGGGCAAGGGCGACGGGGTCTTCGTGAACGTGACGGGCGTCGGGATCGTCCCCGAGGGAATCGTCATCGCGCCCCGCCGCGCGCGCCCGGGCGACGTCGTCCTCGTGAGCGGCGAGATCGCCGTCCACGGGATCGCGATCATGTCGCTCCGCGAGGGCCTGCGCTTCGGGACGACCCTCGAGAGCGACACGGCCGCCCTGAACGGCCTCGTCGCGAACCTCCTCGCGGCCGCGGGCGAGTCCGTCCACGTCCTGCGCGACCCGACGCGGGGCGGCGTCGCCTCGACCCTCAACGAGATCGCGGGCCAGGCCGGAGTCGGAATCCGCCTCGAGGAGACGGCCCTTCCGGTCTCCGAGGAAGTGCGCGGGGCCTGCGAGATCCTCGGGCTCGACCCGCTCTACGTCGCGAACGAGGGCAAGTTCCTCGCGATCGTCGCGCGGGAGGCGGCCGACGGGGCCCTCGCCGCGCTGCGCGCGCACCCGCTCGGCGGGAAGGCCGCCGCGATCGGGACGGTCGTCGCGGAGGCGCCGGGCCGCGTCACGCTGAAGAGCCGCATCGGCGGCGTCCGCGTCGTGGACCTCCTCACCGGCGAGCAGCTTCCGAGGATCTGCTGAGATGCACGAGATGGGCGTCGCCGCCGAAGTGCAGCGCATCGCGCGCGCGTCCGTCGCGGACCGCGGCCCCGGGCGGATCGCGTGCGTGCGCCTCGCCGTCGGGGACCTCGCGGCCGTCGAGCCCGAGCTCCTGACGTATGCGTGGGCGGCTCTCGTCGCGGGCACGCCCGAGGAGGGAGCGACCCTCGAAATCGACTGGCGGCCCGCCACGCAGACGTGCCTCGTCTGCGGCGACCTGCCGGGCCGCGCCGCGGGCTCGTGGCTCAGGGTCTGTCCGCGCTGCGGCGGCGTCCTCACCGTGACGGGCGGCGACGATCTCGACGTCCTTCAGGTCGTCTTCGAGGAGGAAGATCCCGTGGAACGCGAAGCTCGCGGAGGGGCGCGATGACCGAAATCGACGTGAAGCAGAAAGTGCTTGCTGCGAACGCGGCGGCCGCGGCCGACCTCCGCGAGCGCTTCGGACGCTCCGGCACGCTCGTCGTGAACCTCATTTCCTCGCCGGGCTCCGGCAAGACGACGCTTCTCGAGAGGACGATCGCGGCCCTCAAGGGGTCGCTGCGGCTCGGCGGCCTCGAGGGCGACATCGCGACCGAGCGCGACGCCGAACGCCTGCGGAGGACCGGGATCCCGGCTCGCCAGATCCTGACGGGGGGCTCCTGCCATCTCGACGCGCGCCAGATCGACCGCGCGCTCGCCGAGGAGGGCGCCTCCCTCGCGAACCTCGACATTCTCTTCATCGAGAACGTCGGGAACCTCATCTGCCCGACGGGCTACGACCTGGGCGAGGACTTCAAGGTCGTCCTCCTGTCGGTCACCGAGGGGGAGGACAAGCCGTTCAAGTACCCGGCGATCTTCTCGAAGGCGGCCGTCACGGTCGTCACGAAGATCGACCTCCTCCCCTACGTCCCGTTCGACCTGCCCGCCGTGCGCGAGCAGGTCGCGACGCTCGCGCCCGAGGGGCGCCTCGTCGAGGTCTCCGCGACGACGGGCGCCGGGATGGACGCGTGGCTCTCGCTCCTGACGGACGCGCTCCGGGCGAAGCGCGCGGCCGTCTACGCCGGCGAGGGCGTCGGGAGCTGACGTGGCGGGCGGTCTCTTCCTCACGCTGGCCGGAGCGGCCGCCGGCGTCGGCGCCCTCCACACGCTCGCGCCCGACCACTGGGTCCCCTTCGCCGCGCTCGCGCGCGCGCAACGATGGTCCGCCGCGAAGACCGCCCGCATCACGGTGCTCTGCGGCTTCGGCCACGTGACGGTCTCGGCCCTCCTCGGCCTCCTCGGGCTCGTCTTCGGCCGCGCGATCTTCGAGAAGGCCGGCGCGCGCATGGAGGCGGTCGCGGGGATTCTCCTCGTGGGCTTCGGCCTCGCGTACGGCGTCTGGGGGATGCGCCGCGCCGCGGGCCGCCGCGTGCACGGCCACGCGCACGTCCACTACGACCACGTCCACGACGCGTCGAAGACGACGGCGTGGTCGCTCTTTCTTCTCTTCTCCGCGGACCCCTGCGTCGCCGTGATCCCGCTCCTCTTCGCGGCGGCGCCGCTCGGCACCGCGCCCACGGTCGGAATCGTCCTCGTCTACGAGACCGCCACCATCGCGACGATGATCGCCCTCGTGCTCCCGGCCCGTGCGGGATTCGAGCGCCTGCGCCTCCCGTGGCTCGACCACTGGGGCGACGCCGTCGCGGGCGGCGTGATCGCGGCGACGGGCCTCGTCGTGATGGCCCTCGGGATCTGACGGCACCCTCTCCGCCGTGTGACGCCTTCTCCGAAACGGAGCGAGACCGGCCGCGCGCCGCCTGGATTTGCGTGGGCATGTACTTTGCGATACAAAGTAAACATGAGAGATTCGCTCCTCGCTCGTGCCGCCGTCATCCTTCTCGTCTTCGCGGTCCTCCTCATTCCGCTCGGCATGATCCGCGGCCTCGTCGCCGAGCGCGAAGCGCGGCGCCGCGAGGCCGTCGCCGAGATCGCGCAGGCCTGGGGCGGCCCCCAGACGGTCCTCGGGCCCGTCCTCGTGGTCCCCCACCGGGTCGTCCGCAAGGAGGTCGTCGTCCCGCCCCCGGCGCCCGGAATGCCGGCATCCACCGTCGTGACCCCCGTCGAGAAGACGCGCGTCGAGACGGCGTACGCGGCGTTCCTGCCCGACCGCCTCGCGTTCGAGGGCCGCCTCGTTCCGGAGCGCAGGAAGCGCGGGCTCTTCGAGGCCGTCGTCTACGCCGTCGAGCTGAAGGCCACGGGGACGTTTCCCGCTCTGGACCTCCACGCCCTCGGGATCGACCCGGACGCCGCGGACTTCGCGGGGGCGTTCCTGTCGGTCGCCGTCGCGGACACGCGCGGGATCCGCGAGGAGGCGTCGGTCCTCTGGGACGGCGCGAACGAGCGCTTCCGGCCCGGCCCGGGCGCGTCGGGCCTCGGGGATGCCGGGCTGAACGCGCCTCTCGGGTCCCTCGACGGCGGGAAGGCGCACGCGTTCTCGTTCACATTGAGACTTCGCGGGACGGAATCCCTTTCGGTTGCCCCGCTCGGCGCCTCGACCGAAGCGACGTTCTCCTCGCACTGGCCCTCGCCGAGCTTCACGGGCGCTTTCCCGCCCGAGACGCGCACGGTTGGCGCGTCCGGCTTCACGGCGGCGTGGCGCGTTTCGTCGTTCGGGCGCCCGTACGCGCAGACGTGGAGGGCCTGCCCGCCGAAGGAGCAGATCGCGGCATCCTCGTTCGGCACGCGCCTCTACCTCCCGGCCGACGAGTACCAGCAGACGACGCGCGCGCTGAAGTACGCGGTCCTCTTCGTCGGCCTCACGTTCCTCGCGTTCGCGCTCTTCGAGATCCTCGGGCACGCGCGCCTCCATCCGCTGCAGTACCTCTTCGTCGGCTTTGCGCTCGCCCTCTTCTACCTGCTGCTGCTCTCCCTCGCCGAGCACGCCGGCTTCGGCCCGGCCTACCTCGCGGCCGCGTCCGCGACGACGCTCCTCGTTGCGGTCTATTCCGTGTGGGCGCTCGCGGGCGCGAGGCGCGGCGCGCTCCTCGGCGCGGCTCTCGCGTCGCTCTACGGGACGCTCTACGTCCTCCTGAGGCTCGAGGACTGGGCGCTCCTCCTCGGGGCGGGTGTCCTCTTCGCGATCCTCGCGGCCGTCATGTTCGGCACCCGGCGCGTGGACTGGTGGGCGCTCTCGTCCGCGCCCCCTCGCCGCTTCCCGCCGCCGGCGGCGCCTCCCGTGAGGGCCTGATGCGTCTGCATCACTTGACGCGGGCGATCGCCGTTCCCATGGGTTCTAGTGGAACGGTCGACGCGCCCGGGTTTCGTTCCCTCCGTTCGCGCACGGCAGAAACAGGGAGGCTTGCATGCTGACGCGCTGGAACGACCCGCTCAAGGACATCAAGACGCTGCAGAACCAGGTGACGCGGATGCTCGGGGATTTCCCCGCCGGCCTCCGCCCGGACGACATGCCGACGGCCAACTGGGCGCCGCCGGCCGACGTCGTCGAGACCGACGACCGGCTGAGCTTCTCCTTCGAGGTACCCGGATTCCGCCAGGACGAACTGACCCTCCACGTCGAGAACGGAATCCTGTCCCTCGAGGGAGATCGAAAATTCGAGGAGGAAACGAAGGACAAGAACTATCACCGGATCGAGCGTGCTTACGGGCACTTCCTCCGCTCGTTCGCGCTTCCGATGAACGTCGACACGGGCAAGGTCTCGGCCTCTCTGGCCGACGGCGTGCTCAAGGTCGACATTCCCAAGCGGGAAGAGGCGAAGCCGAAGGCCATTCCCATCGGGACCGGCTCGCCCAAGCCCCTCGCGGCAGGGAAGAAATAACGCGAGGGTTCCCGGAACCGCGCTCCGGCGCCAGGCCGGAGCGATTGGCGGGCGGCGCGTGACCGGGCGCGCCGCCCGCATCGTCTTCGGCCGCGATATCCTGAGACGGTGTCTCCCGCCCTTCCCCACTTCGACGCGGTCCCCCTCCTCCAGTGCCTCAAGCCGGAAGAGCGGCGGCTGCTGGCCCCCGTCTGCCGGGCCGTCGCCTACGAGAAGGGGGACGAGGTCTTCCGCGAGGGCGCGCCCGCCGAGGACCTCTGCTTCGTCGTCCTCGGCCGCGTCAAGGTCGTCAAGGCCGGCCCCGAACGCGACGTCATCCTCGGCCTGTTCGGCCCCGGCGAACCGGTCGGCGCCGTCGCGGTCTTCGAGGGCAAGCGGTTCCCCGCCTCGGCGGTCGCGCTGGAGCCCTCGACGGTCCTGCGCATCCCCGAGCGTGCGTTCTTCGCGGCGATCGACGCGCACCCCGAGATGACGCGCAGCCTCCTGCAGGGCCTGATGGTGCGGCAGTTCGAGATCACGCGCCGCCTCGCCGACGCGTCGGCTCCGGTCGAGCGCCGCATCGCGCGCCTCCTCCTCACGCTCGCCGCCCGCCTGGGCCGCGCCGAAGGCGGTCCTGTCACGATTCCGCTCGCGCTCTCGCGCCTGGAGATCGCCGAGCTGACCGGGACGACGGTCGAGACGGCGATCCGCGTCATGAGCCGCTGGGGCAAGGAGAACCTCGTCGCGACGACGCCCGACGGCTTCGTCGTGCACGACGAGGCCGCGCTCCGGCAGATCGCGTACGCCGACGCGGGCTGAGAGAGCCGCTACGTCGGCCAGTCCGCCGCGCCGAAGTACCGCTCGCGCAGGACCTCGAGGTGGTACGTCGTGTGGCCCGGCACGATGTGGAGGAGCGCCCGCACGCTGACGGGCTTCTCCGAGGCGACGCCCCGCCGCATGGCCGCCTCGGCCGGGAGGCCCTCCGCGAGCGTGACCGTCGCGGCGCGCACCGCGCGCCACTCGGCGAGGAGATCGCCGATCGCGCGCCGCCCGAAATCCGCCGTCGCCATCCAGTCGTCCTGCTCCATGCCCGGCAGCGAGCTCGGGTCGCCGCGCCCCACGCTCAAGGCGCGGTACGCGAACACGCGCTCGGTGTCGGTCAGGTGCCCGAGGACTTCCTTCGGGGACCATTTCCCGGGCGCGTACGAAAAGTCCGCCTGCGCGGGCGCGAGGGCGCCGAAGACCGAGGCGACCTCGTCCGCCTGGCTCCGCAGCAGGGCGAAGAAGTCGCCGCGCGGGACGCGGGAAACGTAGCGCCCGTAGTACTCGGCGTATTCGTCGGCGGCGGGCGCGAGGTCGAGCGGGTGGGCCACGGCGCGCCCCTCAGGCCCCGGCGGCGACGCCGCCCCTGGGCCGGCGCTTCCACGCGACGTACGGCTTCGCGAGCGTGCGCAGCGCGGCGAGCTTCGTCTCGTAGAAGCGCGATCCGAGCGTCGGCGGAACGAGCTCGGCGGCCTCCTCGGGCTGGACGACGAGCGACACCTGGATGCCCGGGAGGATCCCGACCGGGAGCCCCACCCGCGTGACTGCCTGCCAGAGGTACGCGAAGACCTCCTTCATGTCGTCCGGCTTCGGCGGGTCGACGTTCTCCATCGCGCTGCCGAGCGTGGGCCGGAAGATGCACACGGTCGGGAACGCGCCCGCGTTCACGATGCGGTCGATCGCGCGCTTCGTCGCGCCGAGCGGCTCGGGGCCCGCGATGATCTCGCCCGAAACCTTGCCGGGCCCCAGCTTCTTCGCCGTGTACTCCATCGCGTCGAAGAACGCCTGCTGGCCGACCGTCTGGGCCTTGCCCGGACACAGCCGCGCGAACGTCTCGGCATCCTCGAACTCGTAGCAGAACGAGAAATGGTCGGTCCCGGCCGCGATGAGGTCGTCGTACTCCTGGAACTTGCGGCGCGGGACGGGCACGGCCTGGACGCCGATGAACCCGCCGACCTCGGCGCGGATCGCCTTCACGAAGGGCTCGCACTGCCTCAGGCCGTGGAGCGACTCGTGCTTGTCGATGTCCTCGAAGTGATAGCCCGTGTTCAGGTGCGTGAAGATCGAGCCCGAGTGGTCGCGCGCGGCCTTCGCGACCTCGACGACGTCCGCGACCTTCTTGCGCGACTCCTCGGCCTCCCCTACGTTGCGGCCGGTCGTGCAGAACGCGCAGGCCGGCGAGGCCGGCAGGTTCCAGTAGAGGCACGAGTTCGAGACGTAGATCCCGAGGTACGTGCCCTGAAGGACGCCGATCCGGCTCATCTCCGCGCCCGTCTTCGTCTTCCACGAGTACCACTCGGGCTCCGGAGGCACCTCGACGGGGTAGTGATCGCCCGTGCGCGTGTCCGTGACCGCATAGGCGCCACCGCTCTTGACGAGGAGGAGAGGCGACTTCGCCGCGAACGGCTCGACGACCGGGACGTTGACCCAGATCTTCTTGCGGGGGGACGGCAGCAGCAGCTCGAGTCCCGAGCCGAGACCGGCGCGCGTGCGCGAGATGCGGCGGCCGTCCTCGTCCACGTGGCAGGACTCGTCGATGCGCATCCCGAGGCAGAACAGCTCGATTTCGAGCTCGACGGGTTTCAGCATGGAGTTTCTATCCCTTCAGTCTCTTGCGGCGCGGAAGAAGGTCGTTCACCTCGCGCAGGGCGATTTCGAGACCCTTCGCGATGCCCGCGGGCTCCTCGCCACGCTGGGCGCTCATCGTGTACTCGTCCCTCAGGCGCTGGAGCTTGTGGCCCAGGGCCCACAGGATCGTCTCGACGGCCTTCTGTTCGTCCTCGGATCGTCCCTTCGACATGGGCCGGATTCTGACCCAAGATCGCCCCCGATGCCCGTTCTCGCCGTTCTGGTCCGGACCCACAACCCCGGCAACCTCGGGGCCGCCGCCCGGGCGGCGAGGAATTTCGGGGCAGAGCTTGCTTTGCTCGGACCGCGCACCGACCCGGCGCATCCTGATGCGATCTCATTCGCATCGGGTGCCGAAGAGTTGCTTAGAAAGGTGAAGATCCTCGGCTCGTTCGACGAACTCGCTGCGCGGGCGGACTCAGTGGTCGCCCTCTCGTCGTTGCGCGGGCGGGTTTCGCGGGGGCTGCCCCCTCCCATCACCTTCAAAGAAATCTCCTCTTCTCTCCGCCACGGCCGCCGCGTCGCGCTCGTGTTCGGGCCCGAGCGCGGGGGGCTGACGACGGCGGAGCTGCAGGCGTGCGACGCGCGGCTGACGATTCCCACGGCGCCCGATCTGCCAACCCTGAACGTTGCGCAGGCCGTCGTCGCAACGCTCACCCTTCTTTACCCTTTCGAAGCATCCTCGCGCCGAAGGCGCGAAACGGCGCCTCCCGGCGAGCAGCCCGCACCCACGAAGGACGTGCGCCGCCTCCTCTCTTCCCTCAAAGAAACCCTCTCTTCGGCCGGCTACCCGGGCCGCGGCCATTCCCGCGAGGTCATCGCCGAGATCGAGTCGTTCGTGAAACGCGGGAAGCCCACGGCGCGCGAGGTCACGCTGCTCCTCGGGGCGCTCGCCGCGGTCCGCCGCGGACTCGGCGTCAGCCCTTCGAAGCCCCGAGGCTGAACTGCAGCGCACCCGACGGGCAGCGCTTCACCTGCTCGACGACCTTCTCCGCGGGAGCCCCGTCCAGGTTCACCCACGGCCGCCTGGCGACGTCGAAGACGTCGAAGAGGCCCCGGACGCAGACGCCGGAGTGCGTGCAGACGCGGGGATCGAACGTCACCGTGAGGCCGTCCTTCGAGTAGCGCTGGACCGGATCCTTCATGAGCCTGATTCTCCCTCACAAGCCGCCGGAATCGAGAATCGGTGACCCGGCTCAACACGTCACCCCGGACCGCGCATCTGGCGCTCCCGGACCGCTCTTCGTCGCGGGCGGGCCAGCCGAAATCCTTGCCCTCGCCCGCGCCCGGAAGCATCTTGACGTGCGAAGGAGCGTTCCATGAACACGAAGAGGCTCGCCTCGATCCTGGTCCCGCTGGCCCTGGCGGCCGCGGCCCTCCCGGCTTCGGCCCTTTCGGTCACGTCCGTCAGCCTTTCGGTCACGCCCACCCACAGCGACGGGCCCTGCCCCGTGAAGTTCACGTTCACGGGCAAGGTCACCCTCAACGGACGAGGCGAATTCCGGTACAAGTGGGAGCGCAGCGACGGGGCCGTCGACACGGCCGGCCCGCACACCGCCGTCTACGACGGAACGCACGCGACGATCGTCACCGACACCTGGACGCTCGGCGCGCCCGGGGCGCCGTTTCACCCCTTCAACGGCTCCGTGACGCTGCACGTTCTGGCGCCGAACGATACGAGCTCGAAGCCCGCGGTGTTCACGCTGGACTGCGGCGCCCCACCGCCAACAATTGTTCCCGGCGCGATCGGCCGGCCGACGCTCCCCGCGGGAGCGGGCCCCGTCATTCACGTCGCGCGACCGGTCTTCGACCCGGCCGTTCTCCTCCTCCCGGCGGTCCAGGTCCCGCAGGCGTTTCGCGGCGCCGACGGGAAAACGCAGCCCGCCGGCCCCTATGACCTGAAGGTGTCGCAGGGCGCGCAGGGAATCCTGATCGGCCTCCTGAGAAACGGGAAGCTCGCCGGCGAGGCAAACGGCAGGTTCGTTCCGCCGCCGGACGCGGACCGCAAGGCCGGCGCGCACGACTTCCATTTCGACGCCTCGAGCAAGGTCTCGTTCGGCGGCGGGGGCGGCGCCGGGAGAATCTCCTGCAGCATCAACCAGCACTCGGGCCCCATGCTGCTGCCGTACATCGAGTTCCACCTGCCCGCGGTCCAGAAGTAGCGGGCCAGGCCCTCAGACGTCGAGGTCGTCCGCCTCGCGCGCCCGCTCCATGATGAACTTGTAGCGCAGCGACGCGTCCTTGCCCATGAGCTCGCCGAGCGCCTTCTCGGCCTCGAGGACGCTCGGCACGGTGACCTTCAGCGCGCGGCGGCGCTCGGGGTCGAGCGTCGTCGCCTTGAGCTGCTCGGGCATCATCTCGCCGAGGCCCTTGAAGCGCATGATCTCGGGCTTCACGTTCTTCGGGAGCTTCGCGAGGATCGCGTCGCGCTCCTTCTCGTCGAGCGCCCAGTGCGTCTCCCGCGCCGCGTCGATGCGGTAGAGCGGCGGCTGCGCGAGGAAGACGTGCCCGCGCTCGATCAGCTTCGGCAGGTGGCGCCAGAAGAACGTCAGGAGCAGCGTCGAGATGTGGTGGCCGTCCGCGTCGGCGTCCATCAGGAGGAAGATCTTTCCGTAGCGCAGCTTCTCGATGTCGAAGTCGGCGCCGACGCCGCAGCCGAGCGCCGAGACGATGTCGGAGAGCTCCCGGTTGCCCGTGACCTTCGCGGCGTTCGCCTGCTCGGCGTTCAGGACCTTCCCGCGCAGCGGCAGGATCGCCTGCGTCCGCCGGTCGCGCCCCTGCTTGGCCGAGCCGCCGGCCGAGTCGCCCTCGACGATGAAGAGCTCCGACGAGCCCGGGTCCGTCGAGGAGCAGTCCGCGAGCTTGCCGGGGAGGTTCAGCCGGTGCGAGACGGCGGTCTTGCGCGCGACCTGCTGGGCCGCACGGCTCGCCTCGCGCGCCCGCGCCGCGAGGACGATGCGGCCGACGATCTGCTCGGCGAGCGTCGGGTTCTCGTTCAGCCACTTCTCGAGCGCGGGGCGGACGGCGCCGTCCACGGCCGCCGCCATCTCGGGGTTGTTCAGGCGGTCCTTCGTCTGGCCCTGGAACTGCGGCTCGAGGACGTAGGCCGAGAGGAGGACGACGAGGCCTTCGCGGATGTCCTCCGCCGTCACGCTGACGCCCTTCGGGAGTAGCTCGTGCGTCTCGACGTAGTTGCGCACGGCCTTCGTGACGCCCGAGCGCAGCCCGTTCTCGTGCGTGCCCCCGGACGGCGTGGAGACGCCGTTCACGAACGAGCGGACGTGCTCGTCCGTCGCCTCGGTCCAGACGAGCGCGAGCTCGAGGCGGGGGTCCTCCGGGCGTTCGAGGACGAACGCGCCCGCGTGCGTCGCGGCCTTTCCCCGTTGGGCGACGACGTGCATCAGCCAGTCCGCGAGACCGCCCTCGTGCGAGAGTTCTTCCCGCACGGCCGGCTTCTTCGTCTCATCCGTGAACACGACGCGCAGCCCGCGGTGGAGGTACGTCTTGGCCTCGAGGCGGTCGCGGATCTCCGCCGCGTCGAACGCGAGCTTGCCGAAGATCTCGACGTCGGGCCGGAAGCGCACGGTCGTCCCCGAGCCGCGCACCTTCTCGCCGCCCGAGATCTTCGCGACCTTCGACGTCGCCTTTCCCTTCGCGTACGTCTGCTGCCACGTGTGGCCGTCGCGCTTGACCGTGACGGTCATCTCGGACGAGAGCGCGCAGACGACGGACGAGCCGACGCCGTGCAGGCCGCCCGAGTGCAGGTAGTTTCCCTGCTCGAACTTTCCGCCCGCGTGGAGCGTCGTGAGGATGAGCTCGAGGGCGCTCTTCTTGTACTTCGGGTGGACGTCGACCGGGATGCCGCGCCCGTTGTCCGTGACCTCGATCTCCTTCCCATCGGCAAAGAGCGTCACGTCGAGGCGGGTCGCGAAGCCGTTGATGACCTCGTCGATCGCGTTGTCGACGATCTCGTTCACGAGGTGGTGGAGGCCCCGCGTGTCGACGCCTCCGATGTACATGCCGGGGCGCTTGCGGACCGGATCGAGGCCTTCGAGGACGGTGATGTCGCGGGCGGTGTAGGTGGTGGCCATGAGGCGGGCAGAGGGTGCGGCGAAACGCGCTCCGGGTCAAGCGGCTCGCCCCGGTTATCGTTCCACCCCGGTGTCCGCCTTCCTCGCGCGCGCGTTCGACTTCGTTCTTCTCGTCCTCGACCGGACGGGTGCGGGAGCGAAGATCGCGACGCTGCCGTTCTTCCCCGCAGCGATGCCGCTCGCCTCGCGCGCCGCGTGGGCGCTCGCACTCCTCGGCGCTGCCGTTCTCCTCCTCTACTCGTCGCTCGCGGCCGGGCCCGACCGCCGCGTGGCGGCGTTCCGCGTCCTGACGCTTCTCGGCGGCTGTCTCTTCCCGCTCCTCGCGGCGAGGCTCGTGCCCGCGGGGTTCGCGCGTCCGTTCGGCGGCGCCGTCCTCACGGTGACGTTCACGGCCGGCCTCGTTCACCGCGCTCTCGCGGGCCTGCGGAGGGAGAGCGCCGCTTCGCGCTTCCTCGAAGGAGCACGCTGGCTGCTAGAGGTCGCCGGGATCCTCCTCTTCGTCGCCGCGGCTCTCGTCTTCTTCGGCGAGGGACGCGTCCTCGGGCCTGCTGCGCTGTGGGGGCTGCTCTGCCTGCGCCTCTCGATCGCCGACCTCCTCGACCCGTCGCGCCTCGCGAAGGAGACGGGCCTCACGTCGAGCGCCGCGAAGGACCTCAAGGCCGCCCGCCGCGGCCGGACCCCGGCCGCGCACCGCGGCGCCCGATTCCTGTCGGGTGTCTTCAAGCTCGGACTCGCCGTCGCCTGGGTCTTCCTGCCGCTCCTCGCGGCCGTCGCGCCCGGCGAGATCGCGCGCGGCGAGTGGCCGCCCGCGGCGCGTGTTCTCCTCGCCTATCCCGCCGCGGCGCTCTTCCTGACGGGGATCCTCCTTCTTCTCGGCGCGATGAAGCGCCTCCCGTCGAGCCCGTTCGAGGCCGCGCGCGGTGCGATCGTCGGCGCCGGGACGCTGCTCTGGCTCTGGGTCGTGTTCGACCGGGCCTCCTTCGGCGAAGCCGTACAGATCCTGCCCGGGCTCTATGTCGCCGAGACGCTCGCGGGTTTCCTCTTCGGAGCGGCGGCGCGCGGGCGCTGATCGTTCCGACGTAACATCTCCGGATGCCCGACACGGTCTCTGGTCGCGAAGCTCCGGTCCTTGCCCGCCGCATCGGCTTCTGGAGCGCCGTCGCGGTCGTCATCGGCTCGACGATCGGCTCCGGGATCTTCCGCTCTCCGGCCGGCATCGCGGACAAGTTGCCCGGCCCGCTCCCCATGCTCGCCGTGTGGGCCGCGGGCGGCGTCTTCGCGCTCTGCGGCGCGCTCACCCTCGCCGAGGTCGCGAGCGCGCTGCCCCAGACGGGCGGCATGTACGTCTTCTGCCGCGACGGCTGGGGACGCCTCGCCGGGTTCCTCTTCGGATGGGGCCAGTTCTCCATGATCCGCGCGGCGTCGCTCGGCGCCATCGCGATCACGTTCTCGGAGTACTTCTTCCGCGTGACGGGCCAGAACCCGCAGGCGCCGGACAAGGTCATGGCCGTGCGCTGGTTCGCGGCGTTCGCGATCGCGCTCACGGCGGGCTTCAACATCTTCGGCGTCCGCTTCGCGTCGAACGTGAGCAACGTGACGGTGATCGCGAAGTACGGCGGCCTCGTCTTCATCGTCCTCGTCGCGCTCTTCGTCGGCCTCCCGAAGACGGGCGGCAACTTCTCGCCCGCCGTGCCCGCCGGCAGCTTCCACGTCGCCGCGTTCGGTCTCGCGCTCGTCTCGACGCTCTGGGCGTTCGACGGCTGGGCCGACCTCGCCTACAACGCCGGCGAGGTGAAGGACCCGCAGAAGAACCTCCCGCGCGCGCTCATCGGCGGGACGCTTCTCGTCGTCGCGATCTACCTCGCCGCGAACGTCGCGTACCTCGCGGTCCTCCCGATCGAGAAGATCCGCGTCTCGAAGCTCGTCGCGGCCGACGTCGCGCAGGTCGTCCTCGGAACGGCCGGCGCCGCGTTCGTGTCCATCACCGTCATGGTCTCGACGTTCGGAACCCTGAACACGGTCCTCTTCACGAGCCCGCGCGTCTTCTTCGCGATGGCGGCCGACCGCCTCTTCTTCGCCCCCGTCGCGTCCGTCCACCCGCGCTTCGGCACGCCGTGGATCTCGATCTCGATGACGGCGGGCCTCGGGATCGTCTTCGTCCTCTCGCGCAACTTCGAGCAGCTCGCGGACGCGTTCGTCACGGCGTTCCTGCCGTTCTACGCGCTCGCGGTCGCGTCGATCTTCCGGCTCCGAAAGAAGCCCGGTTACGCCCCGACGTTCAAAGTACCGCTCTATCCCGTGCTTCCCGTCGTCTTCCTCGCGTCCGTGCTCTACCTCCTCGGCAACGCGATCGTCCAGGAGAGCAGCCGCATGAGCACGCTCGCCGTCCTCGGCGTCGTGGCGGCGGGGATTCCGGTCTACTACCTCACGGTCGGCCGGAAGACGGCCTAGCCCGCCAGCCGCTCCCGCACGGCGCTCTCGATCTCGTCGCCGTGCGCGACGAGGCCGTGGTCGCCGCCCGCGACGCGGTGGAAGCGCGAGCCCTTCACGAGCCGGCCGGACGCCTCCCAGCGCTCCCAGGCATCGGCGACGAGCGCGTACGGCACGGTCTCGTCGTCCGTCCCCATGACGACCGAGACCGGAACCGGCGGCGGGGCGTCGTCGACGCGCACGAGCGCCATCTCCTCGAAGAAGCGCCGGTGGATCGGCAGCTGCCGCTCCTCGCCGTGGTGGAAGAGGTCGAACGTGTCGCTCTCGGGCAGTTTCTCCTTCCACCTCTCGTGAAAGCCGAGTGCCGGAGCGACGAGGACGAGAGGGGGAGGAGGAGAGAGAAGGGGGAAAGATTCTGCGAGTGAAAGAGCGACCAAGGCTCCCAGCGAACTTCCGACAATGACGCGCGGCCGTGCGCGGTCGCACGCCGTCCGCGCCGCACGGACCATTTCCGAGAAATCCAGCTTTCGAAAGCTTGGAACGTTCAGGTCCGGCGCCACGATCTCGATGCCGTCCGGGCCGAGGCGATCTTCGAGCACGGCCCGCTTGCGGCCAAGGGGAGACGACGCGAGGCCGTGGAGGTAGAGGACGGCCGACGCCGATGCCACGGTCCGACTCTAGCAGCGCCGCGCGTCGCCCCGGACCCTCGGATTTCGACGCGTTGTTAGAAGATTCTGGCCCCGTCCGCCCGGCCCGATCCAATGGTTTGGAGCCCCCGAAGTTGTCGAGAATCACGCGCTAGAATCGTGGTAAGACTCGATCTGCACGCTTACCTTTAATGAACGGACCTTTTATTTGGAGGAGGTTTTTGAAATGCGGTTGATCTCGCGAATCTGTCTCGTGCTCCTCGTCACCGTCCTCGCGACGGCGGCGTGGGCCGGTGAGACCGGCTCGGTGTCCGGCGTCGTGAAAGACGGCGGAGGCCTCGCCGTTCCCGGCGCTACCGTGAAGATCACGGGCGCTCAGGCGCCCCGTACGACCGTCACGAACGCGAGCGGCGCCTTCAAGTTCGACGTCCTGCTGCCCGGCGACTACGTCGTCACGGCGGACCTCAAGGGCCTCGGCTCGGCGAGCCAGAAAGTCCGGGCCTACGTCGACAACGACGCGCAGCTCACGCTGATCCTCGTCTCGTCCGCGAAGGCCGAGGTCGTCGTGACCGGCGCGGCCGCCGAGATCGACAAGACGTCGTCCGAGAGTAACTTCAACTACACCGACAACACGCTCAAGGACCTCCCGCTTTCGCGGACGTACCAGGGCGTCATCAAGATCATTCCGGGCGCCCCCACCGACACGAGCGGCCAGGGCTTCGTGTCCATTTCCGGCGGCACGCGCCAGGACAACAAGTACCTCCTCGACGGCGTCAACGTCACGAACCCGGGCTACGGGTGGCTTGGCGTCGATACGAACCAGCTCGACATCGCGGACTTCAACGTCAAGAAGGCCGGCATCTCGGCCGAGTTCGGCCGCACGTCGGGCGCGATGATCAACGCCGTCACGAAGTCCGGCTCGAACCAGATCGCCGGCGCCGTCCAGGTGAACCTGTCCCCCAGCTCCTTCCAGGCGAACCGGTCGTTCGACGTCCAGTCCGACACGGACCTCTACAACGGCCAGGCGAACTTCGGGTTCCCGATCATCAAGGACACGCTCTTCGGTTACGTGTCCGGTGCGTACTACGACGCGAAGACGTCCGGCCAGTCGGCCACCGTCGGCGGCGTCACGACGACGCAGCCCGACTCGAAGTCGCACAACGGCGACTACTTCGGAAAGCTGACGTACTTCGCCGGCCAGTCCCTCCTCGTGAACGCGGGCTTCCGCGCGCTCCCGGCGAAGTCCACCGACCAGTTTGGCTCGATCTACGACCTGCCGAGCGCCGCGCAGGGCGCGGACACGACGAACTACGTCGGCAACCTCTCGGTCGACTGGTTCGCGTCCAAGAACACGGTCGTCGAGGCGAAGTACGTCTACCTCGAGCAGAATGACACCTCGGCGGCGCAGACGGTGCTCGCGCCGTTCCAGCCCGCGGTCATCAACCCCAAGAACCTCGGTGCCTACGGCGCCTACGCCGACCCGGCCCGCAATGGCGGCAACGTCGGCGTGCCCGAGTTCGCCGAGACCGGCGAGAAGTACAAGCGCAGCGAGATCAAGGCCACACTGAGCCAGTACTTCGACGGCGGCTCCATGCAGCATGCGTTCAAGGTCGGCGGCGGCTACGAAGACGCCCAGATGGACACCGTCCGCGCGACGAACGGCTGGGGCATCTGGGCCACCGGCCAGACGTGTCCCGCGTCGGTCTGCGGCACGTCCGTGTCCGGCACGGTCCGCGCCCGGTACTACACGTCTCAGCCCGTCCAGTACTCGCTGGCTCGGACGTACTCCGCGTTCATCCAGGACACGATCACGATGAAGAACCTGACCGTCTACCTGGGCGTCCTCGTGAACAAGGACGACTTCGCCCAGCTGTGCAAGACGGGCAACGTCTGCGGCTCGTCCACGACCGCGCCGAACACGTCCGACGTGCGTTACAACTTCATGACGTTCGACTGGAGCCAGGAAATCCAGCCGCGCCTCGGAATCACGTGGAACACGAACCTCCTCCCGAGCGACAAGTTCTACGCGACGTACGGCGAGTACGCCGGCGTGGACCAGAAGTCGACGGCGCGTTCCTTCGCCCCGTACCGCATCCGTCAGGACCAGGCCTACTTCAACGGGACGACCGGCGTCTTCCTCGGCTCGCAGTACCGCGGCTCGTCGGGCGGCAAGGTCATCCCGCCCGACCTCAAGCCTCCCAAGTACGAGGAATTCTCCGTCGGGTACTCCGCCGCCCTCACCAAGGACATCAGCGTCGACGCGTACTACCAGTACCGGAACCTCAAGAACGCGTTCGAGGACGCGCCGATCGACGTCAACAACTACTTCGGCTCCTTCCAGGCGAAGAACTTCTTCAACGCCCGCCGCACGTACGACGCCCTCACGATCGACATCCAGAAGCGGTATTCGAACTCCTGGTACGCGGACATGAACGTCACGTTCAGCAGGCTCTACGGCAACTGGGACGAGGACTACGGCATCGGCCTCTTCAACACGTCCTCGTTCCTCGAGGACGAGCCGGGCTGGAACAGCGCCGACCCGAACCGCTACGGCCACCTCGGACAGGACCGCCCGATCATCTTCAAGCTGATGGGCTCGTACGACCTGCCGATGGGCTTCGTCGTCGGAGGGTTCCTCCGCGTCCAGAGCGGCACGCCGTGGGAGGCCCGTGGAGGCACGCCGTCGACGACGAGCGGCCGTTACCTCGAGCCCGCCGGCACGAACCGGCTCCCGACGTGGACGACCGTCGACCTGCTCCTCGCGTACAACCTCAAGCTCGGCGGCAACATGGCCGTCCGGCTCGAGGCCCGCGTCGCGAACGTCTTCGACACGCAGACGGTCCTCAGCGTCAACTCGATCAAGTACAACGACGGGTACGTGGACGGCAACCCGGCCGGCAACCTCGGCTGGCAGCAGACGAACCAGCCGAACGCGAACTTCGGCAACGCGACGAGCTGGTCCTCGCCGCGGCGTTTCACGCTCACGGCTCGCCTCGACTTCTGATCTGAATCCGGGGGAACCCCGCCGCTGAAGCGGCTCGAAAGAGGGTTCCCCCGAACCCCCTTCTCTCTCTCAACGTGACGGCCCGGCGGAAACGCCGGGCCGTTTCATTTGGCGCCGTCGAGCGCCTTCAGGAACGCCGCGGCCTTCTCGTAGTCCGGCTTCAGGACGAGCGCTTCGCGCGCGAGGCCGCGGGCCCGGTCCGTCTCCCCCGCCATCGCGCACGCGACGGCCAGGTTGAGGCGCGCCGCCGCGTTCGCGGCGTCCAGCCGCACGGCCTCCTCGAAGTCGGCGCGACCGCCCGCCACGTCGCCGCCTTTCATTCGCGAGAGACCGCGCTGCTCGAGAAGGGCCGAGAGTGCGACGGCGGCCTCCGGCTTCGGCGTAGACGACGCGAGGGAGCGCGCGAAGGCCGCGGCCGCGGCCTCGGGCTTTCCGGCGGCCGCAAAGGAGCGGCCCGCGCGCAGCCAGACGAGGCCGGGGTCCGGGTGCGCCTGCGCCGCGCTCTCGGCGTGCGCCATCGCCCCGGCTTCTCCCTTCTCGATCTCCCAGAGGACGAGGTGCATCTCCTCGTCCGGCGCGCCGTCCCAGAGGCCCGTCGGCCAGATCGAGACGATCGCGAGGACTGTGGCCGCCGCCGCGGCGACGGCGAGACGGGCGCCCTTCGCGCGCCACGCCTCTCCGGCCTGTGTCACCGCGGCGCCGGCGAGCGGAGAAAGTGCCACGAGCAAGGGAAGGCGGTACCGCGTCGCGACGAAGAACGCCGCGACGGCGAAGACGTACGCCGGGATGAACGTGGCCCAGACGAGCAGCGCCGGCCGCCTCTCGCTCGCGGCGCCCGCGGCCCCGAGGAGGCCGAAGACGAGACCCGCGCCCGCGAGCGGCACGAGGAGGCCGGGACCGACGAACAGGAGCTTCAGCGCAAGGCTCTTCTCGCGGTACCACGGGAAGCTGAAGTTGAGCGGGGCCTCGTCGCCGGAGAGCGTGAACCGGATCTTTCGCAGAAAGAGAGAGGCGGCGGAGCCGGGGTTCGCGCGAATCCAGCGAAATGCCTCGCGCGCGAAGTGCGAGGAGACTTCCCCGGTCGTCAGTGCGCGGCCCTCGGCCGCCTCCGCGACGCGCTTCGTGTCGGCCGCCTGGCCGCCGATGTCGGGCGTGATCCCGGGCAGCTGACGGTAGACGCCGTCCGCGCCCGGCCCGTTCCCGACGAGGAAGTTCAGCCCGCCGTGCGAGGAGACGAGGACGAATTCACGGGAGACGAAGAGATTTCTGAGAGTGAAGGGAGCGATCGTCACGGCCGCACCCGCGACGAAGGCCGAAGCGATCCACACCCTTCGAAGAGGATTTTCCTTGAAGGTGAAGAGCGCAAGGGCCACGGCGACCGCTGCGACGCAGAGCAGCGCATTCGGGCGGTTGAGGGAGAGAAAACCGCCGGCGGCCCCCGCGGCCACGATCTCTCCCAAGCGCACACGGGTCCCCGTCCGCGCCTCTCCCCTCTTCACCTTCAAGGAAATCTTCTCTCTCTCTTCCTCTTCCTCTTCCGAACGAACCGCCCTTGCCAGCAGGTACAGGAACAGCGCGGTGAGAAACGGGTCGATCGCCGCCTGCAGGATCAAGACCTCGTGGAACGTCACGACGCCCGCGAGGGCGTAAAGGACCCCCGCCGCGAGCGCGGCGCGCTCGCCGAAGAGCCGGCGCGCCGTGAGGAACACGAGGGCGACGGCCGCGGTGCCGAGCAGGATCTGGACGACGCGGGCGACCGGAAACGAGGGCCCCGTCGCCGCGAGGAAATACGCGTAGAGCGGGCTCACGAAGTACGGCACGGCATCGCCGCGCAGCAGCAGATCTCCGCCCGCGATGCGGTGCGCGAGCCGGGCGTACACGCCGCTGTCGATCTCGCCGTAGGGCTGGAGCAACGGGTGACTCCCCAGCTGCGCGAGCACCGCCGTCTTCGCGGCAAGCGTCGCGGCGAGCAGCAAAAACAGGCGTTTCATCAGGGAGGAGGTTACCTCCCCTGCCTTGCTAAGCTGGCGGCATGTCCGCGTTCTGGATCGGCGTCGACGGGGGAGGCACGCGCACGCGCGCCGTCGTGGCGGGCGAGGATCTCGTCCCCATGGGGCGCGGCGCATCCGGGCCCGCGAACGCCGCGACGCGCCCGCTTCCGCTCGTCGTCGAGACGATCCTCGAGGCCGCCGGCGACGCCGCGACCTCGGCCGTGGTCTCCATCCGGCGCGCCGAGCGCGTCGGCGTGGGCCTCGCGGGAGTGGAGTCCGCGGGCCTCGTCCAGCCGCTGACCGCCGCCCTCGAGGAGCACTTCGGGGCGGGCCGCGTCTTCGTGACGACGGACGCGCGCATCGCCCTCGCGGGCGCCGCCCCCGGCGACCCCGACGGGCCGGGGGTCGTCCTGATCGCGGGGACGGGCGCCATCGCCTTCGGCCGCGGCACGGACGGCGCCGAGGCGCGAGCCGGCGGATGGGGACCCCTGCTCGGCGACGAAGGCTCGGGTTACGCGATCGCGCGCCAGGGCCTCGCGGCCGTCGTCCGGGAGCTCGACGGCCGCGGCCCGAAGACGGAGATCCGCAGGCTGCTCTTCGAGTCCGAGCGCGGCATCCACACGCTCGAGGAGCTCCTCTCGAAGGTCTACCGGTCCGAGGGCGGAGCCGGAGACGTCGCCGCCTACTTCCCGCTCGTCCTCTCGGCTGCGAAGGGAGGGGACGGCGAGGCGAGGCGGATTCTCGGCGAGGCCGGCCGCGAGCTCGCCCTCGCGGCCGTCACCGTCATTCGCAAGCTTCGCCTCGAGACGGAGACGTTTCCTGTTTCGACCGTCGGCGGCGTCTTCGCCGCGGGCGATCTCCTTCTCGGGCCGCTCGCGGCCGAGCTTCACGCCGTCGCGCCCGGCGCGCGGGTGGGCCCGCCGGCGTTCCCACCCGAGATCGGCGCCATCCGCCTCGCACGCGCCCGGGCGGGCGCCCGCGCTTGAGCGAGACCGGCGCCTTGCTGGCCCGGATGCACGCGGCCGACGCGGGCATTCAGGCGGCCGTCGGCGCGGCGCTTCCGGACCTCGCCCGCGCCGCCGACGCGATCGCGGCGCGGCTCGACGCCGGCGGCCGGTGGTTCTACATCGGCGCCGGAACCAGCGGTCGGCTCGGCGCCCTGGATGCCGCCGAGCTCCCGCCGACGTTCGGGACGGACCCCGCGCTCGTCGTCGCGCTCCTCGCGGGCGGGAAACGCGCGATGTTCGAGGCCGTCGAGGGCGCCGAGGACAACGCCGACGCCGGCGCCGTCGACCTCCTCCGCGCCGGGCTGACGGCGAGGGACGCCGTCGTCGGAATCGCCGCGAGCGGCGCGACGCCGTACGTGCGCGGCGCGCTCAGGGAAGCGAAGGCGAAGGGCGCGCTGACCGTCTCCGTCGTCTGCCGGCCGGGAGCGCCGCTCCTCGGCGAGGCGGAGATCGGCATCCTCCTCGACACGGGGAAAGAGGTCCTCGCCGAGTCGAGCCGGCTGAAGGCGGGAACGGCGCAGAAGATCGCGCTCAACATGCTCTCGACGGCCGTGATGGCGAAACGCGGCCTCGTCTACGAGGGCGAGATGGTCGCGATGCAGCCGACGAACGAAAAACTGAAGAGGCGCGCCATCCGCATCGTGCGCGACATAGCCGCAACGTCCGAAGAGAAAGCCGAAGATCTTCTTAGAATGGTTAATTGGCATTTGCCTTCCGCACTCATCGCGGCGAAATGGAAACTCGACGCTTCGGCGGCCGTTCTTCACCTTTCTAAGAAGAATTCGAACGTGGCCGCTGCGTTGAGTCAGCCCCCCGAAGAAGGCCGCGGATGAGCTCGGGAGCAAAGAGTTCTTCTTCGGCTCCCGTTTTCGTCGACCTCCACATCCACGGTGCGTTCGGCGTGGACGTGCTCACCGCGTCGGCCATCGACATGGACCGTCTCGCCGCGGGGCTCTGGGCCCGCGGCGTCTCCGGCTTCCTGCCCACGCTCGTCCCGCTGCCGCTGCCGGAGATGGCCGCGGCCGTGACGCGCCTCTCGGCGTGGATGCGGACGCGCGCCGACGGCGACGGCATGGGAGCGCTCCCGCTCGGCCTGCACTTCGAGGGCCCGTTCGTGTCTCACGCGCGGTGCGGCGCGCTGCACCGGAAGGACTTTCTCGACGGGACCGACGGCCTCGCCCTCGGCGCCTTCTTCGAGATCGCCTCCTCCGCCCCGGGGCGCGGTGTGACGACGCTCGCGCCCGAGATTCCCGGCGGGATCGCGGTCGTGAAGGAGTTCGTCCGGCGCGGGTTCGTTGTCTCGATCGGCCACACGGAGGCCGACGTCGCGGCGCTCGAGGCGGCCCGTGCCGCCGGCGCGCGGCACATGACCCACTTCGGCAACGCCATGAGGCCGCTGCACCACCGCGAGGCGGGGCCGATCGGATGGGGCCTCGTGACGGACGGCGTGAGCGTGGACGTCATCGCCGACGGCCACCATCTCTCCCGGGAGATGCTGAAGCTCGTCTTCCGCGCCAAGGGCGACGGGCGCGTCGCCCTGATCAGCGACGCGATGCCGGCCGCGGGCCTCGGCGACGGGAGCTATTCCGTCTGGGGCGAAACGCTCGAGGTGGAGGGTGGCGCGGCGCGTAATGCCGCGGGCGCGCTCGCGGGTTCGACGGCGCTCCTCGACGACTGCGTGCGCCGCCTCGCGGAAACGGGCCTCCCCGAAGAGGTCGCCGTGCGCGCGGCGTCCGACGTCCCGCGCCGGATCCTCGCGTCCGGCTAGCATTAACCCGCCGTTTCTGAGATCCTCGCGCCACAAAATCCCATGGATCTCGAAATCCGCGACGACGGACGCGTGACGATCCTCACGCTGAAGGGCGACCTCGGAATCGGCGATTCCGAAACGCTCTTCAAGCGGACCGTGTCGCGCCTGCTCGAGGAGGGGAAGGTCCACCTCCTCGTGGACTGCACGGGCCTGCGCTTCGTGGACTCGACGGGACTCGGCGCCCTCGTCCGGGCCCTGACGACGTCGCAGCACGAGGGCGGGCAGACGAAGCTTCTCGGCGTCGGGCCGCACATGCGCAAGCTCCTCGAAATGACGAAGCTCGATTCCGTCTTCGAAACGTTCACGGATCTCGAGAAGGCGGTCTCCAGCTTCTAGAGTTTCATGTCCAGCGGATGGGAGAGTCCAGGTCCGGGCGGAGCCGCCGACGCCTCGGCGCTGGCGGAGCTGGCGGCCTGCGAAGGATTCGCCCAGGTCGCCGCGTTCGTGGCGCGGCGAGCGGCTGCGGCCGCGGGGGCCGACGCGGCGCTGCTCTTCGCTCCCGACGGCGCCCAGGCGGGATTCGTCTGCGCAGGCGCCTGGGGGGAGGGAACGCCGAAGGCTCTGCGCCGGGCGGCCCCCCGGGACCGGGGCCTGCTGCACGAGCTCCTGCGCGACCGCTCGGCCGTCCTCCTCGGCCGTGACCGCTTCACCCGCTCCGACGACGCACTCCTCACGACGGCGCCGGCGGGCGCCGAGGCGTGCCTTCTTCTCCCCGTGGTTCAGGACCGCGCCGTGGCCGCCGTCGTCGCCTTCTTCTTCCGCCGGGCCCCCGAGCCGGCGCCCGTGCTCGCGAGGACGCTCCCGTTCCTCGAGGCCGTCGTCCCGGCACTCGCGAAGGCTCGAGCCGCCGAGCGCAAGGCGTCGGGGATGCTCCAGGCCATCGAGCGCCTCACGAGCCTCTTCGACCTGTCCAAGGCGTTCGGCTCGACGATCGACCTCGCCGAGCTCGACGCGCTGATCACCCGGAAGGCCGCAGATTTCTGCACCTGCGAGGTGGCCTCGCTCTGGTTCCTCCAGGACGACGAGGTCGTCCTCGCCGCGACGGCCGTCAACCCGAACTATGACGTCGCCTCCCCCCCGGCCTCCGTGGGCGCCTCCGTCGTCGCGAACGTCCTCGCGGACACGGAGGTCCTGCGCCGGAACTCCCTCCCGGAGGACGACCCGATCCGCACGGCCGACCCGGCCTACCCCGTTCACGCGCTTCTCGCCGTGCGCCTCGTCGAAGACGACGCGCCGGTCGGCGTTCTCGCCCTCGCGAACAAGCGCGGGCGGCATCCGGAATTCAGCGACGGCGACGAGGAGCTGCTCGTCGATCTCGCGCGCCAGGCCGTGCGCGCGCTCCACAACGCACGCCAGTACGAGGCCGAGAAGAAGGTCGAGGAGCTCGACGCCCTCCTGACCGTGAGCCGCGAGATCACGTCCACGCTGGACCTCGACAAGGTCATGAATGCGATCGTGAACTCCACCGCGGCGCTCATCCGCTACGACCGATGCGCGATCGGAATCCAGGACCGAGGTCGCCTGCGGCTCGGCGCGGTCTCCGGGATCCTCGAGCTGGACCGCAGCCGGCCCGATCTGAAGCGGACCACCGAGATCCTCGAATGGGTCTACGGCGGCGGGGCGGACGTCTCGATCGTCGAGAGCGAGGACGGGACGCTCGAGACCTCGCGGCCCGAGACGACCGAGAAGTTCCGCGCGTTCTTCGCCGAGGGAAAGCTGAAGTCGTTCTACGGGATCCTCCTCAAGGACGACGAAGGTCCGCTCGGCGTCCTCGGGTTCGAGAGCTCCGAGCGCCTCGAATTCGACGAGGAGACGCGCAGCCTCCTCCAGATCCTCGTCAACCAGGCCACCGTGGCCGTTCGCAACGCCCAGCTCTACCGGCAGGTGCCCCTCGCGGGCTTCCTGCAGCCGTTCCTGGAAAAGAAGAAGAAGCTCCTCGGCGTCCCGCGCTCCCGCCGCGTCACGTGGAGCCTTGGAGCGATCGGCCTTCTGGTCGTGCTCTTCCTCGTGCCGTGGCGGTTCCGGCTCACGGGAAACGCGCGCGTGCTCCCCGCGCGGCGGGCCGCCGTCACCGCGGGCGTGGACGGCGTCGTCGCCCGTGTCCTCAAGCTGGAGGGCGACTCCGTGAAGGCGGGAGAGGTCGTCGCCGTGCTCGAGAACGAGGCCTACGCCGCCTCCGCCGCCGCGGCGCGAGCCGCTTACGACATCGCGGAGGCGGACGTGTCGCGCTTCCGCGCGGCGGGCGACGCGGCGGCCGCGTTCGAGGCCGAGTCTCACCGCAAGGAGCTCGCGGCGCGCATCGCGCTCGAGGACGAGCGGCTCGCCCGCACGCGCCTCGTCTCGCCCGTCGAGGGCGTCGTCGTGACGCCCCGGGTCCAGGAGCGCGTCGGCCAGAACCTCGCGCGCGGCGCCGAGCTCTGCGTCGTGGCCGACACGCGGACGATGGTCGCCGAGGTCGCGATCCCCGAGGAGGAGGCCGCGCGCCTCCGGCCCGGCCAGCCGGCCGAGGTCAAGCTCAACACCTACCCGGGCCGCACGTTTGCCGGCTCCGTCACACGCGTCGGCGCCGTCGTACGCGAGGAAGGCAAGGACCGGTTCGTCGTGGCCGAGATCGGAATCGAGAACGTGGACGGCCTCCTGAAAACCGGCATGCAGGGGCGGGGCAAGGTCCGCGTCGGGTGGAGCAGCATTGCGACTCTCGTCCTGAGGCGCCCCGCCCGCTGGCTCTACGCCAAGCTCTGGCCGGTCCTGCCGTGAGCGCCGCGCCCGCGTCGCGGCCCGGACTGGCCGCCGAGAGGGGCGCCGCGCTCCTGGCCGAGAAGTTCGGCGCGCGGGGAGAACGGCCCTCACTCAAGAAGAACCTCGTCGTGAGGCCCCAGGTCCAGATGGGCGAGACCCGGATCATGGTCAAGGATCCGGACCGGACGAAGTACTACGTCTTCGCCGACTACGAGTGGCGCCTCATCGAGTTCTTCGACGGGACGCGCACGCGCCCCGAGATCGTCGCGGATTACGGGGTCCGCTACCCGTTCGACCCGATCGACCTCACGCTCGTCCTCGAGTACGAGGAGATGCTGCGCAAGATCGACTTCATCGAGCGGTCCGGAGCGGAGAAGAGCCTCCAGCTCCTCGCCCACTCCAAGGAGGCGCGGCAGCGGGCGGCGGAGGAGAAGGCCGAGGGCTTCAACCCCTTCTTTCTCCTCTTCCATGTCCTGGATCCCGAGGAATTCCTGAAGCGGACGGTGAAGTACGTCCGGTGGATCTGGACGCCGCCCGTCGTGATCGCCTGGTCAATCGCCGTGGCCTGGACGATCGGAGTCTTCGTCCTTCACTGGGAGCCCATCTTCACGGGGACCTACGAGCTGTATGCGTTCCTGCACAAGCCGTTCATCGACGCGGTTCATTTCTTCTTCATCCTCTCGTTCCTCGGCTTCTTCCACGAGTACGGGCACGCCTACGCGGTGAAGATTTACGGCGGCGAGGTTCACGACATCGGGCTCGCGCTGCTCTACTTCACGCCCGCGTTCTATTGCGACACGACGGACGCGCTGCTCTTCGAGAACAAGTGGCACCGGATGTGGGTCAACACGGCGGGGATCTACGTGGAGGGCTTCGTCTGCGCCGGGGCGACCGCGCTGTGGGTCGCGTCGTATCCCGACACGCTTCTGCACGAACTCGCGTACAAGACGATGCTCTTCACGGGAATTTCGACGATCTTCTTCAATGTGAACCCGCTCGTGAAGATCGACGGCTACCACGCCCTCACGAGCTTCCTCGAGATGCCCGACCTGCGCGAGGAGTCCTTCCACTACCTCGGCCTCGTCTTCCAGAAACACGTCCTGCGCCTCGACGTGCAGGTCCCCGTCACGACGACGCGGAGGCGCCGGATCTACTGGATCTACGGGCCCCTGGCACTGGCCTACGTCGGCGTGATCATGTCGTTCATCGGCGGGGTCCTGAACAACCTCTACCACAAGATCGTTCCGGACTTCGCGGTCGTTCTCCTCGTCGCCTCGCTCGCGTTCATCTTCAAGAAACGCGTTCGGCTCGTCTTCAGGACGGCACGCCTCCTCTATCTCGACAAGAAGGAGTTCCTGATGTCTCGCGCCGCCCGGCCCCGCCTCGCGGCCCTCGCGGCCGTTCTGCTCCTTCTCCTCTTCGTCCCATTCAGCCGGGAGACGCTGACGAGCGAGGGCGTCCTCGCCCCTTCCGCGCGCCTGCGCGTCGAGGCCCCCGAGGACGGGCGCGTCGAGGCGGTGCTCGCGAAGGAGAGCGACGCGGTCGGCGCCGGAGACGTCCTCGTCCGCATGTCGAGCGCTGCCGCGACGGCCGCGGCGGCGGAATCCGCCGGCGACCGCGAGCGATCAGCGGGGGCCGCGCGCGCCTCGCGCTCGGAGGGCGACGCGGGCAGCGCCTATCGGGACGAGCGCAAGTCGGAGTCTGCGGACGTCGCCCTGACGGGCGCCCAGGCCCGCCTCGAGAGGCTCGCGGTGCGCAGCCCTCTCGCCGGGCTCGTCCTCACGCCGCGAACCGAGGACCTCGAGCACCGATTCGTGTCGAAGGGAACGATGCTTCTCGAAGTCGGCGACTGCCGCGAGCTGGTCGCGCCCCTCCCGGTCTCCGAGCGGCTCCACGACGACCTCCGGGTCGGAGCCGACGTGACCGCCTACGTGCGGCAGCGGCCGCTCGAGGCGATCCACGGGACCGTCCGGCGCATCGCGCCCGCGACGGCCGGTCAGCCGGGAACTGCGGCTCCGGGCGTCGAGTCCCTGCCCGGCGAGATGCCGGATCGCTTCGTCGCGCTCGCGTTCTTTCCGAATCCCGGGGGGACGCTGCGGCCGGGCTCTCCCGTTCGCGCAAAAATCGCCGGTCCTCGCCGTTCATGGGCCGCCCGCGGCTTCCGAATCCTCGGCCGCTGGATGAGGACCGTCTTCTGGTGACGCTCTGAAAACACGTCGAGGGGCGCTCCCGGCCGGGAACGCCCCTCGCGATCTCTCGAAGTGCGTCGCCCTACTCGTCGTTGTCCGTGGCGCGCGTGGCACGGGTCGACAGGGCCTCGCGGGCGCTGCGGGCCGACAGCGTCTCGCGGGCGCTGCGAGCCGACAGCGTCTCGCGGGCGTTGCGAGCCGACAGCGTCTCGCGGGCGTTGCGGGCCGACAGCGTCTCGCGGGCATTGCGGGCCGACAGCGTCTCGCGGGCGTTGCGGGCCGACAGCGTCTCGCGCGCGCTACGGGCCGACATCGTCTCGCGCGCGCTGCGGGCCGACAGCGTCTTCGCGCTCGTCACGGCCGGGCTGTTCCCGAGGCTCCCGACCCTGATCTCGCTCATGACCTGACCGGTCGCTGACTTGATCTTGGCCTTCTGCTCGGGGGTCAGCTTGATTCGAACTTCGTTCGCCATGGTTGCCTCCTTCTCCTGTTTTCCCGCTTGGGTCTCCCTCGCTTTCGCAAGAGCGCTGCCAGGCGCCGGAGAGGCACGGTGAGCGCAGTAACGCGGCTTTCGTGCTGCAATCCGGTCTCAATACCCGGCGAGGACCGTCGTTCCCGGGATGACTTTTTCAACCCGGGTTGACGGATTCAACCTCCCTAGAGGCCGTACTTCCGACAGAGGTACTTCATCTGGTTCGGGTCCAGGCCCAGGGCTTCCGCGGCCCGCGCCTTGACGCCGCCGCTGCGAGCGATGGCCCGCGCGACGAGCTCCTTCTCGAACCGCGCAACCGCGGCGGCGAGCGGCTCGCCCGTCTCCGTTCCGGGCGGCGGCGCCGAGAGATTGGCCGCTGGAAGATGGGCGGGGGTGACGGCCTCCTCCTCGACCATCAACGTCAGCATTTCGACGAGGTGCTCCAGCTCCCGGACGTTTCCCGGAAACGGCATCCGCTTCAGCGCTTCGAGAGCCTCCGGCGTGAAGCCTTTCTGTGCCTTGCCGTGGCGACGCGCGGCCCGCCTCGAGAAGAACTCGACGAGGAGCGGAATGTCCTCGCGTCGCTCCCGAAGGGGCGGAAGGACGAGGAGGACCGTGTTCAGCCGATAGAAGAGGTCTTCGCGGAAGGCGCCCTTCTTGACGAGAAGCGAGAGGTCTTCGTTCGAGGCCGCGACGAGGCGGATGTCCGCGTGGATCGTCCTCTTCCCCCCGACGTGTTCGAAGCTCCGGCTCTCGAGCGCCCTGAGGAGCTTGGCCTGGACGGCGGGAGAAAGCGTCGACACCTCGTCGAGGAAGAGGGTCCCGCCGTGCGCCAGCTCGAATCTTCCCGGGCGGGTGGCGACGGCTCCGGTGAAGGCGCCCTTCTCGTGCCCGAAGAGCTCGGATTCGGCGAGCCCTTCGGGGAGCGCCGAGCCGTTGACGGCCACGAACGGGCCGCCGCTCCGCGGGCTGCCCCGGTGAATCGCTTCGGCCACGAGCTCCTTCCCCGTGCCGCTCTCCCCCTGCAGCAGGACCGTAACGTCCGTGTCCGCGACCTTCTCGATCTTCGAAAAAAGGGCCCGCATCGGAGGACTCGTTCCGATGATCCGGGGGAACGACCGGTGGCGGACGACTTCGTTCTTCAGCGCTTCGTTCTCGGCCAGAATGCGGCTGCGCTCCAGCGCCCTCCGGAGGACGAGAAGCAGCTCGGCCTTGTCGACCGGCTTCTGGAAGAAGTCGTAGGCGCCCAGCTCGACGGCCCTGAGCGCCCACTTGCGCTCGGCCTCGCCGGTCATGACGACGATGGCCGCGTCGGGGCGCCGCTTCCGAAGGGCCGTGAGGAGCCGGAGGCCCTCGTCGGCCTCGCTCGACGGCGGGAGCTGAAGGTCGATGAGGAAGAGGTCGAAGGGTTCGTCTGCGAGGGCGAGGCCCGCCATCGCGTCCGGCGCCGTCGCGATCTCGAAGGTCCCCTTGAGGGCGAAGACGAGCTGGTCGAGCAGGAGGCGGTCGTCCTCGACGATCGCGAGGCGGCCTTCCTTCCCGGTCACGACCCGGCCTCGACCGGCAGGAGCGCGCGCACGAGCGTCCCCTGGCCCTCGCGGCTCTTCACGACGAGGTCGCCCCGGTGGAAGAGCAGGATCTGGCTGCTCGTGTAGAGACCGAGCCCGACACCTTCCGGCTTCGTCGTCTGGAAGGGCCGGAAGAGTCGGGTCTGGACGAACTCCTCGCTCATCCCGGGTCCGTCGTCCTCGATCTCGACGACCACCCAGCGCTTCCGGCCGCGGCGCTCCTCGCGCGTGCGCACGGTCACGCGGCCTCCCGCCGGCGCGACGGCCTCGAGCGCGTTCTGGACGACCGAGAGCAGGGCGTCCCTCAGGTAGTGCGGGTCTCCCCACACGCGCGGGAGCGGCGCGAGCTCGACCGTCACACCGAGCGGCCCGGGTCCCCCGGAGCCCCGCACGTGCGCCAGCCGCAGGACTTCGCGGACCAGGTCGTTCACGTCGACCTCGACCTTGATGAGGATCGAGTCCATGTGCGCCGTCCAGCGGTCCACCATCGTGTCGAGCTTGTCGCGCGTTCCCTGCAGGAGCTCCACGACGCTGCGCTTGAAATCGGGGTCCCCGAAGTGCTCCTCCAGGTTCTCGAGCACGAGACCCAGGCGGAAGCCCATGTTCCGCATGTCGTGGAGGAGGACTGAATCCATCGTGGAGCGCAGGCGCCGCTTCGAGGGGCGGGGGCGCGCCGGCACTCCGGAACCCTCAGCGCGCGGAGGGCGCGAAGACGAGCTTCACGCCGAGCCCGGGCCGCAGGACCTTCTTCGCGTCGCGCGGGACCCGGACGAGGACCTGGATCGTTCCGCTCGCCGGATCGACGACCGGACTCACGAAGGACACGCGGCCGGTGGTGCGGACGTCCGGGAACTCCGTCGACGAGACGACCACCTCGTCGTTCACCCGGACCGACCCCAGCGCCGCGGTCGGAAGGTAGGCGCGCGCGAGGAGCGGCTCGAGGGCCATGACCTTGAAGAGAGGCTTGTGCTCGTCGAGGAGGACCTTTTCGCCTGCGCGGACGAACCGGTCCGCGACGACGCCGTCGAAGGGCGCCCGGACCACGGAGCGGTCGATCACGAGCTTCGCCCTTTCCAGCTCCACCGCGGCCAGCTCGAATCGCGATCTCTTCTGTTCGAGCTCGGCCCTGCTCGCGAGTCCCTGCCGGAACAGCTCCTCGAAGCGGTCGTTGTCGGCCCGGCTCACGCGAAGCGTTTCCTCGGCCGCCTGCCGGTCCAGGACGAACTCCCTCTGGTCGAGGACGGCCAGCGCCTGCCCTTTCTTGACGAGGTCGCCGCGGTCGGCCGCGATGCTGTCGACGACTCCGCTCACGCGCGTCGTGACGGACACCTCCTGCTCGACCATGAGGTTCGACGTCGCGGTCAGAGGCCCCTTCGGCGCGGGTGCAGAGCCCGGCGTCTCCGCGGACAGAGGCGCCGCCAGAAGGAGCGCGATCACGAGCCCGTTCGCGTTCGTCCAGAACCCCCGGAGTGAATCTCGGCGCATCATATCCGGAACGCCCTTCAGATCTTCCAGAACCAGCCCTTCTTCTCGAAGACCCTGAGGACGGCCCACCAGAAGAGGACCGTGGCCAGTGCGAAGGCATGCGAGCGCAGCGTCGGGTCCGCGATCCACGAAAAGCCCGCCCGGTAGAGCACCGTATGGAGGCTGATCGTCTTTCCGGCTGCGTCCGAAACCCTGATCAGGCCCATCGTCTTGCCGAGAAGGCCGGAGAGGACGAAGACGAGGAGCGGATTCGTGCCGAACGTGAAGAACGGCGCGAACGGCTTCTTCCCGCCGAGGACGTCGATGACGATCACGCAGAGGCCGATCGCGAGGAGGGCGGCGCCCGACGTGAAGACGACGTACGACGCCGTCCAGAGGTTCTTGTTGATCGGAAGGACCTTGCCCCAGAGGAGGCCCGCGGCCGTCGCGGCGGTCCCCCAGGCCACGAGGCGTGCGACCTTCGCCTTCACGGTCGCCTCGCTCCTCAGGAGGAGCCCGGTCAGCGTTCCCGTGAGCAGCGTGGCGATCGCCGTGAGCGTCGAGACGAGCCCTTCGGGGTCCCAGCCCTGCGCGTTCTTCCAGAGGTGGCCCTTCAGGACGGCGAGGTCGACGGCGCGCTGGACGTTCCCGGCCGGCGTGAGGTCGTAGCCGGTCCCGAGGAGGATCCACGTGTGAAGCGCGAGGAGCAGCGTGACGGCCGCGGCCACTCCTGCCGAGCGCCGCTTCCAGACGGCGAGCAGGATCCACGTGCCGAGGACGAACGTGATCCCGATGCGCGGGAGGACGCCCGGAATTCGCAGCCGCGCGAGGCGCTCGAAGAACGGCACGAACGGATAGAGCGCCATGAGCCAGCCGACGAGGACGATCGTCATCCCGCGCCGGAACGCGTGCCGCGCGAGGTCGCCGCGGTCCGCACCCTGGGCCATGCGCTTTTCGAGCGAGAACACGCCCGCGACGCCGACGATGAAGAGAAACCACGGAAAGATGAGGTCCGTCGGCGTCCACCCGTGCCACTCGGCGTGGTCGAACGGCCGATAGAGATGCCCCCAGTCGCCCGGGTTGTTCACGAACACCATCCCGACGACCGTCAGGCCGCGGAACATGTCGAGGGCGGCGAGGCGCTGCTCTTTCTCGATGACCGCATGTTAGAACGGGGGACGAGGAGAAGAGGGGGATGAAGATCTTCTTAGAAAGTGAATACGCACGGCCGCAGCGTCTTTCTTCTCTTCTCTTCCTCTTCCTAAGCAGCATTCTCTTATCTCTTTCTTCCTGCACCACGATCCCCGCGTCGCTGCACGTGACGCCCGCGGACGCGCCCCTCGCCCGCCGCGTCGCGAAGCTCGCGGCGGGCAGCGGGGCGCACATGGGGATCGTCGCCCTGCACGTCGAGAGCGGGCGCCGCTTCGAGCTGAACGCGGCCGAGCCCTTCGAGGCCGCGAGCGTCATCAAGATCGCCCTCCTCGCCGAGGCCGCCGCGCGCGACGCCGAGGGCACGCTGGACCTGACGGACCGCTGGAAGCTCACCGCGAAGAGCCTCGCGGCGGGCTCCGGGATGCTCGACGAGTTCGACCCGGGCCTCACGCCCACGAACCGCGACCTTCTGTCTCTCATGATCGCGATCTCCGACAACACGTCCGCGAACCGCTTCATCGACCTCTTCGGCGCGGACGCCGTGAACGCGCGCATGGCGAAGCTCGGCCTCGCGGACATCCGCCTCGTCGGCCGCATCCCGGACCTCGGCAAAGGAGAGGGAAAGTGGGCGCCCCTCGGCGTCATGACGCCGAACGCGACCGCCGAGTACTACCGCCGGGTCGCGACGCGCTCGCTTCTCGACCCGGCCTCCGATCGCGTCATTGCAAAGCTCCTCGCCGTCCAGCACACGCGCGACCGGCTGCCCCGCCTCCTCCTCGACGAGACCTCCTCGAAATGGGCGGGAAAGACCGGGAGCTACGGCGGCGTGCGCAACGACTCGGGAATCCTGACGACGAAGAAGGGCCGGTTCGTCCTCGTCGCGTTCGCGGACCGCATCCCGGACGAGAAAGGGGCGACGGCGCAGGCGA
The DNA here is from genome assembly GCA_044229475.1 of Thermoanaerobaculia bacterium. GTDB lineage: Bacteria > Acidobacteriota > Thermoanaerobaculia > UBA5066 > UBA5066 > Fen-183. The sequence continues at coordinate 199,456 of JBGASW010000004.1, read as the reverse complement.
CGCGTGCGATGGGAGAGATCGCGGCGGCGATCGTGAACACCTGGTCGGAGACCCTCCCGGACGTCGCCCCCGCGCTCGAGCCGCCGGCCGTCCCCGCGCTCCGCCCGGCCGTCCCGCGGATGGAGACGACGCTCGCCGAGGCGCGCGCGGCAACCCAGCCGTCGAGCCTCGTCCGCGTCTGGCGCGACACGGACCGGCGCTTCTGGGACGCGTGGGCGCTCGCCGGCGGCGAGACGCGCGACGCGTGCCTGATCCCGATGCCGAACACGTGGTGGGAGGGCTTCCGGCCCTCGAAGATCGAGCCGATCTCGGCGCTCATCCTCCACCACACGTCGCAGGCCACGGACGAGGAGTGCATCGCGCTCTTCCAGAGGCCCGAGAGTCGCGTCTCGTCCCACTTCCTCGTCGGGCGCGACGGACGCCTCTACCAGTTCGTGTCGCTCGAGCACCGGGCCTGGCACGCGGGGCCCTCGACCCTCCACGGGCGCCTCGCGCTCAACCGGACGTCCGTCGGCGTCGAGATCACGGGCGACGGCAACCGGTACCCGTTCACGCCGGCGCAGATCGAGACGGTCGTTCGCCTCGTCGGCGTCCTGACGGCGATGTTCGACATCCCGGCGCCGTGGATCGCGGGCCATCAGCACATCGCGCCTGACCGGAAGGACGATCCGGGCGTCCTGTTCCCGTGGAACGACGTCGTCCGCCGCGGACTCGAACTGTCCGAGTCCCTCAGAAAGAAGGGCCTTCCAAAGGGGGATTGATTTCCCCCGGGCGGTCTCTTATAGGATGCGCCCGCCCATCATGCACGGCAGACTTTCCCGGCTCGACGACGCCGAGACTCTGCGCGGGTTCGTCCGGGATCTCCGGGAGGGGATCTACGTCACGGACCGTGACGGCCGAGTCCTCGACGCGAACGGGGCGTTTCTCGCGATGTTCGGCGTGTCCTCGCTCGACGAGCTCCGGGCCTCGAGGGCCGCGGACCTCGTCGTCGACGTCGCGCGCCGCGAGGCCGAGCTCGCGCTCCTCCACCGCGACGGCGCCGTCCGCGACTTCGAGCTGGAGATCCGCCGCGCGGGGGGCGAGGTCCGGACCGTCATCGACTCGGCCACGTGCGTCACGGACCCGGAGACCGGCGAAGTCTTCTACCACGGGATCCTGATCGACATCACGGACCGCAAGCTCCTCGAGCAGCGCCTCCTCGACCAGAGCCTGCGCGACCCGCTCACGGGCTGCTTCAACCGGCGCTACCTCAACACGTTCGAGCGCCGACACGCGAGCGGATCCCATTCGTCCTTCTCGGGCGCGTGGGGCTGCATCATGGTCGACCTCGACTACTTCAAGCAGTACAACGACGAGTTCGGGCACGAGGCGGGCGACGCCGTCCTGAACCGCGTCGCGCGGTTCCTCATGCGTCAGACGCGCGCCGAAGAGTCGGCCGTCCGCATGGGCGGCGACGAGTTCCTCCTCCTTCTCGACGGCGCGGACGCGGCCGCGACGGAGTTCGCGGCCCGGCGGCTGCAGTCCACCGCGGACCGCGAGCTCCTCGTCCCGTTCTCCATGGGCTGGGCCGCGCGGGAGGACGGCGAGACCCTCGAGCAGACGATCGCGCGCGCGGACCAGGCTCTCCTCAAGTCGCGCGGCCGCACGCGCTCGGGCGAACGGCCGCGGCTCGTGCTCCCTGCCTAGGCCTGAACCGGTGTGACTCCGAGTCCGGGGCCTTCCGGCATCGCCCAGACGCCCTTGTCGATCCTGAGCCCGTGGAACGGGTCCTTCGCGAGCAGGAGGTTCCCGTCGAGGTCCAGCCAGTCGAAGAGCGGGCCCAGGGCCAGCCCCGCGGCGATCCCGACGGAGGACTCGATCATGCAGCCGCACATCGTCTTCAGGCCGACGGCTCGCGCGACGACGACCTGCTCCCACGAGCGCGTGATGCCGCCCGCCTTCGCGAGCTTCACAACGACGCCGTCGAAGAGCCCCGCCTTCTTGGCGACGTCCGCTGCCGTCAGGACGCCCTCGTCCCCGAGCACGGGGTACGTCGCGAGCCCCCGGAGCTTCACCATCTCGCCGTCCAGAGCGGCGGGCATCGGCTGCTCGAGATAGAGCGGCTTGACGCCGTTCAGCCAGAGGATCTTCCTGCGGGCCTCGTCGACCGTCGCCCAGCCCTCGTTCGCGTCGACCGTGAGGGCCTGGCTCGAGACGGACCGGATCGCCGCGATGTTCTCCTCGTCGCTCGGGAGGCCGATCTTGATCTTGAGCTTCGGGAACGCCGCCGCTTCCTTCGTCTTCTGCTTCATGACCTCGGCCGTGTCGATGCCGATCGAGAACGTCGTCACGGGCATTCCCGAGGACGGCACGCCGAGGAGCTGGTGGACGGGGCGGCCGAGCCGCTTGCCCTTCCAGTCCCACAGAGCGATGTCGAGCGCCGCGACGACCTCGTGGTCGTTTCCGGCGGCGGCCTCGGCCTTCTCGAGCCATGTCAGGTGGTCCCACGGCGACAGTCCCTGGACGGCCTTCTCGACCTTCGCATACGCGGCCTCGGACGTCTCGAAACTCTGGTTCCAGCGCTTGTTCGCGGCCGCTTCCCCGTAACCCGTCACGCCCTCGGCCGTGATCGTGAGGAGGCCGTTCTTCTTCTCGTCCGACGAGCCGCGGGCGATCGTCCACGTGTGCGCGAGCTTCAGGACGAGCGGGCGATAGGAGAGGGAGACCGGGGCGGAAGACGGGCGGGAGGGAGCTTCCGCGAAGAGCGCCTCCGGAAGGGCGGAAGAGGCGGCGGCGGCGGCCGACGAGAGAATGAGTCCGCGGCGGGAAATGGGCTGCGTCATGCGCCGATTATGGTGGAATCCCGGGATGCGTTTCGAAGGAAGACCCGCCTGCCGCACGGCCGCCGCTCGCGCCCTCGCCGCGGCCCTTCTTCTCTTCTCATTCGAGGAACCCTCTCTCTCCGCGTCTCCCGACGCGACGCCCGCGCCCGCGAAGACGGCCGTCGTCGTCGCGGCGGTCCAGGACCTCTACGTGAGGCCCGACGAGACGTCGAGCGTGGACGACCAGGCGATTCTCGGCGACCGCGTGACCGTCCTCGAGGATGCCGCGGGATTCGCGAAGGTGAAGACGGCCGCGGGCGAGATCGCGTGGATTCCCGAGCGCGCGCTGCGCCGCGGCGCCGGCGCGGACGCGCCGGCACACAAGGTCGCTCGGGTGACGTCGAACTTCGCGCACGTCTACCCGTGGCCGTCTTTCACGAAGCAGAAGCCGCTCCTCACGGCCCCGGTCGGGGCCACGATGGCTTTTTCGGATTTCTTAGAAGGTAAAGAGGGCGGGGCCAGCGATGCCTATTCCTGGGTGAAGGTCAGCTTGCCTGACGGGCGCGAAGGATACGTATCAGCCCGGGACGTCGAGTGGGGCGCCGCCGACACACCCCCTTCTAAGAAATCTTCGTCTTCATCCCCGTCTTCCTGGATTGCGTTCGGAAAGCGCTTCCTCGGCGCGCCGTACACCTGGGGCGGGACGACGCCGCTCGGTTTCGACTGCTCGGGGCTGATGACCCGGATCTTCTCGGAGCACGGGGTGACGCTCCGGCGCAACAGCTACGAACAGGCGTTCCAGGATCCGCAGCTCGTCCCCGTCGCCTTCGAGAGGCTCCGGCCGGGCGACCTCCTCTTCTTCGGCACGGATGACAAGATCGACCACGAGGCGATGTGGATCGGCGACGGCACCGTCCTCCAGTCCACGCGGCACAACGTGCCGGGCGTGCAGGTCACGTCCTTCGACTCCCCTTACTTGAAGCCTCTGTTTCGGTACGCCAGACGACTAAAGAAGATTTTCTTAGAAGGTGAAGAGGGGCCGAGGCTGACCCAGGCGAAGGTGCGCGACCTGCAGCGCGCGCTCGACTCGATTGCGGACGGGAGCGGGGCTCGCTTCGGCATCTACTTCAAAGATCTGACGACCGGCCAGACCCTTTCTAAGAACTCTTCGGTCTCTTTCCACGCCGCATCCACGATGAAGACACCCGTCCTCCTCGAGCTGCTGCGCCGGGTGGACAACGGAACCGTTCGACTCTCCGACGAGCTGCCCGTGAAGAACGAGTTCAAGAGCCTCGTCGACGGCTCGCCGTTCTCGATCGGCCTCGAGGACAACGACGGCCCCACGGTCGCCTACGCCGGGAAGACGGCCACGCTCGAGTTTCTCGCGCGCGAGATGATCGTCCGCTCGTCGAACCTCGCGACGAACCTCCTCCTGACGCTCCTCGGCCCCGCGGAGGTCCAGAAGTTCACGGACGCGCTCGGGGCGCCGACCGTCCACGTCCGACGCTGCGTCGAGGACACCAAGGCGTTCGAGAAAGGCATGAACAACGAGACGGACGCGGCCGGAATGGGCACCGTCATGGAAGCCGTCGTCCGGACGCCAAAGCTTTCGGCGGCCGCGAAGGCGAAGGCCTGGGAGATCCTGGTCGGCCAGACGTTCAACGAGGAAATCCCGGCGGGCCTGCACCCCCAGTCCGGCGCGGTCGTCGCGCACAAGACCGGCTCGATCTCGTCGGTCCAGCACGACGCCGCCGTCGTCCGCCTGCCGGACGGGCGGGAATACGTCCTCGTCCTCCTCGCGAACGACTTCGGAGCGAACGAGAAGGGCCGGGAGCGCGTCAACGCCGCGGCGCGGAAGATGTCCCGCGCGGTCTGGGAGGCGATGATCGCCCCGTGAAACGCGGCGTCGTCCCCGCGCTCCTCGTCATCTACGTCGTCTGGGGTTCCACGTACCTCGCGATCCGCTGGGGGCTCGAGACGATCCCGCCCTTCACGCTGTCGTGCAGCCGGTACCTCGTCGCGGGGACCGCCCTCCTCCTGTTCGTGAAGGCCCGCGGCGCGCCGCGCGTCGCCCTGCGCGACCTCGGCCCGGCGTTCCTCACGGGCGGGCTGATGCTCCTCTGCGGCAACGGCGGCGTCGTCTGGGCCGAACAGCGGATCGCGTCCGGCCTCGCGGCGCTTCTCGTCGCCGTCGAGCCTCTCTTCATCGTCCTCCTCCAGGCGACGCTGCCGCAGGAGCGCCGCCGCCCGTCGGGCCGCGCTCTCGTGGGCGTCGCGCTCGGGATCGCGGGCGTCATCCTCCTCGTGGGACCGGTCGGCCTCGGGGGCGCGCGTGTGGACCTCGCGGGCGCCGCGGCCGTCCTGTTCGCGGCCTTCGCGTGGGCGCTCGGCTCCCTCCTCTCGCGCCACTTGAAGCCCTCGGTTTCGCCTCTCCAGGCGACCGCCCTCCAGATGCTCGCGGGCGGCGTCCTCCTCGGCGGCGCCTCGGGCCTCGCGGGCGAGTGGGCGCGCTTCTCGCCGGGCCTCGTTTCCGCGAAATCCGTCGCGGCGGTCGCCTACCTCGTCGTCTTCGGCTCGCTCGTCGCGTTCACGGCCTACGTCTGGCTGCTGCGCGCGGCATCGCCGGCGCTCGTCTCGACGTACGCGTTCGTGAACCCGGTCGTCGCCGTGTTCCTGGGCTGGCTGCTCGCGGCCGAGCCCGTCTCGGCGCGGACGCTCGTCGCCGCCGCCGTGATCGTCGGGGCCGTCGTCCTGATCACGCTCGGCGAATCACGCCGGTGATTTCCTGAGATAGAATCTCCGTACCAACCGGAAAAGAAGGAAAAAGAGGAGATTCGATGAAGAAGACCTTTGTGGTGTTTGCCCTCGCGTGTGTCGCCCTCTCGGCCGGCGCCGTCCTCGCAGCCGACGCGGCGCCCAAGCACGGGCTCGCGACCGTCGACAGCGCCTGGGTCAAGGCGATGCTCGCGAACGACGCCGCGGCGTGCGCCGCCCTCTACGCCGACGACGCCGTCCTCGTCCTCCCCGGCTCGGGGGCGATCAAGGGCAAAAAGGCGATCGCGGACGCGTACGCGGGCTGGCTCAGCCAGGTCAAGGTGACCGAGGCGGCCGTCATGGACAACCACTACCGCTCGTCCGGCAAGGTCTCGGCGGGCTGGGGCGCCTTCAAGGTCACGACCGTGCCGAAGGCGGGCGGCGCGCCGACGACCGAGGTCGGGACGTGGTGCGCCGTCGCCGCCCAGCAGAAGGACGGCTCCTGGAAGTACGTCGCCGACCACGCCTCCGACGACCCCGCGCCGGCCAAGAAGTAGCCGCTACTCGATCGACTCGCCGCTCCGCGCCTTCGCGAGGTGCGGGGCGGCGCCGTCGGGCCACGTGAGCGAGCCCCGCGCCTGCGACGCGAGCTTGCCGTCCGCGGCGAAGAACATCGTCTCGTTCGGGCGCTTCGAGTTGAGCTTCGTGGTCGTGTCGCCAGACGGGTCGAGCACGAGCGTCTGCGGAAACGGCGGCACGAGGTTCTTCTCCTTCAGCCAGGCGTCCAGCGTGGCGAAGTCCTTGTCGTGCGCGATGAGGACGAACTCCACGTCCCGGTCCCCCTTCAGGGCCTCCTGCTGGAGGAAGATGCCGGCGAGCTCGTCGGAGGCGCCGGGCGCCGTCGTCGAGAAGAAGTGCAGGACGAGCGCGTGGCCCGGCTTCCCGACGAGGTTGCGGCTCTTGCCGTCGCGCGTCTCGACGACGAGGCGGCCGCCCGCGTCGAGGTTCAGGATCCCGTGGTCGTGGTCGGGGTGCGTGGCCGGCGTGAGCGACAGCCAGTAGGCGTAGCCCATGGCGGCGGCGACGAATGCGCCGGCGGCGAGGAGAACGGAGCGGCGGCGGGAAGGGGTCATGGTCTGCTCCCGGCGTCCGCCTCCGGGCGGACGTCCGTTTCGGTTTCGACGTTGAAACGCCTCAGGTTCGTGAACGTCGCCCGGAACGACGTGTCGAGACGGAAGAAGAGCGCGGTCTTGCCGGTCACGCGGAAGTCGACGGCGCACGGGAACCAGAGGCCCCCCCCGGCGGGCTGGCCCGTGTACGACACGTCCGCTTCCTTCACGTTGGCCGCGAAGCCTCCCGCGACCTTCAGGGGCCGGGTCAGGCGGGCCTCGACCGACCGGACCTGGAACGTGGAGGCATCGATCACGGCGCGGCCCTCGAGGGCGTTCAGCGCGCGGTCGCCCAGGCTCTTCGCGGACGGCGCCGTGGGGCTCGGAGAGAAGTCGAGGACGTAGGCGGGCCGCCCCTCGATGACCTCTTCGCCCACGAGCCGGATCGTATAACGGCCGATGAGCTCCGAAAGGCGGCGCGAGCCCACGAGCGGGTCGTCCTCGTCGCCGGCGACGCGCGGCGGAGCCTTCGCCGCCGCCTCGGCCTTCTCCTCGACGCGGCGTCTGCGGCCCTTCTCGTCCTTCTCGGCCGCTTTCCTCTTCTCGTCCTCCGTCGCCGGGCGGCCGTCGACCTCGACGAGCTCCCGGGAGCTTTCCGCGCCGTTCTCGCCCGCAAAGACGTAGAAGAGGCGCGATTCGACCTTCTCGGGGCGGCCCTTCGCCCCCCACGTGATCTGGACCTCGCGCTGATCGAACGTCGCGCCCTCGAAGGCGGTCTCGACCCGCCGCTGGCTCTTCACGACGCGCCGGATCAGCTCGACGGGATCCACGTCGGTAGCGCCCGCGGGCTCCCGGGCCATCGCGAGCGCGAATCCGGCGGCGGTCAGACGGCGGATCAGTCTCACCAGGGAACTATACGGCGGAGCCCCCCGGCCCGATTTCGGTACGATCGGGGGACAAGGAGAGCGGATGCGCGTCATCGTCACCGGCGGGACCGGCTTCATCGGGCCGAAGCTGTGCGAGCGCCTCGTCGCGAAGGGTCACGACGTGATCGCCCTGACCCGGGACGCGTCGCGCTCGCGCGACCACGTGCACCCGAAGGTGCGCGTCGTCTCGTGGGCCGAGGGCGCGGCATGGGAAGGGTTCGTCGACGGCGCCGGCGCCCTCGTGAACCTCGCCGGCGAGACCATCGCCCAGCGCTGGACCGCCTCCGCCAAGGAGCGCATCGCGAAGAGCCGCCTGAACGCCGCCGCCCGGCTGAGAGCCGCTGCGGAGAAGGCCGCGCAGAAGCCCGGAGTGCTCGTGAACGCTTCCGCGGTCGGCTATTACGGCCCGCACGGCGACGAGATCCTCGACGAGACCGCACCCGCCGGAAACGACTTCCTCGCGCGGCTCTGCGTCGACTGGGAGGCCGCGGCCCGCGCCTTCGAGCCGCTGGGCACCCGCGTCGCGATGCTCCGGACGGGCGTCGTCCTCGGCGCGGGCGGTGGCGCCCTCGCGAAGATGCTCCCGCCGTTCAAGGCGTTCGCGGGCGGCCCGCTCGGCAGCGGCCGCCAGTGGATGTCGTGGATCCACGAGGCCGACCTCGTCGAGATGTACGTCTGGGCCGCCGAGAACCCCGCCGTCGCCGGGCCCGTCAACGCGACGGCCCCGAAACCCGTCACGATGCGCGATTTCGCGACCGCGCTCGGCAAGGCCCTGCATCGCCCCAGCTTCATGCCGGCGCCTGCCGCCGCGATCCGGCTCGCGCTCGGCGAGATGGCGACGGTCGTCCTCGACGGCCAGCGCGTCGTGCCGAAGAAAGCTCTCGATCTCGGCTTCGCGTTCCGCTTCCCGGAAGTCCTCCCGGCGCTGCAGGACGTCGTAGGCGACTGATGGCGCTCGTCGGCCGCAGCGTCCCCCGCCCGGACGGACCCGCGAAGGTCACGGGGCGGGCGCGCTACGTCGACGACGTTGCCGTGCCGGGGACTCTGGTGGGCGCCACGCTGCGCTCGACGGTCGCGCGCGGGCGGCTGCGCGGCATCGTGAGAGACCCGTCGTTCGACTGGGCCGGCCTCACGGTGGTCACGGCGGAGAACGTCCCGGCGAACGTCGTCGCTCTCATCGAGGAGGACCAGCCCGTCCTGGCCGCCGACGACATCCGGCACGCGGGCGAGCCGCTCGCGCTCGTGGCGGGCGAGGACGCGCTGAGGGTCCAGCGGGCGCTCCAGCACCTCAGGGCCGACGTCGAACCGCTGACTCCCGTCCTCACGGTCAAGGACGCGCTCGCCCGCGGCGCGCAGATCTACGGGTCCGACAACGTCTTCCGAACGGTCCACATCGCGAAGGGCGACGCGGCGGCTGCGATCGCGGCCTGCCCCGTCCAGCTCTCGGGGACGTACACCACGCCCTGGCAGGAGCACATCTACCTCGAGCCGCAGGGCGTCCTCGCGTTCTGGGACGAGAACGGCGGTGCGCACGTCCTGTCCTCGTGCCAGTGCCCGTACTACATCCACAAGGGGATCAAGCGCACGTTCGGTCTGACGGACGAGCGCGTCGACGTCACGCAGGCGGTCACGGGCGGTGGCTTCGGCGGCAAGGAGGAGTACCCGACGATCCTCGCGCTCCACGCCCTTCTCCTCGCCAAGGCGAGCGGCCGGCCCGTGAAGATGATCTACGACCGCAAGGAGGACATCGAGGCGACGACGAAGCGCCACCCCTCCTCCGTCTCGATCACGTCGGGCTGCGACCGCGACGGGACGCTCCGCGCGGTCACGATCCGCATCGTCTTCGACGGCGGCGCGTACGTAACGCTCTCGCCCGTCGTCCTCTCGCGCGGCGCGCTCCACGCGGCGGGCGCGTACCGGTGGGAGCACGTCGCGATCGAAGCGCAGGCCGTCGCCACGAACACGCCGCCGAACGGCGCCTTCCGGGGATTCGGCGCGCCCCAGACGATCTGGGCGATGGAGCGGCACATGGACCGGATCGCGCGCACGCTGCGCCTCGACCCGCTTCTCCTGCGCGAGAAGAACCTCCTGCGCGTCGGGGACACGACGCCGACCGGCCAGTTCCTGAAGGAGTCCGTCGGGGTCGCCCGGTGCGTCGAGGAGGCGAAGAAGGCGAGCCGATGGGAGGAACGGCGTGCGTCGCCCGCGCCCGCGGCCTCCGGCATGTTCCGGCTTCCGCCGCCCGGCGCCGTGACGGCGCGCAAGGCGCGAGGCATCGGCGCGAGCGTCTACCTTCACGGCGCCGGCTTCACCGGCTCCGGCGAGCTCGCGCACCGTGCGCGTATCGCGGTCGACCTCCTCGCGGACCCGAAAACGGGCCGGGCCCGATTCCGCGTCCGCGGCGGCTCGACGGACATCGGACAGGGCACGGAGACGGTCTTCCGGCAGATCGCGGCCGAGGCCCTCTGGGTCTCGCTGGACCGCGTCGAGTTCGCGACGCCGTCGACGGCAGCCGTGCCCGACTCCGGGCCGACGGTCGCGTCCCGCACCGTGATGGTCGTGGGCGGCGTCCTCGAGGCCGCGGCCCGGTCGCTCTTCGCGCAGATCGAGGGCGAGCGACAGCAGAAGGGCGGCTCGTTCGACGACGCGGCCCGACGCCTGCTCGCGGACCGCGGGACGGTCACCGTCGAACGGGAGTACGAGCCGCCGCCCGGACTCGCGTGGGACGACGCCACGTACCGCGGCGACGCGTACCCCGTGTACGGCTGGGGCTGCGCGATCGCCGAGGTCGAGGTGGACCTCGACACGTTCGAGACGAGCGTGCTCGGCCTCTGGAGCGCGCACGACGTCGGCAAGGCGATCCACCCGACCAACTGCAAGGGCCAGATCGAGGGCGGTCTCCTGCAGGCGATCGGGTGGGCGCTCCAGGAAAACCTCGTCCTGCGCGAGGGCCGCGTCGTGAACGCCCGACTGACGGACTACGTGATCCCGACGATCCTCGACGCCCCGCGATTCACGACGCTCCTCGTCGAGGATCCGTTCTCGAGGGGTCCCGGCGGAGGCGCGAAAGGCCTCGGCGAGATCCCGATGGACGGCGGCGCTCCTGCGGTCGCCGCGGCCGTCGAGCACGCGACGGGGATCGTCTGCGACGACCTTCCGCTCCTGCCCGAGACGCTCTTCGCGCTCTCGAAGGAGGCCCGGAAGTGAACGTGCGCTTCACCCTCAACGCGCGGCCCGCGACGGTCGACGCGCCGCCGGCCGCGCGGCTCCTCGACGTCCTGCGCGGGGTGCTCGGCCTGACGGGCACGAAGGAGGGCTGCGGCGAGGGCGAATGCGGGTCGTGCACCGTCCTCCTCGACGGCGCCCCCGTCAATGCGTGCCTCGTCCTCTTCGGGCAGGTCGAGGGCCGCGCCGTGACGACCGTCGAGGGTCTGAGCGACCCCGCGAGCCTCTCGCCCCTCCAGGAGGCGTTCGTGAAGGAGGGCGGGGCGCAGTGCGGGATCTGCACGCCCGGCTTCCTCATGTCGGCCGAAGCGCTCCTTGCCGCCATCCCGCAGCCGGGCGAGACGGACATCCGCGAGGCGCTCGCGGGCAACCTCTGCCGCTGCACCGGCTACCAGCGCATCGTCGAGGCCGTCCGCGCGGCCGCAAAGGAGAAGACGTCGCGTGAGCCTGGCTGAGCTGCCCCTCCACGCCTTCGAGCGGCCCGCGTCGCTCGCGGACGCCTGCGCGACGCTCTCGCGCCGCGCAGGCAAGGGCGAGGAGACGGTCCTCGTCGCGGGCGGTACGGACTGGGTCGTCGCCCAACGGCTCGCGCCGCTCTCGCTCGGAGGCGAGCTGCCGCTCGTGCTCGACATTTCGCGCGTCCCCGAGCTCCTCGGCGTGAGGATCGCGGGCGAGCGCGCCGCGATCGGCGCCGCGGCGACGTACTTCGAGCTGCGCCACCATCCGGTTCTCGGGCGCCGCGTCCCCATGCTCACCGCGATGGCGCGCGACGTCGGGGCCCTGCAGATCCAGGCGCGGGGCACGCTCGGCGGCAACCTCGCAACCGCGTCGCCCGCCGCCGACGGGAGCGCGGCGCTCATGGCGCTCGACGCGGACGTCGTCGTCGCAAGCGTCCACGGCGAGCGGCGGGTCCCGATCGGGCAGTGGTTCACGGGCTACCGGCGCACGGCGCGCGCCGCCGACGAGATCATCGCGCGGGTCGAGTTCACCCTGCCGAAGACCGGCGCACACCAGCTGTGGCGCAAGGTCGGGACGCGCGCGGCGCAGTCGATCTCGAAGGTCGCGCTCGCGGCCGTCGGGGAATACGAGCGAGGCCGCTGCGTGAGGGTCGGGCTCGGCATGGGCTCCGTGGCGCCCGTGACGGTCGCGCTGCCCGCCGCGCGCGCTCTCGCGGTCTCGCCCGGCCCGCTCGCCGTGCCCGACGACGTCCTCGACGCCGCCGTGCGGCGCGACATCTCCCCGATCGACGACGTCCGGTCAACCGCGGCCTACCGGGCGCACGTCGCGTCCGCGCTCGTGCGCGGCTTCTTCCGGACGCTGCGCCCCGTCTCGAACGCCGGCTGAGCGCCCCGCTCTAGATGTAGCTCGTCCAGGCCGCGCGGCTGCGGCTCTTGAAGTCCCCGTAGCGGACGCACGGAACGTAGAGCGCGAGCACGACGGCGATCCAAAGCGCGTACACGGCCGGCAGTCCGACGCCGAAGCCTTGAGGGGGCGGGACGATGAACGCCGGCGACTGGAACGCCGCCCAGTGCACGAGGGGCCCCGAGAGCCCGCCCGACTGCGCGGCCGCGACGGCGACCGCGAGAGTGTGGGCGATCGGAAGGTGCGCGACGTAGAAGAACATCGGGACCCGCCCGTAGGCGGCGAGGAAGCGGCCCGCGGGGCCCGGCGCGCGGTCGAGGACGGCGAGCGTCAGGAGGAGAGGCCCGAGCGTCATGAGGAGAAAGCACAGGGACGGCGGGTACTTCTCGCAGTTCAGGAACGCCGCGAACGTCATCACGGCGGACTTCTGCGGGGCCCAGGCGCGCGGGTCGCCGTAGGCGTTCGCGAGCCGGAGGACGACGAATGCCGTCGTCAGCGCGAAGCCGAGAGCGAACGTGAGCCGGCGCCGTTCGTCCCGCGGCCTCCCGAGGAGGGCGCCGAATCCGTACCCGAGCGCCATGACGCCCGGCCACGGGATCGCCGGATACCCCACCTCGAGGTTGAACAGACCCGGCAGCGGGAAGCCCGCCGGCGGCGTTCCGAAGGGAATCATCCCGCCCGCGTGGAGGATCTTCCAGGCGGCGCCCGCGAGGCCCGTGAGGGGCAGCTTGTCGACGAAATCGAGTGCGTTGTGGCCCGCGACGAGGACCGCGCCGACGCCCGCGATCGCCCTCGGCCCGAGCCGCAGCTTGAGGAGGAACGCGAGGACGAGCATCGCGACGCCGAGCGACCAGAGCGTGGCGATGAAGGCGACGGGCCAGAGATTGAAGAGCCAGACGAATCGGAGGACGAAGAACTCGAGCGCGATGAGGAAGAGGCCGCGCGACGCGAGGAAACGCGCGAGGCTCTCCGGCGTCTTCCCGCGCGAAAGGGACAGGAACGCGGCGGTTCCCGCGAAGAAGCTGAAGCCGGGCGCGCAGAAGTGGGTGAACCAACGCGTGAAGAAGAGCGCCGGGAACGTCTGCGACATGTCGACCGGGTCGAACGGGATGTTCGTGACGTAGTCCCGCACGTGGTCGAGCGCCATCACGACGATGATCGCGCCCCGCAGGACGTCGAGCGCCTCGACGCGCGGCGCGTCGAGGCGCGGCGCGGCCGCCGCGGCGGCCGTCTCGGATGCGGACATGTGTCCGTGCATCCTACCGCGAAGGTGAGACGCCGTCTCGGCGCGGGCGTCAGCCGATCTTTCGGTACTTGATCCGGTGCGGGCGGTCGGCCTCGGCGCCGAGGCGCTTGTGGCGGTCGGCCTCGTAGTCCTGGTAGTTGCCCTCGTACCAAACCGTCTTGCTGTCGCCCTCGAACGCGAGCATGTGCGTCGCGACGCGGTCGAGGAACCAGCGGTCGTGGCTGATCACGACGGCGCAGCCGCCGAAGGAGAGGAGTGCCTCCTCCAGCGCGCGGAGCGTGTCGACGTCGAGGTCGTTCGTGGGCTCGTCGAGGAGGAGGAGGTTCCCGCCCCTCTTGAGCGTCCGCGCGAGGTGAAGGCGGTTCATCTCGCCGCCCGACAGGTTCGCGACGAGCTTCTGCTGATCGGCGCCCTTGAAGTTGTACATGGCGCAGAAGGCGCGGCTCGGCATCTCGCGCTTGCCGAGCATGACGAGGTCGTTTCCCTCCGACAGCTCGTCGTGCACGGTCTTCTTCGCGTCGGGCTTCTCGCGGTTCTGGTCCACGTAGCTCGGGACGACGGTCTCGCCGACCTGGAGTTTCCCGCCATCCGGCTTCTCGAGGCCCATGATCATCTTGAAGAGCGTCGTCTTGCCGGCACCGTTCGGCCCGATCACGCCGACGATTCCGCCCTTCGGCAGGTCGAAACTGAGGTCGTCGAAGAGGAGCTTGTCGCCGTAAGCCTTCTTCACGCCCTCGGCCCGCACGACGACGTCGCCGAGGCGCGGGCCCGGCGGGATGTAGATTTCGTTCGTCTCGCCGCGCGCCTCGATGCCGCTTTCGGAGACGAGCTGTTCGTACGCCTGCAGGCGGGCTTTGCTCTTGGCCTGGCGCGCGCGCGGCGCCATGCGCACCCACTCGAGCTCGCGCTTGAGGGAGCGCTGGCGGGCGCTCTCGGTCTTCTCCTCGATCTCGAGGCGCGCCTCCTTCTGCTCGAGCCACGAGGAGTAGTTGCCCTTCCAAGGGATCCCCGCGCCGCGGTCCAGCTCGAGGATCCAGCCGGCGACGTTGTCGAGGAAGTAGCGGTCGTGCGTGACGGCGACGACCGTGCCCGGGAACTCCTTCAGAAACTGCTCGAGCCACGCGACGGACTCCGCGTCAAGGTGGTTCGTGGGCTCGTCGAGGAGGAGCATGTCGTTTTTCTGGAGGAGGAGCCGGCAGAGCGCCACGCGGCGCTTCTCGCCGCCCGAGATCTTCGTGACGTCCGCGTCCGGCGGCGGGCAGCGCAGCGCGTCCATGGCCGTTTCGAGCGTGCGGTCCAGCTCCCAGCCGTTCGCGGCTTCGATCGCGTCCTGCACCTTCCCGTACTCGGCCATGACCTTGTCCATCTCGGCGTCGGGCAGGCTCTCGCCCATCTTCTCGCCCAGCTCGTCGAACCGCTTCAGGAGGGCCTTGAGCGGCGCGACGCCCTCCTCGACGTTCTCGAGGACGGTCTTCTTCGGGTCGAGCTGCGGATCCTGCGGCAGGTACCCGATGCGCGTTCCCTCCGCCGGGTACGCCTCGCCCGTGAACTCCTTGTCGACGCCCGCCATGATGCGCAGGACGGTAGATTTTCCGGCGCCGTTGAGCCCGAGGATGCCGATCTTGGCGCCCGGGAAGAAGGAGAGGTAGATGCCGCGGAGGATTTCGCGCTGCGGCGGGACCACCTTCCGCAGGTTCTGCATCGTGAAGATGTACTGTTCGGCCATTGGTTTCCTGTCTGCCCTGTCGGGGGCGGGAATGTAGCATTCAGTCCCTTGACATTCTTTAGACTTAGTCTAAATTAATAGCGGAGGTCCCTCATGGCGAAGAAGAACAAGAAGAAGGGTCACGGCGCCGACGCCGTCGTCGCGACGCTCCAGCGTCAGCAGGCGAACGCCCTCGTCACGTACCTCAACTACAAGAAGTACCACTGGCTCAGCTACGGCCCGCTGTTCCGCGACATCCACCTGCTCCTCGACGAGCAGGCGGCCCAGACGTACGCCTCGATCGACGAGCTCGCCGAGCGCGCGATCATGATCGGAGGCGCCCCGATCGGCGATCCGGCCGACTACCTCCCCGCGGCCACCGTGAAGCCCTCGGAGGGCGTGCTCGGGATGCGCGAGATGCTGACCGAGGCCCGTGCGGCGCTCGACGTCGTCATCAAGGAGATGCACGCGGACGCCGAGGTGGCGACGGACGCCGGCGACATCGGGACGGCCGACCTCTACACCCGCCTCGTCCAGGTGCACCAGAAGAACCGCTGGTTCCTCGACGAGATTCTCAAGAAGCGCGATGGACTGACCAGCTGAGGCCGCCCGAGGGGCGCGGACCGATAGACTCGACGCATGCTGAAACGGTCCGCACCCCTCGCGCTCGCCCTGCTTCTGCTCGCCGCATCATTCGCGCCCGCCGCCGACACCGGCCGCGCCTTCACGCTCGAGGATCTCTACCGGACGAAGGGCGTGGGCGAGCCCGCGATCTCGCCGGACGGAAGGACGATCGTCTACTCCGTCACGACGAACGACTGGGCCGCGAAGAAGAGGACCGTCGCGCTCTGGCGGGTCGACGCGG
Organism: Thermoanaerobaculia bacterium; assembly: GCA_044229475.1. Lineage (GTDB taxonomy): Bacteria > Acidobacteriota > Thermoanaerobaculia > UBA5066 > UBA5066 > Fen-183. The sequence continues at coordinate 183,463 of JBGASW010000004.1, read as the reverse complement.
ACGGCTCGAACGCCCGTCCGATCACCGCCGGCGACGCGCGCGACGAGCATCCCTTCTTCTCCCCCGACGGGAAGACGCTCGCCTTCGTCTCGACGCGCACGGGCGAGCCACAGGTCTTCTTCCTGCCTCTCGCCGGCGGCGAGGCCGAGCAGAAGACCCGCTTTCCCGGCGGCGTCGCCGGGCCGGCGTTCTCCCGGGACGGCCGCTTTCTCGTGTTCGCAGCCGACGTCCTGCCCGCCTGCGGCGCCGACGCCGCCTGCAACAAGAAGGCGTCCGACGCCCGGGACGCGAACAAGATCAAGGCGCACCTCGCGGACTCGCTCCTCTACCGCCACTGGACTTCCTGGAAAGACGGCACGCGCACGCACGTCTTCCTCCTCGACCTCGCCGAGCTGGACGCGGGCAAGGCGATCCGCGACCTGACGCCCGGCGACTTCGACTCTCCCGGCTTCTCCCTGGGAGGCGGGGGCGACTTCGACCTCTCGCCCGACGGAAAGGAGCTGGCGTTCTCGTCTAATCGCGACGCGGACGCGGCGTTCTCGACGAACGCGGACGTCTGGACCGTGCCCGCCGGAGGCGACGCGGCCGCGCTCTCCGCCCCGAAAAACCTCACCGCCGCCAACAAGGGCTTCGACGGCTCGCCTCGCTACTCCCCCGACGGACGGTTCCTCGCGTTCAAGCGCCAGCTCACCCCGCGCTACGAGGCCGACCGGTTCCGGATCATCGTTCGCGACCGCGCCACGGGGGCCGAGCGTGACCTCACCGCGACGTTCGACGACAACGTCCGCGACTTCGAGTTCTCGAAGGACGGGACGCGGATCTTCTTCACGGCTGAAGTGAAGGGGCGGACCCCGCTCTACGAGATCGTCCTCGCGACGGGCGCGCTCCGCGCCGTCTCGTCCGTGGGCTCGCTCGACGCGTGGGCGCTCGCGCCCGACGCCTCGTTCGCCGTCGCGGCGCGCCGCCGGATCGGCAGCCCGCTCGAGCTCTGGCGCCTCGGCGTCGCCACGGGCGGGGAGGGAACGCGTCTCACGACGCACAATGCGGCCTTCGAGAAGGAGGTCGACATCCGCCCGGCCGAGGAGATCACCGTGCCCGGCGCCGGCGGAAAGCCCGTCCACGTCTGGATCGTCAAGCCGCACCGCTTCGACCCGGCGAAAAAGTACCCGCTCATCCTGAACGTCCACGGCGGGCCTCAGCAGCAGTGGGCCGACGCGTACCGCGGCGACTGGCAGGTCTACCCGGGCGCGGGCTACGTCGTCGCGTTCCCGAATCCGCACGGCTCGACGGGCTTCGGCCAGGCGTACACCTCCGCGATCTCCGGAGACTGGACCGGCAAGGTCATGACGGACATCGAGAAGGTGACGGACGCCCTCGCGAAGCTTCCGTACGTCGACGCGGACCGCATGGGCGCGATGGGCTGGTCGTGGGGCGGCTACGCGATGATGTGGCTCGAGGGCCGCACGACGCGCTTCAAGGCGCTCGCCTCGATGATGGGCGTCTACGACCTGCGCGCGATGTACTCCTCGACCGAGGAAGTCTGGTTCCCGCACTGGGACCTCAAGGGCGCCCCGTGGGAGAACCCCGCTCTCTACAAGGCGCAAAGCCCCTCGGAGTTCGTGACGGCCTTCAAGACGCCGTGCCTCGTGATCACGGGCGAGAAGGACTACCGGGTGCCCTACACGCAGTCGCTCGAGTTCTTCACGGACCTTCAGGCCCGCGGCGTCCCGTCGCGCCTGATCGTTTTCGAAAAGGCGGGCCACTGGCCGAGCGCGTTCGAGATGGCGCTCTACTACGCCGCGCACCTGGACTGGTTCTCCCGGTGGCTCGGCGGCCCGCCGTCGCCGTGGAAGCCGGAAGACCTCGTCGCGGGGCGCTGAAGGCCGCCCGCTTGTTTTCGAGGAGGTTGCCGCCCGTCCACGAGGAGAACCGCGTCACGCGCGCCCTCGCGGCGCGGACGCGGCCGCATCTCGATCTGACAGTCTCGAACCCGACGGCGGTCGCCCTGCGCTCGGGCGGCGTCGACCTCTTCCTGGATGCTCCGGGCGACGCCGGCCTCCTCGCGCCGCTCGCGGATCCGCGCGGCCTCGTCTACGAGCCGGACCCCCGGGGTCTGCGCCGCGCTCGCCTCGCCGTGAGCAACTGGTACGCGGCCGTCCACGGCGTCCTCGCGCCGCCCGAGCATCTCGTCCTCACGGCCTCGACGAGCGAGGCCTACGGCTGGCTCTTCAAGGTCCTCGCCGACCCCGGCGACGCGGTACTCGTCCCCGCTCCGTCGTACCCGCTCCTCGACGCCCTCGCCGGTCTCGAGAGCGTGGCGCTCGCGCGCTACCCGCTCGCCGCCGAGGACGGCTTCCGCGTGCATGCTTCGGCCGTCGCCCGCGAGGTCGCGCGCCTCGCAGCCGAGGGGACGCGCACGGCGGCCGTCGTCGTCGTGAACCCGAACAACCCGACGGGCAGCTCGATCGGCGCGGCCGAGCTCGACGCGCTCCTCACGCTCGCGGCGGAGAGGGGCTTCGCCGTGATTTCGGACGAAGTCTTCGTCGACTACCGGTACTCCGACCGGCCCGACGACGTTCCGGTCGCGGCCGTGCGGAGCGATGCGCTCGTGTTCTCCCTCGGCGGCCTCTCGAAGTCGGCGGCGCTCCCCCAGCTCAAGCTCGGCTGGATCCTCGCGAACGGCGCCGAGCCAGTGCTCGGGGACGCGCTCCGGCGCCTGGAGTGGGTCGCGGACACGTACCTCTCCGTCGGGACGCCCGTGCAGCTCGCCCTCCCCCGGCTCCTCGAGACCAGCCGTCGCGCCGCGGAGGCGATCTGGGCGCGCGTCCTCAAGAACGAACGCGCGCTCAGGACCGCCTTCCCCGCAGGTGGCGCCGTGACCGTCGCGCCCGTGGCCGCGGGATGGGCCGCGTGCCTGAGGGTCCCCGCGGTCCGGAGCGAGGAAGAGATCGTCCTCGACCTCCTCGAGACGCACGACGTCCTCGTCCACCCGGGCTACTTCTACGAGTTCCCCTCCGAGGCCTGGCTCGTCGTGAGCCTCCTTCCGCCGCCCGACGTCTTCGCCGAGGGTGCCGCGCGCCTTGCGCGGGCCCTGCACTGAGTGGCTCCTACGGGCGCGACCGGACCAGGAGTTCGTTCAGGTACGTCTTCCAGACGTCCGCGAGCGTGTGCGTCTGGTGGCCGCGCGTCTTCTCCGAGAGCGGAAAGACGACGGCCTGCCCGTTCTTCACGCGCGCGATGCCCTTCTCGAGGATTCCGAGCTCGGGCGGGTTGATCGCGTCGTCCGCGAAGTTGATCGCGAGGAGGGGCGCCCTGATCTTCTCGAGCCCGAGCCACGGATCGTAGTCGCGCGACGCGTCGAGCGCGAAGAGGAGGTCGTTCGCGTCCGTCTTCGCGAGCCGTTCCGACATGTACTTGCCCACCGCGGCGTCGGCGGCGGCCCGGTCGGGCGCCTGCTGCATCCAGCCGAGCGGGCTGCCGGAGAGAGTGAGCAGAAGCGACAGCGCGCCGCGGAGGCCCGGCGGCTGCTCCGTGTAGTCGCCCCCCTTCCACGCGGGATCGCCGCGGATCAGGTCCATCGCCATCTTCCGCCACATCCGGTTGCGTCCCGCGATCGGCGCCGGGAGGCTCGCGAGCGGCAGGAGCGCGTCCATGAAGTCGGGGTGGGTCTCGCCCCACACCCACGCGTGCATCCCGCCCATCGACGTGCCGATCACGAGGCGCAGATGCGTCACGCCGAGACTTTCGGTCAGGAGCCGGTGCTGCGCGCGGACCATGTCGTCGTACGTGTACCGCGGGAATTTGGCTCTCAGGCCGTCGCTCGGCTTCGAGGAGCCGCCGTGGCCGATCCCGTCGGGGATCACGATGTAGTAGCGGGAGGCGTCGAGCGGCTGGCCCGGGCCGAAGAGGACGCCCGCGAACGTCGGGCCGAGGAACTGCGCCGACGAGCCGCCCGTCCCGTGCAGGACGAGCACGGCGTTCGCGGTCTTCCCCCTGCCGTCGTCGAGGCGCCGGCCGTACGTGACGTAGTTGATCTTCAGCTCCGCGAGCGTCTCGCCGGACGAGAACCGGAAGTCCCTGAGAATGGCTTCATTCGGGACGGGCTCCACCGGGACGACCTGCGCGCGCGCTGCGGGCGCCGCCGCACAGAGCCCGAGGAGCAGGGCTCGCGCGCCGAACAAACAGATTCGTCTCTCCATTGGCGCCATTAGACCTCGATTCGGCGCTCATGCCTTAATCTTCGAAGGAACTCCGATGTCCTCCCCCGTCGCGGTCCCGCTCTGGGCGTTCGTGCTGCTCGCGTTCCTCGCGAGCTGGGCGGTCCTCGACCGGATGCTCCGCCCGGCCGCACGCGCCGTGATGCGCCGCCGTGCGAACCGTGTCATCGACGAGCTGAACGCGCGCCTCCCCGTGCGCCTCCCGCCCTTCAAGATGACGAAGCGCGAGGTCCTCGTCGACCAGCTCCGGTTCGACCCGAGAGTCCTCGAGGCGGCCGAGGAGTACGCGCGAGAGACCGGTCAGCCCCGCGAACTCGTGCAGAAACGCATCGAGCGGGACGCCCGCGAGATCGTCCCCGCCTTCAACGCGTGGATCTACTTCCGCGCCGGGTACGCGATCGCCCGCGCGGTCGCGCGCTCGCTCTACCGCGTGCGCCTCGGCACGGCGGACGACGCCGGCCTCCGCGCGATTCCCGAGGGCTCCACGGTGGTCTTCGTCATGAACCACCGGAGCAACATGGACTACTTCCTCCTCTCGTACCTCGCGGCCGAGAAGACCGCCCTCAGCTACGCCGTCGGCGAATGGGCGCGGATCTGGCCCATCCAGGGGTTCCTGCGGGCGACCGGCGCGTACTTCGTCCGGCGCGACTCGAAGGACCCGCTCTATCGGCGCGTCCTCGAGCGCTGGGTCGCGATGGCGACCGCGAACGGCGTCCCGCAGGCCGTCTACCCGGAGGGTGGCCTCTCGAAGGACGGCGCGCTCCGCCCGCCGAAGCTCGGCCTCCTCGACTACATGCTCCGCGGCTTCGACCCGAAGGGCCCGCGAGACCTCGTCTTCGTCCCCGTGGGCGTCAACTACGACCGCGTCCTCGAGGACCGCACGCTCCTCCTCGACCGCTCCCCGGCGCAGGGCAAGGCCTCGGCATCCGACACCCTCTCCGAGACGCTGCGCTTCGTCCGGCGCAACGCGCGCCTCGTGATCGCGAACGAATGGCACCGCTTCGGCTACGCCTGCGTGAGCTTCGGATCTCCCGTCTCGACGCGGGCGTGGCTCGCAGCGAGGAACCTCGACCTCGGGGCCGCTTCTCGGGAGGCGCGGTTCGCGGCCGTGGAGGACCTCGCGAAGGACCTCATGGAGCGGATCGCGCGCGTGATCCCGGTCCTTCCCGTCTCGCTCGTCGCGAGCGTGCTCGTGGACGCCCCGGAGCGCGCGTGGAGCGAGCTCGAGCTCAAAGCCGAGGTCCTCGCCCGCTGGCGCTCCCTCGAAGCGGGGGGCGCCTACGTCCACGTGCCGCGGGGCGACCAGGACTACGCGGTGTCCGTGGGCCTGAGGGCGCTCCTGCTGCGCCACGTCGTCGTCACCGACGGCGGCCTCCACCGCCCGGTCCCGGAGGAGCTTCCGCTGCTGCGCTACTACGCGAACGCGATCGCGGGGGCTGGGGGGGCGCCAACCGCCCCTTGACCCGCGGTATTATCTGAGACAGAGTCTCCTCAACAATCCGGCCTGTCGCTGTCTTTTCCGTTCCGAGAGGAGAGACTCATGAAGCTCTTCCTTGCGTTGGCAATCGCATTCCTGATGGGGTCCGCCGCTGCTCAGGCGCAGGACTCGGCAACCGTCCTGTCCGGCACGGTCACGACGAAGGAGGATGGACAGCCGTACCCCGGCGCCACCGTGGCGATCCCCTCCCTCGAGCTCGTGGCAAGAGCGGACCGGAACGGCCGCTACGAGATCCGGATTCCGGCAGGGATCGCGAAAGGCCGCACGGTGGACGTGCGCGTCACGGCGCCCGGGCTCGCGGAGAAGTCCACGAAGGTCACGCTCGCACCCGGGCCCGTCGCGCAGGACTTTCCGATGGCGCTCGGCGTGAGCGCTCAGGTGACCGTCGGTTCGCGCGCGGCCGGGGCCGAGGTCGAGAAGGCGGTCCCCGTGGAAGTGTTTCCCGCTTCCGCGATCGAGAAGGCGAGCGGCTCGGGCGAGGTCTTCCAGATTCTCGAGAAGCTCGAGCCGTCGTTCAACTTCCCGCGCACGACGATCTCAGACGGGACCGACACGACCCGGCCTGCCTCGATCCGAAGCCTCGGGCCCGACCAGTTTCTCGTCCTCCTGAACGGGAAACGGCGCCACCCGAGCGCGCTCGTGAACGTGAACGGGACGATCGGGCGCGGCTCGGCCGGCGTCGACCTCAACGCGATCCCCGCGCAGGCGCTCGACCGGATCGAGGTCCTCAAGGATGGTGCCGCCGCGCAGTACGGCTCGGACGCGATCGCGGGCGTCCTGAACCTCGGGTTGCGCTCCGGCCCGGCGCCGCTCGACGTCACGGCCACGACCGGCATCACGAACCACGGCGACGGATCGGTCCTCGACCTCAACGCGAACGGCGGGTTCCCGGTCGGCTCGGGCTCGATCAACGTCACCGGCGAGTTCCGCCGCCGCAACGCGACGAACCGCGCGGGCGACGACCCGCGGGCGCAGGGCTCCCGCGACCCGATCACGCAGCCCAACACGCGGTACGGAGACCCCGCGACGACGGACTATCTCGGGTTTCTGAACGGCGTCTTCCCCCTGAGCGCCGACGGCGCGGTGAACGCCTACCTCTTCGGCGGCGCGAGCCACCGCTACGCGGACTCGGCCGGGAACTTCCGGCGCGCGCTGCAGGCCCAGAACTGGCGGACGATCTACCCGAACGGGTTCCTCCCGAAGATCACGCCGACGACGATCGACTACTCGGCGACCGCGGGCGTGCGCGGCGTCCTCGCGAATCACTGGTTCTGGGACGCGTCGGTCCAGTACGGACGCAACCAGTTCGACTTCAAGGTCGTGGACAGTCTGAACACGTCGCTCGGCCCGACGATCCCGCCGAACCAGACCTCCTTCGACGCCGGGTCGCTCGTCTTCGGGCAGTTCCTCGCGAACCTCGACGTCACGCGCCAGTTCGCGATCGGCCTCGCCGGGCCGCTGAACCTCGCACTCGGCGCCGAGTTCCGCAACGAGCGTTACCGGCAGATCGCCGGCGAGCCCGCCTCGTACTTCGACGGCGGCGTCAAGGCGCAGGACGGCTCGCCTGCGCCTCCGGGCGCGCAGGTCTTCCCCGGCTTCCGCCCGGCGAACGAGATCGACACGAACCGCAGCAACGTGTCGCTCTACGCCGACGCCGAGGTCGACGTCACGAAGCAGCTCCGCGTCGGCGCGGCGGTCCGCTTCGAGCACTACACGGACTTCGGCAACTCGACGAACTACAAGGGCACCCTTCGCTACGAGGTCCTCCCGTGGCTCGTCGCGCGGGGCTCGGCGTCGACGGGCTTCCGCGCCCCGTCGCTTCACCAGTCCTACTTCTCGACCGTCTCGACGAATTTCCTGAACATCAACGGCGTCAACCAGCCGTTCGACATCCTGACGGCCCGCGTCGACAGCGGCGTGGCCCAGGCGCTCGGCGCGACGCCCCTGAAGCCGGAGGACTCCGTCAATTTCGCGGGCGGCCTCGTGCTGTCGCCGAGCCGCGACTTCGACTTCACGGCGGACTACTTCAACATCGCGATCAAGGACCGGATCATCTTCTCGGGCAACTTCACGGGCGCGGCCCTGAACCCGATCCTCCAGCCCTTCGGCGCGAGCGGCGTGAGGTTCTTCACGAACGCGATCGACACGCGCACGGACGGCGTGGACCTGACGGCGAACTACCGCGCCGACCTGGGACCGAACGGCGCCGTGCGCCTGCTCGCCGCGTGGACGCACGCGGAGACGAGCGTGACGAACATCGCCTCGACGCCGCCCCAGCTCGCGGCGTTCCAGACGACTCTCTTCGACCGCCTGGAAGTCCGCCGCCTCGAGTGTGGCCAGCCGAAGGACGTCGTGAGGGGGACGGTCGACTACACGAAGGGGCCTCTGAACGTCGTCGTCAACGCCACGCGCTACGGCTCGTTCTGCGGCATCGCGAACGGCTCCGGGGAGGCGCCGTTCGGCCCGGGCACGGCCGCCGACCAGACGTTCTCGGCACAGTGGCTGCTCGACCTCGAGCTCTCCTGGGTGTTCAGCCATCTCCGCGTCGCGATCGGCGCCCAGAACCTCGGGGACGCGACGCCGGATTCGACCCTTTTCGTGAACTCCAACAGCGGCATCAACCGGTATCCGAACAACTCCCCGTACGGGTACAACGGAACCTTTGCCTACACGCGGGTCAGCTACCGGTTCTAGACGCGCCGGCCGACGAGACCGGCGTCGAAGAGGCGCCGGTCCATCGGCGGCAGGCGCCGTGCCTGCGCGGCGCTCACGAGGGGAGTGAACCGGCGCGTCGCGACGTGAGTCGAGACGTCCCAGAGGTCCTCCCCCGCCGTCTCCCAGCCGCGCGCGTCGAAGCGCGCGAGGTCGACGGGCCGCCCGAAGCTCCGGAGGCTCTTCTCGCCCTCGAGGTTGTAGTAGCAGTCGAAATAGCTCATCGCGAGTTCGCGGAGCGAGCGGTAGACCGGCGAGCGGAAGCGCAGCCCGGAGTAGTTCGACTTCGCGACCGCGCCCCAGCACCCCGTGCCGGACCCCGCCCGGAAGAGCGCGAGAACGTGGTCGTCGTCGCGCACCGCGCGCAGCTGGACGACGAGCGGCGGGTGCCCGAGCCGGCGGAGCGCCGCCGCCGCGAAGAGCGCGCCCTCGAAACAGTGCGCCTCGCCCGTCTCGAGGACGCGGCGCGGGGAGCGCGCCGTCTCGCCGCCCTCTTCCTTGTTGTAGCGGAGGCCGTCGAGGAAGCGCTGGATGGCGGCGGGCGACCGCAGGCCGCGCGGGAGGCGAAGCGTCGCGTTCTTCAAGACGCGGGGATTCTAGAGGGGGAAAGAAAAGAGAAAGAAGAAGATTTCTTAGAATGAACATGTGGATGGGCACCCGGCGACGCGCGCGACTTCAGGCGCGACCTCGGGTGGCGGGGTTTCGCGGCTGTCGTTGCCCGGTGCTCCCGGGTTCGCGGCCGGGTTCACACGCGGCGCGCGGACGGCGCGCGCCCTCGACCCGGATCTCGCCGGCCGCGCGCTCGCCAAGGACCTCGGCGCACCGGATGCGGAGGTGATCCGCCTCACCCAGGTCCACGGCCGCGGCACACTCACCTTCGAAGAACCGCCTCGTGAGCGGCGGAACCTCCTCCTCGGAGAAGGCGACGCCGCGATCACCTGCCAGCCGAACGTCCTTCTCGCCGTCGCCACCGCCGACTGCGTGCCGATCGTCCTCGCCGATCCCGTGCGTGGATGGATCGCCGCCATTCACGCCGGGTGGCGGGGCACGGCGCTCCGCGTCCTCGACGCGGCGCTCGACGCGCTCGACGTCCGCGGGGTTTCCCCGAGAGACCTCTCCGCCGCCTTCGGCCCCTCGATCGCGCGCGACCGGTACGAGGTCGGCCCGGAGGTCGTCGCGGCGCTCCTCGACGCCTACGGCGCGCCCCCGGAGGGCGCGGTCGCGCCCGGCGCGGGCGGCAAGGCCTTCGTCGACGTCGCGGCGTTCAACGAGGCCACGCTCCTCGCCCGCGGCGTCGACCCGGCGCGCATTCACCGCCCTCACGTCTGCAATGCGGCCGAGCCGGACCTGCCGTCGTGGCGGCGGGACGGGCCGGGGGCGGGGCGGATCCTCACGGGTGTCGTGCGCCCGCCCGCCTGATACCCTTCGGCACACTTTGCCGCCAGGAGGATCCATGCGCCGTACCGCCGCCGTCCTCGCCCTCGCGTTCTCCGGGTTCGCGCTCGCCCAGGCTCCGCCCCCCGCGGACCTGTTCGCCCTGAGAACGGTCGCGGACGCGCAGATCGCGCCGGACGGGAAGTCCGTCGCGTACGTCGTCGGCGCGTGGGACTTCAGGGAGAACCTCCTCGACACGGACGTCTGGCTCGTGGACGTCGCGACGGGCGCCTCGCGCAGGCTGACCGCCTCGCCGAAGCGCGACGAGCGGCCCCGCTTCTCCCAAGACGGGAAGACGATCGCGTTCCTCTCGGAGCGGCGCGGCGACGAGAAGGACGCGAAGGAAACGCGCCAGGTCTGGCTCATCGCCCCGAACGGCGGCGAAGCGGCGCGCCTGACGAGCCACGGCTCTCCGGTCGCCTCGTTCGCGTGGAGCCCCGACGGGAGGCGGATCGCGTTCACGGCCGCCGTCCCGCCCGCCGCGGACGAGAAGAAGAGGCGCGAGGAGAAGGACGACGCGAACGTCGTGGACCGCGACGACGTGAAACCGGCGGCGCTCTGGATCGCCGACGTCGCGTCGAAGGCCGTGGTCCGCGTTTCGGGCGGGAAGGAGCACGTGTCGTCCGTCGAGTGGTCGCCGGACGGGACGCGGCTCATCGGAACGGTCGCGCCGACGCCGAAGGTGCCGGACGGGTTCAACACGGACCTCGTCGTCTGGGAGGCGAAGGAGAACGGCAAGGTCACGGATCTCGTGAGGCGGCCGGGACCCGACTCGAATCCCGCGTTCTCGCCCGACGGGAAGTGGGTGGCGTTCTTCAGCGGCGACGGGCGCGTGAACGACTGGCCGGGCCACCGCACCGAGATCTGCGTCGTCCCCGCCTCCGGCGGACCCGTGCGCAACCTCACCCGCGTCGCCGACCTCGAGGCGGACGATTTTGCGTGGACGCCGGATTCCGCGTCGATTCTCTTCGCGGCGCCGCAGAAGATGGCGACGCAGCTCTTCTCCGTGCCCGCCGCGGGCGGCGCCCCGAAGGCGTTGACCTCGGGCCCCCACGTTCTCGGCTCGTTCTCGGCGTCCGCGGACGGGAAGACGCTCGCGTTCGTCCTCCAGAGCACGGCCGAGCCGCCCGAGGTGAACGTTCTCACGGCGTCGGACGCGAGCCCGGCGCCGAGGCGCCTCACGACGACGAATCCGTCCGTCGCGGGCGCGCTCCGGCCCAAGGTCGAGGTCGTCTCGTGGAAAGGACCGGACGGCCTCCCGATCGAGGGCCTCCTCCACCTGCCGCCCGACCGCCCGGCCCAGAAGCTTCCGTTCATCCTCCACATCCACGGCGGCCCGGCGGGCCGCTTCGCGCTCAACCACTCCGCGTTCTCGCGGATCTACCCGATCGACGCGTTCGTCGCCCGCGGCATCGCGGTCCTGCAGGTCAATCCGCGCGGTAGCAGCGGCTATGGCGAGAAGTTCAAGAAGGCGAACTTCCGCGACTGGGGCGGAAAGGACTACCTCGACCTCATGGCGGGCGTCGACATGCTCGTCGCCCGTGGGATCGCGGACCCTGCGCGGATGGGCGTCATGGGCTGGAGCTACGGCGGCTTCATGACGTCGTGGATCCTCACGCACACGGACCGGTTCAAGTTCGCCTCGCCCGGCGCGCCCGTCACGGACCTCTGGAGCTTCTACTACACGGCCGACATCCCGGAGTTCATCGAGAGCTACTTCGGCGGGATGCCGTGGGACGACTTCGACGTCCTGAAGGCCCACAGCCCGATGTGGTTCGTGAAGAACGCGAAGACGCCGACTCTCATCCTCCACGGCGAGGCGGACGCGCGCGTGCCGCCCGCGCAGGGGCGCGAGCTCTACCTCGCGCTGAAAAAGCGCGGTGTGCCCGTGGAGATGGTGACGTACGCGCGCGAGCCGCACGGCCCGGCCGAGCCCAAGCACGTGAAGGACATCCGTGCGCGGCTCCTCGAGTGGACGGACCGCTACCTCGGAACCGCCGCGCCCGCGGCGCCGGTCAAGACGCCGGCGGCGCCGGGCGGCGGGGCGTCTCACGCCCCTTGAGCTGACCGCAGGCTGCGTCCGCCTGCAGGCCCTTCGACCAGCGCACCGTCACGGGCACTCCGCCCGCGGCGACGGCGCGCGCGAACGCGTCCACGGCCGCGTCGGACGGCCTCTTCAGACCCGGCAGCCACTCCGCCGACTCGTTGAGCGGGATGACGTTCACCTTCGACGGGAGAGGCCTCACGAGCGCGGCGAGCTTCGAGGCGTCTTCGGGACGGTCGTTCACGCCCGCGATGAGGACCCATTCGAACGTGATCTTCCGCCCCCGCTCGAGCGGCCACCGCTTGAGCGCCGCGAAGAGCTCCGCGATCGGGTACGTCCGGTTGATCGGCATGAGCTTCGAGCGCGTCTCGTCGTCCGCCCCCGAGAGCGAGACCGCGAGGTTCGGCCGGCGTGTGCGTGCGGCGAGCGCCTCGATGCCGGGGACGACGCCCGCAGTCGAGACGGTCGTCCGCCGCGGCGAGACTTCCTCCTCGAGCAGGTCGAGCGTGCGCCGTACGTTTCCGACGTTCAGGAGCGGCTCCCCCATCCCCATGAAGACGACGTTCGCCTCGTGCGGCCCGAAGCCCTTCTCCCGCGCGATCACGAGGTACTGCCCGACGATCTCCCCGGCCGTGAGGTTCCGGCCGGCGCCCATGCGGCCCGTGACGCAGAACGCGCAGTCCACGGCGCAGCCCGCCTGGGACGAGAGACAGATCGTGACGCGCGCCGCTTCCGGCGTGTCGGGGTCCGTCCAGGAGGGCCTCTTCTTCGATTCGACGATGTAGACCGCCTCCACCCGCGCGCCGTCCGCGAGCTCGAAGAGGAACTTCTCGGTGCCGTCCGGCGCGGGGGTCCGCGCGACGACCTTCGGGAGGCCGATCGTGAAGTCCTTTGCAAGGGCCTCGCGCATCGACTTCGGCAGGTTGGACATCTCCGCGAAGCTCGCCGCGCGGCGCTCATAGATCCACTTCGCGATCTGTGCGGCGCGGTACGGCTCCGGCGCCACGTCGCGCACGGCGCGCGCGAGGTCGAGTGCGGTGAGTCCGAGGAGATCCTGCGGGGGCAACGTCAGCCGCGTTTCGCGACCGTCGACCGGATCGTGACGGCGGCCTGCGGATTCCGGCGGGCGCGGATCGGGCGGGTCGGGTCGATCCCGACGGAGCGCAGGAAACCGAGGTCCTTCACGTTGATCTGGAAGACCGCCGTGTCCATGCCGCTCGCTTCCCGCTCTTCCTTCGACGCGTTGAGGCCGCCACGGCGGATCGACGGCAGCGCGGCCGACGAGCGGCGCCCGCGCTTGTCGAGGGCGACGGTCGCGTCGAGACAGAGATACGCGCCGTAGCCTTCGCTCTTCACCTTCGCGAGGATCTCGTGCACCTTGTCGGACGAGGACACGGCCTCGTTCAGCGCGGCGCCGAGCTCGCGGAGGTACGCGCGGAGTTTCTCGTCGAGGGCCATCGGTCGGCAATCTAGGCCGAGCACCGGGGCGAGTCAATCGGGGAAACGGGGCGTTCGGTTTTGCCGGAGGGGGATCTTCCCCTTCGCCCGTCCGAGGAGCAGAATCATCGGCCTTGCTCTTCGCCGGAAAGACGCTCCGCATGCCGACGCCCGAAGAAGCGCTCCCCGGACGCGCGGAGAAGATGCCCGTTCCGGCGACGCACTTCGTCAACGGTCATCCGCTCGAGCCGCCGTTTCCCGCGGGGACGAGCGCCGCGCTCTTCGGACTCGGCTGTTTCTGGGGAGCGGAGAAGAAGTTCTGGCAGACGCCGGGCGTCTTCACGACCGCAGTCGGTTACGCCGCGGGCTTCACGCCGAATCCGACGTACCGCGAGGTCTGCACGGGACGGACGGGGCACAACGAGGTCGTCCTCGTCGTCTACGACCCGGCGGCGGTGGCCTACGAGGACCTTCTGAAAGTCTTCTGGGAAAACCACGACCCGACGCAGGGCATGCGCCAGGGCAACGACGTCGGCACGCAGTACCGCTCGGGCATCTACGCGTTCGACGCGGCGCAGAAAGCCGCCGCCGAGGCGTCGAAGGACGCGTATCAGGCGAAGCTCACCGAGGCGGGCTACGGTGCGATCACGACCGAGATCCTCGACGCGCCGCCCTTCTACTACGCCGAGGATTACCACCAGCAGTACCTCGCGAAGAACCCCGACGGCTACTGCGGGATCGGAGGGACCGGCGTGTCCTGCCCGATCGGCCTGAAGACGGCCTGACGCCGGCCGCGCGACACCGTCTCAGGTGATCCGCTAGACTGCCCCGTTCGGAGAGCCCCGTGCGTTACGCATCCGTCCGCCCCCGCTTCGAGCCGTTCCTTCTCGCCGTCGAGCGCCCTGGCCGCTACCTCGGTCTGGAGCGGAACGTCGTGCGCAAGGACCTCGCGGCGATGGACGTCACGGTCTGCCTCGGCTTCCCGGACGCGTACGAGATCGGGATGAGCCACACGGGCACGAAGATCCTCTACGAGATCGTGAACCGCCGCGCCGCGTGGGCGTGCGAGCGGACGTACGCGCCGTGGACGGACTTCGAGGCCGTCCTCCGCCGCGAGGACGTCCCGCTCTTCTCGGTCGAGTCTTTCGCGCCCGTCCGCGACTTCGACGTCTTCGGCCTCTCGCTCCAGAGCGAGATGAACTACACGAACGTCCCGAACATGCTCGACCTCGCGGGGATCCCCGTTCTCGCGGCGGAGCGCGGCGACGCGCATCCGGTCGTCATCGGCGGCGGGCCCTGCACCGCGAACCCCGAGCCGCTCGCGGACTTCTTCGACGTCTTCCTGATCGGCGACGCCGAGGAGGCGCTGCCCGTGTTCCTCGAGGCCGTCGCGCGGACGAAGGGCCTCCCCCGGCGCGAGCGCCTTCTCGCGTTCTCGGGCTGCCCCGGGATCTACGTCCCGTCGCTCTACGACGTGACCTATGACGGCGACCGCGTCGTGTCGTACCTCCCGAACTCGCCGGGCGTCGCTTCCGAGGTCAGGCGCGTCTGGGTCGAGAAGCTCTCGGCCGACGTCTACCCCGCAAAGCCCATGGTCCCGTCCGTGGACATCGTCCAGGACCGCCTCGGCCTCGAGATCATGCGCGGCTGCACGCAGGGCTGCCGGTTCTGCCAGGCGGGGTACTGGTACCGGCCCGTGCGCGAGCTGGACCCCGCGGACGTCGCGAAGGCGACGAAGACGTTCATCGACGAGGCCGGCTGGAGCGAAGTCGGGCTCCTCTCGCTCTCCTCGGCGGACTACTCGCAGATCGAGCCGCTCGTCGCGTGCCTCGCGCCCGAGCTCGCGAAGACGAAGGTGTCGATCTCGCTGCCGTCTCTCCGCGCGGAGGCGTTCTCCGTCGCGCTCGCGGACGCCGTTTCCGAGGTGCGGAAGTCCGGCTTCACGTTCGCGCCGGAGACGGGCTCGGACCGCCTCCGCCGCGTGATCAACAAGACGTTCACGAACGCGGACATGGTGAAGGCCGCCGACGTCGCCTTCGGGCGCGGCTGGGACATGATCAAGGTCTACACGATGATCGGCCTCCCGACGGAGACCGACCCGGACCTCGACGAGCTCGTGACGCTCGTCAAGGACATCCTCGCCCAGGGTCGCAAGCACGGGGTGCGGCCGCAGGTGAACGTCTCGGTCGGCTGCTTCGTCCCGAAAAGCTTCACGCCGTTCCAGTGGTTCGGCTTCGACGGCGTCGAGAACCTCACGCGGAAGCTCGCGTACCTGAAGGACCGTTTCCGCTCCGTGAAGGGCGTGAAGCTGACGTGGCACGAGCCGAAGGAGGCCGAGATCGAGGCGATGCTCTCGCTCGGCGACCGCCGCATGGGCCGGGCCGTCCTCGAGGTGTGGAAGCGCGGCGGGCGCTTCGACGCGTGGAGCGAGCACTTCTCGTGGGAACGCTGGACGGAAGCGCTCGAGGCCGCGGGCGTCCCGAAGAGCCGGCACCTCCGCGACAAGGACCTCAAGGAGACGCTCCCCTGGGACGTCGTGGACGCGTCCATCCGCAAGCCCTTCCTCGTCGTCGAGTGGAAGAAGGCGCTGAAGGAAATGCACACGGACGACTGCAAGTGGGGCCACTGCTACGCCTGCGGCGTCCCCGGCAACGGGGACGACATCGTTCTTGCCAATCCGCTGCCGGGAGAATTCAGTTTTGCTTCGGACGAAGACGAAGATGTTTCTCGAACGTCCGAAGTCAAGGGTCTTCGACCGCGTAGCGGCGCGCAGAGCGCGCCCTTGACGTCGGACGTTCGCGCAACAGATTTTCATCTATCGGCGGCTGCATCAGCAGCCGCCGCATATCAGAAATCCGAAGAATTTCTTCCCTCTTCCTCTCTTCCCTCTGCCTATACCGAAAAAGCCAAGGGCGCGGCGTACCGCATGAAGGCCGAGCCGGACCTCCTGCCGCTGCGTCAGCGCCGCTCGCCCGCGAGCGGCGTCGCGGCGCCCGTGCCGGAGTCGGCGCGGACCTACCGCCTCTCGTTCGAGAAGCTCGGCGACGCGCGGTATCTCTCCCACCGCAACACGATGGACGTCCTCGAGCGCGCGCTGCGCGCCTCCGGGGCGCCCGTGCGCTACACCGAGGGCTACAACCCGCACCTGCGCCTCTCGATGGGCCCGGCGCTGCCGCTCGGACACGAGTCGAAGCACGAGCTCTTCGACGTGGACACGCTCGACGCGCTCGCAGAGGCGCACGTCGCCGCCGTGAACGACCGCCTCCCGCCGGGCCTTCGCATCACGTCGTGCACGGAGCTCCCGAAGGGCGCGAAGTCCCTCGGCCGCGCGGCGACGGAGGCCGTGTACCGCTTCACGCTTCCGAACGGCGAGACGCGCGAGGAGCGCCTCTCGCTCATGGGAGCGGCCGCCACGACGCCGAAGAAGTTCCTCGAGAGGGAATACGGCGTCCCGCCCGAGGGCCAGCACGCCGTGCGCGTGACACGCCTCGAAACCGTCCTCGGCGCATAGACTTCCGCCATGGAGAGCTCGATCCAGAGTCGCCTCTCGGCGCACCGGCTCCTCGCGGGCGCACCCGCGGACCAGATCGCCTGGCTCGCGGAACGGGGCCACATGGTGACGCTGGAGCCCGGGGGCCTCCTCGCGACGAAGGGCAGCATGGTGACGGGCCTCTACATCATCCTGTCGGGGCACCTCACGATTCACGTCGACCGCGGAGCCGGACCGGTGAAGACCATGGAATGGCGCGGCGGCGACGTGAGCGGCGTCCTGCCGTACTCGCGCCTCGTCGGCTCGCCGGGGGACGTGAAGGCCGAGGAGTACAGCGAGATCTTCGTCATCCCCCGCAGCGAGATCCCCGCTCTGATCCGCGAGTGCTACGAGCTGACCGCCATCTTCGTGCACGTCATGCTCGACCGCACGCGCATCTTCACGTCGAGCGACCTGCACGAAGAGAAAATGTCCTCGCTCGGCAAGCTGGCGGCGGGGCTCGCGCACGAGCTGAACAACCCCGCATCGGCGGTCGCCCGGAGCGCCAAGGGGCTTCGGCTCGGGTTGTCGGAGCTCGAAGCGGCGTCCCGCGCGCTGGGCGCCGCGGGACTGTCCGAGGCCCAGCGGGCCGCCGTGGACCGCGCACGCGGACTCTGCATGCTCGCCGCCGGCGCGACGTTCGGACGCTCCCCCATCGAGCAGGCGGACCGCGAGGACGCCCTCGCCGACTGGCTCGGCCGCCACGGCGCCGACGTCACCGCAGCCGAGGCGCTCGCGGAGTCCGCGGTCACGCTCGAATCCCTCGACGAGCTCGCGGGCTCTCTCGACGGCGCCGCCCTCCGCACGGCCCTCCCGTGGCTCATCGCCGGCTGCGCGACGCAACGGCTGGTGTCCGAGATCGAGGCGTCCGCCACCAAGATCCACAACCTCGTCGCCGCGGTGAAGGGCTTCACGTACATGGACCAGGCCACCATGCCCAAGCCGGTGGACGTCCGCCAGGGACTGGCCGACACGCTCGCCGTGCTGAACGCGAAGGCGCGCGGGAAATCCGTGAGCGTGGCCCTCGACGCCCCGGGCGATCTCCCGCGCATCCCCGGATTCGGGGGCGAGCTCAACCAGGTGTGGGCGAACCTCGTCGACAACGCGCTGGACGCGGCCAAGGGCCGGGTCGACGTCTCCGCCGCGCGCCAGGGGCCGTCCGTGGTCGTCCGCATCGTCGACGACGGGCCCGGGTTGCCTCCGGAGATCCGGGAGCGGATCTTCGACCCGTTCTTCACGACGAAGCCGGTCGGCCAGGGCACCGGCCTCGGCCTCGACATCGCGCGGCGGATCGTCCGCAAGCACCAGGGAGAGATCGAGGTCGACTCACGCCCCGGGCGCACCGAGTTCCGCGTGACGCTCCCGGTCGAAACAGGAAAGGGCTGAGGGATGGCCAAACCGGTGATTCTGACGGTCGACGACGACCCCGAGGTGCTCAGCGCCATCGAGCGCGACCTCAAGCAGCACTACAGGAACGACTACCGCATCCTGAAGGCCGCGTCCGGGGGCGAGGCGCTCGAGGCCGCTCGCCAGCTCAAACAGCGCGGGACCCCCGTCGCGCTCTTCCTCGCCGACGAGCGGATGCCCGCCATGTCGGGCACGGAGTTCCTGCGCGAGGCGATCAAGCTTCATCCCGAGTCGCGGCGCGTCCTCCTCACGGCATACGCCGACACGCAGGCTGCGATCTCCGGCATCAACGACGTCGGGCTGGACCACTACCTGCTGAAGCCCTGGGATCCTCCCGCCGAGCGGCTCTACCCGGTCCTCGACGACCTGCTCTCCGACTGGACGGTGCACGTGCGCCTTCCCTACGACGGGATCCGGGTCGCGGGCGCACAGTCGTCGCCCCGCAGCTTCGCGGTGAAGGAATTCCTCTCGAGCAACCAGATCCCGTACCAGTGGATCGACGTCGACCAGGATCCTTCGACCCGGGAGCTGATCCGCTCGTTCGGCGCCGAGACCAAGCTTCCCGTCGTCCTCTTTCCGGACGGCACGTTCCTGGCCGCGCCGACGACGCGCGAGCTCGCGGAAAAGACCGGGATGCAGACGAAGGCGCGCCTGCCCTTCTACGACCTGCTGATCGTCGGCGGCGGTCCTGCGGGCCTTGCGGCGGCCGTCTACGGGGCGTCGGAAGGCCTGCGCACGGCCCTCGTCGAGCAGAGCGCGCCGGGAGGCCAGGCCGGCACCAGCTCGCGGATCGAGAACTACCTCGGTTTCCCGTCGGGCGTTTCCGGGGCCGACCTCGCCCGCCGCGCCACGACGCAGGCGCGGCGCTTCGGCGCCGAGGTGATCGCACAGGAAGTCGTCGGCCTGCGCCGCGAGGACCCATACCGCGTCGCCCGGCTCGCCGACGGGACCGACTTGAGCTGCTATGCCGTCGTCCTCGCCACGGGCGTCGCCGTGCGGAAGATGGAAGCGCCCGGCTCCGAGGCCCTCCTCGGGATCGGCGTCTACTACGGCGCGGCGATGACCGAGGCCGCGACGTATCGCGGCCGGGACGTGTGCGTCGTCGGCGCCGGGAACTCGGCGGGCCAGGGAGCCCTCTTCTTCTCCCGCTATGCGCGGCGCGTCACGATGCTCGTGCGGGCGGACTCCCTCGCCAAATCGATGTCCCGGTACCTGATCGACCGGATCGAGGCGTCGTCGAACATCGAGGTCGTGACGGGCGTCGAAGTCGCCGCGGTCCGGGGAGACGGACGGCTCGAGAAGGTGATCCTTCGCCGCCTCGCCGAGGGGGACGAGCGCGAGCTCGACGCGGCGGCAATGTTCATCTTCATCGGCGCACGGCCACAGACCGAGTTCGTCGCCGGATTCCTCGAGGTCGACGAGGCGGGCTTCGTCGTGACCGGGCCCGACCTGACGCCCCAGGGCCGGCGGCCCCGCGGCTGGACGCTCGAGCGGGATCCGTTCTTGTTCGAGTCGAGCGTCCCGGGAGTGTTCGCCGCCGGCGACGTGCGCGCGGGCTCCAGCAAGCGGGTCGCCGCAGCCGTCGGCGAGGGCTCCGGCGCCGTCGGCGTCGTGCACCGCTACCTCGAAACCGTCTGAACGCGTCCGCTTCGACGCGTCGTAGACTGACGGCCATGCGCTGGACCGTCCGCTGCCACGCGACCTTCGAGGCCGCGCACCACCTCGTGGACTACGTCGGCGGGCCCGAGCCCGTGCACGGCCACTCCTGGAAAATCGAGGTCGCGCTCTCGGTCGACCGCCTCGGCCCGTACGACCTCTCGGTGGACTTCGTGCCCACGGAAGCGCTCGTGAAGGAACTCGCCTCGCGCCTCCACAACCGCGACCTCAACACGGTGCCGCCGTTCGACCGCCGGAATGCGAGCGCCGAGAACGTCGCGCTCTGGGTCGCGGACGAGATCGGGAAGGCCGCGCTCCTCGGGGACGGCGCGCGGCTCGACGAGGTCACGGTGTGGGAAGGCCCGCGCAACAGCGTGACCTACCGGCCCGGGTGAGACGGGCGCGCGCGGCCGCCCCGATCGCCGCGCTCGCGGCCCTTCTCGCCGGAGGGCTCCCGTTCGTCGTCTCGGTCACGGCCTGGCCGGAGATCGTCACGCCCGCATGGTTCGTGTCCCGCGGCATCAGGCTCTACGACGGGATCCTCTTTCCGCACACGCCTCTCCTGATCCTCCTGACGGCAACGGGCGGCGCCTTGTTCGGCTTCGCCGCGAACGTCCTGCGCGCGATCCCGGCCCTCGCGCTCGCGGCGGCGGGCGCCCTCGTCGTCCTCGGCACGCGCCCGCACCGCCGATCGCGATCGGGCCCGCTGGCCGCGCTCGCGCTCGGCGTCCCCGTTCTCGCGCTCCTCACCGTTTACGCGGAGGGGCCCGCGATCTGGCCCGAGCCGTTCCTCGCGCCCGTCCTTCTCGCGGGCGTTCTTCTCCTGGAGCGCCACGGCCGCACCGGGGCGCTCCGCGACTCAGCGGCCGCGGGCCTCGTCTTCGGCGCCGGGATCCTCGTCAAACAGACCTCGGCGTGGGCGGCTCTCGCCGCGCTCCTGTGGGTGGCCCTCCGCGGCCGCCGGCGCGCCGCGCTTCTCTTCGGCGGAGCGGCCGCCCTCCCCTACCTCGGGTTCGCGCTCTCGTGGGCGCTCGCGTTCCGGACGACGCGCCACCTCGCCTGGACGCTGATCTACCCCGTCTTCTCCGGAATGTCGCGGGAGATCGCCGTTCGGCTCACCGGGGCGGACGTGCACGAGGCCCTCGTGCTCTTCGTGCCGTTCGCTGCGCTCGGCCTTCTCGCCGCCGCCCTGCCGACGCGCCGCTCGCCCTCGCCGCTCATCGCGGTCGCGCTCGGCGCGGCCGGAATGGCCTGGCCCCGGCCCGGCCTCCTGCACCTCGCGGCGCTGACGGGGCTCGGCGCGCTCGCGGCCGCGCGGCTCGCCCTCGTTCTGCCCGTCGTGTTTCGCCGGCTCCGGAGACGCGGCGGCGGGCCGCTGCGCCTTCTCGCGGCCGCCGGCGGCGCCGCCGCCTTCGCCGTCTTCATCGGGGTCGCCGCTCTGGGCGCGGGCCCGTTGCTCCTCGACCGGGTCGGCGGACCCGTCTTCTCCTGGGACGACTCGGCGACCCGGGCCGCCGCGGCGCACGTGAGGTCGCGCGTTCCTGCCGGGGGCGCGCTCCTCGCCCACGGCACGCCGCAGAACCTCTATCCGCTCACCGGCACGCGCGCGCCCGGCGGCTTCTACGTGAACCCGTCCTTCTGGTACTGCCTGAAGCGCGACCGCGGCGACCAGCGGCTCGTGGACGCCCTCGCCGCGAGCCCCGGCCTGCCAATCCTCTTCCGGGAGCCGATCGCCGACGCGGAGCGGATCCGCGAGACGGCCGTCTACGCCTTCGTGAAGGAGAGGACGCGGCCGGCCGGAAAGGCCGGCGACGCGGAGTGGCGCGTCGTTTCCGCGCCCGACCGCTAAGATGGCGCCGATGCATCTCGTCGCGCTTCACGGCTATCCCCTCGACCGGCGCATGTGGGACCCGCTCGCCGAGCGGGCCGCGGACGGCCGGCTCGGACCGATCACGTCCGTCTTCGCCCCCGACCTGCGCGGACGCGGGCGGTCGCCGCATCCCGCCGCCGCGACCCACGCGATGTCGCTCCTCGCGGACGACGTCGCGCGCGACCTCGAAACGGCGCTCCCCGCCGGCGCGCCGTTCCTCCTCGCGGGCCTCTCGATGGGGGGCTACGTCTGCTTCGAGCTCGTCAAGCGGCACGGCGCGCGCTTTCGCGGGCGCCTCCGGGGCCTCGCCCTCTTCGACACGAAGGCCTCCGCCGACGACGCGGCAGGACGCGCCGGCCGGAGGGCCGCCATCGAGGCCATCCGCAAGGACGGCATCGAGGCGGCGCTCGCCGCGATGCTCCCGAAGCTCCTCGCCCGCGGTTCGAAGGGGACTCCGGCCGAGGACCTCGTGAAGCGGATGGTCGTCGCCACGCCGCCGGAAACCGCCATGGCCGACCTCGCCGGCCTCGCCGTGCGCGACGAGGGCTTCGAGGTCCTCTCCGCGTGGGACCGGCCGCTCCTCGTCGCCGTCGGCGAGGAGGACGCGATCGCCCCGCCCTCCGACGCCGAGGCCATGACAGCCGTCGCGGCACGCGCGCCGTGGGTGAGGCTCCTGACCGTGCCCGGCGCCGGCCACATGGTCCCGCTCGAACGGCCGGACGAGGCCGCGGCGGGCCTCGTGTCGCTCGCCGAGGCCGCTCTCCGCGTTCCCTGAGGCCGGGCTCTATTTTCCGGAAGCGGCGCCGAAGCTCGGGAGCATGGGCGTGAGCGGGAGCTCGCCCGCCCGCGCCGCGGCGGGTTCGAGGACCGGGAGGGTCGAGGGCCGGGCGGCCGGGTTGAAGGCCGGCAGCGGCACGCGCTTGCCGTGCGCGTACACGGGGTGGCGGCCTTTTTCCTTGTACCACTCGGAGAGCGTCGCGCTCTGGTGCATTTCCTCGACGATTTTCCGCCAGCCCGCGCCGGTGTTGTAGGCGCAGAAGGAGATCTCGCCGAGCTGCGTGCCGTACGGGATGATGCACATCTCCGTGCGCCGGAAGTCGTAGTTGAAGAGGTCCTGGAACCACATCCCGGCCACGAGGAGGACGCGCCAGGGGTAGCGGCCCTGCTTCGCGATCCCCATCCCCTTGCCCGTGTGGCCGTCCATGACCTTGAGCGTCTCCCAGACGCCGAGGTTGTGCGGGACGCCCTCGGGCCGGATGTTGCGCGCGAGCGCGAGCGCCGTCTGGAGAACCGTCAGGACCCTCCCGCGCGCGGCGTCCGTGACGACGGTCAGGTCGCGGAGGAGGCGGTCCGCGTCGACGATCTGGGTCAAGGGCACGGCCTGTCCCGTGTCCGGGCGCACGAGCATCATCGTCGCGATCCCGCAGTTCGGGTGGCAGCCGCACTTGAGCGAGCCCCACTGCGCTTCGAGGCCGCCGAGAAGGTCCTTCAGGTCGGAGAAGGGGCCGGACGCCGACAGCGGGAACCAGTCGCGCATGGGCTCGCCGATGCCCGCCTGGTCCTTCACGTCGTGGGCGAGGTGCGCGAGCGTGTAGCGCTGGCTCTTCCGCGTGTCGTCGTCGATCTCCTCGTCGCGTCCCGTGAAGGACACGGGCTGGAAGGAGAGCGCGTTGATCTTGTCGATGTTCTCGATCGCGAACTTCACGGTCGGGCCGACCTGGTCGTTGTTGATGCCGTTCACGATCGTCGTGACGAGCGTGACGTCGATCCCGGCGGCGTGGAGGTTGTCGAGCGCGCGGAGCTTGACGTCGTAGAGGTTCCCGACGCCGCGGTGCGCGTTCGGCTCGTTTCCGACGCCGTCGAACTGGAGGTACGCGAGGCGCAGGCCCGCGTCGTACGCGGCCTTCGCGAATTCCGGCTCCTGCGCGAAGCGGATGCCGTTCGTCGCGCACTGGACCGAGAAGTAGCCGATCTCGCGGGCGTAGCGCGTCGCCTCGATGAAGAACGGCGAGATCGTCGGCTCGCCGCCCGAGAACTGCACGGACATCTGGCGCTGCGGCTTGATCGAGACGGCGTTGTCCAGGATCTCCTTGATGTCGTCCCACCCGAGCTCGTGGACGTAGCCGACCTGGTTGGCGTCCATGAAGCACGGGTTGCACATCATGTTGCAGCGGTTCGTGAGGTCCACGGTGAGGACCGCGCCGCGGCCGTAGCGCATCGAAGCGGAGCCGTGGTCGTGGAGCTTGTCCTTCGCGATCTTCACGTCGCGGCCGAAGAAGTTCTCCTCGAGGCGCGCGAAGAAGCGCGCGTCGCTCGCCATGAGGTCCTCGAACGTGCCGTGCTTCGGGCACGTCTTGACCATCCAGATCTCGTTGCCCCGCTGGACGATGTCCGCGGGGATCTCGCCGGGGCGCCCGTCGACGAGTTCGCGGAGCTCACGCGTGCCGCCCACGATCGCGTCGCGGACCTCGCGGGTGCAGGTCGGGCAGAGGGAATCCGTGCGGCGTGGGAACCCGAGAGGCGGCTTGGTGCGTTCGTGGCTCTTCGGGAGCGGCTCCGGCGACCAGGAGGGCTGGAAGGCCCGCGCGGGCACGCGGCGGTTCACGGCCTGGAGCACGTTCCAGGCGGCGTTGGCCGCTCCGCGAATGGACCGGTAGACCACCTTCCGCATTTCGATCCTCCAAAGATACACGGCTCCGTCCCCGAGGAGAATCATTCTCAACGGAACGCCCGTGAAGCCGGGAATTTAGCATGCACCGGGCAAACGATCCTTACGCGATGCGTCCGGGCACGTCGAGCACCGGCCCTCGGCCCGGAATCTCGGGCGGGCCGTGCAGGCGCTCGACGCGCGCGAGAGCCGCCCGCCCGACGGCACGCACGGCCGCGTAGTTGAGGCCCGCGCCCGCGAGCGCCCCGAGAACCGGCACGACGTGCGCGATTTCGCGTCCCGCGAGGCGGACGACGAGGCGCGCGGCGACCTCTTCGGCCGCGCGCGCCGTCAGCCGCCGCCCGACGCTCATCCCGGCTCCCGCCGCGAGGCCTGCGAGGACCTCGAGCGCCCGTTCTTCCGGGGTCAGGGGGCCGCCGTACAGGAGGTGAAGCGACACGATGAGCCGGCTCTGAAGAACGAGGACCGCCGAGAGCTCGGGCGCAACCGTCGCGAGCGAAAGCCATCCCGGCGGCAGGCTTGCGGCCGCGCCGAGGGCGGCGGCACGGCGCGCGGCCACCGCGACGAGCCGTTCCCCCTTCTCGCGCGTCGTGAGGTCCGCGTGCTTCGCCGAGAACGACTGCACCTCGGCCCGGAGGCTTTCGAGGTCCAGGTCCTCGGTGACCTTCTCGACGAGGCTGAGAAAGGTCCGGGCCAGCATCGCGGCTATCATCGGGGCTGCCGGCCGGCCCGACAAGGGCGGCGCCGGAGCGCGACAGGAGGACGCACCGCATGACGAGGAGACCGGCGAGAATCCGGACGTTCGTGGCGGCCCTCGCCCTGGGCCTCCTGGCCGCATCCGCGGCATCCGCCGCGCCTGCAAAACCGAAGAAGAAGGCCCCGCCGAAGGCGGCAAAGGCCCGCGACTACGCCCACACGCTCGCGCTCGTCCACACGTCGCAGGGCGATTTCACGGTCCGTTTCTTCAACGACCGCGCCCCGAACCACGTGAAGAACTTCGTCGATCTCGCCGGCTCCGGCTTCTACGACGGAACCCTCTTTCACCGGGTCATCAAGGACTTCGTCGTGCAGGGCGGAGACCCCCTCACGAAGGACCCGAAGAACGCGTTCATCTGGGGCAACGCGGGCAAGACGGACGCGAAGGGGAATCCCGTGACGCTGAAGCCGGAATTCAACGACACGAGTCACAAGCGCGGCATCGTCTCGATGGCCCGCTCCTCGGCGCCGGACTCGGCCTCGTCGCAGTTCTTCGTCGTCCTCAAGGACTATCCGTCGCTCGACCGCCAGTACACCGCGTTCGGCGAGGTCGTGAAGGGGATGGACGTCGTCGACCGCATCGCCTCCGCCTCCGACCCGGATCCGTCGAACACGCCGCTCGGCAAGCCGCGCAACCCCCAGAAGCTCCTGTCGGTCGAGCTCCTCGACGAAGCGCCCGCCCCGGCGCCGACCAACGCAGCCCCCGCCCCGAAGCCGTGACGGGGTTCTCCCTGAACGGAGAGGCCGCGCGCCTTTCGCGCGCCCGGGAACGCTTCGGCCTCGCGGGCGCGCCGCCGAGCGTCCCGCTGGCCGGCGACGTCGGCGCGCGCCGCTACTTCCGCCAGAGCGCGCACGGGGGCGGCCGCGTCCTCGTCGTCCTGTACCCGCAGCCCGAATCCACGGCGCAGGCGAACTGGGCCGCAATCGGCGAGGCCCTCGCGCGCGTGGGCGTGCGGGTTCCCGCACTCCTCGACGACGCGCCCGAGCTCGGCGCCGCCCTCATCGAGGACCTCGGCGACCGCGACCTCTCGATGGACCTCGCGGACGCACCGCGCGAGGACCGGCCCCGCCTCCTCGACGAGGCCGAGGAGCTCCTCACGCCGATCCGCACGATCGCACGCGCCGCCGCGACGCGAAATCCCGCGTTCGATGCGGCCTTCTTCGCCGCCGAGCTCGACCACACGCGCCACTGGGCCCTCGAGAAGGACGGACAGGATCCCCTCTCCCCCGCGCGCGCCGCCGAGTGGGCCCGCCTCGCGGGCGCGCTCGCGGCCGCAGCCGCCGATCCCGCCGCGACGGGCGACGCCGTTCCGACGCACCGCGACTACCACGCGAACAACCTCATGCGCACCGCCGAAGGGCGCCTGGCCCCGATCGACTTCCAGGACCTGCGCCTCGGGCCCCCCGATTACGACTCGGCTTCGCTCCGCTTCGAGCGCGCCGGCGCGTCCGTCGAAGCCGACGCCGGGACCGTGTCGGAGGCCGTCCTCCTGCAGCGGGCGTGGAAGGTCCTCGGGACGTTTGAGAAGATGCTCCTCAAGGGCCGCCCGTTCTACCGTCCGCACCGCGAGACGGCGCGCCGGGTCATCCGCCGCCACACCACTCCCGGAGGGCCCTTCGAGGGGCTCCTCGCGTTTCTCTGATCACGGCCCGGAGTAGAATCCGTCCCTTCAGGAGGCACCCGTGCCGAATCTCGGACTCCCCGAACTGCTCGTCATCCTCGTGATCGTGATTCTCGTGTTCGGCGCGGGGAAGATCCCGCAGCTCGGCAAGGGCCTCGGCGAGGGCATCAAGAACTTCAAGGACGCGATGCGCCAGGGCGAGTCCGGCGACGACAAGAAGGACGACGGCGCCTCCAAGCCGAAATAAAGCGGCGCCCCCCTTCGTTTCGTTCCGGGACGGCGCACCCGCCGGCGCCCGGAGACACCGATGAACACGCTGAAGATCGTCTTCCTCATGACGTTTTTGACCGTCCTGCTCGTCGCGGTCGGGCAGGCCACGTTCGGCTCGCGGGGAGCCGTGACGGCCCTCGTGATCGCGGCCGTCATGAACCTCTTCACGTACTTCTTCTCGGACCGGATGGTCCTCGCGGCCTACGGCGCGCGCGTCGTGACGGAAGAGGAGGCGCCGGAGCTCACCGCGGTCGTCCGGTCGCTCGCGGCGAAGGCGAACGTCCCGATGCCGCGCGTGGCGGTCATCCCGCAGGACGCGCCGAACGCCTTCGCGACCGGCCGCGACCCGCAGCACGCCGTCGTCGCGGCCACCGAGGGCATCCTGAAGATCCTGAACCGTGACGAGCTGGAAGCCGTCCTCTCCCACGAGCTCGGCCACGTGACGAACCGCGACATCCTTCTCGGCGCGATCGCGGCGACGCTCGCCGGCGCGCTCACCCACCTCGCGCAGATGGCGATGTGGACGGGCGGCGGCCGGCGGGACGACCGCGAAGGCGGCGGCGGACTCCTGGGAATCCTCGCGATCGTCTTCGCCCCGATTGCGGCCATGATCGTCCAGGCCATGATCTCCCGCCAGGCGGAGTTCCGGGCGGACGAGACGGGCGCGGCGCTCTCGGGGCGGCCGCTCGAACTCGCCTCGGCGCTCCGGAAACTCGAGGCGGCCTCGCAGCGGATCCCGATGGACGGCTCACCGGCCACGGCGCACCTGTTCATCGTGAACCCGTTCGGGGGAGGCCTCGCGCGTCTCTTCTCGACGCACCCGCCCACCGAGGAACGGGTCGCGCGCCTCGAGGCCATGGCGCGCGGGGGTCTCAGACCCTCCTAGGAATTGTCCCGGCCCCGGAGCGGCGGCTTGACCTTCAGGAGGGAGATCTTCGCCCGCAGGGTGTTGCGGTGGATGCCGAGAGACTTGGCGGCGCGGCCCATGTTGCCGGACGCGCGCATGACGGCCGCGGAAACATACTTCTTCTCGAATTCCCTCTTGGCCGCCTCGAGCGGAATTCCCTTCGACACGAGCTCGTCGATGATGCGCTGCAGCTGGCCGTCGATCGTCACAGACACGTTCCTCCCGCACACTTGCAAGCCATGAGGCTGCTTGGGGGAAACGGAAATTATCACGGGATCTTCGTCCCGCAAGTCTTTTCTGAGCGGGCCGAAAAAGAAGGGCTTACTTGACTTCGACGGCGTCGCCGATGGCGATGAAATCGACCATCGACGTGATGATCGCGACCGACGACCGTGCGCGCGTCGTGAGGATCGCCGCCTCGCCCAGCACCGTACGCACGCCCTCGGCCTGCGTCGACGGGTGGTACACCGTGAGGAAGTCGCCCGGGTTCAGTCCGTCCTGTTCCCCGAGGTCGAGGAAGACGATCGTGTCCGTCCCGACGGGCGTCACGGCGTCCCGCGTGTCGACGACGTGGCCGATCGGCTTGCCGTTCGGCGTGTCGCAGATCGTCATGGGCCGCGTGCGGCGCACGAGCGGCACCGGAAGCGGTTCGAACGGCGCGACGAAATCCCCGACCTCGACCTCGTTGCAGGAGTAGATGAGCTCGGCGATCGAGGACTTCTCCTGGGCGCAGAGCACGCGGACGCGCCCGGGCGTCATGTAGATGCGGCCCGCGACCTCGCGCTCGGAGCCCCAGCGATTCACGAGGCGGCTCGGGCGCACGATCGTGAACTCCATCCCGGCCTGGACGCCGTTCTCGGCCCCGATGTCGATGTAGAGGACGTCGCCGGCCATGAACATCGACTGGTTGCGTTCCTTCTCGGCGTTCACGATGCGCCCGACGAACTCCTCGTCGCGGTCCCCGAGGTAGCCTGAGCAGTAGACGTCCACCTCGACGCCGATGGGCAGCGGTCCGGTGATCGGGGCGGGGGGCCGCGCGACCTTCTCGAGGCGCGACTGGGGCACGGCGGGAGCGGCGGCGCCCTCGCGTGCCAGGACGGGCGCCTTCGGCGCGTCGTCGGCGCGGGCGGCGAGCGAGACGGCGACCAGGACGCCGGCCGAGAGCGCTGCGAGACGATGACGCATGACGACCTCCTGCCCGAAACCCGTGTCCCCGAACCGACCATGGGGGCGCGAAAAGGGGACGAATGGACGGCGTATCTTAATTCGCTGGAGCCGCTTGCGTCAACCCGAGAGGCTGACGCGGGCTCAGCCGCCGGCGGCCTTCGCGGGAGGAGCGGGCGGCGGCGCCGCCGGACGCGGCACCTTCTTCAGGAGCGGGCTGGAGGGAAAGTCGCGCGCGAGGCGGTCCCAGAGCTGCCGGGCCTCGTCCTCGTGTCCCATCTTGTTCTCGGCGAGTCCGTTGTCGTAAAGCACCTTGTCGAGCTTCGCGTAATCCGGATACGCCGCGAGGACGCCGTCCATGCGGCCCTTGGCCGCGCGCCACGCCCGGCGCTTCACGTAGAAGTGTCCGACGACGTACTCGTGCTCGGCGAGAAGGTTGCGCATGGCCGCGAGGCGCAGGCGGCCTTCCGTGGCGTAGGGCGAATCCGGGTACGCGAGGACGAGCTCGCGGTACGCGAGAGCCGCGGTTCGCGTGTTCGTCTGCTCGCGGTCCGGGCTTTCGGCCTGCTTGTCCGAGCACTGGGCGAGACGGAAGAGCGCGTAGTCCGAGCGCGGGTGCGACGGGTAGCGGCTCCGGAAGTCCTTGTACCTCACGCCGGCCTCGAGGTAGCCGAGCGGCGTCTTCTCGTCGAAGAACGAGTCCGCGAGCCGCAGGGCGGCCTGCTTGCCGATCGCATCGTTCGCGTAGTTCTCGGCGACGAACCGCAGGTACTGCCGCCCGAGCTCGTACTTCTTCTTCTGGACGAGAGATTCGCCTTTCGCGTAGGCCTCCTCTTTCGGCATGGAGAGGAGCTCCCGCGTCATCTTCGCCGCCGAGTCGGTGCTCGCGCAGCCCGCCGCTCCCCCGAGGAGGGCGGCGAGGGCGATCGGCCCGAAGAGGCGGCGCGGGAGGACCGGAAGGGGCGTCACGGACGTCGGAGAATGCACGGCGGCGGGGATTCTTTCAAGCGCCCTGCCGCACGCCGGCCGCCCGCGCGAGCCGAGCCAGGGCCCCCGGCACGTCGCCGCCGCCGAAGACCGACGCCCCCGCCACGAGGTGGGACGCCCCGGCGGCCGCGAGGGCGCCTGCGTTGGCCTCCCCGACCCCGCCGTCCACGGCGATCGTCGCCGCCGAACCCGCCTTCCGGATCGACGCGGAGAGGCGGGCGACGCGCTCGAGGGAGCCCGGAATGAACGACTGGCCGCCCCACCCGGGGTTCACCGACATCACGAGGACGAAGTCCACGAAACGCACGGCCTCGTCGAGGGAGTCGAGCGAGGTCCCGGGGTTGATCGCGACCCCCGGCGACACGCCGCGGCCCCTCACGTGCTGTGCGAACCGGTGCAGGTTCGGCTCGGCCTCGACGTGAACCGCGACGCGCCGCGCGCCGGCGTCGAGGTACTGGTCGAGCGTCCGGAACGGCTCCTCGATCATGAGATGAACGTCGAACGGGACCTTCGTCGCCTTCCCGAGGGCTTTGAGGACGATGGGCCCGACCGTGAGATTCGGGACGAAATGCCCGTCCATGACGTCGAAGTGGATCCAGTCGGCCCCTCCGGCCTCGCACGCGGCGACGGCTTCCGCGAGGCGGCCGAAGTCCGCCGAGAGAATCGACGGGGCGAGCGCGACCTTCCCGGCGCTCACGGCGCCGCCTCCGGCGAGGCGATGACGAAGCTCAGCGCGTCGCGCCGCGTCACGGGCGCCCCGGAGAGCGGGAAC
This sequence comes from Thermoanaerobaculia bacterium, assembly GCA_044229475.1. GTDB lineage: Bacteria > Acidobacteriota > Thermoanaerobaculia > UBA5066 > UBA5066 > Fen-183. Next base: position 152,513 of record JBGASW010000004.1, on the reverse strand, counting down.
TGGCGGAGGATCGTGCCGGTCGCCGCGCCCTCGTACGCCTGGCTCCTCACCCCGCCGATGCGGAAGCCGCGCTCCTCGAAGGCCGTCCTCACGCGCTCGAAGTCGCGCCCGATGAGGTCGGGCATCACCCACGCGACGTCGGAGGGCCCGCGGTTCACGAGGATGTCGACGGGGGTGTCCGGGCCCGCGATCGTGCCGGCCGACACGCCCTGCGCGACGACGCCCGCCGGTCCGGGAAGGCGCGCCGAGGCGACGGCGGCCTCCTTCAGGCCGGCCTTCGACAGGGCAAGCGTCGCGGCGCGTGCCGGGAGGCCTGCGAGGTCGGGCATGCGCACGGCGCGCGGCCCGAGAGAGAGAAAGAGGCGGATCGTCTGGCCGCTCTTGACCGCCGTGTCGGCCGCAGGAACCTGCGCGCGGACCCGGTGGGCGGGCACTGCGTCGTCGAAAGCGTCCTGCGCCGCGTCCACCTGGACCGAGAGCCCGAGCTCGGCGGCGCGAGCCGCAGCCTCGTCGGGCGTGAGGCTCACGAAGCTCGGGGTCTTGAGGGACTTGCCCGCGACGAAGCGCGTGAACGAGACCCAGGTTGCGGTCGCGAGGACACCGGCCAGCACAAGCGCGTACAGCACTCTCCCGAAGACCCCTCCCATGGCGGCACTCTAGCAGGAGCACGGCTCCTTGACTCGCCCCGGACGGACGCGGAGACTCGTTTCCCCATGGCCGAACCCGCCGCCCCGGATCCGGGCACTCCCGCGCTCCCCTTCTCCCGGGCGGACCTCCACCTGCACACGAACGCGTCGATCTTCAAGTACTTCCGCGCGGGCAACACACGCGACTCCTACAACGACCCGGACGAGACGTACCGCCTCGCGAAGGCCCGCGGGATGGACTTCGTGACTTTCACGGACCATGACACCGTGGACGGCTGCCTGAAGTTCCAGGACCGCCACCCGGACTACGCGGACTTCTTCGTCTCGGCCGAGATCGAGACGTTCTTCCCCAGGACGGGCCACCGCATCCACGTCAACGTCTTCGACCTCACGCTCGCGCAGTGGAAGGTCATCAACGTCAAGAGGCGGAACATCTTCGACCTCGTCGAGTACCTCCGTTCGGAGAACCTCCTCTACTCGGCGAACCACCTCTTCCAGTCCTACCGGATGCGGCAGGCCCCCGAGGACTTCTTCACGAAGATGCTCGAGCTCTTCGACGTCTTCGAGGTGAAGAACGGCTCGATGGCCTACCAGCACAACGCGCTCGTCGAGGACCTCCTGACGGCCGCCAAGGAAAAGCGCGGCTCCCTCGCGCTCATCGGCGGGTCCGACGCGCACACGTACCCGCCGGTCGCGAGCGTCTTCACGATGGCGCCGGGCGCCACGTGGCGGGAGTTCCTCGGATACGTCCGGGAGGGCGAGTGCCTGTCGTGGGGGACCGAGATGGGCTTCACGAACGTCCTCACGGACGTCTACAAGCTCCTCGGGAAGTACTACACGACCGTCGTGGACTTCAAGAATCCCGAGTTCACGGCGATGCAGAAGGCGCGGCACTTCCTGATCGCGCTTGCGTCCGTCCCGTTCAACGCGGCCGGCGTTCCCGCGGCGGTCTATTCGCTGAACTACGCCAAGCAGCTCGCGCTTTCGCGGAGGCTCAAGACGCACTTCGACCGCAAGGGCTTCTCCGGGGACTCGGGCCGCTAGGCGGACCCGTCCCGGCGCGGGTACTTCGTCTCGACGTAGTCGTCGACGAGCTTGCGGAACGCGGCCGAGAGCTCGTCGTAGTTGCCCTTGAGCGTCGCGAACTTCTGTCCGTCGACGTAAACGGGGCAGCTCGGCTCCTCGCCCGTGCCGGGCAGCGAGATCCCGATGTTCGCGGCCTTCGACTCGCCCGGCCCGTTCACGATGCAGCCCATGACCGCGAGCGTCATCGTCTCGACGCCCTCGTGCCGCGCCTTCCACTCGGGCATCCGCTCGCGCACGTATCCCTGGATGCGCTCGGCGAGCTCCTGGAACGTCGTCGAGGTCGTGCGCCCGCAGCCCGGGCACGCCGTGACGGACGGCGCGAAGCTGCGCAACCCGAGCGCCTGCAGGAGCTCGCACGCGGCGTAGACCTCCTCGCGCCGGTCGCCGCCGGGGCGCGGCGTGAGCGACACGCGAATCGTGTCGCCGATGCCCTCGGCGAGGAGGATCCCCATCGCCGCCGACGACCACACGAGGCCCTTCGTCCCCATCCCGGCTTCCGTGAGGCCGAGATGCAGCGGCTGGTCCGTCTTCGCGGCGAGGTCGCGGTAGACCGAGACGAGCTCGTTCGGGCGCGAGACCTTGCACGAGATGATGATCTGGTCCTTCTTCAGGCCGCACTCGAGCGCGAGCTCGGTGGACTGGAGCGCGGAGAGGACCATGCACTCCGCGACGATCTCGTCGGAGGTCTTCCCGAGGTCCCTGTCCGTGTTCTCCTGCATCTTCTGCATGACGAGCTCCTGGTTCAGGGAGCCGCCGTTGACCCCGATGCGCACGGGCCGCCCCAGGTCCCGCGCGACGCCGCAGATCGTCGCGAACTGCTCGTCGCGGCGCTTGCCCGTCCCGACGTTGCCCGGGTTGATCCGGTACTTGTCGAGGGCCTTCGCCATCTCCGGGTACTTCGTCAGGAGCACGTGCCCGTTGTAGTGGAAGTCCCCGATGAGCGGCACGCCGCAGCCGGCGGCGAGGAGCCGCCGCTTGATCTCCGGGACGGCCCGCGCGGCCTCGTCCACGTTCACGGTGATTCGCACGAGCTCGGAACCCGCCTCGGCAAGCTCGACGGCCTGCCGGACCGTCGCGTCCACGTCCGCCGTGTCCGTGTTCGACATGGACTGGACGACGACGGGGGCGCCGCCGCCGACCTGGATCCCTCCGACGGGCACGCCGACCGTGCGATGACGCGGCATCAGAACGTGACGTTCTTGATGACGTCGAAGTAGAGGACGGTGACCATGATGAGCACGAGGAACACGAAGCCCGCCTGCAGGAGGCGCTCCTTGACCTTGATCGAGAAGTCCCGCCGCGCGACGGCCTCGAGGAGCGTGACGAAGATCTGGCCGCCGTCGAGGAGCGGGATCGGGAGGAGGTTCAGGAGGCCGAGCTGCAGCGAGAGGACGCCCATGAGCATGACGAGCGGGGCCACGCCCGAGCGCGCCGCCTCGCCGGAGAACTTCGCGATGTCGATCGGGCCCGAGAGCTGGCGCATGGAGCCCGTTCCGCGGAAGAGACGGCCGACGATCTGGCCGGTCACCTTCACCTGCCGGACGTTCTCGCGCCACGAGGCCGCCAGCGCGGCGCCGAGCCCGAGGCGCCGGACCGTCGTCTCCTCCTTCGGGGCGAAGCCGATGCGCCAGTTCTCCCCTTCCTTGACGGGGACGACGTTGAGCGTGATCGTCTCGCTTCCGCGCGTGACGACCATCTCGATGGGCTTCGCGCCGTCCTTGTCGAACCCGGAGGCCGCTTCGCGGATGAACCGCACGACCTCGAAGTACAGGACGACGGGCTTTCCGTTCACGGAGACGATCCGGTCGCCGACCCTGAGACCGGCCTTCGCGCCGGGATAGCCCGGGACGACGCGGGCGACGACCGCGAGGATCGCGGGATTGAGGCCCGTGTACCCGATGTCGTACTTCGTCCGCGGCTCGGGCGTGAGCTCGAGCGTGAGCGGCGCGCCGTCGCGCACGATCCCGACGGCCAGCTTCTCGCGCGGGGCGAGGCCGGTCTCGATCTCGACATCCCCCCACGTCTTCACGGGCTTGCCCGAGATCGTGTCGACGCGGTCGCCTTCCCGGATGCCCGCCTTCTCGGCCGGGCTTCCGCGGTCGACGACCTTCACCACGGGCGTCTCGGACTTGTACGCCGCGACTTCGACGCCCACGAGGAACGCGAGCGCCGTGAGCAGGAACGCGAGCACGAGGTTCACGCCGGGCCCGGCGAAGAGGATGAGGAGGCGCTGCAGGCGCGTGCCGGGCTGCGCGGGGGCCGCGTGCTCACCGGCCACGATGTCGCTCTCGTCGGGCCCGAGGCCGACGACCTTCACGTAGCCGCCGAGCGGGATGAGCGAGACGCGGTAGTCCGTCTCCTTCCGCTTCCAGCCGAAGAGCCGCTTGCCGAAGCCGAGGGAGAAGATCTCGACCGGGAACTTGAAGAACTTCGCCACGGCGAAGTGCCCGCCCTCGTGAAAGACGATCAGGAACGAGAGCACGAAGACGAGGGCGAGGACGTTGGTCGGGATGTTCATGAAACCTCGGGTTGATTACGCCGGAACGGCGCGGTTGGTTGCCGCCGGCCGCTCGAGCGCCGGGAGGAGGGTCTCGGCTTCGCGCCGCGCCCAGGCGTCGGCCTCGAGGGCCGCCGCGACGGAGGAAATCGGAAGGACCTTGTGCCGGGCGAGAACCCGCGCGACCGTCTCGACGATCCCGAGGTACGGGATGCGTCCCGCGAGGAACGCCTCGACGGCCACCTCGTTCGCCGCGTTGAGCACGGCCGGGGCCGAGCCGCCCGTCCGGAGCGCCGCGCACGCGAGCGGGACGGCGGGGTAACGCGCCTCGTCGAGCGCTTCGAAAGTGAGCGTCCCGAGGGCCGCGAGGTCGAGGCGCGGGAGCGGCGTGTCGAGCGCGCGGTCCGCGCGAGCGGAATACACGTCGATCCTCTCCGGATAGCAGAGCGCGTAGAGGATCGGGAAGCGCATGTCGTTCGGCGACATCTGCGCGAGGACGGAGCCGTCCACGTACTCGACCATCGAGTGGACGATCGACTGCGGGTGGATCACGACGCCGATGCGCTCGACCTCGACGTCGAACAGCCAGCGCGCCTCGATGACCTCGAGGCCCTTGTTCATCATCGTCGCCGAGTCGATCGTGATCTTCGGGCCCATCTTCCACGTCGGGTGCCGAAGGGCGTCTTCGACCGAGATCGCCGAGAACGTCTCGAACGGCCGCATCCGGAACGGGCCGCCCGAGGCCGTGAGGACGAGGCGCCTCACCTCGGAGGCGGCGCCGGCGCGAAGGGCCTGGTGGAGCGCGCAGTGCTCCGAGTCCACGGGGAGGACGGCGGCGCCGGCCGCGCGCGCCGCGCGCATGAGCGGCTCGCCCGCGACCACGAGCGTCTCCTTGTTCGCGAGCGCGAGCGTCTTGCCGAGCTTGACGGCCTCGTAGGCGGGAACGAGCCCTGCCGATCCCACGATCCCTCCGAGCACGACGTCGGCGTCCGGGTGCGTGGCGACGTCCACGAGGCCCTGCTCGCCGAAGCCGACGGAGACGCCCGGGAATTCGCTCCGCACGCGCGCCGCGTCTTCCTTCGTCTTCACCGAGACGACGCGTGGCCGCGCGGCCGCGATCGCGGGGAGGAGTTTCTCGACGTTCGAGCCCGCCGACATCGAGACGATCTCGAAGCGCTCCGGGAAGTGCGCGACGACCGAGAGGGCCGAGTCGCCGATCGAGCCCGTGGCCCCGAGGAGCGCGATGCGCTTCTTCGGGGTCAACGCGGGCCTCCGGGCAGGAGGGTCAGGGCGAGGAGCAGCACGGGCGAAGCGTAGAGCAAGGAGTCCAGCCGGTCGAGGAGGCCGCCGTGGCCCGGCAGGAGGCCGCCGGAATCCTTGACGGCGACGCTCCGCTTGAACGTCGATTCGATGAGGTCGCCGAGGACGGCCGTGGCCGACACGACGAGGCCGAAGGCGGCTCCCGCGAGGGCGGCCGACGCGGTGCCCCGCGCGCCCGGGGCGATCAGGAACGCCGCGGCCGCCCCGAAGAGCGTCCCGCCCAGGAGCTGGCCCCAGAGGCCCTCCCACGTCTTCTTCGGGCTCACGACCGGAGCGAGCTTCCGCGTCCCCCACCGGCGGCCCACGTAGTACGCCGCGGAGTCGCCGGCCCAGACGACCGCGAAGAGGAAGACCACGGGCTGCCAGCCGTGCGCGCGCAAGCCGATGATCGACGCCCCGCCGAGGGCGACGTAGAGCGTCGCGAAGACGGCGCCCGCCGAGGACGGCAGGAGGAGCGCCGTCGCCGGCGACGCGAACATCACGAGCGTCGGCAGGACGATGAGCGTCGCGGCCGCGAGCGCGAGCAGGACGCCGGGCGCCGCGAAGTGCGCGGCCGCGAGGAGCCCCGCGAAGAGAACGAGCCCCGCGGCGCGCGGCACGTACCAGCCCCCGGCCGCGAGGAGCGCGTAGAACTCCAGAAGCGCGACGGACGCGGCCGCCGCGACGAGGAGCGAGAACGCCCACGTCGGCGCGAAGACCAGCACCGCGAGGACCGCCGGGATGAGAACGGCGGCCGTGATCTCCCTCTGGAACCTCACCGCGTGGCCGCCGCCGGGCGCGGGCCGTCCTCGCGCAGGGGCTCGTTCTCCGTGACGCCGCCGTACCGGCGCTCGCGCTTCTGGAACTCGGCCAGCGCCTCGAGAAAGTGGCGGGCCCGGAAATCGGGCCACAGGACCGGCGTCACGTAGATCTCCGCGTACGCGATCTGCCAGAGGAGGTAGTTCGAGATCCGCATCTCGCCGCTCGTCCGGATCAGGAGGTCCGGGTCGGGCAGACCGGCCGTGTAGAGGTGCGCCTCGATGGCGGCCTCGTCGATCTCCTCGGGCTGCAGGCGTCCGGCCTTCACCTCGGCCGCGAGCGACCGCATCGCGTCGGCGAGCTCGGTGCGCCCCGAGTAGTTGAGCGCGATGTTGAAGACCATGCCCTTGCAGTGCGCCGTCGCGTCCAGCGCGCTCTGCAGCTCGCGCTGGACGGAAGGGTCGAGGCCGTCCATGCGGCCGACGACGCGGAACATGATGTCGTTGTCGAGCAGCGTCTTCAGCTCGCGCCTGAGGTACTCCTTGAGGAGCGCCATGAGCGTCGCGACCTCGAGGTGCGGCCGCTTCCAGTTCTCCGTGGAGAACGCGTAGAGCGTCAGCGCGGTGAGCTCCAGCCGCGCGGCCGTCTCGACGGTGGCACGCACGGAAGCGATCCCGGCGCGGTGGCCCTCCACGCGCGGCAGCCGGCGCTGGCGCGCCCAGCGCCCGTTGCCGTCCATGATGACGGCCACGTGCCGGGGCAGCCGTGCGAGGTCGAGCCCGTCGAGCAGGGCTCGGTCGGGGGAACCGGCGGCAGCGATGGAATCCTTGTCGATCATCCGGCCGGGCGGGATGCGCCCGAACGTGGAATTCTATCGCGCGGGCGGCGCGGACGGAGCCGGCGCCCCCGTCGCGTCCCGGGGATAGAGCACGCGGGCGAGCGTGAGCCCGCGGGCCTCGGCCGTGGGCCCGGGCCGCTCGAGGGCCTCGGCGGGACGGATGTACCCCCGCCCCGCGTCGCGAAGGGTCCCCACGAGCCGCCGCACCATCCCGCGCAGGAAGCCGTCGCCCTCCGCGGTGATCACGAGGAGCGAGCCGTCCTCCTCGACGTCGAGACGCCGGAGCGTCCGCACGGTCGTCCCCGGGTCCGAGCCCGTGATCGAGAACGGCGCGAAGTCGCGAGTCCCGACGAGCCGCTCCGCCGCCGCTCGCATTGCGCCGACGTCGAGCGGCTCTCCCGCGAGCGCCTCGACGAGGCCTCCGTGCGGGAGGAGGATGTCGCCGCGGCGGAGGCGGTAGACGTAGACCTTGCCGCTGGCCCAGTAGCGGGCGTGGAAGTCCGGCGAGGCTTCGGACGCCGACAGGACCCGCACGTCCCATGGAAGCCTGGAATTCAGGGCACGGCGCATTCCATCGAATGGAATAGAGGGCGCGCCGGCGGGAAGGTCCGCGTGCGCGACCTGTGCGTCGGCGTGGACACCGGAGTCGGTGCGCCCCGCCCCGTGCACGCGGACGTCCGCTCCCCCGAATACCCCTTTCAGAGAAATCTCCAATTCGGCCTGGACCGTGCGCGGCTTTTCGCCGCCCCCGCGGGGCGCCTGGACCTGCCAGCCCTCGAAGAAGGTCCCCAGGTAGGCGATCTCGAGTTTCAGCCGCACGCGAGGATTATGGCCGCGCTATCGTCCGCGCGATGGCCGCCGCTCCCCTCGTCGTCACGGAGATCTTCCGCAGCCTGCAGGGCGAGTCGTCCTTCGCGGGCCTGCCGTGCACGTTCGTGCGGCTGACCGGCTGTGCGCTGCGCTGCACGTGGTGCGACAGCGCGTACGCGTTCGCGGGCGGAACGGTGATGGCGGAAGGCGACGTCCTCGCCGAGGTCGGCCGCCTCGGGGCGCCCCTCGTCGAGATCACGGGCGGGGAGCCGCTCGAGCAGGAGGGCTTCTACGCGCTCGCGTCCGCGCTGTGCGACCGGGGATACACCGTCCTCGTCGAGACCGGCGGGCACGTCCCCGTGGGCCGGGTCGACCCGCGCGTGATCAAGATCGTGGACGTCAAATGCCCCGGCTCGGGCATGGAGCAAAGAAACGACCTCGGCAACCTGAAGCTCCTCGGCCCGCGGGACGAGGTGAAGTTCGTCGTGGCGGACCGGGAAGACTTCGAATGGGCCGAGCGACTCGTCGCGGCGCGAGGGCTCGACGAGAAACACACGGTCCTGATCTCGCCCGTCTTCGAGGGTGGCGCGAGCGCGATCGCCCCGCGCGTCGCCGAGTGGGTGCGCGATTCGAAGAGGAAGCTGCGGCTGAATCTCCAGGTGCACAAGGTGCTCTGGGGAGATGTTCCAGGAAGATGAAGAGAGAGATTTCTTCGAATGGGTAAGAGGGCGGGGGACGGCGGCTCGCGCGGTCGGGCGGGGCGGCGCGACGGCCGCCCTCTTCACCTTCTAAGAAAATCTTCAGCGGCGATACCCGATCCACCGATCGCGGGGCGAAGGACCTGCGTCCTTCTCCTCTCGGGCGGGCTCGATTCCGCGACGTGCCTCGCGCTCGTCTCGCGCTGGGGCTGGACCGTCCACGCGCTCTCCTTCGACTACGGCCAGCGCCACCGCGTCGAGATCGACGCCGCGCGCGCCCTCGCGCGCCGCTACGGCGTCGCGTCGCATCGGGTGATCGCGATCCCCTCGTTCGGTGCGCTCGGCGGCTCCGCGCTTACGGACCGCTCGATCCGCGTCCCGAAGAAGGCGCTCGGGAAAGCCCGGATCCCTGTCACGTACGTCCCGGCCCGCAACACGCTCTTCCTCGCGTTTGCGCTCGGCGCGGCGGAGACGGCCGGCGCCACGGAGATCGTCATCGGCGCCAACGCGCTCGACTATTCCGGCTACCCGGACTGCCGTCCCGCGTTTCTCCGCGCGTTCGAACGCGTCGCGAACCTCGGGACGAAAGCGGGCGACGAGGGCCGCCGGTTCGCGATCCGCGCGCCTCTCCTGCGGCTCTTGAAGGCGCGCATCGTCCGCCTTGCGCTCGCGCTCGGCCTCGACCCGGGCCTCACGACGTCCTGTTACGACCCTGCGCCCCGGGGAAGGCCCTGCGGCGCGTGCGACTCGTGCCTGCTGCGTGCGAAAGGCTTCGCCGAGGCGGGTGCAGCGGATCCGCGCGCGCGCTGATCAGCGCGGAGAGAGGGCGAGAGCGCGCGCCTTCTCGAGGAGTTCGCGCGGCGGCTGTTCGAGAGGCTGAAGGGCGACCGCCTTCTCGAGCGCGGCCACCGCGCCCGCCGGGTCGCCGGCCAGAAGCAGCGCGCGCCCGAGGTGGAACTGCGCGGGGAAGAACGCCGGCGAGATCGCGAGAGCGGCGCGGTACGCGGAAGCGGCGCCGGGCCAGAGGCCCAGCGCTTCGCGCGCCTGTCCGAGGAAGAAGTGAGCCGAGCGCGAATCGGGATCCATTCGAAGAGATTCTTCGAAGGTGTCCGCCGCTTCGGCGGCACGTCCCTGTGCGAGCCGGAGCCGCCCGAGGAACTCCACCGGAAGAGCCGCCTTCGGGTCCGCCTCGACCGCGCGGCGCAGCGTGCGCTCGGCCTCGGCGGGTTTTCCGAGCTCCATCCACGCGTTGCCCTCCAGCGCCCATTCCTCTGCGAAGACGTGCGACGGAGGATGCCTTCGAACGTGGGAAGCACAGAGTGTCAACGCGACGACCACCGCGGGCGCCGCGACCAGGCGCAGGTCCCGCTTCTTGACGCGATCAAGGAGGTGAGCCGCGCCGGCGCCCGCGAAGAGAGCGACGGCGGGCACCACCGGCATCCGGTACCGGAGCCCCGCGAGCGCCGCGAGGAACGGAAGGACGCCCGCCACGATCCAAAGCAGCGGCAGCCCCGCGGTCCGCAGCGGGAGGCGCGCGAAGAACGCGGCAGCGGCCATGGCGAAAAGCAACCCGAAGCCGGGGAGTATTCGAAGAATCCCCGATTGCGACGCAAAGAACGCGAACGCGTGGTTGTCGCGCGGCTCCTCGGCCTGCGTCAGCCAGGCGAGCTTCGAAAGGACCACGCGGGCGAGGCCTACCGGATCCGCGGTGGCGCGCTCGATCGCGCGGCGCGTGAACCACGCCTCCTCGTCCTTCGGAGCGACGCCCGCGCGGGCGGGTTCCGCTGCGAGCCGGTCCCACGGCCCGTTTGGCCGCGCGTTCTGAACGCCGCCTCCCGCCGGATCGTTCCCGATCCAGAGGTTCACGGCGCCGTAGGCGCGGACGAAGACGAAATGGCCGGCGGCCCGCGACGAGCCGATGACGGCGGGGAGGAGCACGACGGCGACGCCAAGAAGGAGCGCCGCCGCCGTCGGCCCCGGTCGAGACGAGCCTTCGAGGAAGAGAACGAAGGCGAGCGCCGCGAGAACGAACAGCACCGCCGTCGGCCGCGCCGCGCACGCGATGCCGAGAAGGAGGCCGGACGCGCCGGCGAAGGCGGGTGTCCTCCGCGCCACGAGCAGGAGGAGCGCCGCCGAGAGCAGGAACGAGACGAAGCCCTCTTCCCAGAAGCTGACGTCCACGAGCGCGACCGGACCGGAGACCGCGAGCAGGACTCCCGCCGCGAGGCCGGCCCGCCTTTCGAAGAGAAGCTCTCCCGTCCTCGCGGCGAGAACGCACGTCGCGGACGCGAGCGCGGCTTGCGCGACCCGCGCCGCGCTCACCGTGCCGAAGACCTTCAGGAGAAGCGCGAGCAAGAAGGGATACGCCGGGCCGTGCGTCGGCGGGGAGGGCCACTGGAATTCGCCGGCGGCGAGAGCGTGCGCCCAAGCGAGGTTCTCGTGCGCATCGAACTGCGGGCTCTGCCAGAGGCCGAGGTGCGAGAGCGACGAGGAGACGAAGAAACGAAAACCGAAAGCGAAGAGGAAGATTCCTATGAAACGTGGCCAGCCGCGGCCATCTTCGCGCCTCCCAGCGCCTCGGCGCCCCATCGCCGTGAAAGCCTAGCATGGGCCGAATCGGCTCCCATACCATTCAGAAGAAACGACTTAATATTATCTTCATTCACACTGTAGATTCACACTTGACAACCAAGCACTCAGATACTAGATTCGGCGACGTCATGAACCTCGACCGCTTCACCCACAAGGCCCAGGAAGTCCTTCAGAAGACGGCACAGTCCGCGCGGGCTCACGGCCATCCGGAGGTCACGCCCGAACACCTTGCCGCGGCTCTCCTCGAACAGGAAGGGGGCGTGGTGCCGGCGCTCCTCGAACGCGTCGGCGTCGCCCCCGGCCACGCCGCGCAGGAGGTCGCGAAGCTGCTCGCGAAGCTCCCCCATGTCGCGGGCGAAAACGCGGAACCGCGCTTCTCCCCCGCACTCGTGAAGCTGCTCGACCTCGCGGAGAAGATCGCCTCGGATTTCAAGGACGACTACGTCGCGTCCGAGCACCTCTTCCTCGCGCTCCTCAAGGACGGCAGGTCCGCGTCCGCGAAGGCCTTCCTCGCCCTCGGCCTCTCGGAGGCCTCCGTCCTGGCGGCTCTCAAGGACGTCCGCGGCGGGAGCCGGGTTGCGGACCAGGGTGCCGAGGACAAATACCAGGCGCTCAAGAAATACGCGAAGGACCTCACGGAGCTCGCCCGCAAGGGCAAGCTCGACCCCGTCATCGGCCGCGACGAGGAGATCCGTCGCGTCATGCAGGTCCTGACCCGCCGCACGAAGAACAACCCCGTCCTCATCGGCGACCCCGGCGTCGGCAAGACGGCGATCGTCGAGGGACTCGCGCGCCGCATCGTCTCGGGCGACGTGCCCGAGACGCTCAAGGACAAGCGCGTCGTCTCGCTCGACCTCGGCTTCATGCTCGCGGGCGCGAAGTACCGCGGCGAGTTCGAGGAGCGCCTCAAGGCGGTCCTCAAGGAAGTCGAGGAATCCGACGGCAAGGTCATCCTCTTCATCGACGAGCTCCACACGCTCGTCGGCGCGGGCGCCGCCGAGGGCGCGATGGACGCGGGAAACATGCTCAAGCCCGCCCTCGCGCGCGGCGAGCTGCGCGCGATCGGCGCGACGACGGTCGGCGAGTACCGCAAGCACATCGAGAAGGACCCGGCGCTCGAGCGGCGCTTCCAGCCCGTCCTCGTGGGCGAGCCCTCCGTCGAGGACACCGTGGCGATCCTGCGGGGCCTGCAGGAGCGCTACGAGCTCCACCACGGCGTCAAGATCACCGACGCGGCCCTCGTCGCCGCCGCGACGCTCTCGGACCGCTACATCGCGGACCGCTTCCTCCCCGACAAGGCGATCGACCTCATCGACGAGGCGGCGAGCAAGCTCAAGATGGAGATCGACTCGATGCCGACCGCGATCGACGAGGTCGAGCGGCGCATCCTCCAGATCGAGATCGAGCGCAAGGCGCTCCAGAAGGACGACGCGAAGGCCGCCAAGGAGCGGCTCAAGGGCCTCGAGAAGACGCTCGCCGAGCTCAAGGAGCGCTCCAACGCCATGAAGACGCGGTGGCGCGCCGAGAAGGACGCGATCACCGTGATCCGCGACCTCAAGAAGAAGCTCGACGAGACGAAGGTCGCGGCGGAGGCTGCCGAGCGTCAGGGCGACCTGAACAAGGCCGCCGAGCTGCGCTACGGGACGCTCCTCAAGGTCCAGAAGGACCTCGAGGCCGCGCAGGCGCGCCTCGACGAGATGCAGAAGGGCGGCGCGATCCTGCGCGAGAAGGTCGACGAGGACGACGTCGCGGCCATCGTCTCGAAGTGGACGGGCGTGCCCGTCTCGCGGATGGTGGAAGGCGAGACCCAGAAGCTCCTCAAGATGGGCGACCGGCTGCGCCTGCGCGTCATCGGGCAGGACGAGGCGGTCGACGCCGTCGCGGCCGCCGTGCGCCGGGCCCGCGCCGGGATGAAGGACCCGCGCCGGCCGATCGGCTCGTTCCTCTTCCTCGGGCCGACCGGCGTCGGCAAGACGGAGCTCGCGCGCGCGCTCGCCGAGTTCCTGTTCGACGACGAAAACGCGATGGTGCGCCTCGACATGTCCGAGTACCAGGAGAAGCACACCGTCTCGCGGATGATCGGGGCCCCTCCGGGCTACATCGGCCACGACGAGGGCGGCCAGCTCACGGAGGCCGTGCGCCGGCGTCCCTACTCCGTCGTCCTCTTCGACGAGATCGAGAAGGCCCACCCGGACGTGTGGTCGACGCTCCTCCAGGTGCTCGACGACGGGCGCCTGACGGACGGTAAGGGCCGCGTCGTGGACTTCAAGAACGTCGTCGTCGTCATGACGTCGAACGTCGGCTCGCACCTCATTCAGGAGCTGCAGGGCGTCGACGAAAAAGCGCTCAAGGCGCGCATCGAGACCGAGCTCAGGGCGCATTTCCGGCCCGAGTTCCTGAACCGCATCGACGACATCGTGACGTTCCGCCGCCTCGAGCTCTCCGACATCGAGAAGATCGTCGAGATCCAGCTCCGCAAGGTGGCCGAGCTCGTCGCGCCGCGCGGGATCAAGCTCGCGTGGGAGCCGCCGGTCGCCACGTGGCTCGCGCGCGAGGCGTTCGACCCCGTGTACGGGGCGCGGCCGCTCAAGCGAAACATCCAGAAACTGGTCCAGGACCCGCTGGCGTGGAAGCTCCTTGCGGGCGAGGTGCGCGACGGATCCGCGGTCACGCTCGCGCTCGCCCCGGGCGGCTCCGCCCTCGAGTTCCGGACCGAGCCGGCCGAAGCGCCGGCGAAGAAACGTTGATCAAGGAGGAACGAGACCCATGCCCGTCATCCGCTGGAACGACCCCTTCCGCGACCTCGCTACGCTCCAGGACCGTCTGAACCGCGCGTTCGACTCCACGCTCGCCCGCGGCGGGCGCGAGCAGCAGGAAGAGCTCTTCACCGGGACCTGGGCGCCGCCCGTGGACATCTTCGAGACGAAGGAGAAGACCGTCCTCAAGGCCGAGCTGCCCGGCTTCGACGAGAACCAGATCGCGCTGCGCTTCGAGGACGGGATCCTCTCGCTCGAAGGCGAGCGCAAGTTCGAGAAGGCGAGCGACGACGAGAACTACCACCGCATCGAGCGCAGCTACGGGAAGTTCGTCCGCTCGTTCACGATCCCCGCGAACGTCGACAACGAGAAGATCGTCGCCTCGTTCCACAACGGCGTCCTCACCGTCGAGCTGCCCAAGCGCGAGGAGACGAAGCCCAAAGCCATCAAGATCCAGGCGGCGAAGCCGACGATCGAGGCCAAGAAATCCTGACCGGGAGGGCGACGCGGGGGAGCCCGGGAGGGGTTCCCCCGCGCAGATCCACTAGATCGCCGCGGCTCCCGCAGGGACTTCGTCGTCCTTGAAGAGATCCGTCGAGATGTAGCGCTCGGACGTCGACGGGACGACGCACACGATCAGCTTCCCGGCGCTCTCGGGCCGCTTCGCGATCTCGACCGCGGCGTGGACGGCGGCGCCCGACGAAATGCCGCCGAGGATTCCCTCCTCCTTCGCGAGGCGCCGCGCCATCGCGAAGGACTGGTCGTTCGACACCTGGAACGTCTCGTCCACGAACGTCGTGTCGAGGTTCTTCGGGATGAAGCCCGCGCCGATGCCCTGGATCTTGTGCGGCCCCGGCGCGCCGCCCGAGATGACGGGCGAGTGCACGGGCTCGACCGCGACGAAGCGAACGGCCGGCTTCTTCGGCTTCCAGTAGCGGCCGACGCCTGTCATCGTGCCGCCCGTGCCGACGCCGGCGACGAAGATGTCCATCTTCCCGTCCGTGTCGTTCCAGAGCTCGACGGCCGTCGTGGCCTCGTGGATCGCCGGGTTCGCGGGGTTCTCGAACTGCTGAGGCTGGACGCCGTTGACGCCGTACTCGGCGAGCAGCTCCTGCGCCTTCGCGATCGCGCCCTTCATCCCGAGCGGGCCGGGCGTCAGGATGACCTCCGCCCCGAGGAGCTTCAGGACCTTGCGACGCTCGATCGACATCGTCTCGGGCATCGTGAGGATGAGGCGATAGCCCTTGGCGGCGGCGACGAACGCGAGGCCGATGCCCGTGTTGCCGGACGTCGGCTCGATGAGGACGGACTTGCCCGGCGCGATCTTTCCCTGCTTCTCGAGCGCCTCGATCATCGCGACGCCGATGCGGTCCTTCACGGAGTGGGCCGGGTTGAAGAACTCGAGCTTCGCGGCGACCGTCGCGCCGGAGGCGATGCCCGCCGTGACGCGGTTCAGGCGGACGAGCGGCGTTCCGCCGACGAGTTTCGTGATGTCCGATGCGATCTTCATGTGCTTTCCTCTGTCGCCGCGCCGGAACGGCGGGCGCACGCCTTGCTAGAGTCGGGTCGAGAGGGTCAGATCGAGTAGGTGGGCTCCTCGCGCTCGGCCCGGACCTCGGCGACGAGGCCCCCCACCGTCACGGAGGAAAGATATTGCCGATAGCGTTCGGATGCCCGCTGGTCGAGGTTGCGGATGAACCTCGGCGCCGCCGGGTCGTCGGGCGTGGGATCGCGGCCCTCGCGCGAGTAGAGCGACACGACGGAGAGGACGGTCACGCCCGGCGCAACCGGCGTCGCCCTGTAGCCGCCGTTGCGCCCGCGGCCCGCCGCCACCCATCCGTTCCTCACCAGGGGCAGGAGCAGCTGGTGGACCGAGTCGCGCGAGAGGTCCAGCCACGTTGCGAGCTGGCCCGACGGCACGTCGGGGCCCGCGCGATAGACCAGCTCGACGAGCGCCTGGACCGCTTTCTTCTGCCGGGTGTTTAGAATACTTAAAATTCCTTTCCGGTATATCGACTTAATTATGGAACTCCTTAGAATGAAGTCAACCCGTCTCGCATTCGCGCTCGCCGCGCTCGCCGCCTCGCTGCCCCTCTCGGCCGCGGGGCGCGAGGAGCGCCGGACCCCGATCGTCGCCGCCATCGAGAAGATCAGCCCGTCGGTCGTGAACATCTCGGCCGAGCGCGTCGTCCAGCGGCGCAGTCCGGTCGACCTCTTCTTCGGGGGCGAGAGCCGCCCGCGCACGTCGCGCAGCGAGTCGCTCGGCTCGGGCGTCGTGATCGCGCCCGGCGTCGTCGTGACGAACGACCACGTGATCTCGGGCGCGTCGCGCATCTGGGTCACGACGGCGGACGGCCGCGAGCTGGAGGCGAAGCTCGAGGGCGCCGACGCGGACAACGACCTCGCGGTCCTGAGCGTCGACCCGAAGGGGCTGAAGCCCGCGGCGCTCGGCACGACGTCGGACCTCATGATCGGCGAGACCGTCATCGCGATCGGAAACCCGTTCGGGCTCACGAACACGGTCACGACGGGCATCGTCTCGGCCGTACACCGCACGGTGAAGGGCGAGTCGGGCCGCAACTACTCCGACTTCCTCCAGACCGACGCTGCGATCAACCCCGGCAACTCGGGCGGCGCGCTCGTGAACATCCTCGGCGAGCTCATCGGGATCAACACGGCGATCGTCGGCGGCGCGAACACGATCGGCTTCGCGATCCCGATCGACCGCGTGCGGCGCGTCGCGGACGACCTCCTGAACTACCGGGAGGTCAAGACCGCCTGGATCGGCGTCCGCGGGACGACGCTCCCGCCCGCGAACGGACGGCCGTCGGCCCGGGGCCAGGGCCTGCGCGTGCGTTCGGTCTGGCCGGGCTCGCCCGCCGCGAAGGCGGGCCTCGCGCCCGGCGACGTCGTCGTGTCGCTGGACGGACGGCCCGTCGAGGGCCGCGAGGACTTCGACACGACGCTCGCGTCGGTCGGGCCCGGCAAGACGCTCGCGGTCGTGTATCGGCGCGAGGGCGCAGACCGCACGGCCCGCGTCACGACGGAGCGCACGCCGGAGGACCTCGGGCTGGACGTTCTCCGGCGGGAGCTCGGCCTCGTCTTCAAGGAGACGCGCGCCGGCCTCATGATCGCGTCCGTCTTGAGCCGCTCTCCGGCCGCCGCCAAGGGCCTCGACCGCGGCGACGTCGTCCTCGCCGTCAACAACGTCAAGGTGCGGACGCTCGACGACCTCAGCAGGGCCGTCGAGAGCGGCTGGGCGCGCCCGAGCCTCGTCCTGTCCGTCCTGCGCGAGCCGTACGTCTACCAGATGACGTTCGGGTTGGAGTAGCTCAGTCCCGCCCGCGCAGCTCCGAAACGAGGATCCCGGCGAGCACGAGGCCGGCCCCCGCCCAGTCGCGGCGCGACATGCGCTCGCCGAGGAAGAACGCCGCGAAGAGGGCCGTGAACACGGGCTCGAGCGCGAACATGATCGCCGCGTGCGTCGCGGGCATGCGCGCCTGCGCCCACGTCTGCGCGAGGAACGTCACGACGGTCGCGACGAGCGCCATCCAGAGGATCGCGAGGACGACCGTCCGGCCGAGGACGAGCGGCCGCGCCTCGGCCGCGAGGAACGCGCCGGACCCGTGGACGAACGGGGTGAGCGCGAGGCGCACGGCGCCGACGCCGATCGCCGCGAAGACGATCTGCCCGAAGGAGTACCACCTCACGTCGTGCGTTCCGGCGGTCTCGCTCACGATCACGATGAGGACCGCGTACGACACGGCCGTCACGAGGATGAGGAGGTCGCCCGTGTTGAACCCGGCCGACGCGTCCTTCGGCCACGTGAGGACCGCGAACCCGAGCGCCGCGATCACGAGCCCGGCGAGGTTCTCGCGCGAGGGCTTCTTCCGCGTCATGAGGTAGCCCGCGACGGGCGTGAGGGGCACGGAGAGACCCGTGACGAACGCGGCCTTCGAGGCCGTCGTGAAGAGCTGGCCGACGACCTGGAACCCGATCCCTGCCGCGAGCAGGAGTCCGACCGCCGCGCTGTCCCGGACGAGATTGGGCGTCCGCGGGCGCCCCCGCGCGATCAGCCACAGGATCGCCGCGGCGAGCGCGAACCGCGCGAGGACGAAGAGGAGGGGCGGCGCCGACTGGATGACGACGCGGTTCACGATGAACGTGGAGCCCCAGATCGCCGTCACGACGACGAGGACGAGGTCCGCCGTGAGGGCCTCGCGGCGCGGGACGGAACGGGGGCCGGCGCTCATCGGACGGCATCATGCCCGAGGCGCGGGCTGGTATCCTCGCCGACCCATGACCGCGCCCCGCGTGCGGTTCGCCCCATCGCCCACGGGCTCTCTCCACGTGGGCGGCGCGCGCACCGCCCTGTACAACTGGCTCTTCGCCCGCCGCCACGGCGGGACGTTCATCCTGCGCATCGAGGACACGGACGTCGAGCGCTCGCGGAAGGAGCTCACGCAGCAGATCCTCGACGCGATGACGTGGCTCGGCCTCTCGTGGGACGAGGGCCCGTTCTTCCAGAGCGAACGCCAGGACCTCTACCGCGAGGCCGCCGAACGGCTCCTGGCCGAGGGCAAGGCCTACCGTGCGTTCGAGACGCCCGAGGAGCTGGACGCGCAGAAGAAAGCCGCCGAGGCCGAGGGCTCGTCCTTCAAGTACGACGGCGCGGCCCGCGCGATCCCGAAGGAAGAATCCGACCGCCGCGCCGCGCAGGGCGAGAAGTTCGTCCTGCGCCTCCGCGTTCCCGACGAGCCGCTCGTCGTGGACGACGTCGTCCAGGGCCGCTCGGAGTTTCCGGCGGGCGCGCTCGACGACTTCGTCCTCGTGCGCTCGGACGGCCACCCGCTCTACCACTTCACGGTCTGCGTCGACGACGTCGCGATGGGCATCACGCACGTCGTGCGGGGCGTCGACCATCTCCCGAACGCCCCGAAGCACGTCGCGCTCTTCCGCGCGCTCGGGGCGCCCTGCCCCGTCTTCGCGCACCTCGGGATGATCCTCGGCGCCGACGGCAGGAAGCTCAGCAAGCGCCACGGCGCGGCGGGCGTCGAGGAGTTCCGGGACCAGGGCTTCCTGCCCGAGGCGCTCGTGAACTTCCTCGCGCTCCTCGGCTGGTCGCCCGGCGAGGACCGCGAGCGGATGACGCTCGCCGAGATGACGGCCCTCTTCGCGCTCGAGCGCATCGGCCCCTCGCCTTCGCGCTTCGACCACGAGAAGCTCCAGTGGATGAACGGGCAGTACATCCTCGACACGCCGGACGCGCGCCTCCTCGAGCTCCTCGCGCCGTTCGGCCTGCCCGCGCGGGATCCGGAGACGCTCGCGAAGGGCGTCGCGCTCCTCAGGCCGCGGGCGAAGACGCTCGTCGAGCTCGCCGCCGGCCTTTCCGTCTACGGCGACGATCCGGCCGTGTTCGACCCGGCGGGCCTGAAGAAGTTCGGCAAGCCCGAGCTCGCACCGGTCCTGCGCGCGCTCGCGGAGCGTCTCGACGCGGTGGATCCGTTCCGTCACGCGGGGATGGAGGAGGCGGCCCGCGCGCTCGCCGCCGAGACGGGCCTCGGGCTCGGCCAGATCGCGCAGCCCGCGCGCCTCGCGATCACGGGGACCCTCGCGTCGCCTCCGCTCTTCGAGATGATCGAGGTTCTCGGCCGGGAGACGGCCCGCCGGAGGATCCTCGCGTTCGCCGACCGCATCGCCGCGCCGGCGGCCCCGAACTGAGGGATTCCATGGACGACACGAAGACGCCCGCGCCCCCCGCCCAAGGCAAGGACTTCATCCGCGAGATCGTCGACGCGGACGCCGCCTCCGGCAAGCACGGCGGGCGCGTGGCGACCCGGTTCCCGCCCGAGCCGAACGGGTACCTCCACATCGGCCACGCGAAGTCGATCTGCCTGAACTTCGGGATCGCGAAGGAGTACGGCGGGACCTGCAACCTCCGCTTCGACGACACGAACCCGCTCAAGGAAGAGGTCGAGTACGTCGACTCGATTCAGGCGGACGTGAAGTGGATGGGGTTCGACTGGGAGGACCGACTCTTCTACGCGTCCGACTACTTCGAAAAGCTGTACGAGTTCGCCGAGGCGCTCATCGGCAAGGGCAAGGCGTTCGTGTGCGACCTCACGGCCGACGAGGTCCGCGCGACGCGCGGGACGTTGACGGAACCCGGCACGAACAGCCCGTACCGCGACCGTACGCCCGCCGAGAACCTCGACCTCTTCCGCCGGATGCGCGCGGGCGAGTTCCCCGACGGCGCGCGCACCCTGCGCGCGAAGATCGACATGGCGTCCCCGAACATCAACCTCCGCGACCCGGCGCTCTACCGGATCCGTAAGACGGTCCACCACCGCACGGGCGACGCGTGGCACCTCTACCCGATGTACGACTACGCCCACGCGATCTCGGACTGGATCGAGCGCATCACGCACTCGCTCTGCACGCTCGAGTTCGAGGATCACCGGCCGCTCTACGACTGGTGCCTCGAGGCTCTGGACCTGCCGGACCGGCCGCGCCAGATCGAGTTCGCGCGGCTGAACGTCACGTACACGCTGCTCTCCAAGCGCAAGCTCCTCCACCTCGTGACCGGCAAGCACGTCACGGGCTGGGACGACCCGCGCATGCCCACGCTCGCGGGGTTCCGCCGCCGCGGGTACACGCCCGAGGCCATCCGCGAGTTCTGCGACCGCATCGGCCTCGCCAAGCGCAACAGCGTCGTCGAGGTCGAGCTCCTCGAGCACTGCCTGCGCGAGGACCTGAACCGGCGCGCGCCGCGCTTCATGGGCGTCCTCGACCCGGTGAAGGTCGTCCTCGTGAACTGGCCCGAGGGGAAGGTCGAGATGCTCGACGCCGTGAACAACCCCGAGGACGCCTCGCAGGGGACGCGCGCCGTGCCGTTCTCCGGGACGCTCTACATCGACCGCGACGACTTCCGCGAGGTTCCTCCCCCGAAGTACCACCGACTCTCGCCCGGCACGGAAGTCCGGCTGCGCTGGGCGTACGTGATCCGCTGCACGGACGTCGTCAAGGACGCCGCCGGCGCCGTCACGGAGCTGCGGTGCACGTACGACGCCGCGACGAAGGGCGGCGAGGCCCCGGGACGGAAGGTCAAGGGGACGATCCACTGGGTCTCCGCCGCCGAGTCGCTCCCCGCCGAGGCGCGGCTCTACGACCGGCTCTTCACGGCGCCCAATCCCGACGAAGCACCCGAGGGGAAGGACTTCCTCGCGAACCTCAACCCGGACTCGCTCGTCGTGCGGAGCGGGGCGCGCGTCGAGCCCGCGCTCGCGGCGCTGCCCGCGGGCACGGCCTTCCAGCTCGAGCGTACGGGCTACTTCGTCGTGGACCCGGACAGCGCTCCCGGCCGCCTCGTCTTCAACCGGTCGGTATCGCTCCGCGACTCGTGGGGGAAGATCGAGAAGAAGGCCGCAGCAGCGGGATGAGATCGCGGCGACGGCTCCTGCTCTGGGCGCCCGTCGTTCTCCTTCTCGCATACGAGTTCTGGCTCTCGGGCCGGCCGCCGTCCGGCCTGCCGCCGCTCGGACCCTGGTTCACGGGCAAGGACAAGGTCGAGCACACGGCCTACTTCCTGCTGACGGGTCTCCTCGCGGTCCGCGCCGCCCGTTTCGGCGAGGGCTGGAGCGGGGCGAAGACGGCCGTCTTTCTCCTCCTCGGAGCGGCCCTGTGGGGCTGCTCGGACGAAATCCGCCAGTCCTTCGTTCCCGGGCGCGACGTCGAGATCGCGGACGTCCTCGCGGACGTGGCGGGCGTCGGCTTCGCGGTCGCGTCCGGAGAGTGGATTCTCCGCACGTCGGGGCTCGAACGAAGGGCGTGAGCGGCGCGCCGTTTGACCGCGGCGCGCCGCCCCCTCATAATCCGCCGCCCGCCTCGCTGGGGGGTCGTCCAACGGTAGGACTCCAGACTCTGGATCTGGCTATCGGGGTTCAAATCCCTGCCCCCCAGCCAATTTTGTCTTTCGGATTCCCTCTTCAGTCCCCTGCGAGCGCCCGGAAGAAGGCCGCGAGGTCCTCCGGGTGGCCGTTGCCCTGATACGTCACCGAGATCGCGCCCGCCTTCCGGCCGCCGCGCGTCGCGGTCTTCCGCATCGCCACGCGGTCGGGTCTCGGGCCGCCGCGGCGCCGGCGCGCCCCGACGGGACGCAGCCGCGAGACGTCCGGAGCGCCGAGGCGGACGCCGAACCGCGTGCCGACCTCCTCGATGACCTTCTTCGCCTCGAGGACGGGGTTCTTGTCCAGCAGGGCCTTCGCGAACGCGATCGCTCCCGGCCGGTCGATTCCGAGTTTCTTGCGGACGTCGCGGATGACGCCGGCGCTGATCGTCTTCGGGTTCAGCTTGAACGCGCGGCCGATGGCCGCTTTTACCTCGCGCTCCGTGAGCGCCTTGTTCTTCCTGAGCAAGTCGGTGACGAAGCCGCGAATCTTCGCGACGTTCTTATCCATGGGTCGAACCTCCCCGATAACCAACTTTGTCATGGTGATGGACACAAATCAAATGTGGGGACCGCCGCCCGGAACGACGGGTCAGTACCGCGGAATCGAAGGATCGATGTGCGCGGACCAGGCGAGGATTCCGCCGTCGAGATTGACGGCGTCGCGGCCGTGGGATTTCAGGAACGCCGCGATGTGCGCGCTCCGGCTCCCGCTGCGGCACGCGCACACGACGGTCCGGTCCTTCGGGATCTCGTCCAGCCGCGCCGGCACCTGACTCATCGGAATGTGCAGCACCGTAAAGGGATAGCGGGCGACCTCGAGCTCGCGCGCCTCGCGCACGTCGAGAACGCACACCGCTTCTCCCGCGTCCAGCTTCCCCTTCAACTCTTCCACGGTCATGAGGACCCCTTCCTCCCCGAGTGTAACGATAGAATCCCCCTCCCATGCTTGAAGACTTCCGCAACGAACCCTTCACCGACTTCAGCCGCGCCGAGGAGCGCTCCGCGTTCGAGGCGGCCCTCAACCGGGTCGACCGCCAGAAGGGCGCCGAGATCCCCGTCGTCGTGGGCGGACGGCGTCTCAAGACCGGCCGTCTCCTCGAGAACACGAACCCCTCCGACCGCTCGGAGGTGCTGTCCCGCCACCATCTCGCCGACCGCAGGATCGCCCTCAAGGCGGTCGAGGCGGTCGTCAAGGCGCAGAAGCCGTGGGCCGAGCTCCCGGCGCGCGAGCGCGCGTCGGTCCTCCTGCGCGCGGCCGCTCGCATGCGGGCCAAAAAGCACGAGTTCTCGGCCACGATGGTCCTCGAGATCGGCAAGTCCTGGCCCGAGGCCGACGTCGAAACCGCCGAGGCGATCGACTTCCTCGAGTTCTACGCGCGGGAGATGCTGCGCTGGGGCGGAGAGATTCCCGTCACGCCGTATCCGGGCGAATTCCCGGAGACGCTCTACGTCGCGCTCGGCGCGGGCGCGGTGATCCCGCCGTGGAACTTCCCGAACGCGATCCTCACGGGCATGACCGCCGCCGCGCTCGTCACCGGCAACGGCGTCGTCCTCAAGCCCGCGTCCGACACGCCGCTCATCGGCTGGCGCGTGTTCACGCTTCTCGAGGAGGCCGGCGTCCCCGCCGGCGCGCTCAACTACCTGCCGGGGCCCGGCAGCGAGGTGGGCGACCTTCTCGTCGAGCACGCACAGACGCGCTTCATCTCGTTCACGGGCTCCAAGCAGGTCGGCCTCACGATCAACCAGAAGGCGGCCGCGGTCGCGAAGGGTCAGCGCTGGATCAAGCGCGTCGTCCTCGAGATGGGCGGCAAGGACTTCATCTTCGTGGACGAGGACGCGGACTTCGACTTCGCGGTCTCGCAGGTCGTCGCATCGGCGTTCGGCTTCCAGGGCCAGAAGTGCTCGGCCTGCTCGCGCGCGATCGTGCACAAGCGCCTGTACAAGCGCTTCGTGGACGCGGTCGTCGCGAAGACGGCCAAGCTCACGCAGGGCCCGACGCGCGACCCCAAGAACTTCATGGGTCCCGTCGCCTCCGAGCGCCAGTTCAAGACGGTCACGGACTACATCCGGGTCGGCCGGCGCGAGTCGAAGCTCGGAACGGGCGGGACCTGGCACGGCCGCGTCGGCAACTTCGTCGCCCCGACGGTCTTCTACGACGTGAAGCCCACGGCGCGCATCTTCCAGGAAGAGATCTTCGGACCCGTCCTCGGCATCACCGAGGCGAAGGACTTCGAGACCGGGATCGCGTACGCGAACGCGAGCGAGTACGGCCTCACGGGCTCGTACTTCGGCCGCGACCGCCATCGGATCGCCGAGGCCAAGAGGCGCCTGCACTGCGGGAACCTCTACATCAACAGGAAGTGCACGGGCGCGCTCGTCGGCGTCCACCCGTTCGGCGGCTTCGACATGTCCGGCACGGACAGCAAGGCCGGCGGCCGCGACTACCTCGGGCTCTTCCTGCAGGCCAAGAGCATCTCGGAGAAGCTGCTGTAGGGAATAAACCCTCCCCCTCCCGCGTTGTCCGGGTCGCACCAAACAGTCGCCGGAGGGGCCGGTTTCACGTCCCCTCCCGGTCGGAGTCCCGATGATCACCGTCCGTCCCGCCCGAGAGCGCGGCCACGCCAACCACGGCTGGCTCGACACGTGGCATTCCTTCTCGTTCGCCGATTACTACGACCCCAGGCACATGGGCTTCCGCACGCTGCGCGTCCTGAACGACGACACCGTCCAGCCCGGCGAGGGCTTCGGGACGCACGGCCACCGCGACATGGAGATCGTGTCGTACGTCCTCGAGGGCGCGCTCGCGCACAAGGACTCGATGGGGAACGGTTCGACGATCGTCCCCGGCGACGTCCAGTACATGAGCGCCGGCACCGGCGTCATGCACAGCGAGTTCAACGGGAGCGACACGGAGCCCGTCCACTTCGTCCAGATCTGGATCCTTCCGGACCGGGCGGGCCACAAGCCGAAGTACGCCGAGAAGCGCTTCGAGAAAGCCGAGAAGACGAACCGGCTCCGGCTCGTCGTCTCGCCGGACGGCGCCGACGGCTCGCTCGCCATCCGGCAGGACGTGCGGCTCTACGCCTCCGTCCTCGAGAAGGGCGCCGAGACGTCGCTCACGCTGCCGAAGGAGCGGCACCTCTGGGTACAGGCGCTCCGCGGCAAAGTCGAGGTCAACGGGACGTCGCTGTCGGCCGGTGACGGCCTCTCCGCGTCGGAGGAGACGGCCTTCACGTTCAGGGCGCCGGGCGGCGAAGCGGAGTTCCTGGTCTTCGACCTGGCCTGAGGGTGAAGGGCGCCCGCCCTCAGGCGAGCGCGGGCAGGTCCCGGCAGCAGGCGTCGCGGCAGCGGTCGTAGACCGAGCCGCGTTTGACGGGCGTGAAGCCCGAGCCCTCGATGAGCGCGCGCATGGCGCCCTCGCCCGCCATCCGGTTGTGCGAGCCGGCCGCCGCGACGACGTTCTCCTCGATCATGATCGAGCCGAGGTCGTCCGCGCCGAACGCCGCGGCGACGCTGCCGATCTTCGCGCCCTGCGTGAGCCACGAGCCCTGCACGTGCGGGACGTTGTCGAGGTAGAGCCGCGCGATCGCGAGCGTGCGGAGGTAGTCCGCGCCGCCCGCCGTCTCGACCCGGCCGTCGAGGGCCGTGTTCTCCTCCTGGAACGTCCAGGGGATGAACGCCGTGAAGCTCTCGCCGCCCTCGGCGAGCGACTCGTCCTGCGCGCGGCGGACGACGTCGAGGTGGTGGAGGCGCTGCTCGTGCGTCTCCCCGACGCCGAACATCATCGTCGCGGTCGTCGGCATCCCGAGCCGGTGCGCGGCGCGGTGGACTTCCGCCCACTTCTCCGTGGGCGCCTTCGTGAGGGACCAGATGCGTTTACGCACCTCGTCCTCGAGGATCTCGGCGCCTCCTCCCGGGAGCGACTGCATGCCGGCTTTCTGCAGACGCGCGAGCACGTCGTCCGGCGTCGTCTTCTCCTTCTTCGCGAGGAAGTGGATCTCGGGCGCCGAGAACGTGTGCCGATGGACGCGCGGGTACGACGCGCGGAGGAACGAGAGGAGGTCCTCGTAGAACGAGAACGACAGCTCGGCGTGCACCCCGCCCTGGAGGAGAATGCCCGTGCCCCCGAGAGCGATCGTCTCCTCCACCTTCTTCCCGATCTCGTCGAAGGAGAGGACGTAGCCCTCCGGGTCGCCCGCGGGCCGGTAGAACGCGCAGAACGCGCAGCGGTAGATGCAGACGTTCGTGTAGTTGATGTTCCGGTCGACCTGGTAGGTCACGCGGCCCGGTGGGTGGAGCCGGCGGCGCACGGCGTCGGCCGCGCCGCCGGCCTCGAGGAGCGTCGCCTCGCGGAAGAGCGCGAGGCCGTCCTCCCACGAAAGCCGCCCGCCCGCGACGGCGCGCGCGAGGACCTCGCGAACGCGCGGGGAGCCGCCGAGTCCCGGCGCGGCGGCGTTCGGAAGGACGGCCGGAACGTCGAGTGCGGCGGACAACTCAGCTCTCCCTCAGCGGGACGAGCGGCACGCCCACGAACGGCGGCGCGTCCGGCGAGGGAAGGAGACCGTGCGCATGCGCGCGGCGGTAGAACTCGCGGAGTCCCTTCTCGTCGTCGGACGAGAGGTCGTGGTGCAGGTTGCCGTCGACGTAGGCGCGGAGCTCCCCGGCCTCGAGCCCGGTGCGCGCCACGGCCGCCGTGACGATCTCGTCGAGGTGGGTCTTCGCGTACTCGCGCGACCAGAGGAAGGGCTCGGGCGGGATCGAGGGCCGCACCGCCCAGACCGCGAAGACGAACGGCAGGCCCGTCAGCTGGCGCCAGCCCTCCGCGAGGTCGAGGACGTGGAGCCCCGTGAGGTCGGCCTTCAGCGCGGGATCCCCGAGGAGGAGTGCCGCGTCGTGGTGCGCGAGCATCTCGGCGAGGTCCGGCGCGGCCGTGTGGAACTCGGGCGCCGTGCCGAGGAGGTCCTTGAAGAGGATACGCGCCATCGCGGCCGAGGAGCGCGACGAGAGGTCGAGCGCGACCGTGCGGGCCTGCTCGAGCGGGCGGCGGCTCGCGAGGATGACGCTCCGGACGCGCTCCTTCGACGCGATCCCGACGCCGCGGACGATGCGGACGCCGGGGATGCGCGCCGCTTCGATCGACGGGACGAGGCCGGCGTCCACCTCGCCGCGCGCGAGGCGGTCCGCGCAGGCCGACGGGACGTCCGTGATCCGGTCCGCGCCCTCGACGGCGCCCCGCAGGAATCCCCACGTCAGCGGCCAGGCGTTGACGTAGTCGACGAGGGAAACCCGGAACGTGGTCGTCATGGCCCTCTTCAAAAATACACTACGCCGCCAGACCCGGGGCGGACTCGGCGACAATCGGCCATGCCGCCCGCCGGAGAGCCCCTCGTTTCCGTGGTGATGCCGTGCCTGAACGAGGCCGAGACGGTGGCGCGGTGCGTCGCGGAGGCGCGCGACTCGCTCGCGGCGAGCGGGCTCGCGGGGGAGGTGCTCGTCGCCGACAACGGCTCGACGGACGGGTCACAGGCGCTGGCCGAGGCCGCCGGCGCGCGCGTCGTGAACGTTCCCGGGAAGGGCTACGGCGCGGCGCTCGCGGGCGGCTTCGCCGCCGCGCGCGGCACGTACGTCGTCATGGGCGACGCCGACCTCTCGTACGACTTCGGGGCCGTGCCGGACTTCGTGAAGGCCCTCGCGGCGGGCGCGGACCTCGTGATGGGCTCGCGTTTCGCCGGACGCATCGAGGAGGGCGCGATGCCGCCGCTCCACCGCTGGCTCGGCAACCCCGTCCTCTCCGGCCTCGGGCGCCTCTTCTTCCGGACGCCGGTCTCGGACTTTCACTGCGGCCTGCGCGGCTTCCGCCGCGCCGCGCTCGAGACCCTCGACCTCCGGACGACCGGGATGGAGTACGCGAGCGAGATGGTCGTCAAGGCGGCCCTCTTCGGCCTCGTGATCCGGGAGATTCCCGTCACGCTCCGCAGGGACGGCCGGTCGAGGCCCCCGCACCTGCGGACCTGGCGGGACGGCTGGCGCCACCTGCGTTTCCTGCTCCTCTACTCGCCGCGCTGGCTCTTTCTCGTGCCCGGCCTGCTCCTGGCGCTCGGCGGCGCGGCGCTGATCCTGTGGCTGCTGCCGGGGCCGCGGGTCGCGTTCGGCGCGACGTGGGACGTCCACTCGATCCTCGGCGGCGCGGCGATGATCCTCGTCGGCGCCCAGGCCGTGTTCTTCGGCGCCTGCGCGAAGATCTTCGGCATCACCGAAGGACTTCTCCCGAAGGACCCCTTCCTCGAATCCCTGTTCGACCGGTGGATCACGCTCGAGACGGGCCTCGCCGTCTCGGTTCTCGCGCTCCTCGCCGGCGCGGGCCTCGTCGGCCACGTCGTGTCGGCGTGGAGCGCCGCGGGCTTTCACGACCTCGCCTACGGCACGACAATGCGCTGGATGATCCCCGGGGTCCTCTTCCTCGTGCTCGGCGCCGAGGGCGTGTTCGGTTCGTTCCTGCTCTCGCTCCTCGGCGTGCGCCGGCGCTAGGGTCGACGTTCAGTACTCGCCGAACGAGACGGCGACGCCCGGAACGGTCTGCATGCCGAGCGAGATGTTGAGATTCGGGGCGTTCTTCGACGCCTTCTGGATCACGATGACGTTCCCGCTCTTCGTCTTGACCTTGAACGCGCTCCCCGCGGCGACGGTCAGCTCCTTCGCGGCGTCCCGGGCGATGTCGTTCTCGCCCGTCTTGGCGAGCACGTTCACCGTCGCCGCCTTCGGCTCACCGCCGATGGTCTGGAAGACGAGGACGACGGCTCCCGCGGCCTTCGCCTTCCCGGAAATCGTGACCTCGAACGCCTCGAAGTAGGTCTTCGGCGGGATGTTGACGGCGGGCGCCGGAGCCGACGCGGCGGCGGCGGGCGCGGCCGCCGGCGTGGGGGCCGGTTCCTGCGCGAGCGCGGACAAAGAGAACGCGGCTGCCGCGGCCGCCGCGAGAACGAACGTAGCCATGGGTGTCTTCACAGGTCCTCCTCGCGGAGTTCTATCGCATTTTCACTCCGAGGGCTTCTCGTGGTGGCCGCCAAACTGGAAGCGCATCGCGGAAAGAATCTTGTTCTGGAAATCCGCCTCGCCGCGCGAGCTGAAGCGCTCGTAAAGGGCGGCGGTGAGGACCTCGGCCGGGGTGCCTTCCTCGATCGCGGCCTGGATCGTCCAGCGCCCTTCGCCCGAGTCCGAGACCCGGCCCGAAAAGCCCGCCAGGTCCGGCGACTCCAGGAGAGCGATGGCCGTCAGGTCGAGGAGCCACGAAGCCACGACGCTCCCGCGGCGCCAGACTTCGGCGATGTCCGCGAGGTTCATGTCGTACTGGTAATGCTCGGGGTGGCGGAGAGGCGTCGTCTCGGCGTCGACCGCGCGGCCCTTCTTTCCGACGTTCGCGTTCCGGAGGATGTTGAACCCTTCGGCGTACGCCGCCATGAGGCCGTACTCGATCCCGTTGTGGACCATCTTGACGAAGTGGCCGGCCCCGTTCGGTCCGCAGTGGAGGTAGCCCTCCTCCGCCGTGCCTCGCGCCTTCTCGCGCCCCGGCGTCCTCGGCGCGTCTCCCCGGCCCGGCGCGAGCCGCTTGAAGACGGGATCCAGCCTCTCCACGACGTCCGTTTCGCCGCCAATCATCATGCAGTAGCCGCGCTCGAGGCCCCAGACGCCGCCGCTCGTTCCGACGTCCACGTAGTGGATCCCCCGGGCGGCGAGCTCCTTCGCCCGGCGGATGTCGTCGACGTAGTACGAATTCCCGCCGTCGATCAGGACGTCCCCGTTCTCGAGGAGCGGCAGGAGGTCGGCGATCGTCCGATCCACGACGGCCGCCGGGACCATCAACCACACGGCCCGCGGCTTCGCGAGCTTTCCGACGAAGTCGGCGAGCGAGGTTGCTCCATGGGCCCGTTCCCTGGCGAGGTCCGCGACGGCCTTCGGCGACACGTCGAAGACCACGCAGTCGTGGCCCCCGCCGATCAGCCGGCGCACCATGTTCGCCCCCATCCGTCCGAGTCCGATCATTCCGAGTTGCATGGCAGGCCCCTTTCCTTCGCGGCGCTCATTCTCTCCGAAGGACCCCCGGGCGGCGACGGGCGTAGGCTAGCGGGCCCGAAGGAGAGCCCATGGCCCGCAAACCGGATTCCGGGAAGGAACGCTCCGCCCGCACGGATCTCGCGTCGTTCATCAAGAAGGCGCGGAAGTTCGCCGGTCCCTACCGCGTCGACAAGGGAAAGAAGTTCCGGCTGAAGGACGTCGATCCCGGCGACACCGCGGGCCTCGGCTCGGAGGCGAAGCCGCAGGCCAAGGCGGCCCTCCAGAACGGCATCCAGGCCCTCGCGGAGCTGCAGGACATGCTCTACGCGCAGGACCGATGGGCCGTTCTCCTGATCTTCCAGGCGATGGACGCCGCCGGAAAGGACGGGGCCATCAAGCACGTGATGTCCGGCGTCAACCCGCAGGGCTGCCAGGTGGCGTCGTTCAAGGCGCCGTCGGCCGAGGAGCTCGACCACGACTTTCTCTGGCGCTGCAACAGGCATCTCCCCGAGCGGGGTCGCATCGGCATCTTCAACCGCTCCTACTACGAGGACGTCCTCGTCGTGAAGGTGCACCCCGAGTTCCTCGCGGGCGCCAAGCTGCCGCCCCGGCTCGTCAAGAAGGACGTGTGGGAGAACCGCTACCGGGACATCCGGAACTACGAGCGGTACCTCGCGAACAACGGAGTCGTCGTGAGGAAGTTCTTCCTCCACGTGTCGCGCAAGGAGCAGAAACGGCGGTTCCTCGAGCGGATCGAGAACCCCGAAAAGAACTGGAAGTTCTCTCCCTCGGACGCGAAGGAGCGCGCCCGCTGGAAGGACTACATGAGGGCCTACGAAGACATGATCCGCGAGACCTCCACGGAGGAGTCGCCCTGGTACGTCGTCCCGGCGGACAACAAGTGGTTCACGCGGGTCGTCGTCGCAGCGGCCGTGATCGAGGCGCTGGACTCGCTCGGCCTGCACTACCCGGAGGTGGGCCCGGAGAAGCTTCGCGAGCTCGCGGCCGTCAAGAAGGCGCTCCTCGCGGAATAGGCGGCCTACGGCACGCGGACGACGGGGGGCACCGGCGCGGCCTCGATGGCCGCGAGAAGCCTCTTTCTCGCCTCCGGGCTCTCGAGCCGCCGCAGATACGTCTTGCTGTCCTCCCAGAAATCCGCAGCGCCGAACTGCTTCCGCTCGGCGATCGCGTCCTCCACGCTCCATCCGTCGACGAGGATCCGGTAGACCGCGACGATGAGACCCGTCCGGTCCCTTCCGGCCTGGCAATGGACGAAGACGGGCTGGTACTCCGGCGTGAGGATCACCTTCATCGCGCGCACGACGTCCTCCGTCTCCGGATGCCATTGCTTGGCCCGCAGCCGGTAGGAGTTCAGCCCGAGCCCGGCGAGCGCCTTCTCGTTGCCGTGCAGCCAGCGCAGGTCGACGATCGTCCGGATCCCGCGCTCGCGCAGCGCCTCGAAGCCCTCGCGCGTGGGCTGCGCGCCGCGCGACAGGACCGGCGACACGACCGCGAAGTTCCTCACGCCCGGAACCCCCTCGCGCCCGGCGGGCTCGCCGCCGGGGAGCGCGAGCGCGGAGGCGAGAACGACGGCGAGAGCGGACGCCATGACGCCAAGGTATACACCCGCCGGACGGCCGCCTCCGTCAGGTCCCGAGGAGGGCCGTCACGGCGCTCGCGGCGAGGGCCTCGCGGGCGGGCCCGAGTCCCTGAACGTCCACGACCCGCGCGTTCGCGGCGGCGAGCGTCTCCGCGAAGAGCGCGTGGATCCCCTCCCGCGCCGCGGGGCGGTCGCGGACGCCGTCGGACTCCCACGGAAGGTCGGGTCGGCAGAGGAGGTAAAGGTCGCCCTGCCGCTCCGCGGAGAGGCGCTCGATCCAGAGCGGGCAGTCCCCGTAGTAGTGGCGCGCGTACACCGAGGTCGACACGAGGTCCTGGTCGAAGAAGACCAACGGGCGGCCGGCTTCCGACGCCGCGCGCGCCGCCTCGTCCGCGAGCCGGACGTGCGTGCGCGCGATCACGGACACGTCCTCGGGGCCGAGGACGCCCGAGCGGGCGAGCGCGACCTCGCGCGCGGCCTCGGCGGACCAGGCCGTCCCCCATCGCGCGGCGAGCGCCCGCGCGAGCGTCGTCTTGCCCGTGCACTCGCCCCCGGTCAGGACGACGCGGCGCATCTCTTCAGAATCCCACGTCCAGCGACACGTACGCGCTGCGCGTCGCGAGCGGATAGAGGTACGGGATGCCCCCGAGGGTCTCGGCGCCCGCGGCGTCGCGGCTCGCGTAGAGATACGAGTAGCCGCGTGGCCAGAGCCTCCGGTCGTCGAGGACGTTGTTGACCTGCACCTTGAGCCGGGGCTTTCCCGCCGGGATCCAGCGCGAAAGGTCGACGACGAACGTCGCGTCCAGCTGAAACGTCCGGGGGGCTTCGAGCCCTTCGGCGTTCGTGTTGTCGAGCCACGAGGCCGCGACGTACCGGCCGGCCGCGCCGACCGTCACGCCCTTGAGCGCCGTCGTCTCGGCCGCGAGCGTCGCCTGGAAGGGCGGCGTCGCGACCGGCGCGACGTTCTGGAACGTCCGGCTCGTCGCGCCGGCGTAATCGCCGTTCGCGTCGTAGACGTCGTAGTACTG
Organism: Thermoanaerobaculia bacterium; assembly: GCA_044229475.1. Classification (GTDB taxonomy): domain Bacteria; phylum Acidobacteriota; class Thermoanaerobaculia; order UBA5066; family UBA5066; genus Fen-183. The sequence continues at coordinate 119,903 of JBGASW010000004.1, read as the reverse complement.
CGTCCACGACGAGATCCTGTTGCGGCTCGCGTTCATCGAGGCCGAGATCCGCAGGGCCTGAAGCGCCTGCCACGCCGCCTCGATCTCGATCCCTCGGCGGAAGCTCCGGTCCACGTTCCGTCTCAGGGGCTGGCCGATGGCCGAGAGCTCCCCCGTCGCCGCGATCTCGTTCGTGAACTCCATGTCGTAGAGGTTTACCTTGAAGAGCAGGCTCTTCGTCTTCCACTCGGCTCCGAGCTCGAAGTCCCAGACGCTCTCGGGCTGCACGGCGGCGAGGTCCGGGAGGACCGACGCGTTGTCTTCCCCGTAGAGAAGGTCGCTGCGGCCGGGCTCCCGCTCCGTGCGGCCCACGGAGACGTACGCGCTCGCGCGCGGCGAGAGGTCCACGCGGACGCCGGCCTTCGGGTTGAAGAACGTCCAGCCCTGCGACGTCTCGCCGACGTCTCCCTCGTAGCCGAGCCGCGCGTGCCGAACCTGGGCGTCGAGGAACGGGTGCCACGTCCCCAGGTCACCGAGCAGCTTCACGAAGCCGCTCAGCTCGCTCTTCGTCCCGTGGTTCGTGTAGTTGCGCGTCCCGTCCCCGTCGTCCTGCGTGTGCGTGGACTTGTAGCCGTACGCGTTCGCGCCGAGCGTCAGGCGGAACGCGCCGAGCTTCCGCGTGTACGTCGCGATCCCGCCGCCGAACTGCCACGACAGGCCGTATTCCTGCAGGTTCGTGCGTTCCGCGTCCGCGTAGAGCCTGTACCAGCCGCCGGCGCCCACGGCGTAGGGCTGGAGCGAGAGGCTCGCGTCGTCGCCGAGCGCGAGCGTCCACTGCGCCGTCGCGAGGTATTCGTGGAAGTGGTCGCGCTCGTCGGGCGACATCGGGTTGTACGCGAGGTTTTCCTCGAGGATCTCCGGCTCGACGGCGTAGAACGCCTGCTGGATGCGCTCCTCTCCGACGAAGCCGGAGATCCGGAGGCTCGACGTCTCGAAGTCGCGGACGGCCGTGAAGAAGAGGCTGTCCTGCTGGACGCCCGAGTGCTCGCGGAACCCGTCCGTCGTCTGCCAGGTCGGGCGCAGCGAGAGCCGCCAGCCTCCCCCGAACGTCCCTGCGTTCCAGATCGCGCTCGCCTGTGCCGTCCCGAACGAGCCGCCGCCGAGCGAGACGGACAGGCCCTTCTCGCGCGTCGCGTCGAGGCTCTCGAGGTTCACGGAGCCCGCGAACGCCGCGGCGCCGAACGTCGACGTCCCGACTCCGCGCTGGACCTGGACGCTCGCGAGGTTGAGGGAGAGGTTCCCGAAGTCGGCCGTGTAGACGGCGGAATCCTCGGGCTCGTTCAGCGGCACGCCGTCGAACGTCATGTTCACGCGCGTCTGCGAGAGGCCGCGCAGCGTGAAGTACGCGTAGCCCTGCCCCGAGCCCGTCTCGGAGTACTGCGTGACGGACGGCGTGTCCTGGAGGAGGACGGGAAGCTCCTGCCCCCACGCCTTCTCCACGAGCGCCGGCCGGTCGAGGTCGGTCTTCGTGACGGGCGCCTCGTCTTCGCCGCGGATCGCCTGCACGGTGACGTTCTCGGAGCGCGTGGGCGCCGGGACGGGCGTGGGAGTAGGAGTAGGCGTTGCCGTCGCGGCTGCGACCTCCGCGAGCGCACGGCCCGCGCACACGAAGGCCAGAGCTGAAAGAGTCCGGAAAAACCTGGGCGCCATGGTGTTCCTTCTGCCTTTCCCTACGCCGGTTCGAACCGGATCAGGTTCCGGGGTGTGATCTCAGGCCCTCTCGGGCCACCCCCAGGCAGCGACCAATCTGCGCCCCGGCGGCCGGGGAGTCAACCCCCGCCGCCGGACATCACCGCGGCGCCGTCAGAGCAGCTTCCAGCTCACGAAGGCGCGCCACTCGGGCTGCGTCCTCGTGCCCTCGAAGAAGTTCACGTACGTCGTCTTCCGGCTGTACCACGAATAGCCCGCACCCACGCCGAGCTTCCGGCCGAGCGGCCAGCGGCCCGTGACGCGGAAGAACTGCAGCATGTTGTTCTTCGAAGAGCCGTCGAGCGTGTGGAACCAGCCGATGGCGTAGGCGGCCGAGAGGACGTCCTCGCCCTTCCGCTCCAGCCGCGCCGTGGCCCGGAAACCTCCGCCCGGCCCGTAGTCGAACGACCGGCCCGAGATCGGGTTCAGGACGTCCGTCGTCCCGACGCCGGCAAGCGGATAGGCGACTCCGGTCGCGCTCGTCGCGAGGCTGAACCCGTTCTTGAGCGCGTAACGCGAGAGGAGGCCGCCGCTGAAGGCCTGGGCCCCGAGGACGAGGGCCTGGTTGTCCACGTACTCGTACTCCATGAAGACGCCGAGGATGTGCCGCGAGGAGGACGACGCGTCGGTCAGCTCGCGTCCAGCGAGGACGCCGCGCAGCTCGAACCGGGTCATGAGCGGCGTGGCCGGCACCGAGATGTCCATCCCGAGCGAGAACGAGTCGAAGGGCTTGTTCATCGCCCCGGCGAACGGGTTGCCGTAGAGGAGCGAAAGGCTCAGGAGGCCCTGATCGGGATTCGAGGCGTCGCCGCCGACGTGGCGGTAGCCGAGGTCTCCGTCCAGCCGGAAAGCCCCGGGCATCCGGTCCTCGGGGTTCGGCCGCGAGCCGCTGAGCTCGCCGCGCGTGAGGCGCGTCAGGAACCCCGCGGGGTCCATCACGCCCGCGCCGAGCTCGCGCCAGAAGCGGCTCGAGCCGGAAGCGGTGTTGTCCCGCAGCATCGTCGAGAGGCGGTGGAACACCTCGCCGCGCGACATGCCGCCGAGCGCCGTGTTCACGAGGTCGTTGATCGCCGGCGGCTCCTTCTCGAGGCCCAGCTCCCACACGAAGCTGCCGAGGGTGGCGGCGATCCCCGACTCCCAGAAGCCGTAGCCGTTCGAGCGCGCGGAGTTGAAGAAGAGGCTCCCGTGGAACGGGTGGGAGGACTGGTCCGTCTTGAAGGAGTCACGGTCGTACCCGAAGCCCGCCGTGACGTTCGCGCGGAACGTGTCCGTCGAGATGTACGCGAACTCGGCCTTCGTGACGTACCGGTTGAACGCCCACGGCACGACGTCGAAGAACGCGACGCTCCCCGCGGCGGCCCAGAACCGCTTCTGCGATTCCGATTCGCGGTCCGCGGACGAGAGCACGTCCGCGAACGGATCGCCGCCGAAGCGGAACGACACACCCGCGGTCAGCTCGGCATTCGAATAGAAGCTCGTCGTATAGGTCTTGCAGCCGTCGCCGCAGAGGACCGTGCTGATCCGGTCGTCCGTGGTCCGGAAGCGGTACGCCCCGCCGAGGCGCAGGGCGACGCTCGGCGTCACGAACCATTTCCCGCCGGCCGAGAGGCTCGCCGTGAAGCGCGCCGTCGGGCCCGCGGAGGCCGCGAGGACGGGGTCGATGCTCATCACGCCGGCGCCGAGGCCGAAGTACCCGCGGACGCGTCCGCGCCCGTAGTTGTAGAGCGCGGTGATCTCGTAGGTGTCGAGGTTGACCGCCGTTTCGCCGAGCGTCGCCCCCGTCGTCGGGTGGCGCGTCGTCGCCGTGGGGCGCGCGTGCGACCAGCTCGCCTCCAGGGCGAAATGGCGGTTGAAGTCGTACGCGCCGCGGAGCCCGAAAGCGCCTGCGTCCCCGATCCGGATGTCGGAGCCTGGTGTCAGGGAAATTCGGCTGCCGATCGAGACGCCGCCGAAGATTCCGAACTCGAAGCGCCCGGCGTCCTGCGCCGCGGCCGGAGCGGCCAGCGCGAGCGCGGCCAGGAGAAGGAACGGTTTCTTCATCTTGCGAATATAGCCGGAGAAGCGTCAGCCCGCTGCGGGCGCCTCGAGGCGCGCGAGCACGCGCGCGAGGTCCTCGTGAGCGCCGACGAGGACGAGCGTGTCGCCCGCGGCGAGCTTGAAGTCTTCCGGCGGCGGCGCATGCGGGACCCCGTCTCGGAGTACGGCCGGCACCGCGACGTGTGCGGCGGCGAGGTCCAGCTCGGAGAGCAGCCGGCCGTCCGCGGCGGTATCGGGCAGGACGAGAAAGAGCTCGCTCGTCCCCGCCGCCACGAGCGCCGAGAGACGCCGCCCGGATGCCGCCTTCGACTGAGGGTCGCGCAGGCGGCGGTACGCCTCGTCGCGGAGAAGGCGGATCTGCGTCGCGACGACGTTTCCCGGCACGTGAAGGAGGCGCAGGACGCGCGCGACGAGCTCGATCGAGGTCTCGAACTCCTCCGGGATGACTTCGTCGGCCCCGAGGCGTCTCAGCGTCTCGACCTCCTTGACGTACCGCGTCCTCACGAGAATGCGGACGTTCGGCGCGTTCATGCGGCTCAGGCGCACGACCCGCCGGCAGGCGTCGGGGTCGGGGATCGTCACGACGACGCCGAGCGCGCGCGCGACGCCCGCGGCGCCCAGCCCCTCCGGACCCGTCGCGTCGGCCCGCAGGGCGTCCAGCCCTTCCCGCCGCGCGTCCGCGATGCGCTCGGGGTCTATGTCCACGAGAACGTGCGGAATACCGGTCTCCTGCAGCACGCGCGCGACGTTCGTCCCGTTGAGCCCCGCGCCCACGATGACGATGTGTCGCGCGCGCGGCTTGTCCTCGCCCTCTTCCGCCCCCTCCACGGCCTCGGGCAGCCGCACGGCGAGCGCGGGGCCCGCCGCGACGAGGAACGGCGCGAGGACGAGCGTCCCGACGGTCGCCGCGACGACGGTCTGGCGCGCGTCGCCGGTCAGCAGCCCGAGCGCGGCGCCCGTCGTCGCGAGGACGAACGAGAACTCCCCCACGTTCGCGAGCGCGAGCGCGGCGCGGGCGGCCGTGCGCGGCACGGTCCCCGCGGCCCGGAGCGCGGCGAACGCCGCCACCGACTTGACGGCGACGAGGACGAGGACGCCCGCGCCGACCTCGACGGGGTGCGACACGAGGAACGCCGGCTCGAGGAGCATGCCCACGGAGACGAAGAAGAGGCTCGAGAGGAGGTCGTGGAGCGGCGCGAGCGTAGCCGCGACCTCGTGAACGTGGTCGCTCTCGCCGAGGACGATGCCCGCCGCGAACGCGCCCATCGCGGCCGAGACGCCCGCCTTCTCGCCCGCCGCGACCATAGCAAGGACGAGGACGACGACGGCGCCCGTGAACGTCTCCCGGCTGCCCATCCGCGCGACGGCGTCGAGGAGGCGCGGCGCGGCCTGCCGCGCGACCGCGACGAGGAGCGCGACGCCCGCGATCGCGAGGACGACGCGGCCCGCGACGGCGGCGGGCCCGGGCCCGCTTCCGGAGACGAGCGCGGGGAGGAACAGCAGGATCGGGATCACGGCGAGGTCCTGGAAGAGCGCGACCGCGAGGAAACGGCGGCCGTAGGGCGCCGCGAGCTCGTCGCGCTGCTTGAGGATCGGCAGGACGACGGCGGTGGACGAGACGGAGACGAGGAGGCCGAGGAAGACGGCCTCGTTCGAGGCGGCCCCGATGGCGCGCGCGAGGGCGAACCCCGCCGCCGCGGTCAGCGCCATCTGGAGAGAGCCGCCGACGAAGGACGTCCGGCCGAGCGCCTTGAGCCGCCGGATCGGAAACTCGAGTCCGACGAACAGAAGGATGAGCGCGACGCCGAACTCCGCGATGGACTCGACGCGGCTCGCCTCGCGCACCCAGCCGAGCGCGTGGGGGCCTATCGCGACGCCCGTGACGAGGAAGCCGACGACCTGCGGAAGCTTCAGCCGCCGGCAGACGAAGAGGACGGGGAACGAGGCGGCGAGGACGACCGCGAGGTCCCGCAGGAACGTCCGCTCCCACATGCGGCCAGTATAGGAACGCGTCGCGTCTTGAGGGGCCGCGCCGTTCGAAATTGTGTGGTGATATTTCGCCACCCCCGGCGACATGTCGTCCCGCTGGAAAGGCCGCAAGGCCTAAATGGTGGCCGTTCGGCGACGGAAAGTTTTTGTCTCCGGGCAGGGAAATTGCGAGGATCCACGCCAATGTCCCCTTCGTTGGAGGAATTCATGTCGAGTGTTTTCGCCGCGCGCACGCTTCGCCGGATCGGGATGCCTCTGGCCGTGGCGTTCCTGCTCACCGCCTGCGGCAAGAAGGAAGCCGTGAAGCTCCCGGCGCCCGAGGTCTACGTCACGAAGGCCGTCGCCAAGGACGTCCCGGTCGGAATGGAGCTCATCGGTCAGACGGCCGGAAGCAAGGACGTCGAGATCCGTGCTCGCGTCGAGGGCTACCTCGACACCGTGAACTTCCGCGACGGCGACTTCGTGAAGCAGGGCGACCTCCTCTACACGATCGACCCGAAGCCGTTCGAGGCGACCGTCGCGCAGGCGAAGGCGCAGGTCGCCACGATGAAGGCCCGCGTCGACAACACCCAGATCGAGGAGGCGCGCCTGAAGCCGCTGGCCGAGCAGCAGGCCGTCTCCCGGCGCGACTACGACAACGCGGTGGCCGCGCGCGACGCGGCACTGGCCCAGCTCGACGCCGCGAAAGCGCAGCTGGACAAGGCCCAGCTCGACCTCGGGTACACGCGCATGTCGGCGCCCGTCTCCGGCCTCGCGGACTTCTCGCGCGTCAAGCCCGGCAACCTCGTGGGCCGCGGCGAGTCCACGCTCCTGACGACCATCTCGGTCGTGGACCCGATCTACTTCACGGCGTCCATCACCGAAGCGGACTATCTGAGGTTCGCCCAGCGGGCCGCGTCCGCGGGATCCGCGTCCGGCGCGAAGCGCGAGGCCGAGCTCGTCCTCGCCGACGGGTCGGTCTACGACCACAAGGGCCGGCTCGACGCCGTTCAGCGCGCCGTCGATCCGAAAACCGGCACCCTCGCCGTCCGCCTTCTCTTCCCGAACCCCGACCGCGTCGTCCGCCCCGGGCAGTACGGGCGGATCCGGTTCGTCGCGGACGTCCTTTCCGGCGCCGTGTGCGTGCCGCAGAAGTCCGTCTCCGAGCTCCAGGGCGTCTACCAGGTCGTCGTCGTGGGCTCGGACAACAAGGCCGAGATCCGCACCGTGAAGATGGGGCCGCGGTTCGGCGATCTCTGGGCCGTCGCCGAGGGCCTGAAGGCCGGCGAGACGGTTGTCGTCGAGGGCCTCCAGTCGGCGCGGCCCGGCGCCGAGGTCGTCGCCAAGCCCATCGAGGAGCTCGCGAAGGCCGCCGCCGCGCCCGCAGCCCCCTCATCGGCCGCACCCTCGGGGAAGTAGGCCCATGTCCAGCTTCTTCGTCCGCCGGCCGATCGTCGCGATCGTCATCTCGATCGTGATGATCATCGTGGGCGCGGTCGCCCTGAAGGGCCTGCCGATTGCCCAGTACCCCGAGATCACGCCGCCCCTCATCCAGGTCACGACGACGTTCACGGGCGCGAGCGCCGTGGACGTCGAGCAGGCCGTCGCGACGCCGATCGAGCAGCAGGTCAACGGCGTCGACAACATGCTCTACATGAAGTCGACGAACGCGAACGACGGCACGCTCAAGACCGAGGTGTCGTTCGAGGTCGGCTCGAACCTCGACATGTCGAACGTCCTGACGCAGAACCGCGTCTCGCAGTCGACCGCCCAGATGCCGCAGTCCGTCAAGGAATACGGCGTCACGGTCAAGAAGTCGCTCTCGTTCCCCCTCGTCCTCGTGTCCCTCTCCTCGCCGAAGGGGACGTGGGACAGCGTCTTCATGTCGAACTACGCGAACATCAACGTCGTCGACAAGATCAAGCGCATCCGGGGCGTGGGCGACACGATCCTGTTCGGCGGGTCGGACTACGCGATGCGGATCTGGATCCGGCCGGACCGGCTCGCGAAGCTCGGCCTGACCGTGATGGACCTCCAGAACGCGATCAAGCAGCAGAACACGCTGTCCCCCGCCGGCCAGATCGGCGGCGAGCCCGCGCCGAAAGGCACCCAGTTCACCTACACGGTCAAGACGCAGGGCCGCCTCCTGAACGTCGAGGAATTCGGCGACATCGTGGTCCGGTCGAACCCCGACGGCTCGCAGGTCTTCCTGCGTGACGTGGCGCGCATCGAGCTCGGCTCGCTCCTGTACAACCAGACGGGGCGCCTCAACGGCAAGCCGTCCGCCGTCATCGGCGTCTACCAGTCGCCCGGTTCGAACGCGCTCGCCGTGCGCGACGCCGTCAACAAGACGATGAAGGAGATCGAGCCCTCGTTCCCGAAGGACCTCGCGTGGACGATGTCCCTCGACACGACGGAAGCGGTCTCCGAAGGCATCAGCGAGATCGTCCACACACTGTTCGAGGCCGTCCTCCTCGTCATCCTCGTCGTGTTCATCTTTCTGCAGAACTGGCGGGCGACGCTGATTCCCCTCCTCACGGTCCCGGTCTCCCTCGTCGCGACGTTCGCGGTCTTCCCGCTCCTCGGGTTCTCCGTGAACGTCCTCTCGCTCCTCGGGCTCGTCCTCGCGATCGGGATCGTCGTCGACGACGCGATCGTCGTCGTCGAGGCCGTCATGCACCACATCGAGCACGGGATGGCGCCCCGCGAGGCGACGCTGCAGGCCATGAAGGAGGTCTCCGGGCCGGTCGTCGCGATCGCCCTCGTCCTCTCGGCCGTGTTCGTCCCGGTCGCGTTCATGGGCGGCATCACGGGCCGCCTCTACCAGCAGTTCGCGGTCACGATCGCGATCTCGGTCTGCTTCTCGGCGTTCAACGCCCTGACGCTCTCTCCGGCGCTCTCGGCAATGCTCCTGAAGCCGAAGGCCGAGTCGAAGTCCTTCCTCGACCCGTTCTACAACTGGTTCAACAAGGTGTTCGGGAAGTTCACGGGCGGCTACACGTCCTTCGCGGCGATCCTCATCCGCAAGAGCGTCCGCAGCCTGATCTTCATCGGGATCCTCGTCGCGCTCACGGTCGGCCTCGTGAAGAGCCTCCCGACGGGCTTCCTGCCCGACGAGGACAACGGCTACTTCATGATCAACTGCCAGCTTCCGGACGCGGCCTCGCTCGAGCGGACGGACGCGACGCTCAAGAAGGTCGAGCAGATCACGCTCGCGAACCCCGCCATCGAGAGCGTCACGACGATCACGGGCTTCAGCCTCCTCACGGGCGCGATGGCCCCCAACACGGGCTTCATCTTCGTGAAGGCGAAGCCCTGGGGCGAGCGCAAGGACGTCAAAGAACGCGTCGACAACACCATGAAGGCGCTGAACTTCGCGTACTACAAGAACATCCCCGAGGCGCAGGTCTTCGCGTTCGCGCCGCCGCCCATCACGGGCCTCGGGAGCGGCTCGGGCTTCACGTTCATGCTCCAGGATCGCGCGGGCCGCAGCCCCGCCGAACTCGACGACATGGCGAAGAAGTTCCTTGCCGAGGCGAAGAAGCGGCCCGAGATCGGCCGCGTGTCGACGGTCTTCCGTGCGTCCGTCCCGCAGGTGTACGCGGACATCGACCGGCAGAAGGTCCTCAAGGTCGGCGTCCCGGTCAGCGACGTGAACGGGACGCTCGGCGCCCTCCTCGGGTCCGCGTACATCAACGACTTCAACCGGTTCGGCCGCGTGTACAAGGTGTTCATGCAGGCCGAGCCGGAGTTTCGCGGCTCCCCGAAGTCCCTCGGCCTCTTCTTCGTCCGCGCCGCGGACGGGAGCATGGTGCCGCTCGACACGCTCGTGAAGACGAAGGAGACCTCCGGCCCCGACTTCACGGTGCGCTTCAACCTGTACCGCGCCGCCGAGATCTCCGGCGTCCCGGCCGAGGGCTACTCCTCCGACCAGGCCCTCAGGGCCCTCGAGGAGACGGCCGCGAAGGTCCTCCCCTCGGGCTGGGGCTACGACTGGTCGAACATGTCCTTCCAGGAGAAGAGGGCCGCGGGCACCGCGGGCGCCGTCTTCATCATGGCGATCGTGTTCGTCTTCCTGATCCTCGCGGCGCAGTACGAGAGCTGGTCGCTGCCCTTCAGCGTGCTCCTCGGGACGCCGTTCGCGGCGTTCGGCGCGTTCTTCGGCCTGTGGGCCGCGCGCCACCTCATGCCGGCTGTGTACGGGAACAGCTACGTGAGCAACGTCTTCGCGCAGATCGGCCTGATCATGCTCATCGGCCTCGCGGCCAAGAACGCGATCCTCATCGTCGAGTTCGCCAAGGAGAACGTCGAGAAGAAGGGCATGCCCGTCGTCGAGGCCGCCCTCGACGCCGCGAAGCTCCGCTTCAGGCCGATCCTCATGACGGCTTTCGCGTTCATCCTCGGCGTCCTCCCGCTCGTGCGCGCGTCCGGCGCCGGAGCCGAGTCGCGCAAGGTCATGGGCATGGCCGTCTTCGCCGGGATGCTCATCGCGACGATGCTCGGCGTCTGCCTCGTGCCCGTCCTCTTCGTCGTCGTCGAGAAGCTGGGCGGAAGGAAGCACGCGCCGCCGGAGCCGGCGGCGTCGCCGGCACCGCCGGGAGGTCACTGAGATGAAACGCGCCCTCGCCTCTCTTCTCGCGCTCGCCCTCGCGGGCTGCGCCATGGGCCCCGACTACAAGCGTCCCGCGACGGCTCCGCCGGAGAACCACCGCGGCGCCACGATGCCCGCCGTCGAGCGTTCCCTCGCGGATCTCGCCTGGTGGGATCTCGCCAAGGACGACCCCGTGCTCGTGGGCCTGCTCAAGGAAGCCCTCGAGAAGAACCAGGACCTCAGGATCGCCGCGTCCCGCGTCGAGGAAGCCCGCGCGATCTCGCGGATCAACGTGGTCTTGCCGACCGTCGCCGCCGGCGCCGGCGCGAACCGCCAGCGCATCACGGAGAACGGCCTCGGCAGCGCCTTCGGCGGGCAGACCGTCAACACGTTCGACCTCTCGGCGTCGTTCTCGTGGGAGATCGACCTCTGGGGCCGGCTCCGCCGGACGAACGAATCGAACCTCGCCCGCTTCCTCGCGACCGAGGAGGCCCGCCGGGGCGTTTATCTGGCCCTCGTGTCGGACGTCGCGGGCGCGTACTACCAGCTGCGCGCTCTCGATCTCCAGCTCGAGATCGCGCACCGCACGGTCGGGAGCCGGAAGGACAGCTTCGACCTCGTCGAGAAGCGCCTTCGCGGCGGCATCGGCAACAGGCTCGAGACGAGCCAGGCCGCGTCCGCCCTCGCACAGACCGAGATCGCGATCCCCCAGATCGAGCAGGCGATCTTCGAGCAGGAAAACCTGATCTCGCTCCTCCTCGGACGGACACCCGGGCCCATCGCGCGCGGCAGGGCGATCGGCGAGATGCCCGCCGTCGAGATCCCCGCGGGCCTTCCGTCGGCCCTCCTCGAGCGGCGGCCCGACGTCCGCCAGGCCGAAGCGAACTTCCGGGCCGCGAACGCCGACCTCGGCGTCGCGGAGGCGAACCTCTTCCCGCAGCTCTCCCTCACCGGGAGCGCCGGCTTCCAGAGCGCGGACCTCTCCGATCTCCTCAAGTCGCCTTCGTTCGTCTGGAACATCGCGGGCGGCATCTTTGCGCCGATCTTCCAGGGTGGCCGCCTCCGCCGCGAGCGAGACGCTGCGCACGCGCGATGGGACCAGGCCCGGCTCGCCTACGAGAAGGCCGCCCTCGCCGCTTTCGGCGACACGGCGAGCAGCCTGAACGCGATCGGCAAGACCCGCGAGATTCGAGAGGCGAACGGGCGCAACGTCGCCGCGCTTCGCGAAGCCGAGAAGACGGCGTTCCTGAGGTACGACGGCGGCGTGTCGCCTTACCTCGAGGTCCTCGACGCCCAGCGCCAGCTCTTCTCGGCCGAGCTCAACTTCGCGACGTCCCTCCGCGACCAGAAGCTCGCCGTCATCCGCCTCTACCGGGCGCTCGGCGGCGGCTGGAACACGCCCGAGGCACCGCCGGACGGCGCCGTGCCCGCGGGGTCCGCGTCCTCCTCGAAGTAGGGAGCCGAAATGGCGAGGAAGGCGAAGAAGAAAGACGAGAACGACGGGAAGCTCTCCGCGAAGAAGTACGCGAAGGAGCTCCGTCGCCTGCAGGTCGAGCTCTGCCACCTCCAGGAGTGGGTCAAGCACAAGGGGCTGCGGGTCATCGTCATCTTCGAGGGGCGCGACGGCGCCGGCAAGGGCGGCACGATCCGCGCCCTCACCGAGCGCGTCAGCCCGCGCGTCTTCCGGCTCGTCGCGCTGCCCGCCCCGTCGGACCGCGAGAAGAGCCAGATGTACCTCCAGCGCTACATGGCGCACTTCCCCGCCGCGGGCGAGGTCGTGATCTTCGACCGGAGCTGGTACAACCGCGCCGGCGTCGAGCGCGTCATGGGGTTCTGCACGGACGAGCAGTACGACCGCTTCCTCGAGCTCTGCCCCGTCGTCGAGAAGTACATCACGGACGGAGGCATCCTCCTCATCAAGTACTGGCTCGAGGTCGGCAACAAGGAGCAGGAGCGCCGCTTCGTTGCGCGCATCACGGACCCCCTGCGCCAGTGGAAGCTGAGCCCCATGGACCTGCCGGGGCGCACGAAGTGGTACGAGTACTCGCTTGCGCGCGACCGGATGCTCAAGGCGACCGACACCCGGCACGCGCCCTGGGTCCTCGTCCCGTCCGACGACAAGAAGCGCGCGCGCCTGAACTGCATCGCGCACCTCCTGAGCACGATTCCGTACAAGAAGGTGCCCCGCGAGAAGATCAAGCTCCCGAAGCGCTCGAACAAGCACGCCTACGACGACCAGGCCTCGCTCAAGGGCCGGCGTTTCGTGCCCGAGAAGTACTGAGGCCGCCTACTTCAGCGAGAAGTCGACGCGGCTCGCGCGGGCCTTGTCCTTAGGCGCCGCGGCCTGCGTGCCGGGCTCGAGGACGAAGACGCGCGCCGGGTCCGCGCCGGCCGGCCCGACGAGATAGTCCTTCACGGCGTTCGCCCGGGCCAGCGCGAGCTGACGCAGGTCGTCGTCCCCGACCCGCTCGTTCACGAGCATGAGCTTCTCCATCTCGTCGGCGGGAAGGTCCTTCGCGAACCCGAGCGTCGTCCGCGGCTTCGGGAACTTCTCCTTCTTGTAGGCCTTCTTGAGGTACCCCTCGCGCTCGGCCGCCTCGACGACGACGTCGTCCACGCTCGCCGGCGCGCTCCCCGCCTTCGCGAGGTCCGGCAGTTTCTGGGCCTTGATCTTCCGCTCGACACGGGCGTTTCTCAGCCCTTCGAGGTCCGCGCCGGAGAAGCGCCCGGTCGCCTGCAGCCTGAGGGCGGGTCGATCCGCAAGCGCCTTCGCGAGCGCGTCGAGCTTCTTCTTCCCCGCGTCGTCCAGCGTCGCGAGGCCGTCCGGGAAGTCCACGGACGAGAGCTCGTCGCCCTTGCCGCCGAAGAGCTTCCCGAGGAGCGCGAAAGGCGCCGTCACCGCCTTTGAGACGATGTTCCCAAGGACCTGCCACACGATCTTCCCGATCCGGAACTTCGGGTCGTCGAGCGAGCCCTCGATCGGAAGGTCGAGGTCGATGACGCCGTCCTTGTCCTTCAGGAGCGAGACCGCGAACTTCACGGGGAGCTTCGTCGCGTCCTTGCTCTCGACCTTCTCGCCGAAGTCGAACTGGTTGACGAGGAAGCGGTTCGACGCGTTCAGCTTCCGGTTCACGACCTTGTAGTCGACTTCGATCGTCAGGGCGCCGCTCGCGATCGTGTAGCCCGCGTATTTACCCGAGTACGGCGTGAAGGCCGGCAGGTCGATGTCGCGGAAGCTCGCCTTGACGTCCGCGAACGTCGCGGCCGCGAGCGGGTTGATCGTGCCCGAGACCTGTAGCGGCGAGTGATTCGCGAGGCTGCCGCGCAGGTCGAGCGTCGCGACGGTCCCCTCCTCGGACGAAAGCCCGGTCACGCGTCCGCCGAGGTCTCCGAGCGTCGCGGAGAAGTTCGGCTTGACGAGGAAGTCCGCGAGGCCGATCCGTCCGCCCTGGAGCGTGATCTCGTCGATCCGGATCGGCATCGTGAGCCGCGCGTCCTTCTCGCCCGGCGCGGCCGCCGCCGGGGCAGGGGCGGGCGCCGGAGCCGGCCTCGCGTCGGGCGGCGGCCCATCGTCCTCGTTCTCCCGGGGGGCGGGCGCCCCGACGACCCTCCGTAGGTTCACGGTCCCGTCGGCCTCGATTGTGACGTCGCACGCGAGGCCGACCGCCGCGAGCTGCTTCACCTCGAGGAACAGCGGGTTGTAGCCGGCCCGCATTCCCGTCGCCGAGAACGTCTCCCACTTGAGGAAGTCCAGCTTCGTCGACTCGTCCACGGCGAGGACGTTCGCGACGAGGGCGTTCCCCGTGTAGACGACGCTGGCCTTGCCGGCTGCGTCCTCGCGCAGCGCCAGCGTCCCGCCGGCGCTCACGAGGCCCTTCGCGAGGTAGAGCCGGAGGTTCGGGAGGACGTAGGCCTCGAGCGGCACGAGGTCGACGTTTTTCACGTCCACCTTCAGGTCCGCGAACATGGGCCGGAAACCGACGGGACCTCTCGCGGCCGCGACGCCCTTCCCGTCCACGCCGAACTTCGCGGCGAGCGCTCCCTTCGAGCCTCTGGCCGTGGAGAGGTTCTCGAGGAGGAGATCGGCTTTTGTGAGCGCGTAGCGCGCCGGATGATCCCACCCGCGGTCGTCGACCTTCACGGTCCAGCCGCGGAGGTCGATCTTCCGAAGCGTGACGTCCCACGGGTCGGACGGCGGCGGGGGCGGCGCGTCCGGCTTCGGCTTCGGCTTCGGGACGAGCTCCATGAGGTCGGCGTTGCCGTCCTTCTCGCGGACGACCGCGAGGACGCCGTTCGTTCCCGTGAAGCCTCCGAGGACGAACGTGTGCTTCGCGACGTCGAGGGACGAGCCGGTCATCTCGAGCGACGCGGCTTTGAAGAACGGCTCCTTCTCGGCCTTCTTCCTCACGCGCGGCGAGACGATCGCCACGGCGAGGTCCGAAAGCGTCGTGTTCGCGTCCTTCCCGGTCGAGAACGTGTAGCCGGTCTTCAGCCCGAGGACGCCCGCGTCGATCTCGACGGGGAGAAACTCGTCGACGAACGTCGTGTAGCGACGCAGAGGCACCGCTTCGGCCGAGAAGCTCCCCGCGAGGGCGAGAGGATTCATCGAAAGGGTTCCCGTGCTCTGAAAGCGCTCTCCGGCATCCGAGGCCGCCGACGCTTCGAGGGCCGCGGGCGCGCCCGCCCTCGTCGAGAAGCCCTTCAGCGCGGCGGCGACGTTCGTCAGGACCGCATGGAAAGACGGGTGAAAGGCGAAATCGTCGTAGTGGACGACGCCAGCGGAAATGGTCGCCTCGGCGAGGTCGACGGCGAACGGCTTGCCGGCCGGTCGCGGCGGCGCGCCCCGCCCCTCTTCACCTTTCGAAGAACTCTTCGTCTTCGTCATCCCCGGTGCCGCGAGCGCGTTCGCGATGTCGTGCTCGGCCATCGTGTGGCGGCGGACCCAGAGCTCCGGCGCCGTGACCCTCAGGCTCCGGATCTTCGCCTTGCGCCCGAAGACGTCGATCGCCTCGGCGTCCGCGTCGAACCGCTCCCAGGCGACGAGAGGCTCTCTCCCCTGCATGACGGCGACTTTTCGGAGCGCCGCCGTGCCCGAGACGACGAGGGCGGGGTCTCCCGCGACCGGCTGCGTGAACGCGAGGACGAGCTTCGCGTCGAGCCGTGCCGACGTGATCTTCGACGGGATCTCGGCGGGAACGTACGCGAGGTAGAACGGGACGTCGACGTCCGAGAAGTTCAGGTCGAGCGTCGTCTCGCGCGTCGTGCTGAACGGCTTCGTCTTCCCGTGCAGGGCGAACGGAGCGCCGTTCACCTGCGCCTCGAAGGCGGGCTGCGTCGTGATCTCGACCTTGGACGGGATGTTCGAGAGGAACGGGATTCCGATCACGACGTCGCGGACAGCGTGCCTCGTCCTCTTCGGACGGTCGTAGAAGTCGACGCTGCCGCCCGAGACCCGGATGTTGTTGAGCGAGAAACGGAGGGGCCTGCCGTCCTTCGGCTTCGGCTTCGAGAATTCCTCGATCAGGTCCTGGATGCTGTACGTTCCGTCGCCGTTCCGCACGAGGGTGACGGCGGGCTTCGCGAGCGTGATCGCCCGGAGGACGGGCCCGCCGCGGAAGACGGACGACATCTCGGCGTTCAGGTACAGGCTCTCGAAGGAGAGGAACGGGCTCGCCGCGTCGCGGTCCTTCACCTCGAGGCCCTTCAGCGTGACCGAGAGCGCGAACGGATTGATCGACAGTCCACGCAGCGCCGCCTTGCGGTGCAGCGCCTCCCCGATCTTCCGCTCGACGACGGGCCGGAGGACCGCCGGCAGGACGACGAAGCCGAGGACCGCCCAGAAGACGAGAAGGCCGGCGGCGACGGCGAGAACCTTCCTCGCTCGGGGCGTCCGGAGGGCCTCGGGCACGTTCATGGGCGGATGGCGGCGATCCTAAACGATGCGGGTGAATCAGGCGCGCCCGGGGACACGGCTCCTATCCTTGAGCCGTGACCGCGAACCTGACGCCCCAGTACCACGACGCCGAAGAGAGATTCAAACGGGCGACGGACCACGGGGAGAAGCTCGCGGCCCTGCGCGAGATGATCGCCCTCCTCCCGAAGCACAAGGGCACCGAGAAGATGCTCGCGCACCTGCGCAAGCAGCTCTCCAAGCTCGAGGACGAGGCCGCCTCGGCGCCGCGCGGCGGCCACGGGCACCGCACGGAGGTGGGGCACGTGAAGCGCGAGGGGGCAGGCCAGTGGGTGCTCCTCGGCCCGCCGAACGCGGGCAAGTCCTCGCTCCTCGCCGCCCTCACGCACGCGCACCCCGAGATCGGCGAGTACCCGTTCACGACGCGCGCCCCGCTTCCCGGAATGATGGAGTTCGAGGACGTGAAGGTGCAGCTCGTGGACACGCCGGCGGTCGCCGAGGGCCACACGGAGCCGTACCTTCCGAACCTCGCGCACGACGCCGACGGCGTCCTCCTCGTCGTGGACGTCACGGCCGACGACGGCGGCGCCGCCGCGCTCCTCCACGACCTCCTCGCACGCGCCCGGGTGTGGCCCGCCGCCCGGCCGCGCCCGGCCGACGCGCCGTCCTTCCTCGCCAGCAAGCCGGTCCTCGTCCTCGGGAACAAGAGCGAGGACGACGACGGCACGTTCGCGACGCTCGCGAAAGAGGCGATCGGGGAGGATCTCCCCTTCTACCCCGTCTCGGCCCTCGCGGGCGCGGGGCTGGACGCCCTGCGTCCCGTCCTCTTCCGCGAGCTCAGGCGAATCCGGATCTACGGGAAGGAGCCGGGGCACAAGCCGGACATGGACCGGCCGTTCGTCCTCCCCGAGGGCGCGACGATCCACGACTTCGCCGCGCACGTCCACAAGGAGATCGCCGAACGGATGAAGTTCGCCCGCATCTGGGGCCACGCCAAGTTCGACGGCCAGCAGGTGGACCGCCACCACGTCCTCGCCGACAAGGACGTGGTGGAGCTGCACGCCTGAGGAACCGCTACGGCGTGTACCAGATCGGCGAACTCCAGGCGCGCTCCTGGAGGGTCGCCGGCACCTTCGTCAGCGGCGGCATGTTCAGCCGGGCCGCGTCATAGGTGTTCCAGCGCGGAGTGGGAATCTCGAGGACCCGGGCGTAATAGAACGCGCGTTCGGCGGGCTTGAAATCGGGATCGGTCCAGCCGATCGCGAGCTGCGCGGCGCCGATCGTGTTCGTGTACGTCGCGGTCTTCACGTCGACCGTATTGCCGACCGGGGGCAGCTTCCCGTTCGCGCCGAGCTTGCGGTCGCCGGACCAGACGACGTCATACACCTTCTCGTGCTGTTTGCCGCTCGAGTCGATCCAGCCCTTGACGATCTGGATGCGGTCCAGGTTTCCGCTCTTGGGGTCCTTGAGCGCCATGACGAGGAACGTCGGTGCCTTGCCGGCCCCCTTCTTCAGGTTTCCGCCCATCGGAACGCCCTTGGCATAGGCCGTTTTCACGAAGTCGGCACTGTTCACGTCGCCGGCCGCGAAGTCGAAGCCGCCGAAGAAGCGCACCTTCATCATCGGGCCCGTGGTTCCGAACGTCTCACGGCGCTGCATCGCGTCGAAGATCGCCTCGCGCGTGTTCTGCGGGGCCCAGACGCCGGCCAGCCCTCCCGAGCTGAACTCCTGGATCTGCTGGACCTGGCCCGCCGGCGAGCCCGGTAGGCCGGTCAGGCGCTCCTTCGCGTTGTTCTCGAACGCGAACTTGCCCGTGAAGTTGTACTCCTCGTGGCTCGCTGCCGCGTTGTGCGTATCGGTGTCGCCGATGAAGCCGTACTGGAAGGGATTGCCGGCGCCGGCCGCCGCCTGGCTCATGCCGTCGAGAAGCGCCTGGCGCACGAAGCTGCCCTTGCGGCGCTTCGGCCGCTCGAAGTCCGCCGAGAGCGTGTAGTCCCACTGCTCGAAGCCGGCGAATTCGTCCTTCGGCGACAGGTCCGGATGCGTTTCCGACGTCCCCTTGATCTGGGTGATTTCGTAGAGCGGCTCGTTCGCGTTCCGGGTCTTGTTGTAGGCCGCGTCGATCGGCTTGCCGTCGCGCTTCACGACGTCGAACATGAGGCCGTCGCTCGCGTTGCCGTTGTGCGGAACGGCGAACAGCGTCGAGCCCTTCGCGCGCTGATCGTCCATCCATTTCCACAACACCTCCGGGTCGTCGGAATCGAGCGCCGACAGCACCATGTCCGGCAGGTGTTTCGTGTCGCGGAAGACGACGACGCGATGGAGGTTCCGCTTCTCGGGGTTCGACGTCCATTCGAAGCCGGCGAACGTCGTGAACTTTCCGGGCACGTAGTTCGCCTCGGCCGCCTTGATGATCTCGGCCCAGACCGTGCGCGCCAGCGCCGGGTCGCTCAGCTGCGGGTCCCGTTTGCCGGCGCTCATGTCGCGCAGGATGCCGGCGAACGTCTGGAGCCTCACGTTGGCGTCCGGAGAGTTCACGCCCTTGGCGAGCTCCGTCTTGCTGAGCGGGCTGTCGGGGTTCGACATCTGGTTGAACACGCCCATGTACTCGGCGTGGTCGGCGACCATGTAGAAGTCCAAAGGGGTCTGGAGCTGGAGGTCCGGGCCGCCGCTGCCGGTGATCCGCCGGCCTTGCGCCCAGGCGTAGGCGTCCATCGGAGTCGTCTTGGAGCCGTTCGTCAGCGCGTCGAAGGACCAGCCCGTGTGGACGTGGACGTCGCCGAAATAGACGTTGTTCTCGGGGTTCGGCGGCGGCAACGCGGCGGCAACCGGCGCGGCAGGCGCCGTGGAAGCCGCCGCGGGCGCGGCCGGCGGCGACGGCTTCGAGCACGAGGCCAAGGCCAGCGCAAGGGTGACGACGCCCAGGGCGACTCCGGTCCTCGGGGAAACGAGCGTCATGGAGGCTCCTCTCGGTTCAGGCTGAGATTCGTTCTTAGCCTAACCCAGGGATCCTCCCGGGTGAAGAACCTCCAGCCGGCGGCCCGAATCCCGGTTGCGAGCGGCCGCAATCCGCGAAAAGATCCGCCCGCCCGTAAGACACCTCGAAGGAAAAGGAGACCGAATGCCGCACGCTCGCCGTCTCGTCCTCTTCGGCGCCCTCGCCCTCTTCGCCGTCCTCGCCGTCCCGGCGGCGGCCCAGAACACCGCCGCCCCGGCCGCTCCGCCGGCGCCGGCCACCTGGACGTTCACGCACACGCCCGCCGCGGTGGTCAAGGACCTCGGCGCGTTCCTCTACCCGAAGAACAACCAGTCCGCCGAGCAGCAGAACAAGGACACGACGGAGTGCCTCCTCTTCGCGAACGACCAGACGGGGATCAACCTCGACACGTTCAAGAAGACGGGCCAGAACGCCGAGGAGAAGCAGGCCGCACAGGCTCCGAAGAAGGGCGGAGCCGTGAAGGGCGCCGCGAAGGGCGCCGCCGCCGGCGCCGTCGTCGGCGAGGTCACGAACGACGACGCGGGCAAAGGCGCGGGCTATGGGGCCGCCGCGGGCGCGGTCGCGGGCCGGCGGGCGCAGAAGAAGGGCGAGCAGCAGGCCGCGCAGGCTCAGAAGGACGCCGAGGCGAAGGCGATCGCCGACGCGAAGGAGACGGTGAAAAAGCCGTTCTTCGCCTGCCTCGACGCGAAGGGCTACAGCGCGAAGTGAACCGGTGCGGCCGGCGGAAGCGCCGGCCGCGTTTCCTATCCTACTTCGGGAACAGGAGCGTCACGACGAAGCGCAGGCCCCAGTCGGGCCCGCCCGACGGCGTCGTCGCGTAGTACCGACCGCCCAGCGTGAAGCTCACCGGCTTGCCGCCCACCTTCACGAGTTGGGCGGCCGTGAGGTTGAGCGGGACGGTCCAGGCGTCATTCGTCCAGTCGTAGGTGGACTCGGTGTTGAAACCGATCGTCGTGTACGTCGCGGTCGTGAAAGACAGGAACGGCTGCAAGAACGTTGAATTCACGCTCGCGCGATTCTCCGGGCCCGCGAACGACCAGAGGTGATTTGCGAGGACGCCGTACGTCCAGCCGTGCTCCTGCTTGAGTAGGACGACCGTCGGGCCCGCGCCCCACTTGCCCGAGCCCGTCGACCGGCTCGTGGCCGTGGGATAGAGCAGCACCGGCCCGGCTCCGAGGATCCAGCCGCCGCCCGTCGGCTCCTTCGGCGACAGGAAAAAGCTCTGTACCGTGTCGCCGAGGCCGCCGGCGCCCGACTCCACCGGCGAGAGCGCACCGAACGAGACGTACGGCACGATCGTGCGCGTGATGAGATTCCACCTCTCGGTCAGCGTGATCGGGATGACGGGCTGGATATTGAGGACGTACTTCGTCGCGTTCGTCGTACCGAGGCCGTAGTCCCAGTTGCTCTGAAGCGGCACACTGATGAGGTTCGCCACGGGGTTCGAGAGCTTCTTCGCGAGCTCGGCGGCCTCATTGGCGGTCTGCGCATCACCACGCCACGCCCCGAGAAGAACGCCCAGCATGAGAAGCGCGCACGCTCCACGTTCACGTCGCACGGTGAATGGTCCTCCCCTCGTTGATCGTCTCGACAACCTCGACGCCCCGGATCGGGCGCGATCACCCGGCCGACATCGACCCGAGGAACTCCGCGTTGTTCTTCGTCTTGTCCAGGCGCTCGATGAGGAGCTCCATGGCCTCGACCGTCGAGAGCGGGTTGAGGACCTTGCGGAGGATCCAGATCCGGTTGAGCTCCTGCTTCTCGAGCAGCAGCTCTTCCTTGCGCGTGCCCGACTTGTTGATGTCGATGGCCGGGAAGACGCGGCGGTCGACGAGCTTGCGGTCGAGGTGGACCTCCATGTTGCCGGTCCCCTTGAACTCCTCGAAGATCACGTCGTCCATCCGCGATCCCGTGTCGATGAGGGCCGTCGCCATGATCGTGAGCGAGCCGCCCTCCTCGATGTTGCGCGCAGCCCCGAAGAACCGCTTCGGCTTCTGGAGCGCGTTCGCGTCCACGCCGCCCGACAGGACCTTGCCCGAGGGCGGGCACGTCGTGTTGTAGGCGCGCGCGAGGCGCGTGATCGAGTCGAGGAGGATCACGACGTCGCGCTTGTGCTCGACGAGGCGCTTCGCCTTCTCGATGACCATCTCGGCGACCTGCACGTGCCGCGTCGCGGGTTCGTCGAATGTCGAGGAGATGACCTCACCCTTGACCGAGCGCTGCATGTCCGTGACTTCCTCGGGCCGCTCGTCGATGAGGAGGACGATGAGCGTGACCTCGGGGTGGTTCGTCGTGATCGAGTTCGCGAGCGCCTGGAGGAGCATCGTCTTGCCCGTACGCGGCGGCGCGACGATGAGGCCGCGCTGGCCCTTGCCGACGGGAGCGATGAGGTCGAGGACGCGCGAGGACATGTTCGGCGTCTCGAGGTGGATACGCTCCTGCGGGTAGAGCGGCGTCAGATTGTCGAAGAGGATCTTCTCGCGCGCGACGTCGGGGTGCTCGAAGTTGACGGCCTCGACCTTGATGAGGGCGAAGTACCGCTCCCCTTCCTTGGGCGGGCGGATCTGGCCGGAGATCGTGTCGCCCGTGCGCAGACCGAACTTGCGGATCTGCGAGGGCGAGACGTAGATGTCGTCCGGGCCGGCCAGATAGTTGTACTCGGGGGCGCGCAGGAAGCCGAACCCGTCCGGGAGCACCTCCAGGACGCCCTCGGAGAAGATGAGGCCGAGCCGCTCCGTCTGCGTCTGGAGGATCTTGAAGATCAGCTCCTGCTTGCGCAGGGCCGGCGCGCCCTCGACCTCGAGCTCCTGGGCGATCTTGAGGAGCTGCGGCATCGTCTGGTTGTGGAGCGTCCGGATGTCGAGCATCGGCTCGACGGCGGCGGCCGCGGCCGGCTGCTCTTCTACGTCGGCCGGGAGCTCGCGGGGGTCGATGTCGCGGACGGCGTAATCGGCGCCGGGGACCTTGCGTCGGGGCATGGGTTACTCCTTTGGGGAGGGTGCGAGCGCCGCGCGCAGGAGGCGCGCGAGCTCGGGCAGGTTTTCGCCGGTCTCGGCCGAGACGGGCAGGAGGGGGCGGTCGGGGGCGGCAAAGGCGGCCGTGAGAGCGCGCAGCTGGCGCACGCGCTGCGACGGCTTCACGGCGTCCCATTTCGTCGCGGCGACGAAAGAGGGGACCGAAGATTCTCTAAGAAAGAGGGACATGGAGAGGTCGCTCTCCTGCGGCTCGATGCGGCTGTCGACGAGGAGGAGAGCGGCCGTGGCGCCACCGCCGCGATCACCGGCCGCCGCCGCCTCGGCATCCTCGGGCGTACCGAGCAGCAGACTCTCGATCAACCCTTCAAAGGAAATTCTCTTCTCTTTCCCCGTCTTTGCGTACCCGTATCCCGGGCAGTCCACGACGTCGAAGCGGTCGCCGACGCGGTACCAGTAGAGGGCCTGGGTACGCCCCGGGGTCTGGGAGACGCGCGCGACCTTCACGCCGAGGAGCGCGTTCAGGAGGCTGGACTTCCCGACGTTCGAGCGGCCGAGTACCGCGAGCGCCGGAAGGGCATTTTTCGGGCACTCGCCCGGACGGTGGCCGGCCAGGGCGAGGCGGACTTCGGCCCCGGAGGCGAGCACACCTTTCGCGCCGCCGGGCCGTGAGCCGGCGCGCGACCTCGCGGGAGAGAACGTCGTCTTCATTGGGATGAATCAAATTCCCCGGGGAGGGGAAGAAGAGCAGATTTCTTAGAAGGTAAGAGGGGGCGGAGCCGCCCCCGAGGGGTTAGCTTATCACTGAGGCGTGGTGGTGCCCGCTTCCGCCGCCAGGTCCTTCGGCATCACGGGCGAGGGCGCGCCCTCGAGCGTGAGCCGGACGACCTCGTCCACGTCCTCGACGAGGTGGAACTCCATGACGTTCCGGATTTCTTCCGGCAGATCGTCGAGATCCTTGTCGTTCTCCTTCGGGAGGACGATCGTCGTGATCCCCGCGCGGTAGGCCGCGAGGAGCTTCTCCTTGATGCCGCCCACGGGCAGGACCTTCCCGCGGAGCGTGATCTCGCCCGTCATCGCGATGTCCTTGCGGACCGGGATCCGCGTGACGGCCGAGAGGATGGACGTCGCCATCGTGATGCCCGCCGAGGGCCCGTCCTTCGGGATCGCGCCCTCGGGGATGTGGACGTGGATGTCCTTCTTCTCGTAGAAGTCGGGCTCGGCGCCGTAGAGCTCGGCCCGCGTCCGCACGTAGGAGAGCGCCGCGCGCGCCGACTCCTGCATGACGTCGCCGAGCTGCCCCGTCAGGACGAGGTTGCCCTTGCCGCGCATGAGCGTCGTCTCGATGTGGAGGACGTCTCCGCCCGTCTCGGTCCACGCGAGGCCGGTCGTGAGGCCGATCTCGGCCTTTTCGCCCTTCTTGCTCAGGCGGTACTTCGGCTTGCCGAGGAACCCGGCGAGGTTGTCGGCCGTGACGGTCACGGGGGGCTCCACGTCCTTCCCGATGATCTTGCGGGCGATCTTCCGGCAGACGGATGCGATCTCGCGCTCGAGGCTCCGGACGCCGGCCTCCCGCGTGTACTTCTCGATGAGGCCGTAGAGCGCGCCGTCCTCGAAGACGGCCTGCTCGGGCGTGAGTCCGTTCTCCTTGACCTGCTTCTTCACGAGGAACTGCTTCGCGATCGCGACCTTCTCGTTCGGCGTGTAGCCCGAAAGCACGATGATCTCCATCCGATCCTTCAGGGCGGGCGGGATCGGGTGGATCACGTTCGCGGTCGCGATGAACATGACCTTCGAGAGGTCGTACTCGGCGTCGAGGTAGTGATCCACGAAGGAGTGGTTCTGCTCGGGATCCAGGACCTCGAGGAGCGCCGACGACGGGTCGCCGCGGAAGTCCATCGACATCTTGTCGACCTCGTCGAGGAGGAACACGGGGTTCACGGTCCCCGCCTTCTTCATGAGCTGGATGATCTGGCCCGGGAACGCGCCGATGTACGTGCGCCGGTGGCCGCGGATCTCGGCCTCGTCGCGCACGCCGCCGAGCGACAGTCGGACGAACTTGCGGTTCAGCGATTTCGCGATGCTCTTCGCGAGCGACGTCTTGCCGACGCCGGGAGGGCCCGCGAAGCACAGGATGGAGCCCTTCGTCTCCGTGACGAGCTGGCGCACGGCCAGGAACTCGAGGATGCGCTCCTTGACCTTCTCGAGCCCGTAGTGGTCCTCGTTCAGGATCTTTTCGGCGCGCTTGATGTCCTTCATCTCGCGCGTCGCCTTTTTCCAGGGCACCGTCACGAGCCAGTCGATGTAGTTGCGCGAGACCGTCGCTTCGGCGGAGACGTTCGGCATCGCCTCGAGACGCTTGAGCTCGGCGAGCGCCTTCTCCTTCGTCTCCTTCGGCATCCCGGCCTTCTCGAT
This sequence comes from Thermoanaerobaculia bacterium, assembly GCA_044229475.1. Taxonomy (GTDB): domain Bacteria; phylum Acidobacteriota; class Thermoanaerobaculia; order UBA5066; family UBA5066; genus Fen-183. The sequence continues at coordinate 95,283 of JBGASW010000004.1, read as the reverse complement.
CTTGGCGCGGAGCTCCTCGATTTCGTCGGACTTGTCGTCCTTCTTGCCGAGCTCCTGGTGGATCGCCTTGATCTTCTCGTTGAGGTAGTACTCCTTCTGCGCCCGCTCCATCTGCTTCTTGACCTTGTTGTTGATCCGGCGGTCGATGTTGATCTTCTCGATCTCGATCTCGAGCAGGTCCTGGAGCTTCTGGAGGCGCTCGAGCGGGTTGACCGTCTCGAGGAGCGTCTGCTTCTCCGGCGTCGGGATGGACGACGGCAGGTGGCCGGCGAGCATGTCGCAGAAGGCGTCGGCGTCGTCCATCTTGAGGGACGAGAGGAGCCCCTCGAACGCGAGGTGGTGCGAGAGCTTTGCGTACTGCTCGAACACCGCGAGCACCTTCGAGAGATACGGCCCGACGTCGCCGGACGCGGCGCCGAGCGGGCGGGGGGCGAGGGGCTCGACCGTGACGGCGAGGTGGCCGACGCCCGGGGAGAACGAGCGGATCACTCCGCGCACGACGCCCTCGACCATGACCTTGATGTGGCCGTTCGGGAGCTTGAGCGACTGGACGACGGACGCGATGACGCCCGTCTCGTGGATGTCGCCCGCGGCGGGCTCGTCGACCTTCGGGTCCTTCTGCGCCGCGAGAAAGATCTTCTTCTCGGGAGTCGCGAGCGCGGCCTCGAGGGCGGCGATCGACGAGGCGCGGCCGACGACGAACGGCGCCATCATCCTCGGGAAGACGACCATGTCGCGGAGCGGAACGAGCGGGAGCATGCGCGGGGCCGTGGCGGCGGGCTCGAGGGAGGTCGGGGTCGTCATCGGGTCACCTCGGAGGCGGAGTGGGGGCAGGAGAGCGGGAGCCGGGGCGCGCGTCCGGAGAGGGAGTCGACCTCAGCCCGCCTTCCGGAGCGAGAGAATCGGCGCGGCGCGGCGCAGGACGGCGTCCTTCGTGATGACGCATTCCTCGATCTCCTCCTCGGAGGGGACGCGGTACATGATGTCCAGCATCAGCTCCTCGAGGATGATCTTGAGGCCGCGCGCGCCCACGTTGCGCACGATCGCCTCGTCCGCGATCGACTCGAGCGCGTCGTCCGTGAAGCGCAGCGCCACGTTCTCGAAGTCGAGGAGCGCCTGGTACTGCTTGATGAGGGAGTTCTTCGGCTCCTTGAGGATCGCGACCAGCGCGTCGCGGTCGAGGTCGTGCAGCGTCGCGACGACGGGCACGCGGCCGATGAACTCGGGGATCATCCCGAACTTGATCATGTCCTCGGGATGAACCTTCTCGAGCGTATCGCCGGCCCGCTTCTCCTTCTTGGAGACGATCTTCGCGCCGAACCCCATCGACTTCTCGGTCAGGCGGCGGCTGATGATGTCCTCGAGACCGACGAACGCGCCTCCGCAGATGAACAGGATGTTCGTCGTGTCGATCTGGATGAACTCCTGGTGGGGGTGCTTGCGGCCGCCCTGCGGGGGCACGTTCGTGATCGTGCCCTCGAGGATCTTCAGGAGCGCCTGCTGGACGCCCTCGCCCGAGACGTCGCGCGTGATCGAGGGGTTCTCGCCCTTGCGCGCGATCTTGTCGATCTCGTCGATGTAGACGATCCCGCGCTCGGTCTTTTCCTTGTCCTGGCCGGCGGCCTGGTAGAGCTTGAGAATGATGTTCTCGACGTCCTCGCCGACGTAGCCGGCCTCGGTGAGCGTCGTCGCATCGGCGATCGTGAACGGGACCGAGAGCATCTTGGCCAGCGTCTGCGCGAGGAGGGTCTTCCCGGTCCCCGTGGGCCCGATGAGGAGGATGTTCGACTTCTGGAGCTCGACGTCCAGCTTGCGGTTCTTCTCGAAGTAGTCGATCCGCTTGTAGTGGTTGTAGACGGCGACGGCGAGCTTGCGCTTGGCCGTCTCCTGCCCCACGACGTACTCGTCGAGGAACTCCTTGATCTCACGGGGTTTCGGGAGCTTCGTCTCGGGCTTGGCCTGATCGAGAACCCGGTCCTCGGCGATGATGTCGAGACAGATGTCCACACACTCGTCGCAGATGTAGACCGTAGGCCCCGCGATGAGCTTCTTGACGTCGCGCTGGGACTTGTTGCAGAAGCTGCAGCGCAGGACGTCGCCCGTGCCCGTTTTCTTCGTCATCGCTACCCCGGCTCCCTCTGAAAGGTCCTGAGGCAGCATCTTACCGCCTCGGGTTCTCACGGAACAAACCCCGGCGTCCGGGCATTCCCGCCCGCCCCCGGGGACCGGGGAGCCTACCCTATGATCCCCGCAGTCGAGATGATGCAGACGGCCCGACGCGCCCCGGCGGCCGCGCTCCTGGTGGCCGCGCTCGCGGCGGCCGGCGCCCACGCCGAGGACGCCCCTCCCGCCGCACGGTTCCGGCTGTTTCCGGACGCCGCGGCACCCGCCGAGCCGAAGCCGGCGGGCGGAGCCGCCTCCGGCGGGAGGGAGAAGGCGTCGACGAGGCGATTCTGGCTCACCGCGGCCGAGATCGGGATCCTCGAGTTCCTGCCCTACGCGCAGAACCGCTTCGTCAACGACGAGGACTACGCCCGGATCTCCGTCGAGTCCATCCGGAAGAACTTCGACGCGGGCTTCTCGTTCGACAACGACAAATTCACGACGAACCAGCTCGGGCACCCGATCGCGGGCGGGCTGTTCTTCAACGCCGCCCGGACGAACGGCTACTCGTTCTGGGAGTCGGCTCCGTTCGTCCTCGCCGGCAGCACTTTCTGGGAGATGTTCGGGGAGACACAGGGCCCCTCGCTCAACGACCTCGTGAACACGACGCTCGGCGGGATCACGCTCGGCGAGGCCTCGTACCGGCTCTCGCAGATGATCCTCGACGACCGCGCCCGCGGCGGCGCGCGCATCGCCCGCGAGGCCCTCGCGGGCCTCGTGAACCCCACGCAGCTCCTCACGCGCGTCTTCACCGGCGAAGCCTGGGCCGTCCGCTCCGGGCGCGGGGAATACGTCGAACCTTCGCGTTTCGTCACGGAGCTGGACGCGGGCGGGCGCCACTTCGTCTCGAGCACGCGCACGAACCCCGACCAGGCCGTCCTGGCCGCCGCCATCCGGTACGGCGACCCGTTCGACCGGGCCGTCTCGCGCCCCTTCGACTCTTTCGACCTCGGAGTCGACATGTCGTATCCAAGCTCGGCATGGCTCACGCGCGTCGAGATCCGCGGCCTCCTCGGCGGCTGGGACGTCGACCCCGGCGAGACCGGCGGCCGGCACGTCTTCGGCGTCTTCATGGACTTCGACTACACGAACAACGACACCCGAATGTTCAGCTCGCAGTCGTTCCGGTTCGGCCTCCTGTCGCTGCGCCCCCTCGGTGGCGGCGTCGAGCTGCGCGGCGAGGCGCTCGGCGCCGTCGTGCCCCTCGCGGCGCTGAAGAACGACTACCTCGAGGAGTCGAGCGGGCTCGTCGGCCGCGCGTACGACTACGGCCCGGGCGCCGGGATCTACACCGCGATCCGGTTCCGTCGCCGCGAGCTCGACCTCGCGACGCTGACGTATTCGGTCTTCTGGATGCACACGTCGAACGGAATCGGGCGGAACGCGAGCCTCCAGTCCTTCCGGGTCGAAGGGCGGATACCCGTCGCCGGGCCGTTCGCCGTCGGCGGCTCGTGGACGTGGGGAAAGAGGATCACGACGTACGACGACTACGCCACGTACCGGAGCGACGCCACGCAGTGGCGCGCGTTCGCGTCGGTCATGTTCCGCTAGAGCCGGGGCGCTACGCCGGGACCTTGAGCTCCTCGCGGCGGCGGATCACGAGGTCGATCAGGCCGTACTCCTTCGCCGCGTCCGGCTCGAAGATGTTGTCGCGGTCCGTGTCCCGGGAGATCTTCTCGACGGGCTGGCCCGTGTGGTGGGCGAGGATCTCGTTGAGGCGCTGCTTGGTGCGCAGCATCTCGCGCGCCTGGATCTCGATGTCGGAGGCCTGTCCCTCGGCGCCGCCGTGCGGCTGGTGGATGAGGACCCGCGCATTCGGCAGCGCCGCGCGCTTGCCCTTGGCGCCGCCCGCGAGGAGGAGCGCGCCCATCGAGGCCGCCTGCCCGAGGCAGTAGGTCGCGACGTCGCACTTCACGTACTGCATGGTGTCGTAGATCGCGAGGCCCGCCGACACGGACCCGCCGGGCGAGTTGATGTAGAGCGTGATGTCCTTCTCGGGGTTTTCCGCCTCGAGGAAGAGCATCTGCGCGATCACGAGATTCGCGACGTCGTCGTTGATCGCCGAGCCCAGGAAGATGACGTTGTCCTTGAGCAGGCGCGAATAGATGTCGTACGCGCGCTCGCCGCGGTTCGTCTGCTCGATGACCATCGGAATCAGCATGGCGTGGCCTCCAACGACCCGTAGTGTACTCAGCCCGCGACGACCGCTTCGGCGACGAGGAAGTCGACCACCCGGTCGATCCGGAGCTCCTCGCGCACGCCCTCGACGCGGTCCGCCTTCGCGAGCGCGCCCTTGAGCTCCGCGAACGACATCCCCATGGCCTGCGCGCGGCGCTTGAGCTCGGCGTCGAGCTCGGTGTCGGTCACGGAGAGACTCTCCTTCTCGCCGATCGCGTCGAGGAGGAGGTACTCCTTGACGCGGCGCTCGGCCGAGGGACGGGCTTCCTTGCGGAGCTCGTTCCAGTCGATCTTCGCGTCCTTGAGGTCGACGCCCTGCCGCGCCATGTGGCGCGCGTACTCCTTGAGGGCCGAGTCGATCTCGGACTCCACCATGGACTCGGGCGCGGGCACCGCGTTCAGCGCGAGAAGGCCGTCCAGCGCGGCGCGGCGCCGCTGCTCGCGCACGGTCTGCTCTTTCTCCTTCGCCAGGGATTCCTGGATCTTCTCGCGGAGCATCGCGAGCGACGCGCCCTCGGGCGCCTCGCCCTCGCGCGGGGTGAGCGCGAGGCGCGCGAGCTCGTCGTCGAGGGCCGGAAGGACGCGCGTCTTGATCGCGACGAGATGCACCGTGTAGAGGACCGTCTTCCCCGCGAATTCCGAGTCGGAGACGTCCGCCGCGAAGCTCTTCTGGAAGCTGACCGTGGCGCCGGCCTCGGCGTTGCGCAGGTGGGCCGACAGCTCGGGAAGCGTGCCCTCGCCGCCGATCTCGACGAGGACCTTCTCGCGGTTGAAGTCCTCGCCGTCACCGGCGGGGAACGTGCCCTTGATGTCGACGAGAACGTGGTCGCCGTCCTTCACGGGGCGGCCCTCGACGGCGTCGTACGTGGCATGCCCCTCGCGGATGCGCGAAAGCACGCGGTCGACGTCCTCGGCCGTGACGGCCGTCGAACCCTCCGGCACCTTCAGGCCGCGGTAGTCCTTGGGCTCCACCGCCGGGCGCACCTCGAGGTCGACCTTGAACGCGAGCGGGGCGTCGAACTCGAACTTGAGGTCCGCGATCTTCGGCGGACCGAGCGGGATGAGGTTCTTCTCGCGGAGGGCTCCCGCGAGGGATTCCTGGATGAGGCGCTCGAGCACCTCGCCCTTGATCTCCTCGGCGAACCGCTGGCGAATGATGTGCGCGGGGGCCTTTCCGGGGCGGAAGCCGGGGAGGCGGACCTGCTTCGCGAAGACCTTGATCGTCTTCTCGGTCGCCGCCTTCACGTCCTCGGCGGGGACCTCGAAGGTCAGGACTTTCTTCGTGGGGGACTCGTCGACGAAAGAGGTGAGCATCGTGTGTCCTTGTCGTTCGTTTCGGGGAAGCTGGTGCGGGAGGAGGGACTCGAACCCTCACGGGTCGCCCCACGGGATCCTAAGTCCCGCGCGTCTGCCAATTCCGCCACCCCCGCGGGCCCGGAGGGGCGGACGTTAGCTCATTTCTCGAGGTATTTCTTCATCCAGCCGAACACGGCGTCGTGCCAGCGCTTGCTGTTGAGGGGCTTGAGGACCCAGTGCCCTTCGTCCGGGAACACGAGCGCCTCGGCCGGAACGCCGTTGCCGCGCAGGACCGTGAACATCTGCAGGCCCTGGTCGACGGGGACGCGGAAGTCGAGCTCGTTCGTGATGATGAGCGTCGGCGTCCTGATGTTCTGGGCGTACAGATGCGGCGACCACTTCGCGTACTGTTTCCGGGCCGCTTCGCTCCACGGCATGCCGCCGAATTCCCAGCCCGAGAACCAGAGCTCCTCGGTCACGAGGGACATCGACTCGAGGTTGAAGACGCCGTCGTGCGTGACGGCCGCCTTGAAGCGGTTCGTGTGGCCGAGGATCCAGTCCACGGCGTACCCGCCGTAGCTCGCCCCGGCGATGCCCTGCCGGGACGCGTCGACGAACGGCAGCTTCACGACCGCGTCGAAGACGGCGTCGAGGTCGACCATGACCTTGCCGCCCCAGTCGCCCGAGATCTCGTCCACGAACTTCTGGCCGAAGCCCGTCGAGCCGCGCGGGTTCGGGGCCACGACGACCCAGCCCTGCGCCGCCCAGAGCGTGGGGTTCCAGCGCGCGGACCAGCCGTCCTCCCACGCGCCCTGCGGGCCGCCGTGGATCAGGAAGACGACCGGGTACTTCTTCGCCGGGTCGAACATCGGCGGCTTCACGAGCCAGTACTGCACGCGCGCGCCGCCCGCGCCCGTCGTCGACAGGCTCTCGGGCGCCGACATCGCGACGTCCTTCCGCCAGGAGCGGTTCTCGTCGGTCAGCGCCTTCGGAGAAGAGGACGAAGACGAAGAAGAGGATCTTTCTTCGAGTGGTAAAGAGAAGATCTCCGACGGCGCCGTCAGCGTGTTCTTCGTGAACACGATGCGGGAGGGTCCGACCCGGAGCGCGCCGATGTTGCCGCCCCTCAGGATTTCGCGGGGCGTGCCCCCCGAGAGGGACACTTCGAAGAAATCCCTTCTTCCCTCTCTCTCGGCCGTGAAATACACGGTCTTGCCATCCTTCGACAGTGCGAATTCGTCCACGGAGAGGTCCGGGTTCTCGAAGAGGGTTCTCTTCGCCTTCGTCTTCCGGTCGTAGACGTCGAGATACCAGCGGTCGCCCTCGAACGTCGGCCGGCGCTGAGCGCGGACGACGATCGAAGCGCCGTCGGGCGTGTACGTCGGGTCGAAGTCGGCAGCCGGGTTGCCGGCCGTGAGCTTCACGGCCTCGCCGCCCGCCGCGGGGACCGTCCAGACGTCCTTGTTCGTCGTGAACGCTTCCTTGTCCGCGCCGTCGCGGTTCGAAACGAACGCGATCTCCTTGCCGTCCGGAGAAAAGGCGATCCCGCCGTCCTCGTAGTGGTTCGGCGGCGAGTCGAAGTCGCCCGGCGTGACGTCCGTGAGAGCGCCCGACGCGACGTCGGCGACGAAGACGTGGTGCCGGACGTTCTCCCGCCATTCGTCCCAGTGGCGGTGGAGGAGGCGCGTGAGGCGGCGGACCTTCACGGGATCCTTTTCGAGGTCCTCGCGCTTTTTCTTGCTGCAGGCCTCGTCCGCACACTCGGGATACACGTCCGACACGAACGCGAGCTTCTTGCCGTCCGGCGAGAAGACGAGAGGGTCCGCCACACCGGCCGAGAGGTCCGTCAGCTTGCGCGGCTCGCCGCCCGAGAGGTCGAGGAGCCACACCTGCGGCGACCCGGAGCGCGTCGAGACGAAGGCGAGCGTCCTGCCGTCCGGCGAGAAGCGCGGGGCGTTGTCGGCCTTCTCGTGGCGCGTCAGGGCGCGCGGCGGGGCCGAGCCGTCGGCGGGCACGAGCCAGACGTCCGCGTTGCGCTTGCCGGCGGCGAGGTCCGTCGTCGTCCGGACGAACGCCACCCACTTGCCGTCGGGCGACAGCTGCGGGTCGGCGACGCGCACGGTCAGGAGGTTGTCCTCGATCGTCATCGGCCGGGCGGCGAACGCGGGAATGGAGAGAACGGAAAGAGAGAGAAGAAGGAGGTTTCTTAGAAGGTGAAGAGGGCGGCGGGGCGCGACGGGGCGCGACGGGCGGGCGCAGCGGCTCGGAATCTCTCTCTTACTCATTCTAGGAATCCCCTCTTCTCTTCATTCTTTTCGTCTTCAGCCAAGAAAAAGGCCGGCCGTTTTCACGGCCGGCCTGGTCACGAGATGGTGAGCCGAGAGGGACTTGAACCCACAACCCAGAGATTAAGAGTCTCTTGCTCTGCCAATTGAGCTATCGGCCCATGCTCCGCATAACGGAGCGGCCGCGGAATATACCCCGGCCCGCCCGCGGCTTCAAGCGGCGTCACTTCTTCTTCTTGATGAGCTGTTTGATCTCGTTGTTTCCGAGGGCGGACGAGGCCGCGATGATCAGGGCGGCGTTGCCCGTCCCGATGTCCGGGAGGGCGCACACCGACGAGACGCAGCCGTCCCCGGCCGTCACGCCCCGGAACAGGATCTGCGGCGGCCTCACCGTCGAGACGACGCGGATCGACACATGGACGCCGGGGAGGGGCTTCTCCGTGAGCGACGTCGTCGCCTTGAGGGTCAGGGTCACCTTGCCGCCCGACGTCAGCTCGGCGTCCGACGTCAGCGAGAGCTCGAGGTGCTCCGATGCGGCTTCCGACGCCAGGTAGTCGACGATCACCTGGTCCAGCGAGCGCATCCCGGATCCCGGGCGTTTCGCCGCGGCGCCCGAGGCGGACGCGGGCGACGCCCCGGACGATGGCTTGCGCGGGGCCACCACGGTGGGCGGCGGGGACGCCGGCGCCGGCGGAGGCGCCGGAGCGGGCGGCGCCGGCGAGGCCGCAGGAACGGGAGGAGGGACCGCGGGGGTCTGGCCCGTCGAAACCCTCGGAGAGACCTTTCCGGAAGCCGCAACGGGCGGCTTGCCCGGCAGGGGCTCGGACGGCGCCGCGAGGATGGCGTGGACGGCCGCGAGCGCCGCCGGAGAGACGCGATCGGTAGACGGCAGCGTGTCGTCGGCCCAGTCGGACGGCGCCTCGCCGATCTTCCCCGTGTCGAGGCGCCCCCGGCGGATCGCCTCGATGACCCGCCGGTGCTGCAGGTCCATCATCTCCCGCAGCGCCTTCTCGTCCACGCGGTCGCCAGTGATGAGGTCCTGGTAGGGGCTCTTCTTGGACAGCAGGATCTCGCCGCCCACGTACACGAGCGACTCGACGACGGGGTTCGCGACGCCGCGATCCTCCGTCTGCACGTGGTACACGCGGTCCGCGTGCTTCACGTCCGTATTGAACCCGGTGATCACGTGACCGCAAATTCTAGCGGAAACGCCGTTTAGCGCCGCGCGAGGAGCGGGGCCAGGTACTTTCCGGTGGCCGAGCGGGCGCTTTTCGCGACCTGCTCGGGCGTCCCCTCGGCGACGAGGTCGCCGCCGCGGGCGCCGCCCTCGGGCCCGAGGTCCACGACCCAGTCCGCCGTCTTGACGACGTCGAGGTTGTGCTCGATCACGATGACGGTGTTTCCGCGCTCGACGAGCGCGTGGAGAACGTTCAGGAGCTTCTTCACGTCGTCGAAGTGGAGACCCGTCGTCGGCTCGTCGAGGATGTAGAGGGTGCGGCCCGTGGCCCGGCGCGCGAGCTCGCGCGCGAGCTTCACGCGCTGCGCCTCGCCGCCCGAGAGCGTCGTCGCGGGCTGTCCGAGCTGGATGTACCCGAGGCCGACGTCGTTCAGCGTGTCGGCGATCGTCTTGATGGGCGGGACGTTCGCGAAGACCTCTCCGGCCTGCTCGGCCGTGAGCGCGAGGACGTCCGCGATGTTCAGCCCCTTGTAGCGGACCTCGAGCGTCTCGCGGTTGTAGCGCTTGCCGCCGCAGACGTCGCACGTCACGTAGATGTCGGGCAGGAAGTGCATTTCGATGGCGATCTGCCCGCCGCCGCCGCAGTTCTCGCACCGGCCGCCCTTCACGTTGAACGAGAACCGCCCGGGCCCGTAGCCGCGCATCCGCGCCTCGGGAACCTGAGCCATGAGCTCGCGGATCGGGTTGAAGACGTTCGTGTACGTCGCGGGGTTCGAGCGCGGCGTGCGCCCGATGGGCGACTGGTCGATGTCGATGACCTTGTCGAGGTGCTCGAGGCCCTCGAGCTTCTTGTGCGCGCCCGGCTTCGCCGTCGCCTCGTGGAAGAGGCGCGCGGCCGCGCGGTAGAGGATGTCGTTCACGAGCGTCGACTTTCCCGAGCCCGAGACGCCCGTGACCGCCGTGAAGACGCCGAGCGGGAACCTCACGGTCACGTCCTTGAGGTTGTTCTCCGCGGCCCCGACGACGGCAAGAGTCTTTCCCGTCCCCCGCCGGCGGATCTTCGGGACGTCGATGCGGAGGGCGCCGGCAAGGTACTTGCCCGTGAGCGAGCGCGGAAACTTCACCAGCTCGTCCGCCGTGCCTTCCCCCACGATCTCCCCGCCGTGGATGCCGGCGCCGGGCCCGAGGTCCACGACGCGGTCCGCGAGGCGGATCGTCTCCTCGTCGTGCTCGACGACGACGACCGTGTTCCCGAGGTCGCGCATCGCGACGAGCGTGTCGATGAGCTTGCGGTTGTCCTTCGCGTGGAGGCCGATCGAGGGCTCGTCGAGGACGTAGAGGACGCCCATGAGCTTCGACCCGATCTGGGTCGCGAGCCGGATGCGCTGCGCCTCGCCGCCCGAGAGCGTCGCAGAGGCCCGCGAGAGCGACAGGTACCCGATCCCGACGTCGTTCAGGAAACCGAGGCGGTCGCGGATCTCCTTGAGGATCTTCCCGGCGATCTCCATCTCGCGCGGCGTGGGCTTCAGCTTCGTGAAGAACGCCTGAGCGTCCTCCAGCGTGAGCGCGGTGAGCGTGTCGATCGAGCGGCCGTCCACGAGGACGGAGAGCGCCTCGGGCTTCAGCCGCCGCCCCTTGCAGTCCGGGCAGGGCGAGGCCGACATGTAGTTCTCCATCTCGGCTCGGGCGTCCTCGCTCTCGACTTCCTTGTACTTCGCCTCGAGGATCGGGACGAGCCCCTTGAAGGCCGAAGACCAGTTGTACTCGCCCTTCTCCGACTTCCACTTCCACTTGATCTCGCGGTCGCCCGATCCGTGGAAGATGATTTCGCGCACGTCCTTCGGCAGCTTCGACCACGGCACGTCGATCGAGAACTTCAGGACCTTGGCGAGATGCTCGATCTGCCTCAGGCGCCAGTTCGCGGAGCCCGGCTTGTAGAGCGCGATCGCGCCGTCGCGGATCGAGAGCGACGGGTCCGGCACGAGCCGGTCCGGGTCCACCTTCTGCACCGACCCGAGGCCGCTGCACGTCGGGCAGGCGCCGAACGGGGAGTTGAAGGAAAAGAGGCGCGGCGTGATCTCCGCGAGCGACGTCCCGCAGTCCGGGCAGGCGTAGCTCGTCGAGAGCGTCTCGTCGGAGGTCGGCGCGTCGGCGGTCGCGCCGAGCGACGCGATCGTAACGAGGCCCTTCCCGACCTTCGTCGCCGTCTCGAGCGAGTCTGCGAGCCGTCGGCGCGTGTCGTCGTCGCGCCGGACTACGAGGCGGTCCACGACGACCTCGATCGTGTGCTTCTTCTGCTTGTCGAGCTCGGGCGCGTTCTCGAGGTCGACCATCTCCCCGTTCACGCGGGCGCGCAGGAAGCCCTGCTTGACCATCTCGCCCATCTGCTTCCGGTACTCGCCCTTCTTCCCGCGGACGAACGGGGCGAGGAGGAGGAACTTCGTCCCCTCGGGCATCGCGAGGACGCGGTCGACCATCTGCTGGATCGTCTGGGCCGCGATCTCGCGCCCGCACGACGGGCAGTGGGGCTTGCCGACGGAGGCGTAGAGGAGGCGGAGGTAGTCGTAGATCTCCGTCACGGTCCCGACCGTCGAGCGCGGGTTTTTCGACGTCGTCTTCTGCTCGATCGAGATCGCGGGCGAGAGCCCCTCGATCGAATCGACGTCGGGCTTCTCCATTTGCTCGAGGAACTGCCGGGCGTAGGCCGAGAGGGACTCGACGTACCGCCGCTGCCCCTCGGCGAAGAGCGTGTCGAACGCGAGCGACGACTTCCCGGACCCCGACACGCCCGTCAGGACGACGAGGGCGTTGCGGGGGATCGAGAGGGAGACGTTCTTGAGGTTGTGCTCGCGGGCGCCGCGGATGACGATGGAGTCCATGGGGGCCGGGATTATGGACCGGGTCTAAACGGCGCGCCTTGCCTCGCCTCTGTCTCGGACCTATGTTCGACGAAAGTCCGCCGGTCCGGGCTCAAGGAGGTCGACTTATGTCGTCTCGTGTCGCCTATTTGTCCACTGCCGCCGCGCTCGTCCTTGCCGCCGGCCTCGCGGCTGGCGCAAACCCCGCTCCGGAAGGGGCCCAGAGCACGGGTGAGGGCAGCAGCGTCCGGGCCGCCGCCGCTCTTCCGGCCCCGCTACTCGCCGACCCTGCCGCCGACGAGAACAGGGCCCCGTCCGCTCGAAGCGCCCTCGGAGCGACGTCGAGCGGGCGAACTGCCCAGTCCATCACGCCCGGCACCTTCCAGTACGCGCGTGTGCTCGGCACCGACTTCCAGCCGCGCACGTCGGCGACGACCTACGCCTACAACTTCAACGGCTGCATCTACAACGTCGCCGGGTCCGACAACCGGTTCGTCGCTCACGTCGATCTCCCGCAAGGGGCGATCCTCAAGTACGCGCGCTTCTACTTCGACGACACGTCCGCGCCGATCGACATGACGCTCTGGCTCACGAAGTACCAGCCGGGCGTCACGAGCGTGGACATCACGAGCGTCAGCTCCTCCGGTTCGGCCGGCTACGGGACCACCCTGAGCCCCGAGATCAACCCCACCAACCCGCCGACCGAGATCGTCGACAACACCAGCTGGTCGTACGCCTTGATCGTCGCGCCGAACGCCCTCGGGGCCGCGACTTCGTTCTGCGGAGCCCGCGTCGCCTACTTCCCTCCTCCGGATGGGCACTTCACGGCGATCGCGCCCTGCCGAGTCGTCGACACGCGCGGCGGCGCGCCTCTCGGCGGCGGCTACCTGCCGGCCTCGACCGAGCGCGTCTACGTGATGGCGGGCGTCTGCGGCATTCCCGCGAACGCCACCGGCGTCTCCCTGAACGCCACGGCCACGACCGTCGCCGGCCCGGGCTTCCTGAGCCTCTGGCAGACGGGAACGGCTTACCCGACCGTCTCGACGCTCAACTTCAATCTCGGTGAGACGCAGGTGAACGCCGCCATCGTCCCGCTGAACGCCAGCGGACAGCTCTCCGTCGCGTTCGGCGTCAACGGCGGGCACCTCATCCTCGACGTGAACGGGTACTACTACTGAGAACGACCTAAACTCCCGCGCGACATGCGCGACCCCGCCCCGGCCGATCCTCCCGACGAGACGGGCCGCGGCTGGGTCGTCGCCGTCTTCGCGGCCGCCGTCCTCGTCCGGGCCGCAGCCGCCTGGCCGCCCGGAAAGTTCCCGGCCGACCCGGACGCACTGCTGACGGGGATGCGCACGCTCGACATCCTCCAGGCTCGATTCCACGTCTTCCACACGTACGTGCGCTTCGGCTGCGTCGAGAGCTACCTGCACGCTCCGTTCGTCGCCCTGCTCGGGCCGACGAGGCTCGCCGTCACGTTCGCGCCGCTGATCGAGGGCGTCCTCGCCGTGATGTGTCTGTTGGCGCTGGCGCGGCGCATTCTGCCGAAACCGGCGGCGCTCCTGGCGACCCTCTTCTTCGCCGTGCCCGCGGCCCGCTTCTTCGGCGCGACGCGCCTGCCCACGGGCTACGCCACCGTTCTCGCGTGCGGCGTCGCGACGCTCGCTCTCGCGGCCATCTGGGCCGACCGACCGCGCGCGATCACCGCGGCGGCGCTCGGGCTCTCCGCCGGCCTCGGCCTCTGGTGCTCCATCCTGACGCTGAGCTGCGCCGCGGCGGCCGCGCTCTGGCTGCTGCTCGCGGCCCGCCGCCTCCCGCTCCGGCGCCTCCTGCTTCCGGCGATCGCAGGGTTCGTTCTCGGCGCGCTGCCGTGGATCGCCTTCAACGCGGCGCACGGATTCGAATCTCTCCGCAACAACTACGGCGCAACGCCGACGCACAGCCTCGCGTCCGCGCTCTCGAATCTCCTCTACGGCCTCACGGGAGGCTTCGTCGAGCTCGTCGGCGGTCCGTCCTCGCCGGGCGCGATTCCGGCGCTGGCGGCCCTCGCCGTCGCGTTCCACGCGATCGCGCTCGTGTGGTTCCTGGCGGGAGGCCTGCGCGGAGAATTCGGGCGCGCGTGGGCGCTCCCCGCTCTCGCCGCGCTCTTCTCGCTCGTCTTCTTCAGCATCTCATCCGCCGGCAACTACCGCTCCGCGACCATCCGGTTCTTCGTCCTCTGCGGGCCCCTCGTCGCGGTCTCGGCGGGCGCGCTCGCGTGGGCGCTCTGGCGCCGGGCGCGGATCGCCGGCGTCCTCCTCACGGCCGGTCTTGTCGGTCTCCATCTGGGCGGCTACGAGATGCCGTGGTCGGAAACGCGCACGCTCCGGCGCGAGGCCGCCGCGGACGACGCGCGCCTCCTCGCCTTCCTCGAGGAGCGGCGCATCGGCGCGATCATCGGCGACTACTGGTCGGTCTACTCCTTCAATTACCTGTCGGGAGGGCGCGTGCGGGCGATCTCGGCCGACCCGGCCGTGGATTACCACGCTTACGGCGACCGCCTCCCAGCGAGCGGTGTCCGCTGGGCGCTCGTGGGAGACGAGCCTGGAGTCGTCGAGCGCTGGGCCGCGCGCGCCGCGCCCCGGGGCGAACGGTTCCGCGTCGGCCGCTACACGGTCCTCCTGCCCGACCCGAACCCGCCCGGGGAGACGCCCGCCGAATTCCAGCGCCGACTCCAGCTCGCGTTCCTGCTGCCGGAGCGAGTCGTCAAGGCAGACACCAAGGAGTGGCCGCTCGCGCTATGGCGGTGAGAGACGCGGCCCCCGGGAAGGATCAGGTTCGCGCGAGCCGCTTCGCGAGTCCTTTGAGCCCACCCCTCAAGCCGCGCCCCCAGAGCCCCACCGGATTCCGCCTCAGGAACTCGAAGATCGCCGGCGGATACGCCCGCCACGGCACGGGATGCGGGTCGGTCGCCTGGCTGCGGCCGTCCGTGAGGTGGTCCCACTTCGCGACGCACCACCAGAGCGACACGTAGCCCGTGCGGCGCTTCACGAGATCCATGATCTCGATCAACGCCCGGCTCCAACCGGCCACGGTCTTCGCGTCGGCGTGCATCCGGCAGCCCGCGAGCTCGCGGTCGAGGAAGCGTGTGCGCGAGGCCGGGTAACGGGCCGCGATCCGGAGCCAGTAGTCGTAGTCCATCGTGTGGTGGAGCGACGCGTCGAATCCGCCGACGTCCTCCCACACGCTGCGCCGGAAGAACGCCGCCGGCTGCGCGATGAAGCACGCGTCGGCGAGACGCTCGATTGCGTCGGGTCGCGCGAGATACGGCGACATCGTCTTGCCGGCCTCGTCGATGTAGGCCGCGCGGCCCCACACGAACATCAACTCCGGATCCGACGCGAACGCTTCTCCCACCGCCGCGAGCGCGCCCGGCCGCAGGACGTCGTCGCTGTTGAGGTATCCCAGCACCTCGCCCGTCGCGCGCGAGAGGCCCTTGTTGATGGCGTCGGCCTGACCCGCGTCCTTCTCCGATACGAATGGGACGCGTCCCTCGTACTCGCGCAGCACGGCGAGCGTCTCGTCCGTCGAGCCCCCGTCCTGCACGCGGTAGTCCAGGTTCGGGTAGTCCTGCGAGAGAACGCTCTCGATCGTCGCCCGGATGAACTTCCCCTGGTTCAGAGAAGGGGTCACGAGCGAGATCGACGGCATGCGGGTGTTCATCGGGGGGCGCCGTTTTCGGATTTCCGAGAAGGTGAAGAGGGGAAAAGCAGGCGGATGCGTGCGAAGTTCAGCAGGAGCACGATCGTTCTCAGCGCCAGGGAGATCGGCCAGAGCAGCCTCGGTCCGTGGCGTCTCCAGATCTCCGCGTGCGCCGAGAGCGAGAGGTTGTGCTTCGGGTCCGCCATCCATTCCGCGTACTGCTTCACGCTCGGCGCACCCGCCACTCGAGCGTCGTAGCCGCCGACCTCGTGAAAGAGCCGGGCCTTCGGTGCCACGAGCACCGGAATGCCCGCGTGCTTCGCCCGCAGCGAGAAGTCGAGGTCGCCCCAGGCCATCGGGAAGCGCCCCGCGTCGGGCAGGCCGACGCGGTCGAAGACCTCGACGGGCACGTACGTCCCCATTCCGAACAGCCAGTCGGCCGGGAACGGCGCTTCCGGGAGCTCCGCCGCCGGCGCCCCGTGGTGCAGCACGCGGATGCCACGGCCCCACCACTCCACGGCGCCGCCCGCCGACCACACGCGCCCGGGCTCCTGCGCGTACATCACCGCGCTGCCCACGAGGGCGCCCGGGTTCGCGTCGACCGCTTCCCCGAGCCTCGCGAAGTAGTCCGGCGCGCACGTGACGTCCTGGTTGAAGAAGAGGACGCCCGCGTCGGAGCTCCCGCGCGCGGCTTCGATCCCGAGGTTGATGGCGCCCGTCCACCAGACCGGCGTCGTCGTGCGGATCACGTCCACCGCCGGGAACTCGCGCGCGATGTCGTCTCCGCCGGCCTCGCCGGTGTCGTCGACGTAGACGATGCGGCCCGCGCCGGCCTCGAGGAGCGAGCGGATCGCCCGGCGCGACGCCTCCGCGCGCCGGAAGGCGGGGACGAGGACGGCCGGAGGCTTCAGGCGGCTTCCCCGCGCCCGTCGAGCGCGGCGAGCTCGGCCTCCACCATGAGGCGCACGAGCTCGTCGAAGCCCGTCTTCGGGGCCCAGCCAAGCTCGCGGCGCGCCTTCGAGGCGTCGCCCCGCGTCTCACTGATGTCGATCGGGCGGATGTACTTGGGGTCCAGCCGGACGTACCGCGCGTGGTCGAGCCCGACAACGGCGAACGCGGCCCTGCAGAAGTCGCCCACCGAATGTGTGACGCCCGAGGCGAGGACGAAATCGTCCGGCTTCGGGGCCGAGACGATGCGGCGCATCCCATCCACGATGTCCGGCGCGTAGCTCCAGTCCCGCTTTGGCTCGAGCGTCCCGAGGTGCAGCTCCGATTGCTTTCCGCGCGCGATCCGCGCCGCCGCGCGCGCGATCTTTCGGGTGACGTAGTTTTCGCCGCGGCGCGGGCTCTCGTGGTTGAAAAGGATGCCCGAGCACGCGAAGAGGCCGTAGGCCTGCCGGTAGATCCGGACGAGGTTCAGGGCGTAGACCTTCGCGGCCGCGTATGGATTGATGGGCCGCATGGGCGTCTTCTCCGTCTGGGGCGACTCCATCGGTTCGCCGAAGATCTCGCTCGTGGCCGCGAGGAAGAACCGGGCGTCCGGAGCGACGCTGCGGAGCGCCTCGAGCAGCCTGAGGGTGCCGAGACCGGTCGAGTCGGCCGTGTACTCGGGAAGATCGAACGAAATCTTCACGTGGCTCTGCCCGGCGAGGTGGTAGACGACGTCGGGATTCACGTTTCGCACCACGGCCACGAGGCTGCTCGTGTCGGAAAGGTCGGCATAGTGGAGCGTCAGGCGCCCGGCCTCCCGGGCCGCCAGCAGGGCCGGGATCGCGTCGAGGCGCGTCCGCTGCAGGAGGCTCGATTGCCGGACAATGCCGTGCACGTCGTCCCCGGTCGCGAGGTGCGACTCCGTGAGATACGACCCGTCCTGGCCCGTGATGCCCGTGACGAGGATGCGCGCCATGGCCCCGAGTTTGTGCGAAAGTAGGGCGATGTCAACGGGACGGGGCCTCCGGGTCTTCGTCGACCTCGCTCCCCTTTCGCCCGACGGCGGAAACGGAGGGGCGCGCCTCTTCACGCTCGACCTCCTCTCCGCGCTGCTCGACCGGCCCCGGGCGCACGAATACCACCTTCTCGTGAAGCCGCACGCGCAGGCCGTCGCGGCGCCTCTCGTCGAGAGGGGCGCCGCCTTCCACCGCCTCGGGCCCGGCCTCGACGTCGAGGAGCCGCGCAAGATCCTCCGCACGCGCCGGCGCCTTCACGGCTTTTTCCAGCCCTTGCTCGACCTGGCCGCGCCCGACCGCTCGTCCCTCAGGCGGCTCGGCGCCGACGTGCTCTTCAGCCCTCTCGGCACCGCGGCCTTCCACGAGACGGGGCTTCCCCACGTCGTCGTCGCGTACGACTTCCAGGACCTCGTCTATCCGCAGTTCTTCGACGCCGACGAGAGGCGACGCCGCATCGAGTTCCGGGGCGATCTGCGCCGGGCCGACCGCGTCGTCGCGATCTCCCAGGCGACGAAGCTCATGGCCGTCGAGCGCGTCCACGTGCCCTCCGAGCGCGTCTCGGTGCTGCCGCCCGTCGCGGGACCCCTCCGGCGGCCGCTCGATCCCCGCGACGCCCTCGCGCGCCTCGACGCCCTCGACCTCTTCCGGACCGAGTACGCCCTCTACCCCGCGAACTTCTGGCCGCACAAGAACCACGAGCGTCTCCTCGCCGCGGCCGCCCGCGTCGCGCGCGAGACGCCGGACTTCGTCCTCGTCCTGTGCGGCGCGCTCGACGGGGCGCGCGAGACTCTTCGCGCCAGGGCCGAGGCGGCCGGCCTCGGCGAGGTCGTCCGCATCCTTCCGTACCTCGACGAGGCCGACACGACCGCCCTCCTCGAGGGCGCCGAGCTGCTCGTCTTTCCGTCGCTCTTCGAGGGATTCGGGATCCCGGTCCTCGAGGCGATGGCGCTGAAGACGCCGGTCGCCTGCTCCGACCTCCCCGCTCTCCTCGAGCTCGCGGGTGACGCCGCGCTGTTCTTCGACCCGACGGACGAGGCCGGGATCGCGCAGTCGATCCTCCGCCTCTGGACCGAGGAGGAGACGCGCGACCGCCTCGTCGCAAGAGGACTTGCAAGGGCCGAGCGCTACGCGAAAGTCGACGTGGCGGGCGCGTACCACGAGATCCTCGCCGCCGCCGCGAGCTGACGGCCGCCCGATACACTTCCGGGCGACCGTGGCGCGCCGCATCCTGCTTCGCTCGCTGGCCCTCGCGGCCATCCTCGCGGCCTGCTTCGCGCACCTCGTCTGGAACGGCGGACGCGCCGGGAAGGTGGTCGCGGAGAACGTCCCGCGTCCGGCCTTGTCCTCGGGCACGCGCGAGATCGACCTCCTGCATCCCACGGCGAGCTTCGGGCACGTCTACGACCTGACGTTCATGTGGCCCGAGGACCGGCCGGTCAAGGTGCCCGAGGGCTCGCGGCTGGAGGTTCAGCTCGCCTCGAACGGCCGCACCCGGCTTCTCGTCGTCCTCCCCGGTCACCCGTCCGCGAGCCCGTCGTGGCGGGACGTCCTTCGAGGCCGGCACCGGCTTCAGTTCGTCGGCGACCGCGGCTGGATCGACCTCGGTCCTCTGCCCGGCCAGGGAACGAAGCTGGAGGTCCAGGTATACGGCCTCGGCCCGGGCCCGTTCGGCTTCACCGAGCCGCACGCCGCGGGGACCGGGCACTTCAGCGGCTTTCAGCTGCGCCGCCCCGACTCGCCGCGGGCCCGCCCGTCGCTCTCGATCGTCCGCTACCGGTTCCGCGTCGCGGACCCCGTCCCCGCAGGCGAGACGCTCGCCCGGTTCTTCTTCTTCATCTCGTGCAGCCGCGTCCTGCAGGTCGCGGGATTCGTCGCCCTCGCCCTCCTCTTCGTCGGCTGGTCCTGGCTCTGGGAGGGGAGATTCACGAGGGCAGTCGCGGCGCTCGTTCCGGCGGTCACGCTGCTGCACGCGTGTGGGCTCGCGCCTCTCCAGGGCGCCGACGAGGCGACGCACGTCGGCACCGTGGAAGCCGTCCTCTTCAACCCGAACCTGTTCGAAAACCCGGCCGCGTTCCCGAAATCGATCGTCCAGCTGTACGAGAGGCTCGGATACGAGTCCTGGGTCGGGGCACGCGAGGTTCCGGTGACGGCTCTGCTTCCGGAAAACCGGCCCGTCACGAGGGCCGAGCTTTCGAGGCCCCTCACGGCCGAAGCGGCCACGGACGGAGGCGCGCGAATCGACGCCGTCCTGATCAGCCCCCGTGTGCGCGCGCCCTTCTACTACAACGCGTTTCGCCTCGCGGGTCCGCTCCTCCGGGGACAGTCCGTTCTCGACCGGGTCGCGGCCTACGTGATCCTGTCCGCGGCGGCCTCGCTTGCGTTCTTCCTCGCCGGCCTCCTCATCATGTCTCGCACGGGGCTCGGTGCTCTCGCGCTCGCCTACGGCCTCGTCGCGCTCTGGCCGTATTCGGTGGGCGTCGTCGCGAGCTGCTCGAACTACTCGCTCGCGATCGGCATCGGGCAGTTCCTGGCGGCATGCCTCGTTGTCGGGGTCCTGACCCCCTCGCCACGCTCGCGGCTTCTGGCGGCAGCACTGTTTCTGGCGGCGAGCCTCTTCGGGATCGGCGTCTGGGACGACTTCGTCTTCGTCGCCGTCCCGGCCGCGGCCGTTTTGACGATTCTCGCCGCTCATGCCGTCATCCGGATGCCGGCCGGTTCCAGCCGGCGGACGGCGATGGGCGCGTTGACGGTCGCCGCCGCGCTCGCGACCGGAACGATCCTGTTCGCCCTCGCGACGGGTCGCGTCCGGCGCGCCATCTCCAGCTTCGGGGCACGGCTCCCGAAAGAGGTCGGCGGATTCGAAGATCCCTCGTTGTGGCTGCTTCTCGCCGCGGCCGTCGCTCCGCTGCTCGTCAGCCTCGTCCTGGCTCTCGGCGCCGTCCGCGGCCGGATCGTTTCCGAAGGCGGTCGCCGGCGCGCCGCGAGGGTCCGTTCGGCGGCTCTCGCTGCGCTCTTCGTCGCGATGTTCCTCGCGACGCGCTGGACCTCGGTTCCGTTCGAGGCCGCCAGGCTCGACTATCCCGACGAGGTTGCCGCCCACTGGTCCGCGTTCTGGTCGAACAACTTCGCATTCGACCAGGACGTGCTCTCGTGGAAGATGTACTGGGGCGTCTTCGGATACGCGGACGTGTCGTACCCCGACGCCCTCTACGCGCTCGCGCGATGGGCCTGCGTGGCGTTCTTCCTCGCGCTCCCCCTCCTGTCCTGGCGGTTCACGCTCCGAAGCCCGAACCGCTCGGCCCTCTTCCTCGTCGCGTGTGGATACGCCCTGACGGTTTGCGTCGTCACGAATTCGCTGCGCTACTTCCAGCCGACGAATCCCTGGGGGCGATTCATCCTGCCGGTCCTCTCTCTCGTGGCGCTCCCGCTCCTCGTGAGGACAGACCCACCCGAGCACGATCGCAGTTGGCGGCTCGCGGTCGCGGTTTTCGTCGTTCTTCACGTGTGGACGGCGACCGTGCTCCTCGGTTCCCGCTACGCGCTCGGTCTCTAGCCCGCGTTCCCCCCCGGCCGTTTCTGACCCGCGGCCAGCGGCCGGGCCGCGCCGACGAGCTGCGCATCCGGCAGGATCTCGCCGAGACAACGCCGGATCGCATCCTCGCCTCCCTCGTCCGCGAGCCGGCGCAGCTCCTCCAGCGCCCGCTCGACGTCTTCCGGAGGCGAAGGAGAGATCTTCCCGATCAGGATCTTCGGCCGTCCCGTGGGGGACACGTTCTCCGCATCCGTTCCCACTTCCTCGAAGAGCTTCTCACCCGGCCGGATTCCGGTGAACACGACGTCGATGTCCTCGTTCGGCTTCAGGCCGGAGAGCGTGATCATCTCGTGCGCGAGATCCACGATCCTGACCGGTTCTCCCATGTCCAGGACGAAGATCTCTCCGCCCTTCCCCATCGCCGCGGCCTGCAGCACGAGCTGGCTCGCCTCCGGGATCGTCATGAAGAACCGCACCATGTCGGGGTGTGTGACCGTCACGGGCCCGCCCCTGCGAATCTGCTCGCGGAAAATGGGAATCACGGATCCCGCCGAGCCGAGGACGTTCCCGAAGCGCACGGCGACGAATCGCGTCCCGTAGCGCCTATCGAGGTCCTGGACGACGATCTCGGCGACCCGCTTGGACGCTCCCATCACGGACGTCGGACGGACGGCCTTGTCCGTCGAGATCATCACGAAGACGTCCACCCCGAACTCCCCGGCGAACGTGCCGAGCCGCGCGGTCCCGAGCACGTTGTTCCGGATCGCCTCCGACGCGTTCTCTTCCATCAGCGGGACGTGTTTGTGCGCCGCCGCGTGAAGGACGATCCTCGGCCGGTAAGTCTCGAACACGCGGCGCATCCGCGCCTCGTCGCCGATGTCCGCGACGACGGCAGCGGGCCGGGAGTCCGGCCAGCGCCGCCGGATCTCCCGGTCGACGTCGAAAAGGGCGAATTCGGCGCGCTCGACCAGCACGAGCTGCCGGGGGCCGAGCCGGGCCACCTGTCGCGCGAGCTCCGACCCGATCGAGCCGCCCGCGCCGGTGACCATCACGGCCGCGCCGACGAGGAACCGCCGGAGCTCTTCTTCGTCGAGCTGGACGGGCTCCCTACCGAGCAGGTCCTCGATCTGAACGTCCCGGATGCCGCTCACCTCGACGTTGCCCTGCAGGATCTCCCAGATGCCGGGCATGATGCGGACTCGCACGGGAATCTCCTCGCAGGTCTTCACGATCCGGCGGATGTCCCTCCGCGGGGCTCCCACGATCGTGATGACGACCTCGTCGATCGCGAGATGGCGGACGAGTCCCGGCAGCTCCGCCGTGGTCCCGAGCACGCGGACTCCCTGGATGAGCGAGTCCTGCTTGGCCGGGTCGTCGTCGACGAACCCCCTCACGTTCAGCTCGGCGTCGCCGCGCCCCAGGATCTCGCGCAAGGCCAGCACGCCCGCCCGGCCGGCGCCGACGAGGATCACGCGCTTCTGCTCGGCGGCGCCAGCCGGGCGCCGCCCGCGCTCCCAGCGCTCCCACGTGAAGCGCCGCCCCACGCGGAGACCGAGCACCCCTCCGAACCCCAGGAGGCCGTCCATCACGATGATCGAGAAAGGGACCCGGTAGTCCTGGAGGGTCTCGGGCAGCGCGAGACGCATGACGAGGAGTGGAACGGTGGCCGCGACGGCCGCACGGGCGAAGACGAGAGTCTCGGCGAGGCCCACGTATCTCCAGATGAACGCGTAGGCGCCGAACGCCGAGAGCGCGGCGAACTGGAGGAGAACGACGAGCGGCAGTTGCGTCATCGCGTGCCGGAACATCTCGGCCGAAACCCGGAAGTCGAAACGGATCGCGTAGGCGACGAGGAACGCCCCCGAGAGCACCAGTACGTCGAGGAGGTACTGGACCGGGCGATTCTTGAGGCGGGCCAGGATGCCGACCCCGACGCCGCTCGGCGTCCGCAGGCGGCGCGACCCCGTGACGGGGCCCGTGGAATCGTCGGGACGCGTGGCCATCCTGCGGTTCATTCTAGGGGCTCCGGACGTTGACCCCCGGGGCGCCCGCGCCGGACAATTGCGGCTTGCACTCCGGCTGGGCCCGCATGCTCCTCGCGCTCTCACTGGCGGCTCCGTGGCCTCTTCTCCTGGGCCGGGGCCCGAACCCGGAGCCGCCTCCGGCGCGCCCGGTCTTCGAAGAGGTGGCCGCGCGGAGCGGGCTCGATTTCGTCCATTTCAACGGGGCGACCGGCCAGGACACGCTGGCGGAGATCGCCGGATCAGGCGCCGCGCTCTTCGACTACGACGGGGACGGCGATCTCGACGTCTATCTGGTCCAGGGAACGATCCTCGACGGCCCGCTCGCGAAGGCCGTCGTCCCATGGCGAGGCAAGGGACGCCCCGTCGGCCGGCTCTTCCGCAACGACCTCGTCGTGAGGCCCGACGGCAGCCGCCATCTGCGATTCACCGACGTGACGGAAAAGGCGGGGCTCGCGTTCGAAGGCTACTGCATGGGAGCCGCGACCGGCGACTTCGACAACGACGGCCGCCCTGACCTCTACGTGACGTGCCTCGGCAGCAATCACCTCTTCCGCAGCCGAGGGGACGGCACGTTCGAGGACGTGACGAAGAAGGCCGGCGCCGACGATCCGCGCTGGAGCACGAGCGCGGCGTTCGTCGACTACGACCGGGACGGCTTTCTCGACCTGTACGTCGCAAACTACGTGGACTTCGAGACGGATCCGAAAAAGGTCTGCCTCTCTCCGTCGAGCGCGCGTGAATACTGCGGTCCGCAGGCGTACGCGCCGGTCCCACACCGCCTGCTCCACAATCGTGGAAACGGGACCTTCGAGGACGTCAGCGAGCGATCCGGGATCGGGAAGGAACGGGGATCGGGTCTCGGCGTCGTGGCCGCCGACCTCGACGGAGACGGCTGGCCCGATCTCATGGTCGCGAACGACGGCAACCCGAACTTCCTCTTCTTCAACCAGCACGACGGGACGTTCCGCAACGACGCCCTGATGGCGGGCGTCGCGGTGAACGCGATGGGCCGGGCCATGGCCGGGATGGGCGTCGACGCCGGCGATTTTCTCGGAGACGGCCGGGAGCACGTCTTCATCACGAACATCATGCAGGACCCCGCCGCGCTCTTCGTGAACGAGGGCGACGGGCTCTTCTCGGACCGGACGATCGCCTCCGGCCTCGTTCCCGGCACGCTCGGAAAGACCGGGTTTGGAACGGGGTGGTTCGACTGGGACAACGATGGCTGGCTGGACCTCGTCGTCACGAACGGGGCGGTTCTGAAGATCCCGGAGCAGCATCGGGCCGGCGATCCTCTCCCGCTCCGCCAGCCCAACGTGCTGTTTCGGAACACGGGCTCGGGGACGTTCGTCGACGCGACCATAATGGCCGGACGCGCGTTCGCGACTCCCAACGTCGGAAGAGGGATCGCGTTCGGCGACATCGACAACGACGGGACGACCGACCTCCTGATCACGAGCAACGGCGGCCCGGCTCGCCTGTTCCTGAACCGCGCCGGCTTGCGCAACCGCTGGGTCGGACTGAGGCTGCTCGCCCGCTCGGGCCGCGACGCGCTGGGGGCGCGCGTGGAAGTCCGCCGCCCGGGGCTCCCGTCGCTCTGGAGGAGGGCGCACACGGACGGAAGCTATCTCTGCGCGAGCGATCCGCGAGTTCTCGTCGGGCTCGGCCCGACTGGCACGCCGAGAGGCCTCCACGTGATCTGGCCGGACGGGACCTCCGAGACCTGGCCCGCGCCTCCGACAGGACGCTACGTGACGATCCGGCAGGGCCGCTCGCCCGCCTTCGAATAGCAAATGCCCCGCGGGATCTCTTCCTTCCTCCTCCTCGCTTCCCTTTTCTTCGCGGCCGCGGGCGCACGAGGAGAGCGGAGACCCTTCCTCGAGACCGTTCCGTTTCCGCCGGGCTCCGCACTCGAGCCTGCAGTCGCGGCACAGATCCATGGCGTCGAGAAGAACCTCGCCGCGCTCCGCACGGCCGACGGAGTGAGCCCCGACGCCCTGGCCGAGGCGTACGCCGACCTCGGGCAGCTTTTTCACGCCTACGAGCTGTGGGACTCCGCCGCGGCCTCGTATCGGAACGCGATCCGCCTCGCGCCGAGAGACATCCGATCGATCCATCTCCTGGCCGAAGTGGCGATGAAGACGGGTGACCTCGAGGAGGCGCGGCGGCGGCACGCGCAGGTGCTCGCGCTCCAGCCGGCCGATCTCGCGTCGCGGGTCGGCCTCGGAGAGGCCCTTCTCGGCCTGAACCGGCCCCAGGACGCCCGCCGCGAGTTCCTCGACGCGACACGAATCAGCCCCGGCTCCGCCGCCGCTCATGCCGGGCTGGGGCGCACGGCTCTCGTCCAGCGCGACTTCTCGGAGGCGCGCACCCGAATCGAGATCGCCCTTCGACTCGCGCCCGAGGCGACCCGTCTCCACTACGAGCTCGCCATGGCCTGGCGCGGCCTCGGAAACCGCGACGAGGCCGCCCGCGAGCTCGCCCGCGCCGGCACCGTCGGCGTGAGGGTCGCTGATCCCCTCCTCGAGGAGCTCTCCGCGCTGCGGCGCGGCGAGCGCACCCACCTCGTGCGGGGGCGGCTCGCGTTCGTGAACGGCCGGATGCGCGAAGCCGCCGACGAGTTCGCCGCCGCCGTCGAGGCAGAACCTCGCGGCATCGCGGGTCTCGTGGGTCTCGGCTCGGCGCTCGCGATGCTCGGAGATACTGACCGGGCCCTCGACGCTTTCGACCGCGCGCTGGCGATCGCGCCCGCAAACGTCGCCGCCAGCTACAACGTCGGCCGCGTTCTTCTCGCGCGCGGCGACTTCGCCGGCGCCTCACGACACCTGAGGCGCGTCGTCGAAGCCGAGCCGGAGGGAGCGGACGGCGTCCGCCTCCTCGCGCGGTCGCTCGCCGCTCAGGGAGACACCGCCGAGGCCCTGCGCCTGTATGAGACCGCAGTCCGGCTCGCGCCGCAGGACGAGGACTCTGCGCTCGGGCATGCGGACGTGCTCGCGCGACTGGGCCGATTCGCGGATGCGCGGGACGCCCTGGAGGACGGGCACCGGAGGATGCCGGACCGGGGCCGGCTCGCGCTCGCTCTCGCCTACCTTCTGGCGGCGAGTCCCGAGACATCGGTCCGCGACGGACGTCGGGCGCTCGAGCTCGCACAGGTCGTCTACGCCGCGTCTCCGGCTCCCGACTCCGGGCGAACGGTCGCGCTGGCGCTCGCGGAGCTCGGACGCTGCGCCGAATCGGAGAAGTGGCTCGACCGCCTTCTCGGCACATTCGGGATGGACGGCGCCGCAGACATGTCGGCCCTCCGGGCCGACCGTGATCGCGCGGCCCGGGGCGCACCCTGCCGGCCGCCCGGACGCCCGCCTCGCGCGGCGCCCTGAGCGCGGCCCCGAATGGGCTGGAGCCGAGGGCGGCGCGCGGCGAGAATCGGGCGTGCACCTCGTGACGGGAGCTGGCGGCTTCATCGGGCGGGCCCTCGTCGAGAGCCTCGCCGCGGGCGGCGAACCCGTCCGCGCCATGTTCCGCACGCCGCCTCAAGCCTTGCCATCCGGAGCGGAGTCCATAACGGCAGACCTCTCGGACCCTCTTGCGCTTCGCCGCGCCGTCGCCGGATGCGACAGTGTCTTTCATCTCGCCGGCAAGGCACACGACCTCGACGCCGCAACACGATCCGACGCGTTCCGCGCCGCCAACGTCGACGGGACCCGAAGCATCCTGGAGGCAGCCCTGGAGGCCGGCACGGCCTCGTTCGTCTTCGCGAGCAGCGTCAAGGCCATGGGAGAAGGGGGCGAGGAGTGTCTCGACGAGGAGGCGCCGGCCTCGCCCCGGAGCCCGTACGGCCGCTCGAAGCTCGAGGCCGAGGGGCTCGTCCTCGAGGCGGGGGCGCGTTCCCGGATGCGCGCCACGGTTCTTCGACTCCCGCTCGTCTACGGCCCCCGGATGAAAGGCAATCTCCTCTCGATGCTCGACGCGATCGAGAGCGGGTTCTTCCCTCCGCTCCCAGGTGTCGCGAACCGGCGCAGCCTCGCGTCGGTCGGTGACGTCGTGCAGGCGTTCCGCCTGTCGGCGGCGGCGCCCGCCGCCGCCGGTCGCACGTACCTCGTCACCGACGGTGTCGACTATTCGTCGCGCGGGATCTACGACGCGATGCGCGAGGCCCTCGGGAAACGGCCGGTCCGCTGGAGCGTTCCGCTGACCGCTCTCCGGGCGGCAGCGGCGTTCGGGGACGCCGCAGCGGGCGCCACGGGGCGGCGCGTTCCGTTCGGCCGCGCGGCGCTCGAAAAGCTGCTCGGCTCGGCGTGCTACCGGAACGAGCGTATCCGGCGGGAGCTCGGCTTCCGGCCCGTCACGACCCTGCAGGCCGCGCTTCCGGAGATCGTCCGGATCAGAAGGTCCGGTCCGTGACCGCCGCCGGCGTCGCACTTGGCGCGGGGGTCGCGTTCTTCGCCTCCGCCCTTCTCTCCGTCCTTCTCGCACGTTCACGGTCGTCGTTCTGGCCGCGCGACGTTCCCAACGCGCGTTCGCTGCACGCGCAGCCCACGCCGCGGACGGGGGGCGTCGCGATCCTCCTCGGCGTCGCCGCGGCGCTCGCCGTCGCCGGTGCGACGGCCGACACGTCCTTCGCCTGGATCGGAGCCGCGACCACCCTGCTCGCGCTGCTCTCTTTCGCGGACGACCGCCGTGGCCTGCCGGTTTCCGTGCGCCTCGCCGCGCAGGCGCTCGCGGCGGCTGCCCTCGTGTGGGGCGCCGGGCTCGCCGCGCAACGCGTGTGGTTGCCGCTCGCCGGCGACGTCGCCCTCGGACCGTTCGCGGCGCCGCTGAGCTTCCTCGGAATCCTCTGGCTGACCAATCTCTACAACTTCATGGACGGGATGGACGGGCTCGCCGGATCGATGACGGCCATCGGGGGCGCGTTCCTCGGGGTCGCCTGCTGGAGGGGCGGTGACGGCGGCGGGGCGGCCGTCTCGTTCTTCCTCTCGGCGGCCGCGGCGGGTTTTCTCATCCAGAATCGTCCTCCCGCGCGCATCTTCCTCGGGGACGTCGGCGCGATCCCCGTCGGGTTCCTCGTCGCCGCCCTCGCGCTGCGCGCCTCCGCGGCTGGCCGCGTCGACCTCGGCGCCTCGTGCCTCGTGTTCGCGCCGTTCATCGTCGACGCCACGGTCACGCTCGTCCGCCGCGCCCTCGCCGGCGAGCGTGTGTGGACTCCCCACCGGTCGCACCATTACCAGCGGCTCGTCCTGTCGGGCCTCTCCCACGCCCGCGTCCTGCGTTGGGAGATCGCTCTGATGGGAGTCTCGGGCGCCGCCGCGCTCGCCTACGCGACCGGGTCGGGCCCCGTGCGCGTCACGATCCTCGCCGCTCTCGCCCTTCTCTACGCCGTGGCAGGCGCCGCGGTGAAGGCCGTCGAGCGCGCCCGCCGGTAGGGCGTCAGACCTCCGCGAGAACGCGGGAGAACACCTCGAGCATTTCGTCGGCCTGTCGCTTCCGGCTGTGACGCGGTGCGGCCGCCAGGCTCGCCGCCGCGAGACGGCGCCGGAGGTCTTCGTCGGTGCGAAGAAGGTTCACCGCGTCGGCCAGCGCCTCGGGCCTGCCCGCCGGGACCCAGATTCCGGCTCCCTCCGCCTCGACGATTTCGCGCGCCTCCCCAGGAGGCGACACGAGGAGGACCGGGAGGCCCATGCCCATCGCCTCGAAGATCTTCGAAGGGATGACCGTCTCGAAGACGGGGTCGTCCTTCAGGTGGACGAGGGCGACGTCGCAGAGACTCCAGACGCGCGGCATTTCGCCCTTGTCCTGCGCGGGCGCGAAGACGACGTTGTCGAGGCCGCGCCGCGCCGCATCCTGCACGAGCGCATCGCGCTCCGCCCCCGCTCCGACGAAGAGGAACGTCGCGTCCGATCCGCGAAGCCCGTCGGCCGCGGCGAGCACGTTCGCGAGTCCGTGGGCCATTCCGTGCGTCCCGAGGTAGCCGACGACGAAGCGCCCGTCGAGGCCCCATGCGCGGGAGAGCGACACGTCCCGCGGGCGGGGCGCGTAACGGGGCAGGTCCACGCCGTTGCGGACGACGGCGATTCGCTCGCCGGGGATTCCGCGCCGGATGAGATCTTCGCGAAAGCGGTGAGTCAGCGCCGCGACCGCCGCCGACTGGCGGTAGAGGAACAGCTCGACGCTCTCGAGCAACGAAAGCAGCACGCGGCTGCGCGACGCGCCGACCGCCTCGATCGAGGCGGGCCACAGGTCGCCGAGCTCGAAGACGAACGGCACACGGCGCAGGCGCGCGAGGATCCAGCCCCCGACCGCGGCGAAGAACTGCGGAGACGTCGCCGCGACGAGGTCGGGCTCTTCCTCCCGGAGTCCCGCCACGACGGCGGCCAGCATGTACGACACGAAGTCGGCCGTCCGGAGGAAGAACCCCCTGTTCGCGCTGACGAACGTCCGGACCCTCACGACGCGGATCCCGTCGAGGTCCTCGACGGAGCCCCGGTTGCGGTAGCCCGGAAACACCTTCCCGTCCGGAAAATTCGGCGCACACGTGATCACCGTGACGCGGTGTCCCTCCCGCACCCAGTAGCACGCGCGCTCATGGACGCGTGTCGCCGACGCGTTGCGCTCGGGCGGGAAATTGTCGGAGAGGAAGAGGATGTTCATGACGAACGGGCGCCTTGTGCCGCGATGATATTGTTTCCTCACGAGCAACCTGCCGTCTTCCGGGAACGAGATTGCCGGCCGTCTGCTCGTCGCGGCCGCGGTCGTGGTTCTCGCCCTTCAGTGTCTCGCCCTCTGGCCGGATCTGCAGGGCGATACGTACATCCACTACACGTTCGCGCGCCGCCTCGCAGGCGGCGAGTTCTTCCACTTCAACGCCGGAGAACCGTCCCGCGGCAGCTCGAGCCCGGCATGGACGATGTGCCTGGGGATCCTCCACCTCTTCGGCGGGCCCCCGCGCCTGATCCTGCTCTCGAAGACCCTCAGCCTTCTTTTCGCCGCGCTCGGCCTCGTGGCTGCCGCCGCCCTCGGCCGCCGCCTGGCCCGGGACCCTATTGCGGGCGGGTGTGCGGCCCTCGCCCTCGCTCTCGCACCCGCGTTCGCCATCTGGACGATTCGCGCCATGGAGACGGCCTTCTTCGTCTTCCTCGTCCTCGCGATCTTCCTCGACGTTTCGTCGACTGAGTCCGCGGGAACGCCCCGACGCGCAGTCCTCAGCGGCGCCCTCCTCGGCCTCGGCGCCCTCTGCCGGCCCGAGGGCATTCTCCTGGCGGTGCCGGCGGCTGCGGTCCTCGCGTGGAAGGCATGGAACCGCAAGTCGGCTCCCGGAAACCTCATCGCGGCACTGGGCACGGCCGCTGCCGTCGTCGCCCCGTATGCCGCTTGGCTCCTCGTGAACTTCGGCTCTCCGCTCCCTTCCTCGACGGCCCGGATCGAGTTCGCTCGGCAGTGGGCGACTCGCCACGGCCCCTTCTTCGTGAACCTCGAATACGTTCGCCTTCTCGAGGGTCCCTACGCCGCCTGCGGTCTGCTCGCTCTTGCAGGCCTTGCAGCCGCGCTCCGCAGAAGGGAAACCCGCCCCTTGGCCCTCGCTCTCGGCGCCTGGCTCGCGGTCTCGACCGCGCTCTATACCGTCGTGATGCCGACGACCTACGGCCAGCGGTACTTCGTGCCGGGCTTCGCCGCCGTTGCCGTGGCCGCCGGGGCGTCGGTCGCCTGGATTCCGGCCCGCCTGCGCGTCGCCGCTCCGGCGCTCTTTCTCCTCGCGCTCGTGCCCGATCTTCGCGTCCACGTCGGGGAATTCCGCGACACCCGGTCCTACCTGCGTGGCACCCTCGTGCCGTGGGACCTTCCCGCCCGCCGCGAGATGGCGGCGTGGGTCCACGATCACCTGCCTCCCGACGCGGTGATCGGGGCAAAGGAAGTCGACCAGCTCGGTTACTACGGCGAGCGCCGCGTCCTGAGCCTCGACGGAATCCTCGACACCCGGGTCCTGCCGTACCTGCGCGAAGGCCGCCTCGTCGACTTCCTGCTCGACGCCGGGGCCACGCACGTCATGGTCGAGGAGAACCTCTACGCCAACCAGCCGCAGCTGAGGGCCAGCGACCTCGCCGTGCTCGCGGCCGCCGATCTCCACGAGGGCGCGCGGCTCGAGACACGCCGCTGCGCCTTCACTCTCGTTCACCGGACTCGCTACATCGGCCCGCCGGCGGCGCCCCGCGACGTGTTCTGGTATCTCTACAGGCTCGAGCCGCGAGACACGGCGCCGAGCAGCACGTCCGCGATGCGCTCACCCGCGCGGCCGTCCCAGAGCTCCGGCATCCTCGCTGCGCGCCGCGTGCCGGCGCGCAACGCGGCGTACGCACCAGCGAGGCCGGCGGCGTCCGCCCCCACCAGCGTGTTCGTCCCCTCCGTGATCGTCACCGGCCGCTCCGTATTGTCGCGGAGCGTGAAGCAGGGAACGCCGAGGACCGTCGTCTCTTCCTGGATTCCCCCGGAGTCCGTGAGCACGAGCGCGGCGTGGTCCATGAGCGCGAGGAACTCGAGGTAGCCGAGCGGCTCGACGAGCCGCACCGAGCCGGCGGGCGGCTCGATCCCGCTCTCCGTCATCCGCCGGGCCGTCCGGGGATGTACCGGAAACACGACCGGGTACTCCGCGGCGACGGGTTCGATCCTCGAGAGGATCCGCGCGAGAGCGTCCGCCGCGTCCACGTTGGCCGGGCGGTGGAGCGTCAGGACGGAGTAGCCGCGGTCCCTCAGGGACAGCCGCCCGCTCACGTCGTCCCACGGCGCGCGCGCGCGGTGCCGCAGGAGCGTGTCGATCATGACGTTGCCCACGAAGTGGATCCGCCCGGGCGCGACCCCTTCCTTCTTCAGGTTGTCGTCCGCGTCGCGCGACGGCGTCAGGAGGATGTCGGCGAGGCGGTCCGTCACGAGCCGGTTGATCTCCTCGGGCATCGAGAGGTCGCCCGAGCGGAGCCCGGCCTCGACGTGCGCGACGGGAATGCCCGCCTTCGCGGCAACGAGGGTCGCCGCGAGCGTGGAGTTCACGTCTCCCACGACGACGACGACGTCCGGGCGCTCTTCCCCGAGCACCTTCTCGAACTTCACCATCACGGCGGCGGTCTGCTCCGCCTGCGTTCCGCTCCCGACCTCGAGGTCGCGGTCGGGCCGCGGGAGGCCGAGCTGCTCGAAGAAGATCCCCGCCATCTTCTCGTCGTAGTGCTGGCCCGTGTGCACGAGCCGCTGCACGACGCCCGAGCGGCGCGACAACGCCTCCATGACGGGCGCGATCTTCATGAAGTTCGGCCGTGCGCCGACGACGTGGAGGATCTTCACGACGCGCGCTCCGCGGAAACGCCACCGTCTTGCTTCCGGGCGTCCGCCATGACGTACCAGCCGATCTTCCTCGCAAGGCGATCCTCGAACGGCCGCAGGATGCGCCCCAGGACGAGGCCGATTCGCCCTCCCTGATCGAAGGAGAAGTGTTCCACCGAGAGCCGGACGCCCCGGAAAGCGCGAAGCAGGAGGCGGACGTCCTTCTGCGAATAGGCGCGCACGAGCGTTTCCGCGTCCGGTCTCGAGGACTTCTCCACACCGGCCATCGTTCGACGATATCCGTGGCGGAGGAATCCGGCCTTGAGGATTCCCCGCACGAGCAGCTGATAGGCCCAATAGAGACTGTCCCGGTGGTAGAGGCCGAGAGTCAGGCCGCCGCCCGCCGTCAGGACGCGGTGAATCTCGGCAAGCGCCGTTTCGATTCCCGGCGTGTGGTGAAGCACCCCGAACGAATAGACCCTGTCGAAGGCACCGGCCTTGAACGGAAGGCGTTCCGCGTCGCCGCGCACGACGCGGACCGGAAGCCCCTGCTGGAGGAAGCGGCGCCTCGTGGCGAAAACGTGGAGCGGTGTAAGGTCGACGCCGAACGCGCTCGCACCGCCTCTTGAAAAGGAAACAAGGTCGGTTCCCAGGCCGAAGCCGACCTCGAGCAGTCGCACGCCCGCCGCCCGGGAGAAACCCGCGGCTGCGGGAAGCCACGGCGCGTAGATCTCGTAGCGTTCCTTCGTCACGGCCGTGAAGTACTCGGGGGTTCCGAATTCCGAGGCCTCGACGCCGCCGCATGGGTCCGCACCCCACTGCTCGACCGTTTCCGCCTTCCAGCGTTGCCCTTTCCGGTCCTGCGCCTCGCGGAAGGTCGCTGCGGATGTGATCACGAGCAGCCAGACGAAGGCCCCGTTCAGCATCGTCCCGAGGTTCCAGAACTGGAAACTCACCGTCCCGCCCGCGAACGTCAAGACACACAGCGCCGCTGCGACCGAGATCGAAGCCGGGACCGGCGTCCCGATCGAAGGGACGGGCCGCAGGAGCACGGCCCGGGCCGCGAGGCCGAGGCCGAGGCACCAGAAGGCCGCGAAGAAAACGGCCCCGGGAAGACCGCCGTGAGCCAGCGCGTCGAGAAACATGCTGTGCGTGCACGCATCCTCGGTCATCCCCTGCAGGAGGCCGTAGTTCCCGAGACCGAAACCGAGCACCCGCTGACGACCGTTCGCCGACGTGAACCGCGCGATGCGCTCTCGCGCCTCTTCGACGACCGGGGCGGCCGTCGCACTTCCCGCCCCCGCGGCACGAGCCGCCGGCGGTTCCGCTGGCGGCGGCGGGGCGACCGACGGAGTCGGTTTCGGCGGCGGCGGTGCCGGGAGCTGCCCGCCGAACGTCGCCGTTTCGGCGTTCACCGTCAGGATCCGGCGCCACAGCGTCAGGCGCACGCGAGCGGTTGAGCCCGGGCCGACACGGAGCTGATTGGACCAGTAGGGCCAGGCGCCGGGGAGGGCAAGCGCAACCGCCACGAGCGCGGTGAGGAGCGCTGCGGGGACCCGAAGCGCACGGAGCCGAACGAATCGCCAGGAGGCCGCCGCGTAGAAAGCCGCGACGAGGGCGAGGGACACGATCGCACCTCGCGAGTAGCACAGCAGCTCGAGGACGAGCCCCGCCACGAACCACGCCCACAGAACACGGCGGCTCGCGCGCGACCTTCGGTCGACGAGCCAGAGGCCGCCCGCGAGCGCCAAAGCGGCGGCCACGAAGACGGCGACGTCGTTGATTCCGCCGAGGGTCAGCTCGCCGAAGTAGACCTTGCCGCGCACCCCGCTCACCATCTTCCACGTCCGGTTCAGGACCACGAGCTCCCGGAACGACGACGGGATTCCGAAGCTGAAGAGGTACAACGCGAGGGCGAACGGAACGAAGGCCGCGAGCCCTAACCGCAAGCCCGCCCAGGCGTCCGAAACCCCATCCGCGCGCGCGAGCAGTGCGAGCGCGAGGGCCATCGGAAGGACCCAGCCCGCCAAGAGGCGTTCGATCCAGAACCCGGTCGGCGCCCGCTGAAGTATCGCGCTGGCGGCAAGCCAGACGACGAACGCGCCCGCGACTCCAAGAATCCACCAAAGGCCCCCGGGCCCGGAGAGCCGGTCGAACAGTCGCTCGCGCTCCCCGGCCCTGCAAAGAGTCACGACGCAAACGACGACCGTCAGAACGCCTTCGGGATAGAGGAACGCCGAGTACCAGTACCAGGGGCCGCCCAGAACGTGGTTGACGAGCAGGTGGCCGGACATCGCAAAAGGGAGATACGTGAAGAGCAGGGTCACGAGGAGCCGCTGCGGGTCCGTCCACCGCGTACGCTCCGTCCCGCCGGGCGTCACGCGTCACGCTCCCGATCGATGGCGGCGAGCCTTGCGACGACCGCCTCGACGCACGCCTCCCAGCGGAACGACCGGAGGATCGCGGCTCTCGCGGCTTCGCCGAGCCTCCGCGCCTCATCCCGATCGAGCGACGCGGCGCGCTGTAGGCCCTCCGCGAGCGACCCCGGATCGCCGGGCTCGACGAGGATCGCGAGCGGCGCCTTCGAAGCGCCTGCGGGGACGCTCCCCGGCTGCCAGTTTCGGAGAATCCGTCCGATCTGATCGAGGTCCGAGGCCACGATCGGACGCGCCATCGCCATGTACTCGAAGAGCTTCGTCGGGCTGCCGAAGAACGCCGTGCCGTCCGGATTCGGAACGTGGGGCGACGCAAACGTGTCCGACGCCGCGAGGATTTCCGGGGTCTCCGCCTGAGGCCTGGGGCCCGCGAACACCGCGCGGCCCGAGACGCGCTCCGCGGAAAGGACCTCGCGCGTCTCGGGCGCGGTGACGCCGTCGCCCACGAACAGGAAACGCAGCCGCCGGCCCGCCACGATCTCGGGCAGAAGCCGGATCGCGCGCGCCAGCACTTCGGCGCCATGCCAGCGCCCGAACGTGCCGACGAACGTGATGACGAAATCTCCGGGATCGAGGCCGAAACGCGCGCGCGTCCGGAGCCGGGCATCGGCGTCGAACCGCGCCGGGTCGAAAACGTCCGCGTCGACGCAGTTTGGATAAAAGAGCACGCGGTGCGGGGGAAGCCCAAGGTCGAGAAGCTCGCGCTCAAGCGGCTCCGAAACCGTCACCACGAGGTCCGACTCTCGCAGGCAGGCAACCTCGATTCGCCGCGCGAGGCCGGGCAGGAAAAGGGCACGACCCCAGTTCTTCTGGGCCCACACCTCGGACCCGTTGTACTCGAGAACGAGCGGACGGTGCAGGCGGCGCGCGAGACGCACGCCGCTCAGGTCGTTGATCGCGTAGCGCTGGTAGAGGAACCGGACGGCCCGGGGCGACAGCGAGCGCGCACACGCACGGAAGAAGCGGCGCCCGAAGCGATGGGCGTTCAGCTCGTGCGGATAAGTCGCCGAGCGCGGAAGGGGAACGGCGGTGAACGAGAGGCGGCCCTTCAACCCCACCGGCTCCGCGCACGCGAACACGCGCACCTCGAGGCCGGTTTGAGCGAGCGCGTTCACGACGCCGCTCGTGTGGCCCACCGACCCGCCGACCCGAGGAAGGCCGAAGCTCGCCCGCAGATACGCGACGGTCCGTCCCGGCCCGAGGCGCCGACCCCCGGGCTTCCGCGACGAGCGCACGTCCCAGGCGTTCGCGACCGCCGCCGCCATCCCGAGCACGCCGGCCACCACGAGGCCCGCGAAGGCCCGAAGCAGTCCCGGGATCGTCAGCGGAGCGAACGCGCCTCCGGCCCGCTCGATCCCCTTCGAATCCGCGCGCATCACGCCGAGGACGACATGCGCAACGGCCTCGATCTCGGGCGGATCCCCCTCGCCGAGGCGAAACACGGCACGCGCATAGCGGCGCTTCCGAAGCGTTCCGAGCGCCGCAGACGCGCCGAGAGACCGCAGCATCGAGAGGGCCAGGAGTTCCTCCTGCGTCCCTGTGGATCCCGCCGGCGGGTACACGGAGACGACCGCGTCCATCAGGCGCCCGCTTCCTTGGCCGCCTCGCCGCGCCAAAACCTGAGAAAGCGCGCGGCCATGAGCGCCGCGACGATCGTGTAGGCAACCGAGCTCGCAACCGCCGCCCCGGACATGCCCCAGCCCGGGATCAGAAACAGATTGAGACCGAAGTTCACGGCAAGCCCGATCGCCCAGAAGCCCGACATGAACAACGGGACTCCCTGGCGCATGAAGAACTGCGAAAGGAGCGTCTGCCCTCCGAGGAGCACGGCGCCCGGAAGCAGGAGGAGGCAGGGCCGCACCGCCGGAGCAAAGGCGGGCCCGAACAGCCGCGGAATCACGAACGGCGCGACGGCCGCCAGTACGCCCGCGAGCAGCGCGAGCATTGCGACCCCACGCAGCGTGACCCGCGCCGTATACGCCGCGGCGTCCGGGATGGAGAACAGCGCCGGGAACAGCATCGACGCGAGCGAAGACGGCAGAAGAAGGAGGACGTCCACGAGCTGGACCGCGACCGCATAGAGACCCGTCTCCCGCGCCCCCCGCATCACGCCGAGGAGAAGAATGTCGGAACGAAGGAGGAGAAACGGGAGAAGAAGGGACGGGAAGGCGCGGAGCGCCACGCGGGCGCCCGCCGCGACGAGCGGCCGGCGCGGCCAGCGCCAGGGTCCCGCCATGCGCCTCAAGAGAACGAAACCCACCAGCGCCGTGACACCCTCCGCGGCGGCCTGGCCGAGCGCAAAGGTCTCGACGTCCATCGGCCGGACGCGCCAGGTCGCGAACCCGATCAGGAACGCCAGGACGCGGCCGCCGAGAAGGAGCGCGTTCGCCGCGACGAATCGTTGGACGCTGTAAAGAAGCCTTTCCTGCTGGATCTGGAGGAACTGGATTCCCGTCCAGGCAATCGCGAGTCCGCCGAGGCGCCCGAACGCGCCCGGAACGAGCATCACAACGACGGCGCTCAGCACGACCGCCGAGACGGCGGACATGCACGCTGCCGAGATGGAAATCGACAATCGCCGAGGGCGCCGCGCGACGGCATACCCGAGCGCCGTCGAGATCCCGGCGTTCGTCAGCTGGACGACGAGCCCGACGCCCACGAGCAGCTCCGCGTAGGCGCCGCGCCCGTCCGTCCCCAGCGCCCGGGCCGACACGACGCCGATGAGGAAACCGACCCCGAGCGTCGTGAGCCTGGCCGCGTACGAGAGCGCGTAGAGCGCGGGACCGGGAACCCGCCGGCTCACGCCGTCGCGCCCCGGGCCCGTTCCGCGCACCACGTCGCCCAGTAGCCGTCCTCCGCGGTGACGCCGAGATCGGCCTCGCCGCGAAGGGCCGCGAGGAAGTTCGCGAGCTGGGCCGCTTGTCCCTTGTCGACGGTCTTCGTGGCGAACGTTTCCTTCCGGGCTCCGAACGACTTCAGCGAGTGGAAGTCGTCCAGGACGAATGCCGAGCCGCCCGCAAAGACCTCGAGGCGTTCCTTCCCGGCCTCCGCGCTGCCGCTCCCCGTGTAGACAAGCGTGCCTCGCGAGCCGTCGCGGAATGAGAGCGTGACCGTCCCCTCGTCGTTCGCGTTCGCTCCGGGCGCGGACGTGACGCGCTCGATCTCGCTCCCGGCGAGGAACCTGAGGAGATCGAAAAAGTGCACCCCTTCCCCCAGGAGCCGCCCGCCGCCCTCCGCAGGGTCGAGGAGCCAGTGGTCCTTCGGGAGAGGTCCGGCGTTCACGCGGTAGAGCATCGTCCGCGGAGACGCGATCGGCGCGAGGGCTTCCCGAAGCCGCACGACGTGAGGCGAGAACCGGCGGTTGAACCCGACCGTCAGGAGCGCGCCCTTCGCCGCCACGAGGTCCGCGAGCTCACGTCCCTCGGGCGCCGTCATCGTCATGGGCTTCTCGACGAACACCGCCTTGCCCGCCTCGACGGCGTCGCGCGCGATCGCGAAGTGCTGATCGTGCCGCGTCGCGATGTAGACGGCGCGCACCTCGGGGTCCGCGAGGACTTCGCGGACGTCCGTCGTCCCGCGGCGGAACCCGTCCTTCTCGGCGGCGGCGCGCACGGTGAGCCCGTTTCGCGAGCACGCCGACACGAGCGCGACGCCCGGCTGCGCCTTCAGGAGGGGCAGGAGCGCCGACCGGAAATAACTTCCGAACCCGATCACGCCGATTCCAACGACGCCGCTCGCCGGCGCCGCGGCGCGCGTCGAGACGTGAACGCGAGCCGGCGCCTGCGCCTCGGCACCATAGGTCAGGACGACCCCGAGCGGCCGCGGCTCGACGGCGAGCGACGCGTAGGCCTCGGGGGCCCGTTCGACGGGATACGTCGCGTCGACGAGCGGGCCGACGCGCAGGGCGCCCACGGCCATGAGTCTCAGCGACTCCTCGAGGTTGCGGCCTTCGGTCCAGCGCACGTAGGCGAGCGGGTAGTCGAGGCCCTTCTCCTCGTACTCGGGGTCGTAGCGGCCGGGGCCGTACGACGTCGAGATGAGGAAGTCGATCTCTTTCTTGTAGATCCGGTCCCGCTGGATTCGGATCGGGACGTCGCCGACGAGGACGACACGCCCCTTCCGGCGGCAGGCCTCGAACGACCTGTTCAGGAGCGCGGCGTCTCCTCCGGCGGCGGTCACGATGACGGCGTCCGCGCCGACCCCGTCCGTGCGCTCGAGGATTCCGGCGACGAAGTCGCGCTCCGACGTCGCGAATCCGTCCGCGAGCCCGAGGGTGAGGGCGCGGTCCACGCGGTCGCGCCGGACGTCCACCCCGAGCGCGACGCACCCGCTCGCACGGAGGAGCTGGACCGTGATCTGCCCGAGGAGACCGAGACCGAGCACGACGACGCGCTCGCCGAGCGTCGGCGCCGCGCGCCTCACGCCCTGCAGCGCGATCGCCGCGAGCGTCGCGAACGCCGCGTCCTCCAGCGGGACGGCGTCGGGCACCCGCGCGACGAGGTTGCGGGGCACCACGTTGAGCGCCGCGTGGTTGGCCCAGCCCGCGCCCGCGCACGCCACCCGGTCGCCCGGCGCGAGGTCCGGGGCGCCGCTCTCGACGACCGTCCCCGCGCAGGAGTATCCGGCCGGCTGGTCGTTCGAAAGGCGCGTCCGGACGGTCTCGACCGTGCTCTTGAGACCGTGCGAAGCGACCCGGTCGAGCACCCTCCGGATCAGCGCGGGATTGCGGATCGCCTTCAGGACGAGGCTCTCGCGCCCGCCGCCGCCGGTCGAGGCCGACTCCGTTCCCACGCTGATGACGGACGCCGACGTCCTGACGAGGACGGCGCCAGGCCGAACGACGGGGGCCGGCACGTCCAGCACTTTCACCTCGCCGCCCGAAACTGCCACTTGAAGCACGCCCGATCTTAGCGTCTCGACGCCGCCGGACGTTTCAAGCCACCGCCACGAGTTCCCAGTCCACCTCCGCGGGAACGGGCGCCGACAGGACGGCGATCCACGTCTCCCGAGGGATACGGATTCCGTAGGACGGAGAGAACCAGCCCTCCCGCTTTTCCCACGCGAGCGGGGTACGCGAGCGAGGCGACAGGCGGACGGCCGGGCCGCCTTCAAAGGAGATTGCGAGGTCGAAGCCGTCCAGGCGGCCCGCCCCACCCGGCGCGGCGTGGAAGAAGAACTCGACGCGGTGACTTCCGGCGCCTGCGATCCGGTCCCGGAGCGAGAGGCGGGCGTCCCGCCGGTCGAACCGGAACGTCCGCGTGACGATGACGGGATCCGCGAGCCTCCGGTAGCCAGTGTGTGCGGAGACGAGTTCGTCCTCCTCGGCCCCGCGTTCGAGCGCGACGCCGAAGGGAACCGCGTCGTTCTTCAGCGACCAGAGCGCAAGCGCGGACGGGAACCGGTTGATCTCCTCGCCGTCCACGCGGATCGTGTTGTGGAAGGCCGTCGAGCGGAACCGGTTCCTCCACTCCGGCGAAGCCGTGTACACGTAGGCGCCCGAATCGGTCAGCAAAGGCCGGCCAAACGCGTGCCACTCGAAGGAGAGGCAGTCATTGTGCCCATGTCCGCCGCGCCCCTTGAAACCGACCGGCCCGGCGTCGACGAAGACGTACTGGGTCGCCGAGCGGAGGACGAAGAAGCCCGCGTCCGGAAAGCCGCACGTGCCGGACGGCTCATCATCCGGAAGCGCGTCCCATGCCGAAGCGGCTTCCGGGCCGAGAAGCCACAACGAATCCTCATGGAGCTTCGTTGCGCGGGCGCGGAACGACCCGCGCCCGAACAGGACCGCGCCGGTCGAGAGGAGCGCGCGATGATCCCGGACGTCCTCCCTACCGAGCACGAGCGCACGTCCGTCGTCGGCGTCGCCCACAACGGGCGAGAGTCCTTCCGGCGTCACGTACGCTTCCACGAACTCGAACATCCGCGCGAGACGTGCGTCGAACTCCCTCGAGAGCGGGCGACCCGCGGCGTCCAGGAGCCGCCGGCCCACGAGGAAGATCTCGAGCACGAGGCGGTGGTAGGGAACGGAACCTTCGATCCCGGCGCCGTCCTCCGTCGTCTGCAGGAGGATCTCCTCTTCGAAGATCCGTGCTCCCGCGTCGCTCCAGCCGCGGCCTTCAGGCGTCGCGTCGAAGGCGACGCCGAGCGCGATCATCCCGAGGGCGTCCGAGAGATAGTGGTTTCCGTTTACCTCTGCGAGCTCCAGGTGCCCGGGAATCCAGACGCCGTGCTGGTGCAGTGAGAGAAGGATCGTCTCCTCGAATCCGTTCGAGAACGGGGCGCCCTCGAACAGCGCCAGCGCCCAGACCCAGCTCACCGCGCGCAGGGCAACGTCCATCGTGCAGGCCCAGTTGACCCCGGTGCCGGGAGGGTTCGCGGCGATCCAGGCGCGCACCTCGGCCTCGAACTCGCGCGGAGCCCGCTCGTCGCGCGCGAGAACCCAGGCCTGCCCGAGACGCGTCAGGTGCTGCCCGCGGGAGAGCTCCCACGGCACCTTGACGTCGCTCGGACGGTCGAGCTGCGCGTAATCGATCCCCTGCGACGCGACGCCGGAGGGGAATCGCAGCCCCGACTTGAAGTCGAGGTGCCAGTCGATCACCGGCCCGAGCGCCACGGGTCCCGACCCCAGGAGGTCGAACGTGTGGGCGAGGACGCGCTCGAAGTCCTCTGCGAGACGCGCGCCTTCCGGGGCGAACCGTCCGGCATAGAGGCTGCGGAGCGCGTCCCGCTGCGGCGCCGTGAAGCCGAGGGCGCGCGCGCTGCTCTTCTCCCAGACCTCGCGCAGCGACGCAGCGCCCGCGCGCCTCGCGACGAGCTCGGCCGTCTCCGCCTCGAGCCTCCGGCGCAGGCGTCTCGCGCCGATCGCCCTGCGGGCCTCGAGTGCGGCGCGCCGGGCCAGGTACCCGGGGGACTTGCCGGCGGCGCGGCGCAGGAGCTCGAGCGGTTTCACGCGACGCGCGCTTCGCGCCCGCCGTCGATCCAGGAGTCGAACCACGCGACGGCGTTGTAGAAGGTCCAGATGTAGAGCGCGAAGTCCGCGCGTCCGTCGCGATGGCGGCGCAGCATGTCGAGCACGGCGGCGCGGCGGGCCGGGAACCGGTCGAAGAAACGCGTTGCGGCGAACTCGGCCTCGACCGCCCGCCCGAAGTCTCCCCGCAGCCACTGCACCATCGGCGCCCCGAATCCCATCTTCGGGCGGTCGATGATTTCGTCCGGTACGAGCCCGCGCACCGCGCGTTTCAGCAGAGACTTGGAAACGCCGTCTCCGACCTTCAGCCCCATCGGGAGGCCCATCGTGAATTCCACGAGCTTGTGGTCGAGGAACGGAACGCGGGGTTCGATCGAGACGGACATCCCGATCTTGTCGACCCGCATGAGAAGCAGCTCGGGGAGCCGCAGCTTGAACTCCGAGTAGATCATGCGGGTCAGGAAGTCCGAGCCGGGGGCCTCGGCGTCGATCCGGCCGAAGAACGACTTCACGACTCCGAAGGTGTCCGGCGAGCCGAAACCGGGCGGCACGAGACCGGAGGTCGCGAGCTCCTGCGGGAATGCCGGGGTGCGGAGGCGAGCGCGGTCGACGAGACGCGACTTTCGCGACTCCGGGAACACGGTCGCCCCGCTCCAGAACGCCTCGCGGTCGCGACCCGCGCGGGCGATGATGTCGAGGTAGCGGTCGTGCCGGTCGTCGGCCGACGCCGCGACGTCGGCGAGCGACGCGGCGACGCGGCGTAACGGGCCGGGCAGCATCGAGAACGGCCGCCAGTAGCGGCGGTACATGTCGAGGTACGCCATGTAGCTCGTGTAGCCGCAGAACTGCTCGTCGGCGCCCTCGCCGACGAGGACGACCGTCGTCCCACTGTCCCGGAGGAGCTTCGACACGAAAAACAGCGGGATGCAGACCCAGTCCGCGATCGGCTCGTCCTGTGAGTAGACGAGCGACGGCAGGTATGCGCGCATCGCCGCCTCGTCGACGAGGACCTCGTGGTGCTCGGTGCCGTACTTCCTCGACACGAGGCGCGCGTAGTCGAGCTCGTTCAGGTGCTCGTGGTCGGAGAAGCCCACCGTGAAGGTGCGGACCGGGCCGCTCGCGTGCTGCGCCATGAGGGCCGTCAGGGCCGAGGAGTCGACGCCCCCGGACAGGAAGACGCCCAGCGGGACGTCCGACATCAGGCGCTTCTCGACGGCCTCGTCGAGAAGCGCCCGCACGCGCTCCACCGCGCGCGGCAGCCCCTCGGCTCTCGCCATCGCCGCGATCTCGGCCGCCTCGGGGCTGCGCCCCGGCAATGCGTCCCAGTAGCGCGTTGCGCGCAGCGTCCCGGCCTCGTCGACGACCACGTGGTGTCCGGCCGGGAGCTTGTAGATCCCGCGGAACATCGTGAGAGGCGCCGGCGTCGTGAGGAAGCTCAGGTAGTGGTAGACGGAGAGGTCCTCGAGGTCCCTCGGAACGTCCGGGTGGGAGAGGAGCGCCTTGATCTCGGAGGCGAACAGGAACCCGCCCCCGGCCCACGTGAAGTAGAGGGGCTTGATTCCGACGCGGTCCCGGGCGATGAAGAGGAGGCGCGAACGGGCGTCCCAGATCCCGATCGCGAACATACCCTCGAGCCGGTCGAGGACGGCAGGGCCCCACTCCTCGAAACCGTGGACGATGACTTCGGTGTCGGAATGGTCCGTGCGGAAACGGTGCCCGCGGGCGGACAGTTCTGCCCGGAGCTTCTGGTGGTTGTAGATCTCGCCGTTGAAGACGACCGCCACCGACCCGTCCTCGTTGAACATGGGCTGGTTGGCGGTGGCCGAGAGGTCGACGATCGCGAGCCGGCGGAACGCGAGCCCGACACGGCCGTCCGACGACGCCCAGAGCCCTTCCCCGTCCGGCCCGCGATGCACCATCGCGTCGCGCATGCGCGCGAGGAGCGCGGCGTCCACAGGCCGGCTCGAAAGGGAGAGCCATCCCACGACGCCGCACATCGCGATCGAGTCTAACGTGAGGAGGAGGTGACCTTCCGAGGTATGCTGAACGGGGACAGAATCCGTTACATGAATGGAGGCGCATGATGATTCGGCGTGTCGGCGTCTTTGTGGCGCTAATCGGTCTCAGTCTCATCCCGGGCATGGCACGGGCCCAGGCGACCCGCACGTGGGTCTCCGGCGTCGGCGACGACGCCAACCCGTGCAGCCGGACGGCCCCCTGCAAGACGTTTGCGGGGGCCATCAGCAAGACGGCAGCGGGCGGCGAGATCAATGCCCTCGATCCGGGCGGATTCGGCGCCGTGACGATCACGAAAGCCATCACGATCGACGGGGGAGGCGGGCAGATCGCGAGCGTGCTCGTCTCCGGGACGAACGGAATCGTCGTCAACGCGGGTGCGTCGGACGTCGTCACGATCCGGAACATCCAGCTCGAAGGACTCGGCACCGGGCTCTCGGGGATCTCGTTCCTCAACGGTGCGGCACTCCACGTGCAGCGCGTCGCGATCCGCGGCTTCGGCGGCGTCGGGATCGACTTCCGGCCGTCCGGCAACGCCAAGCTCTTCGTCTCGGACTCCTCGGTCCTGCATTCGGGGGCCGGCATCCAGGTGCATCCTTCCGGGGGCGCTTCTTTTGCGACGATCGTCGACACGACGCTCAGCGGCAACGCGTCGTTTGGCCTCCGCGCGGAAGGCAACTCGTCAACGGTGGCGAAGAACGTGACCGCCGACGGCAACATCAACGGATTCATCGCCATCGACTTCTCCGGCGCGTTGCCGCTCCTCTCGATCGATGCCTGCGTCGCCTCACACAATTCGAATGCGGGCGTTGCTGCAGGATTCGGAGGGGCCGGCTCCGCGAAGGTCCTCCTGTCGAACACCTCGATTTTCGAGAACGCGAACGGCCTGTCGTTCGACGCAAACGGGCAGATCCAGTCCTACGGCAACAACCGGGTCTTCGGAAACGGCCTTGACGGGACGCCCTCGGGGACGATCCCGCACATCTGACCTTCCGCCGCTTCGCACCGCCTGTTCTCTTCGCGGGCGCCGGCTTCTGTGCGGGCGTCCTCGTGGTCCTCCCTTATCACGCCTGGGACGCC
The DNA here is from genome assembly GCA_044229475.1 of Thermoanaerobaculia bacterium. Classification (GTDB taxonomy): domain Bacteria; phylum Acidobacteriota; class Thermoanaerobaculia; order UBA5066; family UBA5066; genus Fen-183. The sequence continues at coordinate 50,345 of JBGASW010000004.1, read as the reverse complement.
TGGGCATTCGGAGAGTGGTCGCGACTGATTGCCGAAGAGCCGCGCAGGTTCTTCTTCCCGGACCTCTACGCGCTCACCTACCAGCGACCCTTCTTCTACGTGCTCCAGGGCTGGCTCTGGGCGACGTTCGGATTTCACGAGGCGCTCGGCCGCATGCTCGCGCTCGCGTTCGCCATCCTGTGCGCATGGACGACCAAGAGCATGGCGCGTTCGCTCGACGGCGGGAGAGGCACCTGGCGATGGGCGTGCCTGCTCCCGTTCGCGATCCCCGACTTCCTGACGTGGTGCGCCGCAGGCACGACGGACGTGCCCGCCGCGGCACTTCTCGCGGCGACGGGCGCAATCCTCCTCGGGCCTGTCCGTCCCGTCCCGAAGGCGCTCCTCGTTCTCGTTCTCTCGACCAGCGCGGCCCTTACAAAGCCAACAGCGATCCCGTCGCTCGTCGGTCTCGCCTGCGCCGCCGCGGTCTCATGGCCCGGAGTCGCGTCCCCCCGGCGACGTGTCCTCGCGGGAGTCGTGCCGATTCTCTCGAGCCTTGGCATTGCCGGGGCGTATTTCTTCTGGCTCGCGTCGCGGCTCGGGATCTCCGTCCGCTCCGCAATCGTGGGAGAGCTCGACGGCTACTACGCCGACCTCGCGTCGCGCGCCCGCTGGTCCGCCCTCTACGTGCCTTCCTGGCTGGGACCCGCCGCCGGCCCGATCCTTGCGGTCGCCCTCCTGGCACTCACGATTTCCATCGCCTTTCGCAGGCCGGTTCACGCCGCCCGAACCGCGGCCGCGGTCGCCCTGCTTGCCCTCGGTTGGCGGTTTGCGACCGCCGGATGGGGAGGCCCCGGGAGTCGTGAGTTCCTCGTCTCGATCGCCACCCTCGTGCTCGTTGCCGCCGCCGCCCGCGGCACGGCTGCGAACCGCCCCGTGAGCGCACACGCCCTGTTCTTCCTGGTGTGGGCGGCTCCGCCCTGCTTCGTGTGGATCGCCTATCTCGGGTATGACGCACGCCTGCTTTCGCCCGGATGGCCCCCCCTCCTGCTCCTCGCCTGGATCGCGTTCGAGCCGGCGGCCGCAAGGATCGCCGGCACGAGGGAGAGGGCCTTTGCCCTCGCCGCAGGCGCGGTCCTGGCCGCGGCAAGCCTCCGGCACGTCGACGGCCTGGACCTCGCTTCCGCCCGGTGCGTCGCGCGTTCGGTAATCGCGGCCCCGCTCGACACCGGCGCTCTTCGGGAGTGTTTCGCTCCGGGCTTCGAGCGCGAACGGCACGCGGTCGCCAGCGCCCTCTCGCAGGCCGGACGATCGTCCATCATCTCGAACGACGGGCGTCTGCGCTTCTTCTTTCCCGGACAGGTCGCACAGATGTATCCGGCGACGTGCGGCGACCTCTCGGGCTACGGCGCCTTCGCGCTTCTCACAGACCCGGGCTCACGCCGTTACATGGCGGCTAAGGGAATTCCCGCCGATCCCTCCGTGTGGGCCGCGTGCCGGGGACCAAGGGCGAGTCTCGTCTTCCAGGATCCGGCCGTGTCCGTCTTCACGCTCTCCCCGTGAAGCGCCAGGCTCCGGTCAGAACACGAAGCGCAGGGGACGAAAGACCTCGACGGGAGAACCGTCCGCCGACGTGATCGAGCCTGCCCAAAACACCCGGCTCATCCCGTCCATTCCGTCGCCGATGAGCTGGGCCGGCACACCGTCGATGAGAACCGACATCGGGGCGTCCGGATTGCCCCGGATCGCGTAAACATCCACGTAGGGCAGGGGCAGCGTGACGGCTTCCATGTAAGGAAGGGACGAGGGGTACACGCTCGGACAGGCGCCCTGCCCGCAAACGATGAGAAAGAGGAGCGGGTAGTCGATGTAGTACGCGCGGGCCAGGGAGCTCCCCCGCGACCCGAGGAACCGGAACGTCAGGTCGGAGAATCGCTTGGCCCTCGTGGCATCCGACACGTCGCCTGCCGTCGCCCAACCGCCGTCGGAACCACGCGTCACCGTGAGGTCGAACGTGGGATCGAGCAGCATCCACGTGCCGCCCACGGGCTCCTGGAATTCGACGAGCGTGTGGCCGTCGTACGAGTTCGGCTTCAGACACACGTTGAGCGGGCGCGCAGGCTGCCGGATGTTCATCTCGACGAGACTCGAGAGGAGGACGGAGGCGTAGTCCACGCAAAGCGCGTTCGACCAGCCCTCCACATCGAGAAGCCGCGCGAGCGGGGTCTCGGAGTACGGGTTGTTGGAATCGTCCCGAGGAGTCCGGCGACCCGTTCGCGCCGACCGTGAAGACGAAGTCGGTCGGCACCCAGACGCCCAGGATGAGCGTGCTCAGCCTCCCGTAGAGCGTCGCCCCCACGGGAAGCGGCCCGACGAACCGCTTCTCGACCGCGATCTCTCCGCTGTCGTGGAGGTCGTTCGCGCCGGGGTTCGTCCCGATCTCGAGGCGATACCGCGTCGTGTAGCGGCTGGGCTTCCATTCGAACGGGCGGCCCGTATCCACGTTCGCGGCGCCGTCGACGGGGGCGACGAGAGACGGGAGGATAGAGGGCCCGGTGGAAAGGACCGCATCCGACGAGCGCCACTCGCCCCACTTCTGCGTCCAAACCCTCGCGAAGACGAACGCCCCCTGAGGAACGTTCGAAACGTCGAAAGCCGTTCCGGCGATGGGACCCGAGTCGGCCACGTCCGCGCCCGTGTACGTCGTCCCGACGACGAGACGGTACGCGGTGGCGTTCGGAACGGGGGTCCAGAGGAACGTCGTCCGCCCCGCCGGGATCACCGACCCGCTGGCCGGCGACTGGAGCGTCGCGACCGGAGCGCCGTTCGACCCGAACGTGAAATCCTGGTATTTCCAGATGCCCGCCAGGTTCGCCCAGATGCGGCCGAAGTACGTGCCCGCGGCGAGCCGGGGAACCCGGACGCTGCTGTAGGGCGTCTCACCGGAGTCGAAGACGTCGCTGCGGCCGCGAGACGTCCCCACGTGGAGCCCGAACGAGAGCGCGCTCGGAACTTCCCAGGAAAAGGGCTTCGTGAAGTCGACGTCGTCGTCTCCGGGGGCTGGATAAGCCATCCACGCTCCGACCACCCTCGACGAAGGCCTCTGAAGAGGCAGGTTCACGACGGCCCGTTGATTCGGACTCGTCGGAGTTGGAGTTGAAGTGGAAGTCGGGGTGGGAGTGGGAGTCGGAGTGGGAGTCGGAGTCGGGGCAGTGGGGGTCGCCACCACAGTCGGCGTGGGGGTCGAAGGCGGCGTGGGAGTTGGTGTGGACGCGGGCGTCGGAGTCGAGGTGGAGGCAGGCGTCGGCGAGGCCGTTGCCGTCGGCGTCGGCGTCGAGGTTGGTGTGGACGTGGGAGTGGGAATGGAAGTCACGACCGTGAACGCGACGTCCGCCGAGCGCCTGAGGACCCCCTGCACTTTCGTCCAGACGCGTGCGTAGAGGAGCTTCCCTTTCGGCAGATTCGCGGGAACGAGGCCTTCGGTCCGCGTCGTCTCGCCGGAATTCCAGACGTCGGACTGGCCCGAGCCCGTGCCGATGACGAGAACGTAGGACTGGGCGGAAGAGACCGTGCTCCACCGGAACGGCTGGCTCAGGTCCGAGATCTTCGCGCCGGGAGCCGGGTATGACAGCTCGGCGGCAAGCGGGTCCGCGAGCGCCGTACCCGACGCGAAAGCCGCAAGCAGCGCGCCCAGCAGAGCCGCGCGGCGGGCATGGATCAAGACACGACTTCTCAAGTCCGACCTTTCTTCCACGAGAACCCCTCGTGTCGATGCACTTTCAGTACCAACCGAATGGACGCCGTCCGGGTCGCCCGGTTTACAGGAAGTGACGGGGACCGTGAGGCATCTCACCGAAAAAGCCCGGACGGGCCGGCGGCGGCCCGGGCCTGCCCTCATTTATTGTCGGGTGGGACCCACCAAGAACCGTCAGGCCTTCGTCAGCTTCCCGCGCTCAACCGCCGCTGCCGGGACAACGTTCCGGGTGTCGACGACCAGCTTCACTCCCGCGTACAGGGAGGGGTCTCGGAACTGCCGGTGCGCCGTCGAGAGGAGGACGGCGTCGTATCGAGCGAACTCCTCGGCCGTACACGGTACCGAGGTCATCTGCAGGTCGTGTTTCCGGACCCGCCGCGCCCTCGGAATGTAGGGGTCGCAGTACGAGACGTCCGCCCCCTTCTCGCGGAGCAGCTCGATGATCTCGAACGAGGGCGACTCGCGGTCGTCGTCGATGTCCGGCTTGTACGAGAGCCCGAGCACGAGGACCCGGGCGCCGAGCACGCTCTTCCCCGCGGCGTTCAGCGCCTCGACGGTCCGGTCCACCACGTAGCGCGGCATCGCCGTGTTGATCTCGCCCGCGAGCTCGATGAAACGCGCCCAGACGCCGTGCTCGGCCGCCTTCCACGTGAGGTAGAAGGGGTCCAGCGGGATGCAGTGGCCCCCGAGGCCCGGGCCCGGGTAGAACGGCATGAACCCGAACGGCTTCGTCTTCGCCGCCGCGATCACGTCCCACACGTCGATGCCCATCCGGTCGAGGATCATCTTGAGCTCGTTGACGAGCGCGATGTTCACGGCGCGGAAGACGTTTTCGAGGATCTTCGCCGCCTCGGCCACCTCGGGAGACGCCACCGGAACGACCTCTTCGATCGCAGCCCCGTAGAGCGCCACCGCGGCGCTCTGCGAAGGGCCGTCGATTCCGCCCACGATCTTCGGCGTGTTGCGCGTGTGGAACGTCGCGTTGCCGGGATCCTCCCTCTCGGGCGAGAACGCGAGGAAGAAGTCCTCGCCGCAGACGAGGCCGCCGGCCGTGAACCGGGGGAGGAGCTCCTCGCGCGTCGTCCCGGGGTACGTCGTCGACTCGAGAACCACGAGCTGCCCCGGGCGCAGCCGGCGCGCGATCTCGTCCGCCGTCCCGCGTATGTACGAAAGATCGGGCTCGCGATGGCGACCGAGCGGCGTCGGGACACAGATCACGATCGCGTCGCAGCCGGCCAGCCCGTCGAACCGGTCGCTGGCCGTGATCCGGCCGCGGCTGAAGGCGGCGGCGATCCGATCCGAGCCGAGATGCCTCAGGTACGACTCGCCGCGCCTCAGGGCGACCGGCTTGGCCGGGTCGACGTCGAACCCGGCGACGCGGAATCCGGCCTCCTCGAAAAGCAGCGCCAGGGGGAGTCCCACGTACCCGAGCCCCACGACGCCGACGACGGCTTCGCGGCTCCGGATCCGCTCCAGAAGGCTGTCGAGCCCTGCCGTCACGTCACCCTCCCTGCGGCGCGGCGACGATAGCAAACCGGCCGCGCGCGCGACCCCGGCGTGGCCGCGGGGGCCGTTGCCCGCCCCGGCCGCCACGCGATATAGTCCGCGCACTAATTCGATTCAATTGTCTGCGTCGTTTCGACCGCGCTCTGAACTGAGTCTCACGCTGAACCAAGGAGGTCCTTCCATGAAGACCATGAGCCGCCTGCTGGCGCCTCTCGTGTCGTTCGTCGCCCTGGCGGGCGTCGCTCCCGCCGCCGAGGCCCAGAAGGAGGCGGCCGTCCGGACGCCCCTTCTCGCCGATGTCGTTGCGGGCTCGAGCCGGCTCGACTTCGTTCCGCGCACGGGCAGTGGCGCGTTCGTCGTGACCGTCAGCGGTCCGGAGGGATCCGTCGAACGGATCGATTTCGCATCGGGACGCACGATCGCGATCACGGCGACGCTCCCCGACGGGAAGTCCCGGCCAGACGGGATCTACAACTACGAGCTGCGCGCGAAGGCCCCCGCGCCGCCGGCGCCCGGGCCAGACTTCAGCGGGTCCGAGTCCGTGAACGGGCGCGCGGTCGAGATCGAGAACGCGGTCCGGGCGCCGGAGCCCCCGGCCCAGTCGGGCACCTTCCGGATCCTGAACGGGATGATCGTCGCGGGCAGCGCGACCGAGTCGAGGCCCGCACGTTCCACGCCCGCGGCGGGAGCAACCGGCGCGGGCCGGACGCCGTCCGCCGGTCGGACAGCCCTCGACCAGGTGATCGCAGACGACCTCATCGTGCAGGGCAGCGCGTGCATCGGGCTCGACTGCGTGAACAACGAGTCCTTCGGCTTCGACACGATCCGCCTCAAGGAAAACAACACGCGCATCAAGTTCGACGACACGAGCGCCTCCGCGGGGTTCGCTTTTCACGATTGGCAGCTCACGGCCAACGACAACGCAAGCGGCGGCGCGGAGAAGTTCTCGATCGAGGACATCACGGCGGCGACGGTCCCGTTCACCGTGACCGGAAGCGCGCCGTCGAACGCCCTGTTCGTCGACTCCACGGGCCGGGTCGGCCTCCGGACGGCGACACCCGTGCTCGATCTGCACGCGAACACCAGCAACACTCCGGCAATGCGGCTGGAACAGAATTCCGGCGGCGGCTTCACGGCTCAAACCTGGGACATTGCGGGAAACGAGGCAAACTTCTTCGTCCGCGACGTCACGGGCGGGTCGCGCCTGCCGTTCCGCATCCGCCCGGGCGCGCCGACGAGCAGCATCGACATCGCGGCAAGCGGCAACGTCGGCATCGGCACGGCCTCGCCGACGCAGAAACTCACCGTCAGGGACGGCCCGATTTTCGTCCAGGCGGCCGCCGATAACCTCGACGTCTTCGCGGGCATGGGCGTCGACCTCTCTTCGGGCCCCGCGTTCAACTACGGCTACGCCGGCTCGTCGTTCGGCCGCAGCGCGGGGTTTTTCAACGTCAGGCCCGACGCCTCCGCCGTCGCCCCGAACCCGTCCCTGCGCTTCATGACCGCCAACGTCCAGCGCATGATCATCACGAACACCGGCAACGTCGGCATCGGCGTTGCGAACCCCAGCCAGCCCCTGCAGATGGCCAGCGGCGCCTTCGTCTCCGCCGGCGGCGTCTGGACGAACGCGTCCAGCCGCTCGCTCAAGGACGACATCCGCGACCTTCCGGCCGACGAGGCACTCGAGACCCTCCAGGGCCTCTCCCCCGTCACGTACGTCTACAAGGCTGCCCCCGCCGAGCCCCACGTCGGATTCATCGCCGAGGACGTCCCGGCGCTTCTCGCCTCGCCCGACCGCAAGGGCATGAGCCCCATGGACGTCGCCGCCGTCCTCACGAAGGTCGTCCAGCAGCAGCAGGCGACCATCGCCGAGCAGAATCGCCAGCTCGCCGAACAAAATCGCCTGCTCGCCGATCTCTCTTCGCGAGTCCGCGTGCTGGAAGACCGGCCCTGAATACGTGAAGGAGTAACCGATGAAGGTGTACTTGCCAACCCGCACCCTGGCCCTCGTTCTCCTCGCCGCTTGCGCCCCGACCGCGCGCGCCGAGAGTGCTGCCGCCGCACCACCACCTGTGGACGTCGTGGCCGGGGCCTCGAGGCTCGATTTCGTTCCACGCAGCTTTGGCGGAGCTTTCGTCCTGACCGTGAGCGGTCCGGAGGGCTCGGTCGAGCGGATGGAGTTTCCATCCGGCCGCGCGATCGCGATCACGACGACCCTTCCGAACGGGAAGACAAGGCCCGACGGCGTTTATACATACGAGCTGCGCGCCCAACGGTCTGTGGTCCCAGCGGCGCCTGCAGTGCTGAGCGGCAACGAGACGGCAGACGGCCGCCCGGTCGAAACCGACGCCGCGACCAAGGCACGTCCGGCAGTACCGCCTCCCCCACTGTCCGGCAGCTTCTGGATCCAGAATGGCTCCTTCGTCGCCGGAAGCGCCCTCGAGCCTCCGCAGCGGCGAGGGGCGCCGTCGACGCCGGGGAACGCCTCCGGAGCCGGCCGCGCCGCGAACGCGGGCCGCACGGCCCTCGACTTTTTCGTGAACGACGACCAGATCGTCGTCGGGAGCGGCTGTTTCGGGTTTGACTGCGTGAACAACGAGGTCTTCGGCCTCGAGAACCTGCTCCTGAAGCAGAACAACAACCGGATACGCTTCGACGATACGAGCGTCTCGGCCGGCTTCCCCAACAACGACTGGCAGATTCGGGCGAACGACGACAACAGCGGCGGGCTGAACCGGTTCTCGATCGAGGACCTGACGGCCGCCAGGATTCCGTTTACGATCCTGGCCGGCGCACCGGCAAACTCCATCTTCGTCGACGCCAGCGGCCGCCTCGGCGTGCGGACAGGAACACCCGCGCAGACGATCCACGCCGCCGGGGGCGACACGCCCGGCCTGCGCCTCGAACAGAACGGCTCGAGCGGCTTCACGCCTCAAACATGGGATGTCGCCGGCAACGAATCGAACTTCTTCGTCCGCGATGTAACGGGGGGGAACACGCTGCCGTTCCGCATCCACCCCGGCGCGCCGTCGAGCAGCATCGACATCGCGACGAACGGCAACGTCGGCATCGGGACTGGCGCGGCGGCGCAGAAACTCACCGTGATGAACGGTCCGATCTTCGTCGCGGCCACCGCTGCAAACCTCGACGTCTTCGCGGGCATGGGCATCGACCTCGGGTCCGGACCCGCCTTCAACTACGGCTATGCCGGCTCCTCCTTCGGCCGCAGCGCGGGGTTCTTCAACGTCAGGCCCGACGCCTCCGCCGTCGCCCCGAACCCGTCCCTGCGCTTCATGACCGCAAACGTCCAGCGCATGATCATCACGAACACCGGCAACGTCGGCATCGGCGTCGCGAACCCCAGCCAGCCCCTCCAGATGGCCAGCGGCGCCTTCGTCTCGGCCGGCGGCGTGTGGACGAACGCCTCCAGCCGCTCGCTCAAGGACGACATCCGCGACCTTCCGGCCGACGAGGCGCTCGAGACCCTGCAGGGCCTCTCCCCCGTCACGTACGTCTACAAGGCCGCGCCCTCCGAGCCACACGTCGGCTTCATCGCCGAGGACGTCCCGGCGCTTCTCGCCTCGCCCGACCGCAAGGGCATGAGCCCCATGGACGTCGCCGCCGTCCTCACGAAGGTCGTCCAGCAGCAGCAGAAGACCATCGAAGAGCTGAAAGCCCGCCTCGACGAGCTCGAGAAGAAGAAGTAGCGCAAACGATCAGCGGTCGTTTCCCGGGCGCCGGTCTTCCGGCGCCCTTTTTCGCTAGAGTGCCGGCGTGGGGAAGACGGTCGCGATCGTCCAGTCGAACTACATCCCGTGGAAGGGGTACTTCGACCTCATCCGGCTCTCGGACGAATTCATCCTCCTGGACGACGTTCAGTACACGCGCCGGGACTGGCGGAACCGGAACCTCATCAAGACGCGGACGGGAACGCAGTGGCTCACGATCCCCGTCGCGTCGCGCGGCCGCTATCACGGGACCATCCGCGAGATGGAAACGAGCGACCCGGCCTGGGCGGAGCACCACCTGCGAACGCTCCGTCACGCGTACGCCCGCGCGCCCCACTTCGAGAGCGTCACCGCTTTCCTCGAGGGCGTCTACCACAGGGCCACCGACCGGCACCTCCACGCGATCAACCGCCTGTTCCTCGAGGCGATCTGCGGGTACCTGGGGATCTCGACGCCTCTGACGTCCTCGACGCCTGCGGACGCGGCGGCCCAGCCCACCGATCGGCTCGTGGCGCTTTGCCGGCGCGCCGGGGCGAGCGTCTATCTCTCCGGCCCCTCGGCGCGGGACTACCTTGACGAGACCGCTTTTTCACGGGCCGGGATCGCCGTCACGTACATGGACTACGCCGGTTATCCCGAATATCCTCAGATCCACCCGCCCTTCGTGCACGGAGTCAGCATCGTGGATCTCCTCTTTCACACGGGCCCCGGCGCGGCGGCGTTTCTTCGGAGGGAATCGTGAAACTCTCGATCGTCGCGACGCTCTACGAGTCCGCCGCGACCGTCAGGGAATTCGTGGCGCGTAGCCGCGCGGCGGCCGCGGCCCTCACGGACGACTTCGAGATCATCCTCGTGAACGACGGCTCCCCCGACTCCTCGCTCGACGAGGCGCTCGCGCTCTTTGAACACGACCCGTGTCTTCGGATCGTCGACCTCTCGCGCAACTTCGGGCACCACCTCGCGATGATGACGGGTCTCGCCCACGCGCGCGGCGATCTCGTCTTCCTCCTCGACTCGGACCTTGAAGAGGACCCGGCTCTCCTCGCGGATTTCCACCGGGAGCTCCTCGCGTCGGACGCCGACGTCGTATTCGGCGTCCAGTCGCGGCGCAAGGGGGGCGTCCTGGAGCGTGTCAGCGGCAGCCTCTTTTATTCGATCTTCAACCGCGTCTCGAGCGTGAAGGTGCCGCGCAACGTGGTGACGGCGCGCCTCATGACGCGGCGCTACGTGGACGCGCTCGTCACCCACCGCGACCGCGAGGTCTTCCTCCTCGGCCTCTGGACGATCACGGGCTTCCGGCAGGTCCCCGTCGCGATCGAGAAGAAAGACAAGGGGCGAACGACGTACGGCGTGGGCCGAAAGGCGGCCGTCCTCGTCAACTCGCTGACGTCCTTCAGCAACCGGCCTCTCATCCTGATTTTCTGGGCCGGCTGCCTCATCCTCGGCTGTGCCACGATCGCGGCCGTCGACCTCGTCGTGCGGCGCCTGTTCTTCGGCACGCTCCTGCAGGGCTGGCCGTCCCTCATCGTCTCGATCTGGCTCCTCGGCGGCTTCACGATCTTCTGCCTCGGCGTGATCGGCATCTACGTCGCGAAGATCTTCACCGAGGTCAAGGAGCGCCCGTACACGGTCGTCCGACGCGTGTACGAGCACGCCCCTCCGGGACGGCCGTGACCGACCCGCTCCGCGCCGTCGCCGACTACTACGCGGAGAAACTCCGCGCAAACGGCCCCGGCGCCGCCGGCGTCGACTGGAACTCCGCCGAGTCGCAGGCGCTTCGCTTCCGCGAGCTCTCCCGACTGCTCCCGGCCGAAGGATCGTTCTCGGTCCTCGACGTCGGCTGCGGCACCGGCGCCCTCGTGGACTTCCTCGCGGCCGAGGGCTGGCGCTTCTCGTACTGGGGCTGCGACGTGTCGGACGCGATGCTGCAGGTGGCGCGGCGGCTCCACGCCGGCAGGCCTGACGTGCGCTTCGCCGCACGGGCCGAGGACGCGCCCCCGTGCGACTTCGCCTTCGCGAGCGGGATCTTCAACGTCAAGCTCGACGCGGACGACGACGCGTGGTCGCGGCACATGGAGGCCACCGTTCGGTTGATGGCCCGTCAGGGCCTGCGGGGGATCGCCTTCAACGCGCTTTCCGTCTACTCCGATCCCGGGAAGCGGCGGGCGGACCTTCACTACGCGGATCCCTTGAAGTGGTTCGACTTCTGCAAACGGGAGATCTCGACGTCCGTCGCTCTCCTGCACGACTATCCGCTCTGGGAGTTCACGCTCCTCGTCAGGCGCTGAGGGAGGTTCCCGTGGCCCGCATCGTGATCTTCGGAACCGGCGACATTGCCCGGCTCGCCCATTTCTACTTCAAGCGCGACAGCCCCCACGAGGTCGTCGGGTTCACGGTGGACGCCGCGTTTCGCACGTCGGACACCTTCGAGGGACTTCCCCTCGTCGCCTTCGAGTCGGTCGCAACCGCATTCCCGCCCTCCGAGTACGGGATGTTCATCGCCCTCGCGTATGGCCGGATGAACCATCTGCGCGCCGAGCGCTACACGCAAGCGAAGGCGGCGGGCTACACGCTCGTGAGCTACGTGAGCAGCCGGTGCACGTTCCTGAGCGACCACCCCGTCGGGGACAACTGCTTCATCCTCGAAGACAACACGATTCAGCCGTTCGTGAAGATCGGGTCCAACGTGACGCTCTGGAGCGGCAACCACATCGGCCACGACTCGACGATCGAGGATCACTGCTTCCTCGCCTCGCAGATCGTCGTCTCGGGCCGCGTCGTCATCAAGCCGTTCTGTTTCATCGGGGTGAACGCGACGCTCCACAACGCGATCACGATCGCGCCCGAGACGCTGATCGGGGCGGGTGCCGTCATCACGAAGGACACGGAACCGAAGGGCGTTTACGTTCCCCGCCGCGCCGAACGCATGCCGAAGTCCAGCGACGAAATCGAGATGTGACCAGATGAAGTGGAGCCGCGTCGGCCTCGTCTTCCGTCCCGAGCGCCAGCGGCCGTGGCTCCACTCGCACGCCTCGAACCCGGTCGCACTCGCTCTCGGCGGGACGCGTGTCCGCGTGTTCTTCGGAACCCGGGACTCCGACAACCGCAGCCAGGTCGCGTTCTTCGACATGGACCTCGCGGAGCCGTCGCGTGCTGTCGAACTCTGCGCCGAACCGGTCGTGACTGCCGGTCCGCGCGGCGCGTTCGACGACAGCGGCGTGTCGATGGGGTGCCTCGTGGAAGTCGCGGGGGCTCTCCATCTCTATTACCTCGGCTGGAACCTCGGCGTCACGGTCCCGTTCCGGAATAGCGTCGGCCTCGCGCTCGCCGCCGGGCCGGACGGCCCCTTCCGCAAGGCGTCCGCGGCCCCCGTCCTCGACCGCTCACAGGAGGATCCCTTGTCCGTTTCCTATCCGTGGGTCCTCCCCGACGCGGGCGGCTTCCGGATGTGGTACGGCTCGACCGTGAGTTGGGGACCCGGACCAGCCGACATGACGCACGTGATCCGGCACGCGACGTCGCCCGACGGACGCGCGTGGGCGCGCACCCCGGTTCCCGTTCTCGTCCCGGACGGGTCCGGCGAGAGCGTCGTGGTGCGCCCCTGCGTGGTCCGCGACGTGGACCGCTTCCGAATGTGGTTCTGCGCCCGCGGTCCGGGATACCGGCTCGGCTATGCCGAGTCGGAAGACGGCCTCGCCTGGACGCGCCGCGACGAGGACGCGGGGCTTGCCCCTTCGGGTTCAGGATGGGACTCCTCCGAGATCGCCTACCCCCACGTGTTCGACTGCGCGGGGGCTCGCTGGATGCTCCACAACGGCGACGGGTTCGGGCGGACCGGCATCGGCCTCGCGATGCTCGCGAGCGGGAGCGGCGCGTGAACCTGATCTCCTTCAACCGGCCGTGCCTCGCGGGAAACGAGTTCGCCTACATGCGCCTGGCCGTCGACGGAATGCGGATCTCCGGCGACGGTGACTTCACGAAGAGGGCCCACTCCATGCTCGAGGGTCTCGTCGGCGCCCGCCGGGCCCTCCTGACGACGTCGTGCACGCACGCGCTCGAGATGGTGGCGCACCTTCTCGACCTCGCACCCGGAGACGAGGTCATCGTCCCCTCGTACACGTTCGTCTCGACGGCAAACGCGTTCGCGCTGCGCTCCGCCGTCCCCGTCTTCGCCGACGTGCGGAAGGACACGCTGAATCTCGACGAGGCCGCCGTCGAGGGGCTCGTGTCGCCGCGCACCCGGGCGATCGTGGCCGTCCACTACGCCGGGATCGCCTGCGAGATGGAAACGCTCCTGGAGATCGCCGCTCGCCGCGGGCTCACTCTCGTCGAGGACAACGCCCACGGGTTCCTCGGCGCGTACCGCGGGCGGCCCCTCGGCTCGCTCGGCGCTCTCGCGACCCTGAGCTTCCACGAGACGAAGAACTTCACGTGCGGAGAGGGCGGCGCGCTCCTTCTGAACGACGAACGCTTCGTCGCGCGCGCCGAGATCCTCCGCGAGAAAGGAACGGACCGAGGCCGCTTCTTCCGCGGCGAGGTGGACAAGTACACCTGGGTCGATCTCGGCTCGAGCTATCTTCCGTCCGACCTGCTCGCGGCCTTCCTCGTCGCGCAGCTCGAGGCGCGCGAGCGGATCCAGGCCCGACGGCGCGCCATCTGGGAGGCGTACGCGGAAGGCCTCGACGCATGGGCACTCCGCACGGGCGCCCGGCTTCCGTTCGTGCCTCCCGGCTGCGACCCGGCGTGGCACCTTTTCTTCGTCGTCATGCCCGACGAAGACGCGCGACAGCGGATGCTCGCCCACCTCGCGGACCGCGGCGTCAACGCCGTCTTCCACTACGTCCCGCTCCACCTTTCGCCGATGGGCCGCCGCTTAGGGGGCCGCTCCGGGTCCTGCCCGGTGAGCGAGTGGGCGAGCGCGCGCCTCCTGCGCCTGCCGCTGCACCTCGGGCTCACGGACGAGGACGTCGCGCGCGTCGTGGATGCCGTGACGGCCTACCGCGCCTGAGGCCGGACGCCCGCGCAGGCGCACTCGGGGATCCGGGACGCGTCTCCGCGGGGAGCCGGACTCCGTAGAACGCCCCATGCCCAGAGCCACGCGCTCCGGCCGAGAGAGAACCGCTCCTCGAGCCTCCGGGCGCAGCCGGGGCACTCGAACTCGCGGAACTGCCGCACCTCGACCCGGGAGAGCTTCCAGCGTGAACCGCCGTCGGCCGGATTCGCGAGCACGAGCCGGACCGACGGCCGCCCGTCAGCCCGGACCGCAAGCGCGCAGTCCGTGAGGCGGCCCGGACCCGCCTGCCCGTCGGGCCGGAGGAGGCGGCCGGCCTCGTCCTCGAAGCGGTACGAGATTCCCCCGCGCGCTACTTCGCCCTCGATCAGGAGGCCCAGGACGAGCGTCTCTCCGCGCACGCGAATCGCCGGGCTCCGGAACGCGTCCCCGGCCGACCTCGGCGTATCGCCGGCCACGGTCCACGCCGAAACTCCAAGCGCTTCAACCCTCAGCCCCTCATCGACCGGCGGCTCGAGGAAAGCGGGCGCGCCGAGACACGCCGCCGCGCCCGCCAGGAACAGGATCGCGGGCAGCCGCACGATCATTCTCCGATCCTCTCGAGCCGCCCGGATGCGAGGTCCATTTCGTAGACGTGGAGCCCGGACATGTATCCGTGGAACTCCGCGTCGTCTCCGAGCGTCAGGAGGAGGTGGCGGCCGTCCGGATGGGCCTCGGCGCTCTCGATGAAACGGGAGGAACGGAAGAGGGTCGTCTCGCTCCCGTCGTCCACCCGCCGGCGGCGCACGTGCCATCCGGACGACGTGCGTTCGACGAACGTGAAGCTCGCGCCGTCCGGCGCGAATCGCGGTCTCATCAAAATGTCCGTCGACTCGCGCAGCGTGACGGCGCGGCCATCGGGCAGGGACACGAGCCTCATCGCGAAGCGATCCCCTACCGGCCGGACGAGGACCGCCCGGCCGCCCAGTCCGAGCGCCCATTGCGCGAATCGAAGCTGCTGCGGCCGAAGACCGTCCAGGAGGCGCCGAGAGGCGGGTATCGGCGACACCCGACCCGTTGTGAGGTCGAGAGTTTCAAGCTCGTCGCGGCACCGGAGCGTCGCGAGACGGCCTTCGGCCCCCATCCCATCGAGCAGAGAGGTCGCGTATCGCTCCACTGCAGGGGGCTCGGCCCCTCGCGCGCCGGACCGGAACATCGTCCGGTTCCCGTCGACGCTCCATACGACGAACCCGTGACGGTTCGCGAGCCCGCGGGCGGCGGTTCGACTTGACCCGGATAGAACCGTAGGCTCTCCGCCGGCACGCGGCCGGACGACGACCGCGTATGTTCCGTCGGAGTAGCGCAGCCGCGTGTGGACGATCTCTTCGAACAGCGGCGGCACGTAGCTCGACCCGAACGACGTGCCGCCACGCAGCGCCCCGCGCGCTCGCTCCACTCGCCGTGCGACAGCGCCTCCAGCCACCAGGAGCGCAATCGCCGCGAAGAGGGCCGGGGCAGCCCGCAACCGCGTCATCGCGTCTTTCCCTCGGCGCCCGCCCGGCGCAATGAGCCGACGCCCTGGACGAAGACGCGGGCCACCGAGGCGAATAAGACTCCCATGAGGGGAAAGAGAAAACAGGACGGCATCAGGAGATAGCGCGCGTTGGGCAGGAGGACGGTCAGCGCGGCCATCCAGAAGAGCCCGACGACCGCCGGAACGACGACAGTCGGTCGCCTCGCGATAAGGCCCGACACAGTCCCGAGAACGCCCAGCAAGTAGATCCACGGCGTATCGACGGGCGACGAGAGAAGCCGTGAGCGCCCGAGGCGGGCGAGCCAGGCCTCCAGCCGGCCCGACGGCTCCGTCGCGCGGCTCGCCTCGCTGTTCCGGGAGTCCGGAGCCCACCACGCGGCGCGCCCGGCGCGTTCCGTCGCGACCGAGCGCATCTCGCTCCGGACGAGGCGCGCGTAGCGGACCGGGTCCGCCCAGAAGAGCGTTCGGCCGAAGTCCCCGGGGATGCGCTGGCGGCGCGCGTCGGTCCAGTCCGGACCAAACGGCTCGCTGGAGCCGCCCAGAAAGGCCACCTCCGAATCGTTATACCGCGCCCCGGCAAAGCCCGACGCGTGTCCGAACCTCATGAACACGGCCGCGCCCGCGTCGCCCATCGCGATGTGCTGGAGCCGCCCCGTCCGGCTGAATGTCCACGCGTCCCACGGCAGGCTCGGGGCGAGGACGCCGGCGAACGCGAGCGCGCCCCAGGCGAGGGCGCGCCCCGGCGCGCGCCGTGCGTTCCACACCACTGCCGCGACCCCGAGCGCGAGGGCGGCGCCAACGACCGATCCGTCCGCCCGGAAGAGCGCGGGTAACCCAAGAAGGCACGCTCCCGCGAAGAGAAGGGCGGGCCTTTCGAGCCGCAGCGCGCACAGGACGAGCCACAGGCCCGCGAAGAGGAAGAACGGCTGCGGCGAGTGGTCGTGCAGGAGGTTGACGGAGGCGCTCGCGCCGGCCGGCCAGAGGGCGTAGAGAAGCCCGGCCACGAGCCCGGCGCCCCAGGAGAGCAGCTCCTTCCCCGCAAGGACGAGGAAGACGACGCAGACGCCGTCCAGGAATCCGAAGACGATCCGCAGCACTGCCGGGTCGTCCCGGCCGTCCAGAACCGCCAGCACGATCCAGGACGCGATTGACTGGCCGGGAGCGTAGAGCGACCCGCTCACGAGCCCCCTCCCCTCGTCCAGCGAATCGACGTTCTTCAGAACGTACGTCCACCACGGAGCGAGCCCTTCGATGCCGGCCACGGTGTGGGTGCGCGCGAGGTCCAGCCGGTACGAACAGGCTACCGCCACCAGCAGCAGCGTTGCCGTGCCAAGGAGGAGCCGGGAAAGGCGGCCGCCGGGGCGAAATGCGGGACGATCCGTACCGTGTCTCCTCAGGAGGCCCGGAAAGAGTAACAAAGCGTCTCGCCGCCGCCAGAATCCGGATCGTCGCCCGATCGTGGCCTCCGAACACTTCCCCCTGAGATGTCGTATCAATCCGCTCTCCGCTCGCTGGCCTCTGCGCTCGCCGCCGCAGCCCTCGTTTCCCTCCCCGCCTCCGCGGTCACCCTCCCCCCCGGCTTCGGCGACGCCCTGGTGGCCAACGTCGGGGCGCCGACGGCCCTCGCGTTCACACCCGACGGACGCCTGCTCGTGACGACGCAGGGCGGCACCGTGCGCATCGTCTCGGGCGGAACGCTGCTCCCAACGCCCGCGCTCTCGCTCGGCTCGGCCGTGTGCTCGAACAGCGAGCGTGGTCTCCTCGGGGTGGCCGTCGACCCGCAGTTCGCGACGAACCACTACGTCTACCTCTACTACACGTTCAACAAGAACGCGGCGGGATGCCCGGGGAGCAACGCGACGACGCCCGTCGAGCGGATCTCGCGCTTCACGCTCGACGTCCCCACCGCGAACGTCATCAGCCCGGCAACGGAAGTCGTCCTCCTCGACGGCGTGACGAACTTCGCGGGGAACCACAACGGCGGCCAGCTGCGCGTCGGACCGGACGGGTATCTCTACGCGGGCACGGGCGACGGCGGGTGCGACTACGCGGGCGACAGCGGCTGCGCCGGGGCGAACGACGCTTCGCGCGACCGCAACATCCTGAACGGGAAGATCGTCCGCATTGCGACGGACGGCTCCGTGCCGCCCACGAACCCGTTCCTCGGCGCGGGGACCGCGCGCTGCAACACGGGCCCCTCCGCGCCGGGCACGATCTGCCAGGAGACGTTCGCGTGGGGCTTCCGCAACGCGTTCCGTTTCGCGTTCCGGCCCTCCGACGGCGCGCTCACCGTGAACGACGTCGGCCAGGGCGCGTGGGAGGAGATCGACTTCCCGATCGTGGCCGGGGGCGACTACGGCTGGCCCTGCCGCGAGGGCGCACACGCGGCGCTCACGTCGGGCAAGTGCAGCCCGACTCCCGCGGGCCTCCTCGATCCGTACTTCGAGTTCCCGCACGGGACGATCCCGGGGACGACGACGTCGGGCTGCGGGTCGATCACGGGCGGCGCGTGGGTGCCGGCCGGCGCGTGGCCCGCGAGCTACGACGGGACGTACCTGTTCGCCGATTTCAACTGCGGCGCGATCGCGCGTCTCACGCCGGGGGGGCCGCCCTCGGCTTCCGATTTCGCGACCGGGCTCGGGTCCTCGACCGTCGTCGACCTGCTCTTCGGGCCGTCGCCGACGGGGACGTCGCTCTACTACACGACGTACGCGGGCGGCGGCCAGGTGCGCCGCATCGACTACGCCGTGACGCTGCCGCCGGCCGCGACTCTGCGCAGCCTGACGCCCTGCCGCGTCCTCGACACCCGCGGCGCGGACGGGCCGGCGCTCGCCGCCGGCGGCACGCGGACGTTCGTCCTCATGGGCCGCTGCGGCGTGCCTTCCGGCGCGACGTCCGTCGCGGCGAACGTGACGGTCACGGGCTCGACCGCCGCGGGAGCCGTGCGCGTCGGTCCCGCGGGGACGACGCCGTCGCTCGACACCGTCGCATTCCGCGCGGGGCAGACGCGCGCCAACAACGCCGTGCTCGGCCTCTTCGGGACGCCGGCGGGCAGCGTCACGGTGTCGACGACGATCCCGTCCGGCACGGTGCACCTCGTCGTCGACGTGACCGGCTACTGGCAGTAGGCGGCGCTGGCCTCAGAACCGCTGCACGGCCATGAAATAGAAGCCCGTCTCGGGATCGATCACGGCGCCCGCCGCGTTCCGGACCTGAAACGACATGCTCGCCGCGCCCGAGCCGACCGAACTCAGGAAGTACGGGCTCGAGGCGGCGCCCCAGAGGATCATCGGAACCGGGGTGGTCGCGAACGGCGCGTCGTGGCGCCCGGATCGCGTCATCTTCGCTCCTCTTGTCTCGGGATTGAGACGCGATCTTAACAGCAATCCGGAGAGAATTCGCAAGCCCGAGGCGCGTATTGAGATTCCCCACGGCCGCCGCGTATGCTTTCCGTCGCTTCGTTGAACGGAAGTGCACGATGCACGCAACCGCCGAGATGGGGGTTGCGAGCGCCTGAGAGAAGGAGCCGCAGGAGGCAATACCATGAGCAGAACCCGAACGTGCTCTCCGACTCTGGGGATCTCCCTGCTCGCCGCGTTCGCCGTCCTCGCGAGCTCCCCGCCCGCCGTCGGCGCGGATCAACCACCTTCGCAGAAACAAGCGGAGACCCCACAGGCCGTCCGCAAGGAGTCCGGCACGCTCGTCGTGACCGTGGAGGCTCCCAGCAGCTGCGAGAAGACCGGAGATGGTCATGTCGTCGTGCCCGGCATCGAGGTCGCTGCGGGTCGTTTCGAGAAGAAGACGGGATTGGATGGCCGAGCGAAATTCACGGATCTCTTCCCCACCACGTATGAGGTCAGGGCGAAGCCCACAGATGCCACGGGATGGGTGACGGCCTGGGTAGGTCCCACGCCGACGGCGCACGTCATTCCGGGGCAAATTACTTTCCTGACGGTGCGCGTGTGCCGAAGGTGCACAGCCGGCGGGAATTCCCTCCCGGGGGTGCCGCCGGCCAGCTATCCGGTCTGCAGATGATCCTGAGGTTGGAGAAGCCCCTGCCCGGCCGTGGGTGATCCGCAGGCCCAAGGCGAGTGTTGAGATTCCCTACGGCCGGCGGGCTTCGAAGATGACGAGGCCGCCGTTCGACTGACGTCGATCAGCGAGCGGCCTTGAGAGCCTCCATCTCACCCCTGAGCGCGTCGATCGCGCGACGAAGCTTCTTCACCTCGTTCAGCAGCATGGCAGGCAGTTCGTGGTACATCACGGTCTCGATCTCGCCGGCCTTGTTGCGGGCCACTAGCTCGGGCAGGACCTCGTTCACCTCCTCGGCGACGAGGCCGAACTGAACGGGGGCGTCCTCGCCCTGGGCGTTGTAGCGGAACGCAACGGGGCGCAGATCCATGAGGCGGGCGCTGAGTTCGCCCATGTCCCGGATGTCGTGCTTGACCGATGCCGAGGAGGAGACCGTGCCGAGCTGCCCGTTGGCGTCGATGAGGACCGGGATTCCGGTCGCGGACCCGGTCGTGACGCCGCGGACGCCGGCGATGAAGGCCTTCGTCTGGGCGCTCCCGATGCGTGTCGTGTTGGATTCGGAGGCCGCCCCGAAGTTCGCGAGATAGAGGTTGCTGCTGCCGCTGGTCAACGAAACGCCAGACGCCCAGCCGAGCGCCGTGTTCGAGGAGCCCGACGTCAGCGAATAGAGAGCGGTGTCACCAACAGCGGTATTCCCGTCGCCCGCCGAACAGTTTTGCAGTGCCTGGGCGCCGATCGCCGTGTTGATGTTTCCGCTCGGGCCGTTGAGGTAGGCGTACTGTCCGAAAGCCGTGTTGAGGTTGCCTGCACCGCCGTTCTGCATGGCCTGGTAGCCGACGCCGGTGTTGTTCTGGCCGGTGTTGAAGGCCCCTGCGTTGATTCCGACGAACGTGTTCTGCGTCCCGAGCGTGCTCACGAAAGTGGAGCCCCCGCTGGTGATCCTGGCGGGATTCGGCAGGGCAAGGGTACCCGTGAGGGCGACGTTCGTGCCGTCGTTCGTGAGAGCGCTCGAGGCGGCCCAGACCGAGCCCGTGTTGCGGAGCGTCTGATTCGCGGCGCCCGAGGGCAGGGAGCCGCCCGGACCGCCTGTGGCGGCGATCGTCAGCGTGTTGCCGACGGGAGTGAGCGTGACGTTGCTGCCCGCCGCGAGCGTGACGTCGCCCGTCAGCGCGTTCAGGCTCGTGACGGCCGGCGTCGGCGCGTAGTAGCCGTTCACGTCGAGGATGACGTCGCTGCCCGAGACGCCGAGCGCCATCGAAATCCCGCCGGCGCCGCTGATCGGGACCACCGCGGCGTTCACGATCACGTCGTTCCCGAGGAAGTTCAGTGTCGACACCGGCGGAAAAGTCCCACCCTGCGGGTAGAGGACGAGGAACCCCGGGCCCGTCGGCAGGACGACGGTGGCGTTGAGCGACAGCGCCTGCGCGTTGGCCGGAATGCCGCACACCCCCGTGACCGTGTAGCTCCTCACCGTCGCCGCCGGCAGGAACCCGCCCGCGAGCGGCGCGCCGTTGCCGCGCGTGTCGACAACGCGGCACGGCGTGAGCGCGATGAACGGCAGCGCGGTCGGCGGCGGCGGCGCGAGCGCCGCGCGCCCTTCGGCCGTCCGGGAAGCGCCTGTCACCGGCGGCGTCCAGAACGGGGGCGCCGTCCACTCCCTGACGCGCTCCGTCGTGTCGGGGGCTTCTGCATTAACGGCTCCCGAAAGAGCCACGGCCACAAGGGCAACAAGGCGCCCGGTTCGCGTCATTTCGCTACTCCTATTTTGGATTGAGGCGCGATCCTAATGACAAGGAGGGAAAAAACGCAAGCCCAAGGCGAGTGTTGAGATTCCCTACGGCCGCCGCGCTTCGAAGATGACGAGACCGCCGTTCGCGCGGAGCCAGGGGACGTGAGCCATCGCGCGATCCAGGACGTCGAGGACCCGGAACCCGCGCTCTTCCGTCGTCCAGTTCACGACGTGGGGCGGGAGAAAGACGCTCGTGCGCGACGAGAACCGGAACCCGGACGGCTCGAGCCAGCTCCTGAGCCGGTCGGCCGAGATGATGGCCTCGGGCCCGGCCTCCTCGTGCCAGATGGGCCACAGCTTCTGCGCGAGGTCGAAGAGGGCCCTGAAGCCGCTGTCGTTGTTCTCCTGCCCGAAGTAAATACCCGTGGACTTCAGGACGCGGCCGATCTCCCGGCACGTCGCGGCGGGATCCGCGAGGTGGTGAAGCACGCCGTAGACGAGGACGAAATCGACCGCCGCGTCCCGGAACGGAAACGCCGCTCCGTCCGCGACGAGGAAGCTCGCCCGCGCCCTGAACGTCCCTTCCCGGTATCGCCGCGCGGCCTCGCGGATGCACTTGCGCGAGACGTCGAACCCGACGACGTTCAGGTCGAGGTCCATCATGTGGAACGTGCTGCGCCCCTGCGCGCAGCCGACGTCGAGGAGCCACTGATCGGGCCGCGCAGACGCGCGGAGCTCCGCTTTCCACGGCTCGAACGCGATCCGGTCGGCCGCCCGCCAGAACGGCGTGACCTCGTAGTCGGAGTAGCGCTGCGTTTCGTTCGCGGCGTACCAGTCGAAGTGCTTCTGCTGCTGGAGCGCCTGGGCGGAATCGCCGACCGCCGGAACGCCCTTCCGCGCTTCCGACGGCGCGTGCGAGAGGCCGAGCGCCGTGAGCTCCGCATGGTGGCGGCTCCAGAAGGCGTCCCGTTCCTCAACGTACGCGAGCGGGCCCGTGAGGAGGTCCAGGAAGCCGTCCTCGACGGGGAACCACGCGCGGCACTCCTCGCACCAGGCCACGCCCTCCAGCAGCTCGTCGCCCGCCCGGACGAACTCGCGCCACGCGAGCCCTCCCGAGCGGCAGACGGGGCAACGCAGCCGGGGAAGAACCTCGACCCTCAGGAAAGGATCTCCAGCCGGCTCACGCCGTTCCTCCCTGCGCCCACGCGTGGTACGCGGCGCAGACCTCCGCGGCGGGGCCGTCCTGGACGACGCGCCCTCCCGAGATCCAGATCGCCCGCGAGCAGTTCGCGACGATTTCGGGCAGCGAGTGCGACACGAGGAGGAACGTCTTCCCGCGCTCGTGGAACCCGGCCATGCGGGCGTGGCACTTGGCCTGGAAGCGCTCGTCGCCCACCGCGAGGGCCTCGTCGACGAGGAGGATGTCCGGGTCGACGTCGGTCGCGACCGCGAACGCAAGGCGGGCCGCCATGCCCGTCGAGTACGTCCTGAGCGGCGCGTCGAGGAAGGCCTCGAGCTCCGCGAACTCGGCGATCGCGTCCATGCGCCGCTCCATGTCCCTCCGCGAGTGGCCCATGACGGCGCCGTGGAGGACGACGTTCTCGCGGCCCGTGAGCTCGCCGTGGAAGCCGAGGCCGAGCTCGAGGAGCGGCGCGACGCGCCCGCGGACGACGACGCGCCCCCGCGTGGGCCGGCGGACGCGGGCGATGACGCGGAAGAGCGTGCTCTTGCCCGCGCCGTTCGGGCCGACGACTCCGACGCGCTCGCCCGGCGCAATCGAGAGCGTCGCGTCGCGGAGCGCGACGAGCTCGCCGTGCTCGATTCGGCCCTGGAGCTTGCGGATCGCGTACTCCTTGAACGTCTGCACCGCCTCCTTCGGGATGCGGTAGCTCAGGGAGACGCCCGCGAGCTCGACGGCGGGCTCAGCTGCCACGGCCGTACTCCTCGATGCGGGAGGCGTAGAAGAGCCAGCCGATCGCGAGAGACGAGACCGCGGCGAGCGCCGCGAACGCGAGCGTCTTCGGCCCCGGGAGCCAGCCGTCGTAGAGCGGCGCCCGGAAGACCTCGACGAGGTACGTCATCGGGTTGTACCGGACGATGAAGCGCCAGCGTTCGGGGACGATCGACGGCGTGTAGACGATCGGCGTCACGAAGAACCAGGCGCCCACGAGGACGAGGTAGGTTTCCTTGATGTCGACGAAGCGCGAGGCCAGCGTGAACACCACGAGGCCGACCCCCGTCGTGAAGAGCGCGCCGATCAGGATCGACACGGGCACGAAGAGCCACGACGCGTGGATCGGAAACCCCGTGAAGAGGACGATGAGGAAGAGCGGAACGAGCGAGAGGCAGAGGTTCACGAGGGCGACCCCGACCGCCGAGACGACGAAGACCGAGCGCGGGATGTAGACGCGCTTCGTGATCTCGGCCGCGTCGATCGTGAGCGACGCCGCGTGACTCGTCGCGCCCGCGAAGAAGGCCCAGAAGATCGAGCCCGTGAGGAAGTAGACCGGGAAGTTCTTCACGTCCATCCGCATGACGAGGGAGAACACCCACGTCATCGCGAGCATGTTCAGGAGCGGGCTCAGCATGGTCCACGCCACGCCGAGGACGGAGCGCTTGTAGCGGACCTTGATGTCGCGCGCGACGATCTCCGCGACGAGGTGGCGGTAGAGCCAGAGGGCCTTCGCCTCCTCGACGAAGAGGAGACCTTCGCGGGCGCTGTCGTAGACGATCGGAGCCGGGGCCAGAGACGTCACGGGGCGAGTCTAGCCGGATCGCTTGACACGCCCGCCCGGAGGGCTCGATCCTGCCCGCGAGGCCGATCGTGAACGTCTACTGGATCCTCTCGGACGACGACGCCGGGAACGCACTGGAGGCCGTGTCGCGCCAGGTCGCCGAGGGCGACCACGGGAGCCCGACGCTCGCCGGCGCGCTCGGCGTTCTCCGCTTCCACGCGGAGATCTTCAACGACGCCGTCCTCGAGACCGAGCGGCCGTTCTTCGCACCCGCGATCAACGCGTTCCGCCGCGGCCTCACGAAGCTGTTCTGGTGGTACGGCCTCCCGCAGTGGGGGCAGGTCTCGGAGTACCAGCACGCCGTCTCGAGCGTGATCGACATCCTCCTCGCCGACCAGCGGCGCCTGCGGACGCGCGTCGCGGATCTGGAGAAGAAGCTGACGGAGCTCGAGGCGCGCGCGGGCGGGAAGCCGTGACGGAGGCCGGGCGCCTCCGGGTGACATGGCAGTCGCGCTGGGGGCTGCCGATCGGGTACGCGAGCACGTCCGAGGAACTCGCGCGCGCGCTTCTCGCGCGCGACGTCGATCTCGCGTTCCGGCCGACGCCCTGGCCGAGGACGGCCCACATCGCGGACCCCGTCCTCGAGGCGATCTCCCGGCGACCTCCGTACGAGGACGCGCCCCAGGTGAGCTACGAGCAGGCCGACCTCTTCTACACGGCCCACCGCGGCACTCGCGTCGGGTTCACGATGCTCGAGGTGGACGGGATCCCGCGTGCGTGGGCGGACGCCTGCAACGCGATGGACGAGGTGTGGACGCCCTCTCACTGGGGCGCCGAGCGGTTCGCCGAGAGCGGCGTCACGAAGCCGATCCGCGTCGTGCCGCTCGGCTACGACGCGGGGCGGTTCCGGCCGGAGCCCGGGGCCCGCCGGGCGAGTCCGCGGTTCACGTTCCTCTCGGTCTTCGAATGGGGCGAGCGCAAGGCGCCGGAGATCCTGCTGCGCGCCTATGCGGCGGCGTTCTCGGGGGCCGACGACGTCCTCCTCGTCGTCCGCGCGAACAACCACGACGGGCACGTCGACGTGCCCCGGCAGATCGAGGATCTCGGCCTGCCGCGGAACGGCCCGCCGGTGGCGTTCCTCTACAACACGCACATCCGTGCGAACCAGCTCGCGATGCTCTACCAGAGCGCGGACGCGTTCGTGCTCCCGTCGCGCGGCGAAGGCTGGGGGATGCCGATCCTCGAGGCGATGGCCTGCGGCCTCCCGGTGATCGCGACGCCGTGGAGCGGCCAATCGGAGTTCCTGAGCGAGGACGTCGGCTACCCCATCGCGCTGAAGGGCCTCGTCCCCGCGGACGCGAAGTGCCCGTACTACGAGGGGTTCCGCTGGGCCGAGCCCGACCTCGACGATCTCGTGGCCCGGTTCCGGCACGTCTTCACGCACCGCGAGGAGGCCCGCGCAAAGGGCGCCCGGGCCGCGCAGGAAGCGGCCGCGAAGTGGACATGGGCGCACACGGCCGCCCGCGTCGAGGAGCGGCTGCGCGAGCTCGGCGCCTGACGCCGCGGACCGGCCCGCCTCCTATACTTCCGGCGTGACCCACCACGTTCCCGACGACGAGTGGATCTCGGCGCGCGTCGAGAAGGCGCGGCACGAGCGCGAGATGGCGCTCGCCGCGGCGAGCCGGCTCGAGGACGAGAACCGGCGCCTCGCATACCGCGTCGCGGAGCTCGAGGCCGACCGCGTGGCGCTGAAGAACCGTACGGAGGAGGCCGAGGCGTACGTCGCGGCCGTCAAGGCGTCGGCCCCGTGGCGCGTGATCCAGTGGCTGCGCGGCCTCGTGGGCCGGAAATGGTGAGCGGCGCCGACGAGCTGGAGCGCCTGAGGAAGGAGGCCGCGGAGCTGCGCGCCCTCTCGCGCGAGCTCTCGGCGGCCCTCGCGCGCGCGGTGGCGACCCTGCCCCTGCCCGCGGCGCTCGCGCTCGCGAGGGGCGGCGACGCGGGAGCCGATGCGCCGTACCCGCTCGACCCCTGGAACGAGACGATCGAGATGACACGCTCCGACGTCGCGCCCGAAATGGCGCTCCTTTGGAGGCGCCTCCCGGCCCGGGAGGGCGCGTGACGCCCCGCCGGGCGGCCGTCGTCGTCCTCTGCTGGAACCGCTGGGACCTGACGCGCCGCTGCCTCGAAACGCTGAAGGCGCACACCGACCTCGCGGAGGCGGACGTCATCGCCGTCGACAACGGCTCGACGGACGAGACGCCCGCGCGCCTCGCCGAGCTGCCGTGGGTGCGCGTCGTGACGAACGCGTCGAACCTCGGGTACGTGCGCGGGAACAACGCGGGCATCGCCGCGGCGCCGCCCGATGCCGACGTCGTCCTCCTGAACAACGACGTGGAGATCCACCAGGACGGCTGGCTCGACACGCTCCGGGAAACGGCCCACGCGTCGGCGGACGTCGGGATCGTCGGCTGCCGGCTCGTCCTCCCGGACGGGCGGCTCCTCCATGCGGGGACGTTCATCCTGCCCGACACGTTCTGGGGCCAGCAGATCGGCGCGCTCGAGACGGACGTGAACCAGTACGCCGCGACGCGCGACGTCGAGGGGATCGTCTTCGCGTGCGCGTACGTGAAGCGCGAGGTGCTCGCCGCAATCGGCGGGCTCTCCGAGAAGTTCCGCTCGTACTTCGAGGACACGGACTTCTGCCTGCGCGCGAGGGACGCGGGGTTCCGGACGGTGGTGTGCGGCGCCGTCACGCTCGTCCACCACGAACACGGCTCGACCGCGGATCAGCCGAAGACGTTCGAGGCCGTCTTCCAGGAGAGCCGGAAGACGTTTCGCAGCCTCTGGGGGAAGAAGCTCGAGGCCCGGTACCGGCAGGAGCTCGCCTGGCAGTCGATCCTGAACTTCCCCACCGGCTACGCGATGAGCTGCCGCGAAATCCTCCGGGCCTGCGAGCGGGAAGGAATCCGCGCCTCCTACGAGTACGTCTACGGTCCGGGCACGCCCTTTCCGGTGCGCGAGGACGAGAACGCCCGCGACTACGTCCTGAACGTGATCTCCGCGCGCCGGAGCGGCCGGCGGCCGCGCGTGTCCGTCGTCTACGGCCAGGGCGACGTGTTCCACCGCAACAGGGGCCGCCACCGGATCGGCTACACGATGCTCGAGGTGGACGGCTTCCCCGAGGAGTGGGTGAAGCAGGCGAACGGGATGGACGAGGTGTGGGTGCCGTCCCGGTTCAACCGCGACGGGTTCCTCGCCTCGGGCCTGAAGAAGCCGGTCCACGTGATGCCGCTCGGCGTCGACGTCGACCACTTCCACCCGGCAATCCGCGGCGTGCCGAACCCCGCGGGCGACTTCGTCTTCCTCGCGAACTTCGAGTGGGGCGAGAGGAAGCGCGCGGACATGATCCTCAAGGTCTTCAACCAGACGTTCCGGCGCGCGGAGAGCGTCGCCCTCGTCTGCAAAGTCATCAACGTGAACGCGGCGACGAACGTGAGGGCGCAGATCGAGGCGCTCGGCCTCTCGACCCGCGGCGGGCGCATCGCGTTCCTCCACAACCGGGAGTTCCCGTACCACCAGCTGGGCGCGCTCTATCGCTCGGCGGACTGCTACGTGTCCGCGGGGCGCGGCGAGGGCTGGGACATGCCGCTCATGGAGGCGATGGCGTGCGGACTGCCGTCGATCGCGACGGACTGGGGCGCGCACACCGAGTTCGTCCACGACGGGATCGCGTACCCGCTGAAGAGCCGCGGCCTCGTACCGGCCGACGCGCGCGCCCCGTACTACAAGGGCTTCCGCTGGGCCGACCCCGATCCCGAGCACCTCCCCCGCGGCGCGCCGCATCGCGGCGCGGCTCGACGCGATCGGGTAGGGGCGCGTTCCTACCCTTCGGACGGCCTGGTCAGGACGCACGTCAGCGGGAGGCTCGCGTAGCGGTACACGAGAGGACCCGTGAAGCGCCCGCCGAGGAGCCGGGCGAGGAGCCGTCTCCCGTGATCCGAACGCATAAGGCGGGCCAGCAAGGACGGCAGACCCTCCTGGAAGTCCGCGTCGGGATAGAGCGCCCGGTAGCGGACGGTTCGGGGCGAGAGTTGCCCCCCGCGGAAGCCGGCCGCGCGCCACGCGTCCCGGTACTCGTCGAAGGTGTAGATGTGCTCGTTGATCCCGTGGCGCGTTTCCTCGTTGTCGGGCCGGCGGGCCAGGATCGACTTCTTCTTCACGGGCTCCGAGATGAAGACGAATCGCCCGCCGGGCTTCAGGACCCGCCAGGCCTCCCGGAACACCTTCCCGGGGTCGGAAGAATGGTGGATCGCCGCGCAGCTGAACACCGCGTCCGCCCATCCGTCCCGCACGGGAATCTCGTGGAGGTCGCCGCAGACCCTCTCGAAGAAGATCCCGTCCTGGCCGAAGAAGACTTCCGCGGTCTCGAGACCGAGGAACCGCTTCTTGAGGACGTCCACCGCGACGAGCTCGGCGGCACGTCCGACCGCCATCAGGAACCGGGACGACCACGTCCGGCCCGCGCCCAGGTCCACGACGCGGAGCCCCGTGAAATTCACGTGCTCGAAGAGCTGGAAGAAGTCCGGGGCGACGTGCGTCCACGGCTCGTGGGGATACCAGGGGAGCGCGGTCATCGTCGGCACGAGCGATTCCTCGAGCGGACCGGCCATTTCGTGCCAGCCGGCGATCTCCCGCGCGAGAGCCTCGTCCTCGGGGTCCAGCATGTCGACGATTCCGCGCTCGATTCCGAAGCGGCGGCCGCAGCCGCGGCATTCGAGCTCGCCCTCCCGGACCTCCCGCTCGTCGCTCTGCCGGATCGAGAGATTCCACGCGGACTGCCGGCAACGGGGACACCTGAGACTCTGGGCGAACGACTCTTTCATCGGTCTGTGATCCGGCTTCCCTGCGGGAAACGATACACGGGCCGGCCCTGACGCTATGCTCGCGCCCATGATCGCCGCCGCCTCCGGCTTTTCCGGCGCGCGCGCCCTCGTGACGGGCGGCGCCGGGTTCATCGGCTCGAACCTCGTGATCGCCCTCGTGGAGCGCGGCGCGGACGTGACGGTGGCCGACGCGATGATCCCGGGCTACGGCGGAAATCTCTTCAACCTCGAGAGCGTCCGCACGCGGATCGCCTTCCACGAGGCCGACATCCGTGACCCGGAGGCGATGAGGAAACTCGTCGACGGCCAGGACGTCGTCTTCCACCTCGCGGGCCAGGTCGATCACGTGCTCTCCCTCACGGACCCGTTCCCCGACATCGACATGAACGTGAAGGGCACGGCCGTCGTCATGGAGGCGCTCAAGCACGTCAACCCGCGCGCGCGGGTCGTCTTCACGGGAACGCGCGGGCAATACGGCCCCGCGGTTTCGCTGCCCGTCTCCGAGGACGCGCCGACGAATCCGCGCGGGATCTACGAGATCTCGAACCTCACGGCCGAGAAGATCATCGAGGTCTACGACCGCGTGCACGGGATCCCCTCGTCGCTGCTGCGCCTCACGAACGTCTACGGCCCGCGCGCGCAGATGAGGCACTCGCGCTACGGCGTCGTGAACTGGTTCGTGCGCCTCGCGCTCGACGGCGAGACGATGCACGTCTTCGGGGACGGCACGATCAAGCGCGACTTCCTTTACGTGGACGACTGCGTGGAGGCCATCCTCCTCGCCGCCGCTCCGGACGCGCCGCGCGCCGAGGTCCTGAACGTGGGCGTCGACGTCCCGACGACGTTCCGGGATCTCGCGGTCGAGCTCCAGGCGCTGACCGGCGCGCGCTGGGAGTACGCGCCCTTCTCGGCCGAGCGCAAGGCGCAGGAGCCCGGTGACTTCTATTCGGACGTCTCGAAGATCCGCCGCCTTCTCGGCTGGAGCCCGCGGACGCCGCTCACCGACGGCCTCGAACGGACGCTCGCGTTCTACCGCCTCCACCGGGCCCACTACTGGTAGGGTTGGGGGAGATGACGCAGCAGGCCGCCCCCGTGCTCGGCCGGAACGCCGTGATCGAGCCCGGCGCCCGCCTCGGCGCCGGCGTGGCCGCCGGCCACAACGTCACCGTCCACGCGGACGTCGTCGTCGGCGACGGCGTCTTTCTCGAGGACGGGGCCGTCCTCGGCCGCCGCCCGCGCACGTGCGGGAACACGACGCGACCCGTGCCCGCGGACCCGGGGCCGCTCGTCCTCGGCCCGGCCTGCGTCGTCGGTGCGAACGCGGTTCTCTACGCCGGCTCGACGCTCGGCGCTCGCGTCATGGTGGGCGACCTCGCCTCGGTGCGCGAAGGCTGCCGCATCGCGGACGATGTCGTGCTCGGGCGCGGCGTCCTCGTCATGTACGACACCGTCGTCGGCGCGCGGACGCGTGTGATCGACGGCGCGATCCTGACCGGGAACATGGTGATCGAGGAGGACGTCTTCATCGGGCCGGGCGTCCTCACCGTGAACGACAACGAGGTCTACCTTCGCCGCTTCGGACTCGCGCCGTGGGCCGCCTCGGGCCCGCGCGTGAAGCGATTCGCGCTGATCGGCACGGGCGCGAACCTCGTGGCCGGGATCACCGTCGGCGTCGGCGCGATCGTCGCGCCCGGCGCGGTCGTGACCCGCGACGTGCCCGACTGGACCATCGTCGCGGGCGTGCCGGCGCGCCCGATGGGCCCCGTCGCGGACGCCGACCGCGACGCCATCCTCCGGCGTTTCGCATGAGCCGCGTCTCGGTCGTCGTCCCGGTCTTCCACAACGCGCCGAGCCTGCCCGATCTCCTCGCGCGGCTCGCGGCGCTCGCCGCGCGCCACCCGTCCGACGACTTCGAGTTCGTGTGCGTGGACGACGGCTCGAAGGACGACTCCCTCGCCGTGCTCGTGCGCCTGCAGGCCGCCGAGCCGCGCCTCCGCATCGTGAAGCTCTCGCGCAACTTCGGGTCGAACGCCGCGCTCCTCGCCGGGCTCGCCCACGCGAACGGGGACGCGATCGCGACGATCTCCGCCGACCTCCAGGACCCCCCCGAGACGCTCGACGCGATGCTGGTCCGCTGGCGCGAGGGGAAGAAGGTCGTCCTCGCCGTGCGCGAGGGCCGGGACGACCCGTTCGCGACCGCCTTCCTCGCGAACGTCTTCTACCGGCTCTTCCGCCGCTACGCGATTCGCACGATGCCCGAGCAGGGCTTCGACTTCTTCGTCGTCGACCGCAGCGTCCGCGACCTCCTCCTGCAGATCCAGGAGAGCAACGCCTACCTCATGGGCCTCGTCCTCTGGCTCGGGTTCGACCCCGCGTGCGTGCCCTTCAGGCGGCAGGCGCGCGAGGCCCGCTACGGGAGCTCGATGTGGGGCTTCGGGCGCAAGCTGAAGTACTTCATCGACTCGTTCGTCGCGTTCTCCTACGTGCCGATCCGCGCGGCGTCGCTCCTCGGCCTCCTCGTCTCGGTCGCGGGCCTCTTGTACGCGCTCTTCATCGTCGTCGCGCACTTCTTCTTCGACCTCAAGGTGCAGGGCTGGGCCTCGCTCATGGTCGTGCTCCTCATCGTGTCCGGCGCGCAGCTCCTCGTCATGGGCGTCATCGGCGAGTACCTGTGGCGGAACCTCGACGAGACGCGGCGCCGCCCGCGCTTCATCGTGGAGGCGGTCCTCGAGCCGGGAAGCCGGCCTCGCCCCACGTGAAGAAGGCCCGCGCGGCTCCGGACGCCGCCGGGCGCCGCGCCCGCGCCGCCGCGCTCGTCGCCGTGGCGCTCGGGATCGCCCTCCGGGTCGCCACCGCGTACCCCGCTCACAAGTACGCCGCCGACGCGGACTGCCTGAACAGCGGCTACGTCGCGCTTCGGATCAACGACGGTCACCCGGCGGTCTGGTACACGCCGCGGCGGGCCGGCGCCCTCGAGTGTTACGGGCACGCGGCCGCGTTCCGCGCGTTCGGGCCGACGCGCGAGGCGCTCGCGATCACGCCGCTCCTCTCGAGCTCGCTTGCGCTCGTGGTCTATGCGGCGCTCGTCCTCCCGCTCCTCGGACCCGTCGCGGGCCCGCTCGCGGTCCTCCTCTTCGCGCTTCCGCCGCCGGCCTATCTCTTCTGGACGTACATGCCGAACGGCTACCCCGAGACGATGCTGCTCTGCCTCGCGGTTCTCCTCGCGGCCGAGCGCGTCCGGCAGGCGCCCGCAGATCCGCGGCGGCTCGCGATTCTGGGCTTCGTCGCGGGCCTCGGCTTCTGGAACTCGATTCAGACGCTCGCCGCGACGCTCCCCGCGTTTCTCCTGCTTCTCGCGGCGCGGCCGCGGGAGCTCGCCCGCCTGCGGGCCGCCGGGGTGACGGCCGCCGCTTTTCTCCTCGGCGCCCTTCCCTGGATCGCCTGGAACGTCGCCGTGCCGCTGGGGTCGTTCCAGTCCAACTTCTCCGTCGAGCCCACGTCGGGCCTCCGGGCCCTCGGCGAGAACGCGCGATACCTCGTGTCCTACTCGCTCCCGGAGCTCGTCGCATCCGTCGACCCCGAGAACGGTCCGAACCCGGCGTCTGCTCTCGCCCGGGGCCTGCGCGGCCCGGCCCTCCTGATCTGGGCCGCGGCCGCGCTCTTCGCCGCCGCGCGCGCCTGGACCGCCCTGGCGAGGGCCCGGCGCGAGCGCAGCGGCGACGTCCTCCGCGAGCTGACGCTCCCGTTCGTCGCGCTGACGATCTGCGCGCTCGCCGTTCTCTCGGGGGCCGGCGGGATGCGCGGGCTCACGGTCCGCTACGTGCTCCCTGCATTCTTCTTCCTGCCGGCGGCGCTCGGGCTCGCCGCCGTCGCGGCTGCGCGGGCCGGACGGCTCCCGGCTGCGCTCGCCGCCGCGGCCGTCTGCACCGTCCTCGTCTTCAACGTGTCGGTCTACTTCCTGCCCGGCTCCGCGCCCCGCCGCCTGTGGGAGAAACGGCGCGACGCCGACTCCGACGTGATCGCGTTCCTCGGAGAACGTGGGATCGAAGCGGTCACGGGCGACTACTGGGACGCGTACCCCGTGAACTTCCTCTCGACGCGCCGGATCGCCGGCGTCCCGTTCCAGACGGGGGGAGACTTCTACGGGATCGGGGCGTCCCTCGGCGACCGTCCGCTGCGGTGGGCCGTCGTGGGCAATTCCCGTTCGGCGCTCGAGCGCCTCATTTCGTGGACCGGCGACTCCGGGCTGCTCGTCGAGGTCGCGTTCGAGCGCTGGGTCTTCATCCCGCAAGCCAACGTCAAGGCAGCCGCGCCCTTCGTCTCACAGTACCGGTCCGCGTTCGCGAGCGCGCCGTGAAGCTCGATTCCGTCCAGCCCGAGGCCGCGCGGCCCCCGTGGGGGCTCTGGGCGTTCCTCACGCTCCTCGTGTGGGGCCTGTTCGCGCCCGACCGCGGGCTCTATCAGGACGACGCAAGCGTGATGGGCGTCGTGCAGGAGGCGTGGAAATCCGCGGGCGTCCGCGGGCTGTTCGCGCCGATGGGAGCCCCGACCCGCCGGCTGCTCGGCCTGCCGACGTTCCTCGCGTGGATCACGCCCGAGCCCGTCTTCGCGCTGCAGCTCCTGTACGGGCTGACGTGGCTGGCGATCGGCTGGGCGGCCTGGCGCCTCGCACGCGAGCTCTTCCCCGGCGCGCCGCGCACGGCCTGGCTCGCGGGCACCCTCACGATCTGCGCGACGGGCGACTTCCTGACGGCGAGCCCCGTCGCGCTGAGCTACCAGACCTGCACGCTCCTCGGCCTCCTCGGCCTCGCGTTCGCGATGCGATTCGTGAACGGCGGCCCGTGGCCGTGGCTCGCCGCGGGCGGAGCGAGCGCCGCCGCGAGCGTGTTCACCGGCGACGGCGCGGCCATGGCGCTCGCACTCGCGCCGCTCCTGTTCGTCGCGGCCGCCGGATTCGGCGCGCGCAGCGCTGCGGCGACGGCGGCCTGGGGCGCGGCGCTCGTTCCGTACGGCCTCCTGCTCGCCGCGGCCTTCCGGGCGCCGGGGTCGTACGTGAGCCAGGCGGCGGCTCCGCTGACGCTCGCGGACCGTCTTCGCGGCACCCTCTCTCTCACGGCGAACGACTTCCTCCCCTGGACCTGGCCGCTTGCGCGCGTCCCGTTCGGCGACGCGCCGCCACGCGCGATCCCGGCCTCGCTCTGGGTCGCCGCGGCGCTCTGCGGGCTGTTCTTCGTGGTGCGTGCGCTCCGGCGCCTGTCCCGCGACCAGGCCCGGCGCGAGGCGGTGCGCGAGCGCCTGCTCGCGGCGTGGTGCCTCGCGGCCGCCGTCGCGTGTCACGCGGCCTACGCGGGCGTCCATTTCGCCTCGTATTTCTACCGGACGCAGGTCTTCTCCCGCGTTCTCGTTTCGGTCGTCCTTGGGCTCGCCGCGAGCCGGCTGCTCGCGGGCGGCCGGACCGCCCGGGCCGCCGCCCTCGCCGGCGTCGTCCTCTTCACGGGCTTCGGGATCGCCGGCGGGATGGAGCGCCAGGACATGTATCTCGCGACGTGGCGCCGCCACCGGGTCGAGCTCTCGTCCCTCGTCGAGGAGGTTCCCCGGGCGCGTGAGGGGGCGATCCTCCTCCTCGCCGTGACGCACGATCCGGCCTACCAGGCGACCGAGGCGCCCTATCTCGCTGAGCGCTGGAGCCAGCTGCTGTGGGAGAACAAGACGACGCGGCCGGGCGTCTTCCTGTGGTCCCCGGACGCGCACACGGCGTGTGTCGCCGATTCCGGGGGATTCCGGTGCCGGATGCCGGAGGAGCAGGCCTGCTTCGAATCGGGCGCCTGTCCGGGGCGGCGGTTCGGCTGGGACCGGATCGTCCTCCTCACGTGGCGGCCGGTCGAAGGCCGGTTCCGACTCGAGGACGAGATTCCCGCGTCCCTCCTCGGAGGCGTAGCGCCGCCCGTGGGCCTCTACCGCCCCCGAGCTCTCGTTCTCGCGGGTCCGCCGGACCCCGCCGCCCGGCGTTACCTGCACGGCGACGTCGGCCTCGCCCGGCTCCTTCCCTGAATCAGCGGGCGACTGCGACGTTCGCGACGTACGGCGCGCCGCCCCTGGCGGAAAACCGCGCGATCCCTTCCTGCTCGAGGTCGAGGCTCAGCACGTAGTCGCCCGGCGCTTCCGGCGCGGCGAGCGTGAACGCGAGGTCCGCCCGGCCTCCGGGCGGCACGCGGCGGTCCGGCGTCGCGAAGGCCCGCTCGACGCGCGTCGGCCCGCTCCACGTGGCGACGAGGCGCACGTTGTTCATCCACGTGCAGGGCCCGTCGTTCTCCGCACGGATCGCCGCGGGGAACTGCCCTCCCGGGGCGAGGTGAGTCGGGAGAGACGCGCGGCTCCACGCGACCCGGTACGCGGCCGCAGGCATCGGGAGGGCCGCGGCGGCTCGGATCTCGTCCCGCACCGCGGGAGCCAGCGCGTGAAAGACCGCGAAGGCGCCGGCACGCGTCTCGCGGAAGGTCGCCCCCGACTCGAGCAGCGCCGCCCGGAAGCATGCGTCGCGCGGCGGAAGGAGAACGACCGCGGGATCCACCGCGGAACGCACCGCCGCGTCCCACTCGAGGTTCCGCGTGCCGTCTTCCCGGGCGAGCGGCGTCGCGAGGATCGCGCCGCCGCTCTCGAACGTCACGCGGTAGGCGGTCCAGTAGTTGGCGTAGACGCGCGTGGCCCCCGCGTCCCTGAGCGCCGCGAGCAGGGGGCCGAGAGGCCCCGTGACCTGCGCGTCGTCCGCGTCCTCGATGTGCCGGCGGGCCTTCGCCGCGCCGGAGAGGTTGCTCGCGAGGAGGAGCGCGAACCCCGCTGCCGCCGCGGCCCGCGGGAGACCCCGCGCGGCGCCCGCCACGCTGGCGGCGAGGAGCGGGACGAACGCCGCGTAGGCCGCGACCATGTAGCGGGGTTCGCGCGGCGCGAGCCGCGCGACGAGGATCGTCGCCGCGGCGAGAACGGCAAGGACGGTGAGAAGCAGGCGGAGCCTCCGGTCGCGCCAGGTGGCGAAGAGCGCGGGCACGAGCAGGAGGCCGGCGACGGCGGGAACGACGACGAACGCGCCGGAGAACGAGGGTTCGGTCACCTCCGAGAAGTTCGGCCGCGCGGCGCCGAGGAGGACGGGCAGCGACTCGCCGAAGAACCTTCCCAAGTTCGAGAGGAGGCCCGCGCCCGATGCGGGCGACATCTCGCGAGCCAGAAGGCTCCGGCCGCCGTGCCGGAGGTTCCACACGAGCGTGGGCGCGGCGCCCAGGAGCGCCCCGGCCCCGCACGCCGCGAGCGCGGCGAGATCCGCGCGGCGACCCGGCCGTACCAGGAGCCAGAGGCCGGCGACGCCGACGACGGGCAGGGTCACCGGCGTCACCCAGAGGCCGACGCCCGCCGCGAGGCCCAGGAGGGCGAGCCACGCGCCCGCGGGGCGGCCCGCCTCGAGCCGCGCGTCGGCCTCGCAGGCGCACCACAGCGCCGCGAGCCCGAGCAGGGCCACCGACGCGTACGCGCCGTCGGACGTCAGGACCTTGTACGGGAGAAAGAAGGGCGGGACCGCGAGGTACGCCGCGGCCACGAGAGCGGCGCTGCGGCCGAAGAATCGCGCGGTGAAGGCGACCGTGCCGCCCCAGAACGCCGCCCACAGCGCGACGTAGAACCCGCGGAAGGCCTCGGGAGTCGCGCCGAAGAGCCCGAAGAGCGGCGCGAGGAGATGCGGCTCGAGCGTCCCGCCGTACGTCGCGCCCCAGTAGAAGACCGGGTGTCCGCGGCCCTCGAGGATGTGCCGCGCCATGAGCGCGACGACGGCCTGGTCCGCGCTGGACGGGATGCGCGCCGAGGCGATCCACCACGCCGTGAGGGCGCTTGAGAGAACGAAAAGAGCGGCGTAAGGCAGGGACGCCCGAAGCCGCTCTCGTGACACCTCTGGAATCTAACCCGGAGGCCCCGGCCTCCGGGACCTGCTTACTGGAAGTAGCCCGTGACGTCGAGGATGGCGTGGGTCTGGCCCCCGCCCGCCGTGCCGTAGGCCAGGGCGAGATCCTGTGTCGGGCTCGACCCGAGCGGAACGATCGCCCCGTTCGCGATGGCCGGCTCACCCGCGAGGAAGTTCAGCGTGGACACGACCGGAAAGGTACCGCCCGCGGGCCACATGCTGAAGAAGCCGTCGATGGTGGGCGTGGCGATCGTCGCGTTGAGCGACACGGCCTTCGCCGTCGCCGGCACGCCGCAGACGCCCTTGATCGTCACATTGCGCTGGGTGGCGGCCGGGAGAGGGTTGGAGGGGCGCGAGTCGTAGGCGCGGCAGGGCGTGAGCGCGAAGTACTGCAGGCCGGTCTGGGCCTGCGCCGACGTGGCCGAGAGGCCTGCGGCGACGGCGGACGCGACGAGAAGGGCGCGGGCGATACGAACCTTGCTCATGGACTTTCTCCTCTTTCCGGCTTTGAACGGAGTCTAACTGAGATTGAATTTCGATTGGTAGTGTCGGCGCCTCACTGGAAGTACCCGTTTACGTCCAGGATGAAGTCCACTCCCGCGATGCAATTGTTGAAAACACTGAAGGTTGTGGTCGTCGCCGAGAGGTAGACGAGGGCGTTGTTTGCCCGGGTTCTGCCCGCCCGGAAGCTCACGGAGCTGGTGCCGGGTTGCGCGACATCCGACGGGAACACGATCAGCTCCCCCGATCCGGTCACGTTCGTCACGGTCAGGTTCGCGGAAATGGCGACCGCGAGCGCGGGGATCCCGCACACGCCCGTCACGTTGAAGCTTCGCGGCGTCATCGGGGCGAGCGCCGGCCCGCCGAGCGGACCGAACGTCCCGCGCGTGTCCAGAACGCGGCAGGGCGGCAGGGGATGGAACACCGTCGGGGCGGGAGCGCGCGGGGCGCACGTGCCCGCATTCGGCGCGACGGCGAGCCGCCCGGAGTCCCTCCGGTACGAGCCCCAGACGGGGGGGGCGGACTTGCCCGTCGTCCACGCGTGAATGCTGACGTTTCCGGAGGTCGAGGACGCGGCCGCGACGTTCAGGACGCCTCCGACGACGTCGAGCGTGGCGCCGCTCGAGGAAGAGGGCATGTAGAGAGAGAACTCTCCGGCGCTGTGCGGCGCGCCGGCATCCGTCAGCTGGACACCCGTGTTCGAGAGGATGCAGATCTCGGAATTCGTGGGGACGAGGACCTCGAGCTTCGAGTCGCCGTAGACGTCGGCGACGACGGGCTGCCCCGCGCTCAGGTTCACGCCCGCGTACGCCAACGGCTTCGTCTTCCACATCAGCGCGCCCGTGCCCTTGAACGCGTAGACGTTGAAGTTCTGCGCGGCGCCCGTCGAGCAGTCCATGTCCGTGACGACGACATCGAGGACGCCGTCCCCGTCGAGGTCGGCGAGAGCGGGCGAGGTCGTGACCTCGCCCGACGTCATGTTCGCGACGCCGAAACCCGGAAGGAGCTGCCCGTTGCACCGCAACGCGTAGATCGCGCGCTTGCGAAGGGTGCCGATCCCGCTCCCGCAGGGCGCCGGGTTTCCCCAGTACGTGCCGGTCCCGAAGACGATCTTCGGGCTGCCGTCGCCCGTGATGTCGCCGACGACCGGCGAGCCCATGATGATCTGGTCGACGTCGAACGGAAACCCCGGGAACTCCTGCCCGAGGTACGTGAGGACGTGCAGGCGGCCGCCGTTGATCGTCGGCGGAACGCCGGGCGGATTCGCGGTTGCATCGGCGTGCGAGTCCGTGCCGATGATGATCTCGAGCTTGCCGTTCCCGTCGAGGTCGTAGAGCGACGGAGAGGACCAGATCGTGTCGCGCACGAACAGGGGCCAGGTCCCGGCCTTCGCGCTGCCGTTTCGCCCGTCGACCGCGTAGATGTGTCCGTCCCACGATCCCCAGACGACGTCCGCGTGGCCGTCGGCGTCGATGTCGCCGATCGCCGGAGTCGAGACGACGCCGAGCGGAAAACTGCTGTGAGTGGGGACGTCGTTCGCGCTCAGCACGACCCAGAGAAGCGTTCCATCCCTCTTGAACGCGGCGACGCCGCCGACCGTGGCGGGATCCGCGGGAGGCCAAACGCCTCCGCCGAACCCGACGACGATGTCCGGGATTCCGTCCCCGTCGAGGTCGCCGACCGCCGCGCTGCTCACGGCCTGCCCCCCCAGCGGCTGCGGCCAGCCCGCGGCGACGCTGCCGTCCTGGTTCAGGACATAGAGCTCCTTCGAGCTCGTGCCGAGGATGAGGGACCTGCCGCCCGGAAGGCCGAGGTTCGCCCACACGGGCTCGTTCGAGGGGTGCCCGGTGCTGCCGGGCAGCACCTTCGGAAACCCGGGCCGCACGGCGTAGCCCGGGGGCAGGGACTGGGCGGAGGTCTCACCAGCGACGCCAATCGTCAGCGCGAGAAAAGCCGGACCGACAGTTTTCGCGAGCCTCATTCGTAGTACCCGCTGACGTCGATCACGAGATCGAGCGCGCCAGCCGCGTTGTTCTTCGCCGTTGCACGCCCCGTGCCGTCGGACGACAGGAGAATCTGGGTGTTGTTCGCACGGGTCCGTCCCGCCCGGAAGCTTAACGTCGAGGCGTTCGGCACGCCCGTCCCGGCCGGGAAGAAGACGAGGTCGCCCGAGGCCCGAGGGGCGACGACCGTCACGTTGGCCGACACGGTGACTGCCGTCGCGGAGACGCCGCAGGTGCCCGTGAGAACGAACGTGCGCGAGGCGTTCGCCGCGATCGGGGGCGCGCCCTGCGCCGTCCGCGTGTCCACGACGCGGCACGGGGGAACCGAGCGAAACCGCGTCGCGGCCGGAGGCGCCGACGGCTGCCAGCCCAGCTGGACGACCTCGAAGTCCCCGGCGGTGATCGCGCCGAACGCGGGGTTCAGGACGCCGTTGTCCCAGCGGACGTCGTACGTGCCCTGCACGTACATGTCCGACCCGTTGTCCGCGACGATCAGGCCGTACGTCTTCATGGCCTGGAAGATCCGCTGCACCGGAGCGGTGAATCCCGAGATGTCCTTCGACGCCCTGAGCCGCAGGCGAGCGCCCATCGGCGGCGCGTTCGCGTTCGAACCCGCGACGTGCGAGGCCGGGTAGACGTACCCGTTCGTGTCGCGGACCGTGACGCGGAACGCGTGGCGGATGGGCGAGGCGCCGTACGCCTCGTCCCAGCGCACGAGGCCGGGAAGGATCGCGAGACCGGCCGCGTCCGCGCTCGTCCAGCCGTCCGGCCGCCGCGCGTTCGAGTCGAGGGAGAAGACCGCGCCCGAGCCCGCGCGCCACGCGCACGCCGGCGAGCCCGAAGGCAGGCAGCGCGTGTTCCACGTCTCGAAGAGGAGCCGGTGGTCCGCGTCCACGATCAGCATGTGCTTGTCGCCGCGGCACGGGGAGCCCGCGTACGACGCGTCGCAGTTGCCCGGGTAGCCGCCTTCGATCCAGTGGCTCTGGGTCTTCGCCTCGACGGGGATCGGATAACCCGCCGGGCGGCCCGGCGCGCCGGCGTCGCTCTCCGAGGCGTAGTCGAACGCCATCGGCTCGAGCGCCTGCGTCCCGGGCACGACGACGTACGGCATGCCGTAGATCGCGGTCGAGCCCGTCGAGACGTCGCCGCCGAAGTCGGGGTGCATGCCCTTCGCAGCGCCGATCCAGGCGATGAACGCGGCGCTCGCCGGGTCGACGGGCGCGGCGCTCACGTCGACGTTCCACCAGTTGTCGGCCGGGAAGAGCGGCAGCGGCCCCGGGAGCGGCCCGCCCTGCACCGGTTGAGCCGACAGGGGCGTGCTCGCGAGCAGGACGGCGAGGGGGGCGAAGGCGGCCGCGCGAACCCCGGACCTCACTTCGTGTAACCGTTGACGTCGACGACGAGGTCCAGCGAGCCGGCGGCCCTGTTCGTGACGAGGAAGCTGCCGTCCCCCGCGAGATAGACGAGCGCGTTGTTCGCGCGCGTGCGGCCGGCGCGGAAGCTGATCGTCGAGGTTCCTGGAGGCGACGCGAGACCGTTCGGGTACGCGACGAGGTCGCCGGCGACCGTCGGGCTCACGACCGTGACGTTCGCGGAGATCGCCACGGCGCCCGACGGAATGCCGCAGTTTCCGGTCGCGACGAACGACCGTGACGCGAGCGCCCCGAGCGACGGAGCGCCGAGCGGACCCGCCGCGTTGCGCGTATCGAGCAGGCGGCACGGCGGGACGGCGTTGAAGCCCGTCGCCGCGGACACGGGAGGCGGGGGCGGGGGCGGAGGGACCACGAGCGAGATGCACGCGGACGAGGCGCCGGCGTCGAGCGCCGGGCCCACGTACCGGCTCACCGTGAGCGGGTGGAAGACG
The DNA here is from genome assembly GCA_044229475.1 of Thermoanaerobaculia bacterium. Taxonomy (GTDB): domain Bacteria; phylum Acidobacteriota; class Thermoanaerobaculia; order UBA5066; family UBA5066; genus Fen-183. The sequence continues at coordinate 9,162 of JBGASW010000004.1, read as the reverse complement.
AGCGAGGTGCCGCAGCCCGAGATTCCGGACAGGTGGCAGTAGCTCATGATCGTGCCGGTGACGTTCGCAACGCCGTTGATCGTCTGGGGCGCCGGGCAGGACGTCGCACCCGAATAGCAGCTCTCGCCCGCGTAGCACCGGTCGGGCGCGGGGTTCGCATAGCAGTGCGTGTGCGGCGATCCCATGTTGTGGCCGACCTCGTGGCCGACGATCAGCGTGTCGCCCCAGAGCCAGCTCCCGTTCGCGGAGATCTGGTTGAAGCTGTAGTCGTTCCCGCTGCCGCAAACCGAGCCCGCGACCCACGCGATGCCCGAGAGCCCGGACGTGCTCTTGCCCGAGAAGAGGACGGCGAACGACCTCGGATACGTCGCCTTCGGGTAGTTCGTGTTCCAGTAACTTGTGAACTCGTTCAACTGGCTGCCGCTCGCGCCCGAGCCCGTGACCGTCCACGGGTCCGTGCCCGTCCGGAGAAACGTCGTTCCGACGACGAGCCTCAGGTTGAGGTCCCTCTCGTACATCACGTTGATGTTCGCGACGAGCGTCGCGATGTAGTTCGTCGTCGTCGTCGTGTTGTTCCCGAACGAGGCGAGGTACTCCGTGTCCGTGTCGATCGCGAGGATTCCCTTGTAGAGCGACCCGAGCACCGCCGCGCTCCGGCCCGCGGCCGAATGCCGGGCGACGGACGCCGGCAGCGAGGCCGTGTCCGGAAAGTCCTCCTGGCCGCATCTCACGCCGGTGAAGTCCGGACGTGCGGGCGCTGCGAGGAGGTGGCGGCCCGCGGCGTCCGAAGGATCGCGCGCGATCTCGTGTACGCCCTCGGGCCCGTGCGCGAGCGCCGTCAGCGCGCCCGTCGACGGGTCCACGGCGACGAGGACGCGCCCGCCCGCGCCCTCGGTGTCGCTGCCCCAGAAGAACACGAGCCGCGAGCGCGGGATCTCGGTCCGGCCTCCCGCGTCGACGCGGAAGACCTTCGCGCCGTCGGCCCAGACCTCGTGCCTTTCGACGCGCACGGCGCGGCGCACGCCCGGGGCGAACGGCCAGTCGAGGACGGCGACGCCCTCCTCGGGCGCGAGCGCGAGGAGCGCCGGGACGAGCCCTGCGTCGAAACGCAGAAGCTCGCCTTCTCCCCGCCCGCCGGAAAGATCCACGATCTTCCCGCTGGCGCCGGCGGACAGAGGCCCGTCGGGACGAGCGGCCGCGAGCGGCCCGCCGATCACAAGCGCCGTCAGAAGCGCGAGAGCCCGCGCGGCGACACGTCGAGCCGTACACCGGAAATGGAGCGCCATGTGTCCCCTCGCTGCACCGTCCATTGCGGAACCCGTGCCGACCCGGAGCCTTCGCCGGGGAGTGCGCCGGGCCCACGGAAAATCACGCCTCTTACGTGACTTGGGTCACCGGACGAGGGGAAAAGGCGGATGCGGGGCCGCGAACGAACGCCCGGCATCCGTCAAAATTTGTTCGCCGCGCCGCGACGGTCCCTCGAAATTTGACCCGGGCGCGGACCCGGCGTCAGCGCTTCGGCGCCCGCGCGTCCTTCATCGCGGAACGCGCCTCGCGGTCGGCCTCGCGGCGGCGGATCGTCTCGCGCTTGTCGTGCAGCTTCTTGCCCGTGACGAGCGCGATCTCGACCTTCACGCGCGCCCCCTTGAAGTACAGAGTCAGCGGGACGCACGTGGCGCCCGATTTCTGAATCTTCGAGGCGAGCCGGACGATCTCGCGCTTGTGGAGGAGAAGCTTGCGCTTCCTCTTCGCGTCGACGTTGTTGTAGCTCGCCGCGCCGTACGGCGGCACGTGGACGTTCCAGAGCCAGGCCTCGCCGCCCTCGACGGCGACGTAGCCGTCCTGGAGGCTCGCCTTGCCCTCGCGCAGCGACTTGACCTCGCTGCCCGTGAGCGCGAGGCCGGCCTCGAACTTCTCCTCGACGAAGTACTCGTGGAACGCGCGCCGGTTCGTCGCGATCGGGCGGACCCCCGAGTTCTTCGCGGCGGCGCGCGCGTCCTTCTTCCGCTCCTCGCGGTCGAGCCGCGACTTCACGCGCGCCCCGTCAGTCCGAGGGACTCTCGACCATGCGCTTGAACTCGGGCGCGAGCTCGGGGTCGAACTGCGTGCCCGCCTTCGATTCGATGATGTCGAGCGCCTGGTAGTCCGAGAGCACCGCCCGGTAGGACGTGGGCGCCGTCATCGCGTCGAAGGCTTCGCACAGGTGGATGATGCGCGAGCCGAGCGGAATCTGCTCGCCGCGCAGGCCGTCCGGGTAGCCGCCGCCGTCCCAGCGCTCGTGGTGGTGCCGGATGAGCGGGGCGATCGGGTACGGCCACGGGATGTCCTCGACGAGGTAGGCGCCGACGCGCGGGTGGGTCTTCAGGAGCGTGAGCTCCTCGTCCGTCAGCGTGCGCTTCGCGTAGAGCGTGTCGTAGTTCAGCTCCCGCAGCCCGACGTCGTGGAGGATCGCGGCCACGGTGATCTGCTCGACGTCCATGGGCGCGACGCCGATCTGGACGGCAAGCTTGCGCGCCATGCGCCCGACGTTGAACGAGTGCGTCTTGAGCGCCGTGCGCCTGATCAGCCCGGGCTCGAGGAGCTTGTTGACAAGGCCGCGGTAGGACTCGCGGAACCGGGCCTCCCCGCGCGTCCCCGCGAGGACGTTGCGCAGCACGACGTGCGCCGAGCGGAGCGCCTCGCGCGACTCGGGGTTCGGCCCGTGCCGGTAGAGGAGCGAGAAGAGAACGACGCCCTCCGGCGAGCTGTCGAGGACGGAGGACTGGATCGCCGCGATGTCCGCGCGGCGCACGGGCCTTCCCTCGCCGGGCGCGTCCAGCGGCCGGACCACCGGGTCGCGCGTGAAGGCGAACGGCACCGCCGTCTTCGCGAAGATCTTCTCGAGGTTCTCCGTCAGCGCCGGGACGACGTCGGCATCCAGCGGGCGGCGCGACGTGACGGTCACGATCCCGACCGAGGGCTGGAACGACGACACGGCCGCGACTTCGACCTCGTCGTAGTTCAGGCAGGTCGGAAGGTAGAGCTGGACGAATTCGGCCTCGCGCGGCGAGAGGCCCCCGGCCGGAGCCGCCGCGAGACGCTGGGCGCCGCCGCGCGCGAGCGTCTCTTCGACGAGGCGCAGCGTGCGCACGGCCAAGCCGGGCAGGGCGGTGTCCACCGGCTCGGAAACGGAGGGCGGCATCGGCGCGCGGCGAAAGATGCCCGACGTCGCGGGAATGGCGGCGAATCCGGACGTCTTCTCGAGGGGCGACGGCATGGCGGGGGAAGGCGTCGGCGGGTCGAGCGGCCGCTCGACCACCGGAGGCGGCTCACGGAGGATGGACACCGCGGACTTCGCGTCGCTGAGCCGGCGGAGTTCGACGGCGAACCGCCGGAGGAGGTCCGCCATCTCGAGGGCGTCGTCGTGCGTGAAGGGGACGCGGCCCGCCTTGTCGCGCATGTCGACGAGACCCATGATTCGCCCGTCGAGGTAGAGGGGCGCCACGAGCATGCGCGTCGACGTCGACTGGATCATGGTGTCCGCGAGGCGGCCCGCCTGGTTCACGTTGTTGATGAAGGTGGGCTCGCGGTGCTCGTAGATCTGGTTGACGAGCGGCTCGTTGCGCCCCATGCGCTCCGCGAGCCGGTCGCCGCGCGTGAACCCGAACTGCGCCTTCAGGCGGAACACCGCCCCGCCCGGGTCGAGCGTGTAGAAGGCGGCCTTCGCCGGGCGCCACTTCTGGGCGACCACGGCGAGAAAGTCCTGATAAAACTTTTCTTCCTCGGGCGCGAGCACACGTTCCTCCGGGAGTGTGCCGAGGATAGCAGCCGCGTCCCGGACGCCCGGCGGCCGGCGGCCGGCGGGAGTCCTCCGAACCTGTGGCGATTCCGCCGCAGGCGCCGCGGGGATGCCGCACTCCGGGGGCGCCCGTCTGGCGGCGGAGGCGCGCAACTCATTGCAAACACTGGGGGACGGCCGTGGCACCCACCATGCAAAACGGGCCGCAATGCTCGTGCAGACCACGCTCGCCAGGCCGGTCCGGATCTCGGGAATCGGCCTCCACAGCGGCCGCCACGTCCACGTCGTCCTTCGCCCCGCGGGGGCGAACCACGGGATCGTGTTTTGGCGCACCGACGTGGACGCGTTCGTCCCCGCAATCGCGGAAGCTGCGGGCCGCTTCGACCACGCGACGTCGCTCGGCGAGCGCGGCCGGGACGTGAGCACCGTCGAGCACCTCCTCTCGGCCGCCGTCGGCGCCGGGCTCGACAACCTGCTCGTCGAGGTCGACGGACCCGAGGTCCCGATCCTCGACGGGAGCGCGCTCCCGTGGCTCGAGGCCTTCTCGAAAGCCGGTGCGGCGCCCCTCGCGGCGCTCAAGGCGCCGTTCACGCCGTCCCGCGTCCTCTCGCTGACGGCCTCCGGCGGCAAGAAGCTCGAGATACGGCCCGCGCGCGACCTGCGTGTGACCTACACGATCGATTTCCCGAATCCGGCCGTCGGGCGCCAGTCGCTCACGGTCGTTCTCTCCCCCGATACGTACGCGACGCACGTCGCGCCCGCACGCACGTTCGGATTCCTTTCCGAGTACGAGCTCCTGAAGCAGCACGGCCTCGCCCGCGGCGCCTCGCCCGAGAACTGCATCGTCGTCGGAGAGGACCGCGTCGAGAACGGCGACCTGCGCTTCCCGGACGAGTTCGTCCGCCACAAGGTGCTCGACCTGCTCGGCGATCTCGCGCTCGTGGGCCGCCCCGTCACCGGCCATGTCGTCGCTCACAAGGCCGGGCACGCGATGCACGCCAGCCTCGCGGCTCTTCTCCGCGAGGAAGTCCGCGCGGCACGGCACGCGCCCTCGCAGGCTCCCGCCGCAGCCCGCCACGTAAACCGTTAAAGTCGCGGGGTGTCGACGCGCCCCGGGCCGACGGCCCCCCTGCTCTTGGGAGCTCTGCTCGCCCTCGCCGGGGTGTCGTCCGCCCAGGCTCCTCCGGCCGCCGAGGTCCCGGGCGTCTCCAGCTGGCTTACGGGCCGCGAACTCCACGTCGAGGCGAAGCTCTCCCCCGGCCTTCCCGAAGCGGCGCGCCAGCGCCTCGCGTCCGGGCTCCCGACGACCGTGGCGTGGACGATCCGCCTCTTCGTCTTCCGTAACCTCTGGTGGGACGCGCTGAAGGACGAGCGCCTCTACGCCGTGACGGCGACGTACCGGCCCGACACCTCCGACTACCTCGTCGAGCGGCGACTCGACGCGCGCCTCCTCGACACGCAGGTCGTCCCGACACGGGACGAGGCCGCCGCGTCTCTGGGGCGCGTTCCGGGCCTGCCCGTCTTCACGATGGGAGACCACCTCCTCGGCAAGAAGCTCGTCGTGCGCCTGCGCTGCCGCTACGGCAGCGGCGTCGCGCTCGGCGTCGTGCCGACGAGCGACGAGACCGACTGGGCGCGGTCGGGGATCTTCGAATGGACGGCGGCGGGCGCCCGCTGACGGAGTCCGTGCCGCCCGTTCCGCCGTACCGGTGGACGCGCGACAACCGGATTCTCCTCGCGATCGGCCTCGCGCTCGGAGCCGCCCTCGCGGGCGGGTACGCGCTCGTCCTCAGGACGCGCGACCTCACGGCCGCCGCCGCAACGAACCGCGTCCTGCTCTTCGTCCTCTTCTACATCGTCGTCGTCCTCATCCTCGTCCTCCTCTTCGTCCTCGTGCGCAACGGCATCAAGCTCGTCCTCGAGTCGAGGCGCGGCGTCTTCGGGTCCCGTTTCCGCGCGCGCGTCGTGGCGGCGTACGTCGGGCTCGCCCTCCTCCCGATCTCGCTCCTGATCCTCCCGACGACGGGCCTCCTGCAGAAGAGCGTCGAACGCTGGTTCGCGCCGCCCGTCGAGAACACGATCCGCGCGGGGCGGCAAGTCGCGGACCTCGTCCGCGCGCGCTCGGCCGCCCTCGAGCGCCGCACGGCCGACCGGCTTCTCCCGCGCCTCGCGGCCGCGCCCGAGAGGGACGTCGTCGCGCTCCTGTCATCCGCCCGCGAGGAGTCCGGCGTGGACTACATCGAGTGGCGCCGGCCCGGCGGCCCGCCCGTCGCCGTGAGCTCGCCGCGCTGGCCGGTCCGCGACGTCGCCGACGCCGGGGCGGACTGGCTGGCCGACGCGAAGGCGCGCGGTGTCTCGCGCCGGATCGAGGCCACGCACGACGGCGGGCAGACCGGCCGGTCGCTCTTCGTCTCGCCCGCGGGCACGCTCCTCGTCGGCACGTTCGAACCCTCCGCCGAGGCCGAGCCCATCCGCGAGCTGGGTCGCGCGACGTCCGCCTACGCGATGCTGAAGGCCGAGCGCGCCTCGCTCGAAGCGATCCAGGTCCTCCTCTTCCTCCTCCTCGCCTTCGTCGTCCTCCTCGCGGCGGTCTGGGTCGGCCTCCTCCTCGCGCGGCGCGTGACGCGTCCGATCGGGGCGCTCGCGGCCTCGGCGCGCCGCGTCGGGGCGGGCGACTTCGACGCGCTCGTCGAGGTGGAGGGCGGGGACGAGATCGGCGCCCTCGCGCGCGCGTTCAACGCGATGACCTCCGAGCTGAGACGCCGCAGGGCCGAGCTCGTCGCCGCGAACGCGGAGCTCGAGGCCACGAACCGGCAGCTCGACGAGCAGCGCCGGCGGTTCGGCTCGATCCTCGAACGGCTGGACGCCGGCGTCGTCGCGTTCTGGGAGGACGGCCGCCTCGCGTTCCTGAACGACACGGCGCGCCGTCTCCTGGACCGCGAGGGCGAGGGCGCCGTCGAGCGGCTCGACGACCTCCTCGCGCCCGCTCCGCTCGCCCCGCTGCGCGAGTTCCTCTCCCGCGCGCGCGAGGGTGGACTGCGCGAGGCGACGCTCAAGATCGGCCGGCGCGTTCTGGAGGCGCACCTCGCGCAGGCCCCGGCCGACTCCGGCGGCGCGGGCCCGAGCATCGTGACGCTCGAGGACACGACCGCCCTCGTCGCGGCCGAGCGCGCGGCCGCGTGGGAAGAGGCCGCGCGCCGCATGGCCCACGAGATCAAGAACCCGCTCACGCCGATCCGACTCGCGGCCGAGCGCATGCGCCGCCGCGCGGCGTCCTCTCCCGACTCCGGCGACGGCCTCCCCCGCGTCGTCGAGGAGGGGGCGTCGACGATCGTCCAGGAGGTGGCCGCGCTCGCCGCGCTCGTGGACACGTTCCAGCGTTTCGCGCGCCTGCCTGCGGCGGTCCTCGCCCCCACGGACCTCGCCGCCGTGGCCCGCCAGGTCGCAAAGCTCTACGACGGCGTCAAGCGCGGGATCGCCGTGACGGCCGAGGCTCCGGAGGACCTCGCGCCCGCGCGGGCCGACGCGGGACAGCTCCGCCGTGCGCTCATCAACCTCGTCGACAACGCGGTCGCCGCAACGCCCGAGGGCGGGCGCGTCCGGGTGGCCGTGCGGGTCGTGGAGGGGCGGGCGGTCGTGTCGGTCGAGGACGACGGCCCGGGGATCGCCCCCGCGGACCGCGAGCGCGTCTTCGACGCCGAGTATTCGACGAAGGGCCGGGGTTCGGGCCTCGGGCTCGCCATCGTCGCGCGGATCGCGGCCGAGCACGGCGGCACGGTGCGCGTGGAGGAGAATGCACCCCACGGATGCCGATTCCTCCTCGAGTGGCCCGCAGCGTGAGGCGCGCGTGAGCGCGGCGCGCGTCCTCGTCTGCGACGACGAGCCCGGCATCCGCGAGACGCTCGGCCAGATCCTCGGCGACGAGGGATACGTCGTGGACGCAGTCGGCCTCGGGCAGGAGGCGGTCCGGCGCGCGCTCGGCGACGCGCCGCCCGACGCCGTCCTCCTCGACGTCTGGCTGCCCGACGGGGACGGCCTCACGGTCCTCGACCGCCTCCGCGCGGGAGGCTTCGCCGGCCCCGTCGTCATGATCTCGGGCCACGGAACCGTCGAGACGGCCGTCGGGGCCGTCAAGCGCGGCGCGGACGACTTCCTCGAAAAGCCTCTCGCGCTCGAGCGCGTCCTCCTGACGCTCGAGAAGGCCCTCGAGCGCACGCGGCTCGCGCGCGAGCGCGACGACCTCAGGCGCGAACTCGCGAGCCGCGACGCACGTGCCGCGGAAGAGGAGCTCCTCCTCGGCGACAGCCCTGCGATGGCGCGCCTGAAGTCCGAGATCGCGCGGGCGGGAGCCTCGGATGCGCGCGTTCTCATCACGGGCGAGAGCGGGACCGGCAAGGAACTCGTCGCGCGGGCGCTCCACCGCGCCTCGCCGCGCGCCGCGGGCCCGTTCGTCGAGGTCAACGGCGCCGCGATTCCCGAGGAACTCATCGAGAGCGAGCTCTTCGGCCACGTGAAGGGGTCGTTCACGGGCGCGTTCGAGGACCGCAAGGGCAAGTGGGAGCAGGCCGACGGCGGGACGCTCTTCCTCGACGAGATCGGCGACATGTCACCGCGGACCCAGGCGAAGATCCTCCGCGCGATCCAGGACGGGAAGATCACGCGTGTCGGCGGCACGAAGACCGTCGCGACCGACGTGCGGATCGTCGCGGCTACGAACCGCGACCTCCCGGCGATGATCCGCGCGGGCGCCTTCCGCGAGGACCTCTACTTCCGCCTCGCGGTCGTCCCGCTGGTGGTGCCGCCGCTCGCGGAGCGGCCCGAGGACGTCCCGCTCCTCGTGGCGCATTTCGCCGAGTCGGTCGCCCGGAAGCGCGGGCGGCGCGCGAAGACGTTCGAGCCCGCGGCGCTCGCGGCGCTCGCGGCGCGGCGCTGGCCCGGCAACGTCCGCGAGCTCCAGAATCTCGTCGAACGCGTCCTCCTCATGACGTCCGGCCCGTCCGTGCGGCTCCAGGATCTTCCGCCCGAGGAGGGTGCGCCGCGCCCCGTCTCCGGGTCGCACGCCGTGTCGGACATCTCCGGCGTGCTCCCGCTCGCCGAGGCGCGCGACGCGTTCGAGAAGAAGTACCTCGCGCGCGTCCTCGCGGAGACGAAGGGCAACGTCTCGCGCGCGGCCGAGCGCCTCGGCCTCGACCGCACGACGCTCCACCGCAAGATGAAGTCCCTCGGCCTCGACGGCGACAAGGACTAGGTGTAAAGACTCAGGAGGTTGTTCACCCGGGTTAACCGGTGGAATGCTGTTGGTGCGAGCAGCAGGAAACCACTGGAAAGGGCCCGGATGAACGCTCATAGCAGAGCAAAGACCACCCCCCGAAGTCGAGAGCTAA